>NZ_JAVSMM010000016.1:0-118381 GCF_032027225.1 Aromatoleum sp. | reverse complement strand
GACGCAACGGGTGGTCGGCAGGAATGCGGTCCTCAATATTGACGTAACTGAACAGAGCGTTCTGTTTGTGGTCGGTGCCACGCATCGAGATTATTGATTTGTTGATTCGAATGGAATTATATCAGCCCTGAAATACCCGCTAATACTAGGATTTATCGTAAATCAACACACTGCTAGGAGGCACGACAGCAGCGTTCCCGCCCGCGCAGGTCGACGCACCCCGAGGCCGCAGCCGTTGCAACCTTTGGATTGCAAACGGCTGCGACTCCGGGGAATTACCGCAACATAGATCTCAATGCGCGCGCACCGCTTTTCCGCCGGCAGCGGACTCGGACTCGTCCCGCACCGCGCGGGCGTGGTCTTCGACCTCTGACTCGGTCAGCGGCTGCGGCTGACGCTCGAGCGCGTGCTCGAGCACCTGATCGATCCAGCGCACCGGCGTGATCTTCAGCGCATTCTTGATGTTGTCGGGAATCTCGGCGAGATCCTTGACGTTCTCCTCGGGAATCAGCGCGGTCCGAATTCCACCGCGCACGGCCGCGAGGAGTTTTTCCTTCAGGCCGCCGATCGGGAGAACCTCGCCACGCAACGTGATCTCACCGGTCATCGCGACGTCGCACCGCACCGGAATCCCGGTCAACACCGAAACCAGCGCGGTCGAGATCGCGATGCCGGCCGACGGACCGTCCTTCGGGATCGCGCCTTCCGGCAGGTGAATGTGGATGTCGCTCTTCTGGTAGAAGTCGTCGTGGATGCCGAGCGAGCGGGCGCGCTTGCGCACGACCGATAGCGCGGCCTGGATCGACTCCTGCATCACCTCGCCGAGCTTGCCGGTCGTCATGACCTTGCCCTTGCCCGGCAACACGACCGCCTCGACCGTCAGCAACTCGCCGCCGACCTCGGTCCAGGCGAGCCCCGTGACCTGGCCGACCTGGTTTTCCCTCTCGGCGACGCCGAACGAGTACTTGCGCACGCCCAGATACTTGTCGAGGGTCTTCGCATTGACGACGATCTTCGTCGACCGGTTGCGCAGCACCAGCGACTTCACGACCTTGCGGCAGATCTTCGAGACTTCGCGCTCGAGGCTGCGCACGCCGGCCTCCCGCGTGTAATAGCGGCAGACGTCGCGCAGCGCGTCCTCGGTGACCGACAACTCGTCGCGCTTCAGGCCGTTGTTCTTCATCTGCTTGGGCAGCAGATAGCGCTGGGCAATATTGACCTTCTCGTCCTCGGTGTAACCCGACAGGCGGATCACTTCCATCCGGTCGAGAAGCGGGGCCGGGATGTTCAGCGTGTTCGCGGTCGCGACGAACATCACATCGGACAAGTCGAAGTCGACTTCGATGTAGTGGTCGGCAAACGTGTGGTTCTGCTCCGGGTCGAGCACTTCGAGCAACGCCGAACTCGGGTCGCCGCGGAAGTCCTGACCGAGCTTGTCCACTTCGTCAAGCAGGAACAGCGGGTTCTTGACGCCGACCTTCTGCATGTTCTGCAGGATCTTGCCCGGCATCGAGCCGATGTAGGTGCGGCGGTGGCCGCGGATCTCGGCTTCGTCGCGCACGCCGCCGAGCGCCATGCGCACGAACTTGCGGTTCGTCGCCTTCGCGATCGACTGGCCGAGCGAGGTCTTGCCGACGCCGGGCGCGCCGACGAGGCACAGGATCGGTGCCTTGACCTTGTCGACACGCTGCTGGACCGCGAGATATTCGAGGATGCGTTCCTTGACGCGCTCGAGACCGTAGTGGTCGCGATCGAGCACCTTCTGGGCTTCGCCGAGGTCCTTGCTGACGCGCGACTTGCGCTTCCACGGCAGGCCGATCAGCGTCTCGATGTAGTTGCGAACGACGGTCGCTTCGGCCGACATCGGCGACATCAGGCGCAGCTTCTTGAGCTCGGACTGAGCCTTCGCGAGCGCCTCCTTCGGCATCCCGGAGGCCTTGATCTTCTTGTCCATCTCCTCGAGATCGGCACCTTCCTCGCCTTCCCCGAGTTCCTTCTGGATCGCCTTGACCTGCTCGTTGAGGTAGTACTCGCGCTGGCTCTTCTCCATCTGGCGCTTGACGCGCCCACGGATGCGCTTTTCGACCTGCAGGATGTCGAGTTCGGTTTCGAGCTGGGTCAGCAGCCGCTCGAGCCGCTCGCCGGTGCCGAACATCTCGAGCACTTCCTGCTTCTGTTCGAGCTTCAGCGGCAGGTGCGCGGCGATCGTGTCCGCGAGGCGACCCGGGTCCTCGATTCCGGCGAGCGACGCGAGGATCTCCGGCGGAATCTTCTTGTTCAGTTTCACGTACTGGTCGAATTGCGCGATGATCGCGCGGCGCATTGCCTCGAGCTCGTTGTTATCGACCTCGGGCACCGGCACCGGCGTGACTTTCGCGACGAAGACGCTGCGCTGATCCTCGACGGAATCGACACGCGCGCGTTGCACGCCTTCGACAAGCACCTTGATCGTGCCATCGGGCAGCTTGAGCATCTGCAGGATGTTCGCGATGCAGCCGATCTCGTAGAGATCTTCGGCGGACGGCTCATCCTTCGCAGCGGACTTCTGCGCGACGAGGAGGATTCCTTTGCCCGCCTCCATTGCGTTCTCGAGCGCCTTGATCGACTTCGGGCGCCCGACGAAGAGGGGAATCACCATGTGCGGGAACACGACGACGTCCCGCAGGGGCAAGAGGGGCAGTTCCATTTGTTCGGTGGGGAGGTCAAGCGGGCCTGACATGATTGTTTTTACCTCTAAAGACGTGTCGAGCCCACATGGGGGCCCGACCAGGAAAAATCAAGCGTCGCGCGACCGGATCGGCGGTCAACCGTTCAGTTCGAACCGGATACCTTGGCCTGTTCCGCGTAAATCAGCAGCGGCTGAGCGCCCTCTTCGATCGTTCCTTCGTCGACAACCACCTTTTCGACGCCTTCCATTGCCGGCAGGTCGTACATGATGTCGAGCAATGCCGACTCGAGAATCGAACGCAATCCACGTGCCCCGGTCTTCCTGCGAATCGCCTTTCTCGCGACTGCGTGGAGCGCGGCCGGGCGGATTTCCAGTTCGACGCCTTCCATCGAGAACAACTTCTGGTATTGCTTCACGAGTGCGTTCTTCGGCTCCACGAGGATCTGGATCAGCGCCTCCTCGTCGAGTTCCTGCAAAGTCGCGACGACCGGCAGCCGGCCGACGAACTCGGGGATGAGGCCGAACTTGATCAGGTCTTCAGGCTCGACCTGGCGGAACGATTCGGACACGTCCCTGCCTTCGCGGCTCTTGATCTGCGCGCCGAAACCGATGCCGATCTTCTCGGTGCGATTGCGGATCACCTTGTCGAGGCCGTCGAATGCGCCGCCGCAGATGAACAGGATGTTCGTCGTGTCGACCTGGATGAAGTCCTGGTTCGGATGCTTGCGCCCGCCCTGCGGCGGAATCGAAGCGACCGTGCCTTCGATGAGCTTCAGGAGCGCCTGCTGCACGCCCTCGCCCGACACGTCGCGCGTGATCGACGGGTTGTCCGACTTGCGCGAGATCTTGTCGATCTCGTCGATATAGACGATGCCGTTCTGCGCCTTGTCGACGTCGTAGTCGCACTTCTGCAGCAGCTTCTGGATGATGTTCTCGACGTCCTCTCCGACGTAGCCGGCTTCGGTGAGCGTCGTCGCATCGGCCATCACGAAGGGCACGTTGAGCAGGCGTGCAAGCGTCTGTGCGAGCAGCGTCTTGCCCGATCCGGTCGGTCCGATCAGCAGGATGTTGCTCTTCGACAGCTC
The DNA here is from genome assembly GCF_032027225.1 of Aromatoleum sp. Classification (GTDB taxonomy): domain Bacteria; phylum Pseudomonadota; class Gammaproteobacteria; order Burkholderiales; family Rhodocyclaceae; genus Aromatoleum. The sequence goes on along the minus strand of NZ_JAVSMM010000016.1, from coordinate 114,628 downwards.
GACTTCGTCCTTGCGGACCGCGAGATGGCGCAGACGCTTGTAATGGTTATATACGGCGACTGAAAGATTGCGCTTCGCCTGCGTCTGCCCGATCACGTACTGATTCAGGATCTCGCAGATCTCCTGCGGCGTCGGCAGGCTCGCCCGCGCGCCTTCGGCATCGGTCGCTTCGGAAATCTCGTCGCGAATGATGTCGTTGCACAGTTCGATGCACTCGTCGCAGATGAAGACTGACGGACCCGCAATCAGCTTGCGAACCTCATGCTGGCTCTTCCCGCAGAACGAGCAGTAAAGAAGCTTTTCGCCTCCCGCCTTTTTCTCCGTCATGGTCTTCCTCTCTTGATTCAGGCGTCCGAGCGGGTCGTCAACACACGGTCGACGATCCCGTATTCCGTCGCCTCGGTCGCCGACATGAATCGGTCCCGATCGGTGTCCTTCTCGATGCGCTCGAGCGGCTGTCCGGTATGTTTCGCGAGCATTTCGTTGAGTTTCGCGCGGATGCTGAGAATCTCGCGCGCGTGGATCTCGATGTCCGACGCCTGCCCCTGGAAACCGCCCAGCGGCTGGTGGATCATCACTCGCGAGTTCGGCAGGCAGAAGCGCTTGCCCTTTTCGCCCGCGGCGAGCAGGAAGGAGCCCATGCTCGCCGCCATGCCGATGCACAAGGTGCTGACATGCGGCTTGATGAACTGCATCGTGTCGTAGATCGCCATGCCCGCGGACACCGATCCGCCCGGGGAGTTGATATAGAAGTAGATGTCCTTGTCCGGGTTTTCGGACTCGAGGAACAGGAGCTGCGCCACGATCAGGTTCGCGGTCACGTCATTGACCGGCCCGACCAGAAAGATCACCCGCTCCTTCAGCAGTCGCGAGTAGATGTCGTAGGCGCGCTCGCCGCGACCGCTCTGTTCGACGACCATCGGGACCAGGCCGAGGCCGACCGGGTCCCAATTGCTTCCGTGTGGCGCTGAGTTGCTCATCGTTCGCCCTTTGCGGCGTCAGGCCGCGTTACCCATCAGTTCGTCAAAAGACACCGGCTTGTCGGTGGTCTGCGCCTCGGACGCAACCCACGCGACCACGTTGTCCTCGATCACCACCGCCTCCGCCTGCGCGAGCCGTTCCGGCTGAGCGTAATACCAGCGCACGAGTTCAGCAGGATCTTCGTAGCTCTGTGCCATTTCGTCCACCAAAGCGCGAACTTGTTCCGGTTTGGCGTAGAGTTCCTTGACCTTGACCAATTCTGCCATGATCAAGCCCAGCTTGACGCGGCGCACCGCCTGATCGGCGAACCATGCCGGTTCGACCGGGATGTCCTTAGTCTTCATGCCGCGCATCTCGAGGTCGCGCTTGGCGTTCTCGGCCAGTTGCAGCGACTCCTGCTCGACCAGTGCCTTCGGCACTTCGATCGGGTTCGCAGCGAGCAGCGCGTCCATCACCTGCTCTTTGGTCTTCGCCTGAATGCGGCGCTTCACCTCGCGCTCGAGGTTCGCACGGACTTCGTCGCGCAGCTTCGTCACGTCGCCGTCGGCAACGCCGAGCGCCTTCGCGAAATCGGCATCGATCTCCGGCAGCTTCGGGGCTTCGACCCGCTTCATGGTGATCTCGAACTGCACCAGCTGGCCCGCGAGGTTCTTCGCGTGGTAGTCCTCCGGGAAAGTCATGTCGAAGGTCTTGCTTTCGCCCGCCTTCAGTCCGGTCACCGCGGTCTCGAAGTCCTGCAGCATCGAACCAGCACCGATCACAAACGGAAAGTCCTCGGCCTTGCCCCCTTCGAAGAGCTCGCCGTCCTTGCTGCCCGCGAAATCGATGACCACCCGGTCACCTTCCTGCGCGGCGCGATCCGTCGCCTCGAACGTCGTGCGCTGCTTGCGCAGGACGTCGATCGTCTTGTCCACCTCGGCGTCGCCGACCGTCAGCGTCGGACGCTCGATCTTGTGCTCCGACAGAGCACCCAGCGGCACCTGCGGGTAGACTTCGAAGACCGCGCTGAATTCCAGTGTTCCCTCGCCCGCGCCCTGTTTCGGCTCGATCCGCGGGTAGCCGGCGACTCGCAGGTTCTGTTCGCGGACCTTGTCGCCGAACACTTTTTCGACGGCCGCGCCGATCGCCTCGGAACGCGCCTGCGAACCATAGGTCTGGGCGACGATCTTCATCGGGACCTTGCCGGGGCGAAAACCCGGCATTTTCACCGTGCGGGCCATACGCTTCAGGCGCGAATCGACTTCCTTTTCGATTTCCGCCATGGGCACGGTCATGTCGATGCGGCGCTCGAGCGCGCCCTGCGTTTCCTGGTTGGTCTGCATAGGTGATCCCTGACAAGTCAAAGTTGCGCCGCGGCGGATCCGGATCGCTTATTTCCGTTATTCCGGAGGGGTTTCTGCTACGGCGAAATGTTACGAATAAATCTCGATTCTATCACAGCAATAAGGCCTTCCTTCCAGGCGGTTCGAGGGGTCAGAATGGACCCGCGAGTCTTGCTGGCGGGCAGGTGGATTGCATGGAACTTGCAGCCCCATCCTCCCTCTGACAGGTGACGGTCTCTAACATCGAATCACGGGAAATTCCCGTGAGCCGCAAGGAACCGGCGACGGCCTCCCGCAGCGCTACCGCGACGGTTCGACCACGACAGGAGATATTCAGATGAGCATCTTCAACGCCTACCAGGCGCGATTCGAGGCAGCCCGTGAAGAAGAGATGTCGATCCAGGAGTATCTCGAGCTCTGCAAATCGGATCGCTCGGCCTACGCGACCGCTGCCGAACGGATGCTGATGGCGATCGGAGAGCCGGAGCTGGTCGATACCCGTCTCGATCCGAGGCTTTCGCGCATTTTTTCCAACAAGGTCCTGAAGCTCTATCCCGCGTTCCGCGACTTCTACGGAATGGAAGAGGTCATCGAGCACATCGTGGCCTACTTCCGGCACGCGGCGCAGGGGCTGGAGGAGAAGAAACAGATCCTCTACCTGCTCGGACCGGTCGGCGGCGGCAAGTCCTCGCTCGCCGAGAAGCTCAAGTCGCTGATCGAGAAGGTGCCGTTCTACGCGATCAAGGGATCGCCGGTCCATGAGTCACCGCTCGGCCTGTTCGACCTCAACGAGGACGGCCGCCTGCTCGAGGACGATTTCGGCATTCCGAGCCGTTACGTCAATACGATCATGAGCCCTTGGGCCGTGAAGCGGCTGCACGAATTCGGCGGCGACATCACGCGCTTTCGCGTGGTGAAGCTGCGCCCGTCGGTGCTGAAGCAGACCGCCGTCGCGAAGACCGAGCCGGGAGACGAGAACAACCAGGACATCTCGTCGCTCGTCGGCAAGATCGACATCCGCAAGCTCGAGGAATACTCGCAGGACGACCCGGACGCTTACAGCTATTCGGGCGGCCTGTGCCTGGCGAACCGCGGCCTGCTCGAATTCGTCGAAATGTTCAAGGCGCCGATCAAGGTGCTGCATCCGCTGCTGACGGCGACGCAGGAAGGCAACTACAAGGGCACCGAAGGTTTCGGCGCGATCCCGTTCGACGGCATCGTGATGGCGCACTCGAACGAGTCCGAATGGGTCGCGTTCAAGAACAACAAGAACAACGAGGCCTTCCTCGACCGGATCTACACGGTGAAGGTGCCGTACTGCCTGCGCGTGTCGGACGAAGTTCACATCTACGAAAAGCTCCTCTTCGAAAGCTCGCTGACGAAGGCGCCGTGCGCGCCCGACACGCTGAAGATGATGGCGCAGTTCGCGGTGCTGTCTCGGCTGAAGGAGCCCGAGAACTCCAGCATCTACTCGAAAATGCGCGTCTATGACGGTGAGAACCTCAAGGACACCGACCCGAAGGCGAAGAGCTTCCAGGAGTACCGCGACTACGCCGGCGTCGACGAAGGCATGACTGGGCTGTCGACGCGCTTCGCGTTCAAGGCGCTGTCGAAAGTGTTCAACTTCGACCATCGCGAGGTTGCGGCCAACCCGGTGCACCTCATGTACGTGCTCGAACAGCAGATCGAGCAGGAGCAGTTTCCGGCCGAAACCGAGGCGCGCTACATGGGCTACATCAAGGAATACCTTGCGCCGCGCTACGCCGAGTTCATCGGCAAGGAGATCCAGACCGCGTACCTCGAAAGCTATTCCGAATACGGGCAGAACATCTTCGATCGCTACGTGACCTACGCCGACTTCTGGATCCAGGACCAGGAATTCCGCGATCCGAACACCGGCGAGATCCTCGACCGCTCGGCGCTGAACGACGAGCTCGAGAAGATCGAGAAGCCTGCGGGCATCAGCAACCCGAAGGACTTCCGCAACGAGGTGGTGAACTTTGTGCTGCGCGCGCGGGCGAAGAACGACGGCAAGAACCCGAGCTGGACGAGCTACGAGAAGCTGCGCGGCGTGATCGAGAAGAAGATGTTCTCGAACACCGAAGAGTTGCTGCCGGTCATCAGCTTCAACGCGAAGGCGAGCGGCGAGGAGCAGAAGAAGCACCAGGACTTCGTCGATCGCATGATCGAGAAGGGTTACACCGAGAAGCAGGTGCGGTTGCTGTGCGAGTGGTATCTGCGGGTTCGCAAATCCTCGTGATCGACGCGCCGCCCGGCCGCGGCCGGGCGGCGTCCCGCATCGACTTCGGAGGGCCTCATGACCCGCATCATCGATCGCAGGTTCGACAGCAAGAAAAAAAGCGCCGTCAATCGCCAGCGCTTCATGCGCCGATTCAAGCAGCAGATCCGGCGGGCCGTCACCGACGCTATTCAGAACCGCTCGATTCGCGATCTCGATAACGGCGAGCAGATCTCAATCCCGTCGAAGGACCTGAGCGAACCGCAGTTCCAGCACGGGCGCGGCGGCATCTGGGACCAGGTGTTCTCCGGCAACGACCAGTTTTCCACCGGCGACCTGATCAACCGGCCGCCCCCGGGCGGCGGCGGCAAGGGCGGCGGCAAGGCAAGCAACGAAGGCGAAGGCGAGGACGATTTCGTCTTCCAGCTCTCGCGCGAAGAGTTCCTCGACATCTTCTTCGACGACCTCGCGCTGCCGAACCTGATCCGCACGCAGCTCGCGCGGGTCACCGACTTCAAGACGCAGCGCGCCGGTTTCAAGTCGGATGGCACGCCCGCGAACATCAACATCATCCGCTCGATGCGCGGCGCGCTGGGGCGCCGCCTCGCGCTCGGTTCGCCTTCGGCGTCGCGCCTGCGCGCGCTGCAACAGGAACTCGAAGAGCTCGTCGCCTCGGGCGACGGGGACAGCGAACGCGCCGACGAATTGCGCGACGAAATCGCGCGCTTGCGCGCGAAGATCGAAGCGATCCCGTTCATCGACAGTTTCGATCTGCGCTACAACAACCGCATCAAGGTGCCGAAGCCGACGACGCAGGCGGTGATGTTCTGCGTGATGGACGTATCGGGGTCGATGGACGAGGAGAAGAAGGCGACCGCGAAGCGCTTCTTCATGCTGCTGTACCTCTTCCTCAACCGCACGTACGAGCACATCGACGTCGTCTTCATCCGCCATCACACGGTCGCGAAGGAAGTCGACGAGGAGGAATTCTTCCACTCGCGCGAATCGGGCGGCACCGTCGTGTCGAGCGCGCTGAAGCTGATGCACGAGGTCATCGCCGAACGCTACGGTCACGGCAGCTGGAACATCTACGGCGCGCAGGCTTCCGACGGCGACAACTGGGACAACGACTCGCCGATCTGCCGCGAGATCCTCGGCGCGCAGATCCTTCCGTGGTGCCAGTATTTCGCCTACATCGAGATCACACCCGGCGAGCCGCAGAACCTGTGGCGCGAATACGAAAAGCTGTTCTCCGGGCACAAGAACTTCGCCATGCAGAGAATCGAGGCGCCGGCCGACATCTATCCGGTTTTCCGCGAACTGTTCAAGAAGACTCTCGTATGAAACGTGCGACCGTAAAGAAGACCGTCCACTTGCCCGCGACGTCGGAATGGAGCTTCGAGGCGATCGACGAGTACCACGAGCAGATCGCCCGCGTCGCCAAGGAGTTCGGCCTCGACGTCTATCCCCCGCAGATCGAGCTGATCACCGCCGAACAGATGATGGACGCATACGCGTCGGTCGGCATGCCGGTCAATTACCACCACTGGTCGTTCGGCAAGCATTTCCTGTCGACCGAGAAGAGCTACCGGCGCGGCCAGATGGGGCTCGCGTACGAGATCGTCATCAACTCGAACCCCTGCATCGCCTACCTGATGGAGGAGAACACGCTGACGATGCAGGCGCTGGTGATCGCGCACGCGGCGTACGGCCACAACAGCTTCTTCAAGGGCAACTACCTCTTCCAGACCTGGACGAACGCCGACGCAATCATCGACTACCTGATCTTCGCGCGGCACTACATCGCCGAATGCGAGGAGCGCTACGGCGAGGAGGAAGTGGAGCTGCTGCTCGACTCGTGCCACGCGCTGATGAACCTCGGCGTCGACCGTTACAAGCGGCCGCCGAAGCTGTCGCTCGCAAAGGAAAAGCTGCGCCAGGCCGAGCGCACCGAGTACCTGCAGAGCCAGGTCAACCAGCTGTGGCGCACGTTGCCGGTTCACGACACGAAACCCGACAAGGTGCAGGTGCAGCGCTTCCCGCCCGAGCCGGAAGAGAACCTCCTCTACTTCGTCGAGAAGCACGCACCGCTGCTCGAGCCGTGGCAGCGTGAGATCGTCCGCATCGTGCGCAAGATCGCGCAGTACTTCTTCCCGCAGCGGCAGACCCAGGTGATGAACGAGGGCTGGGCGTGCTTCTGGCACTACACGCTGCTCAACCGGCTGTACGACGAAGGGCTGCTCGCCGACAGCTTCATGCTCGAGTTCCTGCAATCACATACCAACGTCGTCTATCAGCCCGCCTACAACGAGCGCTGGTACAACGGCATCAACCCCTACGCGCTCGGCTTCGCGATGTGGCAGGACATCCGGCGCATCTGCGAATCGCCGACCGAAGAGGATTACGCATGGTTCCCCGACATCGCCGGCAGCGATTGGCGCGAGACGATGGAATTCGCGATGCGGAATTTCAAGGACGAGAGCTTCGTCGCACAGTACCTGTCGCCGAAAGTCATGCGCGATTTCCGGCTGTTCGCGATCCTCGACGACGAACACGAACCCAAGCTGAAGGTTTCGGCGATCCACGACGGCTCGGGCTATCGCCGGGTGCGCGAAATCCTGTCCGACCAGTACAACCTCGGCAGCCGCGAACCGAACATCCAGGTGTGGAACGTCGACCTGCGCGGCGACCGCTCGCTGACGCTGCGCCACCAGCAGTACCGCCGCCGGCCGCTCGGCGGAACCGCGGACGAGGTGATGAAGCACATGGCGCGGCTGTGGGGCTTCACGGTTCGCCTCGAGACCCAGCATGAGGACGGCACGGTGGAGCTCGCGCAGGAGACCCGGATCGAGAAGCGTCGCGGGCATCCCGACAACTGAAACTCGGCGGGATTTCGCGCCGACGACCGTCGCGGCGTGCGCGGCTTTTTTGCCTGCGCGATGAAGGACCGGGAGTATGCGGGCGTTAGAATCGCCCCTTCCCCCTGTCATCCGGAGCGCCCATGTTGCAGCCCCCGAGCCCGATCTATCCGGTTGCGGGCATCCGCGCGATCGAAGCGCTGGTCAAACCCGGCGCCCAGCCGACCCTGATGGAGCGCGCCGGGCGCGCTTCGGCCGAAGAAGCGGTCCGACTCACGCAGGACCGCAACGGCCCGATCCTCATCGCATGCGGGCCGGGCAACAACGGCGGCGACGGCTTCGTGATGGCCCGGCGGCTGCTGCAGGCCGGACGCAACGTCACGGTCGCCTTCGCCGACGATCCTGCGGCACTCCCGCCCGACGCCGCGGCCGCCTTCGCCGCGTGGCGCGCGGCTGGGGGAGAAACGGTTTCCGACTTCCCCGCCGCACCCGCGGGCGGCTGGGCGCTCGTCGTCGACGCGATCTTCGGCATCGGCCTGAAGCGCCCGGTCGAGGGGCGATACGCGACCTGGATCTCGACGTTGAACGCGCAGGACACCCCCCGCCTCGCGATCGACGTTCCGAGCGGGCTGGACGCCGACACCGGCTCGGTGCTCGGAACGATCTTCCGCGCGACTGCGACGCTGACCTTCATCGCGCTGAAGCCCGGATTGCTGACCCTCGACGGACCGGATTACGCGGGCGTCGTCAATGTGCACCGGCTCGACATCGAAGCGGCAGCGCGCCTGGCTCCGCACGGCCTCCAGGTTCGCCCGACGATGATCGTCCCGTTCCTCCATCCGCGTCTGCAGAACACGCACAAGGGCAGCTACGGCGATGTCGGAATCATCGGCGGCGCACCCGGGATGACCGGGGCCGCGCTGCTCGCGGGCCGTGCAGCGCTGAAGCTAGGCAGCGGGCGAGTACTCGTCGGACTCGTCGACGACGACGCACCCGCAGTCGATTTCGTCCAGCCGGAGCTCATGCTGAAGCGCCCCGAACAAGTCATCGAGCAGGCGACCGTGCTCGCCCTCGGCCCCGGACTGGGAGCCGGCGCGATTGCGGTCGCGCTCGTCGAGCGGGCCGCCACAAGCGACAAACCGCTGGTGCTCGACGCCGATGCACTCAACCTGCTTGCGGTCGCGCCGCATCTGCGGCCGCTCGTGATGGCGCGCGCGGCGCCGACGCTGATCACGCCCCACCCCGGCGAGGCCGGGCGCCTTCTCGGAAGCGACGCGGCGAGCGTTCAGGCCGACCGCGTCGCCGCCGCGATCGAGCTCGCACGTCGCTTTCATGCCGAGGTCGTACTCAAGGGCAGCGGCAGCGTGCTTGCGACGCCCGACGGAAGGTGGTTCATCAACAACAGCGGCCATCCCGGGATGGCGAGCGGCGGCATGGGGGACGTGCTCACGGGTCTGATCGCGAGCCTGCTCGCCCAGGGCTGGCCGGCGGAGCCGGCGCTGCTCGCGGCCGTGCATCTTCACGGCGCAGCGGCCGATCGCCTCGCGCGCGAGGGCATCGGGCCGGTCGGTCTGACCGCCAACGAGGTCGCGGAAGCAGCGCGCGGCGTCTTCAACGGCTGGATAGTGAAGGCGACACAGCGCCGCTAGGCCCGGCGCCCGCGATATCCAAGCCACATATCGAGCGCTGTTAGAATCCGCTTTCCTCCGGACGCCTGTATCCCGATGCCCCGAATAAATGTTGCCCGCCTGCGCCCCGGAATTTTCATCTCGCTCGTCGAATACGGCTGGATGGGCCATCCCTTCCTGCTGAATCGGTTTTGTCTCACTAGCGACAAGCAGATCCAGGCGATCCGGGCGATGGGGATCACCGAAATCGAATGGGATCCGTCGCGCAGCAGCGCCGAGCCGCTGCCCGCGGCGGTCCCGGGCTCGCCGCGGGCTGCCGAACCGGATTTCGCGTCGTCCGCACTCGCGTCGATGCAGGACGAAAAGCGTGCGCGCATCGAACGGGTGCGGCAGCAGCGCGAAGGCATGGCGCGACGCGAACGACTGTTCGAGCAGAACACGATCGCAGCGGGCGAAGTCTTCCGTTCTCTGCTCGCGCGGCCGCAGGACGCCCACCGCCAGGCGTCCGCGCTCGTCGGCGGCCTGGTCGAAAATCTGCTGGCCGCCGACGACATGGTGGTCCATCTCGTCGGCCAGAAGAGCCGCGAAGGCGGGCTGGCGTTCCACGCGCTGAACGTCACCGCGTTGTCGCTGATGCTCGGGAAGAGCCTGCGCCTGTCCGAAGAAGAAATGCGTCATCTCGGCCTCGGCGCACTGCTCCACGACGTCGGCAAGCAGGACATTCCGTCGCGCGTGCTTCGCAGCAGCAAGCGGACGGGGCCGGAGGAGGACTTCTATCGCGCGCACGTCGGCTACGGCATCAAGGCGGTCAGCGGTTTCCGCGACCTGCCGGTGCCGGTGAAGAACATCATCGCGTGTCACCACGAATTCACCGACGGCACCGGCTTCCCGAACCGCCTCGCGGGCGAACGCATCCCGCGCCTCGCGCGCATCGCCGCGATCGCGAATCGCTACGACAACCTGTGCAACCCGTTCGATCTGCGCGAGGCCAGGGCGCCGGCCGAGGCGCTGCGGCAGATGTTCCGTAGCGAGGCCGCGCGCTACGACGCGCAGATGCTGCAGCTGTTCATCAAGACGCTCGGCGTCTATCCCCCGGGGACCTTCGTCGCGCTGTCCAACGGTGGCGTCGGCATGGTCGTCGAAACGAACCCTGCTGCCCTGCTCCACCCGCTCGTGATGCTGCACGACCCCGACATCCCGCGTTCGGAAGCCTTGCTGATCGACCTGCGCGACGCCGATCTCACGGTCGAATCGGCGTTGAGCCCGGCGAAGCTCCCGCTCGAGCTCGTCGAATACCTCGCCCCGCGCGGCCGCCTCGACTACTTCGTCGAGAGCAGCAAGACCTGAATCGCCACGCGCTCGCTACGCTGGCCGGGACGCCTGCGACTTTCGCATCGCACTCCCGGGGCTACGGACACTATGCGCCCGCGCCGCGGATCCGCTCCGAGGCCAACGCAGCTTTCGTGATCTTCCGCCTTTTCTCGGCGCTTCGATCGCTCGCGCCGCCGGTAACGCAGGTGCGACAGCCGCTAGAATCGCGCTCGGTCCCGCGGACCGGCCAACGACAATAACCATCGATTCCCCGACTCATGAGCGACTCCCATCCCCACGCGCTGCGCAGCGTCATGCTGCTGCTCGCCGCCCTGCTCCTGTTCGTGCTGCTCGACGCAACGGCGAAGCGCCTCGCGGCCAGCTACCCGGTACCGATGCTCGTTTGGGCGCGCTACGCAGTGCACTTCGTGCTGATGGTGGTGTTTCTCGCACCGTCGATGCGCCTCAAGCTCGTCGCGACGAGACGGCCGGGGCGCCAGATCGTCCGCGCGGCCTGCCTGCTTGCGGTCACGTTCCTGAACATCGCCGCGTTGCAGCGGATGCCGCTCGCAGAGACGACCGCGATCGTCTTTGCCGCACCGCTGCTCGTCACGTTGATGGCCGGCCCCGTGCTTGGCGAACGCATCGGCGCGGTACGCTGGGTCGCCGTCCTGACCGGCTTCGCCGGCGTGCTGCTGATCGCGCGGCCGGGTAGCGGCCTCGTCGCCGAAGGCGTCGCGCTCGCGCTCGGCGCGGCGGTCAGCTACGCGGTGTACCAGATCCTCACGCGTCAGCTGTCGCCGACCGAGTCACCGGTGAACATGCTTTTCTACACCGCACTCGTCGGCACCGCGGTGATGACGCTGCTGCTGCCATGGTACTGGGCCGGGCCGATGCCGGATGCGGGCGACGCGCTGCTGATCGCTTCGCTCGGGGTCTATGGCGGCACCGGTCATTTCCTGCTGATCCGCGCCTTCCGCGACGCGCCCGCGTCCTTGCTGTCGCCGATTCTCTACGTGCAGCTGATCTGGGCGACGCTCGTCGGCTGGTTCGGATTCGGCCATTTCCCGGACGGCCTCGCTCTCGTCGGAATTCTGACGATCGGCTGCGCGGGCCTGATGATCGCGATCGAAAGCCGTCGCGCGTACCGATACCGGCCCTAACCCCGGCAGGTCTTCACCGCGCGGGACCCCGCGATACGCCGAGCGCTAGAATGACGAGCCGATGCCGGTCGCGGGCGGGCCGTGCTTCGCCGGAACGGCTAGAATGCATCCCCTCCACATGAGGAACGCGATCCATGAGCCTTTCACAGCAGCTTCGCATCGAGATCCAGCGCAACGTCGCCACGTCGCTCGCCGAGGATGTCGGCACCGGCGACCTCACGGCCCGGTTGATTCCGTTCGAGACCGATGCCCGCGGGCGAGTCATCACTCGCGAAGACGCGGTGCTGTGCGGAACCGCGTGGTTCGACGCCGCGTTCGAGGCCCTCAGCCCGGCGGCCGCCGTTGTCTGGCATGTACGCGACGGCGACCGGATCGAGGCCGGCCAGGTGTTGTGCGACGTCGTCGCCGGCGCGCGCGTCCTGCTGACCGCCGAACGCACCGCGCTGAATTTCCTGCAGCTGCTGTCCGGCACCGCGACGGTGACGAGGCGCTTCGTCGATGCGGTCGCCGGCACCGGCGCGAAGATCGTCGATACGCGCAAGACGCTGCCGGGGCTGCGTCTCGCGCAGAAGTACGCGGTCGCGGTCGGCGGCGGCACGAATCACCGCATCGGTCTCTACGACGGCATCCTGATCAAGGAAAACCACATCATCGCGGCCGGCAGCGTCGCGCGGGTACTCGAGCAAGCGCAGGAAATCGCGCCGTCGAACGTCTTCATCGAGATCGAGGTCGAGACGCTCGAGCAACTTCACGAAGCGCTCGATGCGGGCGCGAAGATGATCCTGCTCGACAACATGTCCCCCGAGACGATGCGCGAAGCGGTGAAGATCGCCGCGGGACGGGCAGAACTCGAAGCATCGGGCGGCGTGAATCTCGAAAAGGTGCGCGCGATCGCCGAAACCGGCGTCGATCGGATTTCGATCGGCAGCCTGACGAAGGACGTCCGCGCGATCGACCTGTCGTTGCGCCACATCGAGGAATAGCACTCGCCGCAATCACGGCAACCCGGTCACCGCGACCCGGTTGCCTGCGCTGCGCCGTCCCGGCACAAGCGCACTATCCAGACCGCCGCCACTCCCCCGATTCAGACGAAGTGCGAGCCGTGCCGTCACGCCGCTCGCGGCACCGCGGATCGTCCGGGGATTCCGGCGCTTTACCCGCCTCGAACTCCGTCGGCATCTCGCGCTTTCCGCGCCCGTGACATGCGACGGTCTGGCCGCGCTGACCGCCGGGGCGAATGCTGCCGGCCTCTCGCGCCCTACTCGCCGCGCGCTGCGTCGGCGTTCCCGCTCATTTCCGCAGCAGCGGCGTGCGGCTCGCTGTCAGGGGTCATCGCGCCCGATTTGCCGCCCTTCGCAAGCGGTTCGACATGGGTGCTAAGCGCGGTGTCCGTATGCTTCTTCACCGCGAGTTCGACCGCATCCGCGAGGTCGTGCGCCCGGGCGACGCTCCAATCTCCGGGAACGCGGACATCGACGTGTGCGAATCGCATCGCCCCGGCAGCACGCGTGCGCAGGTTCGCGAAGCGGCAGCCCTGGAATTCGAACGACTGCAACACCTTTTCGATTTCCTGGATGTCGCTGCGCTCGAGGGCGCGGTCCATCAGACCGTCGACCGAGCGGTGCATCAGATGCGAGCCCTCGCGCAGGATGTTCAGCGCGACCGCGATCGCTACCAGCGGATCCAGCCAGTTCCAGCCGCTGACGCTGGCGAGGCCGACGCCGACGACGACGCCCGCGGTGGTCCAGACATCGGTCATCAGGTGGCGCGCGTCCGCTTCGAGCGCGAGCGAGCGATGCGCGCGGCCGACGCGGAACAGGACTTTCGCGACGAGGAAGTTCAGCAGGCTGGCACCGACCGAGAGCGCGGTGCCGATGCCGAGTTCACCGAGCGGCTGCGGGTGGATCAGCCGCTCGACCGCCGCGGCGATGATCGCGAGCGCGGCGATGAAGATCATCACCCCTTCGAACGCCGCGGAAAAATACTCGGCCTTGCCGTGTCCGTACGGGTGTTCCCGGTCGGCTGGCATGCTCGCGTACGACACCATCAACAGCGCGAACGTCGCGCCGGCGAGGTTCACGATGGATTCGAGCGCGTCCGAGAGGTAGCCGACCGAACCGGTCAGCCACCACGCGCCCGACTTCATGCCGATCGTCGCCAGTGCGGCGAAGATCGACAGCGACAATGCCTGACGCGGGGTGATCGAGGAGGTCATCGCTTGACGAGTATGAGTTGGCCGGCCGCTGCGGCGGCCGGCCAGTGGCGAGAACGAAGCGCCCGGGACGCGCGCCGCGGAAAGCGGGCGGGCGCGAGGCGAGGAGCTTCGACCCTCCGGCCGACGGTGCTGACTCAGCCGGCCGCGTCGATCCGCTCGACGACGAAGCGCTTCACCGCATCGACATCGGGCGCCATCACTTCGACGCGCTGCGGCAACTGCTCGATGCCTTCGAGCTCGGCGGGGCGTTCCGGCTCGCGGCCGAGCGCCTCGCGGATCGTCTCGGCGAACTTCACCGGCAGCGCGGTCTCAAGCACCAGCAGCGGCACACCGGGGGGCACCTCGGCTTCGCAGTCGCGCGCCACCTTCACGCCATCAGCGGTGTGCGTGTCGATCATCACGCCGTACTCGTCGAACACCCTGCGGATCGTCGCCAGCCGATCGGCGTGTGAGCTGCGCCCGGAGGCGAACGCGAAGTCGCCGATGCGCGCGAAGGCCTCGGAACCGGACAGATCGAACGTGCCGCCGGCGTCGACGGATTTCCACAGTTCGGCAACCTTCGCCGCGTCGCGCCCGACGAGGTCGAAGACGAAACGCTCGAAGTTCGACGCCTTCGAGATGTCCATCGACGGACTCGACGTGACGTGCGTCTCGGCCGCCTTGCGAGGCCGGTACACGCCGCTGCGGAAGAACTCGTCGAGCACGTCGTTCTCGTTCGTCGCGAGGATCAGCTTCGCGACCGGCAGGCCCATCTGGCGCGCGATGTGGCCGGCGCAGATGTTGCCGAAGTTGCCCGAGGGGACGCAGAAAGCGATTTCCTGGTCGTTCGACGTCGTCGCCGCGAAATAGCCCTTGAAGTAATAGACGATCTGCGCCGCGACACGCGCCCAGTTGATCGAATTCACGGCGCCGATCTTGTACTTTGCCTTGAACGCGGCGTCGTTCGACACCGCCTTCACGATGTCCTGCGCGTCGTCGAACATGCCGGTGACGGCGATGTTGTAGATGTTGTCGTCCTGCAGCGAGTACATCTGCGCGCGCTGGAAGGCGCTCATCTTGCCGTGCGGCGACAGCATGAACACCCGCACGCCGTGCTTGCCGCGCATCGCGTACTCGGCCGCCGAACCGGTGTCGCCGGAGGTCGCGCCGAGGATGTTGATCTGCTGGCCCCGCTTGTCGAGCACGTACTCGAACAGGTTGCCGAGCAGCTGCATCGCCATGTCCTTGAAGGCGAGCGTCGGGCCGTTCGACAGTTCGAGCAGCCCGAAGCGGCCGGGCTCGAGCCAATGCACCGGCGTGATCTCGGCCGCGTCGTCGCCCGGGCGCGCAAAGCGATAGACGTCAGCGGTGTAAGTCTTGTCGCAGATCGCCTTCAGGTCCGCCGCGGGAACGTCGGTGATGAACTTCGACAGGACCGCGAACGCGAGCTCGGCGTACGACAACGGACGCCACGCGTCGAGCTCTGCACGCGTAATCCGCGGGTAGCTTTCGGGAAGGTAAAGACCGCCGTCCGGCGCAAGGCCGCCGAGCAGGATGTCGCAGAACTCGGGTCGGGCGGCGTGGCCGCGGGTCGAGAGATACTTCACGGTGGATCCTTCAGATCAGCAGGGTTCGGACTGCGTGCGATCGGTCAGACAGCCACCGGGTTTTTGCCCGGCCCGGCCCGCACGCGAGCCCGGCATTATCCGTCAGTGGCCGCAGAGCGTCCACGCACGAAGGCGCTTCAGTCCTGCAGCAGCGACGGCGAGAAGCCGAAACGGTAGACGCCCCATTGCCGCCCGCTGATGAAGATCGGCAGCGACAGGTCGCAGAGCACCTCCCCGGTATCACGGACATAGGTCTGCAGCAGCGCCGGGCCCTTGTTCGCGAGCGCGCGGCGGCAGGTCGCATCATCGTAGATGCGCTTGTGGCGGCTGTACCGCAGGTCGTGCTCTAGGTCACCGTTCGGCTCGACCGAAAAGCGCCGGTTGTGCACGGGCATGTAGCAGTTGATATCGAAAGCGCCGCAGAACGCGACGTCGGGAATCTTTTCGAGCACCCGCTCGTAGATGTCCTGCAGGTCCTTGCTGACCGCGGTGTCGTAGCTCGTGTGGAATTTCGGCGGCTGCGTCCCGGAGATCGGGCGGTAGCGGGTGTCGAAGAGGTCGAGCACGCGCGCCTTGCCCTCCAGATATGCGACGACTTCGGCACGGCTTTCCTCGGCGACGCGCGCGAGCCGGTCGTACGCCGACTCGCCGATGCGGAAACGCGACGACAGCGCGTGCAGCCCTTCGGTGTGCTCGCGCAGTTCGTTCGAGAACTGCTCCGATTCGCGCATCTGCTCGGTCACCTGCCCCGACAGCGCGTTGATCTCGCGGACCAGCCCATGCACGGTCTCGTCGGAGTCGCGAATTTCATGAATCGAGCGCGTGATGTCCTTCATCTGCTCGCCGATCCGCTGCAACTCGCCGACCATCGCCGCGAAATTCTCCGACGATTTTTGCACGACCCGATGCGCGAGGTCCGAATCCTCGGCGATGCCGCGCGTCTCCGCTTCGGTCGCGCCGACCAGTCCGAGCATCTGGTCGGAGTTCTCGGTGATCGTGCCGGTCGCGATCTTGACCTTCTCGGCGAGCTTGCGGACCTCGTCCGCGACGACCGCGAAACCCCGCCCCGCTTCACCGGCACGCGCCGCCTCGATCGCGGCGTTCAGTGCGAGCAGGTTGGTCTGGTCGGAGATGTGGTTGATCAGGAGCCCGATGTCACGGATCTTCGCCGAGTGATCGTTGAGTTCGGCGACGATGCGTTCGAACGAGCGCACTTTTTCGCTGATTCCGCGTATGCGCCCGGCGACGTCGAGCAGTTCGCGGTAATTCGCCTGCACCGCTTCGAGATTCGCCGCCGTCGCGGCTTCGATTTCGTCCGCGCGCGCGCTCACCCGCGTCACCGCCCCCCGACTCGTCTCGCTCGCGGCAAAGATCGACGCGGCGAGTTCGCGTTGGCGTGTCGCGCTGACCGCGCTCTGCCGAATCCGCAGATTCAGCTTCGCCGCTTCGACCGCGATGCTCGTTCCCTTGCTGCGCAGCTCGGTGATGGTTTGCCGGACGTGGGCGACGAAGCCGCCGCGCGCACCAGTCGCCTCCTCGCCGATATCCGGGCGTTCTCCGCCGAGCTCGGCGACGGTCGATTGCGCACCGTCGCGGCGTCTACGCAGAAATGGCAACAACGATGCAGCGCTCCCGCTGCGCGATTGCGAACTCATGAAGTCTCCTCGATCTTGTATTTATCCAGCGATGCGCCGATCGGCGCTGCCGCTAGCTTCGATGTAAGGAGGTGAAACAGTCAAGACCGCTCGTCGGCGAGTGTTTCGGTCACCGCGTCTCGCTGCGCGGGGGCCCGTGCCGCCCGTCTGGAAGGGTCGTCTAGCACCGGCGAGGCACCGCTGGGCAGCGGCGGCAAAATCGGAAAGCGGGCGTCACTCAGCGCGCCGCGGTCGAGCTCTGCGGCGCTCGCGACGCCGCAGAGCGTCAGCACGCGAGCGAACTCGGTCGCGAGGAGATCGATGACCGACCTCGCGCCCGCCTCGCCGCCGCTCGCGAGGCCGTAAAGCGTCGCCCGGCCTATCAGCACCGCGCGCGCGCCGAGCGCGAGCGCTTTCGCGATGTCCGAGCCGCGGCGGATGCCGCTGTCGAGCAGCACCGGGATGCGGTCCGCGATCGCATCGACTATCGTCGGCAGTGCGCCGATCGACGAGGGGGCGGCGTCGAGTTGCCGGCCGCCGTGATTCGACACGATGACTCCATCGACCCCGTGCGTGAGCGCGAGCCGCGCGTCGTCCGGGTGCAGCAGCCCCTTCACGAGCAGCGGCCCGTCCCACAGCCGGCGCAGCCACGCGAGGCTCTCCCAGGTGAGGTTCCGATCCATGTCGCGCGTCAGCGCGGCGGCGCCGACGGCTGCCGGCACCGGGCCCTCCTGCTCGACGAGGTTGACGAAGCCCGGTCCGCCGACCGCGATCTGCCGCGCGAGCCACAACGGATGGCGGCACAAGTCGAAAAGCATCGCCGGTCCGGGACGGAACGGCAGGCGAAAGCGGTTGCGCACATCACGCTCGCGCATGCCGCTGACCGGCACGTCGACCGTCAGCACGAGCGCCCGGTAACCCGCGTTCTTCGCGCGTCGCACCATCTGCTCGGCGACGCTGCGCTCGGTCAGCACGTAAAGCTGGAACCAGTTGACGCCGTCGGGCTGTCGCACCGCTTCGAGGCGCATGTTCGACGCGGTCGACAGCACGAAAGGAATGCCGCTCGCCGCCGCCGCGCGCGCGAGCATCGCGTCGCCCTGCGGATGGACGAAGCCGTTGAAGCCGGTCGGCGCGATGCCGAACGGCTGCCGCCAGGTATCGCCGAAGAGCTCGATCGACGGGTCGATCCGCGTCAGGTCGCGGAGCATCCTGGGCACGATCGATACGCGCTCGAAGTCGCTGCGATTGCGCCGCGCGCAGGATTCGTCTTCGGCCGCGCCGTCGATGTAATCGAAGACGAAGCGCGGCAGCCGGGCCTTGGCCGAGCGCCGGTAGTCGGAGATGTTCAGTTTCATTCGAGATCCATCCGACGAGCCGCCCGGGCCGCCGCCTGCTGCGGCCGGCTTACTGCAGCGCTTCCATCCGCAGACGCGTGACCCGCCCCTTCAGCACCGGCAGCGCTTCGATTTTCGCGATCGCGACATTGGCGTTCTTCTCGACCGTCTCGTGCGTCAGCATGATGATGTCGGTCTGCGATTCGCCCTCGGCCGCTTCCTTCTGGATCAGCGCCTCGATCGAGATGCCGTTGTCCGCGAGGATGCGCGTGATGTCCGCGAGCACGCCCGGCTTGTCCTCGACGCGCATGCGCAGGTAGTAGGACGTGACGACCTCGTCCATCGGCAGCACTTTGAGGTCGTGCACGCTGTCCGGCTGGAACGCAAGATGCGGCACGCGGTGCTCCGGGTCCGCCGTATGCAAGCGGGTCACGTCCACGAGGTCGGCGATCACCGCACTCGCGGTCGGCTCGGCGCCGGCGCCCTTGCCGTAGTAGAGCGTCGAGCCGACCGCGTCGCCATTCACGACGACGGCGTTCATCGCGCCTTCGACGTTCGCGATCAGGCGCTTGGCCGGGATCAGCGTCGGGTGCACGCGCAACTCGACGCCGTCCGGACGCATCCGCGAGATGCCGAGCAGTTTGATGCGGTAGCCGAGCTGCTCCGCGTACTTGATGTCGATGCTGTCGAGCTTCGTGATGCCCTCGACGTGCGCGGCGTCGAACTGCATCGGCACGCCGAACGCGATCGCGCTCATGATCGTCGCCTTGTGCGCGGCGTCGACGCCCTCGATATCGAAGGTCGGGTCGGCTTCGGCATAGCCGAGCGCCTGCGCTTCCTTCAGCACGTCCGCGAACGGCAGGCCCTTGTCGCGCATCTCCGACAGGATGAAGTTCGTCGTGCCGTTGATGATGCCGGCGAGCCACTGGATGCGGTTCGCGGACAGGCCCTCGCGCAGCGCCTTGATGATGGGAATCCCGCCCGCGACCGCCGCTTCGAACGCGACCATCACGCCTTTCTTCTGCGCTGCGGCGAAGATCTCGTTGCCGTGCACCGCCAGCAGCGCCTTGTTCGCGGTGACGACGTGCTTGCCGTTCTCGATCGCCTTCAGCACGAGCTCCTTCGCCACGCCGTAGCCGCCGATCAGCTCGACGACGATGTCGATCTCGGGGTCGGCGACCACCGAGAACGCGTCATCCGTCAGTCGCGCGTCGTCGCCCGCGACCTTGCGTGCGAGTTCGAGGTTCTTGTCGGCCACTGCGGTGATGCGGATAGGGCGACCGGCGCGGCGCGTGATCTCTTCCTCGTTGCGCTTCAAAACGGTGAAGGTACCGCCGCCGACGGTACCGATGCCCAGCAGGCCAACATTGATCGGTTTCATAAGAGCTCTTTCGGTTGATGAAGTGACAGATGCGGAACGCGGGGAGCGGCCGCGTTCCGGCGGCGGCAGGCCGCCTTTCAGGTTCCGCAACGCTTGCGGTAGTTCTCGAGGAAGCGTGCGATCCGCCCGATCGCGTCGCGCAAGTCGTCCTCGTGCGGCAGGAAGACGAGCCGGAAATGGTCGGTCTGCGGCCAGTTGAAGCCCGTCCCCTGCACCAGCAGCACGCGTTCCTCTTCGAGCAGCTCGGCAATGAACGCCTGGTCGTCCTGGATCGGGTAGAGCTTCGGGTCGAGCCGCGGGAACATGTACAGCGTGGCTTTCGGCTTCACGCAGGTCACGCCCGGGATCGCGGTAATCAACTGGTGCGCGAGGTCCCGCTGGCGCCGCATCCGCCCGCCTTCTCCGACGAGATCGTCGATGCTCTGGTAGCCGCCGAGCGCGGTCTGAATCGCGTACTGGCCGGGCACGTTCGCGCACAGCCGCATCGACGCGAGCATGTTGAGCCCCTCGATGTAGTCCTGCGCGTGCCGCTTGTCGCCGCACACGACCATCCAGCCGGCGCGGTAACCGCAGGAGCGATAGTTCTTCGACAGGCCGTTGAAGACGATCGTCAGCACGTCCTCCGAGAACGACGCCATCGAAGTATGCGTCGCGCCGTCGTACAGCACCTTGTCGTAGACCTCGTCCGCATAGAGGATCAGCCCGTGCTCGCGGGCGATGTCGACGATGCCCTTGAGGATGTGATCGGGATACAGCGCGCCGGTCGGGTTGTTCGGGTTGATGACGACGATCGCGCGCGTGTTCGGCGTGATCCGCGCGCGCATGTCGTCGAGGTCCGGGAGCCAGCCGTTGGCTTCGTTGCAGATGTAATGCACCGGCGTGCCGCCCGAGAGGCTCACCGCGGCGGTCCACAGCGGATAGTCCGGCGCCGGCACGAGCACTTCGTCGCCGATGTTCAGCAGCGCGTTCATCGCCATCACGATCAGCTCGGAAACGCCGTTGCCGATGTAGATGTCCTCGAGCGTGACGCCCTTGATGTGCTTCTGCTGCGTGTAGTGCATCACCGCCTTGCGCGCGGCGAAGATGCCTTTCGAATCCGAGTAACCCGCCGAATTCGGCAGGTTGCGGATCATGTCGAGCTGGATTTCCTCGGGCGCGTCGAAGCCGAACGCGGCGAGGTTGCCGATGTTCAGCTTGATGATCTTGTGCCCTTCGTCCTCCATCTGCTTCGCCTTGACGAGCACCGGGCCGCGGATGTCGTAGCAGACGTTGGCGAGCTTCGCGGACTTGCGCACGAGCTTCGCCCCCGCCCCCGCCGCCTCCGGCCCGGGCTCGGGGGTTTCGGCTATCGGGGGGGCAACGCGCAGTTTCGGCTCGACGCTCATCGCAGTCCGTCCTTTGTTTCGCATGTTCTGAATAATCCCGCGCCGGGCCCGGCGACGGAGGCTCGTGGCTGCCGGAAACGCTTCTTTTGGGCCGGCAAACCAAAAGAAGGTATCTTATCCAAGCCTGTACCCCCCGGCAATTTTGCGCGACCGAACGAGTCCATGAAGCTTAATCTCGAACAGAATCCCAACCTCAACCTGATCACCGGCTACGGCGCCGATCACGTGCTGATCAACAAGGTGCGCCATGACGGCAATCTGATCCTGACCAGCGACCGGGTCATCCCGTGGACGTCCGCCGGCGTCGAGCAGCTCGGCGCCGACGATTTCGCGCTGCTGCGCGACCTGAAACCCGAAGTCGTCGTCGTCGGCACCGGCACGCGCCAGCGCTTTCCCTCGCCGCAGGTCCTGCGTCCGCTGATCGAAGCCAACATCGGCTACGAGATCATGGATCTCGCCGCCGCCTGCCGCACGTTCAACATTCTCGCGACCGAGGGGCGCGCGGTCGTCGCCGCGCTCGTTTTCGACGCGTCCTGACGCGGCCTGATCCCGCCGACACGGCTCTCGACCGACCTTCGGCGGCCTCACGCGGCCGCCTTTTCTTGCCGGAGACTCCATGAACGCGAATGCTCACCCCACCGCGTCCGACTTCAGCCTTCCCGCAACCGGCGGCGACTCCGTCTCGCTCTCCGCGCTGCGCGGCGGCAAGGTCGTACTGTATTTCTACCCCAAGGACAACACGCCCGGCTGCACGAACGAGACGGCCGACTTCCGCGATCATCACGCAGCCTTCCGCAGCGCCGGATGCGAAGTGTTCGGCATCTCGCGCGACAGCCTGAAGTCGCACGAAAACTTCAAGGCCAAGCTCGGCTTGCCGTTCGAGCTGATTTCCGACGCCGAGGAAGCCGCGTGCAACGCCTTCGGCGTCATCAAGATGAAGAACATGTACGGCAAGCAGGTGCGCGGAATCGAGCGATCGACGTTCGTCATCGATGTCGACGGCCGGATCGCGAGGGAATGGCGGGGTGTCAAGGTTCCCGGTCACGTGGAGCAGGTCCTGGAATTCGTCCGCTCGCTGGGCTGAGGCGACGCGCACGCACGGCGTTACCGCATTCGCGCCGCGCCGGTGCGTCGGTTCAGATCCTCGACGCTTCTTTGTCCGCGTCGCGGTAAAACCGGAACGTCGCCCGCCCGGCGGCCTTGGCCGCATACATCGCGATGTCGGCGCACTCGATCAGCGAGGCGAGATCCTCTCCGTGCTCCGGATAGAGGCTGATCCCGATGCTCGGTGACAGTTCGAGCCGCAGCCCCGTCCCGTTCTCCTGGATCTCGTAAGGCTCGCTCAGCCGGGCCAAAACGTGGGTCGCCACGCGCGTCGCCTCGTCGACGCGACGAACGTGGGACAGTACCGCGACGAACTCGTCGCCGCCCAGCCGGCCGACGACATCCTCGCCTCTGACGCAATGCTGCAACCGGCTCGCGACCTCCTTCAGCACCGCGTCGCCGACGTGGTGGCCGTAGGTATCGTTGATCGGCTTGAAGCGATCGAGATCGATGAACATCACGGCGCTGCACGCTCGCGCGCGCCTGCTCGCGGCGAGCAGGTGATCCGCGAATTCGTGCGTGAGAGTCCGATTGGGGAGATTCGTCAGCGGGTCGTGCAAGGCGCTGCGCCGCATGATCTCTTCCGCGTGTTTGCGCTCGGTGATGTCGATGACCGAGCCGATGTATCCGCGGAAGGTTCCGTCGTCGGCGAAGCGCGGACGGCCCGCATCGAGAACCCAGCGATACTCGCCGTCCGCACAGCACACGCGGTGCTCGTGCTCGAACGGGTTGCGCTCCCCGCTCGCCGCCAGGAAACCGGCTGCTACCTTGTCCCGATCGTCGGGATGGACGGCATCGAGCCAGCCGAAATCGAGGCCCGCGCCATCGGCTTGGCCGGTATAGGTGTACCAGCCGCGGCTCATGAAGCTGCACCGTCCATCGGGTTCCGTGACCCACAGCATCGCGGGCGCGGTGTCGGCCATGTTTCGGAAGCGCGCTTCGCTCTCGCGCAGGGCGTCCTCCATTACCTTGCGCTCGGTGATGTCCAGCGCAATGCCCCCCATCCGCACCGGTTGGCCGTCGGGCCCGAACTTCGCACGCCCTTTCGCGTGCACCCACCGCGCGGACGCCTGCGGCTCGATCGGACGAATCTCGATGTCGTAATCGCTCTCCCCGGCCAGAGTTCCTTGAATCGCAGCTGCCGCTCGCGCGCGATCATCGGGATGCAGGGCGGCGAGGAAGCGCTCCTGGGTCACCGGCTCGCTCGCCGGCAGACCGAACATCGCCTTGCAGCGCTCGGACCATTCGACGCGATCCGCGGCCACGTCCCAGTCCCAGTATCCGATCTCTCCCGCGTCGGTCACGTAACGCAGCTGCGCCTCGCTACGCGCAAGTGCCGCTTCCGTCGCGACGCGCTGGCTGACGTCGCGCACGATCACCGTTGCGAGCAGGTCCCCGGGGAGTTCCACCTTCGAAAACGCGGCTTCGATCGGAAACTCTTCGCCATCCGAGCGCACGCCCCGCAACTGCTGCAATTCCCCCACCTTCCGCGACGTCGCGCCTCCTGTGAAGAACCCGCCGACATCCTCGGCGTGCGCTGCCCGGAAGCGCTCGGGGATCAGGCAATCGACGGTACGACCGATGACGTCGACGGCCCGGCAACGGAACATCGCCTCCGCCGCGCCATTGAAGAACACGATGCGCTTAGCCGCGTCGATGCTGATGATCGCGTCCATCGCGGACTCGACGACGCTCGCGAACCGCTGGCGGCTTTCGCGCAACTTGGCCTCCACCTGCCGGCGCTCGGCGACTTCGCGCTGCAGGGCTTCGGTGCGCTCCTGCACCCGCTTTTCCAGCGAGGCGTACAGCAGCACGTTCTCGAGCGCAACGGCAGTGCTGTTCGCCAGCGCCCCCAGCTTTCGGATTTCCTCGTCGGTCGGCCGGTGAGCGTCCGCCCAATAAGTACCGATCGCACCCAGCGGGTCTGACGGGCGAATCGGTACCATCAACATGCTTTTCACGAAAGTCTTGCGGAAGGCTTCGGCATTGACGCGGGGATCGAGCGCGACGTCCTCGATCATGACCGACTCGCCATGTTTCATTACCCGTCCGCTGATGCACGCATCCATCGGGAACCGCTGCCCTTTCCACAGCGGCACGATCGCGTCCTCATCAGCGTAATAGCAGAGCTCGCCCTCCCGCAGCACGAAGGTCGCGCCGTCGGCACCGCTGAAACGCCGCGCGGCGCTGCGGACGATGGCCATCACGCGCTTCAGGTCTCGCGCCATCGAGAGCTGCTGAATCGCCTCGACGAGGTTCTCGAGCTCCGATCGCGCTGCCGTCGAAGCACCGATGCCGTTCACGA
The DNA here is from genome assembly GCF_032027225.1 of Aromatoleum sp. GTDB lineage: Bacteria > Pseudomonadota > Gammaproteobacteria > Burkholderiales > Rhodocyclaceae > Aromatoleum. The sequence continues at coordinate 90,182 of NZ_JAVSMM010000016.1, read as the reverse complement.
TGGGGTTATCGTTCATGCTGTCTTCCTGACGCCCGATCTCGTCGATCACGATTCGACCGGAAAAAATGCGCGGAATTGCGTCACACGCCGTCACGGTCGAAGAAGGTGGCGACGCAGGCCTGGACGCCGGGACTCTGCGACGCCGCGACGACCAGCGCCATGCATCCGGTTTGTGTTTCGCCGGGCTCGCATGGCACAGTACGCGGGAAACGCCCAGCGCTGGCGGACTTCCTGCCCGGTGCGGCGCCGGTTTCCCCGATTCCCTCCCGTAGCCGAGCCTTCATGACTAAACGCGCGATCCACAGCCCACAAACCAAGCTCTTCGTCCTCGATACGAACGTGCTGATGCACGATCCGACCAGCCTGTACCGCTTCGAGGAACACGACCTCTTCGTGCCGATCATGACGCTCGAAGAATTGGACGCGAACAAGAAGGGTACATCCGAAGTCGCCCGCAACGCGCGCCAGGCGAGCCGGATGATGGACGAGATCGTCAGCGCGAATCCCCAGGACATCCACGCCGGCATCGCGCTGCGCGGACCGTCGCGCGAACTCGCCACCGGCAAACTTTTCCTGCAGACCGAAGCGATCAACATCGCACTGCCCGCGGCGCTGCCGACCGCAAAGGGCGATAACCAGATCCTCGCGGTCGTGATGCATCTGGCCGAGCGCTTCCCGGAGCGCCCGGTGATCCTCGTGTCGAAGGACATCAACATGCGCATCAAGGCCCGCGCGCTGGGCCTCGACGCGCAGGACTACTTCAACGACAAGGTCCTCGAAGACACCGACCTCCTCTACAGCGGCTCGCGCGAATTGCCACCCGACTTCTGGGACACGCACGGCAAGGGCATGGAGTCATGGAAGGAGGAAGGGCACACCTACTACCGCGTCAAGGGGCCGCTGGCGTCGAACCTGCTCGTCAACGAGTTCCTGTATCAGGACGGCGAATCGTCGCTGCGAGCCTGGGTCAAGGAGCGTGACGGCGCGAGCGTGCTGATCGAGACCCTCACCGACTACGCGCATACGCGCAACAACGTGTGGGGCATCACCGCGCGCAACCGCGAGCAGAACTTCGCGCTGAATCTGCTGTTGAACCCGGAGATCGACTTCGTCACGCTGCTCGGCCAGGCCGGAACCGGCAAGACGCTGCTGACGCTCGCTGCCGCGCTGACGCAGGTGCTCGAAGCCAAGCGCTACTCCGAGATCATCATGACCCGCGTGACGGTCCCGGTCGGCGAGGACATCGGCTTCCTGCCCGGCACCGAGGAAGAGAAGATGGCGCCGTGGATGGGCGCACTCGAAGACAACCTAGACGTCCTGAATGGCACGACGGGCGAAGGCGGCGACTGGGGCCGCGCCGCGACACGCGACCTGATCCGCAGCCGCATCAAGATCAAGAGTCTGAACTTCATGCGCGGGCGCACCTTCATCAACAAGTTCCTGATCATCGACGAGGCGCAGAACCTGACGCCGAAGCAGATGAAGACCCTGATCACGCGCGCGGGCCCCGGGACCAAAGTCGTCTGCCTCGGCAACATCGCGCAGATCGACACGCCCTACCTCACCGAAGGCAGCTCCGGCCTGACCTTCGTCGTCGACCGCTTCAAGGACTGGCCGCACTCCGGCCACATCACGCTGCAGCGCGGCGAGCGCTCGCGGCTCGCGGACCACGCCGCTGAGGTGCTCTGACGCACACTGCCCCCGCGTCAGTCGAGTCGCAACAGCGCGACGACACGGGGGCGGCTGACCGCTGCCAGCGCGGACCCGATTGCCGCGAAGACGTCGTACCCCGACCGCTCTGCAAGCACCTCGAACTCGCGCACGAAGTCGGTCGCCCAGAGCGTCTCGACCGCGGCGCGCGAATCGTCGAAGCGTGCGCGCGCAGACACGATCGCATCGGAGACGACCGCACGTGCGCGTCGCACCACGTCGAGCGCACCCAGGACTTCGTGCAGCATCACGCGCTGGGCCTCCGGCCCGTCGCCTAGCGTCGGTACGCGGACCGCCTCGGGTTCCGGGTCGAGCACGACCCGGTTGAACGCGCCCGCGGGGAATCTCCGCCCGCCTCCGCGCACGGCGAAACTGTCGGCTAGCTGCAGCCAGTCGGCCTCGCGCACGCTGAACCTGGGCTCGCCGACGGCATCGCCCGTCACGCGTACGCCCGCTGGCCTCAGCGCCTCGTCGAGACGCCGGATCGCGGTTCTCGGCGGCAGATCGGAGTCGACAACCACCCCGACTTCGCGTCCGTCCCCGATATTGAAGGTTAGGTTCTCGCGACCGCCGGACACGAGTGCCGCACGGTCGAGCCCGCGCACCGCGAAGCCCTGCCGCGCCTCGCCGGGCGACACCAGCCGCAGGCCACCATCGAGGCTCCCCGCGGTCATGGAGTTGCGTTGGCGCAAGAGCGCACGCAGTGCTTCGAGCTCGCCGTCGAGCGAGGAGCCGGCGACGGGCTCGCCGCGCGACAGGCCCCGACTCTGCTCGCTCTTGATCTTGTGCAGCCCGCTCGCGAGCGCGTCGAGAAATTCGAGTGCCTGCTGCGCCCCGGCGACCCTGCGGTTGAGCTCGCCGTCGAACGATGTCAGACCGGCGGTCGGCGTCGCGGTCGGGCCGCGGGCGACCACCGGCTCGCCCCGGAGCGCCGTCTCGACGCGCGCGTGCGGGACGGCGGCCACGCCGGAGGTATGGCGTTCGACCGTCGGAGCGCCGGGGGGATGGCGCTCGAGCGCAGACGCGCCGGGGCGCAACGAAGGGATCTGCATGCAGCCGTCCGCCGTCAGAGCACGTCGAACAGCGACAGCTTGCTGACCTGGGCGTATGCCTTCTGCGTCGCCTGCAGCGCCGCGGTATAGCCATTGAGCTTGACCGCGGCATCCCCGTAGTCGAGCTGGCCGATGTCGAGCGCCGCGTGCTTGTTCGAAAGACTGACGTTCGCGTGGTTGGTATCGAGTGTCTCGAGAATGTTCTGCGTACCGCCGAAGCCGGCGATCTTCGCAAGGACGCTTGCGAGTCCGGTGTCGACGCCGACGAGCGCGACGACGAGTTCACCACGTACTGCGGCATCGTTCGGATCGACGCCCGGTGCGCCGAGCGTTTCGGCCGCGCGGTCGAGCTGGTTCAGCAGCCCCGCGATCTCGTCGAGGCTGACGTTCGCGGTCTGCGCTACACCGTTGCCGACCATGACTTTCTGCTCTCCGGTGTTGCCGGTGAACGTATAGCGCGCGCCGGCCGGCGCTGCGTCATCGCGCACCACGGTCGCCGTCGCACTCGCGGTGCCCGAAAACAGGTAGCGGCCTTCCTGGTCCCGGCTGTTCGCGGCGAAGAAAATCCCATCGACGAGCGTGCGCATCGAGCCGGACATCGCGCGTACGTCGTCCGAGGTGTTGCCGCCGTCGGCGGCCCACACGAGCAGGTCGCGCGCGGCGAGCATGTCGCGGCTGATGCCGTCGAGCAGCGTCTCGTTTTGGACGAGACGCGCGCGCAGCGCTCCGATGTTGTCGCGATACTGGTCGAGAGCGGCCTCCTCGCGCGCCAGCCGCGCAAGGCGAACGCTGCCGATCGGGTCGTCGGACGGCACGCGCATGCGCTCGCCGCTCGCCATCTTCTGCATGGTCGTCTCGAGCCGCGCCGCAGCCGTTTGCAGCGCACTGTTCATCGTCGAGTGGTACTGGGTGGTCGCGATCCGCACGGAAGCCTCCTCAGCGCAGCATCGCGAGCGTGCTGTCGAACAGCTCGTTCGCGACGGCGATGACTTTCATGTTTGCCTGGTACATCTGCTGGAACTGCATGATTGCTATCGCCTCTTCGTCGCTATTGACGCCGCTCGTCGACTTCCAGCTCTCCTCGGCCTGGTCACGTACGGTCTGCGCGGTCGCGAGCCCCGCCTGGTTTTGCTGGCTGTCCATGCCGAGCTTGCCGACCAGTTGCGTCACGGCGTCGCCGAACAGGACGGTGCCCAGGGAGGCGAGGCCGACCGGTTGCGACTTCAGTTCGATCAACTCAAGCAGGTTACCGCTGTCGCCCGGCAGCGCCGGGTCGGTCGAGAACGCGAGGTCCTTGGCGACGAGGCCGTCGACGACGCGCAGCATCACCGTCGTGCTCGTCGCGTCGAACTCGAACAGCGGCTTGCCGGGCGCTCCGTCGAGCGCGTAACCCAGCGCAAGCTGCGCATTCGTGCGCTCACTGAGCGCTTTCGCCATGTCGGTGATCGACGCCATCAGCGGAGTCAGCACACGGCGCTCGAAGTCGTCGAGCCCGCCGAGCTCGCCGCCCAGATTCGCGGCGTCGAACTTGAAGGACTCCTTGGCGAACGTGAGCTCGAGCGTCTGCGACCCGTCGGGCTCGCCCTGCACCGCGAGTTTCGCGGCGATCGCGCCGACGACGAGCGGCTGGCCGCTGCGCAAGGACAGGCTGCGCGAGCCGTCGGGCTGATCGACGACCTGCAGCGCGACGAGCTTCGCGAGTGCGTCGATCTTCTGGTCGCGCTCGTCGATCAGCCCGGACGGGTTGATCCCGCTCGCACGCGTGACAGCGATCTCGCGGTTCAGGGACGCGACCGCCGTGGTCAGGTTGTTGATACCGTCGACGGTCGCGATCCGCTGCTGATAGACCGCGGCGCGCTGGTTCGACAGGACCTGGTTCAGGCTGTTGAAGCGTTGCGCGAGCGCGTCGGCGGCAGTGAGCACCTGATGGCGCAGCGGGCTCGACGACGGGTCGACGCTCGCAGCGTTGAGCGCACCGAAGAACGCGTCCAAGCCGCTGTTGATGCTCGCCGCGTCGTTGCCGACGACCTGCTCGAGCTGCGACAGGTACGGCTGGACGGTCGCGAGCCCGCCGAGCGTGGACGCGGCCTGCCACATCTGCAGGCTCTTGTAGCCATCCGAGAAGCGCAACAGCGCCGGCACGGCAACGCCGCTGCCCGCGTTCAGCGCCCCGGCCTGCTTCGGCGACACCGCGGCGAGCAGCGCGCCCTGCCGCGTGTAGCCGGGCGTCATCACGTTTGCGATGTTCTGACTCGCCGCGTTCAGCGCGGCCTGCGCGGCGAGCGCGCCGGAAAGTCCATTAACAATGAGGGCCATCTGAGGGGCTCGGACTGGAAGGTCGGGTGGAGTCTGGGGAGTAATACGGAAAAGGCGGCCTAGCGCGTGCCGGACTTAAATCGCGGTGCCGAATCGACGACGTCAGACTTGACCGGGCCGACCGGCGGCAGCAGCTGGCGCACGATCGCGTCGGCGATGCCGAACGCGCGCTGGCCCGCAAGCGCGCCGGCGACCGTCGTGTCGGCGAGATCAAGCATGTCGTCGTTGATCCGGTTCCTGAAAATGCTGTCTTCGGCCGCAAGCTCGCGCGTGGCGCTGCGCATCTGGCGCAGCATCTGCGCGATGAAGAAGCCTTCGAACTGCTGCGCCGCAGCCTCGACCTTGTCGCGGTACGCGGGATCGGCCACCTCGTCCGCAACACGAATCGCAGGGTCGGCGTTTGAGGGCGGCACCGCCAGCGGGCCGCGAATGGTCGTGTCGTTCATTGGGTGGACCTTTTTCAGATGACGATCAGCTCGCCGTCGATCGCGCCGGCCTGGTCCAGCGCCTGCAGGATCGCCATGACGTCGTCCGGGCTCGCGCCGGTGCTGTTGATCGTGTCGATGATCGCCTGCAAATTCGCCCCCTCCGGCCACTTGAACATCTGTGCCGCATCCTGGCCGACCGCGACGCGCGACTCCGGGGTGACAACCGTCTCGCCGCGTCCGAACGGCGCCGGTTGGCTGACCTGCGGCGACTCGGAGATCACCACCTTCAACGCGCCATGCGAGATCGCCGCCGCGCGCACGCGCACGCCTTCCGCGATCACGACCGTGCCGGTACGCGAGTTGAAGACGACTTTCGGCAGCGCTTCGCCGATGTCGATCGGCAGCCCCTCGAGCATCGCGACGAACGCCACGCGCTGCGTCGGGTCGGCCGGAGCGGCGACCTCGACGCTGGTCGCGTCGCGCGTCGTCGCGACGTCGCCGAACTTGCGGTTGATCGTATTGACGATGTTCGTCGCGGTCTGGAAATGCGGTCGCTTGAGGCTCAGGCGCACCATCGGCGCGGTGTCGAAGTCGGTCTCGATCTCGCGCTCGACCGTCGCCCCGTTGGGCACGCGGCCCGCCGTCGCAGTGTTGACCGTCACGCTGGAGCCGCTCGCACCCTGTGCGGACAGGCCGCCGACGACAAGATGGCCCTGTGCCAGCGCGTAGATCTCGCCATCGGCAGCGCGCAGGGGCGTCAGCAGCAGCGTGCCCCCGCGCAGGCTTTTCGCGTCACCAAGCGACGACACCGCGATATCGATCGTCTGGCCCTTGCGGTAGCCGGGCGGAAAGACTGCGCTAACCATCACGGTCGCGACGTTCTTGAGCTTCGTGCTGTTGCCTTCGGGCAGGCGCACACCGAACTGCTTGAGCATGTTCGTGACCGACTGGCCGGAGAACTTGACCTGCGTGCTGTCTCCCGAACCCTGCAGGCCCACGACGAGGCCGTAGCCGACAAGCTGGTTCTCGCGCACGCCCTCGACGTGTACGAGGCGGCCGAGCGCCTGCGCGGAATGCGCGGCCGGCGCAAGCGCGACGACGAGGCAGGTGAAGAGGAATGCGATGCTGCGGCGGCTCATGATCGAAATCTCAGAAAGGCATCCACGGGCTGTTGAACAGGCGCACCAGCCAGCCGGCGCTGTTCGCGTCGGCGAGCGCGCCGCGGCCCGAATAGCCGATGCGCGCATTCGCAACCCGCTGCGACGAGACGCGGTTGTCCGTGTCGATGTCGGCCGCGCGTACGTAGCCGCTGAGGCGGATGAACTCCTCGCCCTGGTTCAGCAGCAGGCTCTTCTCGCCCTCGACGCGCAGCAGCCCGTTCGGCAGCACTTCGTGGACGACGACCGTGATCGAGCCGCGCAGCGCATTCTGCTGCGTCGCCGACGCCGCGCCGGCAAACTCGCGCTCACTGTCGAGGCCCACGCCCACGTCGAATGTCCTGTTGCCGATCGTCGCCGGCAAGATCGACACGCTGCTGTCCTTCGCGATCCGCGTGTCGGCCTTCTTCGTCGCCTGCGTCGTCTCCTGCAGCACGACGGTCAGCACGTCGCCGGGGCGGAATGCACGCGCGTCCGACGTCAGCGACCAGGGCGCGTCCGGTGCGAACACGCCACCCGCCACCCCCTTCCTGGGCGCGGGCGACATCGCGAGCCGCGGGTCGTTGGCGGGCGCCGGGGCCTCCATCGGCATCATCGGCGCGCAGGCGGAGAGCGTCAGCGCGAGGATCGCAGCGGACACTCTCACGATCAGCGCACCGCCTGCGCGAGGTACTGCATCATGTTGTCGGCTGCCGACAGCACCTTGGTGTTCATCTCGTACGTGCGCTGCGCGGCGATCATGTCGACCATTTCCTCGACGACTTGCACGTTCGAGCCCTCGAGCGCGCCCTGCTTCAGTCGCCCGAACACGTCCTCGCCGGGATTGCCTTCGGTCGGCGCGCCGCTCGCGGCAGTCTCGCGGTAGAGGTTGTCGCCAACCGCGAGCAATCCGGCCGCGTTGACGAAGCTCGCGAGCGTCAGCTGGCCGAGCTCGCTCGGCTCCGCAGCGCCGCCGAGCGTCACCGACACGACGCCGTTCTCGCCGATCGTGACCGACGTCGCGTTCGCGGGCACGGTGATCTCGGGCACGAGCGGCAGGCCCTGGGCGTTCACGAGGCGACCATCGGCGTCGACCTGCAGTTGGCCCGCGCGCGTGTAGGCGATTTCGCCGTCAGGCTGCTGCACCTGCAGGAAGCCGATGCCGACGATCGCGACGTCCATCGCCTGCCCCGTCGTCTGCAGGTTGCCGGTGGTGAAGACCTTCTGGGTACCGACGAGCCGCGTGCCGTTGCCGAGTTGCACGCCCGACGGCGACACCGTGTTGTCGTCGTTCTGCGTGCCCGGCTGGCGCTCGATCTGATAGAACAGGTCCTCGAAAACGACACGGTCGCGCTTGAAGCCGACGGTGTTTACGTTCGCGAGGTTGTTCGCAATCGCCTGAAGCTTCGCGTCCTGCGCCTGGACGCCGGTCTTGCTGATCCACAATGCGGGATTCATCGCTTTCCTTCCTTATTCGCTGCCGGCGCGGCGTCAGCCGCGCACGAGCCGGTTGCCCGCATCGGCCATCGCATCGGCCGAACGGTAGAGCTTCATCTGGATTTCGAATTCACGGTTCAGCGCCATCGTCGCGACCATCTCGCCGACCGCGGATACGTTGCTGCCTTCGAGGTGGCCGCTCTTGACGACGACCGTCTCGTCCGCAGGGAGCTCGACGCCGTCGCGCGCGACGACGAGACCCGCTTCGTTCTTCGTCAGCGACGCGGCGTCGGCCCGCACGAGGCGGAGCCGGTCGATCGGCTGCATCTCCTCACCGTCGGGCGGCTGGATCGAGATGGTCCCGTCGTTCCCGATCGCGACCCGCGCGAACGGCGGGAGCACGATCGGGCCGCCATCCCCGAGCACCGGCCGACCGTTGACGGTCAGCATGCCGTCCGCGTCGAGCGCGAATGCGCCGGCGCGCGTGTAGGCCTCGCCACCGGCCCATTCGACGGCGAAATAGCCGTCGCCCACGATCGCGACGTCCAGCTCGCGCCCGGTCTGCCGCACCGCCCCCTGGGCGCTGGAAACCGCATTCGCCTGCAGCGCGGCGAGATGCCGCGTGTCGTAACCGTCGCCGGTGACCGCGGCGCTCGTCGCCAGCTCGAGGTCGGCGCGAAAACCGCCGGTTTCGAGGTTCGCGAGGTTGTTCGCGTGCACCTGCTGCGCGCGCAGCGCGCGCTCGGCGCCGCTCATGACGGTGTAGATCAGCGCGTCCATGTGGCGCTCCTCACAGCGCCTGCATCAGCGTCTGCACCATCTCGTTCTCGGTCGAGATGACTTTCGTGTTCGCCTGGTAATTTCGCTGCGCCGACATCAGCGTGACCAGTTCGGACGTCATGTCGACGTTCGACTGCTCGAGCGCACCCGGCGTCAGCTTGCCGGCCATGCCGGTGCCGGGGGCGAAATACAGCGCGGTGCCCGACGCATTCGACGTCGTCCAGCTCGTGTCGCTGACCGGCACGAGCGCGTTCTCGTTCGGGAAGGTCGCGAGGGCCACCGTCGCGACACGCGCCTTCTGTCCGTTGCTGTATTGCGCCATGACGGCTCCGTCCTCGGATAGCTGCACGCCTATCAGCGTCCCCGACGCGTAGCCGTCAGCGGCATTGACGGTCGTCGTCGCCTCGCCGGCGAACTGCGTCGTGCCGGCGTAATCGACCGCAACCGTCAGCGGATTCGCGCCGGCCGGGGTGCCGAGCGCATGCGAAACCGGGCCGGTCGGCGAGACGAGCTGGCCGTCACTGCCGAAGGCGAGCGTCGACGTCGTCGGCAGCTCGGAGCCGTCGAACGAGTAATGCACGGTGACCTCGTTCGTCGCGCCGCGCACGAAGTACTGCGTCAGGGTGTGCCGGGCGCCGAGCGAGTCGTACACGACCGACACCATCGAGCCGTTGAACGACTGCGGAACGGCCGGATCGAACGTCGCGACCGCCGGGGGGCTCCAGTCGGCGGAAAGATTGCCGACGTATTTCACGCTGCCGCTCGCACGCGCCGCGACCTGGCCGGTCGGGACGGTGATGTCACCCATCGCGCCGAGCGCACCCGCGTCACCGGCGGCGTATCCCTGGAGCTTGCGCCCGAAGCTGTCGACGACGAAGCCGTCCTTGTCGGCGGCGAAGATCCCTACGCGCGTGAAGAGCGTCGCACCCGAACCGTCGCGCATCACGAAGAAGCCGCGCCCCTGGATCGCGGCATCGAGCCCGCGACCGGTCGTCACGACACCACCGCCGATGTCGATGCTCTGCGTCAGCGAGCCGACCTCGGCGCCAGCCGGTTGCATGCCGGCGTACATCGATGCGAAGTTCGCCCGGCTCGACTTGAAGCCGTAGGTACCGGTGTTCGCGATGTTGTTGCTGATCGTGTCCAGCTGCGAGTTGATCGCATTGATGCCGGACAGGGCGATTTCAAAACTCATGGAGATTTCCTTTTCAGCTGGACTGTTCGGGTTTGCGGCCGTTGAAACCGGTGATCGCCGACGCCGGCACTGTGCCGATGCCCGCGACGTCGAGCGCGACGCCACCATTCGGGGAAATCCGGACGCTGCGCAGCTCGCCGAAAACGTCGACCTGCGGCGCTTCGCCGGCATCGGTCTCGACGCGCATCGCATACGCGCCGGGAGGCACCCGTCCGGGCTCGATCGCGAACGCGACTTCGCCCGCGGCCTGGGTGCCGAGCTCGATGCGGTGCTCGGGGCCAAGCGCGCTCTGAAGCACGAGCGTCACGCGCGCGGCGCCCGACTGCAGCATGACGCGACCTTGGATGGGCTCGGCACCGAGAGCGACGCCGCCACTGCGCACCGCGACTCGCGAGCCGACCTGCGCGCCGAGGGACAGCAGCTGCAGGCTCTCGAGCGAGGAGGCGCTCGCGCTACCGTGCGCGACCAGCTTTTGCAGCGCTTCCATCTGCGACAGCTGCGTGAGCTGGCCGACGAACTCGCTCGGATCGGTCGGCTCGAGCGGGTTCTGGTTGCGGATCTGCGCGACGAGCAGCGTCGTGAAGAGTTCGGACGGCGTACCGTTTGCAACGTTCGTCGCGGCCGCCACTGTCGGCGCGGCTCCCGCCTGCGCCTGCGTGTTCAGGTTGGTCTGCATTGGACTCAATCCTGGCCGAGGCGCAACAGCGCCTGCTGCATCGCGCGCGTGCGGCCGAGCACCTCGACGCTCGTCTCGAACGCGCGCGACGCGGCCATCATGTCGGTCATCTCGGCGACCGAGTTGACGTTCGGGTAGAACACCACGCCTTCCTCGTTCGCGAGCGAGTTGTCCGGCTCGTACGCGCGGCGCAGCGGCTCGGTGCTCTCGACGACGTCGAGCACCTGCACGCGCGCGCCGCCACCGGCGCCCTCGCTCGCCGAGCTCTCGTAGATCGACGCGAACACCGGCTTTCTCGCGCGGTACGCCTCCGCCTCGCTGCCCGCCGCGGTCTGTGCGTTCGCGAGATTGCTCGCGACCGTATTGAGGCGCACCGTCTGCGCCGCCATCGCCGAACCAGCGATCTCCGCAATGCTTCGAAATCCCATTTTCACTGCCCCTCTATCGCCTTCGCGAGGCCCTTGAGCTTCATGTTCAGAAACGTCAGACTCGTCTGGAATTCGGACGCGTTCTGCGAGAATGCGGCCTGCTCGACGCCGATCTCGACGGTATTGCCATCCTGCGAGGGGTTGTGCGGCACGCGGTAGAGGAGGTCCGCTCCGGTGTCGAGCGCGAAACCGTCGTCCGCTTCGCCGTCGCCCGCGACGCGGCGCAGCGTCGCCGCGAAATCGATGTCGCGCGCCTGGTAGCCCGGCGTACTGTCGTTCGCGATGTTCGATGCGAGAACCTTCGTGCGCTCGGCACGCAGCATGAGCGCGTCCGCGTGTATCCCGAGCGTCTTGTCGAAATTGATTGCCATGCCCTCACCTTTCAGATTGTTCGGATTCCTGTTCACGTTCGCCGCGTTGGCCGCGCCCGCCGGGGCAGCCGGCGACGGCGAGCTTGCGCGCGGTGCGCGCGCGCATCTGCTCGAGGCGGCCGCCGCGGCCGGTCTCGAGGACGTCGAGCTCACGCTGCGCGTTGCCGACACCAATGCGCCGCCGTGCAATGGGCCGGTCGAGGTCGTGCCACTCGACACCCGGTATCTGTCACGCATGAAGTTCGCCGCCCGCTGCGCGGAGGCGCCGCAGCGTCCCATCCGGTTCGTCGCGCGCGCCGAGCTTGCTGCGCGCGTCGTCGTCGCGACTGCGCGCGTGCCGGCCGGCCAGCCGATTGCCGCGGGCGAAGTGGGACTCGCGCGGCACGCGCTGCGCGCGCTCGACACCGCGACGTCCGACCTCGAAGCAGTCGTGGGCAAGTCGAGCCGGCGGGCATTGCGCGCCGGCCAGGTCGTCGAGCCGCCCTGGCTTACCGAGCCGCTGCTCGTGCACCGCGGCGCCGAAGTCAGCATCGTCGCGAACAACGGCGGGGTGTCCGTGACGACGACCGGCGAGGCGCTCGCCGGCGGCCGTGCGGGCGACCTCATCGACGTCCGCAACGCGACGACCGGCCGCGTCATCCGCGCCCGCGTGGCCGCGCGCGACACAGTCGAACCCGCCGAACTCGCGACCGACGTCATGCCTCATTTCCCCCGCTGAAGGCTCGCCGCAACCCGCGCGAGCTTGTCGGCGTAGGCTGGATCGGTCGCGTAGCCGCCGCGCACGAGGGCCTCGGCGTAGGCAACGGCGTCGTCGCCCGCCCCGAGCGCATCGCGATAGCGCGGGTTGTCGAGGAGCAGCTGCGCGAAGTCGCGAAACGCACTCGCGTGGTCGGGATAGCTGCGAAAGCGCTCGCTGCGGCGCAGCGCAACGTCGTCCTCGACCTCGGTCGTGACAGCCTCCGCCACCGTGCCCTGCCAATGCCTCCCGGCCTTGATGCCGAACAGGTTGTGCGTGTCGGCGCCGTCGGCGCTGCGGACGGGGTGCTGGCCCCAGCCGGACTCGAGCGCGGCCTGCGCCGCGACGAGCTCGGGCGCGACGCCAAGCCGTGACGCGGCCTCGTTCACCCACGACGTAATCGAAGCGAGGAACGCGTCGCGCGCGGCGTCTCCGGTCGGCGCGCCGACGCGTGACGCCGTCGGACGCACCCCGGCCTGCCGTTCGCCGCGGTCGAAGCCGAGCGCACGCACCTCGCTCGGGACCGGCAGACTGCCCTCCCCGGACGTTTGCGTCGCGGCGCCGGCGCGCATCCTCCACGCTTGGCCGGACGCGCTCAGGCCGAGATCCTGCGAGCCGTGCTCGATGAACTCCGTCACTTCGCCGCGCACTTCGTGCATCAGCACCGAAAACCCGCGGTCCGCGCGCGCAAGCATCGGCGGCGCGATGCGCTCCGGTTGGGCCGGCGCGGATGCCGCGAGCGACACGAACTCAGGCCGGAGCATAGGTTCCAACCTCGCTGTCGAGCACGCGGCGCATGATCTCGTGCTGTTCCATCAGCAGCCGGCAGTTGCGCTCGTTGAGCGCCTTGCACTCGCTCACGTGCCGCTCGAGCTCGCGCCACGACGACTCGGCGCGCGCGCGCGCGGGCCCCGCCATCAGCGCGAACACCGGATCCGGCGTTTCGGCGGGGCGTCCGACGAGGCGCGTCGCGAGCCCGACGCGTTCGGCGCGACGGGCGTGCATCCTCGACGCAAGCGCGGTGATCCGCTCGCCCACGTCGGCAATCCGCGCGCTGTCGTGGTGCAATGCCGCCTCGAACTGTGCGTCGAGCAGCTCGCGCAACGCGCGATAGTCGACGACGTCGGCGACGAGGCCCGCGAGGATCGCGTCGAGCGCGTCCTTGCGCGTCATCCGCGGCCCCCGTGATGGCGCGCGATCAGGCCGGCGAGCTTCGCGGCGTCGAATGCGATCTCGCCCCGAGCGAGCGCGTCCCGCAGCGCGGCGACTTTCGCGTGATCGATCTCGGGCAGCTGCCGCAGCGCGTCGAGTGCCGGCTGCAGCACCGCCGACTGCAGCGGGCCGCTCTCGCCCGCACGCGCCTGGGACGTCGCCGGCGTATCGACCGGCGCCCCCTTCGCGGCCGGAGCGACCGCGGGCAACTCCCCGCTGTAAGTTCCGGTGATCTTCATCCTTTCCCCTCTTGCTCTCGTTTTCACTGGTTTTCCTGCGCCCCGCTATTGCCGCTCGAGGCCGATTCCGACCCCGCGCAGCTTGCCGCGCAACCATTCGATCGCATTACGATCGGGCAGTGCGGAGTCGACGACGCCGTCGATCAGCGGCGAGGTCTCGGCGGGTGTACCGAACATTTCAGCAACGATCGCGGCCTGCCCGCTCGTCAGGATCAGCATCTCGATGCGGCGGTTCTTGGCGGCCGCGGCGTCGCCCGGATCGAGCGGGCCGCGGTCGGCCATGCCGGCGACCTGCAGCACGCTGCGCGGCGGCATGCCGCCGAGCATCAGCTGCGTGCGCGCGGTCATCGCTCGGTTCGACGACAAGGTCCAGTTCGAGTACGCCGCACGATCGCCGCCCGCGTATTGCAGCGAGTCCGTGTGCCCGACGATGAGCACCTGGTTGTCGATCTGAGCGAACAATGGGCCCATTTCGCGAAGCAGCCGTGCGAAATGGGCCGTCGGCGCGGCGCTGCCGCGCTCGAACATCCCCTGGCCGTCGGTGTCGTGCACCATGACGCGCAGCCCGTACGGGGTGAGGATCGTCTGCATGTTCGCGGCCAGCCCGGCCTTCTCGCTGAGATAGGCGATCGCGCGTGCAAGCTCGCGCATGTCGGCCGCGGTTTCGTAGCGCGTTTTCGCGAGCCGCGCCCCGTTCTGGTCGGGGACCACGATCTCGCTGCTGTTCGCCGGCGTCTTGCGCGGCGCGAGCGTGTCGCCGTGACTCGGCATCGGTTCGCGCGAAATCAGGCTGCCGCGTGGTCCGCCCATACGATCGGGCATCTTGCCCGCGCCCTCGTGCACCATGTTCCCGCCGGCATCGCGCAGCGTATGCTGCAGCTCCTCCTTGTCGCGTGCGGCAAGCACCCACAGCACGAGGAACAGGCACATCAGTGCGAGGCAGAAATCGGCGAACGCGACCTTCCAGCTGCCACCGTGGTCGTCTTCCTCGTGCTTGCGCGACACGCGTTTGACGACGGCGTCATGGTCCTTCGCGTTCTTGCCGAGCGGCGGGGCCATCCGGTCACGCTCCCTGCTGCTGCAACGCGTCGATCCACGACTCGAGCTGCGCGAAGCTCGGCTTGATGTTCAGCTGCACGAGCCGCCGGCCGGCGTCGATCGCGAGCAGCGCGGGCTTGCCCGACACGTGGGTGACGATGACGACCTTGACGCATTCCATGTTCGACATCTCCTGCTTGACGATCTGCTTCATCATGTTGCTGATCGGATCGAGCACGCCGTAGCAGAAGAAGATGCCGATGAACGTGCCGATCATCGCCGCGGCGACCTTCGATGCGATATCCGCGGCACCGATGCCATCGCCGACCGAGTTCATCGCCATGACGATGCCGAGCACCGCAGCGAGAATGCCGAAACCGGGCATCGCCTCGGCGATCTTGTGCAACGAGCGGGACGGCTGGTTCAGTTCCTCGTGGATGGCTTCGAGCTCCTGCTCGAGCACGCCTTCGAGCTCGTGGCCGCTGATCTTGCCCATCGCCATCAGGCGGAAGTTGTCGACGATGAACGCAAGCAGCTTCGGCTCGTCGAGCACGAGCGGATAGCGCTGGAACAGCGGACTGTCGTGCGGCGCCTCGACGTGCGCGTCGAGTGCTTTCAGTCCGCCGCCGGCGGTGCGCAAGAGCTCGTACATCAAGAGCAGCAGCTGGCGCTGGAATTCGGAACTCTGCCGCTTGCGCAGCACGACCTTGCGCAGCTGGATCATCATCTCGTTCAACACATGGCGGGGGTTGCCGAGGACGATCGCGCCCAGGCCCGCCCCGGCGATGATCATCAGCTCGACGGGTTCCCAGATCACTTCGAAGGTGCCCCCCATCAGCACGAAGCCGCCGAACACGCAGCCCAGGACGATCGCGATACCGAGTATTTGTTGCATGCTCCGGGGTCCTTCAGGATTTCTGCAGGAACGCGTTCATCTTGCGCAGCGCTCCCTTGTTGATCTGGCACACGCGCGCCTCGGTCAGTCCGAGGACGGCTGCGATCTCGGCGAGGCACAGCTCGAACTCGTAATACAGCTGCACGACACGCTGCTCGCGTTCGTCGAGCGCGACGAGTGCCTGCTCGATCGTGCGCCGGCGCACGAGCAGCGTTTCGGGCGACGGCGTGTCGGACGGGACGCTGCCGATCTCCTGCACGAGTTCGTCGAAGCTCGCGAGCAACTCGGCGCTCTCGGCGAGCTGGTACTCCTGGTAGGCCTCGGCGCTCAGGCCAAGCGCCTGCATGATCTCGGCTTCGGCCGGTTCGCGCCCGAGCCGGCGCACAAGCTCGCGCACCGCGTCGCGATTCTTGTGGCTTTGCTGGCGCACCGCGCGCGGGCGCCAATCCTGGCGGCGCAGTTCGTCGAGGATTGCGCCGCGCACGCGCGTGGCCGCGTACCCGCCGAAGCGCTCGTCCGGCACGCCGTAGCGGCGCAACGCCTCGAGCAGGCCGACCAGACCGATCTGCTCCATGTCCTCCCGGTCGATCGCGCCGCCGCTCTGCGCGCCGAGCTGGCGCACGATCCGCTTGACGAGCGGCACGTATGCCAGCAAGTGGCGCTGCTCATCGGCCGCTTGCAGTCCGATCGCCGCTTGCTGGACTTCGGCGTAGCCCGTCTGCAGATCCATGATCACTCGATGATCAACTTGCCGATCATCGCCTCGGCGAACGGCATCGTCGTGCGATCGGCCGCATAGCTCGCGGCGTAGGCGGCGTTGATGTCGGCGGCGAATTGCTCGACGGACATCAGCGTCGCTTTCTCCATCGTGTAGGCCGACATCGCCTTGACCGCGATACTGCGCAGCAACGGCAGGTGCTGGCGGACGAGCTTTTCGTGCTCGACCGGCGTCTTGAACACGAGATCCACCGCCATGTAGTGCGACAGCGGCTCACCGGCGCTGCCGCGCAGCATTACGACGATTTTTTCGAGATCGAGGTACTTGTACTCGCGCGCATCGCGCACCGTCTCCTCCGCGTCGGCTTGCCCGGCCGGCGGCGCCGCCCGTAGCAGCCACCACGCGCCGCCCGCACCGGCTCCGGCCATCAGCAGCGCGCCCGCGAGCAGCACAGCGATGCGTTTCGCCTTCCTCATATCCCCTTACTCCTCGTCCCTGTTGAATGCGAAGACGCCGGGCGCGTCGTCGCTCAGCGCACGGCCCGGCTCGCGCTCGGGGTCGTCGCCGCGATCGCGCCGCGAGCGGCCCCCGCCGTCGTGCGTAGCGTCGAATACCGCGACCGAGACATCACCGAAGTTCCGCTGCACGAGGTCCTGACGCAGCGTCTCGCCGATGCCCTGCAGCTGACGCAGCACCTCGCCGTGCGTCGCGGTCAGCTGCACGTGCAACGAACCGCCGTCGTGACGGATCACGATCTCGACGCGGCCCATCATCGGCGGATCGAGGCGGATCACCGCACGCTCGCCGCCGCGGCCGATCTCGACCTGGAGCCGCTCTCCCAGCGCCTGCTGCAGCGGCTCGCGCCACTGCGTCGCGGGCCCGTTCGGCAGCTTCAGCGGCGCCGCCTCGCGCGCGGAGACGTGATCCGAGGGAAGCGCGAGCGCGAACGCCGGCTCGACGGCCGCCGACGCGACGCCGCGCTCGCCGCGCGGGACGGCCGGCTCACCCATCGCAGGCCGATCGAGTGCGGCAGGCTGCGAGGCCGCGGGCCGCTCGAGTGCGGCGGGTTGCAAGGCAGCGAGCCGTGCTGCGTCGTGCGTGGTTTTCTCAGTCTGCGTCACGACGGGACCTGCCACCTCCGTCACCGCAGGGGGCAGCTGGCGCAGCGTGGCGGCCGGGGCATTCATCGCAGCGCCACCGCGTGCGCTTGCCATAGCGAAGGACATCCTGTCAGCGCCGACGCCTTCCACTACAGCGGGCCGCGCGAGCATCGTGTCGCCGGAGCCGAGGGCCGCGACGGACGCTTCGTCAGCGCGCGTCGGCTCTGTCGCATCCGTGGGCGGAGCCGCTTCGGCCGGGATTCCGGCGAGGGGGGCATTGGCGGCGATGTCCCGCAGCAGGTCGGCGAACAGCGGTGCGGACGCAGCGCGCGAGTCGACTACACCCGCGCCGGCCTCCCGCACGTCTCCGCGCGGCGCTTCCGTGGGGGCTCGAACGCTGGCGGCCGCGCGACCGCCCGGCGGGACCGACGCGACGGGGCCCGCGGCAGTCGCCGTCGGGGGAACGGACACCGACGTCATGCGCCGGTCTCGCGCGGCTCGGCGCTCATGGCGTAGGCGATCCAGCCTTCCTTGTGCGCGCGGGTCTTGGCGATATGCGCCTCGAGCCGCGTGCAGGCGGCTTCGCAGCGATGTCGCAGCCCGGCGTGCACCTCCCGGGCCCGCGTCAGCGCGTCGCGGTCGGCCTGCGACAGCTCGGTACCCAGGAAGCGCGACAGCGCGCATGCGAATCCGACGTCCGCGTCGGCGGCGTCCGCCCAGTCCTCGCGGTCGACCGCGTCCTCGAGCCGCCGCAACGCCGCATCCATTGCGCGCCGCCTAGCCATGGTTTGCCTGCACGCCTTGCCAGCCGTGGCGCAGCGTCGTCACGAGGCCGACGACCTCGTCGACGACGCCGGTATCGAGGTCGACGCCGGCCTTGTAGAGCCGGTCCGCGCAGTAGTCGTA
Organism: Aromatoleum sp.; assembly: GCF_032027225.1. Classification (GTDB taxonomy): domain Bacteria; phylum Pseudomonadota; class Gammaproteobacteria; order Burkholderiales; family Rhodocyclaceae; genus Aromatoleum. The sequence continues at coordinate 71,809 of NZ_JAVSMM010000016.1, read as the reverse complement.
GAGGCGCGCGAGATTCGTCACCACCTCGCTGCCCGCATCGACGTCGAGGGCGCTCGACAGCCCGTTGAGGATGTCGACGCATTTGTCGAGGCTCTTCGCCTTCTGCTCGTAGCGCTTCGCGTCGATGTGGGCGCGTGCGCGCGCGAGCTCATCGAGCAGCCCGTCGAGCAGGATCAGCACGAGCTGCACCGGCGAGGCCTGCGCAGTCTGCGCGCCGAGGTTGACGTTGTGGTAATCGCGATAGGCTTCGTGGCTCAAGGTCGTCTCTCTTTGCGCGCGCGGCTCATCGGCTCGGCGCGGCGAACATGTCGAACATTCCGCTCGTCTGACTCATCTGCGCCATCAGCCCCTCGAGGCGCGAGAACTGCGCGAGGTAGCGCTCGTAGGCGCTTTCGAACTGCGCGTCGAGCCGCGTCTGGCGCACCGCGAGTGCGGCCTGCATCGACTGCACGCTGTCCTTGCGTCGCTTGATCTGACCGCCGGTCGTGTCGAGCCACTGATCGAGGTACTGGTCCATCGCGCCGAGCAGCCCGCTGGGCGCCGTCAGGCTCGCGGTGCCGAACACGCGATCGAGCGCATCGGGTGTCACGGCGAGCTTTTTGTCGAGCCGCGCGGCGTCGAGCGATAACACGCCGTTGCGGTCTGCGCTCACGCCGAGGTCCATCAGCCGCACGCCGCCGAAGTCCTGGCGCAGGATGTCGTTGAGCTTGTTGCGCAGCATCCGCACGCCAGCGTCGCTGGTGAAGGGTGCCGACGCGGTCGCGCCGTCCGCGCTGCCGCGCTTCGTCAGCTCGTCGACCGCCTTCATGAGGGTGTTGTACGCGTCGACGAAACCCCGCACGTTCGCCGCAGTGCCGGCCGCATCGCCAGCGACGGTCAGCGTGACCGGCGCGTCGCCCGCGGCCTGCGCGCGCTCGAACGTCATCGTCACGCCGGGAATCGCGGTGAAGGTGTTCGACGCCTGCTGCAGCCGCGTCCCGCTGCCCTGCGCGCCCAGCCAGACGACCGCGTCGCGGGCGGCGGCGAGTTCCTTGCCCGTCGCGAGTGCGTCCTTCAGCGGGCCTGTCGGCAAGGCGAATGCGTCGACGCTGATCGCGCCGCCCGCGCCGGTCACGCCGGCCGACAGCACGAGCTGCGTCGTCGTGCCGACCGCCATGACCATCGCGCTCACCTTGCCGCCGTTGCCAGCCGCCTGGTTGATCGCGCGCGCGACTTCGGCCTGCGACAGCGTCCCGTCGGCGTCCTGATCGGCCGCCGCGAGATTGACCGCGAAGCTCGTGCCGTCGGCGAGCGACACCGTGATCGGCCCGCCGGACGCGACCGGCACCGCCGGCAGATCTTCGAACGCGATCTGGTGCGCCGACGCGAGCTGCTCGACGAAGAACGCGTAGTTGCCGGGCTGCGCCGTTGCCGTTGCGCTCGCACTGCCGAAGCCGGCAACGCCAAAGGTCGCCGTGTTCTGCACAAGTCCTTTTTTTCCCGACAGCGTCGCGAGCGCGGTGTCGAACGCCTGCAGCGCGGACTGCAGCGTCGTCAGGGCGCTGGAGGTGCGCTGCGCCGCCTTCGTCTGCAGCGCGATCAGGTCCTGCGTGCCCTGTGTGTAGTACGTGGCCATCTGCGAGGCCATTGCGGAGGGATTGATTTCAGCCATGACGAGCTCCTTCGGCGTCGAAAAGTGACGGGTCTGCCGAAGGAAAGGCGACCGCCGGCGCGCGATGCTGAAACCGCGGCTGCGAACTCATGACCGGCCCCTCCACCACACCTGCGACGCGAGCTCGTCCTGTCGCTTCTGTTCGCCGGCATCCTGCTCCCGACGCAGCTCGCGGCACTGGCGCTCGTGCACCTGCCCCAGCACCTCGCGGCGGAGCGCGGCTGCCTGAAGCGCCTGCTGCGACAGCGCCATGTCGGCCTCGTGCAGCTTCAGGTCCGCGCGGTGCGCTTCCGCAACGAGCATCACGTTTTGCTTGTATGCCGCGCAGTTCAGCGAGAGCACAGGCGGGAGCGCGCCGCTCGCCCCGGTGCCGTCGCAAAGTTGCTCGAGCCGCGCGAGGTTGCCGAGGTAACGCTCACGCACCGCCTGCTTCGCGGCGACCTCTGCGGTCAGCCGATCGACGTCGCGTTCGCGCAGGTCGACGAGCCGCCGGAGGCCGTTCGACGGTTTCGAGCGGCTCATGCCGCGATCTCCTCGAGCCGGCGGCAAGTCTCGCCGAGCGGCGCGGGCTCGTTGACGCCCTGGTGCAGGAACGCCTCGATCTGCGGGTAAAGGTTCACCGCGCGGTCGGTCGCCGGGTCTGCGCCGGGGACGTACGCGCCGAGCGGCAACAGTTCGCGGACCTGCGCGTAGCGTGCGGACATCTCCTTGAGCGCGCGCGCCGCGCGCTGGTGCGCCGGCGTCGCCACGAGCGCCATGCAGCGGCTGATCGACGCAGCGATGTCGATCGCCGGGTAATGGCCGCGATCGGCCAGCTCGCGCGACAGCACGATGTGCCCGTCGAGGATCGCGCGCGCGGTGTCGACGACCGGGTCCTGCTGGTCGTCACCCTCGGCGAGCACGGTGTAGATCGCGCTCATGCTGCCGGTCTCGTGCTCGCCGTTGCCGGCGGACTCGCATAACTGCGGCAACAGGCTGAACACCGACGGCGGATAGCCGCGCGTCGCCGGCGGCTCGCCGAGCGACAGCGCGACCTCGCGCTGAGCCATCGCGTAGCGCGTCAGCGAATCGACGAGCAGCAGCACGTCCAGGCCCTGGTCGCGGAAATGCGCGGCGATCGCGTGGCACAGCTCGGTCGCCTTGAGACGCATAAGTGGCGACTCGTCCGCCGGCGCGATGACGAGGACCGCGCGCTGCAATCCGGCCGGCCCGAGCGACAGGTCGATGAACTCGCGCACTTCACGCCCCCGCTCGCCGATCAGCCCGACGACGATGACATCGGCGACGGTCTGGCGCGTGATCAGTCCGAGCAGCACGCTCTTGCCGACGCCACTGCCGGCCATCAGCCCGACGCGCTGGCCCTTGCCGAGCGTCAGCATGCCGTTTATCGCCCGCACGCCGACGTCGAGCGGCTCGGCGACGGCGCGCTTCTTGAGGGGATTGACGCGGGGCGGCCGGAAATCGAGGCGATGCTCGCCGACGAGGCGCCCGAGACCGTCGATCGGCTCGCCGAGGCCATTGACGATGCGGCCCAACCACGCCGGCCCGATCATCAACGGACTCTGACTCGGCGCCGGCAGCACGCGCGCACCGGTGGTGAGCCCTTCGACACGCTTGAACGGCATCAGGAATGACACCTCGCCCCGGAAGCCGACGACCTGTGCCGGCACCCATTCGCCACTCGCGGTCTCGATGCGGCAGCGCTGCCCGGTCGGCAGCGGACAGCCCGCTGATTCGAGCAGCAGCCCGGACGCCCCGACGAGGCGACCGGTCAGGGTCGCGACCGGCACGCTGGCGAGCTCGAGCTTGCGCAGTGCGTCGCCGATCATGCGGCCTCCCGGTCGTCTTCGGATGCAGGCAGCAGCTGCCCACGCACCTGATCGAGGCATGCCGCGAGCCGTTGACGGCATCCCGCGTCGGCCTCGTGACCGTCGGCCTTGACGCGGCATTCACCCGGCTCGAGCCGGCTGTCGGGGATCAGCGTCCAGCGCGCGCTGCGTTCGGGGTCGAGCTCGCGGATGCACTGCAGCTCTTCCGGATTCAGATAAACCTCGACGCCCTCGCGCACCGGCGGCATCGTCGCGAGCGTCTCGTCGACGAGCGCGAGCATCTGCACCGGTTGCAGCGCGAGCTCGCAGCGGATCACCTGGCGCGCGACCTTGCCGACGAGCTCGACGACCTCCTTGCGCAGCGCCGCTTGATAGTCGGCCTGCATGCCCTTCAGGCTGTCGAACAGCGCGTCGAGCGGCTGCGCGATCGCGTCGAAGTCGGCGCGCACCGCACGCCGGCCGTCCTCGAGCCCTTCGCGGCGGCCTTCGGCGTAACCCGCGGCACGTCCGTCCTCGCGGCCGGCCGCGAGACCGCTCTCGTGCCCTTCGCGATAGCCGCGCTCGAGCCCCTCCTGGAAACCGTCCGCAAGCACCGCCTGCAACTCGGCCGCAGTTCCCGCTCGCATCGGCGATGCAAGCTGGAGCTGAGGCAGGGGCGGGAAACGGTGAGGACGGTAGTTCCTCATTCGACGACTGCCTCGGCGAACAGCTGGACCTCGATTTCCCCGGCGTCGGCGAGCGCCTTCACGGTCGCCATGATTTCCTGGCGCGCCTGTTCGATGCGGCTGATCGGCACGGGGCCGGCGCGACGCATCATGTCCTCGAAGCTCTGCGCCTGGCGACGCGGCATCGCCGCGAGGATCGCGTCACGCACGGCCGGCTCGGCGCCCTTGAGCGCGACCGCCCACTGCTCGACCGGTACTTCCTCGATGATGCGGACGATGTTCGTCTCGCTTTGGCGAGACAGGATGAAGAAATCGTACATCCTGATCTCGATCTCGGACACCACATCCGGATCGTGCGCGCGCAGCTGTTCGACCATCTGCTGGCGGTTGCCGGGCAGCCGATTCAGAATTTCTGCCGCCTGGCGCACTCCCTCCACGCTCGCGCTCTGCAGTCCGAGGCTGGCGAGGCAGCGGTCGACGACCTCGTCGAGCTCGATCAGGAGGTCGCGGTCGATTTCGCGCAGCCGCGCGACGTTGATCAGCACGAGATCGCGCGCGTCCACCGGCAGCGCGTCGACGACCTCGCTCGCGAGCCGCGGCGGCAGAAACGCGAGGAACACGGCCTGCATCCGCACGTGCTCGTACGCGATTCGCTCGGCAAGCCACTTCGGCGAGGCCCACTGCAGACGCGCCATCTTCGGCCGGATCGCGTCGCCGTAGATGCTGTTCAGCACGCTGTCGGCAACGTCCGCGCCGAGTGCAAGGTCGAGCGAGCGTTTCAGGAACGAACGCGACGCGCCGTGCACGCCGCTCTGCTCTCGGTAGTCGTCGAAGAAGCGCTGCAGCGCGTTCTTGACCGATTCGACCTTGATTCCCGACAACTGCGACATCACCTGCGTGACCTTCAGCAGCTCGCTACGCGAAAAGCATCGCAGCACCGCGGCCGCCGGCTCCTCGCCCATGCTCAGCAGCACGATGGCGGCCTGCTCGAGCGGCGTCGTCGCGACGACCGCGTTCGCGGGCGGGTTGTCGGCGGCGTTAGCTTCGGCCATTGCCCTGCACCCATTGTTTAACGACTTCGGCAACGCGCTCGGGCTCCTTCGCCGCAAGCACCCTCAGATGGTCGACGAGCACGTCGACCGGCGATCCCGCCGGGGGCAGGTCGTAGTTCTCCAGCAGCGGCACCACCGAGTTGTCCGCGGCGCCGCCGCTCGTCGGGCCGCCCAGCGCGCCGGCAGGCCTGGTCTCGGCAATCGCGACGACCGGTTCGAACTCGTCGGTGATGTCGCGCTCGGGCAGGGCCGGCGCCCAGCGCCGCTGGGCAATCCGCAGCAGGGGACGCACGACGAGCAGGTACGCGAGCAGCAGGCCGACGGCGCTCGCCGCGTAGCCTCCCGCGTCGACGACGACGTCGCGCTCCTCCCACCAGGACAGGGGTGTCGGTACGTCGGGGAACTTCATCACCGACACGACGAGGCTGTCGCCGCGCGCGACATCGATTCCGAGGCCGCCCGCGAGGACGCGCTCGATGTCGGCAAGGGCGTCGGGAGTCCACTGCCCGCCACCGCCCGGCGCGGCCGCGCTGTTGACGATGACCGCAACGCTGAGCTTGGTGAGGCGTCCGCGACCCCGCTCCACCTGAGTCACGCTGCGGTCGTAGGCGTATTGACGCGTCGTCGCAGCGCGCTGCGCAGTGGAGGCTTCCTTGCCGTCAGTTGCTTGCGGGGTGTTGACCGGCCGATTGCTGAGCGAACCGGGTACGCCGATCGCGAGCGGGTCGCGCCCGGACTCCTCGCGCATCGCCTCGCTCGTGACCTTCGGCGTCTCGCCGTAGCGCTCGTGCGTCTCCTGCGTGCGGTCGTTGTCGACCGCGACCGAGACGCTGACCTGGTAATTGTGTTCGCCGAGCACCGGCGCGAGAAGCGCGCGCACGTTCGCGCGCGTCTCGTCGCGGTAGCGCCGCTCGACTTCGCCCCCACGCAGCGGATCGAAGCCTTCGGTGAGATCGACCTGTGCGGAGAGCAGCTTACCGGTCTGGTCGACGAGGCTCACCCGCTGTGGATCAAGACTCGCGACCGCCCCCGACACCATCTTGATGACCGCGGCAACCTGCTCGGCGCCGAGCTCGCGTCCGGGCTTGAGCGTCACGACGACGGACGCGGAGCTTTTCGAGCCATCGCTGACGACGAAGGACGACGACTTCGCGATCGACAGATGCACGCGGGCGGACGCCACGGCGTCGAGTGTCGCGATGCTCTGCGCGAGTTCGCCTTCGAGCCCGCGGCGAAAGCGCACGTCCTGGACGAACTGACTGACGCCTAGCGGATCGCTCCGGTCCATGAGCTCGAGACCCGCCGGAAGCTGTGCGACGACCCCCTTCGCGGCGAGGAGCATCCGCACGCGACCGAGCCGGTCCTCGGGCACGAGCACCTGCCCGCTGTCCGGATGCAGCCGGTACGGCACGCCTTCGGCGTCGAGCACGCTCATCATCTCGGCAGCCGCGATCTTTTCCGCCGCGCCGAACACCGGCTTGTAGGCAGCCTGGTCGCGCCACAGCAGCATCAGGACGAGCGCGGTCACGGCGGCCGAGAGCACGACTAGCGGGACGACGTTCCGGAGCAGTCCTGTCGGCGGTGTCGGCACGCGAAGGCGAGCGAGGACGGGTCGGAGAGAGGCAATCACGCGTGGTGCTCCGCTGGCGTCAAAGCTGCAACTTGATCAGTTCGTCGACCGCGCCGACGACTTTGTTGCGCACCTGCATCAGCATCGAGAACGACAGACTCGCCTCCTGGCTCGCCAGCATCGCGCCGACGAGGTCGTCGCTGCGGCCGCTATCGACTGCAGCCATCCGATCTCCGGCGTCGCGGTTCTTGTCGTCGACGCCCTGCACTGCCTGCCACATGCTCTCGGCGAAACGCGGCACGCCTGTTTCGCCCCCCCCCACCGAACTCGCCCGCGCAATTTCGGCTTCGGCAACACCCGCTCGCGCGAAGGGCGCCACCATCGCTGGATCAAACTTCATTGGTCACTCCGGCAGCTCCGTCGTCGTGCAGTCATTTATTTCAGGAATTCGTTTAAGACGTCAAAAAAAATTGCCGCCCTGCATTCCCAAGCAGCTCCCGGCAGCACCGGAACAATAAATAAACGGCACTCGTCGTGAATCGAAAAATTTAAACAGGCGCAATAAAATTCCGATGCATAACGCATCACACGGAATTTATGGCGATAAGAATCCATCCGCCCGATGCAATTCGGGCAGCCAAATAAAATTTATCGAAAGGGATCGGGTAGACCGAATGGTCACGCGCCGGACTTTCGCAAAAGCGACAGGCCGCCAGGACGCTTAGGGGGATTTTGCTGCTGTGGGCTTACGTTTTCCTCGCGCAAATCGGAGACCGGGCATGACGCACGGGAGCGAGAGGGGGCGCAGTCGCCGTAAGGGCGACACAACAGAACGGAAAGCGCTTAACTTTGATAAGTAAGCCTTTTCCTGCGAGACATTACAGTGTCTCGATCTGGCAACTCCGCTGCCATGGTCCGTTCGGACGTTAGGCTGGAGCTTTGCGACCCCGGCTTTCGCTCGGGTGTGCCTAAAATGTTGCGCAAAGTTACAAGTCGTTTCAGACTCTGTCAACCTTTAATCAATTTCTCATTTCCGGGATTTTGTAACGGCACAAAAAATGTAAGCTTTTCTGATTACAATCCGCGCGCCTCACATTATCGCGGCGCCGGCTATTCATTTTTATCACCCCACCGGATGAATCATGAAATCGGAGCAATTGAAAACCTTCTACGCCAAATGAGAGCGCCGCTTCAACAGAATCCAGTCGTCGATCCGCGCACGCTCGGCCGACCGATCCATCTGCTCGATAAATTCGCAACGCTCGTGCGCCACGATCTCGTCGAGCGGCTGCGTGCGGCGCTGAATCGACGCTATCGCGCGCATTTCGAAATTGTGGACCTCACAGTCGCGCGACTCGACGACACGATCGTCGCCCGCTGGTTGAAATACGACAGCCCGTTCGGGCCGATCGGCTTTGCGCTCGACCGTGCGCTGCTCCTGTGCGTGCTCGACTACCGCTACGGCGGCGCGGCGGGGGTTGCAAAGGACGTGGAGCATCCGGAGACGACGACGGAGGAGCGCCTCGCCGCGATGCTCGGACGCCAGTTCGCGACGATGCTCGTTGAGCGCATCGCGTCGCTCGCCGGGCTCGACCGCGGTCCCGAACTCACGGACCCGCGCCCCGCGTCCCCTCCGCCGAGCGCGTGGATGATCTCCGCCCAGCTCTCGGAGCGGCGCCACGACGTTCGAGGCATGCTCCGACTCGCCATTGACGATGGCGCGATAGAACACGTGTTTCGCGCCCTCGCACCGGCACGCGCCGCTTCCTTCTCGGCGCCTGTGTCACTGGGCACCGCGCTACAGCTCGATTTGAGCGCGCGCCTGCTCGAAATGCAGATGCCGCTCGGCACGCTGCTCGATGCACGCGTCGGCGACGTGATCCCCGTCGCGCTCGGGCCGACGACGGTGCTCGTCGACGACGCGCCGCTGTTCTACGCCGACGTCGCCGAGCACAAGGGTCAGCTTTGCCTGACCTCCTTCCAGGATATGGACTGAAATAGAAATGGAAATGAATGCCACCCCCGACGACGACACCCCGCTCGCCGATTTCGACGACGCGCCGCCCAAGCCGGCAAGCCCCCGTCGCAACCTCGTGCAGATGATGCGCAAAATTCCGGTGACCGTGAGTCTGGAGGTCGGCAGCGCGCGGGTGTCGCTGCAGGATCTCGTCAATATCGGTCCCGACAGCGTCGTCGAACTCGACACGCCAGCCGGCGAGCCGCTCGTCATCCGCGTCAACGGCACGCCGATCGGACGTGCCGAAGTCGTCGTCGCCGGCGAGAACTACGGCCTGAAGGTCGTCGAACTCGCAGACCTGGACCTCGATTCGCTCGCTTCATGAACCCCTCGTGGTCCCGCGGCGCGCTCGCGTGGCCGGCTGTCGCGCTCGGCCTCGCGCTAGCCGGTGCGCTCGCGCCCTTCTCGGCTTTCGCCGACTCGCTGCCGCTCTTGACGCAGACGACCACCGGCGCGACGACCGAGCTGACGGTCAAGACGCAGGTCCTGATCATCATGACGCTGCTCGGGCTGATGCCCATGCTGGTGCTGATGACGACGAGCTTCGCGCGCTTCGTGATCGTGCTGTCGCTGCTGCGTCAGGCGCTCGGCCTGCAGCAGGGCCTGCCGAACCGCATCGTCACCGGCGTCGCGCTGATCCTGACGCTGCTCGTGATGCGGCCGATCGGTGAGCAGATCTGGGAAGGCGCGTTCGTGCCGTACGACCGCGAGGAGATCACCTTGCAGCAGGCGCTCGCGGTCGCCGAGGCGCCGCTGTCGCGCTTCATGCTCGCGCAGACCAGCAAGAGCGCGCTCGCACAGATTTCGCACCTCGCCGGCGAAACCGAAGTCGGCGAGCCGAAAGACCATGCGTTCACGGTACGGCTCGCAGCGTTCGTGCTCAGCGAGCTGAAGACCGCGTTCCAGATCGGCTGCATGCTGTTCATCCCGTTCCTCGTCATCGACCTCATCGTCTCGTCGGTGCTGATGGCAATGGGCATGATGATGCTGTCGCCGCTCGTGATCTCACTACCTCTGAAGCTGCTGCTGTTCGTGCTCGTCGACGGCTGGACGCTGACGGTCAATACGCTCGTCACGAGCGTGCGGCTCGTGTCGTGAGCAGCGCGAAGACGTTCCGATGCTGACCCCCGAAATCGCGGCCGACCTCGTCGCCGAGAGCTTGCGCCTCGTGATGATGCTCGTCGCGCTACTGATCGGGCCCGGGCTCGTCGTCGGCCTCGTCGTGAGCCTGTTCCAGGCGGCGACACAGATCAACGAGCAGACGCTGAGCTTCCTGCCGCGGCTGCTCGTGACGCTGCTCGCGATCGTGCTGATGGGCCGCTGGATGACGGCCTCCCTGATGGATTTTTGTGTGTCGGTGTTCCAGCGCGCCGCGGTGCTCGTCGGGTAGCACGTGACGGTGGAGCAGCTATTCGCGCAGTGGCTCGCACTGCTCGGCGCGCTGTGGTGGCCGTTCGTGCGCGCGCTCTCGCTGCTGTCGGCTACGCCCGTCATCGGCGAGAACATGGTGCCGATCGCGGTGCGCGTGCTGCTCGCGCTCGTGATCGCTGTCGTGCTGCTGCCGGTCGCCCAGCCGCCGGAAGCGGTCGAGGCGTTCTCACTCGCGGCGGTAGTGCTGACGATCGAGCAGGTGGTCATCGGCGTCGCGATCGGCCTCGCGCTGCACCTGACGATGGCGGTCATCATGGTGCTCGGCTATATGGTGTCGTCGCAGATGGGGCTCGCCATGGCGCAGATGAACGACCCGATGAACGGCACTTCGTCGGACGTCGTGTCGACGCTGCTGTATATCCTCAGCATCCTCGTGTTCTTCTCGATCGACGGCCACCTCGTCGTCGCCGGTGTGCTCGGCAGGAGCTTCGACGCTTGGCCGGTGGGTGCCGCCATCCCGGCGCCCGCGCTTCAGAGCGTCGCGTTCAGCGTTGCGTGGGTGTTCGCCGCGGCGCTGCTGCTCGCCGCACCGGTGATCTTCTCGGCGCTCGTCGTGCAGATCGGCTTCGGCTTCCTGAACCGCATCGCGCCGTCGTTCAACCTGTTCTCGCTCGGCTTCTCGCTCGTGACGGTGTTCGGCCTGTTCATGCTCACGCAACTCGTGCGCTTCGTCCCCGACCACTACGTGCGCATGACGAATCAGGTTCTCGGCATGCTCGGCAGACATCTCGGAGGCTGAGCGATGGCAGAGAGCTCGACCGGCGACAAGACCGAAAAAGCCTCCGCGCAGAAGCTGAAGAAGTCGCGCGAGCAGGGACAGGTCGCGCGTTCGAAGGACTGGTCGACGATGATCGGAATCATCGTCTGCCTGCATCTCATCGCGCTGCTCGCGCCAGGCTACCTCGAGGACTTCCGCGAGCTGTTCCATCTCGGCTTCGCGACGCTGGACGGCGACGAGGCGCTCGACAACGTCTGGTCGAACGCGTTCTCGACGTCGATGCTGCTGATACTGAAGATGGTTCTGCCGCTATTCGTCGTTCCGGCGATCGTCGCGCTCGGCTCGCTCTACCCCGGCGGCTGGGTACTGAGCGCCGCACAGCTCAAGCCGAAATTCGATCGCCTGAACCCGCTGTCGTACTTCAAGCGCATTTTTAAGCTGAAGCACGCGATCGAGGTCTTCTCCGCGATGCTCAAGGCCGTCGCGCTGCTGATCGTGCTGTTCCACGTCAGTCGCAGCATGGTTCCGTCGTACCTCGCGCTGCAGTCGCGTCCGTTGAACGAGGCGCTTACGCACGGCGCCGCGCTGATGTTCGACGGCATCGTCGCGCTATGCGCGGTATTCGTGCTGTTCGCGCTGATCGACCAGCCGGTGCAGTTGCTGACGTTCCTGCGCGACCAGCGCATGAGCAAGCGCGACGTCAAGGAGGAGTACAAGACCTCGGAGGGGCGCCCGGAAGTGCGCCAGCGCGTCCGCCAACTGCAGCAGCAGTTCGCCCGTCGGGGCGTGCGCAAGGCGGTGCCGACCGCCGACGTCGTCGTCGTGAACCCCGAGCATTATGCGGTGGCACTGAAGTACGACGACCAGCGCGCGGAGGCGCCCTTTCTGGTCGCGAAGGGCGTCGACGAACTCGCGTTGTACATCCGCGAGCTCGCAGTGGAGCACGGGGTCGAGGTCGTTGCGATGCCGCCGCTTGCGCGCGCGATCTACAACACGACCCAGGTCCACCAGCAGATACCCGCGCAGCTTTACAAGGCGGTCGCGCAGGTTCTGACCTACGTGCTGCAGCTCGCGGCATTCCGCGGCGGGCGCCGCAACGCGGCGCCGCAACTCCCGCACGACCTCGTCGTCCCCCCTCATCTCACCTGAGCCGCATTTGAACGAGCGCGCCGCCATGAACGCACTGAACCGACTCCTCGCCGAACTGCGCCGCCACCGCGTCGTCGCGCCGCTATTCCTGATGGCCATCTTGTCGATGGTGATCCTGCCGCTGCCGCCGGTGCTGCTGGACGTGCTGTTTACGTTCAACATCGTGCTCGCGCTGATCGTGATCCTCGTCAGCGTCACGGCACGCCGCCCGCTCGACTTCTCGATCTTCCCAAGCGTGATCCTCGCGACGACTCTGATGCGCCTGACGCTCAACGTCGCGTCGACGCGCGTCGTGCTGCTGCACGGCCACGAGGGCACCCACGCCGCGGGCCGCGTTATCGAGGCGTTCGGCAACGTCGTCATCGGTGGCAACTTCGTCGTCGGCCTCGTCGTGTTCGTGATCCTGATGATCATCAACTTCGTCGTCGTGACGAAGGGCGCCGAGCGGATCTCGGAGGTGTCGGCGCGCTTCACGCTCGACGCCCTGCCGGGCAAGCAGATGGCGATCGACGCCGACCTGAACGCCGGTTTGATCAATCAGGAAAAGGCGCAGACGCGCCGGCGCGAAGTCGCAACCGAGGCGGACTTCTACGGGGCGATGGACGGCGCGTCGAAGTTCGTCCGCGGCGACGCGATCGCCGGCATCCTGATCCTGCTCATCAACATGATCGGCGGTGTCGCGATCGGCGCCCTGATGCACGGTCTGTCGCTGGGCGATTCGTTCCGCCTGTACGCGCTGCTGACGATCGGCGACGGCCTCGTCGCGCAGATCCCCGCGCTGCTGCTGTCGGCCGCCGCGGCGATCATCGTCACGCGCATCGGCAACGACACGCAGGACTTCGAACAGCAGATCGGCGCGCAGATGCTCGCATCCCCTCAGGTGCTGTACGGCGCCGCTGGGCTGATGTTCCTGCTCGCGGTGATCCCGGGCATGCCTCTGCTGACTTTCCTGACGTTCGCAGCGGTGCTTGCGTTCGTCGCGTGGCGCGTGAGCCTGTTCGCGAAAAAGCCTGCGGCACCGGACACCGCTGCCATCGAGGCCGCGCTCTTCGCCGGGCAGCCCCCCGAGTTCGACTGGCGCAGCCTGCCGTTCGTCGAGCCGTTATCGGTGTCGGTCGGCTACAAGCTCGTCGGCCTGGTCGACGACGCCCATGGCGCCCCGCTCCATAAACGGCTGAAGGGGGTGCGCCAGAGCATCAGCGAAAGCATGGGCCTGCTGCTTCCGCCGATCGCGGTGCGCGACGACCTCGCGCTGAAGCCGTCGCAGTACAGCGTGCTGCTCAGCGGCACACCAATTGCGCAAGCCGAAGTGTTCGCCGATCGCTTGATGGCGATCCCGTCGCCGCAAGTGTATGGCGACATCGACGGCATTCCGGGCATCGAGCCGGCCTACGCGATGCCGGTGACCTGGATCGCGCCCGAGGACAAGGCGCACGCGCTCGGCCTCGGCTATCAGGTCGTCGACACCGCGAGCGTCGTCGCGACCCACGTCGCGAAGCTCGTGCGCGAGCATCTCACCGAGCTACTGCGCCACGAGGACGTGCCGGCGCTGATCGAGCGCCTCGGCGCGCTCGCGCCAAAGCTCTCGGCCGCGCTGGAGAAGGCCTACACACACAGCCAGTTGCTGAAGGTGTTCCGCACGCTGCTCGCCGAGCACGTGTCGCTGAAGGACATCGTGCCGATCGCGACGACGCTCGTCGAGAACGCCGAGAACACGAAGGACCCGATCCTGCTCGCGGCCGAGGTGCGCTGCACGCTGCGCCGTCAGATCGTCGCCGCGCTGCTCGGCAATGCGCCCGAGATGAAGGCGTTCAACCTCAGCGGCGAGCTCGAGAACATGCTGCTCGGCTCGCTGAACCAGGCGCGCCAGGCGGGCAAGGTCGCGCTCGACAACTACCCGGTCGACCCGAACCTGCTCGCGCAACTGCAGACGAACATGCCGCTCGCGCGCGACCAGATGAAGCAGCAGTCCGCGGCGCCGCTGCTGCTCGTGATGCCGCAGATCCGCCCGCTGCTCGCACGCTATGCGCGGCTCTTCGCGCCCGGGCTCGCGGTGTTGTCGTACAACGAGATCCCCGAGCAGCACGATGTGAGCATCATCGGCTCGCTCGGCTGAGGACGGGCAAGGAAACCGTCGTTATCGCACCGGACGCCGGATGATGCGCACGACGAGACGCGACGGAAGCCGTCCGGTGGGCAACGGCGCGATCGCCCCGGGCAGCAGGTTCGTGCGCAGATCCTGAAACCGGCGCGCCCACGCCCCGCTCAGCCGCCCGTCGGCCCCGGCGCTGCGGCGAGCGCCGCCGACAGCAGCACGACGACGACTTCCGCGACCGCGCGGAACGGCCCCGGCGTCAGCGCTGCGGCGATCGACGCGAGGTGCAGCGCCTGCGCCGCCGTGAGTTGTTTCGCTCTTACGACTGGCGTGGTCTCCTGCGCGACGGATGCGTCGGCGAGCAACAGCCCCGCCGCGGCGAGTGCGTCCGTGATCGCGGGCAGCGCGTCGTGCAGGGTCGTGAGCGCCGCAGTGCGCTCGGCTGTCAGCGCCAGCCGAACCGTGCCGCCCGCGACGACCGCCTGCACCGACACCGCCCCGAGCCCCGGCAGCGCAAGCTCGATGCGCAGCGCAATCGCCCGCGCGGCGCGCCGGGGCGCGGAACCTTCGTCGACGCCGATCGGCACGAAGCGCAGCTGCGCCGGCAATCCTCCCCAGGCGAACACCGGGACCGCCCAACGCTCGAACGCAAGCTGCAGCGCGGTCGCGGGCGCATCGGGCGCCGCGCTCGGCGGCGGCAGCATCGGCGTCGTGGCCCCGGCCGAGCGCCCGGCATCGCGCACCTTCAGGTACCACGTCGTCGCGAGCGCGCCCGTGTCGGGCAGCAGCCACGAGATTCTCGGTACCACAGTCTGGTCGAGCCGCATCGCCGCGAGCTCGAATCCCGCGAGCGCCGCGCCGACGTTCGCCGCGTTGCGCGGCGTCGTCGAGGTGCCGAGGAATTCGAGCTCGAGCCGCGGCGCGGTCGCGAGCACGCGCAAGAGCAGAACATCGCCGGGGACGAATTCACGCGCTTGCCGCGCGAGGCCGGCGAGCCGCAGCGCGAAGCCGCGCCCGTCGGCGACGAGCACGTCGTCGCCGGCCGCGCGCTCGAACGCGAGCCGCAGCATGTCGCCTTTCTCGGTCGGCGGGCCGCGCCCATCATCCGCGCGCGGCCGCGCGTGCGGCGTCTGGGGGACCGCCGGAATCCTGTCGATGCACATTCAGGCTCCGAACGGATGCGATCGCGAGCGTGTTGAAAAAAGAAAAGCCGGCCGCGTGCGCGGCCGGCCTTCGACGTCGGAGCGGCCGCAACGGCCACGCCCGGCGGAATTACTGCATCAGCGACATCACGAGCTGCGACATGCTGCCCGACTGCTTCAGCATCGACGTGCTCGCCTGCATCAGCATCTGCTTCGTCGTCATGTTTGCCGTCTCGGAAGCGTAATCGACGTCCATGATGCGGCCCTTCGCCTGCTCGGTGTTCGTGCGGATGTTCGCGAGGTTGTTATAGACGTGGTCGAGGCGGTTGGCGCCGGAACCGAGCTTCGAACGCAGCGTGCCGATGGCGTCGACAGTCGTCTCGGCCAGGGTGATCGCCGCATTGGCGGCCGCGTCGAGGTCGCCGCCCTTCAGCGCGGTGATCGCGGTGTCGAGGGCGCCCAGCTGAGTCGACGCGTCGAACGCGTAGGTTTCCACGGCGGCCGAGCCGATTTGGAAATTCACGGCAGCGGCGAGCTTGCCTCCCGTCAGCAGGACTTGGCCACCGAACTTCGTGTTGGTCATGATGTTCGTGATCTCGTTGCCGAGCTCGGTGAACTCGGCTTCGAGCGCGGTGCGGTCCGACGCGCTGGTCGTGCCGTTCGCGGCCTCGGTCGCGAGATCCTTCATCCGCAGCACCATGTTCGACACTTCGTTCAGCGCGCCTTCCGCGGTCTGCAACATCGAGATGCCGTTCTGCGTGTTGCGCTGTGCAACCGCCATGCCGCGGCTCTGCGCGTTCAGGCGCGTCGCGATCTGCAGGCCGGCCGCGTCGTCCATCGCCGAGTTGATGCGGAAGCCGGTGCCGAGGCGGGACATCGACGTCGTCAGCGCCTTCTGCGTGCCGCCGAGGGCGTTCTGGGTCGAGAGGGCGGCTGCGTTGGTGTGCAGGCTAAGCATTTGTACTACTCCTGTAGGTTGATGCATTGCGGCCGGTTTCGGTGGCCTCAACCGTACAGGGCGACGCGTGTGTGCACCGACTTAAGCGCGTTCGAAAATTTTTTCGGATCACTTCAGCGGGCGCCCGCCGCCGAGCTCGGCGAGCACCGCCTCGAGCGCCGCCTTCGCATCGACGTCGAGCGGCTCGAATCGGCAGCCGACGTGGAGCTGCTCGCCGCCGAGGAAGCTTTTGACCTTGCGCGTTCCGCGCACTTCGAGGTCGGCGACGAAGCGGTGCTCGCCGCGCTCGACGGTCGCTTGCGCGAGCTTCATGCCCGGCGTCAGCAGCGCGAACTCGCCGCGCGGCAGCCAGAAGCTGACACCGCCGAGCGACAGGTCGTGGATCGGCGCGTCGTACGGCTTGCCGCGCACCGAGAAGCGCACCGTGTCCTGCTGCCCCAGCGGCGCTTCGACACGGACCGTTGCCCGTCGATTCTCGGCCGGAGTAGGCGACGACTCCGGCGCGGATGCGACCGGCGTCGCAGCCGCCCTCTGCGGCACGCACTCGTCCTCGTCGTCGCCGAGCAGTCTCGACCACCATGACGCTTTTTTTGGGGAGACGCCTCCGGAAATGCCGTCTTTCATCTTCGACTCTCGCTGAAATTCCGGCGCGGGCAGGACGCGCACCGGCGGCCGAGTTGCCTGCTTCGGCGGAGCGGAATGTGCCCGACTGACCGCATCGAAGCAAGGTCCCGCGCCCGGCGCCAGTGGAAACGGTCTCCCTACGCACCGTTCGGCGCTAAAAAGCCCGCGCCGGGCGACTGGGATCCCCAGTTCTCGGTAGCACGCCTATAATGCGGCAATTTTTTCGACCAGACCGCCGATGTCCGTAACCGCGCCCGGGATGCTCGTCGGAGCCAGCTTGGATTTTCTCAAGCGCTTCTCGCCGTTCAACGGCATGGAGCCGGACGCGCTCGAATTCCTCGCGGAGCACGTAGCCCTCGCCTTTCATGCGAAAGGCAGCGAAATCCTGACGCCTGAAACCGGCCAGCCAAAGTATTTCCACATCGTCCAGCGCGGCAAGGTGCAGGCGCGCCAGTACGGTCCGGCGAGCGTCACCAACTACACGATGTTGACGCTCGGCCCGGGCGAATGCTTCCCGATCGGCGCGCTTTCGGCGCAGCGGCCATCGACGAACGCCTACGTCGCGGTCGAAGACAGCTTCGTCTACCAGTTGCCGGCCGAAAATTTCGTCGAGCTCATGCAGATGAGCCCGGTGTTCCATGTCTTCTGCACGCGTTACATCGCCAGCCTGCTGAATCAATCGCGACAGCAGCTGCAAGCCACATTTTCGCAGCGCGCCGCCGAGCAGCAGACGATGACCACGCCGCTGGGCCAGCTCGTGAAGAAGGCACCGGTTTTCGTTGCCCCCGAGGCGACGATCCGCTCGGCCTGCGAGCGGATGGCGGAAATGCGGGTGGGCTGCATCGTCGTCGCCGACGCCGAGCAGCGGCCGGTCGGCATCCTGACGCAAAGCGACCTGCTCCCGCGCGTCGTGCTGCCGCAAATCGACCTGCAGCGCCCGATCGGTGAGGTCATGACGCACGGACCGCATGCGATGCCGGCATCCGCATCGGCTTACGACGCGGCGCTCGAAATGGCCACGCACGGCGTGCGCCACCTGCTCGTCACCGACAGCGACGGCAAACTCGCCGGCGTCGTCTCCGAGCGCGATCTCTTCACGCTGCAACGGATCGGTCTGCAGCAGGTGCGCGCGAGCATCGAGGGCGCCGAGGAAATCGATTCGCTGCAGCGGGCAAGCCGCGACATCCGGCAGCTCGCGTTGAATCTCATCGCGCAGGGCGTCGGCGCCGAGCAGCTGACCCTGTTCATTTCCGCGCTCAACGACGCGCTGACGCGGCGCGTCATCGAACTCGCCGTCGCACGCCACGACATCTACGGCATCCGCTATGCGTGGCTCGCGTTCGGCTCCGAAGGGCGACACGAACAGACGCTGTCTTCCGACCAGGACAACGGCCTGATTTACGAATGCGCGCAGGGGACGGACCAGGAGGCGCTGAAGCGGCGGCTCCTTGCGTTCGCGAAGGAAATCAACGACAACCTCGCCGCCTGCGGTTTTCCGCTGTGCCGGGGAAACATCATGGCGAGCAATCCGGATCTGTGCCTGACGCTCGACGAGTGGAAAGGCCGGTTCGGCGACTGGATCCGCGAGCCCGACCCACAGGCCCTGCTCAACGCGACGATCTTCTTCGACTACCGCGTACTGTGCGGCGACGAGCGCCTCGGCGACCAGTTGCGCGTCTGGCTCAATCGCGTCGTGAAGGGTAATGCGACTTTCCTGCGGATGATGGCCGCCAATGCGCTCGACGTCCCGCCGCCGCTCGGCCGCATCCGCGACTTCGTCGTCGAGGACGACGGCACGGTGGACCTGAAGAAATCCGGCGCGCGCCTCTTCGTCGACGTCGCGCGCATCCAGGCGCTGCGCACCGGCATCGCGTCGAGCAGCACCGTGCAGCGGCTGCGCCAGGCCGGCGCAAAACTCGGCATCCAGCCCGACGAAACGGCGGCGCTGATCGACGGCTTCCATTTCATCCAGCTGTTGCGCCTGCGCGCGCAACACCTCGACACCGAGCACGACGCCCCGGGCGACAACCGGATCGACCCCGACGAACTCAACGAACTCGACCGGCGCATCCTGAAGGAAGCGTTCCGACAGGCACGCAAGCTCCAGTTGCGTTTGAAACTGGACTATCAGCTGTGAGCTGGCTGACACGCCTTCTCGCGACGCGAAACGAACCCGACGCGCTCGATCCTGCGCTGCGCGAAGCGCTCGCGCACTGGCGGGCGCTGCCGACGCCCAGCCCCGGCCTGCAGCATTTCGAATCGCGTTACGTCGTCGTCAATACCGAGGCGAGCGGGTTCGACCCCGACATCGACCATGTACTTGCCGTCGGGGCGGTCGCCATCGACGGTGGCCTGCTGTCGCCGCGGGAAAGCTTCTACGCAAAGCTCGACCCCGACCCCTCGACCGCACTCGCGAACCTGCTGACGTTCGCGGGGGCCGGCCCGGTCGTCGTGTATAACTCCGGCGTCAATAAGGACATGCTCGAACGCGCACTCGCGCAGCACCTCGCGGTCGAGCTCGAATGGCTCTGGATCGACCTGTACTGGCTTCTGCCGGCGCTTTACGGCGAGCGGATCGCCGGTCCGGCGCGCCTCGCCGACTGGATGAAGGCGTTCGGCATCGAAACCTTCCAGCGCCATCACGCCCTAGGCGATGCCTGGGCGATCGCCCAGCTGATGCTCGCCGCACAACCCCGGGCCGTCTCGCTCGGCCTGAACACCCCGCGCAGCCTTGCCGAGCTGGAACGCTCGCACCGCCACTTGAGGCCTCACGGATGACGTTTTCCCGCAGCACACTTACCGGCGCGACCTGCAACACGGTCCGTTTCGCCGCATTCGCCACCGCCCTTTTCCTCGCCGCCGTCCCGCCGCTCAATGCGTCGGAAAGCCTCCAGCAACCGGAAAGCGACGAAAGCCACCTGCTCGAACGCTACGGCACCGCGGCGCAGGATCTGGTCAACCAGGGCATGGAGTATCTCGGCATCCGTTACCGCTTCGGCGGCAATTCGCCCGAGACCGGGCTCGACTGCAGCGGTCTGGTGCAGAACGTGTTCCGCAACGCGCTCGGGCTCGACCTCCCGCGCACCGCGCGCGACATGGCCCGGCTCGGCGACAAGGTCGGAATGGACGACCTGAAGCCGGGGGATCTGGTGTTCTTCAACACGATGCGTCGCGCCTTCTCGCACGTCGGCATCTATATGGGTGAAGGCCGCTTCCTGCACGCGCCGTCCCGGGGCGGCAAGGTGCGCATCGAGGAAATGGACACCGCGTACTGGACCAAGCGCTTCAACGGCGCCCGCAGACTGCTGCCCGAGGCCGAAGCGACCTTGCCGGCGCTGCCGTAAATCCGCTTTCTGTCCGTCCGGCGCGCAAAGACTGCGGGTCGGGCGGAAATCAGTCGCGCGACAGAAACTCCTCGAGGGCCGCCGCGACCTGCTCCGGCTGATCGTGTTGGATGTTGTGCCCGGCATCGCGGATCGTGACGACACGCGCCTGTGCGAAACACTCCAGCCGCCGTTGACACTCCCCCGGGATGCTGTCAAATCGGTCGTGGATGTAGCCGCGATCGGCGATCAGCATCAGCGCCGGCGCCTCGATCGCGCGCCAGCACGCCATGGCTTCGTCGAGCCGGTACGGCTTCGCCGATCGCACCTTGTGCCACGGGTCCGCCGCGATCTCGACTTGTCCGTCGTCGCGCCGACGACCGATATTTCGCGCGAGGAAGTCCGCGCGCTCCTGCGACAGGCGCGGATTCGCCTGCATGAGCCGGCGAGCGAACGCGTCGTGGTCGGGATACGCCCGGCGTCCCGGGCCGTGCGCGACCCCGTCGAGCCATTTCCGCAATTGCGCCGGCGCGTCGGCGGCGTCCGCTTCGGGCAACCCGAGAAAGTCGAGCAGCACGACCTGCGACACCCGCTCCGGACGCACCGACGCATAAATGCTCGCGATGTTCGCACCCATGCTGTGGCCGACGAGGCGCGCCGGGCGATCGGACGAATAGTGGGCCAGTAGCGCGTCGAGATCGCCGTAATAGTCGGCAAACTGATACGTCGTTCCGAGCCATTGCGTCGCCCCGAAGCCGCGCCAGTCCGGCGCGATCACGTGCCATTCCCGCTCGAGCGCATCGACGACGAACTGGAACGTTGCCGAGCTATCCATCCAGCCGTGGAAAAAGAACACCGGCGGCGCGTCGGGCTCGCCCCAGTGTCGTACGTTGTAGCGCAGCCCGCGCACATCGAGCTGCTCGCATCGCGATTCGAGGTACTGTTTCATGCGACTAATGGTAGCAGCAGCCTCGCGAATCGCAGGCCTCCGCCCTCTTCACTTCTTCCGGCATGCCCCCACGCAGCCCGCGCAGTCGTCGCGGCTGATCTTGCGACCCAGCGCCTGCTGAAGGGCGCAGACCGAGCGACGGCAGCAGACGAGCATCACGCCCTCGCGGCTGGCTGCGTCGCGAAAGCGCTGCATGACGTTGTGCCCAAGGAAGTCGGTGAACAGGATCACGAGCTGGATCCCGGCCGGGAGCGCCGCACCCCGGCGCTGGTGCGAACTGTCGCGGCCGCTCACATGCGCGGCGATGCTGATTCCGAAGCCGGCCAACACATCGGGAATGTTGCCGAGGCGGTCGGCGCCGACGATCAGGGCGTTCATGAAAATCTCCTTATTGCGAATCGTTCGCATCCATGATGAAGCCAATACGAATCGATTGCAACTGCGAATTGTTATCGTTAGTATGCCGCCATGACCAACCACACCTGAAAGGCATCACGTCATGAAGAAGAGCATCATTGCCTCCGCCCTGATCGGCCTCGGTCTTTCTGCCCTGCACGTCCAAGCCGCGGACAACGAATTGAACCTCTATTCGGCGCGCCACTACCAGACGGACGAGGCGCTGTATTCGAACTTCACGAAGCAGACGGGGATCAAGATCAACCGCATCGAGGCGAAGGAAGACGAGCTGCTCGAACGCATCCGCAACGAAGGCGCAAACAGCCCGGCGGACGTCTTCATCACGGTCGATGCGTCGCGCCTCGCAAAGGCCGACGAAATGGGAATTTTCGCGCCGGTGAAGTCCAAGGTGCTCGAAGAGCGGATCCCCAGTCACCTGCGCACCGACAACTGGTATTCCTATTCGACGCGCGCACGCCTGATCGTCTACAACAAGGACACCGTGAAACCCGAGCAGGTCCAGACCTACGAAAGCCTCGCGGACCCGGCGCTTAAGGGCAAGGTGTGCACGCGCTCGGGCAGCCACCCGTACAACATCTCGCTCGGCGCGGCGATGATCAATCACGACGGCGTCGAAGCCACCGAAAAGTGGGCCCGCGATCTCGTCGCGAACTTCGCGCGCGCGCCGAAGGGCGGCGACACCGATCAGATCAAGGCCGTCGCCGCGGGCGAATGCGGCGTCGCGATCGCGAACAGCTACTACCTCGCCCGCCTGATGAATTCGACGAAGGACGAAGACAAGGCCGTCGTCGCGAAGATCGGGGCGGTGTGGCCGAACCAGAAAACCTGGGGCACGCACATCAACGTATCGGGCGCGGGCATGCTGAAGAGCGCGCCGAACAAGGGTGCGGCGGTCAAGTTCCTCGAGTACCTCGCGTCCGACGACGCGCAGAAGTACTTCGCGAACGGCAACAACGAATGGCCGGTGGTCGAGAGCGTCAAGGTGTCGAACCCCGCCCTGGACAAGCTCGGCGAGTTCAAGGCCGACACGCAGCCGATCGGCAACCTCGCGAAGAGCGCCGCCGAAGCCCAGCGGGTGTTCGACCGCGCCGGTTTCCGCTGATCAGCGCGAGCGGCAAACGACAAGCCGCCTTCGGGCGGCTTTTTTCGTTTCGAATTCGTTTGGTGGCCGCGCGGGCGACAGGAGTACGGACCGGAAGTAATTAGCGCTAGGGCCGCCTTTGCGGAGTGGCCGCGGAACAGCAGTCACGGCGACTGGACGTGAGACGCGCGCTCCGCCGCGTTGCTAGTCTCTTATTGCTCAGCCGGCGGCTTCGGCGGGCGCTTGCGGAATTTTCGTGCCGGCTTTCGCGGCTGCCCGTCTTCCGCTGGTTTCGCCTGAGCGGAGGCGGGTTTCGGCGTACCGCCGGAAGGTCTCGGCGGACGGTCGGTTCTCGGGCCGCGCGGCGACTTGCGCTGCGCTCCGCTCGGCGTCTGGCCCGTGCGACGCACGACCGGATCCGGCGCCCCGGCGCGATTGCCCGGGGCGAGCGAGATTTCGAGTTCGTTGAGTTCGTCCCACTCGGCGTCGGTGCGCTGACTGTCCGGGATGGCCAGCAGCTCCTGCAGGCGACGACGCGGGGATATCGGTTGCGGGGAATTCATCGCGGCATTATCCCATTGTTCGGGCTTTTCCTGCCATTCGATCTGCTCACAGGGCGACGATGCGGAAGAACGTCCCGCACGCTCCGTTTTTTCAGTTCGACAAACGGCGCGTGACGCGGTGCTCGATCGAGCCGGACGCGGCGATCTCGGTCGCGCCGGCCTCCTGCGCCTGCCTGAAGGTATCGCTGTCCATCTGCGCTCCGAAGGCGATGATGTCGACCTGCGGATGCACCTCGCGCAGCTCGCGAATCTGTTCAAGGGCCCGACTGTTGGCGAGGTCGACCACGATGCAATCGGGCACTTCGGCGGAGTTCCGCTTCAGCATCGTCACGCCGACGGCCTTCCAGGCCGACTCGAGTCGCATCCGGTTCATCAGGTCGTGGCACCACAGCAGGATCTTCATGTCAGCTTTCCGATACTTGGATTCCCATCAGTTTAACCCGGCACCGCCTACACATCCGCCTCTTCGTACGTTCTGCGTCGCCCGCGCACGATCTGGCGGGAAATGACGAACATCGGCAGCAGGCCGACGACGACGATCGTAAGCGCGGCGGTCGAGGCTTCGGCGAGCCGCTCGTCCGACGCGAGCGTATATGCCTGCGTAGCCAGCGTGTCGAAGTTGAACGGCCGGATCACGAGCGTCGCCGGCAGCTCCTTCATGACGTCGACAAAAACGAGCAGTCCCGCGGTGAGTAGACTGCCGCGCAGGATCGGCACGTGGACACGGCGCAAGGTTCCCCAGGTGCCGAGACCGAGACAGCGCGAGGCATCGTCCATGCTCGACGTGATCTTGCCCAGGCTCGAATCGACGGTGTGCAGCGCAACTGCGAGGAAGCGGCTGAGGTAGGCATACACCAGAGCCGCGATGCCGCCGGTCAGTATCAGCCCCGGATTGACGCCGAACGCTTCCTGCCACACCGAAGCGAGGTACGCGTCGAGCCGGGTCACCGGAATCAGCACGCCGACCGCGATGACCGAGCCGGGGACGGCGTAGCCGAGTCCGACCACACGATTGAGCGCCGGCGGCAGCCGCGAGCGGGCGAGGCGCGCCGCATAGGCGAGGATCAGCGCGAGCGCGACCGCCAGCACCGCGGTGACCGAAGCGAGCACGAAGCTGTTCCGCGCGAGATCGACGAACCGCGCACCGAACTGCGCGTCGCCCTCGTTGAACGCCATCTCGAGCAACAGGCCGGCCGGCAGCAGGAATCCGAGCAACAGCGGCATGAAGCACGCAAGCGCGGCGACCAAGCCCGCGAGCGGGGACAGCCGGATCCGCACGGGTTCGCGCTGCTGACGCGACGTGTTGTTGAAACGCGCGCGGCCGCGGCTCGCATGTTCGAGCACCAGCACGATCACGACGAACGCGAGCAGTGCGGCCGACAACTGGGCCGCGGCGATCCGGTCGCCGAGCGAGAACCACGCGCGGTAGATGCCGGTCGTGAAGGTCTGGACGCCGAAATACGCGACCGTGCCGAAGTCGGCGAGCGTCTCCATCAGCGCGAGTGCGCTGCCGGCGACGAGCGCAGGCCGCGCGAGCGGGAGCGAAACCTTGAAGAAGCAGCGCCAGGGGCCGAGACCGAGTGACCGTCCGGCTTCCAGCATCCCGCCGGCGCGCTCGAGGAAGGCGGTGCGCGCGAGCAGGTAGACGTACGGATAGAGCACGAACATGAACATCGCCACCGCGCCGCCGACCGTGCGCACGTCCGGAAACCAGTAGTCGCCGGCGCGCCACCCGAAGGTCTCCCGCAGCCAGCTCTGCACCGGCCCGACGAACTGGAGGAAATCCGTATACACGTAGGCCATCACGTAAGCCGGAACTGCGAGCGGGAGGACCAGCGCCCACTGGAAGAATCGTCGGCCGGGGAAGTCGAGCATCGTCGTGAGCCACGCGGTCGTGATACCGATGCTCGACACGCCCAGGCCGACGCCGATGCAGAGGATCACCGTGTTGCGGATGAACTCCGGCAAGACCGTGTCGGCGAGGTGTTCCCACGTGCCCGACGTGCCGCCGACGAAAACGTTCGAGAACACCGAGATCACCGGCATCGCGATCAGCATGGCGATCACCAGTGCGCCGAGCGTCAACGACGAGCCGTCGCGCCCGAGCGGGTGCTTCCCCCCTTTCTCTTTCATCTCACTCCCGGTATTTCGTACCGCCGGACCCCTTCCGCGCGGCAAAGCGGCGCAAATTATAATTGATCGCATTTGGATTGCCCGAGTGCAATAATCGGCCTTTCCGAATACGTCCGCACCGACTCGTCATGTCCCTTCTCGAACTCGTCGACATCGATCTCGCATTCGGCCGAAATCGCGTCGTCCGCAAGCTCTCGTTGTGCCTCGAAGAGGGCGAGATCGGCTGCCTGCTCGGGCCGTCCGGCTGCGGCAAAACCACCGTCCTGCGGTGCATCGCGGGCTTCGAACCGGTCGCCGCCGGCGAGATCCGGCTCGACGGCCAGGTCGTCAGTGGTCACGGCAAGCATTTGCCGCCCGAGCGGCGTCGGATCGGGATGGTGTTCCAGGATTACGCGCTGTTTCCGCACCTGTCCGTCGCCGAGAACATCGGTTTCGGCCTGCGCGGACTCAATGCGACGCAAAAACGCGAACGCGTTGCCGAGCTGCTGCGCATCGTCGGCCTCGCCGACCAGGGCAACAAGTATCCGCACGAGATGTCGGGCGGCCAGCAGCAGCGGGTCGCCCTCGCCCGCGCGCTCGCGCCGCGTCCGCACTTGCTGCTGCTCGACGAGCCGTTCTCCAACCTCGACGTCGAACTGCGCGAGCGCCTGTCGCACGAAGTGCGCGACATCATCAAGGCCACGCGCACGACGGCGATCCTGGTCACGCACGACCAGAACGAAGCGTTCGCGGTCGCCGACGAAATCGGCATCATGAACGAAGGGCGAATCCAGCAATGGGACACGCCGTACAACCTCTACCATCGCCCCGCGAACCGCTTCGTCGCGGATTTCATCGGACAGGGGGTGTTCCTGCCGGGGCACGTCGTGAATGACGAGCAAGTGGAAGTCGAACTCGGCAGGCTGAACAGCGCGATCCCCGCGGAGTGCGGAATCGGCTGCAGCGAGTGCGCCCGCAACTGCCCCGTCGAGGTCCTGCTGCGGCCCGACGACATCGTCCACGACGACGCGAGCGACCTGAAGGCGGAAGTCGTGCACAAGGCATTCCGCGGCGCCGACATTCTGTACACGCTGCGGCTCGCCAGCGGCGCTCGCGTGCTATCCCTGGTGCCGAGCCACCACAACCACGCGATCGGCGAGAAGATCGGGATCCGGCTCGACGTCGACCATGTCGTGACCTTCCACGAGAACTCGGACGACGCCGCGCACGCTCAGCAGGATCAGCGGCTCACGCAGCCGGTGCAATGATCCCGTGGCTCGAAGGGCCGGGATTTCCGCCGGTCGAAAGCGCGTTGAGCGAGCCGAACGGCCTCCTGGCGGTCGGTGGCCAACTGTCCCCGGAGTGGCTGCTCGCCGCTTACCGGCGCGGCATCTTCCCGTGGTACAGCGCGGACCAGCCGATCCTGTGGTGGAGCCCCGACCCGCGCCTCGTTCTGTTTCCCCCGAAGATGCGGATCAGCCGTTCGCTGCGCAGGACCTTGCGCCAGGGCCGCTATGAAGTCCGCTTCGACACGGCTTTCCGCGACGTCGTCGCCAGTTGCGCCGCGCCCCGCGGGACCGACCCCGGCACGTGGATCACCGTCGAGATGCAGGAGGCCTACCAGCGCATGCACGAACTCGGATATGCGCACAGTGTCGAATCCTGGGCCGGCGACGAACTGGTCGGGGGGCTGTACGGAATCGCCCTCGGTCGGGCATTCTTCGGTGAGTCGATGTTCAGCCGCAGGTCCGACGCTTCGAAGGTCGCGCTCGCGCACCTCGCCCAGTACCTGAAGCAGCAGGATTTCGCGGTGATCGACTGCCAGATGACGACACCTCACCTGCTGTCGCTCGGCGCGGAGGAAATGAGCCGGCGCGATTTTTGCACCGGCCTCGCCTCATGGACACGAGAAGACCGGCCGCCCCAGCGCTGGACACAAGTCGGTGGGGCGGAGGTTTTTTGAAATAAATGATGACGGGCCGGCCATGCAGAAGGACTATCCCTACGCACTGATCCAGTTTTACGCCACCGCGCCTTACGCCTGTTCGTACCTTCCGGACCGGGTCGCCCGATCGCAGGTCGCCACGCCCGGCCACCTGATCGACACCCCCGTGTACAGCGAACTCGTCCGCAACGGCTTCCGCCGCAGCGGAATGTTCACCTACCGCCCGTACTGCGATCATTGCCGCGCCTGCGTGCCCGTACGGGTGCCGGTCAACCGCTTCGAAGCGGACCGCAGCCAGCGGCGCGCGTGGAATCAGCATCGGGACTTGCGAGCGAGCGAGCAGGAACTCGCGTATTCGGAAGAGCATTACGCGCTTTACCAGCGCTACCAGATGGCACGTCACGCCGGCGGCGGCATGGATCAGGACAACCGCGAGCAGTATTCGCACTTTCTGTTGCAGAGCCATGTCGACACCCGCCTCGTCGAGTTCCGCGAGGACGGCGTGTTGCGCATGGTCAGCGTGATCGACCGCCTCACCGACGGGCTTTCGAGCGTCTACACCTTCTACGACCCCGACGTCGAGCGCGCGAGCTACGGCACCTACGGCATCCTGTGGCAGATCGAAGTCTGCCGCCGCATGCAGCTGCCCTACCTTTACCTCGGATACTGGATCAAGGAGAGCCGCAAGATGGCCTACAAGGTCCGCTTCCATCCGCTCGAAGGCCGGGTGCGCGGGGAATGGCGCGAACTCGATCCGCTGAAGGACCGGGCGTCGGAGTAATAGCGGCGTTTTTCCGGCTCGGCGGGACGTTCGCGGGCCGAAACCGTGAAAACCGCGACGCGCCGCGGGTATTGAAGCGGTAAAATCCCGCGATGCTCTACGAAACCATCCGCCCGCTGCTGTTTTCGCTCGACCCGGAAACCGCGCACGAATTCTCCCTCGCGTCGCTCCATGTCCTCGGCCGTTTCCTTCCCGCCGGAAAGCCGGCCGAGTCGGATCCCGTGCAACTCATGGGCCTCAGCTTCCCGAACCGGATCGGCCTGGCAGCCGGCCTCGACAAGAACGGCGAAGCCATCGACGGGCTCGCCCGCTTCGGCTTCGGCTTCATCGAGATCGGCACCGTCACCCCGCGCCCGCAGCCGGGCAATCCGCGCCCCCGGATGTTCCGCCTGCCCGAAGTGCGGGGGATCATCAATCGCATGGGGTTCAACAATCACGGCGTGGAAGTGCTGGTCGCGAACGTGAAGGCGGCCAAATACCGCGGCATCCTCGGCATCAACATCGGCAAGAATTTCGATACGCCGATCGAGCAGGCCGCCGACGACTATCTCGCCTGCCTCGACAAGGTCTACCCGCTCGCGAGCTACGTCACGGTCAATATCTCCTCGCCGAACACGAAGAACCTGCGGCAACTGCAGGGCGAATCCGAGCTCGACGACCTGCTCGGCCGGTTGAAGGCGCGTCAGCAGCAGCTCACCGAGACGCACGGACGCTACGTGCCGCTCACGCTCAAGATCGCGCCGGACCTCGAACCGGAACAGGTGACCACAATCGCCGACGCGCTGCGTCGCCACCGCATCGACGGCGTGATCGCGACGAACACGACGATCTCGCGCGACAAGGTGCAGGGCGTCCGCTACGCGGAACAGCAGGGGGGGCTTTCGGGCGCGCCGGTGTTCGAAGCGTCGACTGCGGTCGTCGCGCAACTCGCACACGCGCTCGCCGGCGAACTGCCGATCATCGCCGCCGGCGGCGTCCTCGACGGGCGCGCCGCACGAGCGAAGCTCGACGCCGGGGCGGGACTCGTGCAGGTCTACAGCGGACTCATCTATCGCGGCCCGGGACTCGTCGGAGAATGCGTTCGCGCGACCGCCGATCACCGACATTCCGCGGCACCCCACCCTTCCGGACCGGCGCGAGCCGCCTGAAATCCCGGACGCGGCGCGAACAGGAATAAGTCTATAACCGCTTCAGGGTTGAGCGGCGGCAGCGCAGCGCGCGATAATCCCGCGATTCCATCCGGTCCCGATCATGAGCAGTTACATATTCATCGTCATCGGCGCAGTCCTGGTCAACAACGTCGTCTTCGTGCGCATCCTCGGACTGTGCCCCTTCATGGGCGTGTCCAAGAAGCTCGAGACGGCGATCGGCATGGGCGCCGCGACGACGTTCGTGCTCACGCTCGCGTCCGGCACGAGCTATCTGATCGACCACTACCTGCTGCAGCCGAACGACGTCGCATACCTGCGCACGCTGTCGTTCATCGTCGTCATCGCGGCGATCGTGCAGCTCACCGAGCTCATCATCCAGAAAACGAGCCCGCTGCTGCATCAGGTTCTCGGCATCTACCTGCCGCTGATCACGACGAACTGCGCCGTGCTCGGCGTGCCGCTGCTCAACGTCGCGCTCGACCACAACCTGCTCGAGTCGCTGCTGTTCGGTTTCGGCTCCTCGGTCGGCTTCACGCTCGCACTGGTCCTGTTCGCGGGCATCCGCGAGCGACTCGATGGCGCCGACGTTCCGGCGCCGTTCAAGGGCACCGCGATCGCGATGATCACCGCCGGATTCATGAGCCTCGCGTTCATGGGGTTCGCCGGTCTCGACCGGTTCCAGTAATTGCAGTTCCGTCCTCCGACTCCTGACATGGCCCAAGGCACGACCGAGGCGCTTCGCCTACGCTGCCCCGTCCCGCGAACGGACATCCCGAAATGTTGACCGCCCTCCTCGTCATGACCGGCATCGCCGTCGCGCTCGGCGCGGCACTCGGCTTTGCCTCGATCCGCTTCAAGGTCGAAGGCGACCCGCTGGTCGAGAAGATCGACGCGATCCTGCCGCAGACGCAATGCGGGCAATGCGGCTACCCGGGCTGCAAACCGTACGCGCAGGCGATCTCGAACGGCGAGGCGGACATCAACCAGTGCCCGCCGGGCGGCGAGGAAGGCATCCGCAAGCTAGCGGACCTGTTGGGGCGCGAATTCAAGCCGTTGTCCGAAGAACACGGCGCCGAAAAAGCGAAGTCGGTCGCGGCGATCAACGAGCAGAGCTGCATCGGCTGCACGTTGTGTATTCAGGCCTGTCCGGTCGACGCCATCGTTGGCGCGGCCAAGCAGATGCACACCGTGGTCACGCCACTGTGCACCGGCTGCGAGCTGTGCATCGCGCCGTGTCCGGTGGACTGCATCACGATGGTGCCGGTCGGGGAAACCATCGAAACCTGGAAATGGAAATACCCGGTGCACGAGCTGAGGTCCGCCGCATGATCGCCCGCCTGTTCAATTTCCGCGGCGGTGTGAAGCCGGATTCGCACAAAAACGAGTCCGCGACGACGCCGATTTTGCCCGTCGTGCTGCCGCCGCGTCTCGTGATCCCGCTGCGCCAGAGCGCCCGCTCCGCGGCGCGCTGCGTCGTCGAAGTCGGGCAGAAAGTCCGCAAGGGCGAGCGCATCGGCGAAGGCGAAGGCTTTCTCGGCACCGCGGTACACGCCTCGACGTCCGGCACGGTCGCCGAGATCGCGCCTCATCCGATGGCGCACGCTTCCGGCCTCGACACGCTGTCGGTCGTCATCGAACCGGATGGCGTCGACGAATGGATCGAGCACGGTCCCTTCGACCACCGCTCGGTTCCACGCGATGCGGCCCTGAAATATCTGCGCGACCAGGGCATCGTCGGCATGGGCGGCGCGACTTTCCCGACCCATGTCAAACTCGGCAGCGGACGCGGCATCGACACGCTCGTCATCAACGGCGCCGAATGCGAGCCGTGGATCACCTGCGATGACCGGCTGATGCGCGAGCGCGCGGCGGAAATCCTGTCCGGGGTCGCGATTCTGCGCGAGCTGATCGGCGCCGCCCGCGTGCTCGTCGGCATCGAGGACAACAAGCCGGAAGCGATCACCGCGATGCGCGATAGCGCGGCCAAGCTGTCCGAACCGATCGAGATCGTCCCCGTGCCGACGCTCTATCCGGCGGGCGGCGAAAAACAGCTGATCCGGGTGTTGACCGGTATCGAGATCGCACAAGGCAAACTCGGCATCGAGTTCGGCGTGCAGTGCTTCAACGTCGGCACCGCGTATGCGGTCCACCGCGCGATCCGGCACGGTGAGCCGCTCGTCTCGCGCGTCGTCACGCTGACCGGCAACGTCGAGCGCCCCGGCAACCACGAAGTCCTGATCGGCACGCCGGTCGACGCGCTTTTGCCGCTCGCCGGCCCGAAGCCCGGCACCGACCGCTACCTGATGGGCGGCCCGATGATGGGCATCGCGCTCGGCGATCTCTCGGTGCCAGCGACGAAAGGCAGCAACTGCATCATCGCGGCGTCACCCGCACTGTTCCCGCCGCCGCCGCCGGAACTTCCGTGCATCCGTTGCGGCTCGTGTGCGCGGGCCTGCCCCGCCAGTCTGCAGCCTTTCGAGCTGTACTGGTTTTCGCGCGCGAAGAACTTCGGCAAGGCGCAGGAATATCACCTCTTCGACTGCATCGAATGCGGCTGCTGCGCCTTCGTGTGCCCGTCGCATATCCCGCTCGTCGATTACTTCCGCTTCTCGAAGAGCGAGATCTGGGCGCGCGAGCGTGAAGTGACGGCGGCCGACCAGGCACGCGACCGCTTCGAGTTCCGCAACTTCCGCCAGGAGCGGGAGAAGGAAGAAAAGGCGGCGAGGCTCGCGGCGAAAGCCGCCGAAACGCGGGCGAAGCTGTCCGACACGGCCGAAAGCGGCGACACCGCGACGGCCGCCGCGGACGAAGACCCGAAAAAGGCATTGATCGCCGCGGCCCTTGCGCGTGCGAAACAGCAGAAGGCCGCAATCGCGGAATCGACCGCCCAGGCGAGCGGCGACGTGTCCGCGACGAGCGACGCGCGGCGCGACAAGGCGAAACTCGAAGGCAGCGACGCGACATCCTGACATGATCCACTCCCCCTACATCCGCAAGCCGGCGAGCGTCCAGAGCGTGATGCTCGCCGTGCTGCTCGCGCTGCTTCCCGGCATCGCCGCCTACGTCTGGCAGGTCGCCGAAGTCGTCGTCGTCAATCTGCTGATCGCGACCGTCACCGCGCTCGCGGCCGAAGCGCTGATGCTCGCGGCGCGCAGGCGTCCGATCGCGCCGGCACTGTCGGACCTGTCCGCGGTCGTCACCGCGTGGCTCGTCGTGCTGTGCTTTCCGCCGATCCTGCCGTGGTGGGTCACCGTGCTCGGCGTGCTGATTGCGATCGTCGCCGTCAAGCATCTGTACGGGGGGCTCGGACAAAATCCGTTCAACCCGGCGATGGTCGCGTACTGCGCGATGATCGTCGCGTTTCCGTCGCTGATGTCCCAGTGGCCGCCGGCCGGGCAACTCGACTTCCAGACACAGCTCGATCTCGTCCTTGGCAGCGCGCGCCAACTCGATGCGATTACCGGGGCGACGGCGCTCGATGCGATGCGCACGGGCCTTCGCGCTGGCGGGGCGAGCGTCGAAACCGTGCTGCAACAGGCCGGCGCCTTCGGTGCGGTCGGCGGGCGCGGTTGGGAGTGGCTCCCGCTCGGCTACCTCGCTGGCGGCCTGTATCTGCTCGCTCGCCGCATCGTCACCTGGCACATGCCGGTCGCATTCCTCGCGGCGCTGGCGCTGATCTCGACGGTGTTCTGGCTCGCGGACCCGGCTCAGTTCGCGCCGCCGTGGTTCCACCTCGCAACCGGGGGTGCGATGCTCGCCGCCTTCTTCATCGTCACCGATCCGATCACGGGCGCGACGACGCCGCGCGGCAAGCTGATCTTCGCGGCCGGCATTGCCGTGATCGCCTATCTGATCCGCGTGTTCGGCGCATTTCCCGAAGGGATCGCGTTCGCGGTGCTGCTGATGAACATCTGCGTGCCGGTGATCGACATGAAGACCCAGCCGCCGGTGTTCGGCCACCGCGGAGGACGGCCGTGATGAGCGCCCGCTACAGCGCCGCCCGGATTTCGCTGCGCACGGCCGGAATCATGGTGGTCTTCACGCTCGCGTTCACCGCGCTGATGTCGCAGACCTACCGCATGACCCGTCCGCAGATCGAAGCATCGGCCCAGGACGAGAAGATGCGGCTGATCAACGACGTGCTCCCGCCCGGAACTTACGACAACGTGCTCCTCGATGACTTCGTCACCGTGGGCCCGACCCCACAGCTCGGCCTCGATCGCGGCGGTCGCGTCTATCGCGCCCGCCTTGCCGGGGCTCCGGCTGCGTTGGTGCTGGAAGCGGCGGCACCCGACGGTTACGCGGGAAAGATTCAGCTCGTGATCGCGGTGGGCACCGACGGACGTCTCGGCGGCGTACGCGTGACCAGCCACAAGGAAACGCCGGGACTCGGCGACTACATCGATCCGAAGAAGGATCGCAACAAGAGCCAGCCCTGGATCGGCCAGTTCACGGGCGTCTCGCTCGGGGACGTCGCGCCGGCTCAGTGGAAGGTCAAGCGCGACGACGGCGTGTTCGGTTACCGCGTCGGCGCGACGATCAGCGCGCGGGCGGTGATCAACGCAACCGGGCGTGCGATTGAGTACGCAACGACGAACCGCGATACGTTGTTCGCGGCGCCGAACGGCGGCCGGATCTGACGGAAGAACCAGCAGATGAATCTCCAGACCTTTCGCGAGACCGCCTGGAACGGTCTCTGGAAGCAGAACACGGGCCTCGTGCAGCTGCTCGGCCTGTGCCCGATCCTCGCGGTCAGCACCAGCGTGGTGAACGCCGTCAGCCTCGGCCTCGCCACCGTCGTCGTCATGGCGGTATCGAACTTCGCGGTCGCGTCGTTGCGCAATTTCATCCCGTACGAAATCCGCATTCCGGTGTTCGTCCTGATCATCGCCGCGCTGACCACCGTCGTGGACCTCGCGTTCAACGCGTATCTGCACGACCTTTACCTCGTGCTCGGGATCTTCATTCCGCTGATCGTCACGAACTGCATCGTGCTCGCCCGCGTCGAGGCCTACGCGGCGAAGAACGACCCGGTATCGTCGACGGTTGACGGCATCATGATGGGCCTCGGGCTAGTCTGCGTGCTCGCGGTGCTCGGCGGCATTCGCGAACTCGTCGGCAACGGCACGCTCCTTTCCGGCATCGAGATGATCGTTCCCGGCACGTCTCCGATCCTCGTTTTCGGGGAAGACTATCCCGGCTTCCTGCTCGGCATCCTGCCGCCGGGCGCCTTCTTCGCGCTGGGCTGCCTGATCGCGCTGTCGAACTGGATGCGCAGCCGCGCCGGCGCCCGCAAGCCGACGCGCCCGGCCGCAGTCGTCGATGAACCCGCGGCCGCTTCCGCGCAGTCCTGACCAGTCCGGATGAAGCGCGACGCGATCCGCGAGTTCTTCCAACGGCTGGCCGAAGCGAACCCCGAACCGTCGACCGAGCTCGAATACGCGACGCCGTTCCAGTTGCTCGTCGCGGTCGTGCTGTCCGCACAAGCGACGGACAAGGGCGTGAATCTCGCGACACGCGGACTTTTCGCGGCCGCGCCGACGCCCGAGGCAATGCTGACGCTCGGCGAAGAAGGCGTCGCTGCGCATATCCGGACCATCGGCCTGTACCGCAACAAGGCGAGAAACACGGTCGCGTTGTCGCGCCTGTTGCTGGAACGGCACGGCGGCGAAGTCCCCCGCAGCCGTGCGGCACTCGAAGCGCTGCCCGGGGTCGGACGGAAAACGGCGAACGTCGTGCTGAACACCGTGTTCGGAGAACCGGTGATGGCGGTCGACACGCATATTTTCCGCGTCGCGAATCGCACCGGGCTTGCGCCGGGCAAGGACGTGCTCGCCGTCGAGAACGCGCTGATGCGCCGGGTGCCGAAGGAATACCTGACGAACGCCCACCACTGGCTGATTCTGCACGGCCGCTACGTCTGCGTCGCACGCAAGCCGAAATGCGGCGAATGCCGCGTGCGCGACCTGTGCGACTACCGCGACAAGACCGCCTAACTCAAGAGACTCGAATGTTCAACCCCTCACGCGACGAAGTCCGCAGCTTCTTCACCGGAAGCTGGCGCAAATACCGGGAAAAGGAAGTGCTCACGCCACTCGAGCACATGGCCGCCGATCTCGTGCTGCAACACCCCGAGTACCAGGCGCTGCTCGAAGACCCCGACTCGGTCGACCGCGACTTCCTGCCCGACGCCGGACAGATCAATCCCTTCCTGCACCTGGCGCTGCATCTGGCGGTCGAGGAGCAGCTTTCGATCGACCAGCCGCCGGGTCTGCGAGCGGCATTCGAGGCATCGCAGAACCGCCACGGCAATCGGCACGACGCGCTGCACGACGTGCTCGAATGCCTCGGTGAAACCCTGTTCGACGCGCAGCGGAACAATGCCCCTCCCGACGGAGCAGCATATGTCGCCTGCGTCATGCGGCGGGCTCGCTCCAGCTAACAGCGCAAGCCTGCCGCAGGGGCTAACGTTGCCGCCGGGCGGCGGCCCCAGTTCGCCGCGACCGCCGTCAGCGTTTCTGATACAGCCCTTTCTGGCTCGCGAAGTACGCAGCGAGATCGCCGAGGTCGGCCGGAGAAAGTTTCTCGACCTGCGCCATCATGATCGGGTTCTTCCGCTTGCCGGCCTTGTAGGCGAGCAAGGCCTGGTACAGGTACTCCTCGTACTGGCCGCCGATGCGCGGGAATTCGGGAGACGGACTGTTGCCGTCCGGTCCGTGGCAGGCGGCACACACGGTCGACTTTTCCTTGCCGACGGCGGGATCGCCGGCAGCAATCGCCGGCAAGGCTGCGAGCGACAGAAGCGCGAGCGCCGCGCCGGCAATTTTCCGCATCGTCATTTCGCCGCCTCCGCTGCTGCAGGGTTCGCACTGTAATAGGCGGCGAGATCCGCCATGTCCTGGTCGGAGAGACTCGTCGCGATCGCGCGCATCGACGGGTGGGTGCGCTCGCCGTCACGGTAGGCCTGCAGTGCGCGGACGATGTATGCGGCGTGCTGGCCACCGAGCTTCGGCACGGGATACACCTCGGGGAACGACGTCCGGTAGCCGGGAATGCCGTGGCAGCCGATGCACATCGAAGTCTTGTTCCTGGCTGCCTGCGGATCGCCTTCCAGCGCGAATGCAGAAGGCCCGGACAACGCAAGACAGGCGGCGATCAGGAAATGGCGTCGCAGCATGTTGTCTCCTCGATTCGTTTTTGGTTTCGGCCGGACGACGGCCAAAATTCTACGTGCCGCCATCCGGGTTGCAAATACCGTCGATTCTTCGCAAAACTCAGTAAAAGTACGGATGCAAAAGGCTGCCGCAGCACAGCCTAGCCCTATAATCGTCGGAGCTTAATCAGAGGATTCCCCGATGCGTTTCGAAGGTTCCAAGGACTATGTCGCCACCCCAGACCTGATGCTCGCGGTCAATGCCGCGATCAAGTTGCAGCGCCCCTTGCTGATCAAGGGCGAACCCGGCACGGGCAAGACGATGCTGGCCGAAGAAGTCGCCGCCGCGCTCGGCGTGCCGCTTTTGCAATGGCACATCAAGTCGACGACGAAAGCGCAGCAGGGTCTGTACGAATACGACGCGGTGTCGCGCCTGCGCGATTCGCAACTCGGTGACAACCGAGTCAAGGACATCGCGAATTACATCGTCAAGGGCGTGCTGTGGCAGGCGTTCGACGCCGAGACGCCGACGGTCGTGCTGATCGACGAGATCGACAAGGCCGACATCGAGTTTCCGAACGATTTGTTGCGCGAGCTCGATCGCATGGAGTTCCACGTCTATGAGACGCGCGAAACGGTGCGCGCGCGTCACCGCCCCATCGTCTTCATCACGTCGAACAACGAAAAGGAGTTGCCGGACGCCTTCCTGCGTCGCTGCTTCTTCCACTACATTCGCTTCCCGGACCGCGACACGATGCAGCGCATCGTCGACGTGCATTTCCCGTCGATCAAGCGCGACCTGCTGCGCGAGGCGCTCGAAGTGTTCTTCGGTCTGCGGGACGTGCCCGGCCTGAAGAAGAAGCCGTCGACCTCCGAGCTCATCGACTGGCTGAAACTCCTCGTCGCCGAGGAAATTCCGGCCGAAGCGCTACGCTCGAAGGACAACGAGGTGGCAGTGCCGCCGCTCGCCGGAGCGCTGCTGAAGAACGAGCAGGACCTGCATCTGTTCGAACGTTTGGTGTTCATGGCGCGCCATAATCGTTGAGCAGGCGATGTTGCTGGACTTAATCGCGCCGTATTTCGGCGGCCTGTTCCGCAAGCCGACAACCCCGGCACAGGGAGACCGCGCGGATTTCGAGATGCTCGAGCGCCACGCCCCGGTGCGGGATAGCGAGCTCGCGTCCGCTGGCACGCCCGAAGGCTTCCTCTGTCGCGAGGCCGTCCTCGGCGTGGATCAGCGCGTCGCCGGCTACCAGTTCATGCTGCGCGAAGGCGCGCGCAGCCGCATTCGCAGCGGAAGCCGACGCATTCACCACGTCTACGCGGAAGTCCTCGTGCGCAACGTCGCCCGCATCGACGCGGCGCGCTTGCTCGCTCATTGCAAGGCGTTTCTCGACGTGCCGGACTCCTTTCTCGGCCACGCGTCGATCGCGACGCTTCCGCCACAAAATACCGTGCTGGTCGTCACGATGCTCGAGGACGACGGGACGCCGCTGACGGCCGATTTGCTCGGGGAGGTCCGGCGCCTTCGGGAATCCGGCTTCGGAATCGCCGTCGCGTGTCCCGACCTGCTCGGCACCCTCTCCTTCCTGCAGCCCGAGGTCGATTACGCGATGCTCGCTGCCGAGCACGCGGATCCCACGCGTCAGAAGGACGACGTCGAACGCTTGCGAGCGGCCGGCTCCGAAGCCGTATTGATCGCTCGTGGACTTCCGAGCCAGGACGATTTGCAGCTCTGTCGGAGCCTCGGCGCCGAGCTGTTCCAGGGGCCGTTCATCACGAGGCGCGAAGACTGGCACGGCAACAAGCTCGGGCCGAACACCGCGAAAATCGCCGAATTGCTCGCGCGCCTGCGCCGCGAAGCCGACACCGACGAACTCGTTGAACTCCTCAAGCAGGACGGCGCGCTGTCACTGCGCTTGATGCGCTACATGAATTCCGCCGCTATCGGCATGCACGGTGAGCTCTCGTCCATCGAGCAGGCGGTGATGCAACTCGGACGCGACCGACTCTACCGCTGGCTGATGCTGCTGTTGTACGGTGCCGACAAGGGCTCGGCACGTTCCGCCGCCATCCTCGAGAACGCTCTCGTGCGGGCGCGCCTGATGGAGCTTCTCGGCGAAGGTCGTCCAGTTGCGGAGCGGGACACGCTGTTCCTCGTGGGCCTGCTGTCACTCGTCGACGTCGCGCTGGAGGTGCCGATGAGCGAGGCGATCGCTGCGATCGCAACGGCCCCCGCAGTCGAGGCCGCGGTCCTGCGCGGCGAGGGACCGTTCGGCGATCTTCTGGCGCTCGTGATCGCGTGCGAGACCGGCGACGCGACCGCGCTCGACGTGCTCGCGCAACGCTGCGACGTCACGCCCGCGATCGCGAACCGGCGCCACCTCGAAGCCTTCGCGTGGGCACTCGAAGTCACCGCCCCACCCGCTGCGGGCAACGGAGAGGAACAATGCTGATCGATTTTTTCCTGCACTTGAAGGCCAGCAAGCTCAAGGTGTCGACACGCGAGTTCCTGACCCTCCTCGAAGGCCTGCGAGACGGCGTCTGCGGCCATTCGATGGAAGACTTCTACTTCTACGCGCGCACCTGTCTCGTCAAGGACGAGTCGTTTTATGACCGCTTCGACTCGGCCTTCGGCGCCTATTTCAAGGGCGTCACGGAGATCCCGGGGCTCGAGGCCGAACTGCCCGAAGACTGGCTGCGGGCGATGATGAAGCGCCACCTGTCGCCCGAGGACAAGGCGAAGCTCGAAAAGCTCGGCTGGGACAAGCTGATGGAAGAATTCCGCAAGCG
Source organism: Aromatoleum sp. (assembly GCF_032027225.1). GTDB lineage: Bacteria > Pseudomonadota > Gammaproteobacteria > Burkholderiales > Rhodocyclaceae > Aromatoleum. The sequence continues at coordinate 32,640 of NZ_JAVSMM010000016.1, read as the reverse complement.
TCTCGACGAGCAGAAGGAGCGCCACCAGGGCGGTTCGAAATGGATCGGCACCGGCGGAAAGTCGCCGTTCGGCAACAACGGCTACCACCCCGAAGGCATCCGCGTCGGCGGCGAGTCGGCCGGCAACCGCACCGCGATCAAGGTGTGGGAGAAGCGCGAATACCGCAACCTCGACGATTCGGTCGAACTCGGCACGCGCAACATCAAGGTCGCACTGCGGCGGCTGCGGCGTTTCGCGCGCGAAGGCGCGGCGGATGAGCTCGATCTCGACGGCACGATCGCGGCGACTGCGCGCAACGCCGGGTGGCTCGACCTGATGATGCGCCCCGAGCGCCACAATGCGGTGAAAGTGCTGCTGTTCCTCGACGTCGGCGGCTCGATGGACGACCACGTGAAAGTCTGCGAGGAGCTGTTCTCGGCGTGCCGCAGCGAGTTCAAGCACCTCGAATATTTCTATTTCCACAACTGCGTCTACGAGCGGGTGTGGCGCGACAGCCACCGCCGCCACGCCGAGAACATCCCGCTGGTCGACCTGATCCACCGCTACGGCCCCGACTACAAGCTGATCTTCGTCGGCGACGCGACGATGAGTCCGTACGAGATCCTGCATCAGCACGGCTCGATCGAACACATGAACACCGAACCGGGCGCAGCCTGGATTCGCCGCCTGCTCGATGCGTGGCCTGCCGCGGCCTGGCTCAATCCGGAGCCGGAGCGCTTGTGGCCCTACCGCCGGTCGATCGAAATCCTGCAGCAAATCATGGGCGGGCGAATGTATCCGATGACGCTCGGCGGCCTCGAGCGCGCGATGCAGCAGTTGTCGAAGAAACAATAAAAAGAAGCGGCCAGGAGGCCGCTTTCAGCTGCTATCCGCAGCACTTGCTTGTCGAATGCGGTCCGGACGGACCGCCGGCGCGGTGTGCTATTCGGTGAAGGGCAAGGGCTGCATGCCAAAACCTTCGTCCAGATCCTTGATCTGCCGCAGCAGCACGTCGAGCTCGCGTTGCAGACGCATCAGCGCCTCTTCGTCCAGAAGGCGCAAGGCTTCCGGCAAGATGCCGCGCGCCGGCGACGGCGAACGCTTGAGGAGTTCCACGCCGGCCTCGGTGAGATAAAGGCGCACGACCCGCTGATCGACGCTCGTCCGTTCCTTGCGGATCAGCTTGGCCGATTCGAGCTTGTCCACCATGTTCGACGCGGTCGATTGGTGCAGCGCCATCCTTCCGGCGAGCTCCCCGACGCGCAAGCCCGAAACTTCCTTCAGCTCCTGCAGCGCCCAAAGCTGTGCCCCGGTGACGCCGCTTTGCCGCTCGATCCATTGCGAGTGCCGCTGGGCGGTGCGGATGAGCACCCGAAAACGCTGCAAGACCGACAACGGCGAAGTAGATGGCTTGCGATCCGACGATTTAGCCAAGGCCGAGGACTGCTCTTGCGACATGAATCAGGGCTCCAACTATATTTGCTGAAAAATATTTATTAAAACATTAACACGTTGCCGTGCACTCGCGCATCGTAGCGCAACGCTGCAGCGGGCGTATGGCATTCGGGGTACGCAGCGGTCCCCGTCTCCACATGACACGCGGTAAACCGATCGAACCACGCCTGCCACCGACAATTCGCTGATCCTCCTCGCCGCCGACAAGGTGCAGCGCATTTCGATTCGACGAAGCGAAGCCTCCCGAGCGCACGCTCCGGAGGCGGCACGAGGCCCCGCCGCGACACGCCGCCCTGGCTCTCGATCCGCCGCTGGCGCCAGCAGATTTTGCTCGTCCTCGCCGCGCTGCTCGCCGGATTCATCGCGATTGTGCTGGCGATCGGCGCGAAAATCGCAATCGGCACACGCCGCAGCGTGAAGGAAGTCTCTCCGCGGCTTCCGCTGCTGATTGCCCCGGCTGGCGGGTAATAGAAGGGACGGATCGCGTCGAGCCGGGATCTGATCTTGGGCGTCAGCAGCGTGGGGACTGAGCGCGTTCAACACGCAGCTCGGCGGCATCATGTTCGCGATCGAGGAGTTGCGCCGCGATCGCCCCTTTCGCGGGAACAGCACGACGCTAATCGCGATGCTCTCGCTGCGCCACGTCACAACGCCGGTCGGGCCAGGAAGGCCTCCGCCTCGCACCAAGTCATCCGAAACGATAAAAAAACGCCAGGCACATGGCCTGGCGTCATCATCGTATGGACGGTGCGAGTCAGCTTGCGTTCGCGGCTCCGCCGCTCATCGCCATCATCAGCTGATTGATGCGCTTGACGAAGGTCGCGGGGTCGTCGAGCGTGCCGCCTTCGGCGAGCAGCGCCTGGTCGAACAGCACCGCGGCCCAGTCGTCGAACTGCTTGTCCTCGTACTTCAGCCGCATCACCGCGGGGTGCTGCGGGTTGATCTCGAGGATCGGCTTCGACGCCGGCGCGTTCTGTCCGGCCGCCTTGAGGATGCGCGCGAGGTTCATCCCCATGTCGTGCTCGTCGGCGACGAGGCAGGCGGGCGAATCGGTGAGCCGGTGCGTGACGCGTACTTCCTTGACGCGCTCGCCGAGGCTCGTCTTCATCTTCTCGAGCAGATCCTTGTACTCGTCGGCGGCCTTCTCGGCTTCCTTCTTCTCGGCTTCATCCTCGAGCGTGCCGAGATCGAGGCCACCCTTGGCGACGGAGACGAGCGGCTTGCCGTCGAACTCTGTGAGGTTGCCGATCACCCACTCGTCAACGCGGTCGGAGAGCAGCAGCACCTCGATGCCCTTCTTGCGGAAGATCTCGAGATGGGGGCTGTTCTTCGCGGCGTTGAAGGTTTCGGCGGTCACGAAGTAGATCTTGTCCTGACCTTCCTTCATGCGACCGATGTAGTCGGCGAGCGACACCGTCTCGTCCGGCGTGTCGTTGTGCGTCGAGGCGAAACGCAGCAGGCCCGCGATCTTGTCCTTGTTCGCGAAGTCCTCGCCGACACCTTCCTTCAGAACCTTGCCGAATTCCTTCCAGAAAGTCGCGTACTTCTCACGCTCGGCGGCGTCCTCGCTGGTCGCGAGATCTTCGAGCAGGCCCAGCACCTTCTTTGTGCAGCCGGCGCGGATGGTGTCGATGTCCTTGCTTTCCTGCAGGATCTCGCGCGACACGTTGAGCGGCAGGTCGGCGGAGTCGACGACGCCGCGCACGAAGCGCAGGTAAGTCGGCATCAGCTTCTCGGCGTCGTCCATGATGAACACGCGCTTCACGTACAGCTTGATGCCGTGGCGCGCGTTGCGGTCCCACATGTCGAACGGCGCGTGCGACGGGACGTAGAGCAGCTGCGTGTATTCGTGGCGGCCTTCGACGCGGGCGTGTGACCACGCGAGCGGCTCGTCGAAGTCGTGGCCGACGTGCTTGTAGAACGCCTTGTACTCGTCCTCGGTGATGTCGCTCTTCGAGCGCGTCCACAGCGCGTTGGCCTGGTTGACGGTCTCGTCGTCGGTCGTGACCTGCTCGTTCTTGTCCTTGTCCCACTCCTCCTTCTTCATCAGGATCGGCTGGACGATGTGGTCGGAGTACTTGCGGATCAGGCTGCGCAGCTTCCAGCCGGAGAGCAGATCTTCCTGGTCGTCGCGCAGGTGCAGCGTGATCTCGGTCCCGCGGCTGGCCTTCTCGACCGGCTCGACGGTATATTCGCCGGCCGCGTCGCCGACCATCGAGCATTCCCACTTCACGCCTTCGGCCGCCGGCAGGCCGGCGCGACGCGTCACGACGGTGACCTTGTCGGCGACGATGAAGGCCGAGTAGAAACCGACGCCGAACTGGCCGATCAGGTGCGCGTCCTTCTTCTGGTCGCCGGTGAGCTGCGAGAAGAATTCCTTCGTGCCGGACTTCGCGATCGTGCCGAGGTGCGCGACCGTCTCGTCGCGGCTCATGCCGATGCCGTTGTCCGCAACCGTGACGGTCTTCGCGTCCGAATCGAACGACACCCGGATCGCGAGCTCGCTGTCGCCTTCGAAGAGTTCAGGCTTGTCGAGCGCCTCGAAGCGCAGCTTGTCGCACGCGTCCGACGCGTTCGAGATCAACTCGCGCAGGAAGATCTCGCGGTTCGAATACAGCGAGTGGATCATCAGGTGAAGCAGCTGCTTCACCTCGGCCTGGAAATTGAGGGTCTGAGCGCCGGCGGCGTGCTCGTTCGTCATGGATGCAACTCCGTTTGCTGATCAACTGGCCGCAAATGGGAGCGGTCGGGCCGAATTTCAAGTGGCAGGACGAATCGCGCGACGACGGACCGCCTCCGTCAGACGTAGCGCACCTCGACGACCTCGACTTCACGCGGCCCGGCCGGGCTCACGAAGCGCACCGCGTCGCCTTCGCGCGCTTTCAGCAGCGCGCGCGCCAGCGGCGAAATCCAGCTGATTCGCCCCGCGCTCGCGTCCGCTTCGTCGACGCCGACGATCTGCCAGGTCTGCTCGTCGCCGTCTTCGACGTCGGCGATCGTCACCGTGGCGCCGAAGAACACCTGCTCGATGCCGCGCTGGTCCGCGGGATCGACGACCTCGGCGGACTCGATGCGCTTGATCAGGAAGCGGATGCGCCGGTCGATTTCGCGCAGCCGCTTCTTGCCGTAGATGTAGTCGCCGTTCTCCGAGCGGTCGCCGTTCGACGCGGCCCACGCGACGGTCTCGACCATCTTCGGTCGCTCCGTCCGCACGAGGAGGTCGAGTTCGCTCCGCAGCGCTTCGTAGCCGCGGCGAGTCATGTAGTTCCGGGTGCCGGGCGGCAGGCGGACGCCTGCGGGCACCTCGTCGTCTTCGTCGGAACCGTCACCTTCCTTGACAAACGCCTTATTCACTATGTGCTCTTGCTTTCAGAAAGTTTCTCGGGACGGGCCGGCGCTGTGCTGGCCCGGCTGAACGCGGAAAGGCCGATCATAAACCGATCTGCAACCCGACATTGGACGCCGCCCGCTCCTGGGGTTCCCGCCAAAACCGCCGGGCCAATTGTCATTCCCGGCGTCGGCGCATACCATACAGCACCGATTTCCCCTTTAACGGCGCGCCCGTCGCCCAGCCGCACAGGTCCGAGATGAGCGAGGAAGCATTCGACGACGTAACCAGTCTTCAGGCGCGCCTGGCGGAGCTCAGGGCGGAGCACCGGGATCTCGACGACGCGATCGCCCGCCTCACGGGGGCGCCGCAGGACGACGAACTGCTGCTGCGCCGACTCAAGAAACGCAAGCTCGCGCTGAAGGACCGCATTTCGATGATCGAGCGCATGCTCGAGCCCGATGAACCAGCCTGACCACGACCCGCAAAACGCCATTCGCCGATGACACAACCCCGGACTTTCGGCCCCGAAACCCTCGCGCTGCACGCGGGTCAGTCCCCGGATTCGGACTTCGGCGCACGCGCGGCGCCGATCTATTTCACGACCAGCTACGTGTTTTCGGACACGGAGCACGCGGCCGCGCTTTTCAATCTCGAACGCCCGGGCCACGCGTATTCCCGCCTTTCGAATCCGACGAATGCGGTGCTCGAAGAGCGGATCGCCGCCCTCGATGGCGGCGTTGGCGCGGTCGCGGTTGCGAGCGGTCAGGCGGCACTGCATCTCGCGATCACGACGCTGATGGGCGCCGGCGGTCACATCGTCGCCTCGCGCTCGCTGTACGGCGGCTCGCACAACCTCCTCCGCTACACGCTGCCGCGTTTCGGCATCGAAACCACCTTCGTCGATCCGCGCCAGCCGGACGAGTGGCGCGCAGCGCTGCGGCCCGAAACGCGGCTGCTGTTCGGCGAATCGCTCGGCAATCCCGGCCTCGAAGTCCTCGACATCCCGGTCGTCGCCGACATCGCGCACGAACATCGCATTCCGCTTCTCGTCGACGCGACCCTCGTCACGCCAGCGCTGCAGCGTCCGCTGTCGCTGGGCGCCGACCTCGTGCTGCATTCGGCGACGAAATTCCTCGGCGGCCACGGCGTCGCCGTCGGTGGGCTGCTCGTGGACGGGGGCCGGTTCGACTGGGAAGCGTCGGCGGCTTTTCCGACGCTCACCGAGCCCTGGGACGGCTTTCACGGCATGGATTTCGCTGAGGAGTCTCCGGTCGCCGCCTTCCTGCTTCGCGCGCGACGCGAAGGTCTGCGCGATTTCGGCGCATGCCTGTCGCCGATGAACGCGTTCCAGATCCTGCAGGGGATGGAAACCCTGCCGCTGCGCATGCGCGCCCACGTCGCGAACGCTCGCACCGTGGCCGAGCATCTCGCCAGTCACGCGCTCGTCGAGCGTGTGGCATATCCGGGTCTCGTCACGCATCCCGACCACGAACTCGCCGCCCGCCTGCTGCCGGATGGCGCCGGCGCCGTGCTGTCCTTCGACCTGCGCGGCGGGCGGATCGCCGGCCGTGCCTTCATCGAAGGCGTGCGAGTCATTTCGCACCTCGCAAACGTCGGCGACGCGAAATCGCTCGTGATCCACCCGGCGAGCACGACCCACTTCCGGATGTCGGCACAGGACCTGGAAGCGGCAGGAATCGGAGAAGGCACGGTTCGCCTGTCGGTCGGCCTCGAAAACCTCGACGACCTGATCGAAGACCTGAATCGCGGGCTGTACGCCGCGGAACGGGCGATGCAGAGATAGCGATGGAAATCGCGATCGCCTCGTCTTCGGTCTTCGTCTATACCGGCGGACGCCCGTTCGACCCCGCGCTGCCGGTCGTCGTGATGATCCACGGCGCCGGTCATGACCACAGCGTGTGGAATTTCCAGGCGCGCCAGCTCGCCCATCACGGTTTTTCGGCCGTTGCGCCGGATCTGCCGGGCCATGGCCGCTCGCGCGGGCTTCCGCTCGCGTCGGTGGAAGCGCTCGCCGACTGGGTCGGTGCGCTGCTCGATGCGCTCGGCGTCGAGCGCGCGGCCCTCGTCGGCCACAGCATGGGCTCGCTCGTCGCCCTCCATGCCGCGGCGCAGATGCCCTCACGCGTCAGCCGGCTGATCCTGATCGGCAGTGTCGTACCGATGCCGGTGGCCGACCCGCTGCTCCGCGCCGCGCGTGAAACGCCGGACCTCGCCCACGCGATGATCAACCAGTGGTCGTATACGCCGGCATCCCAACTCGGCGCGAGCGCCTCTCCCGGCGTTCGGCTGACCGCGATGAACCTGCGCCTGATGGCGCGCCAGCCCGAAGGCGTGCTCGCAAACGATCTGGCTGCGTGCAATGGCTACCACCGCGGCTTCGACGCGGCAGCGGAAGTCGTCTGCCCGACGCTCCTGCTGTGCGGCGAGCGCGACCAGATGACGCCACGGCGGGCGGTCAAACCCTTGCAGGAGGCGCTGGCGAAAGTGCCGGGAGGTGCCCGCGTGGCCATCATCCCCCGGGCCGGACACGCGATGATGGCCGAGGCGCCGGGGGCCGTCGGCGCTGCGATGCGGAGAATGCTCGACGAAAAATAACGAATAACGACAAGAAGGCGGCAAGCCTGCGCTGTACGGACAATAACGACCCCAGGAGAGAGACATGTCCCAGCCCAACGATGCCAAACTCGCCGTGGACGAACCGGTCTTTCCGACCGTCCGCGACGTACGGGCCATCGCGCCCTTGAGCTGGATCCGCAAAGGATTCGCGGATTTCGCGGCCTGCCCGGTGCCGAGCCTGTTCTACGGCTTCTGCTTCTCGGCGATGGGCCTGTTGATCACGTTCGTGTTCGAGCACGCCTACCAATACACCGCGGCGCTGACTTCCGGCTTCTTGCTGCTCGGCCCTTTCCTCGCGATGGGGCTCTATGACATCAGCCGTCGCCGCGAACAGGGCAGCCGCTGCGCGCTCGCGCCGACGCTCACCGTCTGGAAGCACAACGCCGGCAACATCGGCATCTTCGCAGTCGTGCTGGGAATCGTGTTTCTCGTCTGGGCGCGCGCCTCGCTCGTCGTCTTCGCGCTGTTCTACACGAACGAGATGCCGAATCTCTCGGGCTTCCTGACACAGCTGTTCGCGCTCGAAAACCTCGAATTCCTGCTCGTCTATTTCGGCGTCGGACTGCTGTTTTCGGCGGTCGTGTTCGCCGTCAGCGTGATCTCCGTTCCATTGATGCTCGACCGGAACCAGGACGCGGTTTCGTCGATGCTCGGGAGCATAGGCGCCGTCGCGCGCAATCCGGCCGCGATGATCGTCTGGGCGCTCATCATCGTCATGCTGACGGTGATCGGATTCCTGAGCTTCCACCTCGGACTGGTCGTGCTGATGCCTATCGTCGGGCACGCCACGTGGCACGCGTACCGCGACCTCGTCGAACCGCTGCCGTCGTCGGTGCGAAGCTGAAGCGTTCCAGCCCGACTTGCTGTCGGCAGTCGCCTTGACCGCCGGCGGCGCTGCCCGTTGGCGCGCACTAGCCGAGACCCGCGAAAAGGTTGCGGGAGCCACGAAGGCAGGCTCCCCTTCAGTCGCGCAGTTCGAGCCAGATCGGCTGATGATCGGACGCGGCGGTCGCGGTCGCGACTCCGAAGTCGAGCACGCGCGGCGTGAGATCCTCCGTCACCCACACGTAGTCGCAGCAGTACTGCCGGTCGGGCCACTCGGCGCCGTGCAGCCCGACCGTCGGCGCGTGCGCGATGGCACCGTGCACGACACCCCACGCGTCCCGCCAGCGTGCCTCGGCGCCCTCCGCACCGGCGCTCATCAGCAGGTATTCGGCGGACCCCGGTTCGCAATTGAAATCGCCGCACACGACCGCGCTGGCCGGACGGGGACGCGGGGCGAAAACCGGGTTTGCCTCCTTGCCCGTCGTGTGCGCCCCAGCGTGGCCGACGACCTCGTCCTGCAGCGCACCGAGCGCGCGGATCTGCGCGGCGCGTTGTCGCTGCGAGTAATACTCGAGATGCGTCGTGAGAACGCGGAGCGGCCCGAACGGTGCGCTCAGCACCACTTCGACGCAGCTGCGCTGCATTCCGGGGACACGGGGGTCGGCCGGACATGGCAGCAGGTGCCGGAAGACTTGCTCGACCGGCAGGGACGACAGGATCAGATTGCCGAAACGCGCCCGCGCCCGCCCACCGTTTGCGACATCGAGCGCCGGTCCGAAGACGACCTCGTGATCCGGAAACGCCTCCGAGAGTATCGCGATGTCGTCTTCGCCGTGTCCCCCCGGGAGGCCCGGGAAACTCTGCGCGACTTCCTGCAGACAAATCACATCGGCGCCGCCGGCCTCGCCGATCGCCGCAATCGTCCATCCGAGATCGACCCGACCGTCGGCGCCGCGACCCCATTGAATGTTCCAGCTGATGATACGCATGGTGTAGTCTCCGCCTCGATAGCAAACCGGCCCCTCGGCACGCTGCCACCGCGTGCCCCCGGATTCCGGCAATTCCAATGCCCGTCGTGCTCCACCGGCCGAATGGGCGCTTCCTTCCGCCCCTTCTGACGACGACGATGGCTTCGCCGCACTCCCACGATCACCCAAACCCCGGCCATTCGCACCACGGCCACGCCCACTCTACCCGCTCTCACCACGGCCACGCGCACGGCGCGGGGCGTGCGCTCCCGTGGGCACTCGCGATGACGCTGACCTTCGCGGCGGTCGAAGCGGTCGCAGGCTGGTGGTCGGGATCCCTCGCGCTGGTCGGCGACGCCGGCCACATGCTCACCGACAGCCTCGCGCTCGCGCTCGCGACCGTCGCGACCGTCGTTTCCCGTCGCCCGGCCAGTGAGCGACACTCGTACGGTCTGCGCCGATTCGAGACGCTTGCCGGCCTGCTCAACGGGCTGTTCATGCTGATTCTCGTGGTTCTGATCGGCTGGCACGCGGTCGAACGGCTGCTCGACCCGCGGCCGGTCGCCGGTGCGGCGGTGACGCTCGTCGCGGCAATCGGCCTCGCGATCAATCTCCTCGTGGCGTGGCTTCTGTCGCACGGGGAGGACGACCTGAACACGCGAGGCGCGCTGCTGCACGTGATGGGCGACGTGCTCGGCTCGGTGGCGGCCCTCATCTCCGGGGTCGTCATCACCTATACGGGGTGGTTCCCGGTCGACCCGCTGCTGTCGATGCTGATCTGCGGCCTGATTCTCGCGTCGACGCTCAAGCTGCTCCGCACCGCGGCGCATACGCTGCTCGAAGGGGTCCCCGACGACCTTTCGCTGTCCGAAATCGGCCGCACGATGGCCGGCGTCGACGGCGTCCATTCGATTCACGACCTCCATGTCTGGAGTCTCGACTCCAACCACGCGGCCCTCTCGGCCCACGTGATCCTGCGCACCGGCCGGAACTGGCCGGACACGCTCGCGCGCCTGCAAAATCTGCTGGACGAACGGTTCGGCATCTCGCACGTCACACTCCAGCCCGAATCACTTCCCGGCCAGGTCGTCACTTTCACTGCCCGCCCGCCGGCAAGGGCGGCAGACCTTCCAGGACAAGGACACGCCTAATGCCTTCCGCCCCAGAACTCGTCACCGGCCTCGCCACGCTCGCATCGCTGCCGGCGGTGTATCTGCGCATCCGTGAGGAACTCGACGCTCCGGACGGCTCCCTCACCGCAGTCGCCACGGCGATCTCCGGTGATCCGGCGACGACGGCGCGGCTGCTGCACGTCGTCAACAGCGCGTTCTACGGCTACGGCAGGCCGATCGAGACTGCCGAACGGGCGGTCGTGCTGCTCGGCTTGCAGCAGGTGCACGATCTGGTTCTCGCGATGTCGCTCGGCGCGACGTTCGCGCAGCTCGACCCGGCCCACGTGGATCTCTCCCGCTTCTGGCGCGGCAGCGTGATGCGCGGGCTCGCCGCGAGAGCGATCGGACGAGCCTGCGGACTCCCGTCCGCCGAACGGCTCTTCGTCATCGGACTGCTCAGCGACCTCGGCCACCTCGTGATGTACCAGGCCGCGCCCGACGCGGCCAGCGCATCGCGGGCGGCGAGCGAAGAAAGCGGCGAGCGCCTTCACGACGCGGAACGCCGTATCGTCGGCTGCGATTCCGCCGAGGTCGGCGCCGCGCTGATGGAGCGATGGAAGCTGCCGGGGGCTTTCGCGCAAATCACCGGCGCGCAGTTCAATCCGCGGCTCGGCGGCGAACACGCCTATGAAGCCGCGATCGTCCATGTTGCCGCTCACCTCGCTGCGGCCGACCTGAACGGCGACACGGCCGAGACGGCCCTCGCAGGGATCGACCCGGTGATCTGGTCCCAGCTCGATATGGCTCCGGAAGCGCTGGCCAAGGTCCGCGAGGACGCGGAGTTGAACCTCGCGGCGTACGTCGCGCTGTTTTTCCCCGAGCTGCACTGACGGCGCTTCGATCCGCCGGGCGGCTTCCAGCCGCCTGCCGCGGCGGGGGCGTGAGTGTGCGTTCGCCGTCTTCGGCGCAATACCGCCGACTCGTCGGGCACCGTCCCGGCCGTTCCATTCGTCCCCTCGCACCTCCTCGCTGTCCGCGTCGCGCCGGGGGTCCATCGAACCGGGCGAGATATTAAATTTTTTTTGCGATCCTCCCGGCACTCCGGGTTTCTACCGTGAACCCCTTACCCTGCCTGGCTTTTCACGCTTTGGAGGGTCTCTTCAGGCTACTAGATGTTGTGCCCATCAAGCTATTGACACACCGAATTAAATATTAACTATCTGTTTTTCTTAATTTTTATTTTTTTGCACAAACCTGCGCTCGCAGCTATGCTTCGCGACATCGCAAACACCCACGACGGACGACAAGAAGACATGAACTCGACGATCCAGGCAAAGGGCAAGAAGGACGCATCGACGCTGGCGGCGCAGGAAATCTCCGGTGAAGTTCTCGTCGAGAAATACGCCAAGGGCGACGAGCAGAGCGTGGCGCAAGTGCGCGCCCGGGTGGCCCGCGCGCTCGCTGCCGTCGAAGCAGAGGACAAGCGCGCCCATTGGGAGGCGAAGTTCCTCGAGGCCCAGGAGCGCGGCTTCGTCCCGGCCGGGCGCATCAACAGCGCTGCCGGCACGAACCTCCAGGCGACGCTGATCAATTGCTTCGTGCAACCGGTCGGCGACTCGGTGACCGAAGCGGTCGATGGCCGGCCGGGAATCTACACCGCGCTCGCGCAAGCCGCGGAGACGATGCGCCGCGGCGGCGGCGTCGGCTACGACTTTTCGAGCATTCGTCCCAAGGGCGCGCTGGTCAAGGGAACGCTGTCGAACGCGTCCGGCCCGGTGTCGTACATGCGGGTGTTCGACCGCTCGTGCGAGACCGTCGAGTCCGCCGGCGCGCGCCGCGGGGCGCAGATGGGCGTGCTGCGTTGCGACCATCCGGACATCGAGGAATTCATCCACGCGAAGGACCACGGCGACCTCACCAACTTCAACATCTCGGTCGGCGTCACCGACGCGTTCATGAAGGCGGTCGACTCGAACACCGACGTCGAACTCACGCACAAGGCCGAGCCGATCGACGAACTCAAGGCGGGCGGCGCCTACCAGCGCGACGACGGGCTGTGGGTGTACCGCAAGCTGCCGGCGCGCGAGCTGTGGGACCAGATCATGCGCTCGACGTACAACCACGCCGAGCCGGGCATCCTGTTCCTCGACCGCATGAACCAGGACAACAACCTGTACTACTGCGAGACGATCGAGGCGACGAACCCATGCGCCGAGCAGCCGCTGCCGCCGTACGGCTGCTGCGACCTCGGTTCGATCAACCTGACGCCGTTCGTGAAGCAGCCGTTCACCGACAAGGCGGAGTTCGATTACGCCGCGTTCGGCAAAGTCGTCGACGTCGCGATCCGCATGCTCGACAACGTACTCGACGTCACGCACTGGCCGCTGGAGCAGCAGGAGAACGAAGCGCAGTCGAAGCGCCGCGTCGGCCTCGGCTTCACCGGCCTCGGCGATGCGCTGATCATGCTGTGCAAGCGCTATGACACCGCCGAGGCGCGCACCGTCGCGGCGAAAATCTCCGAATACATGCGCGACCGCGCCTATCTCGCGTCGGCCGAACTCGCGCGCGAGCGCGGCGCCTTCCCGCTGTTCAATGCCGACCTGTACCTGTCGGGCAGCAACTTCGCGTCGCGGCTGCCCGCCGAGGTCAAGGACAAGATCCGCAAGCACGGCCTGCGCAACTCGCACCTGCTGTCGATCGCGCCGACCGGCACGATCTCGCTCGCGTTCGCCGACAACGCGTCGAACGGCATCGAACCGCCGTTCTCGTACACCTACACGCGCCGCAAGCGCATGGCCGACGGCACGTACAAGGAATACGCAGTCGAGGATTACGCGTGGCGGCTGTATCGCCACATCGGCGGCAACGTCGACAAGCTGCCGACGTATTTCGTGACCGCGCTCGAAATCTCCGCGCAGGCGCACAAGGACATGGTTGCCGCGGTGGCGCCGTACGTCGACACGTCGATCTCCAAGACGGTGAACGTCCCCGAGGACTACCCGTACGCGGAATTCGAGGACCTCTACCTCACCGCATGGAAGGCCGGGCTGAAGGGGCTCGCGACCTACCGCCCGAACTCGGTGCTCGGCGCGGTCCTGTCGGTCACGCCGACGAACGAACAGAAGCAACCGCAGGACGTCGAACTGTCCGGCCCGAACAAGCGTCTCGCGATCAAGAGTCTTCCGGCGCCGGTCCTGTCCAGCCTGCGCTGGCCGGGCCGCCCGGAACTGCCCGACGGCAACCTCGCCTGGACCTACATGCTCGACACGCCGCAGGGCGACTTCGCGCTGTTCGTCGGCCACATCGAGAACAACGGCCACGGCAACTTCCCGTTCGAGGTGTGGGTCAACGGCGCGGACCAGCCGCGCGGCCTCGGCGCGGTCGCGAAGACGCTGTCGATGGACATGCGCGCGAACGACCAGGGCTGGCTCAAGCTCAAGCTCGAGACGCTCGCGAAGACGATCGGCGAGAAGTCCTTCGAGATGCCCTTCCCGCCGCACGGCGAGAAGACGCTCTTCCCCGGCACCGTCTCCGCTTTCGCCCAGGTCGTCCGCTACCGCTGCGAGAAGCTCGGCGCGCTGACCGACGGCGGCGCGACGCCGGTTCTGGACACGCTGTTCAGCTTGCAGGAACCGAAGACCGGCACCGACGGCACGCTGTCCTGGACAGTGGATATCCAGAACCCCGCCACCGGCGAAGACTTCGTGCTCGGCCTGAAGGAAATCACCCTGCCCGCGCAGGACGGCTTCTCGGTCGGCATGACGCGCCCGTACTCGGTGTGGCTGTCCGGCAACTACCCGCGGGCGCTCGACGGACTCACCCGCATCCTGTCGCTCGACATGCGCGTGATGGATCCGGCGTGGGTCGGCATGAAGCTGCGCAAGCTGCTGAACTACCCGGAACCGCTCGGCGATTTCATGGCGTTCGTCCCGGGCACGAAGCGCCAGCAGAACTACCCGAGCACCGTCGCGTACATGGCGCAACTGATCATCCACCGCTACGCGATGCTCGGCGTACTGGACGAAAAGGGATACCCGGTGCGTGAAATGGGGATCCTCGAAGCTCCGCGCGAAACCAGCGACCCGAAAGTGATGCAGGGCGCGCTGTGCACCGAATGCGGCAATTACTCGGTGATCCGCAAGGACGGCTGCGACTTCTGCACCGCCTGCGGCGCGGTCGGCACCTGCGGGTGAGCGCCAGGGCACACACGTAAGAGCACCACCGGGAGTGAAGCGCGCGGGGATTTTCGGACCGGCTGTATGTCACCGGCCGGAAATCGCCGCCCTGCAAAAACGCCCGCCCCCGCTGCAAGGCGGCACAAGACCCGCGCGGCCGCCTCGTACGGGACTTCGCCAAACGCCATCGAACGCACCGCGTCGCTACGCGAGCGGCCTGCGCCTCCCCCAAGCCTTGGTCAAGGCTTACCGCAGTTTCGTCCCTCTTGAACGCCGGCAGCTTCTGCGGCCTTTCTTGCCTTCAGCGCTCGCCATACCTTTTCGGGAGTGATCGGCAAATCGTGAAACTTGAGCCCGGTCGCTCGGTTGATCGCGTTGACGATCGCCGGTGCAACAGGCGGCGTGCTGCCCTCTCCGGCCTCCTTTGCGCCGAACGGGCCTTCCTCGTCGGGTTGTCCGCAAGTGATGGTTCGAATCCGCGGCATGTCGAGAGCGGTCGGAAAGCGATAGTCGAGGAAGGTCGGGTTCAGCATTTTTCCGGTTTCGTCGAACCGGCACTCTTCGAACAACGCGAACCCGAGCCCCATATGGACGGATCCTTCCACCTGCCCCTCGACCGCACGGAGGTTGAGCGGCTGGCCGCAATCATGTGCAAGAACGAGTTCCGATAAATCGATGCAGCCGGTTTCTTCATCGACCTCGACGCTCGCTGCACCGGTACTGAAACTGTAGGCGGCCGCATAATTGCCGCGGTTCTTCTTGTAAATCTCCTTGTCGCCGTCGTGCGCGAATGAACCGACGCCGACAACGGATTTACCGTAATGCTTTTCCTCGTACATCCAGACCGCTTCACTGAAGGAAATATCGTTCGTTGAATCGCCCCTTTTGAATACGCGGTGATCCTTCATGACGATATCTTCAGGCTGGCAGTTCCAGTTTTCGGCGACAACCTCCAGCAAGCTGAGCTTTGCGTCACCCACGGCTCGGCGAGCAGCATTGCCGGCGAGAAAGGTCACGCGGCTGCCGAACGAACCCGAGTCGAAAGGCGTGAGCGTGGTATCCGACTGAACGATCTTGACCTCATCCATTTTCAGACCGAGTTCCTCGGCGACGATCATCGTCATGACCGTATCGGAGCCCTGACCGATATCGTTCGCGCCGGTGAATATCGTCGCGTAACCCTCGCGGTTCAGTCTGACCGTCGTGCTCGCGGAATGGTATTTGGGCGTCTCCAGCACTGGAAACCCGGTGCCGGAGACGAAGCCGCTTCCCGCAAAGCCGATGCCTTCTCCGCGCTTCAGGCCGTTCTTTCGCTCCTCCCAACCGATCGCCTCCGCCGCCTTGTCGAGCGTCTCCTTGAAAGCGCAGCTCGTAACCTGTAGCCCCGTCGGTCCTTCATAGCCCGGAACGCAAGCGTTGATGCGACGAAGCTCGACCGGATCGATACCGAGCTCCTCGGCGACTTCGTCCATATGGACTTCATTCGCAAAATGGACCTGGGACGCGGCATAGCCACGCATCGCGCCCGCCGCGGGCTTATTGGTATAAGGCCGGCGGGCCATCATGTCTATGTTGGCGACCTTGTACGGGAGCGTCGCCCAAATGAGTGACAGGACATTGGCCGCGACGCCCGATCCGCCATACGCGCCGCCGTCCAGTACGTGGCGACAGCGCTTCGCGAGCATCGTGCCGTCCTTCCTGAACGCGGTCTCGATCTCGAGTTCCATCGGGTGGCGGGTTCTGGTGCCGTAAAAAACCTCCTTCCTGTCGAGGATGATCTTTACCGGTCGCCCCGTTTTCATCGACATCAGGCACGCGCACAGCTCGTGGGGAAAAACATCCAGCTTGCCGCCGAAGCCGCCACCCAGATACGGCTTGATGACCCTGACCTGGCTTTGAGGAATACCGAGACCGTGTGCGATCCAGAAGCGGCTGACGTGAGCCCCCTGAGTCGTCGTCCAGATCGTGATCTCGTTGTTCTCCCACGTCGCCACCGCGCCATGCGGCTCCAGTGCCGCGTGTACCATCATCTGCGTGCTGTACCGATGCTTGTCGGTGTAATCCGCCTCGGAAAAAGCCTTGTCGCAGTCACCGCTCTGCATCGTCGTGAGCATGCTGAGATTTTGCGTGCCCGGTTCGTGGATGACCGAAGCGTCCTCTTTCATCGCTTCGACCGGATCGAGCGCGCAGGGGAACTCCTCGTAGACCACGTCGATGAGTTCAACTGCTTCTATTGCAGTCTCTTCGTCGACCGCGGCCACCGCAGCGACCTCGTCGCCGACGAACCGGACCTTGTCTTTGCAAAGGGATTCCTTGTCGGCCAGTTCCTTGAATGCCTCGGGATTACCGAGCTTGCCGCCGCGGAAATCCTTGCCGGTAATGACGCATTTCACTCCCGGAAGCGCCTCGGCTCTGGAGGTATCGATGCTGATGATTTTCGCGTGAGCGAACGGGCTGCGTTTGAGCTTGCCGTAGAGCATTCCGGGCAGGTAGATATCCGCCGTGCATTTGGCCCTTCCGGTGACCTTGTCCTCGGCATCGATTCGGTTATAGCTCTTGCCGACGAATTCGTAGTCTTCGGGCTTCTTGTAGATCTTCCTGAGACCGTCGTAGTACTTCAGGTTCTCGGACCTTTCCGTCGACATCTTCAGGCCTCCTTGATCGCGTCGGCCGCTGCCGAGATCGCTTCGACGATCTTTGCATAGCCCGTGCAACGGCAAAGATTTCCGGCAATGGCCTCCCTGATCTCGAATTCGGTGGGACTGGGGTTTTCCTTGAGCAGGGCCGTGGCGGACATGATCATGCCCGGCGTGCAAAACCCGCACTGAAGCCCCCACTTCTCGATAAAGGCCTTTTGCAGCGGGCTGAGCTCCCCGTTCCTTGCAATGCCTTCGATGGTCGTGATTTCCTGTCCGTCGGCCTCGACCGCCAGCATCAGACAGGAATTCATCGGCACGCCATTGATCAGCACCGTGCAGGCGCCGCATTCGCCTTCCTCGCAACCTTTCTTGGTCCCGGTCGCGCCCAATTGATTGCGTAGAAAATCCAGCAAGGTGCAGTTTTCCTGGACCAGCGCTTCGATCTGCTCGTCGTTCAGCTTCATCCGAATGATGCGCATCGTGTCACCCCTGTCGATTTAGATGCCTCTGCGTTCGAGGGCCCTTCTGATCGAGCGCACGGTAAACACCCTGATCATGTCTTTTCGGTATTCGGGGTGGACCCGGTGGTATCGGCGCGGTCCGACGTCGCGGCGCGGGGAGCAGCACTCGGCGGCCCGAACACCGACTTCATCGATCAGTGCACCGGTGAGTCTTTGCCCGACGAGCAACGCCTCGGCGCCATAGGCGCGGATTGCAGTCGGCCCGGCGCCGCCGAGCGCGATACGACAGTCGACGCAAGTCTCGCCGTCCATCTTCAGCCACGCAGCCGCGCCGACGATCCCGATGTCCATTGCTTTCCTGAAGGTATGTTTGACGTAGGCGGCGCATTCCCGCGGGCCCGGCTCCGGGATTTCGATTTGCGTCACGATCTCGTCGCGCGTGAGGGCTGTCTTCTTCAAACCTATGAAGAAGTCTTGGAGGGGAATCGTCCGCCCGCATTCGGGATGTTTTCGGAATGTTTTCACCGAAGCGTTCAGCGCCAGAAGGATCGGCGTCATGTCGGCGCAAGGCGATGCGTTGCAGAGATTGCCGGCCATCGTTCCCTTCGCGCGGATCTGCCTGCACGCCATGGAATGCGCTGCGTCGGCAACGGCGAGATATTTCTCCAGAACGATCTCCGAGGTTTCGATCGCACGGAGTTTTGCGAGCGCTCCGACTTTCAGTCCTTCACCCGGGATGTACGAGAGCTCGTCCATTCCGGGGATGCCTTTGAGATCGATGACCCATTCGGGCGTGATCACGCGATCTTTCATCGCGACCAATATGTCCGTTCCGCCCGCGATGAATACGCACTTGTCGCCCAGATCCGCAGCAAGCGTCACCGCTTCATCGAGACTCGCGGGAGCGACGTAAGTGAACTTCGGTAAAGACATCGGCGAATCTCCGTGTTGAGATGAACCGGATGGGGTGCCGGTGAACAGTTCGTCGTGTCTTAAAGGCTTTGCGCCTTGGCGGCGACTCGTTCGCGCAGTTTCGCGATGCCGACAACGAAGCGGCTGTGTCGACCTCGGCTGATCTCTTCCGCAGCATCCCACGCGACAAGTTCGAAGGCGACATGGCGCCCGTTGACCTCGGCGATGGTCACGGAGATATCGACCGCCATCCCGAGCAAGGTCGCTCCGCTGTGGGTGACGCTCACTTCGGTGCCGACCGAATCCTCTCCGGCATCGACGTACTGCAGCAGGAAGTCGCGGCAGGTGCTCTCGAAATCTTCGATCAGACGGGGCGTCGCGTAGACGCGCAGCGATTCGCCGAGAAAATCGATCGTGCGTGCGCGGTCCACGGTGACGCGCCGATTCGCGACGAGTCCCGGTTGAAGCGTTCTTTTCATGGTTCTCCGCCTATTGACCGGCCAATCATCGGGAACGACATCGATCGCGCGGCCGGTGGCG
The DNA here is from genome assembly GCF_032027225.1 of Aromatoleum sp. GTDB lineage: Bacteria > Pseudomonadota > Gammaproteobacteria > Burkholderiales > Rhodocyclaceae > Aromatoleum. The sequence goes on along the minus strand of NZ_JAVSMM010000016.1, from coordinate 13,605 downwards.
CGAACGGTCCGAAGGATGTGTTCGACATTGCGCGGGGCGTCGTCGAAGTCACCCCCGCGCTGCTTCGATCGTTCTTCGCCCGGCCGTCGCGCGTAGCCGGCGCACGCGGAGAGCGACCGGTCGAAAATACGGTCGTAAATCCGCGCCGATCGCAGTCGGCCGGCGAGCCTTACGCTGGCAGCTTCTGCCGCGCGCGCTGCTTCAGCACCTCGCGCTCCTCGTTCCCTGTCCAGCGGTTGAAGAGATCGAGATTCAGGTCGAACTGGTCGAGCGCCTTGTTGACCGTCTGCATCACGATGTCTTCGATCGTCTGCGGACGGTGATAGAACGCGGGCATCGGCGGCACGAGCACCGCGCCGGTTTCGGTGACCTGGGTCATCAGCCGCAGGTGCCCGAGATGGAGCGGCGTCTCGCGGATCATCAGCACGAGCTTGCGCCGCTCCTTCAGCGTCACGTCGGCGGCGCGGATCAGCAGGTTCGTGTCGAAGGAGTTCGCGATCGCCGAAAGCGTCTTGATCGAGCACGGCGCGATCACCATGCCCGCATGCTTGAACGAGCCGCTCGCGATGCAGGCGCCGACGTCGTTGATGTCATGAACGCAGGAAGCGAGATCCTTGATCGCCTCGATGCTGTAATCGGTCTCGTAGGCGACCGTCCGTTTTGCCGAATCGGAGATCACGAGGTGGGTTTCCACGCCCGCCTTCTTCAGTACCTCGAGGATGCGAATTCCATAGATCGCGCCGCTTGCGCCCGAAATGCCGACGACCAGTTTCATGACTCCTCCTCCAGCGTTTTAATGAACTACTCGGGACCGGCACGCTCCTCGTCAGGCACTGAAATCGCCGGCAGAAAATCCCCCGCTCCGTCGAGCGGGGGAAAAACCTTTACCCAAGGAGAATCGGGACGGGTAAAGGGGAGGAGCCGGACTCCGCATGCAATTGCGGTTTTGGTGCACGTCCAGGGAAACGCGTCATTGCCGTTTCAGCCAAACTTGAACAGGATGCCGAAGCCCCCGCGCGGGTAATTCCAATCGACGTTGTCGCGGTCGCAGACGATGCGGCAGCTGCCGCATTCGAGGCAGCCGTCGACGACGAGATCGACCTTCCCCTCCTCCAGCCGCCACGCGCCCGCCGGACAGCAGACGACGCAGGGTTTCGGCGCGCAACCGTCGCAGGCGACCGGATCCTTGATGCGGATGTGGGACCGGCCGGGATCGACGCGGTAACGGTTCTGGAACAGCTTCTCCTCGACGTTGATCCCCGGAGGCGTCGCTGCGGGCGCATTGTTCGCGGCGCTCATTTGAAAGCCCTCCAGAAACGATAGGAGTCACCGACCAAGCCGAGCAGCGAGCGCTTCTCGCGCACTTCGGCGAAGATCCGGCGCTGCTTCGTGCGCTTGTCGGTGCCATCGACCATCAGCATCTCGCGCGCGGCGGTGTTGAGCAGGCTCGGATACGTGCCGAGCATGTGCGGGTTGCCGTGCAGGAAGCTCGGCACTTCGGCGTACTTCTTCAGGTCCTTCATCACGAAGCTGCCGTCGAGCGCCGCCTTGTACGCGGACAGGTTCGACGCGGTAAAAGGCTTGTCCCGCGTCTTCAGCGCGATCAGCGTTTCGGCGGCGAGGCGGCCCGAGGTCATTGCGAGGTTCGACCCCTCGCGATGCACCGCATTGACGAAGCCGGCCGAGTCGCCAACGATCATCCAGCCGTCGCCGTACAGTCGCGGCAGCGCCTTGTAGCCGCCTTCGGGGATCACGTGCGCCGCGTACTCCTTCATCTCGGCGCCCTCGATCAGCGGCCGGATCGATGGATGGCGCTTCAACCCTTCGAGCAGCTGGTACGGCGAGAGCTGCTGCCGGCGCAGGTCCGAAAGCATGCAGCCGATGCCGATCGCGAGCGAATCATGGTTCGTGTACAGGAAGCCGGTGCCGACCATGCCGTGCGTGATCCGGCCGGCGATCTCGATGACGACGCCCTGCTCTTCGCCGATGCCGAAGCGCTGCTCGATCGTTTCCCGCGGCAGGAACAGCATTTCCTTGACCGCGAGCGCGGCGTGTTCCGCGCGGATGTCCTCGCGCAGACCCGCGCGTTGCGCGACGAGCGAATTCACGCCGTCGGCGAGGATCACCGCGTCCGCGCGGATCTCGCCGCCGTCGCGCTCGGTCTGCACGCCGACGACCTTGCCGTTCTTGTCCTTCAACAGGCCGGTGACGGTCGTCTCGTTGATGACCGTCGCGCCCGCTTCGCGCACCTGCTCGGAGAACCAGCGATCGAAGCGCGCGCGGACGATCGTGTAGCGGTAATGCGGCGGCTGCGCGAACTGTTCGTCGCGGTAGGTCATGCCGCTACAGGCCTGCGCCTCGTCCATCAGCCACATCCGCTGTTCGACGACGTGGCGCTCGAGCGGCGCGTGGTCGCGGAAATCGGGAATGATCTTCTCCAGCGCGTGCGCGTAGAGGATTGCGCCCTGGACGTTCTTCGTCCCGGGGCTTTCACCGCGCTCCAGCTGCAGCACCGACAGGCCCGCGCGGGCCAGCGTGTAGGCGGCGGCGTTGCCCGACGGGCCGGCGCCGACGACGATGACGTCGAATTTTTCGCTCATGCGACCACTCCCCTCTTCGCTTTGGCGGCGGCGATACGCTCGCGGAAGGCTTCGGTCAGTGCCGGCAGCAGCTCCATCGCGTTGCCGATCAGCGCGTAATTGGAGAAATCGAGGATCGGCGCCTTCTCGTCGTTGTTGATCGCGACGATGATGTCGGCCCCCTCCATCCCCACCCGGTGCTGCACCGCGCCGGAAATGCCGGCCGCGATATACAGCTTGGGTCGAACGGTCTTGCCCGATTGCCCGACCTGTCGATCCGCTTCGACCCACTTCGCGTGCGCGGCAGGCCGGGATGCGCCGACCTCCGCGCCGAGTTCCTTCGCCAGGTCGAACAGCAGGCCGAAGTTCTCCGGCTTCGCCATGCCGCGGCCGCCGGCAACGATGAAATCGGCGAACGCGAGCTGCGGCTTGTCGGCCTGGGCGTCGGGGATGAAGTCGACGACCTTCGTGACGACCTCGGCTTCGCTCAAGCCGAGCGCGTGCTCGATGACTTCCCCGGTCCGCGCGGGGTCGCGCTGCGGCATCGGCATCACGCGCGGACGCACGGTCGCCATCTGCGGGCGCGTCGCCATATTGACGATCGTGCACATCAGGCTGCCGCCGAACGTCGGGCGCGACGACAGCAGCGTGCGGTCGGAGGCGTCGATGTCCAGTCCGGTGCAGTCGGCGGTCAGCCCGGTCAGCAAGGTCGAGGCGAGCGATCCGGCCAGATCGCGTCCCTGCGTCGTCGCACCGAGCAGCAGCACTTCGGGCTGGAAGCGCTCGACGAGGTCCGCCATGCCCTTCGTGTAGGCCTGATTGCGGTAGTCGTGCAGCACGTCGTCCTGCACGAGATAGCAGAGATCCGCGCCATGCCGCGCGGCCTCGTCGCATAGCGCGCGGATCCCGGCGTCCGTGCCGCCGAGCACGATCCCGGCGAGCGGGACCTGCAGCTTGTCGGCGAGCTGCCGCCCCTTGCCGAGCAGTTCCCAGCTCACTGGATGGACGTAGCCGTGCTCGTGCTCGACATACACCCAGACGCCGCGATAGTTCGCGTACTTGGGATCGAGGGCGCGCTTGGGCTTCTTGATCTGCCTGGCCGTATCGGGGGCATCGCTCATTTCGCGGTCTCCACGGTTTCGAGATGGTCCAGCAGCGTGGCCTCGAGTGCGGGGTTGTCGGCAAACAGCCGATCGAGCAGGCGATCGGCCTTGTCCCGCGGCGTCTCGCCTTCGATCGTCACCGCCCGCACGTCCTTCGGCTTCGGCGCGAAGACCTGCGCGACGACCGTCGGCGAACCCTTCAGCCCGATCCGCGAGACGTCCTCGATGCCGGCGGCGCTGCGGTCCCAGCGCGGCACCTCGTAACGCTCCGCGCGGAACATCCCGGCCATGTCGGCGAAGCGCATTTCGTTCGTGTCTTCGAGCATCGTGATGACGCACGGCAGGCGCGATTCGAGCACCTGGACGCCACCTTCGGCGCGGCGCTCGACGGTGATCGTCTTCGCCGCGGCGTCGAATTCGCGCAAGCGGGACACGTAGGTCAGGAGCTGCCACCCGAGCCGCACCGCGATGCCGGGGCCGACCTGCGCGGTGTCGCCATCGATCGTCTGCTTACCGGTGAAGACGATATCGACCGGATGCTGCCGGTCGAGCTGACGAATCGCCGCCGCCAGCGCGTAGGTCGTCGCCAGCGTGTCGGCCCCGGCGAAACTCTTGTCGGTGACGAGGATCGCGTCGTCCGCGCCGTAGGACAGACACTTCTTCAGCGCCTCCTCGGCCTGGAACGGGCCCATCGACAGCACCGTCACGCGCGCGTCCGCGCTGTCCTTGATCCGCAGCGCCTGTTCGAGCGCGAAGAGGTCGTAGGGGTTGATGATCGCCGGCACCCCCTGGCGCATGATCGTGTTGGTGACCGGATGCACGCGGATCTGCGCGCTGTCGGGCACCTGCTTGATGCAGACGACGATGTGCATCGGCATCGAGTCGAGTGCGCGGGACATGGCTTACACCCGCTCGAAAATGCCGGCGGCGCCCATGCCGGTGCCGATGCACATCGTGACCATGCCGAGCTTCGCGTCGCCGCGGCGCATCGCGTTCATGATCGTCGCGGTGCGGATCGCGCCGGTCGCGCCGAGCGGATGGCCGAGGGCGATCGCTCCGCCGAGCGGGTTCACCCGCTTGCCGTCGATGCCGAGCGTATCGATGACGGCGAGCGCCTGGGCGGCGAACGCCTCGTTGAGCTCGATCCAGTCGACGTCGTCGAGCTTCAGCCCGCCCCGCTGGAGCGCCCGCGGAATCGCCTCGATCGGCCCGACGCCCATCACTTCCGGCTCGACGCCGGCGACCGCGTAGGAGACGAAGCGGGCAATCGGCTGCACGCCGTAGCGCCGCAGCGCCGCTTCGCTCATCAGCATCACCGCGCCGGCGCCGTCCGACATCTGCGACGAGTTGCCCGCGGTCACGCTGCCGCCCATCGCGAAAACCGGCTTGAGCCGGGCGAGCGCTTCGGCGGTCGTGCCGGGCCGCGGCCCTTCGTCAGTGTCGCACAGCCGCTCGACGACGCGAACCGCGCCGCCCTCGCCCGGGAGGTGGTCGCGCACCGCGTAGGGCAGGATTTCGTCGCGAAAACTTCCGGCGGCGATGGCGGCGACGGCTTTTTCGTGCGACGCGGCGGCGAACGCATCCTGCGCGTCGCGCGACACGTTCCAGCGCGTCGCGACCCGCTCGGCCGTCAGTCCCATGCCCCAGGCCACCGGGACGAGGTGATCCTGCCCGACGATCGCCGGGTTCTGGACCGTCTTGTTGCCGATCATCGTCGGCATGACCGACATCGATTCGGTGCCGCAGGCGAGGACGACATCCGCTTCGCCGAGCCGGATGCGATCGGCCGCGAGCGCGACCGCCTGCAGGCCGGACGAGCAGAAGCGATTGACGGTGTAGGCCGGAACGCCGACCGGCAGGCCGGCTATCAGGCTGCCCACGCGCGAAACGTTGAAACCCTGCTCGGCTTCCGGGTTAGCGCAGCCGGTGACGACTTCGGCAATCTCGGCGGTATCGAGCCCCGGCACCTGCGCGACGACGCCGGCGATGACGTGCGCGAGCATGTCGTCGGGACGCACGTAGCGGAACATGCCGCGCCGTTTCGCGACCGGAGTGCGCAGCGCCGCGACGATATAGGCTTCCTGAATCTGTTTCCCCATGTCTGTCTCCGGTTCAGTTGCGAAGCGGCTTGCCGGTTTCCAGCATCTGCACGATGCGTTGCCGGGTCGCCTCGGTTTTCAGCAGTTCGAGGAATTCGTGCCGCTCGACGTCGAGCAGCCACTGTTCATCGACGGTCACGCCGCCTTCGATCTCACCGCCGCACACCGCGACCGCGAGCGCGCGTCCGACGCGGAAATCGTGCGCGGAGATGATTCCCCCGTCCCTCAGGTTGAGGAGGCCGGCTTCGAGCGTCGCGATGCCGCCGCGTCCGGCGACCTGGATGTCGCGCGCGGGCAGCGGCGGCTGCCAGGACTCGGCCAGCGCGCGGGCGTGGGCCAGCGCGACATGGAGCACTTCGTCCGAGTGCGGCACGACGACGTCGCGCCGCGCGAGGTAACCGAGGCGCTTCGCATCCAGCGCGTTGTCGGCCGTGATGGCGCCGGCGACGGTCTGGAACGCGGGCTGGATGAACGGCAGTGGCTCGTTCTGCAGCGCCCGCAGCGCGCGGCGGCTCGCCCGCAGCGCGAGCTCCTTGCAACCGCCACCGGAGGGAATCAGTCCGACGCCCGCTTCGACGAGCCCGGGCTGGCTTTCCATCGCGGCGACCACCGCGGCGCAGTGCATCACGAGTTCGCAGCCGCCGCCGAGCGCCCTGCCCGCGACCGCGGCGACGACCGGCACGCCGGCATGCTTGATTGCGCCGGTCAGCGTCTGGAACTGCTTGAGCATCCCCTCGACGCCTGGCCAATCCTTAGCGTCCATCCTCGCCCACAGCGCCTTGAGGTCGGCGCCGAAGGAGAAGTCGGACTGCGGCCGCCAGATGACCAGCGCCTTGCAGCCGCGCTCGGCGCGCGCCACCGCTTCCTGCATGCTTTCGACGACCTGGGGGGAGAGCGTCGCGCCCTTGCCGTTCAAGCTCAGGATCGCGATGTCGACGTCCCCGGCGCGATGCCACAGGCGCACCGAATTGCTCTCGAACAGCGTCACCCCGTCGTCCGCGGCCGGCTCGCCGAGCAGGCGCAACGCATACGGCTGCTTGCGGTAGACCGGCAGCGCGCTGCGCGGGCTGTCCCGTTCGTCGAGCGCCGAGTAGGAGCCGCCCGCGCCATGCACGCCGCTGCGCCCGTCGGACACCCACGCGGGCAGCGGCACATCGGCCATCGTCTTGCCGGCCCGGATGTCGTCGCCGATCGCCGCGGCGACGTCGGACCACCCGGCCGCCTGCCAGCTCTCGAACGGCCCCTGCTCCCAGCCGTAGCCCCAGCGCATCGCGAGGTCCACTTCCCGGGCGCTCGGGCTGATGTTCCCGAGATGAACCGCGCAGTAGTGCCACAGATCGCGTTGCACGCTCCAGAGGAACTGCGCCTGCGGGTGATCGCACGCGCGGAGTGCGGCGAGGCGATCTCCGGGCGCCGCGATCTTCAGGATCTTCTGCAGGGCGGCATCCACGCGGCCCGCCACGGGGCGGTAGTCCTGCGCGTCGAGGTCGAACACGCTGTTCCCCTGCGCGTCCTTGCGGTAGATGCCGCACCGGGTCTTCTGTCCGAGCGCGCCGCGTTCGACGAGAACGTCCATCCACGCCGGCACGCCGAAGTGCTCGTGCCACGGATCGTCCGCGAGCAGTTGCGGCAGGCCGCCGAGCACGTGGCGCAGCGTGTCGAGGCCGATCAGGTCGAGCGTGCGATAGGTCGCGCTGCCGGGGCGCCCGATCAGCGGGCCGGTCAGCGCATCGACTTCGTCGAAACTCAAGCCGAGGCGGCGCGTGTGATACATCGCCGCGGCGAACGCGAACGTGCCGACGCGGTTCGCGATGAAGTTCGGCGTGTCCTTCGCCCGCACGACGCCTTTGCCGAGGCGCGACGTGACGAAGCTTTCGAGCGCGTCGAGCAGCGCCGGGGCCGTGTCGCGCGCGGGAATCAGTTCGACGAGCCGCATCAGCCGCGGCGGGTTGAAGAAATGCATGCCGCAGAAGCGCGCGCGGCGTTCCGCCGGCAGCACCTGCGCAAGCAAGTCGATCGACAGTCCGGAGGTGTTGCTCGCGAGGACCGCCTTCTCGTCGAGATACGGCACGACGCGCTCGTAGAGCGAACGCTTCCAGTCGCTGCGTTCCGCGATCGCCTCGATGACGAGGTCGCAGTCGCGCAGGCGCGCCAGGTCGTCGTCGTAGTTGGCCGGCTCCATGTAGGGGGCGAGCCCCTTGCCGAGCAGCGGTGCGGGCCGCGCACGCACCAGCTCGTCGATCGCCTTCCTGGCGATGCCGCGTGGGTCGCCCTTGTCGGCGCGAAGGTCGAACAGGACCACCGGCACGCCGCAGGCTGCCAGATGGGCGCCGATCTGCCGGCCCATGACCCCCGCGCCGAGGACGGCGGCTTTGCGAATGATGAGATTCATCAACGATGCCTCCTGAAGTTTGATAAAGCGACGCTCGGGATGGGCGCACGGGCCCTGCGGGCCCGGCGACAGGCCGGGACCGGTGGTGTGTGCGACGCGGGACGCGAACTGCCGCCCCGCTCCCGTGATCAGTGATTGATTCCGGCGGATGCGGACGCGAGGAGGGCCGCTCGGTTGAGCTTTCCGACCGCGTTGACCGGCCAGGGCGAAATGCCGAGGATCTTCTTCGGCCGCTTGTATGCGGCGAGTCCGGCCAGCGCCGAATCGACCTTTCGTCGATCCGGCGTTCCGGCATCCCGCGGATGACAGGCGACGACTACGCTGCCCCAGTCGGTATCGGGCACGCCGACGACCGCGACGTCGGAGAACTCGCCGCTCGACCGCAACGCCGCTTCGACCTCGGCCGGATGCACCTTCTTGCCGCCCGTGATGATGACGGCATCGCGTCGACCGAGGATCGTCAGCCTTCCCTGCGCATCGAAGCAGCCGAGATCGTCGGTCAGCACGGATTGCGTCGGCCGTCGCTCCGGCCAGTAGCCGTGGAACAGGCTGTCGCCGGTGATGCGCACGAGCCCCGTCGCGCCTTGCGGCAGGACCTCGCCCGACACGTCATCGACGATCTCGACCCGCGCGTGCGGCATCGGCCGGCCGCAACTGCGGTCGCCGGCGGCAAAGTCGGACGGCAGCTGGGCGACCACCATCGCCCCCGTCTCGGTCATGCCGTAGGCGGTCACGACCGGCACGCCGGCTGCGGCTGCGGACTCCGCCAGTTCTGGCCAGAAGGGCCCGCCGCCGACGAAGACCGCGCGGAACCGCCGCAGCCGATCGACGGCGGCTTCGCTGCGCAGCAGTCGCTGCAACTGCGTCGGCACCAGCGAGATGAACCACGCGTCGGGCTTGTCGGCGAGCTCGGGCCATTCACCGGCCTCGAGCTGCTTCCACGACCACGCGACGTGCTCGCCGCCGGTCGCTGCGCAGCGGATGCGCGCCATCAGGCCGCTGACGTGGGACGCCGGCAGGACATCGAGCGCATTCACCTGAGCGACGCCGAAGTGCGCGCAGAACCCGGCGAGCGACGCGCTCAAGGTGTGCTCGTCGTGGCGGGCGAAGCGGATGCTGCCGCTGGTCCCGCCGGTCGGCAGGCACAGCCAGCCGGTCTCGCCATTGCCGCCATCACCGTCTTCGCTCGCGCGGCACTGCAACTCGGCGACCTGTGATTTCTCCGCGGCACTCCAGCCGGGATCACAGAGGAACAGGATGCCGCCGTGTTCCTCTGCGCGGCCGGTCGTCAGAACCCATTGCTTCAGTTCGGCACGTTTCATTTTCTGTATGGACGCCATTTACGTATCTATCGGCAGACGGCAACGGACGGCTCAGACGGCCTGGCCGGCAGCCGCGGAAGCCCGGAGCTTCGCGGTCGCGCTCTCGTAGATCTCGAAGGTCCCCGGGTCCAGCACGACCTTGTAGACGTTGCGCGCCATCTCGATCGAGACGAGCTCGTTCTTGACGTCCATCCGCACCGCCTCGGGATCCCGCTCCTCCGGACGTCCGACCCCGGCACCGCCGCCGGCCTTCGCGACGAAGACGTCGCCGGTCTTCAGCTGCTGCCCGACGTGCGGCTCCTTGATCTCGATGTGGTCCTCGCCCCGCACGATGTAGCCCTTGTTCAGGACGCTCGGCGACCCGCCCTGCTGCCCTTGGCCCTGCGTATGCCAGCCATCGGCGGGGCCGAGGTTCGACACGCAGTCCGAGCCCTCATTGACCCCTTCCCAGATGACGCCGGGCGCGCTGCGCCACTTGCCGGCCCCGTGCGAATCGGTCATGAACTCGTAACGCGTGACCCGCCACGGGAACCGCACCATCTCTTCCTCGGCGTCCGCCTTGGCCGCGACGCCCAGCGTCGGGCCGCACGCGAAGCACTGGTAGCCGTCGTGCCCATACACCGCACCGGCGCCGGCGTCCGGGCAGAACGAGACATAGACGTAGAACTCGTTCGTGCGCGGGTCGTTGCCGAGGAACATCAGCTCGAACGGCCCCGGGTAGGCTGCCAGCGCGCGCTGCGGCAAGGCCTGTGACAGGGTCGCGAGCACGCACTCGATGATCTTGTGACCGACGAGCGACGGCGCTGCCGCCACGAGGCTGCCACGACGGCAGTTCGTCACCGTGCCTTCGGCGGCCACGATGTTGAACGGCCGCAAGGTGCCTTCGTTGTGATACGCCGCGAGCGCCGGATCGAGGAACATGAACGCCGTCGCGAGCGCCATGCTCTGCGTGACCGAGTACCCGACGTTGGCATAACCCTTGACCTGCTCGTCGCTGTCGGAAAAGTCGAACGTCGCCTCGTCGCCCTTGATGGTCAGCCGGCAGCGGACCGTCACCGGTTTGCCGATCTCGGCGCCGTCGTCGTCGGTCTGCGCCTCGGCGTACCACGAGCCGTCCGGCCACTTCGTGATCTCCGAGCGGACCGCTTTCTCGGTGCGCCGGATCATCTCGTCGAGGCAGGCGAAGACGGTGTCCCGGCCATAGCGGTCGAAGAGCTCGACCGCGCGCTTCTCGGCCAGCGCGGTACTGCCGACGAGCGAACGGATTTCCCGGCGCATCATGTCCGGCAGGCGGTTGTTCGCGAGCAGCAGGCCGAGCACGTCCTCGCGCACCTCGCCGCGCTCGACGAGCTTCACCGGCGGAATGTTCAGGCCCTCGGCGATCGAATCGTGCGCGAGGAAGTACGCGCCCGGCATCGCCCCGCCGCTGTCCGGCACGTGGGTGCCCATGCAGGTGAAGAGCACGAGTTCGTTGCCGTAGAAGATCGGCCGCACGAAGACCCAGTCCGGCAGGTGCACCGCGCCGGCGTCGAACGGGTGGTTGGTCAGGAACACGTCGCCCGGATAGATCTTGTCGCCGAACTGCTTCTGCACCGCCTTGATCTGGAACGAGCTCGACACCAGCCGGCACGGGAAGCCTTCGGGAATCGCGATCGCCTGCCCCTTGGCGTCCCAGATGCCGTAGGCCAGATCGTGCAGCGTGGTCGCCAGGACGTTGGTAGCCGTCCGCTCGATCGTCTGGCGCATCTCCTTGCAGATGCGCTGCAGGGCGTGCCAGGTCGTCGCAACGGTGATGGGATCAATCTGAGTCATCGTCACACCCTCTCGATAAGGTAGTTGCCGTAGGCGTCGATCGAGCAGTTGAAGTTCTCGGGAATCACCAGCGTGGTCAGCGGCTCTTCGATGACCGCGGGCCCGGCGACGGTGTTGTTCGCGAGCAGGCGGTCGCCGTCGTAGATCGGCGTCCGTCGGTAGCCGCTGCCGAAGTAGCATTGCCGCGTCCCCTTCAGCGCCGCGGCCGAATCGCTGCCGCCTTCGTCGATGCGGGACATGTCGATCTTCTGCCCCTTGACCTTCGCGATCAGGCGCACATTGCGGAACTCGACGGTGACCCACGGCAGCGAGAACGTGTACAACTCCTTGTGCCGCTCGTGGAACTCCTCGGCCAGCGACTGGATGTCGCTCGCGGAGATTTCGCCTTCGGGGAGGTTCAGCTCCACCTCGTGGTACTGCCCGACGTAGCGCACGTCCGCGGACTTGACCAGCGTCAGATCGCCCCGCGTCACGCCCAGCGCGGCAAAGTCCGTCAGCGCCTCGGCGAGCATGTCGTCGTACAGCCGGTTGATGTCGGCAGGATTGGCCCCGCTCAGCGGACAGATGTACGAACGCACGAAGTCGCGGCCGATGTCGAGCGAGAACATGCTCCACGCGCTGAAGGTGGCGGCGTAGTTGGGAATCACGACCTTGTTCATGTTCAGCAGGTCGGCCATGAAGGCCGCGCACAGCGGCGTCGCGCCACCGAACGCCATCATGCTGAAATCACGGACGTCGAAGCCCTTGCGCGTCGAGATCTCGGTGATCGCATCGGCCATGTTCGAATTGACCGTCGTGAAGATCGCCTGCGAGGTCGCTTCCAGCGTCATGTTCAGCTTGTCCGCGAGCGGCTGGATCGCCGCCTTCGACAGCTCGACATCGAGCGCCATCTTGCCTTCCCAGAAGTTTCCGGTCGGGATGTAGCCGAGCACGACGGCGGCGTCGGTGACGGTCGGCAAGGTGCCGCCCTTGTTGAAGCAGCACGGCCCGGGGTCCGCGCCCGCGCTCTGCGGGCCGACGCGCAACAGGCCCAGCGAATCGATCCAAGCGATGCTGCCGCCGCCCGCGCCGACGGACTTGACGTCCACCACCTTGATGCCCATCAGCTCGTCGCCGAGCCATTCGTTCGCGGTCAGCGACACCTCGCCCTTGCGCACCAGGCTCGCGTCGAGGGTCGTGCCGCCCATGTCGGCGGTGATGAAGTTCGATTCGTCGATCATGCTGCCGAGGAAGGCGCCGCCGGCCGGCGCCGCGGACGGTCCCGAACCGATCAGGTACACCGGCTTGCGCTTGAGCGCCTCCACCGACTGCGCGAACTGGTTGGCCTGCATGATCAGCAGCTGGCCACCGAAACCCGCCGCCTTCAGCCCGTTCTCCAGCCGCGTCATGTAACGCGACACGATTGGCCCGATGCAGCCGCTGATCACCGCGGTGCTGAGCCGCGCGTACTCGCCCATCGTCGGCACGATGTCCGCCGAATAGGTGATGAAGACGTCCTCATCGAGGTACTTGCGGCACAGCTCGGCGGTCAGGCGCTCGTTTTCCGGGTTGGCGTACGAGTTGATGAAGCAGATGACCAGCGACTCGACCTTCTCGCGCTTCAACTGCTCGATGACGAGCTTCAGTTCGCCGCGGTTGATCGGCTTGACGACCTCGCCGGTCGGGCGCGTTTCCTCTTCGAGCACGAAGCGCAGGTAGCGCGGAACGATCGGCTCGTACGGCGGGATCTGCGCCTCGTACATCGAACGGGTCTCGATCTTGTTCGCGCGGCGCATCTCGAGGATGTCGCGGAAGCCCTTGGTCGTGATCAGGGCCGTCTTCGACAGATTGCGCGTGACGACCGCGTTCGTGGCGACGGTCGAGCCGTGCATGATCAGGTCGATCTCGCCAATGAATTTTTCGGTCGAACGGCCGTACGCGGGAGCCGCCTCCCGGAGCACGTCCATGACGCCCTGCGCGAAGTCCTTCGGAGTGCTCGGCGCTTTGAACTGGCGCAGCCGGCCCTGGTCGTCGCAAACGACGCAGTCGGTGAAGGTCCCGCCGATATCGACGCATACCTTGAACATTCTGTTGTCTCCTACCTTCCTTCTTTTGGTGCGTCTCTGGACGGACGCACTTCAGGTTCCGCAACCGCAGGGTTGTCTCCCCCTGCTGGCGGCGGCACTCCGGACAACGGTACGGACGTCGGCTTACTTCCTCAGCACGTGAGGCAGCATCGCCGGGCCGCGGAAGCCTTCCTTGAGCAGGTAATCGGGGTTGTATTTCTCGCGGCCCATCTGCGGATTGACGTCGCAGCGG
>NZ_JAVSMM010000015.1:0-121190 GCF_032027225.1 Aromatoleum sp. | reverse complement strand
CCCACCACGCTCCAGCACCCGGCCCGCGCCGTCGTCGGGGCGCTTCAGCACCTCCGTCACCCAGCGCGTCGTGCAGCCGAACTCCAGCGCGATCTCTTCGAGCGTGGCGCCGGCGTCGCAGCGCGCTCGCATGGCCCGCATTCGCGCGCGGGCGATCGCCGTCTTACAGTTCGGGATCTCCATCACGTCGCCGCCGTACTCGCCGACGATGCGATCGGCGCCGCGGGTGCCGACGATCTCGGCGAGGCGTTCGAAGCGCATCGCGCCCGCCGCGTTGTTGTCGGCCGCTTTCGGCACTGGGTACGGGATGCCGCCGAGTTCGCGGATCAGCGCTTCGGCTTTCGCCCAGCCGACCAGGCGCACGAGGTCGCGCGCGGTCGCGGGGAGGTCGGATTCGAGGATCGGCGGGGCTGGGCGCTTCATTTCGCCAGCTTGAACTGCAGCGTGCGGTTGAGCGCGCCGACGATGTGCTTGAGCGCGACCGGATCGGCGAAGTCGACGCACTCGGCCCAGCCGTTGCGCTTGGCGATCGCGTCGGCGTACTTGAGGGTATGCACTTCGCCGGTGACGCGGTGCAGCTCGGCGAGCAGCGCGTCGATCTTCGCGAGCAGCGGCGCGCGGTCGGCGGTCGGCGTGGTGCGCTTGCGGCCGGCGTAACCTTGCTTGCCACGGTTGAGGTGGTTCAGCACCTCGGAGAGCTGGCCCATCGTGCAATCGGCGAGGCTCGCGCAGCCGGTGAGATTCTTCACGAGCTGTCGTCGCGCGTCGTCGTCGAGGCCGTTGGCCTTGCAGGCCGCGAACACGGCGCGGCGGCGGGCGGCGATCTGCACAGCGAGGGGAGCGGATGCAGCCATGGTCAGGTCTCCGACTGGATGCGTTCAATCGTCGTGCAGGTCTTGCGCAGATGGCGGCACAGGGCCTTCGCGCTCGGCCAGCTCGGGAGCCACATGGGCTCGGTTTTCGCCTCGACGACCTTGCCGTACCACTCGCGGCTATCCTTCGACAGCCCGCGCTGCTTCAGCCGCTTCGCGGCCTCGGCGCGCTGCTTGGGTTTCCACAAGAACGAGCGATGCTCGCGCCAGAACTTGCGCACATGCTCGGGCTCGCCCTTGAACCATTCGCCCTTGATCCAGCCGTCGACATAGACGGTGACCACGAACTTCAATCCCTTTTCGCGCTCGACCTTGATCGTGATCTCGTGATCGTCACAGCGCAGGCCGACGGGGCAGTACGGGTGCGACAGGTCGGCCTCGACCTGCGCCCATTGTTCCTTCGTGAGCATCTTTCCTCCTGGCGTTACCTGTCTCGCCGGATAGCCCCGTTGTAACGAGGCCATCGAGCCAGACGACGTCGTCAACCGACGGGGTTGTGCCCCGGCGGTTTCGGTGCACCGTGGGCCGGATTCGGGCGACGGTGCCGGGTCGATTCGGTACTGAACTCTGCGCGCGGGGCTTCGGCATTAACCGCTGGACGCTGAACAAGGTGTTCGGGACTGAACTCGGGGCGCTGCGCTTCGGCGCTTTTCACGAGTGCGTCGAACAGCGCCTGCGCGGCGTGCCCCGTCACGCGAATCCGAGTACCGGACTTCGACTTCGTAATCCGGATGGACCCCTTGCCCTTGCGGGTCATGCCTGCACCGCGTCTTTAAGCGCTTTCGACGCCGAGAACGTCGGCACGCGCCGGGCTGGGATCTCTACCGGCGCACCGGTTTGCGGGTTGCGTCCTGTGCGCGGATCGCGATGTTTAGCGGCGAACTTGCCGATGCCGGGAAGGCTCAGTTCGGCGCCGCGCGCCGACAGGTGCGCGTGCATCACTTCCGCCTGGGCGTCGAGCACGCGCTCGATGGCGGACTTCGTGACTGGCGGTTGGTCGGTGGGGCGATTGATGCGCATGTGTAGCTCGTCGATCAGCTCTTTCTTGTTCATCTCGTGGTACTCCTGGTTGTGTGAGTTGCCGGTTCCCGGCCGCCAATTTCGGGTTTCCCCAGGCTGGCTCTTTGCTTTTTCCGTACCGGCTGGTTCCGTTATTGGCCCGACGGTTTCCTTCGGTGATGCGTATTCAGCCGGCGGTGGCGAGCTCGCCACCGAGGGCGGAAACCAATTCAGGGAGCAGGCGCCCGAGTTCCCCGGTCATCAGCGCGAACCCGGCGTCGAACAGCGCGCGTGCGTCCTCTGCGCCGTGCTCGTCGAGCTTGTCCTTGACGACTTCGAGGAAGTCGAGGCGCTTGATCTCAAGCTTTTCGGTCAACACGAAGCTCACGCGATCATCGAAAGTGAGGGCGAGCCGTGTCGGCAGCTTCCCCGCCCCGATGTGGCCGCGCACCTCGTCGCCTTCGAGCGCGTGGCGCACGTAGCGCACCGCGGCCTTGTCCTCGCTGACCGAGCGCAGCTCGCAGTCCTGGTCGATCGTGAAGCCTTCCGGCGCCTCGTTGTCCGCGAGCCAATCAGCCATCGCCGAGGTGGGCGAGCGCTCGGTGCGGACGAGGGAGAGCGGCAACTCGTCGAGCGACTGGCGCAGCACTTCGAGGAGATCCTCGGCGCGCACCTGACTCGGGGCGTCGATCGCGAGCCAACCGCCGACAGAGTCGATCCACGCGAAGACGCGGCGCTGTCGGGTGAAGGCGCGCGGCAGGAGTTCCTGCATCACCTGCTCGCGCAGGTCCTTCATCTGCTTGCGGCCGAGCTTGTAGCCCTGCCGCTCGGCGATCTCCTCCGCGCGCTTCTCGGCCTCCTGGGCGACGACCGCCGACGGCAGCAGCTTCTGTTCCGTGCCGAGCGCAATCAGCCACTGTTCGCCGACACGATGGACGAGGAACTCGTCACCAGTGGGCGACACCCAACCGCGGGTTTCTGCGTCTTGGCTGCCGCAGGCAACAAACCGCTTGCGGGAGAGCTGCTCTTCGAGCTGCTCGGCGGTCACATGCCAAGGCGCGGGGAGGCGGTAGATCATCAGGTTCCTGAAGAACATCACACCGCCTCCGACAGCTCGGCCTCGAACGGCGTGACGACGAAGTCCTCGCCCTGGCTGATGCTGATGCCGGGCACGTTCGCGACCGCCGCGGGCTCGTTGAGGATGGCTTCCTTGTTCACTTCGTCCTTCTGGCGGACGAAGCGCGAGAGCCCCAGGCGGCGCAGCGCATCGAGGACGGCTTCGGCACCGGTGACGCGCACCGACGGCGGGCGCAGGCGCCACGCGATCTCGCCGGCCGGGAAGGTCGCGGTCTTCGTCTTGCCGCCCTGGGTGAGCGTGTCGCGGTTGGCCTCGCTCCAGATCTGGATGCCGGCGGTGAGCGATTCGATGCGCTGCGAGTGCGGCTGGGCTTCGGCTTCCCAACGCTCCTTGACGGCGGCGAGCTCGTCGTTCATCGCGGCGGTGATGCGCATGAGCTCGCGGTTGCGCTCGCCGATCTCCCGGATGTGGTTCGAGACCTGGTCGCGGGTCTGCGGCACGGGCACCGGGGCGGCTGCGGTTTTGTGACGGGTCGGCTTCTTGGCCATGTACTGCGGCTCCTATTGATGGCGAGGGGTGTTTGCGGCGAGCGCGTCGCGCCCGGCCGGGGTGATGACGTAGTAGCGCCGGCCCTTCGCGCCGCGGCGCACGAACTCCGCGTGCCCCCGCTCGACGAGGGCGGCGATGCCCCGGGTGAGATGGCTCTTCGACGCGCCCGCCGTGCCGTGCCGCGACAGCAGATCGCCGATGCATAGCGGCTCGCCGGCGTCGGCGAGGCCCTGCAGCCACAGGGCGGCATAGCTGTCGAGCGTGTTGGCGCCGCGCCTCGGCGGTGCCTGCCGGAGGCGGCGGGTGGCGAGGAAGTCGGCATAGGCCGCGGCCGCCTCTGCGGCCTGGATCGCGAGCGGGATCACGCGCGGGCCTCCGCGACGGCGCCGACGAGCTGCGGCAGCGGCGACATCCGCGGTGCGCGCGCGGACGGCAGCTCCGAGCCGGGCACGCCGAGCAGCAGCGCGAGGCGCTTCGTCGCTTCAGCCGGCAGCAGCAGGATCTCGTCGCCCTCGGCGATCGTCAGCCGCCCGTCGTCCCACAGCGCGAACTCGATGCGCGCGGCTTCGCCGGGGTGGATCTCGGTGACGCGGATGTCGCCGGCGCGGTAGAGCGGTTGCGGCGCGGGTTCGATCGGTGCAGGCATCGGCTCGGGGAGCGCCAGTGCGACAGCGCCTCGTTCGGCTGCGGTCAGCACCGGCGCTTCGGGCGCTACTGGCTCGGGTACGGCCGGGGACGGCGTGGCGGCGTGGTACGCGTGCACGTCGCGCCCGCTGCTCTCCAACGTGGTTTCGCCGACTTCGCCCTTCTCAGCGAGGGTCCGCGCGGTATGCCGCAGGCTCTCGACGCTGCAGCCGAGCTTCTGCGCCGCGGCGGCGAGCGTGATGGCGCGGTCGGGGCCGAGGCCGGCGACGAGTGCGACGAATTGGGTTTTGAGCTGGCCTTTCTTGCGATGGGTTTCCATTTCTTTGGGCTCCTGAACAGGGGCAGACTTCGTTGCCGGGGTCGCAGCGACGCGCGGGGCATATGCGAGAAAGAGATCGTCGGGGCGGTGCTTCACGAACAGCGCGCCGTGGCTGTCGCTCGTCCAGGCGGCGCTCTTTGCGGTCAGGCCGGTCGGCCAGATCGCGAGCCACGGCGCCCGGTCGCCTTGCTTCTGAACGTGCGCGGTGTTGATGCGACGCTCGCCGGTGAGGCGTTCGAGTGCCGCCCAGAACGCCGCCTCGGCGCCGCCGATGACGGCTGCAACGTCGGCCGCGCGGGCCGGACGGCGGCTGTCACTGCGCGCGATCGCGGCGAGGATGCGATCGGACAGCGCCAGCTCGGCAGCCGCGGCGGGCGTCTTCACGGCCGCGCCCCCGCGATCTTCGCGAGGTCGGCCGCGGGCAACTCGACAGGCGGCCAGACCGGACCGCACGCGTCGCGATAGATCTCGGCGACGGCGACGGCACGGGCCGCCACGTCGAACGCATGCGCCTCGCGGTAATCGACCGCGAAGCCCATCGCCAGTACGCCGGCGCCGAAGGCGATGACGACGGGCAGCAGGCGGGTTTCGCAGAATTCGGTGGGGGTCATGATTCCTCCGGACGGTGGGCGCAACGGCGGCACGCATGCCAGTGCGCCAGCCGGTACGGGTTGTGGGTCGGCGGCTCGGCGGCGAGCTGCGCATGGCACAGCGCGCGCGCCTCGTTTGCACCGGTATGCGGGCAATTCACCGTATCCAGTCGGGCCAGCACGCGGGCAGCGAAACGTTTCGTGTCGCCGTACTTCCCGGCCAGCACACGGCTGGTGCCCGTGTGGTTCGAGAACCCCAGCTCGGCCGCCACGGTCGTTACGCCGCGCTCCGCGCAGGCACTCTTCAGCACCTCGAACCAGCGTTCCTGCATGTAGGAAAGGTCGCTCATTGCGCACCCTCCCACTCCGGCTCCTCGTGCCACATCACCCGCCCGAGGTTGGCGTCGAACACCGCCTTGGTGCGCTGGATCATCGGCGGGCGCGGACCGGTATTCATGTCCCCGCGCAGGGCGAACCGTGCCGGCCGGGCCTGACAGCCGCGCTTGGCGGGAGTGATTTCCTCCAGATAGCCGGCCGCGTGCAGCGTCAGCACAAAAGCCTTGGCGGTGTCCGGCAGCACCGGATGCTCGGCTGTGCTGGCGTAGGCGGCCAGCTCCCGGAAGTCGAACGTCGGCAGGAAGTGACGCATCGCCTGCCACATGTTCTCGTTGCCGCGCCCGGCCGTTACTTCTGAACCGTCACGGCGCAGACGAGGCGCTTCGATGCCGTTATCGCGCTCCAGCCAGTAACGATGTGGCTCTCCCTTGCGCGCAGCATCGTGACGGCCGAGGTAGCCGCCCGCATGGAGTGCCTTGAGGTACTCGGCGACGATGCCGAGCTCGACCTTGCTGGCGCGCGACGCGTCGGCAGCGGTGAAACCCCCTTCATAGTCAACCAGGCCGCGCACGGCTTCCCACACCCGCTGGCGTGGCGACTTGCCGCCGGACATTTCAAGGTGGGCGGGCTTACGCGACATCGTGCAGCCCCTCCGCGGTCACCAGCCATGCCTCGTTGCGCTGTCCGGGCGCCGAACCGGTAAATACCGTCTGGACCCGCACGCCGCACACGTGGCGGGGATCGGCCTCAACCGCCACCGGCATGTCCGGCGGGAGCGATTGAAGGATCTGGATCAACTCACGCACCTTCATCACTGGCCGCCCTCGCTGTCGTCCGTGTAGATCGCCCGGTCGCCCCACTTGGCCAGCGTCATCTCGTCCTCGCCCATCACCAGGGCCTCGTCGCGGATGCGCGAGAGGTTCACGCACGTGTAGCGCACCGACCCATCCACCCGCGCCACGATCTCGGCGAGCAGATCGGGCGCTACGCTCACCCCCGCCGCATACACCGTGGCGAGCTTCGCCGCGTCTTCCAGCGACACCGGCAGCGCCTCTTCCCACGCATACACCCGGCTGTGCATCTGCTTCCACTTGCGCAGCCCGGTGCGCAGGTCATCGGTACCCACCAGCAACACCGGCTTGCGCGAGCCCTCGTAGATGTCGCGCACGGTCTCGATCAGGCTGTCCGTGCGGATCAGGTAGTCCGCCTCGTCCAGGATCAGCGGGCGGTTGCTCTTGCTCAGTTGCGTCGTCACCATGTCGAGCAGCGCCGCGGTCGTCGGCGTGCCTTTCGGCTCCGCCACGCCCATCTCCAGCAGGATCTTCTGCAGCACAACCTTCACGCTCCACACCCTCCGCACCTGGATGTAGTACGCCCGGTACTGGCTCACCATCGCCCCCGCGGCCATGCTCTTGCCGCGTCCCGGCGGGCCGTACAGCACGCCCAGCCCGGCCATGTTGGCGTGGCGGTTCAGCAGTTTTTCGAGCGTCACGCTCACCAGGTCGAGCGAGGCGATCGGCACCACGCCCGCGGGAAGCGCCTTGTTCGGCAAATCGTTCATGTTCATAATCCGGTCTCAGATTGCGGTTGCGGTTCTGACGGGCATCACGGCGGCCACCGTGGTGCCCGTGTTGTTCAGGGCGGCTTTGTGGCGTCTCATCAGCGCGCCGAATTCGGATGACTGCTGATACAGCCCCCACCACTTCTGCAGTTTTGCGTCGTCGATCACCTCTCCTCGTTCAGCGGTTTCGTTGATTTCCAGCCATTTGCGGAAGCGCAGCTCCGGCGTTTCCGGGATCTGAATCACCTGCGGTTGCACTGCCGCCGCGGCGGGCGGCATCGCCCGTTCGGCTTGCTTGGCAGCCAGCGCGCGGGCGGTCTCGGCGGAAAGCGGCGCGGCCTCGCGCCCGCCGTCCAGCCGTTTGGCAGCACGCGCCGCCTGCTCCAGCCCCTCCGACTGATGCGCCACCGTCTCGCGGCTCGGCAGCGCGGCCAGCTTTCCGGCCTTCGCGGCCTTCTTGCGCAGCAGCTCGCCCACCATGCGGTCCGGGTCGATCTTGCTGGCCAGGCGCAGCCGTTTCTTGTCTTCCTTCACCCGCTTCGCCTGCGCGTTGCGCACGTGCGCGGCCAGCTCCTTGCGGCTCACGCCCTTGCGCTCCGGGCAGATCGCCGCGCAGATGAACTTCGCCTCCTGATGCACCACCACCGTCCCGAAGTCCTCGGTCTCGCGCACCGTCACCTCGGTGCCCACCTCCACCAGGCGGAAGAGTTCCGGCGCGGCATACCAGCCGCCGTCGATCTGCAGCCCCTTCTTCTGCAGCGTGCGGGGGTCCATCAGCGGTGCCAGCAGCACATCCAGCGCGCGCTCGTCATCGATGCGGCGCACCGTGCCGGCCCACGCCGCGGCGCGCGCAAAGGGCGCCTCGTTCGTTTCCCCGTGCGGGCGCTGCTCGTAGGTGCCGGCCAGCCAGTCATTGATCAGCCCCTGCAGCTCGGCCGGGCGCATGTCCAGCTCGATCACGCTGTCCTTCTGGAACAGGCGCTCCGAAAACGCCCGCCGCGACTCGATCGCGCTGCGCTCGGCCACGTTGTGCCCGACGAAGTTCGGCAGCAGCTCCAGGATGCTGTGCAGCATCACGCCGATGCCGCGCTCCACGTGCGGCTTCTGCCACGGCGAAAACGGCGCCGTCACCCGCTGCTCGATGCCCAGCGCCTCCAGCGCCATGCGGAATTCGTTGGCCTTGTAGTCCTGCCCGTTGTCGGTAACGATCACCTCCGGCACGCCCCACGCCAGTAACGCCAGGCGCAGGCAGAACATGTGCGTCTGCGCCTTCGGCGTGCGCGACAGCACCACCAGCATCCGCCGGCTGTACAAGTCGATCACCACCGAGCACGTGTAGCGCCGCCGCTGCCCGCTCTCCGGGTCGGTCAGCATCCAGTCCGCCGGCGTCGCGTCCATCTCCCAGCGCTGGTTCAGCCGCTCCACGTCCTCGCTGGCGTTGCCCACCGCCGACATGCAGCGGTTCTTCCACTCGTCCGGGTTCGTCGCGGCCAGGTACAGCTCGGGGTGCTTCGCCTTCCAGTTCTTCACGAAGCGGTACGCCGCATGCGTGCTCGGCGCCTCGAACAGGATCTCTCCCGTCTCGCCGTCGACCGCTGCCTCCTGCAACATCTCCACCAGGTCGGAGACCTTGATGTTCGGCCGCTGTACGATCAGCGCCAGCGCCGCGTTGTAGAGCGCCGGCTGCTTGGTGAAGACGTTCACATCCTTCAGCAGCTTTCCGTCCTGCTTGTCGATCAGCCCCGCCAGGCCGTCGCGCTCGTAGTCGCCATGCCAGCGCTCCACGCTGCGATACGAGATCTCCGGGAAGGCTTCGCGCACCGCCGCCGTGATGGTCGGCAGCGGCGGCAGGCGGTCCTCGTTGTACAGCGCCGCAAACGTATGCAGCCCGGCCTTCTTGCGCATCGGCTGCGCCTGCACGAACCACACCTCCCACCCCTGCACGATCGCCAGCCGGCCGTCGAATCGGCTGCGCTGCCTGTCGGTCATCCCCTCCGCCAGCATCGCCAGCGCGGCCTCGCCCTTCGCCCGGCGGTTCGCATCTCGCGTCGCGTCGTCACGGTCGAACTGCTCCAGCACCGCCGATACCCGCGCCGCCCGGTCGCCGGCCGCGACGATGCCTTCCGCGCGGTCGATCAGCTTCGCGACCGCGGCAGGTGGGGCGTATTCGCGGCGCACGCCGTTCTTTCCGCCTTGCACCGGCACCTCGGTAAAGGAGTAACCGTCGCGATCGACGACCTTCCTCCATCCCCGCTCGGACCCCGGACACCCCGGCAACCGCAGCGCCGCCAATTCCGCGCACGAGTAATGCGTCTTGCGCGTCATCGCTGCGCCCCTCCCTCGAAATGGCGAGGGTTCATGCCGATAGAATGGCGCCGCAGGCTACCAACTTGCATACCATTCACCTTCACGGAAGAACCCTCATGGAAATTGATCAAGCTTCGGCCACAGTCCTAGCCGCGCTCATCGCGGCGATACCCGCCACCGTCGCCGCTTGGAGAAGGCCCCAGAGCACCCAGACAGGGAGCGCCCCGCCGGTTTCGCCGAGCACCACGCACGACTGCGCACCAGCTGAAACCAACAGCACAATTGCCACCAGCAGTCGCCCGACCGCTCGCCGGCCGCCCTCTTTCAGGGCGCTGTTCTTCATCATCTGGGGGCAACTCGACATCGTTGCCGGGCAATTCATCGACGCCGGGGCGGGCCCGCTGTCTGCCTGGTCACTGTCCTTCGTCGGACAAGGGCTCGTCATGCTGCTGATCGGGTTCTGGCTGCTGCTCAGGGACTGATGCGCCCCATCGAGCAACGGCTGATGTGACCGATGACTCATGCCTGCTCTCCCATCACGTTCTTCAGTTGCTTGATCTTCCGGGCCGCCTCGTCGCGCGCCCGCTCCAGTCGCCCGAGCTCGGCGTTCAGTGCCTCGCGCCCGACCAGGAGCTTTCCGCCTCGGGTGCCCACCAGCCACTGCGTCAGCAAATGCGAACCGCACACGGACTCCAGCGCCGGCACCACCCACAACGGCACGTTGAAATCCTCGTGCGCAACGCTCGTGTAGTTGTTCAACATCCCCTTGCTGACGTTCCGACCGGTCAGGCGCGCCGCCTCCGCCGCCACCGCTTCGCGACTCAGCCCGGCCGCCTTCGCCTGATCGAGCACCTCGCACACCAGCCCGCACACCACCGTGCGGAAGTCGTGCGTCCCTTCCAGCGCCGGAAGCGGCTGCGGCACCTCGAACAAATCGATGGTCATCGCATCGCGTCTCATGTCTGCCTCCCGTGGAAACTCAAAAAACGACGTCATTTCGCGCTGTCCTGACCTGGGTTACTCGTTTCGGTATCAACGCGGTGATGTCTACGCAGCGACCCGCGCGCTGCCGTTGTAGCCCTCGGCAAGCTCGGTACAATGCAAACTTCCAAATACAGTTTCATGCTTGGAAATTGGTTCCGAACTCCCGCCCGCCAGGTCGGCGGCGGGGTGTCCGAGGCGGGCCAGAGCGTGGCGACGCCACGGGTTGGCGGCCACCGCGTCCGCGGTGTAGCGGCTCGGCCAGATCGATTCCGGCCGCACGCCCAGGGCGGCGGCGATGAGCGCCTCGCAGCGCGGCGAGCTTTGGTACAGCGCGGTGCGTACCGAGGTGTGGTGCAGGTTGTGGGCGCGGGCGAGTCCCGCGAAGGATATGCCGGCGCGCTTGAGCGCCGCGGTCACCTGATAGCGGTCCCAGTCTTTTGCGGGGGGTTTGCGGGCCATGTCTATTCCTCTTTCGCCGTTTGATGTCGGAATAGTACGGCCCTGTACGGAACTCGTCAACAGTTCCGAGCTAAATCGGGCGCAGGCAATTTGAGCCGCGCCGATAGATAACGACTAACCTGTTGATTTCATTCAAAACATGACACAAGAAAAAAGCTCGGAACACTCTATTGAAGCTCGGAACTCAAGTTCCGAGCTGGACCGCTTCTCATGTTCTGAGCTGGTGGACCTTCGCCTTCCGGGAGCACCGCTCTCAGAGCGGGGATGGCGGAAGTTGGTCGAGCGAGAAGGGTGGCCGTTCGTAGAAGTTCACGCCCAAGGTGGAAAAGGTGGCGTGAAGCGCAAGTACACGCCGCCAGACCCGTTACTCGGACTGATCCGGCGGCACCTGCGCGGCGAGGTAGTAACGGAAGAAGAAGTGCTGCAGGCGCGGGTGCTGCGGCCGCCTGGGGCCGTAATCCTGGACGAGGTGCACCGGGCCGAGGCCGCCCGATCGGATCAGCTCGAGGATGTGCTTCGTACGGCCCCCGAGGTGAAGCTCGGCGTCACCGCCACGCCCGCGCCGCCCGTCATCATGGGCGTGCCCTATCACGGCGCGACGGCCGATCTGGACGTAGTGCTGTTCGAAAAGGTGCTGCGCGCGGCCGACGAGGTGCTCGACCCCGCCGGGTCCGGAATGAGTATCGAGGAAGAGGGCTACATCGTGCGCGCGCTCTACGCGCACTTCCTGCCGCGCAGCGCGACCATCACCGAGACGGATATCGCTAATTACCTGCGCTTCTGCATTACGAACGCGCCGTCGCGCAGCGCGTGAAGGGGGCGGAAGGACATGCCCGACCGCCGCCGTTTCGACCCGTTCCAGCAACTTCACGCGTACCTGCACGAGCGACGCGCCTCTCCGGGCCGTCGCCGCACCGATCATTCATTCACGATCGGCACTCTGCGCGTCCGCGCCCCCTCGACGCGCATCGCGCGCGCCAAAGCCGCGAACGATCCGGACTTCCACCGCGCGCCCAGTTTCGCCCGACTCGGTGCCACAATCCGCGCAAACCTGCTCAGTCTGCGCGCGGTTTTGTGCCAACTAGCCGATTGGGCCTGCCGCACCCCAACCCCAGTCCCCACGCGGCCTCTGGGCTCCCCGGCCCCTCACTGGAAAGTGCCAAAACGAACACCCCCCCACAGTGCCACTCCAGTTTTGTGGCAAAACCACTCGTCAGCGTGACGATTTGCCGTCGATGCGAGTTCTCGATGCCGACGAAGCGACAGCGCAGTTCCAAGTCCTGGGAGTTCGTCGTTCGGCGCAGGGGTGTGCTGCCGAAGCCGCTCTATCTCACCTTTAGGGATCTAGAGGAGGGCGAGGCCTATTGTAGGCGCCTGGAGGCGATGCTCGACCGGGGCATCGTCCCAGACGAGTTCAAACGCCAGGCCGGCGGGATCGTCATCTTGGCGGAGGCCATCGAGGAGTACCGCGACAAGATGGCGGTGTCGCGCTCCGATACCCAACTACTTGGCATGCAGATCGGCCGCATAGGCGCAGTGCGAATCTCCGAACTGGACTACGGCTGGGTCGAGAAGTGGATCGGGGATATGAAACGCGTTCAGGCGCTTGCCCCGTCCACGATCCGTCACCATGTCGGAGCGCTCGCCCGCTGCTTGGACTGGCTCGCCAGGCGCCACGCTGACAGCTTTCCCGGCAATCCCGTCAGGCTTCTTCCAAAGGGCTACGCCAGTTACAGCGAATCGGACGGTAAGGTCGCGACGGTAAACGGCAAGGGGCCGCGCGAGGATACAGAGCGCGACCGCCGTCTGCAGGCGGGGGAGGAGGAGCGCATTCGTCAAATTCTCGCCGGCCAGAAGCCGGAGGGAAAACAGCGAGCGCTCACGCTTCGACACCGTGACGCGCTGGTGGCGGTGTTCGATTTGGCGTTGGAATCGTCAATGCGCTTGCGGGAGATGTTCACGCTCACGGTGGAACAGGTGAACCTCGCGAAGCGAACGGTCTTTCTCGATCGAACGAAGAACGGAGACAAGCGCCAGGTGCCGATTACGAGCGTCGCGGACAGGGTGCTGCGCGAGTACGTCGGTGATCGCACGGGCGGGGTGCTATTCCCATGGTGAAGCGGCAGTCTTGAGGACGATGAACTCGATCGTGTCACCTCATTGTTGTCGCGCCAGTACGCGGGGATCTTCGCCGCGGCGAAGTGCGCGGACCTGACGTTCCACGATTTACGCCATGAGGGGATATCGCGGCTCTACGAGCGGACCACGCTCGAAAGCGCGGTGATCAGAAAGATGGTCGGGCACCTGTCCGAGCGTGCCCACCAGCGATACATGAACCTGAGGGCCTCCAGCTTCGCCGACCGGCTGTGGTGAGCGTCACGCGTCGAGCGCCGGGAGCGCCGGAAGCTTGTTTCGTCGCCCATACTTCGTCCGCGCCGCCCCCGACGCTGTCTTGATCGCGGGGCGCTCCGACCGCGCCATCTGTCCAGCCGCAATCCGCCGCGCGTAGTCGCGCCGCTCGGCCGTCTGGCGCTCGATCTCGGCGCGAAGGTACTCACGCAAGTCGGCAATGTGGAGGACGTAGGCCTTCCCGATTCGTCCTGCCGGCATCGCCCCCGTGTCGATTAGCTCCTCGAGAGTCTCCGTGGAAGTATTGAGGTACTCGGCCGCTTCAGTGAGAGTAAAGGTCTCCTTCGTCACGATTCAGACTCCGTTGCTTTTGAGGTTCGTGTCCTCTGATGAAAGAAGCTGTGGATCGGCGCCGGAAGCATATCTCTTCATGTCTCGTCCTCCTTGATAGCGGGCCGTCTCGGATCCGCTTCGGGTCGGAGCTCGAAATAGCGATCGACGAAGAGGTGCTTCGCGACGATGGGCGCGAGAGGCTGGATGGGCTGGGTCAGGGGCGAGGCGTGCGTCGTTCTGATCCACGCATCTTCCTGGGACGGGTCGAGATCGCTCCGCGCAGTGGTACGGAGTATGAGATCCGCGTACTTGACTGACGCGGGAAGGCAGGGCGGGGCACCGAGATCGGCCAGAATGTCCGCGGTAGTCTGTCCCTCGGCGTCGAGACACAGGGGGACCAACTCCTTAAGCGCGTCTCCGGCGTGGAGAAGGAGTGCTGCCAGGGCGTCTTCCGGTGGCACGATCGTACTCGCAAGGTAGTCGTGCTGGGCGACCGAGTAGAAGGCGCTTGCTCGGCCGGCGAAGCAGCACGTGCTCGCCAGGATATGAGCGACGTGCTCAATACTCACCGAGCATGGTGCAGTGTTACCACCAATGCCGTGATCGGGGTCGGTCAGGTTGCCGATGCGGTGGACGCCGAGCGGTGCCTGAAATTCCTGCTTCATTTGTTTCTCCTTGCTGGTGTTCGTTGTCCGGATGGTCGATGCATGCCGAGCCGTGCCAATGGCGATTGCATCGGTCGCGGCGGGGAGTCAGGACGAGTCGAAGTCAGAGCGGCGAGAAGTGCCGATCTACGAGCAAGGAAATAAGCGAGGGTGTCGCGCGAAGCGAGAGAGCAAGGCGTCCCGGCCGCGTCTCGAGAAGTGGCGTAGCGCCCCAGAGACGGCGCGAAAATACCGTTGCGAACGCCGTTTGGCAAGTGCAGGGGAAATCCTCACGACGGGTACCCACTGCCGGGGTGGCCGCAGGTGATTCGATTCCGGAGGAAGGCGGCCAGCCGAAGGGCCGCGGGATAGAGAGGGCTACGGGAGGCGCAGCACGGCGCAGACGCGTTCGCAACATCAGCGGTGCAAAAGGTGGCCGAGCACGATCTGCACGGAGATTCAGGGTGATTGCGCTTTCTTGAAGAACGTCCAAATCCTTCGCCCACGACTAGGCTCGTCGAGGAGGCTCTGTGCTGCGAGCTGTGAAACGGGGATCTAAGGACTCGAGCGCATGCGCCGCTGCCCCTCAAGCCGAATGTCCGAGTTCCCGCAGTGGGAAGCGGAAGAACGACGACAGCTGCGTTCGACGAACTGTCGAGAGCTGTTGCCCGATGAGAGCGACATGAACTTCAGGGACCCCGAACCCGAAGGCCGTTCCGGTTACAGGGGCTGACCGGACGATGGATATATTCTTAGGCGCGATGTTCCGACACGTCAAGGCGACGGCGGGGTTATCGGGGGCGGATTCATCGATTCTTTATACGGTGTCGGCACCCAACGGTGATTCGACAGACCGAACACCTCTCCTCAATTTGTTGGATATTGCCCACCGTTTTGACCTCCGCCATCAGTACCATTGGCGCCTTCGTCGCGATCGCCGCGGTTTCACATTTTTCCCCTTTTCAATACGTTACCTTGTCTCCTAGTGCTCATGACGACACCCTGGCGCGCTTTCTGCAATAGGAGTGGCGAGCGCAACATGCAGCTCACTACCATCCGAGACGCGACTCACACTTTGGGAGAATTGCCATGACCCACCTCACCATCCACGACTTGCCAGCCACCGAAAACCTTGACGCCAAGGCCATGGGCGCAGTGCGCGGCGGAATATGGGACTATTCCAACCGACTCGGCATGCTCGGTCAGATGTTGGAGGATCAACAGGATCGCAATTACGGCGATCCTTTCCATCCCACGACCCTGGATGCGGCGGCCCACCAAGCGCTTGAGGGCTGGGTTTCGGTTCCTTGAGAAGATCATCAAAGATCCACACGGGGCCGCGGCGGACCTGCGGTGCATTTGCGCCGCAGCCGGCGCAACGCACGCGTCACGCGCTCTTCCGAAATGGATAGTCTAACTTGACGGCATGCCAACCTTCCAACGAGGCCGACGTCCGATCGTCCGATCAGAATGTCGACCGGAAGGGCAGCACGAGCGTCATCGCCCTCCGCCCGCGGACGAGCTGCGGTGGAATCAGAAATGAAAGTGGCTGTTGTATGCGTGCTCTAGGCTTGCGGTGCTCCATGCCATGGATGAGCCGCTTGTCCACAAAAATTGGGGATGGCGCTGTGGACAAGTCGCGGAGATGCTTATCGGGGCTGTGACTGCCGACGCGCCTCATCGTTGTGCGTGGATTGTGTAGAGCGAGGTTCCTCATAGTGTCGCCTGGCGGGGCGGTACCGGCTGTCGAGTTCATGGAGTGTCGGATGCGCTGAGGGTACGAAGGCCGCCAAGCAGCTAGCTCCGCGGTGGAGTTCGTCGCTCCGCAAGGTCGAGAGGAATTCGGGCTGCGGATTCCCCGCCCTTTGACGGTCTCGGCATCGGTTTCAAGCTGTCGCACCCGACCCAGTCTTCCCAGGCGGTGAGGTCTTCGCCGTCGGGCAGCGACGGTGAGCAGTCGATCCGCCGTATTCGTAGCCGAGTTCCGGTGCGCTCGAGGATCTCGACCCAACCGTGCTCGAAGTGGATTGCCATCTCACCCGGCCGCAGACGGGCTGGGTGGGTATTGATGTGCATGACGTTCATAACGCTGCCTCCATGCCTTGGGAATGTCATGTGGTTACAGCTCGGATGGCGCGGTCAAGTCGTGTGCTGCTCCTTTGATAGGGAGAGTCCAATCGGGGAGCGTAACTTGGCGCGCCGGGTGTTTCATACGATCGGCGCATCAGGACCCGCGCGCTATGCGCCGCAGCTGTGGCTCGGGCGCCCTGCGGGACGGGCATCAAATCCGGCGCAGAAGCGTGGTGCTGCAAATGCGAGAAGTCGTGTAGCCGAGAAGAAGGGCAGAGACAGCCGGGGTAAGTGCGGCGTGAAGGCGTTTGCTCGATACTGCTGCTCGTGGTGTCCGGGGGATTCGGCATCGCCGGGCTGCATGTCGACTAACGGGTACAGCGTTCGCAAGACGCCTTCGAAGATCGAAAGCTGGCCGCGATCGCGTGCGACGGGTAACCGTTCGGCGGATTAAGCCTGCCCGCGGGACTATCCCTGATCAAACGACGAAATGCAAGGCGGGTTGGTCAGGCGAAAGGTACGCTCGAACGGTTGTGCCAGAGGGTCCCATAGGGGGTGCCCGCTTCTGCGGCGCTGCTACGCGAGGCGTTTCCCCGTTGACGGCGAGTGCTCTTGGCGTAGAATCGTCGGCAGTATTCGGCCATGCGGCCGTTGTACTGTGTCCGGTCAGCCCCTGTAACCGGAACGACCGTCAGGTCCGGGGTTCCGTCTGTATCACCCACCCGATCGGGAAGATTCACTTCCCGATCATGGGACGTGTGGTCTCCCGATTTTTTCGTTTGGAGACCGTCATGACCGAATCCAAGCAAGTTGCTTCCAACTCCGCTCCCGAGAAGGAGCATTTCGATCTGCATACCAAGGGATGCGGCTATCTGGGCCGGGTCCGGTGGGTGAAACCGCGCGGCGGCGGTCGTCGAGGCGAGCCCTTTCTCGCATGCGCGATCAATGCTGTTCATGGGTCCGTCACGGAACCCGCGTACACATACTTCGACCTTCGAGTGGTTGGTGCCGAGTGCACCGAGCTCGTTGAACGCTTCAAGCCGGATGTGCAGCAGGACCGCAAGGTCTTTGTGTCATTCCGCGTGGGCGACATCTACCCACATCTTTACTATGCGGACGTCAAGGATTCCGAGACCGGCGAGCCCGGTAAGGAACCGAGAGTCATCATCAAGGGCCGTCTGCTGTTGCTGACGCACGTCAAGGTGGACGGTGAAACGGTCTTCGAGCGCCCGAAGACTACAGCTTTTCAGGAATCCGCCGAAAGCGCTCACCAAGAGCGCAACGGCACCAACGGGTGATCACCCGGTCAGTCGCTACAACCTCGGGAGCCCTTCATCAAGAAGGGCTCTTTCTCCAGGCCACGGTCTGAAGAAAGAGCCTTTCGTTGTTGTTCCAGCCGTTTTGCACGTTTCGGCAAAAACGTGCGTGGTGCGCCCAGTCAGCCCCTGAAACTGGGACGGCCGTCAGGCCCGGGGTCCGTCGGCAGGGTTTTGCCTGTCCGCTTCGATCCTGTACCGGTCCGGAAACCCGGTGCATATTTCAAAGCCGGGGCCACCGATCACGTTGGTGGCCCCCTTGTGTCGCACGCGCCGAGGGCTTGACCCATTCGGTGTCCGATTCTCAACCACCCATCGGGGCGCTCGTCCCCTTCGGGTGGGCAGGCCTCCGATGTCACATTCGGAGATCGCGATCGTGAGTATTACCGTCGAAGGGACCCTGAACATCAAGCGTATCACGGGGGCCAATGGGCCGTTCTGTGTCGGCGACCTGCTGACCGACATCGGCGAGTTTCGCGTCAAGGATCCCATCCTCGACCAGTTCGAGGAAGGGAGCTACGCGGGGCGCTATATCATCCAGCGCATCTTCCCGTGGTCCTACGCCAGCAATGGCCGGCTCGTGCTGGAGATCCGCGCCCGACTCGTCGATCTGCATGTTGATAGCGGCACCGAAAGGAGCTTGCCGGAAGCGCCGATCGAACCCGACCCCGCTGACGAGGTCTCGGCCCACACCGGTGATCGAAGTGTTGGGCGTCGCGAGCTGGAGGCAAGCAATGCGCCCGCGATCGAACGCGGGCAGGGGGAGGAGGCGCGGTCGGCGTCGCCAACCACGGGGTCGGATGAATCGCCCGACCTCGCGCTGTTCGGCGATGAACTCCACGCGCTGGTCGCGGCGCGCCAACCGGTGAAGCTCGATCCGACCCTCGATGATCGCCGGCGCTTTCGGGAGCAGCGCAACCGCCTGAAAGCCGGACTCCAATACGGCTTTGTGCCGGAAGAGCAGGTTTGGTATCCGGAGGAATCCGACCGGTATCAGGCCTACCTCGCCGTGAAAGCGGACGCATCCTAGATCAATCCCGCGGCCGACGCCGGCCGCCAGCCCGCGAGGGGCCATGAACAACTGGGCAGCAGCACGCCCGATGTGTTGCGGCATTTGCGTCGGCGGTTTTGCCCCGCGCGCCCTTTCATCGGCACCCACGCCTTCCACCGGGGTGCCTCGCATCCGAGCCACGGGCTTCCAGGGCCATGCGCCTGGGCCCGCGGGTGTGACGAAGGCATCGTTCAAGTCTCGTCCAAGCGGAACCAGCGGGTTCCCATCGTCGGCCTGCACGGGGCAGACCGACGATGGGAGTCCGTTTGCCGCGCGCGGCCATTGGCCCGCCGCGTGTGTTGCCTGATGCATCAGCCTGTCAGTCCCTGCAACAGGACCGAGCCTATCGCTCCGGGACATCGTGCACCACCACCCGCGGGTCGCGATCGACCTGCCGAGGGTCCGCGTCCCACACGTTTCCTCCGAGGAGAAGATTCCATGGCCTTGATATTCCCGCGCCTGGCGAACAATTTCATCAAGAACGGCTACTTCCCGACCGATCAGGCGACGCTCGAGCGGATCGTTACCGCCCTCGATGTGGCGGGCAACGAGCTGCGGATCCTGGATCCGTGCTGCGGAGAAGGCGCCGCACTCCACCGAGTCGGCGAGGCGTTGGCAGAATGCGGTGCCGCGGTTCAGACATGCGGTGTCGAGTTCGATGCCGAGCGGGCCTGGCATGCAAAAACCGTCCTGGACCTCGCGATTCATGCCGACATTCAGGACGTCGTCGTCGCGCCCAGATCGATGGGGCTCTTGTTCCTTAATCCGCCCTATGGCGACGCGGTGGCGGATCGGGCGCAGACCGGCGACAAAGGACCGGACCGGCTCGAGAAGATCTTCTTCCGGCGGACCTTTCAAAGCCTCGCGTTCGGGGGCGTCCTCGTTCTCATCGTGCCCTACTACGTGCTCGATGCGGAGTTCGCAGGCCTTCTCGCCCGTAACTTCGATCGCCTTCGCTTCCATATGGCGCCGGAGCAGCAGTTCAAGCAGTGCGTCGTGTTTGGCGTTCGGCGCCGCTCGGACCGGCCTGAACCTCGCACCGTGTCGGCGCTCATTGCCGCCGGCAAGGGCGAGGCGCACGATCAGGGTTTGCCCGAGTGCTGGACCGCCGAGCCGTACGCCGTGCCCGAGATTGCAGGTGGGGAAGGTCACTTCCACGCGGTCCGCATCGACGCCGCACAGCTCGCGGCCGAGGTGGCGCGACTGCACCCCCATACGCTCTGGCCGCAGTTCCGGATCCACTTTGGCGGTACGAAAGGCGCCCACCGCCCGCCCTTGACCGAAATGGGGCGATGGCATTTGGCGCTGGCGCTGGCGGCGGGCCAGGCTCACGGCATCGTGAGCTCCGGCAGCGGTCGCACCCTGTTGATCAAGGGCGACACGTACAAGGACAAGGTCCGCTCCGTCGAGCTTGCGGAAAGTCCGGACGGGTCCGTCAGTGAAACCGTCATTCTCACCGACCGGTTCGTACCCGTGATACGCGGGATCGACTTCACGCCAGGGTCCGGGTTCGGGTCTATCGTCACGATCCAATAGGGCAGGGCAGACGCGCTGCACTTGGATCTGGTGGAGCGTCGCTCCGCCTCGCCTTGCCGGCCCTCGGCGCCGGCGCTTTGACCTCCACCACCGCAACCCGAAGGGGCTCGCTCTCCGGGGCGAGCTCACCTTGGTGTTGTCTTCCAGCCATCTATCCTTCTTGGGAGAACGAGATGAAGCAGGAAATCGATATGTGGGTGCTCGTGCGACACCGTGATGTGCCCGTGCCATCGAGCGCCGGCCGCAAGCGCTCGATGACGGATCCCGAGTGGCGAGCGGGGTGCCTCGAGTATCTTCAGACCACGTTGCTGTGCCACCCGAGCCCTCTTGCGCGGACGGAGGTCGTCTGGCCACTGGTGTGCCGGGCGCCCGACGAGGCCGAGACCTTCTGGTCGACCCTCCGAGTGGTTCGGGCCAACTTCAACCACTCGCTGGCGAGTGCCTTGAATCGCCTGTGCGTACTGCTCCCCGAGGCGGGCGCCGACCAGATGGAGATCCCGATCGGGCGCGACGGCGGCATCGACTGGCCGGAGGCCCTGTTTCCGTTGGGCGCCGCGCTTCTCACGCACGTTGCCGAGCGGCTGCAGGCCACGCATGACTCTGCGGCTGCCGGCGGGGCCGTGCACCGCGTGCTGAGCGACCTGGCGCGCCTCTTGTCGGACCATCTCACCGATCAGTCGCCGTTTTTCGATGCGATCGCGCGGTCGGTACGTGTTCCCAATGACAAGGTGCTGAGGTCGGCGCTGGCGCAAGGCGAATTGCTCTTGCTACCGGTCCGGCGCATCAGCGATCCCTAGCTTCTCCTGCGGCGGCCGTGCCGCCGCAAGTCCTTTGTCATCCTCATCACCTGTCGGATCGCACACCCGGCGGGTGGGGAGGCCGACGGGGCATTCAGGAGCGAATCATGCACAGATCGCGAAACTTCGACCGCGTGGCGGACGAGTACGAGCTCGCGCAGCTTCAACCGCTTCGCGTCGCCCTGATGACGGCCGGTAACCCGGACCTGGGTCAGGATCCCGCTCAAACACTTCTCGGCGTCCTGAATCGACTGCTGCCGGTCGCGACGCTCGCAGACGCGAGCCGCGCCGTGTGCCGCTTCATCGACGACCACAACGTCGGTGGCGGCAATTGGGCGGGCGGACAAGTCCTCGACGGCTGCGGCCAGCAGATCGCCTACGTGAGTTACAACGGGCGTGTGTGGCTGCCTGCGTGCACGGCGGCGCCTCGACTGGCCGTCCCCATGCATTGAGAACCCAATCCAATGAGCTGTCTTCCCCCGTGCCGGTCGGTGCGGGGCTTTCTCCACTGTCTCGATGTGGCCGTGAACAAATCGAGGCAATGGAGAAAGCGACTCATGAAATTGCCGGCGACTCGATCGAGTCGGCGCCGCGCGCTGTCAGCCCCTGAAACAGCGACGGCCCTTCGGGGCCCGGGGCCTTCGTCCATTCATTCACCCTATCGGGAAGATCCGCTTCCCCGATGGGGCGGCATCTCCCCATCTCACGAGGAGCTCTGTCATGGAAAACGTCGAAATCCGGTCGCCACGGGCGATTGAGGCGGAACCCATCATGTTGTCGATCGAGGGTTTCTCCGATCTGTACGCGGATGCCTGCGTCCGCGGCGAAGACGGCGAGCTGTTGCTGCTCTCCCTGTATGGACGCGACACCTCCGTGCTGCAGTTCATGTCGGCATTCTCGGTGCGTCGGGATCAGGGCGGCCTCCTCCAGGCGGGGCAGGCAAGCTTCAACCTGACCGAGGAGGGAGCACGACACACGGTCTTCGTCCCGGAGCCGGAGCGGCTACAGAAGTTCACGGGCCGGTTCCCTGACCGGAACCTGTTTGGAAGCCTGACTCACACCTGGCTTTACGACCCGGTTCTGATTCAGCCCGACCGACCGGGGGCAACCGCTTGGCTGGTGAGTGACGAGCACGAAGTGCCGCGCTCCCAACTATGGGCCCTGATCCAGGACCTCAGCCCGCTGCCGCTCCTCGACCACTGGCGGGATCCGCTACTCGACGGCCTGGGTGATCGGCTCTGCATGCCACTGAGCCGCTTCAGGTTTCCACCGCTCGGCAAAGTCGGGGGCGTCCGCGTCACGCTGGAGAATCGCTTCCAGGACATCGTTTCGATGGCCGTCACGCAGGGTCTGCTGACGCTCGATGCGGACGACCTGGCCGCCGACGCGGCGGAACGAATCCGGGCGATCGCTGAAGCCTTGCCGTTCGCACAGGCTTCGGCCAAACCCTTGTTCCAACTCGGTCGCGTGGTGATGACGGCAGGGGTCGAACCACTCCTCGAACGTTACCCGGACCTCGTCGACCGCTGTCTCCGCGCCTACGTGCGGGGCGATTGGGGGGTGAGCTCCGAGCCTGAGCTGAACGACGAGGCCGTTCGATTGGGTGACTGCCGCATATTCGCCGCGTATCCGATCGACCCAGCGCACCCGTGCGCGGGATACGGCGCCAACACTTTGTGGATCATCACCGAAGCGGACCGCAGCGTCACAACCTTGCTGCTACCCGAAGAGTACTGAGCGAAAAGCTCACCGGCGAATACGGTCTGCCTGTCGGCTGTCGCCCCTTTCTTCCATCTCAAACCCATGCGGGGACACCTACCCCGCATCGGGTTCGGTCTCCGCCTTCTGAAGGAGACCTCCATGCAACTCGCACATGCTGACTTCGCGCCGGCCCTTGTCCTGCCGGAGCCCGCCCAGTTGTCGCTTGCTGAGTTCGTCGACGATTTCGGTGCCAGCTTGCTGGACGCCGTTCGACGCCAGAATCCGCCCGTCTATGACGGCGCTGCGGACCCGCGGCGCGATGCGCTGATGGATCGGCTGTCCCGCAAGCCCTTTCCAGCGCAACGCGATGCTGTCCAGGCCGTGACGCGCCTGCTGCTCGATGCCGGCGACCCCGCGGCAATCCTCAACGCCGAGATGGGAACCGGCAAGACCATGATGGCCATCGCCGCGTCCGTCGTGATGCACGAGGCGGGTTTGCGTCGCACCTTGGTACTGTCCCCGCCGCACCTGGTATACAAGTGGCGTCGGGAGATCCTGCTGACGGTGCCGGATGCTCGCGTCTGGATTCTCAATGGCCCGGACACGCTGCAGAAGCTTCTCACCCTGCGCGCGATGCGTACCGCACCTGCCGTGCCGGAATTTTTCGTGCTCGGGCGAGTGCGGATGCGCATGGGCTTTCATTCGCGCCCCGCGTTCAACGTGCGCAGGACGGTGTATCGGGACGAGCTCGGCGCGCGCCACGTCGCCGCCTACGCCATTTGTCCGGACTGCGGGCAATGGCTAACGGACAAGGCCAACGACGCCGAGCTGCCGATGTCGGTGGCGCGGGCCAAGGTGGTGCTCGACGAGAATCGAACCGCTTGCCCTCATTGCGGCGCGCGGCTGTGGACCTTGACGCGCAAGGGCAAGCCGCAGCGTTCGCACCGCGAGCTGGTCGTGGACGCCTTGCAGCAGCTGCCGACCATCGGCGCGAAGACCGCCGAGAACCTGGTCCAACGATTCGGCGAGGAGATGCTCGGCGCCATGCTGGCGGACAACGTGCACGAGTTCATCAACCTGATGGACGAGGAGGGCGAGCTCGTCTTCTCCGACCGCCAGGCCGCACGCATGGAGCGCGCCATGGCCGCCCTTGAGATCGGCTTCGGCCAGGGCGACTACCAGGCGACGGAATTTATCAAACGGTATTTGCCCCAAGGCTACTTCGGCTTGCTGGTGGTCGACGAGGGGCACGAATACAAGAACGCCGGAAGCGCCCAGGGACAAGCCATGGGCGTCCTGGCCGCCAAGTGCAGCAAGACACTCCTGCTGACCGGTACCCTGATGGGAGGGTACGCCGAAGACCTGTTCTACCTCCTCTGGCGTCTCAATCCGAGGGCGATGATTGAGGACGGCTACCGCACGAACGTACGTCGCAGCTTGGGCCCGGCAGCAATGGCCTTCATGCGCGACCACGGTGTCGTGAAGGACATCTACCGTGAGGTGGAAAGCCGCTCCCATCGGACCGCGAAGGGCAAGACGATCAGCCATCGAACGGCGAAAGCTCCGGGCTTCGGCCCGAAGGGCATCATGCGATACGTGCTGCCCTGCACGGTCTTTATGAAACTCAAGGACATCGGGGGCGACGTGCTGCCGCCGTATCGCGAGGTGTTCGAATCGGTGTCGATGATGGAGACCCAGCGCGAGGGCTATGCAAAGCTCACGGCCGTCCTGACGGCCGAGTTGCGCCAGGCACTACGCTGCGGCGACGCGACATTGCTCGGCGTCGTGCTCCAGGTGCTGCTGGCGTGGCCTGACTGCTGCTTCCGCGACGAGCTCGTCCGGCATCCTCGAACGGGCGCCCAGCTTGCGTATCAGCGGGCGATCTTCGGCGATGAGGACGTCAGCCCGA
This sequence comes from Aromatoleum sp., assembly GCF_032027225.1. Lineage (GTDB taxonomy): Bacteria > Pseudomonadota > Gammaproteobacteria > Burkholderiales > Rhodocyclaceae > Aromatoleum. The sequence goes on along the minus strand of NZ_JAVSMM010000015.1, from coordinate 96,785 downwards.
AGGAAGCGGCGCTGATCGAACTTTGCCGCCACGAAAAGGGCAGGGGCCGCAAGGTGCTCGCCTACTCGATCTACACCGGAACCCGAGACACCACGAGTCGTCTGCGGGTCCAACTGGAGCGCGCTGGCTTCAAGGTGGCAGTGCTGCGCGCGAGCGTCGAAGCGGCGCGGCGCGAGGACTGGGTGGCCGACCAGGTCGAACGTGGCATCGACTTGCTGATCACGAATCCGGAACTCGTCAAAACCGGGTTGGATCTGCTCGATTTTCCGACCATCGCCTACATGCAGTCGGGCTACAACTGCTACACCCTGCAGCAGGCCTCGCGCCGTTCATGGCGCATCGGGCAGCGCAACGACGTGGCCGTGCACTTCTTCGGATACGCGGATTCGGCGCAAATGGACTGCCTTGCACTCATGGCCCAGAAGATTGCCGTGGCGCAATCCACGTCGGGTGACATGCCGGAGACGGGCCTCGACGTCCTCAACCAGACCGGCGACAGCATCGAGGTGGCGCTGGCCAAGAGGTTGGCGGCCTGACGAAGCCAGGGCGGGGGCGGGAGCCCTCGTCCTGGATTCTCCTTCTTCTTGCATACGACCTCGTCTCACGTAATGATTGCCGGCGAGCGGGTCTGGCGCTTCGCTATCTCGGCGACCAGGAACGGCTTGGCCTCCAGGGGAAAGAGCCAGTTCTTGTGGGCAGCCTGCCACCGCCCGCCGAAGACCCGGCACCAGCCCTTCACCACTTCGTTGAACTGAGCATCGTACGGACTCCAGAGCGCGATCCCGAACGGGAAATCCGTCACGTCCACGATCCGGCCATCCGGCCAATAGCGGGTTCTCGGCGGTTTCGCCTTGCGCATGGGCGGAATGGGTTTTGGTTCGGGCATCGATTCGGCGGCAGAACGAGCCTGTTCGGTCGCTGCCGCGATTAGCGCCTGCTCCGCGGGATAGAACAGCCAGCGCTTGCCTGCAGCGCCTCGGACCACGATCTCTTCAAGGGCGGCCCAGTCCCAGGACTCGCGATCAAAGCCACGAAGGTCGATCTCAACCGACGGCTGGCCGAGCCCGCGTAGAACGGCAAGTTTCTCTTGATCGACGAAATGGGTCACTCCGACTTCGATGAGATAGGACTCCGAGCCAGTCACCCCCACGACGTCGGGGATCACCGGGCCGAGATTAACTTCGGTCCTGACCGTTACGAAGTCGACCCATGTATCCGGAATGGAGGCTTCGCCTGTGCCGCGGCGTCCGTCTGGCAGCGTGACGGAGCGCTGCACGGACAGCCCCGGTAAGGTGATGCCGCAGGCGCGCTCGATCGCGGTCTTAGCAGCAACATGCAGCGCGCTCTCGGCGCCTCCTTCGCAGTCGGCGCCGGTTGCATGTGCAAAGTGCCAGACCCGGACATCTCCCTGGCGTGCAATGAGTGGGCGACGGCAGGACGGGCACACGCACTTGCACGCCTGTCCCCGCTCAACCTCTTCTACCGAGACGACCCGGCCGTCCTTGGCAATGGCAAATGATTGCAGCAGACTCATGGCTTCCATGTTGATTGCTCCCTCGTTGATGACAGTGACGAGTGGAATTACCGCGCAGGCTGCTTTGCCAGAACACCCGGGAAACGGGGTTGAAAGGGGGTTTGTGGATACGCAAGCGATTGTTTTTGCAGCCAAGTGTCTTGATGATCTTGCTGCAGGTTGGCGCGAGTCGCGGCTGCTAAATGTTTCCGTATTGAGGGCGTTGATGCTGCTGACGCAGCGTCATCCCGAACGGGCTGAGGGTGGATTCGACCCTCTGGAGATCGGCGAGGCAGTAGGGACAGTGACTGGCCGGAACTGGATAAAGGGGGATACTTGGGACGACACGGCCGAGAAGGTTCGGACCCACTGGGGCAACCTGGTCACGAAGACCTGGCCAACGAAAGCGGAAGGTATTCGCCAGCGCTTTCTGCAACTCGGGCTCGATGTCGCCCCTGAGTTGTCGCGGGACGAGGGCGGCGGACAGGGCAACCCGACACGGTATTGCTTCCGTCTGGTTCCCTTGACGAAAGCCTCGGACGGCGAAGAGCAGGATGAAAGCCCGGCACCCGTTTCCGAACCTGCAGTGCGACTTCCAGGCAGTGTTTCCGGCGGCGACGAAGGCGTTAATTACATCTGCGAGGACGTTGAAGACGCATCGTGGTTGGCCCGAATTTTCGCACAGGGCTTCCTGTTGTCAGGCTGGCGGCGGCACGCACTTCGCGGTGTCTTCATTGCCGGCATCCTCGTCGTCTTCCTCGCACTGCTGATTGTGCCTTTCACAATGGTGACGAAGCGCTCGATAAGTGAAAGTGCGAACGCACTGATCAGCGCGGCGGTTTTCGGCTACGCATTCTGGAGCACGCTGGGCACGCTGCTGATGTTGCACCAGTGGCGTATCGCGCTGGCTCCATGGTGGATGCAGTCGGTCGATGATGACCGCCTTGTTGAGTGGCGCTGGCCCCCGCGTCATCCGGAGAAGTCAATCAAGGCTGTTCGCTACACGGCGAAGTGCACCTTGTGCGGCGGCAAGGTGGTCGCGCGTTCCGGCGGCTTGAAGCACGCGTGGAGCCTCGTCGGGCGTTGCGAGGAGGCGCCGGCGGCGCATGTCTTTTCGTTCGACCATGTTCGGCGTGAGGGTCTCCGGCTCATGTGATTCATGACGCATGGAACCAAGCGGCGACGGTTCCAAGGTCCTATCTGCGATAATCCCCCCAAGTTTTCCAGAGTGAGCGAAAGGGGAGGCAATGCGAACAGGCGTGATTACCGAAGCGGATACATGCCGCGAGTACGTCACGCCCCGGCTGGTGGAGGCAGGTTGGGGTACTGCACCTCATGTGATCGGCGAGCAGCGCAGCTTCACCAACGGCCGCATCATCGTGGCGGGCGGCAAGGTGCAGCGTGGAAAACAGAAGCGTGCGGACTATCTGCTGTACTACCGTCGCGATTTCCCACTTGCGGTGGTCGAAGCGAAGGAAGCGGGGCTCCCCGCGGAGACGGGAGTGCAACAGGCGCGTGAATACGCGGAAATCCTCGGGCTCAAGTTCGCATATGCGACCAACGGCCTGCGCATCATCGAGATCGACTACATCACCGGAACCGAGCGCGAAGTGGAGCGCTACGCGACGCCAAACGAGTTGTTCGCCCGCCTGAGCGACGCGGCGCAACTATCCGAGGATGCGACGCCGCACTTGCTGGAGCCCTTCAACCTCGTTTCCGGCAAGGTTCCGCGCTACTACCAGCAAATTGCGATCCACCGCGTAATCGAGGCCATCCTTCAGGGGCAGGACCGCATCCTCGCCACTCTCGCCACGGGCACCGGCAAGACCTGCGTGGCGTTCCAGATCTGCTGGAAACTATGGAACAGCCGGTGGAACCGAACCGGTGAGTACCGACGACCGAAGATCCTGTTTCTGGCCGACCGCAACATCCTTGTCGATGACCCGATGGCCAGGATGTTCGCTCCCTTTGGCGACGCCCGGCACAAGATTGCCGGCGGTGACGTGAGCCAGGGCCGGGACATGTACTTCGGCATCTACCAGGCGCTGAGCACGGCCAGCGAAGACGTCTTCCGCCAGTACCGCCCGGATTTCTTCGATCTGATCATCATCGATGAATGCCACCGTGGCTCCAGCCGTGACGAAAGCGCTTGGCGCGCGGTGCTCGATTACTTCGCGCCGGCCGTGCAGTTCGGCATGACGGCTACCCCGCTGCGCGAGGAGTCCCGCGACACCTACGAATATTTCGGCAACCCGGTCTATACCTACAGCCTGCGCCAGGGCATCGAGGACGGGTTTCTAGCGCCGTATCGGGTGCATCGGGTGATCACGACCGTCGATGCCGCGGGCTGGCGACCGAGCAAGGACGAGATCGACCGTTACGGCCGCGAGGTGCCCGACGAGGAGTACCAGACCAAGGATTTCGAGCGGGTGGTGGCGCTGCGTGCCCGCACGCGGGCGATGGCGCGACATCTCAGCGACTTCCTCAAGGGCACGGACCGCTTCGCAAAGACGCTGGTGTTTTGCGTCGATCAGGAGCATGCGGCCGAAATGCGCCAGGAGCTCCTCAATCTCAGTAGCGACCTGGTTGTACAGTACCCGGACTATGTGTGCCGGGTCACCGCGGACGAGGGCGCCATTGGCTTGACCCACCTCGCGAACTTCCAGGACGTGGACAAGCCTACGCCGGTCATCCTCACGACCTCGCAGTTGCTGACCACAGGCGTCGATGCCGAGATGGTCAAGAACGTCGTCCTCGCGCGCGTCGTGGGCTCGCGCTCGGAGTTCAAGCAGATCGTCGGTCGTGGCACCCGTCTCAAGGTCGACTACGGCAAGGAGTACTTCAACATCATCGATTTCACCGGCACGGCCACGCACCACTTTGCCGATCCGGACTTCGATGGTGAGCCAGCGCGCATCGAGGAAGTGACGATCGACGAGGCCGGCGAGCAGCTCGGCGTGACGGCGCTCGAGCCGGAGCCGGAGACTACCGAAACGGCCTTGCTGGAGTATGAGCTACGCGAAGAACAGATCGGACCGGGTACGGGCGTGCTGATCGAGGAGCCGCCGCCCGAGCCTCGAAAGTTCTACGTCGACGGCGGTGAGGTTGAGGTGATCGGCCATCTGGTGTACGACCTCGACACCGACGGCAAGAAGCTGCAGGTGGTCAAATACACCGAGTACTCGGGCCGCACCGTGCGTGCGCTGTATCCGACCCGCGAGGCGCTGCAATCGGCCTGGGCCAACCCCGACACGCGCAGCGAAGTGCTGCGCGAGCTCACCGAACGCGGTATCAGCTTCGATGAACTGGCGGCCAGCAGTGACCAAGGCGATGCCGACCCCTTCGATCTGCTCTGTCACCTGGCCTGGAATGCGCCGCTGCTCACCCGTCGTCAACGTGCCGAGTTGGCGCGGCGCAAGGCGCCGGACCTGTTCGCGCAGTACGGTGACACCGCCCGAGAAATCTTGTCGCTGCTGCTCGACCGCTACATCGAGCGTGGCATCCTCCAGTTCAACGCACTGTCCGAGCTGATGAAGGTGCAACCCTTCGACCGCTACGGCAACCCTGGCGAAATCGCAGCCCGCCACTTTGGCGGCGTGCGCGGCATGAAGGATGCTGTGTCCCGCCTGCAGACTGCGCTGTACCAATAAAGAGAATCCGACTTGATGGCCCGTTCCACTGCATCGACCGCTGCAAGCAGCACCGAAAAGAAGACCCGCGCCCCGCGTAAAGCGAAGGCGCCCCTCACCTCCCGAGAGAACCTCTCCGCCCTGATCGGCACCGCGCGCAAGATCCTGCGCAAGGACAAGGGCCTCAACGGCGACGTCGACCGGTTGCCGCTGCTCACCTGGGTGATGTTCCTCAAGTTCCTCGACGATCTCGAGACCATTCACGAGGAAGAGGCCGAGCTCGACGGCAAGCCCTATCAACCGATCATCGAGCCGCCGTACCGCTGGCGCGACTGGGCAGCCCGCGAGGACGGCATCACGGGCGACGAGCTGCTCGCCTTCATCGGCCAGGACCTCACCGTGCGCCCCGACGGCAAAACCGGAAAGGGCCTGTTCGCGCATCTGCGCAGCCTCGCTGGCGAGGGCGAGAAGGGCAGCCAGCGCGAAGTCATCGCCAACGTGTTCAAGGGCGTGCAGAACCGCATGGTCAGCGGCTATCTGCTGCGCGACATCCTCAACAAGATCAACGGCATCCACTTCTCGTCCAGCGAGGAGATCCACACCCTCTCGCACCTGTACGAATCCATGCTGCGCGAGATGCGCGATGCCGCCGGCGATGCGGGCGAGTTCTACACGCCGCGTCCGGTGGTGCGCTTCATGGTGCAAGTCACCGACCCACGGCTGGGTGAGACGGTCCTCGACCCGGCCTGCGGTACCGGCGGTTTTCTGGTCGAAACCTACGATCACATCGCCCCGCAGGTGACCACGCCGGAAGAGCGGCGCACGCTGCAGCGTGACACCCTATACGGCCAGGAAGCCAAGCCCTTGCCCTACATGCTGGCGCAGATGAATCTGTTGCTGCATGGCCTGGAGGCGCCGCAGATCGCCTACGGCAACACGCTCGATCGCCGGATCGCGGAGATCGGCCACAGCGAGCGGGTGGACGTCATCCTCACCAATCCGCCCTTCGGCGGTGAGGAGGAGGTCGGCATCAAGGGCAACTTCCCGCCCAACATGCAGACGGCGGAAACCGCGCTGCTCTTCCTGCAGTACATCATGCGCAAGCTGAGTGTGGCGGGGGCCCGGGTACCCGGCGGCAAACCGGCTGCACGGGGTGGCCGGGCCGCGGTGGTCGTGCCCAACGGCACCTTGTTCGGTGACGGAGTGTGTGCCGCGATCAAGGAGGAGCTGCTCAAGTCCTTCAACCTCCACACTATCGTGCGCTTGCCGCAGGGCGTGTTCGCGCCCTACACAGACATTCCTGCCAACCTGCTGTTCTTCGAACGTAGCGCCCCGACCGAGACCATCTGGTACTACGAACTGCCGCTGCCCGAGGGCCGCAAGAAGTACAGCAAGACCGCGCCGCTGCAATTCGACGAGTTCGCTCAGGTCACCGCCTGGTGGAAGGACCGCCAGGAAGGCCCGCAGGCCTGGAAGGTGAGCGCCGCCGATATCGCCGCGCGCGGCTACAACCTCGACTTGAAGAACCCCAACGCGAAGGCGGGGCTTGAGCATGCCGACCCCAAGGACCTGATTGCCTCCATGCGCAGCCACGAGGCGGAGGTGATGCGACTGCTGGGCGAGATCGAAGCGCTGGTGGCCGAGGTGCAGGGATGACAAAGCCCAGCACGCCGGCAACCCAGGCGCCGGCAGACTACGCCGCTGTGCACGGCGACATTGTTGCGCTGTTGGAAGCCGCCCGCCGTGCCGCGGCACGCAGCGTCAATGCCCTGATGACGGCCAGCTACTGGGAGATCGGCCGGCGCATCGTCGAGTTCGAGCAGGGCGGCGCGGCACGAGCCGAGTACGGCAAGGCCCTGCTCAAGCGTCTGTCGGCGGACTTGTCCGTCCGCTTTGGACGCGGCTTCGGGGTGGATTCACTCGAATCCATGCGCATGTTCTACAAGACTTACCCCCCCGAGCAGATTTCCGAATCGCTGATTCGGAAATTGCCTGCAGGCGCCGTGCCATCGAATTCCGAATCGTTGATTCGGCATTTCGATCTGAACCAACTCGCCCAGGTATTTCCCCTGTCCTGGACGCACTACATTCACCTGATCCGACGCACCCGCTCGGCCGAGGAGCGGGCCTTCTACGAAGCCGAGGTCCTTCGCGGCGGTTGGAGCGTGCGACAGCTCGATCGGCAAATCAGCAGCCAGTTCTACACGCGGGCACTGCTGTCCACCAACAAGCGCGCCATGCTGGAAAAGGGCAGCGAAGCCCAGCCCGGTGACGCCGTCACGCCGGACGAGGCCATCAAGGACCCCTACGTCCTGGAGTTCCTCAATCTCAAGGACGAGTATTCCGAGTCACAACTGGAAGATGCGCTCATCCACCGCCTGGAGGACTTCCTGCTGGAGTTGGGCAACGATTTCACCTTCGTTGGTCGCCAGCGGCGGCTCCGCATCGACGAGAGCTGGTTCCGGGTAGATCTCCTGTTTTTTCATCGCCGCCTGCGCTGCCTCGTCATCATCGACCTGAAGCTCAACGAACTGACCCATGCCGACGTCGGCCAGATGCATATGTACTGCAACTATGCTCGTGAGCACTGGACGCTACCCGGCGAGAATCCGCCGGTGGGCCTGATCCTGTGTGCACGGGCCAAATCCGCCCTGGCCCGCTACGCGCTGGACGGATTGCCGAACAAAATCATGGCTGCCGAATACCGGACCGTGCTTCCCGACGTGGAGCTGCTGCAAGCGGAGTTGGAGAAGACGCGGCGCGAGCTGGAAGCGAAGCAGATCGCCCGGAGTGTTGATGCGGAGGGCGGCGCATGAAGGCGTGGCCTAAAGTCGCCTTGGGCGAATTGCTTCGGCGCTCGGACGAACCCGCAGTGCTGGATCCTGCGGCCGAATACCACGAGGTGACGATCAAGCTATGGGGCAAAGGCGTTGTCAGCCGGGGCAAGGTGCGTGGCGGCGACGTCGTGTCAGTTCGCCGAGTCGTGCGCGCCAATCAATTGATTCTATCCAAGATCGACGCGCGCAACGGCGCGATTGGTTTGGTGCCGCCGGAACTTGACGGTGCCATCGTCAGCAACGATTTCCCCTCGTTCGAGTTTCGTGACTCAAACCAGTGCAATTCAGCCTTCATGGGTTGGCTGGTCCGCTCAGCGCCCTTTGTTGAACTATGCAAGGCGGCCAGTGAGGGCACCACCAACAGGGTTCGCATCAAGGAAGAACGTTTTTTTGATCAGGCGATTGCGCTCCCGCCACTGGTCGAACAACAGGCTCTTGTTACCCGCCTCGATGCGTTGGCCGAGAAAACCCGGCAGGTCGAGGCGCATCTTGATGCCGTCGAGCACCACGCCGAGCACCTGCTGGCCCTGCGCTTCCGCGATGCCATTGCCAACTCGCCGCTGCGACCCCTGACAGAGGCAGCCCCGTTGGTCCGTCGAGAAGTAATCATCGATCCGGAGCAAAGCTATACGGAGCTCGGCGTGCGCAGCTTCTACAAGGGTGTTTTCCATCGGCGCACCGTGCCGGGCTCGGATTTCTCGTGGCAAGACCTGTATCGCGTGCAGGCTGGCGATCTGATCTTCAGCAACATCATGGCGTGGGAGCAAGCCATAGCCATTGCCCGGTCGGAAGACAACGGCTGTGTCGGCAACCACCGCATGCTCACATGCGAAGCGAACCCGGAGATCGCGGTGCCTGGATTCCTTTGGTACTACTTCACGACGGAAGAGGGCTTCGCGAAGATCTATGCGGCATCGCCGGGAACGGCTGCAAGAAATCGCACCATGACGGCGCTTGCGTTGATGTCTCTTGATGTGCCCGTCCCGCCGCTTGCCGTGCAGCAGACTTTCGATCGGCTGCAGGCAGAGGTGGCAGCCCTGAATGCCAAGCATGCAGCCATTCGCGAAGCCAACGCGGCGCTGCTGCCGGCGACGCTGGAGCGGGTGTTCAGCGCTGCCGAGCCGGTCAGCGTCTGACGGTTATCGACCAGGCCCCTTTGCACAGAACCCGTCCTCAAGAATCGCGAAGCGAGACCACGAATGATCACGCAGGCCAACGTCAGCACATCGAGCACGACCTGGTTTGTCGGCGCCAGCTTCGGACACACCGACGAACAGTCCGCGCGCTTCCTTAAGGAGGGAATCTGGGAAGTCAGCGCCCCGACCGAGAAAGAGCGCGCGCTGGTGCGCGCCATGCAACCGGGCGAGCGTATCGCCATCAAGGCGGCCTACACGCGCAAGAACGGATTGCCGTTCGACAACCGCAGCCGCACCGTTTCGGTCATGGGCATCAAGGCAGTGGGCACGATCGTCGAGAATCCGCAGGACGGCGAGCGCGTGGAGGTGCAATGGCAGCCCGGCGAAGGCGTGCGTGAATGGTATTTCTATACCTACCGCCCCACGATTTGGCGCGTGCTGCCGGGCGACTGGAGGAACGACGCGCTGATCGCGTTCGCCTTTGGCAAGCAGCCGCAGGACATCGAGCGCTTCCGGAACGAGCCGTTCTGGCGCGAGCGCTTTGGAACCGTCTCGCCGGACAAGCTGCGCTTCCAGTGGACCGACTTCTACGAGGCGGTGGCCGAGAAGCTGCTCGCCTATGCAGACAACCGCACGCCGCTGATCGAGGGCATCCACGAGATCGCGGCACGGGTGCCCGGCCTCGGCTACCTGCAGGACAAGTTCGCCGACGGCAGTACCGGTCCGCTGAAGGACATCTGCCCGTTCACCGTGATGGGCACTTTCAACCGGGGTCTGACGGACGCCAACCGCAAGGCAATCGCCGGTGAGTTGGCGGTGCTGCTCCGCGTCACGGTGCCGGTGCCGCCGTCGTTCGAAGGTATCCCGGTACTCAACAACCAGCGCTCATGGTTCTTCGGCTACGCCGAAAAGCGGGGTGCGGGCGACATCGACGCCTTGTGGCGCGTCTTCGTGGCGGGGCACAAGCTGGTGGAGGACGACCAGTCCGGGATGCGCGAGACCTTCATCGAGGCATACGATGCGGCGATCGAGGTGTGGGGCGTGGCCTGGAATCTCTCCACGGGTTTGTACTGGGCACACCCTTGGGACTTCGCGACCCTCGACAGCCAGTCGCGGCATTACCTCAACAAGCGGCTGGGCTTCAATGTCCCCCTCGGCGGCCAGCAAGGGCCGAGCGATGCCGCCACCTACCTGAAACTACTGGAGGATCTGCGCGCACGCTTTGCGGAAGACGACTACCCCGTTCACAGCTTCCCCGAACTGTCCCTGGAGTCCTGGAAATACAAAGACCCCGCGGATGAGTCGGCGCCGCTGGAAAATCTTGGCGGCGGGGCAGGGGAGCAGGCGAGTGACGAATCACCCCCTGATACCGTGCAGGCAGCACCGCCGATCGTTCCCTATTCGGTCGACGACATCCTCAAGGACGGCTGCTTTCTCGCGCGCGCCGAAATCGACCTGCTGCTCGACCGTCTGCGTGCAAAGAAAAACCTGATCCTGCAGGGGCCGCCCGGCACCGGCAAGACCTGGCTTGCCAAGCGGCTGGCCTTCGCGCTGATGGGGCAGAAGGACGTGGGCCGGATCCGCGCCGTCCAGTTCCATCCCAATCTGTCGTACGAGGACTTCGTGCGCGGCTGGCGCCCCACCGGCGACGGCAAGCTCGCGGTGGCGGACGGCGTCTTCATGGAGGCGATCGCGGCAGCCCGCATAGCACCGTCGGCGAAATTCGTCGTGGTGATCGAGGAGATCAACCGCGGCAACCCGGCGCAGATCTTCGGCGAGTTGCTGACTTTGCTGGAGGCCGGAAAGCGCACACCCAGCGAGGCGTTGGAGCTCTGCTACCCGGACGCTGACGGCAAGCGACGCCCGGTCCATATCCCGGAGAACCTCTACGTGATCGGCACCATGAACATCGCCGATCGCTCGCTCGCACTCGTCGACCTGGCGCTGCGCCGCCGCTTCGCTTTCGTCGGGCTGGAGCCGCGGCTGGGCGAAGCGTGGCGGGACTGGGTCGTGGATACCTGCGGTGTCGATCCGGTACGGGTGGCGGACATCGAGCACCGAATCACCGAGCTGAACGACAAGATCACCGCCGATGCGCGTCTGGGCAAGCAGTTCCGGGTCGGCCACAGCTATGTGACACCGGCCCACCGCCTGGAGCCAGGTGACACGCACAAATGGTTCCGACAGGTCGTCGCCACGGAGATCCGGCCGCTGCTCGACGAATATTGGTTCGATGCGCCTGCCGAGGCTGAGCAGGCGATGGCGCGACTGATCCAGGGCTGGTAATGACTGCCGTTGCCGCACCGACGGCAAGCGCGGCGCCGAGCGCCGCGGGGTACATCGGCCGCATCCCGGTCCGCAACCTGTGGCTGCTGATGCTCTATGCGTCCGACCTGTTCCGCACGGGCGGAGTAAAGGCGGTGGCACTGGAGGACAACCCGGACGATCTTCCCGATTTGGTCGCCGATCTGCTGGCGCACGCCGTCGAAGCGCGCCAGCGGCGCCGCCTGAGTCTGGACTATCTCGCCCGTGAAGGGGTGCTCAACCGTGTACGCGGGCGGATCGACATGCTGCGCACTGAGCGCCACCAGCTGCTGTCGCGCGGCCTGGTTGCCTGCCGCTTCGACGAGCTGAGCATCGACACCCCGCGCAACCGTTTCGTGCGAGCAGCGCTGGAGACCATCGCCCGAATCGTGAGCAGGAAGGACCTCGCCCCCCGGTGCCGTGCCCTGGCGAACGGGATGAAGGCCATGGGTGTCTCGGGCCAAGCCCCGACGCGTGCCCAGATGAGCATGGACCGCTTCGGCCGCAACGACGCGGAAGACCGCTTTATGGTCGCCGCCGCGCAGCTGGCATTCGATCTGGCTCTGCCGACCGAAGCTTCGGGGGCGAATGTGTTTGCGCTGCCCGACCGGGAAGAGGTCTGGGTGCGCCGGCTCTTCGAACGCGCCGTGGGCGGGTTCTACGACGTGACGCTGCGCACGCAAGGCTGGCAGGTGAAGTGCGGGGGGACGCTCGGTTGGCAGGTTGAGGGTAAGACCGCGGGCATCGACCGGATCCTGCCTTCCATGCGTACCGACGTGGTGCTCGACCATTCTGCCACCGGCCGGCGCATCGTGATCGACACCAAGTTCAACGCCATCGTCACCCGTGGCTGGTACCGTGAGGATACGCTGCGCAGCGGCTACCTGTATCAGATATACGCTTACCTGCGATCGCAGGTTGGGCAGGGCGATGTGATGGCCGACAGCGCGAGCGGGATGCTGCTGCATCCCGCTATAGGGCAGGTGGTCGATGAGGCCGCGGTGATTCAGGGGCACCAGATCCGGTTTGCGACGGTGGATCTGGGGGCTGAGTCCGGCGAGATCCGAAGGCAGTTGCGGCGGTTAGTCGTTGAGGGGTAAGTCAGCATAATAGGCCGGAACGAGGTCGACGCACCCCGCGGTGAACTGGAACTTGAGCCGTTAGGATCGCTCCTACACGGCTACTCGTGTTTCACACGCTGAATGTTCCTATTTATGGGCGCCCGCGGCGATCAGCAGTGCCGTGATCTCACGTCGTTCGCAGTTTCGAGCCATCTGCAGCGGTGTGACGCCATTCTCGTTCGGCAAATTGACGTCAGCTCCGCCAGCAATGAGTCGGCTCACCGCTTCGCCGTTGTTCGAGAAGATCGCACGAGCCATGGCCTCGGACTGCTCGCTCGGCGCAGGGGTGGCCTTGCCCTCGGCTATGCACTGCGTCGCGGGCTCGTCCAAGACCAATGATGGCGCGCGCGACGAGGGCCGTGTATTGCGCTCGATCTGCATCTGACAGAGGGCCGTCTGTGCCTCAAGACGCAGTCGAAATGATTTGCCTCGTCCGAGTACGAATCCGATCAGAGCGCCGATGCCAAAACTCGCCGTGATCGCAGTTTGGTCGCCGACGCTGAAATGCGCTCCCAAGGCTCCGAGTACGCCCGCTCCGGCCGTGTACTGGAACACGATCACGGCGGCCCGATCGTATAACGCATCCGCATAGGATTGGATCACTCTCTCGTCGTACTGTGCCACGTTGCGTTCCCGACGTTGTCTTGAAGATGGCAGTCTATATGGAATGGCAGGTGCATTTTGCGCCCGGTGCGAACTGCTCTGCCGGCGTTGGGCGGAGATGCTCGCCAGACCGGGCCTTTAGACGTGGTAGATGGGGGCGTCTTACGCGGTGGCGCGGCTCATGGCGCTCCTGCTCGGTTCGAAAGCCGTCGAGCGACCGTATTGCGGCGCGGCACAAGAGGGATGCTCTCGGCGACAAGGGGACTCCCCCTCTTCAGGACGAACAGCGAAAGAGCCGTTCGGCGCTCATACCTGCCGGATGACCTAGTTCGGCAGCTCGGCCATTGCCGTCGTTGGCTTGCTGTCGACAGTCAGGCGGCAACGGATTGCTCAACGGCCGTTCAACGGCAGCGGTCAGTCCGGCACTGACTTGCATGGCACACAGTGAATGCGCACAACGGGACTCCCGTGCAGGCTTTTCACAGTGAAGTTGGCTGAACATGATGTTACATTTAGGACCACAGCATTAGGTGGCTACCACAAGTCTGCCCAGGGGGAATCAATGCTAGATGTCAGTTCAGCAAAGGTCACGCACTGCGTGGTCCATCGAGTAGGAAATCGTCTGCGGGAAGAAGGGTGTGAATTCTCACAGCAGGAAGTGCGCGGGACTGCGGAATTGCGCGGCACGCTTCTTCGACACTATCTCACACCACTTGCAAAATCAGGCGAAGACTTTGAGTTCTATCACGAGTCTGATATCAGCCTGAATGCCGCAAAGCATTTCTCCGCGCGAATACTGGCTAACGAAGAAAATTTTGTGAACGTCAGCCAGAATATTGCGAAACACCTTTACTCGGCTTCGATGCATCCCAGCATTGCGGAGGGTGAGTTCATCGTAATTCTCTTTCAGGATGTGCGAATTGACGGCATACCACATGCGGCACTGGGGCTCTATAAGATTGAGCAACGTGAGAAATTCTTTGATATAGAAAAATCAGACGATTCGATAAATCTCATAGAACTCAATGGAATTCCAGTGACCAGTATTCAAAAAGGTGCTCTGATTGTCGGAGACGACGTTGGCGTCTTCGTCAAAGAATCAGGCAGTCAGCAAACAAAGTACTGGGCAGAGCTTTTTCTGAAAGCGAGGCCAAGACAAACCAGAAAATCAACTTCCAAATTGGCCGCAGAATTTGTTAAGCAAGTCTGTTCAAGGATTGATGTAGAGGCCGGAATGTCCTTGCGTCGAGATTTAGTTGACATTTTTTCCGCCAGTACAACGGTCAATTATCGAGATGTGGAAGAGGTTTCTGAGCGATATCTAGATCGCGATGAAGTGAGTAGATTGACGCAGCAACTTGAGGATCATTCGGGCTTTTCGGCATTATCAGGAAGCACACTCGATTCAGCGCTTCTCACTCGTCGAACCAGAAACGTGCTCCGCCAATACCCCCTAGGCGATGGAATTGGCTTAACTGTCGCCAATCCCAAGGCTCGCTTGGAAAACTGCTCAATAAGTAAGACGAAGAATGGATATCGGGCCATTATTGATATCGAGCTTGGAGAATAGGAATGGCAGGGGAGAAATCAAAAAGCTCCGGTGAAATCGGAGAGAGTATCGCTGCAGGGCTTTTGGATCGAATCGGGTGGAAAAAAAGCTTAAAGAACGTTCCCATAAAATGCAACACACCGACTCATAGGAATGAAAAGGGAAATCAAAGGACTAGTCACGGCGAGGATCAGATATTTCTGTACAACAATCCCTTTCATGACGTAAGAACGGATGTGGTACATGTCTCGGTCAAGAACAAGATTGGCTCCTATCCTGCATCTGAGTCTGCATTAAAGCGGGAATTCAAAGAGCATCTAGCCGAGCTTCACGAGGTGATCGAGTGTGCCCGTTATAGCGAAGAAGTTTCTCAAGCGACCAAGTCGTTCAAGGCGCGCAAAAAGGTCTCTCACTCCGGGCTCCTGATTTGGGTGCACAACGATGCAGAAGATATCGAGCGAGACATTAAGCCGATCTTGTCGAAAATCCGTTTGGAACAAGAATCGGACGTCCCCGTTTATTTGATCGACAGCGGGCGTGCGGGCTTCGTCATGAAGGTCATGGACGACATCGAGCGCCGCCAGAAAGATTGGGCGTTCTTCTTCCCAGTCATTGGCACGGTCACTACTGTGGACGAGGCAAGAACTGGCGCATTTCTGCCTCTTGAGATAATTGCTTCGGACGTTCTGCCCATTGTTATGTACGAGGGCGAGAAGACCGAAATGATCATTTATGCAAATCAGGCATTCAGTACGGATGCGTACACAAAATTGATAGCCTATGGACTGAGATTTTGTACAGGTCTGGTTGCAACCATAAGAATCGGTATGCCGGATTATAATCCCGCGACCGATAAGGCGGCTGCAGATCTGGCGAGATTGGCCTTTTCAGACCGTAATGAAACGATTGAGCCTTTCTCTTTCAATCGCTCTATCTTGGCCCTTCTGAATGAGGCTTAGTCATGACTAAAGCTCACGCCATTGATCTCAAGTCCAGCATTGTGTCGGGCTCAGACCTCCGAATTCTCTTGGGAAGCGATCACCTTAGCTACGGAGAAATATATGGGGCACTCAAAGAAAAGGGGGTATTTGTTGGAAACTCCGATAAGGCAATAACTGTTCCACTTCTTTCTGCAACGCTTTTAACTCCAGATAATTTTACAAGGTTGATTGAAAGCAGTGTCAGTCGCGAATCGCAGCCAAAGATTAAGGTAGCTGGCTTGGATTTGGTGGCAAAAGGGGTGGATTGGATTACTCCGCTGAAGAAGAGTCTCTTTGCTGAACCATTTGATATGCTAGGCGAGGCTTCGGGTGTGGATTTCGTTACAAGCCCAACCCTGGTTGTTGTCGATGCAGATAAAGTCACAATTCCATATCAGATTCAACGCCAAGATTTCAGCAAGGACTGGATTCAGCGAGAACTTAGCTTCGATGCGCAAGTGACGATTGAGCGTCAAGGGGGTGAGTTGAAGCTTGAGTTTACTTCAACTCATTCATCGAAGGAAACTGAAGTTGTCAATAAAAAGATCACATCGCGTATTGCAAAGGTGCTTTACGGTGAGAATCTCGTCAAGGGTGATGAACCGATTTCGGTGACCTTTGGATTCTTGAACAATGAAGAGCGTATTAGGTACTTCAAGCGACTGACTGCAGGGTATGGGGCTTGCGTACAGGCCGGCAGTGTAAATGATATAGACATTTGCCTGGACACCAACGGCCCCGCCTTGCCCGATGACCCTCAAATCGCTTGGATGAAACAAACTGTCCGGCGATTTAATGTGGATGGCGATAGGCTGAATGACATCTTTCTAATCAACGACGAGAAATACTATAAGCATTACTATATTCTCCGAATGGATGTGACGTTTCCATTCGTAGTCGGACCGAACGAAGGCGAATGCCGAGTTTCCTTCTCGTTTAGTGGATCGAGGTCGGTTAGTCCTAGTTCAGAGTTAGTATTTGAGGTTATGCGATGGGTGCACAAGAGCTCTCCAAATGCCGACGCAAAGAAAATTGTCTCTTCCGAGGTTCAGCATGCTCTTCGGTCGCTAATCGAGCAGAAACTCAACTTGGCGATTTCTGAGCGGGAGGAGGCGCAAGACAGTACTCCTGTCGGAGCTTAGATTCTGGACCGGCCTAGCTGTCAGCTGCCTTCCCTATAGCGGCCCACTTCGTCCGACAACCCTTAGTACCTTTACCAAGGCACATGACTGTGGACTGGCAGTATGAACCCCTGATCGAGCGGTATTCACACGGACTCAGCGGATACCGCAAGTTTGAGGAATCGGAGACTTGCCGTTCACTGGCGCTGAGTGTCGTGCGGCGGCGATCGGCATTACCGCCGCCGCTCAATCGCACAGTCTGGCCGACAACTCCGGCCGAGCAAGCCTCGTTCAGGCTCCGCTCTGGATGCGTGCTCAGCGCGGGAACCTGCCACTCGTTATACGACGAAGCGGCTTCGGGCGGCGGTCAGTGATGACCTGGTGCGCCGGGCCGATTGGGGTGCGGAATGTGCGGACGCTCCCCGACACCCCCAAGCGGCTCAGCTAGCCGCTACCTCTGCCGCCGGTTCCTGCACTACCGGCTGCGCTTCCGTCGCCTTCTTCATGCTCCGCTTTGCCATCTTTTGCGCTGCGATCTCCAGCGCGCTCAATGCACCCCCCTGCGCCAACCAAGCTTCGACCCACTGCGGCCGGCGTCCGCGTCCGGACCAAGCGAGATCGCGGTTGCTTGGGTGCTGATATTTGATTGGCAAAGGCTCTTTGCGCGTAACTGTCCCCTTGGGGGAAACCTTCCGAGCTTTCGCCGGAGCCGGAGTGGCGTTTCCGAGCACGTCGTCAAGGGACAGGCCGCTTTCCTTCGCGAGCTTCGTCAGCTTTTTCAGAAGATCGGATTTGGTCACGGACTCGCGCTTGGCGATCTCCTTCTCGATCAGGGCGGTGAGTTGTTTGAGCTGGGGGAGGGTGTAGACGGAGAGGTCGGTCATGCTTGTCGGCTGATTTCCGTTTATTGGCAGTCGATCGCATTGTATAGCGACCAAAGGGCATGCCCGGCTAGTTCGAGACCGACTTGGAGCAGATGGCTGCGTCGATGACCGCGCATGTCATCTCCTCCGGCATTGCGAGGCCGCGTGGGAATGACGGCGCGCAGCGCCAGCTTGTCGGTCGACATGTCCATTCAGACCCGCTCCTGCCCAACGATCGCGTGCTGTCGGGGCGCGAGAAACGCGTCGTGAAACAGGGCCGGTGGCAGACCTTTACCAACCAGGTAGCCCTGAACCACGTCGCACCCCATGACGCGCAGGAGTTCGTGTTGAGCTTCCGTCTCGACGCCTTCCACAATGACGGTCAGATCCAGCTCATGCGCGAGCGAAATGATGTTTCGCACGATGGTCGCATTGGCGGCGTCGGCGAGGTCGACGACGAAGCTTCGGTCGATCTTCAGGATGCGGATCGGCATGCGTTTGAGGTAGCTGAGCGACGAGTAGCCGGTGCCGAAGTCGTCAATTGCCAGCCGTACACCGAGCCGAGCGAGGCGGGCGAGACTCTCCCGCGCCCGGTCATGGGCGTGCATGCAGATGCTTTCGGTGATCTCGACGACCAGGTCATCCGGCCGGAGGTCGAATCGTTTGAGCGTGTGGGCAACGGTGTCGGCGATGTCGTGTCGGCGTAGTTGCTCGACCGAGAAGTTGACCGCGACCCGCAGATCATGGCCGGCGGCGCGCCACGCGTGAAGCTGCGCACAAGCAGTCTCGAGCGCCCATTGCCCAATGCGGCCGATCAGTCCCACGTGTTCCGCTGCGGGTATGAAGGTGTCGGGGCCGATCATGCCACGCTGCGGGTGCCGCCAGCGGATCAGTGCCTCGGCCGCCACCGTGTGACCGGTGCCTGTGTCGATCTCGGGTTGGTAGTGAAGGACGAACTCCTGATGCTCGAGGGCGCGTCTGAGGTCTCGCCCGATGTAAAGGTGCGAGCGAATCGTAGCGTCGGTGGCCTGATGGACCCCACGCCCGCGCCGGGCGCTGCGTCGTCGATTCCACCGATGCGAGGATTCCGGGGGATTGTGTGTCGTGTGCATGGTTTCTCTCCGTGTCTCGGTTGCCGGTGGCCCAGAGTGTCTCGGCCGTGGTTTTCGGCTTTTCGACGTGTCACAGCCGGGCGCGGGGCGCGGAGGCTGGGGACACCGATCGCGTAAGCGGAGCGAGGCTAGGCGCGCAACGCCTGGACACTGCGCCGGCATGTGCCGGCTGCGAGGGATCTGACGAGACGAGGCAACCCGCATGGGCGGGTCGCTCAGACAACAGCGTAGGGAAGGCAAGGCGCGGCGCTGCTTCGAACGGTGATCGAAGGAGCGTCGCTGAGCGAGGGGATCGAGCGCAGAAATTGTCGAGGGGACGGATTTACGATAGTGCGTCGGTCGAGTATTCGCAAGGCATTGTCACAGCGTGTCGGTTGCGCGGGTGGTGTCGAGCGTTCCGAGCTCACTCGCCCGGAACGCTGCTTTCCTTTCAGAACGGTGGCTCGTCATCGGTGATAGCTGCGGTGGTGCGTAGCAAGAGATGCTCGCGGAACCAACGCTGGTAGTTGGCGAGCTCGTTTGCGAGGTAAGCGGAGCCAGGAAAGACGAGCAGCAGCTCCTGGTAATGCGCGATGCGTTCGCGAAAACGGTCCTCCCATTGGGCGAATGGAAGGTAGGCTTGGGGATCCTGTCCCGGCCTGTCGGCGGGTTCGTCGTGCCACATAGGGCGATCTCCTCGTGGGTAAGTGCTGGACGGGAGAACGCGCGATCCGCGAACCGGGACGTGGGTTATCCCGGACGGAGAAATTGAATGCAACTTGGAAGAAGAACCCCGGGCGGATGCCGTACCTGTTTCAGGGGCTGACAGGTTGCGCGGCCGCGATGAGCCGCCGCTTTAGAGTGTTTTTGTATTCTGGTTCACGCCAGGTTGGCATTCAAGGAACAAGCAAGGTCTTTGGGGGAGGGCGGTCGTCCGTCGAAGCCGTGCCGTTCATGCGCTCTTGCACTGCGCGGAACATGCTGGCCTTGCGCGCCTCCACCACCGCCTGCCGCCCTCGCTCATCGGTCGCGCGCTGCGCCTCACGCGCCGCTGCCCGGGTTTCCCGTTCGGCGAGGTGGGCGCGGAGGCACTGGAGGTTGTGGATCGCGGTCTCGCGGCCATCCTTGGGAACGTGGGCGAGCAGCTTCGCGTCGTCGCCGCCGATGAGCGCCGCGACCACCGCATCGCTCTCCGCTGGCGCGGGCAGCAGGGGCTGGATGGCCGCGTGTGTGAGCCGGCCTGCCTCGACTGCTGCCGCGAGGGCCGCCGCGCGCTGCCGCGGGTCGCGGCCAAGCGACGCCCACCACCGGCACGGCTCCTTAGCCTCGCGCGCCTTACGCACCAGACGCTCGTAGGTCTGGCAGAACGCCATGCGTGCCGCCACCTTGTCGCGAGCATCGAGGAGCGGTTTGGCCACCGCCAGTGCCTGGACGATCTCGTCGGTCCACACCACGGTCGCCGCTTCGTCGTCCGCGGAAAGCCCGGTCGCCCACGCCTCCTCCGCGCCAGGGCGGCTATCGAGCTCCGCGACGCGCTCGAGCACGGCCGATAGCGTCAGGCGGCCCTTCAGCTCCTTGCGGCAGCGGTCCAAGGCGTGCAGCACGTCGGCCTCCGGGTAGGCGGACAGGTCCGCATCCATGGCCTTCAGCGCCACTGTCGAAAGCTCGACCCCGGTCAGTTCGGCCGTCACGGCGATGGCCTTCAGCGTGTTCGCGCTCACAGCGACTCTCCTCTCTCGGCCAGCACCTCGGCGAGTGCGGCCATGGTAGTGCCGGTTCTGTCGGACTGGCGGGCCTTGCCGGCGGTCATGACCCTTCCCGTCACCCACTCGGTGTGCAGCTTCTCGGCGTCGCTCAGCAGGCAGCCCAAGTCGTGCATGCGCCCGACGTAGTAGCTCCCGGGGTGCTGCACGAACCACGCGGCAACCAGGGGCGATTCCTCGTAGCCGATGCGCTGCACGAACTGCTTCACCTGCGAGCTGACTTTCTGGTTACGCACCGGGGCGGCACCGTAACGGTTTGCATAGGCTTGGCGGTAGGCTGCCCAGGTCGCCCGGCAGGCGGCCTGCAGCGCCGTCTCGCCGGGAGGGGCCTGGGCCTGGTGGGGGGCTGGCGCCTTGGCGACAGCAAGGGGGAGTTCCGGCTCTGCAGGCGCCGCCGTCCCCCTGACGGTTAACTGGTGGTTCACTGGTGGTTCACTGGTGGTTTGGCTCCCACCGGTGGGAGGCGTCTCGGGACACCCATGGGAGCCCTCTCCTCCCATGGGTGGGAGCCGTACCCTCCCATGGGTGGGAGGGGTGACATCGGCGGGAGGGGTGACGTCGGTGGGAGGGGTGACATCGACGGGAGGGGTGACGTCGGTGGGAGGGGTGACATCGACGGGAGCCGTCTTTCGGGCTGCGGCTTCGTCCGCAAGCGTCTTAAGTTTCACGACGTTGAGCTGGTACTGCTTTGTGGTGCCGGGCGCGCCACCATTGGCATTCCCGACTACCTTGAGGTATCCGGTTTCTTCAAAGGCGTGGATGATCCGACGAGCCTGCTTTTCCGAAACGCGGATCTTTTCCGCAACAGCCTTCATCGACGGGTGGAGACTTCCGCCCTCGTCGTTGCACCAGTCCGCGAGAGCGAGCATTGCCAGCATCTCGCTTCCGGACGCAGGAAATCCTTCCCATACGAGCGACATGACCTTGATGCTCATGACGACGCTACCTCACGGGTAGGTCGAGGCGCATGGCGGCACCTCTTTGTTCATGTGGCAGGGGAATTTCTTTGTCATGCGAGTTCTGACCGACGCCGATCAAGTCGTCGATTCGGCGCCGGGGACATGCTGCCCGAAATTCATTCATGTGCTTCCTCGCTGGCGTTCGTGGTCCGGATGATCAATGCATGCCATGCCGCGGCTGATGGCAGTTGCATCAGCCGCGGGGCGGGGAATCGGGACGAGTCGAGGTCAGAGCGGCGAGAAGCGCCGGTTGACGAGCAAGGGATTGAGCGAGTGTCGCGCGAAGCGAGAGAGCGAGGGCGTCCCCGCCTGGTCTCGAGAGACGGCAGGGTGCCGTCGAGACAAAACAAAAATAGCGGCCAAATCGCGGTTTGGCAAGACCGCAGTACTACAGGAGTCCCCGCTGGGCAAAGGATACGTCCACAGCGCCGGCGATGACGAAGTGGTCGAGCACCTTCACGTCGACCATGGCGAGTTTCCTTCAGTTGCCGGGTCAAGCACTCGTCGGCGATCGAAGGCTCACACGGGCCCGACGGGTGTTGGTGCGAGAAGATCACTGCGGCCGCACGAAGCTCGAGCGCTCGGCGCACGATTTCGCGCGGATAGACGCTGGTCTGCGTCAAGGTGCCACGGAAGGCTTCCTCCGCGTGGAGGAGGCGATTGCGGGCGTCCAGGTACAACACGACGAAGATCTCATAGGGGCGACCCATGAAGAAGGTGCGGAGAAACGCGCGCACGGTCTCGGGGGCATCGAGCGCATCGCGCTCCGCCAAGTCTTCGCTCAAGCCTCGCTGCAGGATCTCCAGTGCATTCGCGAGGGCGTGCCAGGGCTCCGTGCGCGGGTCCCGCGCGATCTCGAGAACCTTGGCCCAGGAGCCGCAACGCTCCCACACGTCTTCGGCCTCTTGGCCGAAGAAGCGCTCCAACAGTGCTGCGTCAGACAATGTAGTCGAATGGAAGTGGAACATCGGCATCTCCTTGGACAGACATGGAGAGCCGTGTCCGCGTGGGGGAAGGACTCCCCACGGGAAAAAATGAAACTGAACAGAACCCCGGGCTCGAAAGCCGTTCCGGTGTCAGGGGCTAACCGGATTCAATAGAGCCGCGAACGGCCCTGCAGCTGCACTTATCCTAGGCGCAGTTGGTCATGCTCGCAATCGCCCGATTCGATGCTCGCAACCCGATCGATTATGGATGCGAGGGGGCCGTGAGGCGAGCCTGGTTTCGAACGCGTCTCAAACGTATCCCCGCCCGTTACATCCCGTGCAAAGCTGGAACTCGGATATGGATTCCATGCGTCGGCCGCCGCAGGCGCGGCAAGGCTCGTCGTCGTACGCGCGGCGTTCACGGCCACTGCCGCCGCAGCTGCGGCAAGGGCGTTCGACCTGGGCGCGAACTTCGCGGGCGCCGCGGCAATGTGGGCAAGGACGTTCGTCGCCGAGCATCGGCGTTCCAGGGGGCTAGAAGGTGTTGTTGAGGCTTTTGAGCACCTGGTCCGGCAAATCGCGCCAGCCGGTCGGATCGTCGGTGGTCACACAGTACTGGCCGGTGACACGGGTGCCGGATCCGTCGCGGGCGAGGTCGAGCCGCAGCTTGTACTGGCGCCGGCCGTTGGCCACGTCGGGCGAATACACCACCTGTTCGAGGCGGTAGAGGGCGCCGGGTGCGGACTCATGAAGATAACCCGCGATGTAAAGTCCCGCCTCGCCGGTACCTGATTGAAGCTTGGCTTGGTTCGGGGTAACGAAGCTATACCGGTTCATTACTTGCGCATAAGTTGAATCGACGTCGCGTACGGAGCGTTTAGAAAATGGATGGCATTCCACGTTCTTGCGCCAGTTCCGATAGATCTTCTTGCCGAGCGTATCGTCGGGCGAGTCGAGATTCGTCAGGGTCGGTGCGCTCTGGTTGGGCTGCTGGCGCATCCGCGCCCGCGTCTCGTCGGCATCGCGTTTGGCTTGCTCCTCGCAGGCCTTGCGATCGGCCGCGCCCATGCACTTGGCGCCGAAGATCAGGCCGTCGAGCACGTCCGCGCGGGCGGGCTGCAGGGATGCCGCCAGAAGGAGGGCGACCAAATATGGCGTCCGTTTCATCATCGCCTCCATGGAAGTCGTCAGATCTACATCATGATGAGCAGCACGATCCATGTCAGAACAATAGCGCGACCGATGTCGACTGCAAGATCGCGTCTTGTATCAAGTCCCTCCGACAGGCCGCGCCACTTGGCGACAACGACCCATGCGATCCAGGTAACGAGGGCCATTGCCGCGATTCCGACCAGCAGCTGCCGAACCTGGCCCATGTGGTAGCCGGTGGCGCCGAAGAAGCCCTGGGCGGCAGAGGTGCGGCCGAAGCTGCTGTCCTTGAGCAGGGTGGCAGAGCCTGTCGCGACGGACGTCCTTAAGGGGGCAGGGGTAGGGACATAGCCGCCGGACGAAACCCCCGAAGGGGTGCCTGCGAGGACCTCGGCGTAGCTCGGGGGCGCGAAGTTCAGCGTATAGCCTGCAAACTGCTCCAGGTAGGAGACGAGCGTGGTGCCGTTGCCGTCGGCCGGATCCGTCGTTCCTCCGGATTTCAGCCATTCCCCGACGGTGCCGGCGCCTACGAGGTGTGCCGCGGCGACGAGACCCGACGCGGTGATCGGGATGCCGGTGATCGTTGTCCCAAGGTAGCTTTCAGCACCATAGACCTTCGTGAGGGTGTTCCATGTCTGGCGATGGTAAGCGGTCACCGCTTGGACCTGAGCGTCGGGATTCGCGAGGAGGTCAGCCAGCGAGCTGACGCCGTACTTGCCGGTGAAGGCGCCTGTCCAGTCGTTGGTCTTCGGTGTGCCGTCGCCCGAGTAGAGGCCCACGTCCTGCAGAGCGGCCTCGCTGAACTGGAAGAGGCCGACGTGACCGAACTGGTTGGTGACCCGCGGGTTCATCGTGCTCTCCCGCTGCCCCACGGCCTTGAGGAAATCGGTGTATGTCACGCCGGCCCAGACGAGGCCGGTCAGCAGAAACAGGACGAAAGCGAGACGGGCGCTCATGCCAGACCTCCTATTGGCTTGGGCACGGAGTCCCGTCGGGCCTGATGGAGCGCGCGTACCGGTACTCACCGTTCGCGGCGACGCGCCATACCCCTTGGCACAACCCACGGCCGCCTACGCTCAGGTTGCGCCACCCGAGGGACGTTGTTGGTAGCACGCGGTAGGCGGCCGCCGCGACGTCGAGGCGCCGGCTCCAGCGCCCGTCGATGCGCCTGGCGAACAGCCAGATGCTGCAGCCCGTCATCCCCGACGTGCAGGAATTGCCGGCGACAACGAAGACCTCCGAGACGCCGTCGCCGTTCAGGTCTTCAAGTTTCACCTCGGGGTGCGTCGCCGTTTCGCAGCCCGGAAGGCTGCTCTCGACGATGCCGTCGCGTAGGGCGAGAGGCGTGAGGGCGGCGATCTCGCGCCGGTCCGTTTGAGACAATTCGCCAGGCGGCACGGTGGCGAAGAGCGCGGCTGCGAGGGCTCCGAGATCGCCATGCGACGGATCCGTGGCGGGCGATGCGCCCGAGTAGGCGAGGGCAAGTGCGATCGCAAGCCGATGGGCGCGGATGCTTCTCTGGCTCATCACGTGCCTCCTACTGGGAAATCGTCCCATCGGCGCCGATGAGGACGGGCCAAACGTGGATTCCGGCCGCTTCGAGGAGCGCATCGGGCGACATGGGCGTCATGTGCAGGTCGACCAGGCCCCGCAGACGCAAAAAGTCCTCCGGGCTGCGCACCGACGCGGCGATTCCCTGGGCGCCCATTCGATGCAATGCGTCCGCGTTGCGTTGCAGCCAGTCGACGGAGGCCGCATCGTCGCCGACGATGAAGATGGGTTGTCCCGGCCCGCCCGGCAACTTGCTTGGCATCGGGTTCTGCAGAAGGCGGCCGGGCCCCCCGCGGGCTGAGACGACCGGGAAGAGCTGCGGAGGCAGTGGTTGCGCTGGTGGCTGGCGGACCGGCTCGGGGGCCCCCTCGTCGGTGTCGTCGGCGAACGGCTCGAAGTAAGGCGCAAGTGGTACGCCACCGGCGTCGTGGATGACGGTGGGCGGCCGGCTGGCAAGGGGGGGCGCCGACCAGGACGGTGCAACGATGAAGACGGCCAGCAGGGGCACGAAACGGACAGGACTCATCGCATTCACCACAAGCCGAACTGGATGTTGCCGAGGAAGATCTGGCCACGCACCCGGCAGCAGGCGTAGGGACGCCAGAGTGTGTAGGCATAGCTGCCGGAATGGGTGGTCATGGCGTCGCCGTAGGAGGCCGGCCTCGCGGTGTCATTGAGTCCGAAGATGTGGCAGGGAGTGGGGACCGCGACGTTCATCTGCCACAGGCCGCCCATGGGATCGTTTTCGTGCGCCGGCGGTGGATCCCATACGAGCTGACCCCGCCGCCGCCGAATGCCGCCCGAGGTGACGTAGGCGTAGACGTGCGGTTGCGTCGGCCGGGTGATGAAATCGGCGATGCGCTGCGACAGGACCGCGGCGGCCTTGACCTCGTGTTGCTGGACGACCTCACCGTTACGCGGATAGACGTTGCCCCAGGTATTGAGCGGCGGGGTGCCGACCTCGCGCATTCCCGGCACCCAGGAGGCCGGTAGGAGGAGCTCCGCCGGTAGGTAGGAACGCCACACGGCCGCGTCGAGTTTCGACTGGTAGTAGGGGACGAAGGGAATGACGGCCGAGGGGCAGGTCGCGAGGTCGGGCAGCCCGGCCGCGGGATGGCCGATGGCATCGGCGTCGCGGAAGCGCCGCTGCTTGTCGGTGCGATCGGCCTGCGAGTGCGTGCCGGCGCTGTCGGCCAGGTCGACGCCGAGCAGTGTCTCGAGGAGCCCTCGGCTTGCCGCCGAGATCGGGATGCCGATTTCCGGCCACGGGTGGGTGGGCACATCGTGATAGGTGCTCACCACCAGATCGGGGGCGAAATGGCTGACGCGGGTGGATGTGCGGATGGAGCATCCGACCGGTGTGCACCGCAGCCAGAAGCAGATCCCCGAAACATGCCATGCGCTGCAGGCCGGGTAGCTCGCGACAGCCTGGGCGAGGAGGGCAGCGGTGGTGGTGGACTCCACCGCCTCGGCTATGGGGTTGCAGCTGACGACGCAGGCGGCCACGAGCGCGCGCAGACGCGGCGCCTTGGCTGACCGGGTGCCGGAACACGCGCGCATGCCGCCTTCCCCTACCGGCCGCCCCGGGCACGCCACGTCCGGTAGATGGCGCGGGCCTGATCCACGTTCTCGACGCCATAAACGATGGCCGCTCCGTCGAATACGATTGCCGGGCTCTTGGTAAGCCGGTACTGCATGGCCGCGGTCAGGCCCTGTGCGCTGGCCCCGAGCGCCTGGCGGTCGGTGTCGGTGAGCGCCTCGAAGCGGCGCCTCGCGACCGCTTCGGCCTGGATTGGGTCGGAGGGCAGCCCGGCGGACAGGGCGGTAGTCATTCGCTCCATGCCATCCACGTGATACACCGTTGCCGTCCCCGTTCCGCGAAGCAGTTGCGTGCTGAGCTGGAAGACTTCGACCCGCTCCTGGGCCAGGACGGACGGAAGGGCGGTGGCGCAGGTCAGAGAGGCGGCCAACCGGCGTATTGTCGCGTTCATCTGCCTGCTTCCTCGGCAGCGCGCGTCAGGGCTTCTTCGAGCTCGGGGCCGGAGATCGCTCCGACTACCCGGCGCCCGTCGTCCAGTACGAGGGTAGGTGTATTGCGTATTCCATGGCTACGTCCGAACTCGACGATCCGCCGGACATGGTCCATGGCGGGCTCGCAGTGAGGCTCGATTTGCCGTGGCACAGGGGCACCTTCCATGTAGGCCCGCCATTGATCGGCCGGGTGATCGCTGCCGCACCAGGTGCCCACGGCCGCGGGAATCGAGTCGGAGGAGACGACAGGGTAGGTGAACGTGTAGATCGTGACGTCGTCGAGAGCGGTGAGCGACGACTGCAGCGACCGGCACGCGGGGCAAGCCGGATCCTCGAACACAGCGAGCCGCCTCGAGCCGTTCCCGCGCACGGTCTTGATCGCCATGTCGATCGGCAGTTCGGCGAAGGGGATCGCAGTGAGCGCCTCGAGCCTCGCCTGAGTGAGGTCGCGGCGCTCAACCATGTCCACCAGGCGACCTTCCACAAAGGCATAGCGACCAGTCGCGTCCACATAGAACACGTCCATCCCGTTGACGACCTCGTAGATGCCGGAAACCGGCGTGGAAGCCACCGAGACGGGCCGGACCTGCCTGGCAGTGTTATGCATGATGGCGTCCTTGATGTCGTCGGCTGCCTTCGACGAATCGGCCGTGGCGATGCCGACGGAGAACGGCAGGATGCAGATGCTTGCCACCACCTGCCTTACAGCGCGGTACACCGTCGAGGTGTACCTACCGGGTCGTACGGCGTATTTTTCAATATGGGTTATTGGCATTGGTACTTTCCTCACGGGCGTAGGAGGCACGTATGAAGCCGATTGCGAACCTAATCCGCGCGACGTTCGTTGGCGCGTTTGCTCTCTTGGCAGGGACGGCGAAACTGTTGGCTTTCTTCCTGACGACTGGGCGTGACGACGATGTGGAGAACCATGAACGTGGCGCTGACGCGTTCGGACGTAACGCCATCGCACCGTTCGATTACGGACCTCTTGGTGGCCTGGACATCGCCGAGGGGGGTTACACGGGTTATACGGTGCATGGTCGCGAACCGATTTCTGTCGGTCGGAACGGGGAGAGAGTCGGCGCATTCTCCGGCGACCCGATCGTCCATTTCTGATCTTGGCGCCATCATCCTCGACCTCGCCGGAGTGTGTTCCCGACGCCACCGACGAAACGAGTGGCGATATTGGTCCCGGATTGCCCAGCGGCCATGCCCGCTGTGATTGCACTGTGTTTCATGGCGTCGATGCCGTGGACCACGTGCAGGCTCGCCCACCCCATCATCCCGCTCCAGATCAGGGGTAGCCCGAGGTAAAGGCCGATCAGGAGCGTATTTAAGGTGCTGCGCTTAAGCGCCGTGTCGAACTCAAGGTGCAGGACGTTGAACAGCAGATGCCCGGCGTCCGGGTACATTGCGACCCACAGGTGTTCGTCGATCCACATCGCGATGTACCAGAGGACCGGCCACAGCTTGACGGTGAAGATGGCGAGCGCACCCAGGAACATGATCTGAACGCTGTAGCGCCCGAAGACCAGGATCAGGGGCATGAACATGTAGATGCCCATGAGGATCAGGGGCTGGGCCAGGGTCGCGAACTGGATGATCGGAAAGCGGGACGCCTGGGCGTGAAGCGCCTTGTTCACCATTCCGGCCATTCCGGCGACGTCGGGTCCGGCTCCGAGGAGGGCGTGGTACCAACTGCGGTTGTCGTCGGGGAGCATCGTTTCGGGTGCAATCGCAGGGTTCGACCGTCCCATGGCGAGCCTTGCCAAACCATCTTCGCGCTTCTCGCCGGCCACCGAGCTGAAAACCAGTGCCACCTTCTCGGTCAGCGACGTGGGTGCCGCCGCGAGATTGCCGATACCTTTGATCAGCTTGGCGCGCACCCCGAGCGCGGGGTCTGCCCACCATTCGTGACAGGTGGGGCGTCCATAGTCCGGGACGGCGGAGTTGGCGTCCATGTCGGCATCCTGGCGGGCCACGTCCAGGGCGAAGCCCGGCACGCCGGACCGCGCATGCAGGGCCGGGTAGAGGTTCGGGTCGGTCTGAAAGGCGTGGCTTCCCATCCAGTCGGGATCGCCGTCGCCGTAGGCCTCCAGTGCGGCTGCTGCGGACGGGGACGGTGGAGCTTCGAGGTAACGGGACCGTGCCGGCAGGTAGCATTCGTTGTAGAAGCGCTGCACCTCCGCGCGAAGGGTCGGATCTTCCACTGCGGCGGAACGGGCGAACTCCTCTACCTCCCGGAGCCCGCTCAAACCGCCGGAGATGCCGCCACGCACCGCATCGTTGAACCCGCCTGACAGGCTCATGACGGCAAACCACCAGGGCGGCAGCTCGAGGTGTTGCGGCACCGAGCTGAAGGCATCGTCGTAGGTGCTGTCCGAATTCGTTCCGGTTGCAGTGGCGGGGGTCGGATTGAGTGCGGTTGTTGCCGGGGTGTGGTGGAGCTTGACGTTCTCGAGGCTGGTGCCGACCGGCGTGAAGCAGAAGGCCATGACGAAGATGGCGGTCCAGAACTCGACCTCCATCTTCCGGACCATCCAGGCCGCATCGGCGCCCTCGACCGCGTTCATTTCGTGAGCGCGCAACCAGGTGCCGATGATGATGAAGAGGAAGGGGAGGAAGATGATGCCGGTGTCCACGAGGATGTCGCGAAAGACACCCGCGAACGCCCAGCCGTACATGGTGGTGAAGAGCTCCAGGTAACTGTCGACGCTCACGGCGGGTTCCTCCTACATGCGACCGAACGGAATGCCGAGCACCACGAAGAGCTCGATGAAGAGCAGACCGATGCAGACCCGATGGCGCGCGCCGAGGAACGCCCGGCGAGCCTCGTCGGGCCATCGGGCCGGCAAGTGGTGGCCGAGCCACGGCCAAGCGAGCCACAGGGCGCCGATCGCGAGAAGGTGCACGCCGACCAGATACGGCTTGATCCGCCCCACGACCTGGTGCAGGACGTCCAGATCGTCGCGGAATCCGAGTGCGACCATCGCTACCACGACGAAGGCGGCGAGCGCGATGATCGCAAGGACGGTGGCCAGGGCGGAGCGGGCGAGCGGCCGGGTGATGAGGCGCCGACGTCCTGACTGAAACGGGTGAACGGTCATTTCTTCACCCGCCCGCCGATCATGGGTTGCTGGTCGACCGGCTGCTGCACGGCGTTTCCGGCCGAAGCAGCGCGCGCCGCCTGATAACTGTCCAAAAGGACCGTCGCCGTCTCGGAGATGACGCGCTTTCGAACGTTGGCCTCGTAGAGCACATCGTCGATGTGGCGGTTCAGCTCCGCGAGCTTGGATTCGATCTGAGTATTCGCAGTCTTGTACACCTCCGGGATCATTCGTCCCGTCAGGAGCAGGTTCCGGATGATCAGTGCCTTGTCGACGGTCCTCGCCAGCGCTAAGTCCTGGACGAGGCGCTGGCGCGCAATGCCTTGCTCGATGGCAGGGAGCTCGCGAATGGCGTCGACGAGCTTACGGGTTACGACGACCCCAGGGGCGGAGGCCGCCGCCAGATCCGTCCCGCGTGGCACGACGTTGGCAAATACGGCGTCGATTTGCCCTTGCACAACCGGGATTTCAAGCTCGAATTTCTGTATCAGGCCAAGGCCGGTTTTCGACTGCGGGACCGGACAGCCATTCTCCTTGCAGGTAGTGACCTCGACATCGCCAAGTACGTCCGTTCCGTACGTGGCGGCGCTTCCCGGAGAGGGGAAGGTGCCGGTCAATTTGACAGCGGGATAGGTGGCGGACGATGTCTTGGGCGCCTGGCCCATTGTGACGTTGAAACCTCCGAATACCGTGTCATATACGATCCGGACCGGTTCCTGGTCGACTCCCCCGGCCTTTCCTCCTCCCACCCAAGTGATGCCGTCATTCCCTGCACTGACGCCCACACTGTCCTTCGCCGCTACCACATCCCTGGTGACGGTCGCCTGCTGCTTCCAGGCCTCGCCCCTGGCCATGCGTATGAAATCCTCGTAGGGATCCTCGCCGGCTTTGATCTGGGCCTCCATCTCCTCGCAGCTCTTGGTGGCGATCTGGATCGCCACCTCGGCCTTCTTGGCGTAGGTCTGAAAGAGCTCATACAGCCCGGGCGATGCACGCTGGAACAAGTACAGGGGAAGCGCCGTGATGCCTGCCTTGACGCCATTGGTGACTTGGGTCCCAAGCGCCGCGAACTGGTTCATCAAGGTCTGAAAGGACAACCCGAAGTCGTAGGCCCCGCATGAGTAGTGAAGGCGTGCCACCCCCGACAGGGCGAGCTTGTAGGGCACGCCGCGGGGGTTTGCTGCACGCGAGGCGGGATCGCCGCCTCCCAGCCGGTAATAGAGGCTGGAGCCGGTGCTGGGGATGTCGGCGGCCGGGAGGACCGTCGCGGTGAGGCCAAGGAGGACGGCGGCGGTGATGTTGCGCATCGTCTTCATGGGTTTTCCCGCGAGGACTTGATGGCGCGGCCCGCGAGTTCGGCGGCCGTGCCCGAGCATTGGCCGTTGAGGATCTGGTCGACGTCGACGGGGTGGCGTCCCAGATGACGCACGAACGGCGTAGCGTCCGCGGTGCTGGCGACCATGAGCGGTAGCGTGGCGGCGGCCCAGGCCAGCCACTGGAACAGGCGCCCGCCCAGATGCTGGCGGGCCTTGTCGAGGCCGGCCACGAGGACCAGAGGCCGCCCGAAGAGCACGGTGCTGAGGTCGTCGTCGAGGTCGTCGCCGCCCACCTCGAGGCCGACGATGACGCCGGAAACGACCCCTCGGCCGCTTGCCAGGAGGTGGATGTAGGCCACGTCGTCCGGCTCCGTGATCGCCTTGGCGCGGGCCCACAGGGCAAACGCGTCGTCGGGCAGGTACTCCAGGAAGAGCAGCCGGTGATGCCCGCGGGCTTCGGCTGTGATGCGGTCGAGCTGCGCGCTCAGGGCGAGGTCGCCGGCAAGGGGTACGCGAGGATCCGGGGCGTCCATCACGCGGCCCTCTTCGTCGCGATCTCGCGGGAAATCGCATAGGCCGCCTCGAGCTCCGTGCAGCCGGTGGTCTTCATGATGTCAAGGCGCCAGGCCTTCTCATGCTTCTCCGTCATCGCGAGCGCGATGGCGAGCGGCGGAGGCACGTTCCTGAACAGGGCCTGCATCTGCGGATTGAGGATCACGCCCTCCGTGTACTTCGGCGGCTCCTTGCGGGCGGACTCCATCAGTGCGCGCTGCTCGGGAGTCAAGGTGCGGAAGCGGGCGACCTGTTCGATCTCGTCCCGATCCATGGTGAGCAGCACCCAGTGCTCGCACATGTTCAGGATGCGAGAGGCCGAGGCCGGGAAGTCCTGCATGTTCTGGGTGCCGAGCCAGTACCATGCCCCGAGCTTCCGCCACATCTTGGTGATCTTGACCGAGTAGACGTTCAGCAGGTCGTTGGCGGTGATAATGTGCCCCTCGTCAGTGAGGTTGATGATGGGGCGATGGTCATACTGGGTCGCCTCGGCTAGCGCCTGGACGTGGGTGATCAGGGACGTATAGGCGACCGCGAGAGCATCCTCGTAGCCCTCCTGCGCCAGCGTGCCCATCTCGACGATCGTGACGTCCGCATCCGGCCAGGTCGCGCCGTACCGGTCGAAGAGCCGTCCGCGCAGGCCTTCGCAGAACACCATCATCGCCTGGCCCATCTCCTCGGCCCGGTCGCGCCGCGCGGGGCCCAGCTCCTCGTCGCTACGCATGGCCATGAGGGCGTGGGCGACGTCCTGCACGCGCGGATGCGGCTGGCCGCGGTCGCGGCCCTCGCGCGCGGCGGCCAGGATTCCGCGAGCGATCAGGTAGCGGTCCGCGCGGCTCATCCTGCGCATCTCGCGTTCCTCTCCGCCGGTAATCATCAGCGTGGCGGCGATCACCATCTCGCCCAGGATGTCGCGCTTGCCAGGGTCGGCAGATTCGTCATCGTCGTCTGGTGCCGTGGGGACTTCAGCTGCCTCCGATTCCGGGAGCTCGTCTTCATCCGGCGTCCCGAAGGTCTCGTCGAAGGCCTGGATGCCGTCCTGATCGAAGAGACGCGGGGCCATGGCGAAGGGCGGCAGGCTGACCTCCGTATCGGGGGTGAGCTCGACCTGATTGACGGTGAGTCCATGGCGGCGCATGTGCTCGCCCAAAAGGCCGAAGGACTTCCCCGCGTCGATGATGAAGAAGCGAGGTCGATAGATCGCCATCATCTGCATTGCGAGATAGCACAGCGTGGCGGACTTGCCGGCGCCGGTCGGGCCGAGGGTCAGGAGGTGGGCGTTCTTGTTGCGATCGCGGGGATTCAAGGGGTCGAACAGGAGGGGCTCTCCGCCGCGGTTCCACAGCCAGAAGCCGGGGTTACCCGTGCCGCGGGCGCGCCCATAGAGGGGAAGCAGGGCCGCGATCTGGGAGGCGAAGGTGAGGCGCGAGCGGCGCAGGTGGCGGGCGTCGAAGCGGGGATCGAAGCACATCGGCAGCGCGCGCAGGAACACGTCGCAGCCCTGCAGCTCATCCACCGGCTGGATGAACCTGAGCCCCGACGTGTGCAGCGCGGCGGTGAGATCCGCCACCGTGCGCCCCAGCTGTGAAGTGTCCTCGCCCCGCACGAACAGGGTGAGGTACATGGGGTAAAGCTTGTCGGTGCGCATGTTGTCGAGGACGGCCACCGCTTCGTCATAGGTGTGGGCGGCTTCGAGGGTGTTTGCGCGCGAAGCGCTCTTGATGGCTTCGACGTGACCCGTCATCGTGTCCTGCGGGCAGATCACGATGGTCGCCGAGAGCATCGTGCCGTCGGGAAAGCGGTCGAAGCGCGCGAAGAGCTTGCCGGCGTGGTCGCGCTCGGCGGTGAAGTGGCCGATCTCGGGGAGCTTGCGCATCGACTGCAGCGCCAGCGCCCGTACGGGCCGGCCGTCAAAAAACCACAGACCGGCTTCGGGATCCGACTTGGGCGCGGCGAGGAAGAGCAGTTCGCCAAGATCGAGGTAGTCCGGCGCCTCGTCGGGTCGGGGGTACGGACACAGCCGGAGGAGCTCGCCCACGGTTTCGGCGAAGTCGGGCATCGGATTGAAGAACGGCAGCAGCCATGCGTAGAAGTCCGCGGCCTTCATCGGCCGGGCGTGGATGCCGGTCTGCGCCAGGCCGGCCACGAGCCCGCGCGCCGCCTGCTGCAGCGTCTCTGCGGGGTCGAGGAGGTCCCGGGAGAAATCAAAGCCCGGCGGGAAACGACGGTAGATGGCGCAACGCACGCGACGGATCTGGCCGCGCCATCGGTTGCCCGACACCCCCTCATCGAAGAAGAGGCCCTCGGACCGGGCCACGAGCGACAGATGCTCAGCCATCTCGGCGAGGAAGTGGCGCGTGAACTCGCTCGCGAGAATCTCCCGCGCCCGCTCCGGGGCCTTGGCATGCACCGCGATGATGTAGTCGCGTATGCGCTCGATCTGCCACGAGAGATCCGTGTCGTCGTTGCAGAAGAACTGGATCACCCACGGCGCCTCGTCATACTCGGGCAGGGCCTGAAGCGCCGCCTGAATCTCGGCGCAGCGTGCCTTGAGGTACTGATCGGCGCAAGCCTCGCTCGGCATCGGATCGAGTTCGTAGAGCAGGCCGCGCGAGGCGCCGTCCTCGAGGAGGAAGGTGCCGGTCTTCTCGTCGAAGTCCCGCCAGGGCAGCAGGTCGGTGATGCTGGGTGGGCGGGAGGCGAGCCGCCGGCGCTCCCGGACCGGGAGTGGTTTCCTCCGCACGGCCGACTCGCGGCGCGAGGCCTCGGCGTGATCAGGGGCGGCCCCGGCGTTTGACGCGAGTCCCAACATGCGAATGAATCCGAGCATGGCGATCGCTCCGTCAGGGTTGGGCAACCCGGCTGGCGGCGGGATTGCGCGCCGGGGGGACGCTAGCGGTGGGCGTGGACGCGGGAGTGGATCGGTGGTCCGGCCGCAGCGCGCCCGCCTCGCCGGGGAGCAGGTACTCGACCCGCTCGTACATCGGAAACGCCGTCACGTAGCCGGGCGCCGGGTACTTCCCGCGGGACAGGTGGGGAAATACGATCATGATGAGATCCGGGTTGGGGAGCCGGGCGAAGCGGCGCTCGAGCTGGAGCATCGCCGGCTCCAGGACGGGGCCGGGCAGGACTTCGGTGGCGGGCCGCAGCGGGAGGGCTTCGCGGGCACGCATGCCCTGGTTCTCGGAGGTCCGCTTGCGGTAGATCTCCTCGACGGTCGGCCCATCGTCCGGCAAGGGCGACTTGCGGGGCCCGGCAACGCTGCAGGCGCCGAGCGCGACGACCGCCACCGTGGCGGCCGCAAGGAGTCGCGCGATTCGGGAAGAATCAGTCCAGTCCATGGTAGCTGCCTCGCAGATGGGAAGTCGTGGTTGCCGGCGCGT
This sequence comes from Aromatoleum sp., assembly GCF_032027225.1. Taxonomy (GTDB): domain Bacteria; phylum Pseudomonadota; class Gammaproteobacteria; order Burkholderiales; family Rhodocyclaceae; genus Aromatoleum. Next base: position 61,301 of record NZ_JAVSMM010000015.1, on the reverse strand, counting down.
CGAGTCGCCCGTAGTCGATGCGCCGCGCGTCGGGCGCCTTGTCAATCTGGATCTCGGCGTCGATGTGCACGTCCACCTCGCCCCCAGCACGTACGACGACCGCATCGAAACTGTCGGCGAGCCGGCGCATCAGCCAGTTCGTCACCTCGTCGGTGCCGGCGCTCGCCATCTGCCCGAGGATGTAGGTGCCCTTGCTCCCCGTGACCCGGCTGGAGCTTGTCCCGAAGACGTTCTCCGTGGTGGTCGTCTGGGCTGCGGCCGCTGCCTGGCCGGCGATGGAGAGGCTCCGCAGGCCGATGGTGTCTGCGAGGACGGCCGGGGCGTTGGTGACGAACTGCCCGGGGACGCAAGGGTTGCCGTGGCGGTCGGAGATCCAGCCGAGCTTCGGCGCCGCGGCGAGCGAAGGTTTGCCGCCGGCCGACCCGCCGGTCGCGCCGTATAGCGGGGTCGTCCCGTCGCGGCGTCGGCTGACCGTCTGGATGCTTCCGTCGTTGAAGACGAAGGTCATGGACTGGATAAGGCCCTCGGCGCACGCGAGCGTCATGTCCCCGATGGCGATGCCCGACACCACGATACCGGCGAGGTTGCGGGGAAGGTAATGACCGTTGGCGGCCAAGTTCTCGGGTCCCAGCAGAAGCTTGAACTGCATCGGGTCGGTCACCTTGCCGTCTACCGGTACCCGGCCGATGATCGCGGTCATGTTGGCGACACCTGTCAGGGTCGCGTTCTCCGGGATCGTGTAGAACGGCGTGGCGGCAGGGGACACCGTTCGAGCCTCGGCCCGCGTCGTCCGGCTGGCGGGCGGCGCCGCTTCGGCGAGGATGACTTTGCGCACGACGCCTTGCCTTCCGTCCGTGCCCTTACCCATCTCGTAGCCCAGCGGCAGGACGCGGGTTGGCGCGGTGGTGCCCTCCATCACTGGCGCATCCGGTTTCGCCTTATCGAAGCCAAAGCCCGCAGGGAGGTTCGCCGCGCCGATTGCTGATCCGATCAGACCGCCCGACGACTGCGGGTCGGCCGCGGCGGCCCGCTGCTGCTTGAGAGCGTCCATCTCGGCTGCCATCTCGGTGCGCAGCTCGCGGCGAAGCTGCTCGCGGATGCGGTCCTCGCTGAGCTGGTGGCGATCGTTCTGCTCCTGCAGGCGGCGGTTCTCGCCGATTAGGGACCGCATCTGGTCGTTCAGCTCGGTGTAGCCCGCGACCACGGTCTTGAGAGTTTCCTGCGGCGTGTCGGCGTCGGCTCCCTTGGCAGTGGGCGGCAAGGGGGCTTCTGGCACCTTGGTCAGCGACGGTCCTGGCTGGACGCCCGGTGTCTCGCTCTGCTTGTAGAGGATGTAGCCCGTCACGGTGAGGGCAATCACGGCGAGGACGGGGACGAGCCTGTTCTGGGCGATCTGCATGGGGCCTCCTAGCGCCACAGCGGCACGGCCGCGAAGGGCCGATCGGAGACGAGGTACACGGCGGTCGTGTCGGCCTCGGAGCCATGGGGCGAGAGACGCCAATGCTGGGCCGTCGCCGCGATCCACTGCCCGCGTAGCCACCGCATGTCCAGCTTGAGGTCAACGGCGCGCGCGGTCCGGTTCGTGAGGCGTACCGCCGTCACGTGCAGAGAGCCGCTCGACCAGGCCCCCAGAGGCGCAGTCTCGATCTCTCCACCCCGGTAGAGGCCGACCACGGGCGACTGATCGACCGGGTCCTGGTGCACGCCCGGCAGGGTGGGGAGCAAGCGGGCCGGCGCATACAGCATCTGGGCGGCATAGCGCGTGAGCTGGATCATGTCGACCGCCGGCTCGTCGTTCCGCCGATTTTCGGCGCGCTCGTCGTCTTCTGCGGCAGCATCGCCCGGCAGATGGACGCGCAGCATCGGCGGCACCCGGACAGCTTCGTGCGACTCGATATCGAGCGGAACCGTCGTGCTGCCGTCGACTGCCTGGGCATACAGGCGGGTGCGTGGGAAGGGTGCGTTCGCCGTCAGATACGTCGTGTCCTCGATGATCTGGACCTCGAGCAAGCCCTGCAGGGCGGCTGGCACATCCATCAAGGCGACGAACGGGAACTGCACCAGGCGCTCCCGCCCCGGGCTCAGGAGCAAGTGGACGGGGAGGCGCTCGAAGAGCACATGTTGCGTACGGCCGCCATCGGCCTGGCGATCGTCGGGGCGGGCGGGGGGGGGGGATGCCGCCTGCGTGTTGGGGGGCGATGGAGGATGAGCGGACTTCCCGGCGGCTGGGCCGCTGGACGGGGGCGAGAAGACCGGAGCGGGCGAGGGGACCGGTTGCGGGGGGAGAGCGCCGAGATCCATGGTCGTCGTGGCAGCGGGATGCCAGCTTGGTGCCGCCGTCGGTCCCGCAGCATCCGGCGAAAGACTGGCCGGTGATGGTGCCTTGGATTCGGGCTGCTGCGCTGAGGCGGAGGCAAGAACGCCGAGGCACATGAGCGCGGCGGCGATGCGAGTGGCGATCATGGCGACTCCTCCTTGGTGTCCGGGACCGGCAGCGGCACGGCTCGCGGCAGATCCGAACCTGGATCGACGGCGGACCGCGCGGCGGACGGGGGTAGCGGCGTGGTCGGCGCCGGCTGGGGGGCGATTGGCGCCTCTAGCGCCTGCGGGTCGATCCGTTCGGGATAACGGCCGGCAAAGCAATTGAGGGCGAGACCCCAGGGGTTGCGCTCACGGTCCACGTCGTAGCGCACGACGTGCAGGGGATAGCGGATGAAGGTGTCCTTCACGGGCATTCCTCTGGAGGTCTCGAGAATCTGGGCATCGAGGAGCACGGTCCATCCCCCGTTGCCGTGCGCCGTCACCCGGTTCGCGGTATAGCCGTAGCCGGGAATCTCCAGGAGGGCGCGAGTGCGCTGGATCAGCTCGGCATCGCCGGCCTTGGTGCTGACGTCCTTGAGGAGCTGCTCCCGGCAGGAGGGCGTCAGGTAGTTCTGTAGCGCGTAGATCTGCGCGACGTAGTCCTTGGAGCCATCCTTGGCCCAGCGGTTGACCTGCTGCCAGATGAGATACCCGAAGGCATAGACGTTCGGAGGCGGAACCGCCGGCGTTCGACCCGTCTGAATGGTGGCTCCGTGCGAGAGGTCCGGCGGAACATGCACGGTGAAGGTCGTCTGCCTCACAAACCGGTCGGCCACCGCGATCAGCACGATGACGAGCGCAACGAGGATGGCCCAAGATTGGAGGCGAATCGTTGCGCGGGCGTTTGCAAGATTGTCGGTGTAGGCGGGCATGGCAATGCTCCGGAGTCAGCACAACGGCTTCCGGCGTTTCGCCACCCGAGAGCGCTCGAGTGTGCGGCCGAGCTCCCAAGCGCCCTCATGCGTGACGAAATGGGAGCGGATGAGATGGAGGCGCGCCCCGCGACGCATGAACAACTGCACGTAATAGTGATCGGGGCGATTGCGCTTCATCGTGGCCAGGTACCCGGCTGCCAGCCAGACCGTGGCGATGGGACCGGTGGCGATGATGAGGACAGCCACCGGGAAGTGCTGCAGGGCGAGGCCTACTACACTGCCCACCGGGAGCCACAGCAGGAAGGCCAGTCCGATGGTCCACTTCGATTCGGTGTACGAGAGCCCTTTGATGATCGCGGGCTCAGCGTTCACACGATTCGGCAGCGGCGTTTGGCCTGATCCGACGGAGATCTCCGGCTGCGGCGCCGGGACGTTGGAGGAGTCCATGACCATCCCTAGGTGATGATGACGGCCGCCTCGTTGAGGAGGTAGACCATGAGCACCAACACGACGGCACCGACGACGGCCAGCACGCCCAAGTCGCCGAGCTCCGCGCGACCGATGCGGTATTCATTGAACTTCGCGATGCCGCCCGCGGCGACCGCGATGAAGCCGAGCGTGGCGATGATGAGCCCGAGGACGATCAGGCCGTTCTTGAAGTACTCCTTGCCGATCGCGATGTAGTCCCCGGAAGCGGCACCTTCTGCGGCGACGGCCGTCGGTAGCTCGGCCAGGGCTGGCTCGACGATGAAGGCCGAGGCGAGGACGGCGAAGCCCAGCAAGATAGTGCGGGCGGCATGATTGGGCCGGTGCTCCAGACAAGGCGCCGGTGCTTGTATCATGTGACCATCCGCGGCGTTTGCTGCGCTCGAAGGTTGGATGAGGAGCTTCATGGTTTCCTCCGTGTGGTGGTAAGGCGCCGTTTCGTGGAACGCCGACAGGCGTGCGGCCCGGCCTGCCAGGGTGGCCGCGAGCTAGGTGAGCACATAGATAAGCAGCAGGACGATGATCAGCACGCGCAGCTTGTAGAACAGGAGCATCGGTAGGCGGCGCGGGTCGTCGAGGCCTTCGATCCCGAGTCTGCGCACCATGTCGGCGGCCCAGAGGACGACCAGAGCGCCGACGAGCAGGGCGAAAAACAGCGCGATGTAGCCGGGCTGGTAGCCGGCGGCGGCAGCGAAGGCGGCGGACTGTTGGGGCGACATGTCAGTGCCTCGTACTCAACGCCGGTAATCGCCCTTCAGCGGTTCGATCGGACGGGGATGACGCGGCGCGTCGAGGTGATCCGCAATACCGGCGCGGATGAGATCGAGGTCGCGGGCGAGGTTGTCGTACTGAAAACGGATGCGGGCGATGGAGGGCGCGTCCGCCTTTGCTGCGCGAACCTCGGAGGCGAGCAGCGCGAGCTCGTGCTCGAGGCGCGCGAGGTTTTCGCGCTCGCGGTCGGCGTCGGCCGCCACCGGCAAGGCGGCAGCGGCGACAAGGGCGGCGATGGTGGAGCGGAGCGGCAATGACATGACGGACTCCTCGGTTGCTACAGGTACTTCTTGAACGTGCTGGCGGTGGTCGAGACGGCGGCGGCCACCAGGGTTGCGAAGATCAGGACGAGATATGCCGGATTGAATCCGTCAAAAGGCCACGCGAGATAGGCGGTGAAGCCGGAAGTGAGGAACCACCAGGCGAAGCGCTTCGAGTGGTGGTAGACGTAGGAGGACTCCCGACCACCGGTCCACTTGCGCAGGTCGCGGCGGACCAGGCCATCGATCAGGCCGATGAGGATGGCCATCGCGAAAGCTGGCAGCGCAAAGAAGGCGATCGCTAGGCGAATGGCGGTGTCCTGGGCGACGTAGATGGCGGTCTCGACGACGCGCCCGGCTTCCTTGACGATGCGGCGAACGGCGCGCGCATGGGGATTCGCCACCACGTCGGGCTCGATGCCTGCCGTACGGGCGATGAAGGCGGGGGCGCCCACCCAATGGAATGTACGGGCGACGAGATCGGCGAAGTCGCGCGCAAGGGCGACCGTGTCGTCGACCATCAGCGATCGGGGATAGCCTTGGAGGTAACCGAAGTCCTCCTCCACGGCGGCCAGGGCGCGCTCGACGCCGCGGCCCTTCCAGAACGTGTGATCCCCAAGGACGGTGAGCGCCGTCCCGAAGATCCATGAGCTGAGGGTGGAGAAGGCGAGGCCGACTACAACGCTCACCAGGGCGGCAATGGGCCCGCGGGACCGGCCCGCCGCTGCGGTCGATGCGTGGGGTGCCGGGTGGTGGGCGGGGGGCGAGGTCGAAGCGGTCGTACTCATGATGCCTCCGCGGTGTCATCGCCCGACGTATCGAAACTCAGTGGTGCGACGAGCCCGACCGGCATGTTCTTCAGCCAATCGGTCTGCGCGGCCCAGTCCTCGGCCGTTCGATACTTGGCCCGCATCCGGATCGCCACGTCGCGGAGCGACGCGGGAAGGAAGCGATCGTTCGTGGCATCGGGCAACGGAAAGCGCAGTTTGAAGAGGCGGTTGCCCTCCAGCAGCGCGAAGGCCTGGCCTTGCGGCAGGGCCATGATGTCGGCGGGGGAGATCATCGGCATCCGTTGGGTGGTGAGGCGGTCCTCGTTGCGCGAGGTAAAGTCCGTCTCGGTCGCCCCGTCCGTGTCGCTCACGCCGGTCACCACCATCAGGTGCTGGACGTCGACCTCGGGCAACTGGTTGCAGAAGAACTCCGCGGTGCCCGGGTCCTTCACCCGCAGCATGATGAGGTTGTTGAAGTTGCCCAGCACTTGGCGGGCCTTGGCGGCATCGCCAAGCTTCGCCTCGATGTCGGGAATGGTCTGGGTGTACGCGGTGATGCTGAAACCCGAGCCGCCGAGCTTATTCACCATCGGCACGAACTCGGGGCCCGCAATCTCGTTGACCTCGTCGAAGTGGCAGGCCACGTCGGGCAGGATGATCTTGCCCTCGGGGTGGTGAGGATCGAGGCCGGTCTTGTAGAGCTTGCCGCCGACGCTCACGAGATCGGCGAGCATCGAGTTGCCGACGGCCGCCGCGACTGTGGCATCGGAGAGCGCGTCGAGGCCCACATAGACGATGCCGTCCTGGCGGATGACCTGCATCCAGTCAAAGATCGGCCGCGTATCGACCGGATCGAAGTAGTCGGGCGAGATGAGCTTGCCGACGGGGCCGGTAGTGAGCTTTTCCAGGAAGGGACCGAGCGAGGCCACGATCTTCTCGAAGAAACTCCGTTCGTAGCGCACTGCGGTGGCGAGCCCCTGCAGCACCGCATCGGGCAGCTGCAGATCTTTCAGCACGTGCACGAGGGCGATCAGGCGGTCGCTGCGATCCTGCAGGGCGCGCGGGACGGTGATCTGGCGCTTCTCGATGCGGGTCTGCACTTCCTCGACCAGGGTCTCCCAGTTTTCGGGCCCCTCCGTGCGCAACACGTGGGTCGCGTAGCGGAGGAAGAGGGGCTCGATGTCGGTGATGTCGCGAAGCAGCAGGCCGTAGGTGGGTACCTGCCCGAGGGCGACCTGGGCCTGGGCGACGAGATTCGTGAAGCGCCACGCGAATTCCTTGAACGCCGCGGAGTTGCCGCTGGAAGGCAGCGGATTCGTCGTGCGGTTCGCGACCTCGGTGATGCGGGCGAAGTTGCCGATGCCGTTGTAACGGGCGGAGATATCGGGGTAGCCCAGGTGGAAGAGGTAGAGCTGGTCTAGGCGCCCGGTGCGCGCAGCCTCGGCATGGACGCGCAGCATGAGGTCCGCGTCGCCCTTCGGGTCGATGACGATGACGATCTTCCCGTCGCGGATGTCTTGGGTGACGAAGAGCTCCATTGCACGGGTCTTGCCGACGCGGGTCGTGCCGAGGACGGCCAGGTGACCGGGACGGTGCTTCTGCCCGAGCGCGACGTGGACCTCGTCGGGCTCGACGCCATGCAGGACCGGCGTCCCGCCGAGATCGGGAGGTTCGGAGAGCGGGTTCCACCAACGCGGGAGGAGGAGCGCTGCGGCAAGCGGCTTGAGCGGGGTCGGGCCCATCGCGCGGAGTAGCGCGCGCATTGCGCGAAGGCTTGCGCCCTCGACCAGATACGGGTGGGCCTGTGGCCGCGTGGCGTCGATGCGGCGCTGGGTGTGTTGTTGGCTCCACGCGAAGCCTTCGCCCAGATACAGCTTTCCCGGAACGCGCGGCAGCTTGTGCGGCGCGATGGTCGTCACCTTGTAGCGGGTGAGCCCGTACTGATAACGGCATACGCGCCATGCCTGGCGGGCGCGCAGGCCGGCGAAGCCGAAGGCGAGGGCCGCGGTGCCACGGCCGAGGTCAGGCGGCATCATCAGCGCCCACGGGGCGACGAGTGCGACGAGCCCGCAACTCGCCGCGGTCAGAGCGCTCCAGATCTCGATCGTGGGACGCAGCCACGCCTCGATGGTGCCCTGGCTCATGTGCGATTCTGCAAGAAGAGCGCACAACCATGATCCATAGCCCGAGAGGAGGCCATTGAAGCGGACCATGGCTGTGCTGAAACCGCCGTTGCGGCGGTGGAGGAGCCGCAAGAATTGCGGCGGGAGGGAGACAGGGCGAAGCGAATGGGATAGGGCGCCCGAGTCGTCCCAACGCGATCACCTCCGGCAAGCGCAGTGGAAAACGCAGCGGCGGGTCGCGCGCAGTCGGCTCCGACGGGGGAGGCAGCGAGAAGCGTCCGATGCAGCAGCTCAGGCATGATCGGGAATCCTCTCCAATCGGGCGAAGACGGAATGCGCGTAACGGTTGGCTCGCGCGAGGTCGGCGGGGTTGTGATAGGCGCCGGTGGCGTCGAACCAATTGGATGCGGAGCGGCGGCGGTCGAGGAGGATCGCGCCGGCCACCCGCAGGTTGTGCCAAGGGTCGAGCGCGAGCTCGGGGGTACGCAATTTGTCGGCGTGGTAGTGCCAGTTCACCTGCATAGGGCCGCAATCCACATTGCGTACCCCCTGCGCGAGCACGCGCTTGAGCTCGGTGACGGCTTCCGGATTACGTTGGTAGCGACGGGGGCTACGGCGGACGTTGAGCGTCCATGGCCAGGGCAGCGCCAGCGCACCCCACTGCATGACGGATTCCTGGATCGCGATCGCAAAAAGGAGCTTGGGTGGAAGCGTGAGCGACCGGGCCACGCTGAGGTAGGCGGGCGGGACGGGCGGATAGACCGACCGGCTGCGCTCGCTGCCGAAGGCGAGCGCCGGCACTGCCGCGAGCACCCCGCCCTGGCAGAGGCGGGCGAGGAAGGCGCGACGTGCGCCGGACAAGCTCATGGCGCCGCCCCTCCCGGCGCGAAATACCAGTTGGGGAGGGCGGGAGTGTTCGGGGCGCGTCCAAAGTCGATCGCCTTGTCTTGCGGGAAGAGACGCCGCATCGCGGCATCACCGGCTCGCTGCCATGCGAGAACACGCTGAGCATCGTCGTGCAACAGCTTGGTGAAGAGCTCCGCATAGCGGTCCCGCTCCGCGTCGGAGCGGGCGTGGATGCCAAGCACCTCGACCGGGCTGATGTTGGAGACGCTGAAGGCGCCGCGTGGGCCGCGCATCAGGTGTCGCGCGCGTTGCAGCTCCTCGACGGTGATGGCCCAGTAGCCAGCCTCGACGCGATCGACGGCGGCAACTTCGGTGGCCTCGGCCGCCGAGGGGGCCGTGGCGGTGGTGCCCGGTTGAACGCCGCGTAGCCGCGTGTGGCCGGTTTCGACTGCAGCGGCCGGGTGCAGCGCGGTGACGAGGAGGAAGAGGACAGTCTTGCGCATGCGCAGCCCCTTAGTGCTGCACGCCGATGGCAGTCAGGGTGCCATCGGGCGACCGGAGGTGGACTCGACGGGCCTGCGGGTCGATGCGCTCGATGCGTGCAACACCTACGACATCGCCCTCGCGATAGAACGCCATCCCGCCTTGCAGGCCGCGAATCGCGACCGAGGGCTCACTGCCCCAGGTGTCGATCGACAGGACCGTGGGCATTCGCGGTTTGGCCGGTTTGGTGGCTACGGGCCGGCGTGCTGGTGCCGGCGCGGGCCGGGGCGGATTGGCGAGCCCTTCCAGTTGCGCACGGAGGTCGTTGTTGTGCTCGTCCGACGCGACAAGGTGGGCCTCGATGGCTGAGTACCGGGCTTCGAGAGCCTCGAAGGACCGGGAGAGTTCGATGATGCGCTCGTCAAGCCGGTCAATATGCGGCGACTCAGGAGGTGCCGGCGGGGGCTCGGGCGCCGCTATCGGCGGGAGCGGCTGCCGCACCGGCTCGGTACGCTCCGGTTCCGGAACCGGTTCCGACGATCGTGAGCCGAGGAGAAACAAGACCGTGCCGGTGACGAGCAGGGCAGTGATCAGGTACAGCACGAGCGTGCGGTAACCCGGCGAGCGCAGCGAAAATCTTGGAGCGGGGCGGGAGGATGCGCCGACGGGCGGGGTTTGCGGCGCGTTCATTGGATCGCCTCCAGCTGCGTGGCGGGGGTGACGGGACGGATGACGGCCTCTTCAACCATCGCCAGCGTGCCGGGGCGCGCGGAGCCGGGATCCCGCAAGGCGATCGCCAGAGTGCGATCGACGAGCGACGCCTTCACGTCGTAGGCGTCTCCGAGGAGAACCTGAAGAATGGCGCGCGCCGGGTAGGGCCCCAGGACGCGATGCGATTCGGGCAAGGGCAAGGCCAGGAGCGTTGCGGCAGCGGGGTCGGAGGACGCCACGCGGTAGCCGGTCCGCAGGAGGAGATAGTTGACCGCATCGCCTACGGTTCGCACCTGCTCACGCGGGAAGTGGACGGTCGCGAAGACGGTGAGCGGATCGACGACGGCTGCAGCGGGGACTGGCTCGGCGTCCGTGTAACGGGCAAGGCGGACGTGGTCGGGCGGGGTCGCCGACGCACCGGTGACAACCAGCAGTAGCGCAAGCGCAAGAAGGCGAGGCATGGCGGTCTGCTCCGTGATGGAAGGCGTCCCCATCGGGAGCCGGTGAGGACGCCGGGCTGCTGGGGTCAGCGGCCAGTCACGGGGCGCAGTGTGGCGAGCGCGTCGCCGCCTTGCAGCCCGAAATTCGAAAAAGATTTTTTGAGTTTCGCCTTGCATCGAGATGAAGAAAATGCCGGGCGAAAGGATTAAAGGGCGGGCGGCCCGCGGCGGTCCGCCTTCTAGCGGGCTACGGGCCCAACCCGAAAGGGCGCCCAGCTCAAATTCCGCTGGGCGAAGGATTTACTGGTACGGGGCGCCTTGCGGCAAAGGCCGACGGGGGACGGGGCCTCCAGGCCGCCTGGAGCGACCTGTCGGCAAATGCGCAAAAGGGCCGGCGTAACCGCTGCGGCATGTCAAGCGGAAAGTCGAAAAACCTGGCGCGATTTTGGGGCGGACGTAAAGGGCGAAATGCGGCACGCTCTCGTCGCGATGCGGCAATCGTGGGTGCCATCGAGTCCTCACCAAGTCCTCTGTCCTATGCCGAAAGTAATGGTGGCCATGCGCGGCCGGGCGGCCGTTTAAGGCGCCGGCCACGACGTGAAGAAGAACAACTCGCACCTTTCCGGAGGTGTTTTTGTGATGAACGATCTACCCCCGCCGATTTCCCCGCTCCAGCAGGAGGTCCGCACCCAGGCCATTGTGACCATCGGTCATTTCCTCGAGGGCCTCGGCGAGCCGGGATGGCGCAGCGTGCTGTTGGGCTGGCTCGGACGATACGACGGCCTGGAGGTGTACCTCTACCCGGAGGATGATCCGGTGCTGACGGTCCGGGATCTGCTGGCGCGCTACGTGGAGGCGCTGCGGCCGGCCGATCCGGTCCGGCTGGCCACGGATCTGGCTGCGCTGCCGTTCTGTCGGTACCGCGCGCAACGTGGCGATGAGAAGTGGAGGCCGCTGGCGGAGACCTTCTCCTCGTTCTGCAGAGGTACAACCGTCGAAGTATGGGAGTCCGAGTGGCCAGCGCCGCCGCCGCAAGTGCTGCAAAACTGGCTGCTGGCGCAGTTCTGTGCAGCCCAGATTCGCAATCGCCGGGGCTGATCCACATGATCGAGCTGGCTGGCGCATGTTTCCTGGCTGCGGCAGCACTGAGCGGCTGGCTAGGCTGGTTTATCCGCCGCGAACGGGGGTTGTGGCAACGTCGGGCCGATATCGACGCCAAGCAGGCGAGCGCGGGGACGCCGGCCACCGGTGCCGCCCCTGGATTGGCGGCAAACCGAACGGGCTGGCTCAGGGTGCTCGACGCGCCGGTGCTGGTCCAGGTGTGCAAGCTTTCGAACGCATTGCAACAAATCCATCGCGAATCGAAGCTGAGCCAAACCGCGTGGGATCGCGACATTGCGCCGGCGATCCTCCGCTACCTGCAGTTCGTCCAGCTTCTGCCGGCGAGCGAGGCGCATCACCACGCCCACGTTGGCGGGCTGGCCGCCCACACAATTGAAGTTATCCGTGCGGCGGTCACCTTGCGCAGTGGATACCTGCTGCCCAAAGGTGGCGCCGCCGAGGTGATCGACGCGCAGCGCGATCATTGGACTTACTCCGTGATCCTCGCCGCGCTGCTCCACGACGTCGGCAAAACGATCACCGACCTGCGGATCAGCATCGCCGAACGGCCAGACGGCCCGGGACGACCCTGGCTGCCGGTATGCGGCGACATGCCGAGCGCCGCCGCGGTCGAATATGAGGTGCGATTCGCGCCGAAGTCCGAACGCAACTACGGTGCGCACCGTCGCCTGCCGCTGGTGCTGGCGCCAAGGATCGTCCCTGCAACAGCCCTGGCCTTTGTGGCGCGCGAACCGTCAGTCATGCGCGAGCTCGAGGCTGCCTGGTCGGGGGATGATGCGACCGGGGTGCTGGCCGAGATCGTGCGCCAAGCGGATCGCCAATCGGCCGCGAGCAACCTGCAGCAGGGGCCACGCAACCAGTTTACGACTGCGACAGCCGTCCCGCTGGTCGACCAGCTGATGGACGCCATGCGCCGGCTGCTGCGCCAAGGTGCATTGCCGCTTAACCGCGATGGTGCGGCAGGCTGGATCGGCGCTGGCGCAGCCTGGTTCGTGGCGAAGCGGCTCGCGGACACCGTACGGGAAGAGATCGCGCGCGCCCATCCGGACGACGGCGCGAGCATCCCGGGTCCGGCCAAGAACGACCGGTTGTTCGACAGCTGGCAGGACTACGGCCTGCTCGAGTGCAACCCCGATACCGGTCAGGCGATCTGGTACGTGGAGGTCCGCGGCGAGGGGTATACGCACGAGTTCGCGATGCTGAAGTTCCCCTTGGCGAAGCTTTTTGACTCGGCGGACGACTACCCGTCCGAGTTCGACGGCGATTTCGTCGTCATACCACGGGGCAAGACACGGAGCACGCGACCCGACGAGCCGCCGGGCGACCGCTTGAGCGGCGCACCAAAGACGGGAGATGCGCACCCCGAGCGGCAACGCGCCTCGGGTTTCCTGCCTCCGCCATCTCCCGTTCCGCCCCCGAAGCCCACCCGTGCAGCCGTCAAGCGATCCCCTGGTCATGAACAGCCGACGAGCGAGGGGATCAAAAGCGAAACCAAGGAATGTGAGGTGCCGGGCACTGCCACAGCGCCCAGTCGAAACGACGAATTCCTCTCGAATGACGAATCGGCGACGGCCGCCGCTGCCGCACCCAGAAAACACGGCCGCCTGCCACCGGCGACCCGGCCCGTCACCCCGTTCGTGTCCGTGCCGAAGACGGATGCCGACGGCGGCAAGTCGGGTCACGAGGAGCCCGGCGATGCAGCCTGCCGCTTCATGGCCTGGGTGCAACAGGGCATCGCAGACGGTTCCATCCCCTACAACGAAGCGGGCGCGCCCGTCCATTTCGTACCCGAAGGGATGGCGCTGGTCTCCCCGCGGACTTTCCGCGAGTTCGCAGTGCTCTACGGCGATGACGGAAATGGGTTGGACCCCGGCACAAGCCCATCCGACAAACAGGGTATCGGCATCCAGCGCCAGGTCATCAAGGCGCACTGGCACCTGGTCGGCCCCGGAAACTCGAACGTTCATCACTTCGGCGTAATCGGCCGCGGCGGCAAGCGCGTAGGAAAACTTGCCGCGGTCGTGATCCAGCACCCCGAGCGCTGGTTCAATCCTGTTCCGCCGTCGAATCCGAGCGTGGTCCCGTTCCTCGATCCTAAGTCGTCCGAACCGTCTGGAGCGTCCTCGTGATCCACCCGCCCGCGGTCGCGAGACCGACTCAACCGGGGATCAAGTCCCCATGCAACTTGCGTGTTTCAGTATGTTTCCGCGTTGACAAGCTGCGAATGATGTTCGATTCTGGATACGACAAGCTCCATTCCATCCGGGACGCCCTCGTCGCTTCATGCGCCTGTGTCGCAGCTTCACCACGCCGACACTCAAGCTCTTCCCTCGCTTTCGTCCCCTGCTCGCCGTTGATTCACCGGAGGTGATCGCATGATCGTCTACGCCACCGTATCGACCAAAGGTGGTGTCGGGAAGTCCACCCTGACCGCCAATCTCGGCGCGCTGCTCGCCGACATCGGCATGCGTGTCCTGCTCATCGATGCCGATGTGCAGCCGAGCCTGAGTCGCTATTACCCCATTGCCAAGCGGGCGCGGCATGGACTGACGCAAATGATCAAGCAAGGTGCGCTCACCGACGACTGCATTTCGACCATTGATTTCGCGCTCGCGCCCGTGCCATTGCGGCGCCAGCCGCAGCTCAACCCGAACGGTTACTTGGACATCGTCATCTCCGATGCGCCACAGGGGACGCTCCAAGACTGGCTCGCGCCACGCATGGACAGCGCGCTGCGCATCAAACTCGCCTTGCGCAGTCCGCTGCTGCAGGAGCATTACGATGTCGTGCTCATCGATACCCAGGGCGCGGTAGGCCACCTTCAGGATGCCGCAGTGCTGGCAGCCGATGTGCTCCTTTCGCCGATCTCGCCCGATATCCTCTCGGCGCGCGAGTTCCTGTCGGGCACCCAGGAACTGCTGAACCGCGTTGAAACGGCGGCTGCATTCGGCATCTCCGTGCCGCAAATGCTGGCGATCATCTACCGCCACGAACACACCCGCGATGCACGCGAGATCGGCTTGGCGATTCGCGAGAGCTATCAGCAGCTCAAGTGCAAGGTTCTGCTCCTGAAAACGGTCATACCGCACGCCGTTGCGTACCGCAATGCCGCCACCGCCCAGGTCCCGGTGCACTGGATCGACCCGGTCAAGGCGAGTCCTGCAATGCATGCGCTCCTGTGGGAGCTCATTCCGAGCCTCGACGGCACCCGCGCCGGTGTGCCGCCCGAAGCTCTCAGCGAGGTCGTCGACGGCCATGACGTCCAGAACGCGATTGCCTGACTCCATTTCCGTCAAGGAACTGGCCCAGCACATGGAAAAGCGCGGAAAGCTGCAGGCGCCTGCCTCGAATGCCACAACCGGCGAGCGTCGCGCGCTGCTCGTTCAACACAGCCTGGCCCTGAAGGAAGCGGCCAACGCCGCGGCCGACCTCCAGCCCGGCGAGGATGTCGACGGCTGGATGCTCCTGCGATGCATGGATATCGATTGCTACGACCGTAACCCGCGTGTGCGAACCAACAAGCGGTATGCCGATATCCGCGCCTCCATCGAAGCCCGGGGTGGCCTGAAGGATGCGCTGAGCGTGACGCGCAGGCCGGGCGCCAGCCGCTACATGTGCTATTTCGGCGGCAATACGCGCCTGCAGATCGTCCAGGAGCTATGGCTCGAAACGCACGATGCCCGCTACGAGTGGATTCGCGTCGTCGTGCATCGGTGGCTGAGCGAGGCCGATGTCATCGCGGCCCACTTGGCCGAGAACGAGAATCGCGCCGAAACCCTGTTCTGGGAGAAGGCCCGCGGCACCGCACTGCTCAAGAGCGAGCTCGAATCCGAGCTTAAGCGAGCGCTGAGCCTGCGCGAATTGTCCGAGCACGCCCAACGCTGCGGCCTGAAGCTCCACAGCGTGACCGCCTCCAACTACCTCTTCGCCATCGATTACCTGGCCCCGATCGGCTTGCACCTCACGCACGAGAGCACCGCCGCCATTCGCTCCCGCTTCGGCTGCCTCGACAAGCTCGCAAACGCACTCAATCTGGATCCCCTGGTGCGCCAGACTGCATTCGAGGAGCTCGTGGCCGACCTTGCCACGGAGATCAACGCGGGCCGGGAGATGGACGATCCGCCGCGACTGTGCAAGGACGAGGTGGAGACGATCCTCTCCCGCATGACCTCGCTGTTCGCGACGCTCGCACAATGCACGCCGGCCGCTGCGGAGCGCGCCGCGCTGCAGCTCGCCGGTGCCGATAGGCAATTGCCGGATTCGGAGATCCGCCGTCTCCTGTGCGAGTTGCCGCCATACGACACGGTGTCGGATGCGACAGACGCGGCGGAGCGCGGGGCGGCAGCAGCCCCGCTGCCGACGCGAAAGGGCTGGCACACGCGGACAGGGATACGCCTTTCGAAGCGGATCGCGGACTTCGCCCGTGTGTTCCGGCTGTCCGACTGCATCCGCGTGGACCCCGCTCAGCCGCAAGGATTCTGTGTCGAGCCCTTGCCCACGGCGCACGGCGACCCGGAAGAGACGGGGCAGCTTGGGCGCGTGGCCGCTCACCGGCTCCTGGCGCAGCTGTCGATCCGCGCCGGCGGGTGCGAGACGGAGGCCGACCCCATCGTGGCCTTGCTGCGTGATCCATCCTCCTGGGCGGCAACACGATCGCTCCTCGACGCGTACCACCGCGCATGTGCGGAGAAGCCGCCCAGCGTCGAGGAGGAGTAGGAGGAGCGAGATGATTCCGATAAGAAGCGAGCAACTGCGGTACGCCCTGCTGTCGCATCTCATTCACCTGCTCGACACCGGCGAGCTGCAGACGCTGCTCGAGGCCGGGCTCAGCCCCGACATCCTCGACACCCTGCGTGCCGCGTCCGCCCGCGACCTCGCATCCATCGCCGGCATGCCACAGCTCGATGTCCGCATTCATTTTGATCCCGCAACGCTCGAGGCTGCGTATCGACGGCACTGCGCGATCGCAGAGATGCGGCAGCTGATGGAATATCACGTCATGCACGGCGCCCAGCCCCCGCTGCTGGTTCACCTCTTCAAAATGACGCTGGCCGAGATTCAGCAGCAACGCGCGCTGCTGTGCCCCGATCCGCCGCCGCGCGGACGACCGGCGCTTCCCGATCCGAGTGTACGCGAGGCAGTCCACAACGCCTGGTCCAGCATTCGATGCATGTGTCCGCCGCAGCGTCAGTTCGTGGAGCTGCATCGCGCTTTCCCCGACCATTCCATCGCCACTCTGTGGCACGTGGTGCACGAGTTCGATGCGGACGCCGAGGGCATCGAGCATCTGGATTCTTCCAACCCAGCGTCAACACCGTAAGCGCTGGATTCATCCGACCCAGCACGCATGCCATTGCCGCTGGATTCGTTCGACCCAGTGCAATGCGCTTCTTGCGGGGACTCCCTCAATCAGCCGCGCTTCACCGATGTCCGGAAACCTCTCTTCCGCGCCGCAGATCACCCTCGAGGTGCTCGTTCGCCTGAACGGCGACTACGCTGCCACGGCGGTCCTCTTCGCCCTGCTGTGGCGGGGGGCAGAGCGCGCTCCCGTACGCATCTCCAGCCGCACACTGGCCGGTTACACGCTGCTGGGACATCAGGTCGTCCAGCGCGCCTTGCTGCGCCTCGAAGAGCGCGGCCTGATCGGCAGTCGCAAGCTCAGCCGCGCCACCGGCGCGTACACCGTCGATGTGGTGGCACTGCGTCAGCTCTTGCGCCGCCCGCTTCCCGAATGCGACTTCCTGCCCGGCTTCACACCCATCCCGGCGCTGGCCCAACTGCAACACGTTGAGCCGCCCGCGGGCGACCTCTCCCACGCCACCTAGAGGAAGACCATGCCCTCCGATCCGATCGCCTCACCGCTTCCTCGATCCTCCCCGGCTCCCGCCGACGATCAGCCCGGACTCCTTGATCCCGTCTTCCCGGGTGGCACCCCAATCCTCTTCGAGACTGACGATCGCTCCCCGTTTCCCGATCGCTATAGCATCGCCAGGGAGCGCGAGAAGCTGGCCGATCTCATCGACGCCGACGACCCCGATCCCCACGATCCGCGCTGGGCGCGCTACGAGCTTTACCTTCAGCGCTGCGACACACTTCAGCAAATGGAGGCGGAATACCGCGTCACGGCCGGCGCCGACGCCACGGTCGAACCCGCGGTCGCGACCCAGCTGCGCGATCTCGGCTCGCTGGTCGACGATGGCGTCGACACCATGACTCTCCATACGAAAGAGGGCTTCCGGATGTTCATGGGCCGGCGACGCGACCCGGCCGGGCACTACAACGCCATTCCTGGCGGCAAGCGGGTGGCCTCGAGCCTGAAAGCATTGTGGGCGCTCACGCGCAACAACAACCCGTACGCGGACTGGGCGCTTCTTCGCGCCGATCACCGGATCCCGGAGCTCAGGCGCGCGCTTGAGCGCCAGTCACAGCTGTTCAGCGCCGAACTCAAGAAGCGCGCCGACAAGGGACTCGGTTTCGGCATCCTCAAGTCGCGCGAGCCGAAGGTCCTGGAACTCGGCTTTCGCAGCCCCTACGGGTACGTCATCGCCGAACTGATCGTGGAGTTCGACTACTACGTCCGGGTGGTCAAAACGCTCGGCCGCAAGGCCTTGTTCTCCGACAAGGAGGCGCATGACGCGATCCGGCAATTCACCCGGCCGATGCGCGCGGCATTCGAGGAATTCATCCGGTTCGAGAGCTGGCTCACCAAGCCGGACCTGCTGGCACTCAGCCGCGCCGACTTCCTGCCTGGGGCGGACGCCACTGCGCAGAAACGTGTCGCAGCCGTCACCGGCATCTTCGGTGCTGTGCCAGCCGGCATCTATGCAGGTCACCCGATCTCGCGCCACTCTCAGCGTCGGATCGCGATTTCGGAGACCGAGAAGGCCATGCTCGAGCGCGTGGCTGCCGACATCGCGGCCATCGATTCGGAACGCGGTGCAGCAGGCGATGAGGCAACCGATGATGGGCTGGTCGACTGAGGTGCGTTGGTGAACAACCTGGCACAACCCGATCCGCCGGGGGCTGCCGACGTCATCGACCGGCGCTGCGGCAGTCCGCCTTGTCAACAGGATGCTGACACAAAGGCCTTTACGGGTAGGGGAGGGACTCCGGCGGATGTGCGACAGGCGCAGGTCCGTGTTGCAAGCATTCACCGCCAACAGGAGGAGTTGTCGCGGCTGACACGCCAGGTGCGGGGGCGAACCTTCTATCTTGCGGTGCATCGGCGCAAGGACACCGGCCAGGTCCACCTGCGCTGGCGGGCGGCAGGCGCCGGGGCCCGCGCGGGTCACATCGCGTGGGGCGTGATCCACGCCCGCTTCGTCCAGCTTCCCGGGGCGCTGCGCGAGTGGTACGAGCGCATCCACCGGTGTGCGATCGAGCTCAATCGGCGCGAGATCGAGGCGCGGCTCGCCCTGCGGCATGCCCGCGAGCGCAATCCATAGAGTTTCACGCGGTCGCGCCACCGGCGTCGGCCGCCGCCGTGTTCTTCCCTGACGCCCAAGGAGAGCATCATGCCGAATGTATTTCGCGGGAAAGGCAATCTCGGCGATACACCCATCCTCAAGCACGTGCCCGTCAAGGGCGCGGACGAGGTCGTCGCCGAGATGCGAGTGTTTTTTGACGACTATGCCTACGACCAGGCCAATGACGCGTATCAGCAGGTCGGCGGATTCTGGATGAGCGTGTCGCTGTGGGGCCAGCGCGGCGAGGACGCAGCGCGCTTGCTGCGACGAGGCGCGCGCGTCCAGGTCGAAGGCGTGCTCAAGCAGTTCATGTACTCGCCCGACGGCGCCTCGGACAAGGTGCCGAGCTTCCAGGTCACTGCCGACGACGTCACCCTGTGCCTAGGCCGGGTCGCGGGCGTCGAGTACAAGCCCAAGCGCGAGCTCGCGGGATCACCCAGCGAGGCGGCTGCCAACGGCACCTAGACCATTCCCGCCGTCTCATCCCATTCGCGCTTAGGTCGGCCAGTCACAACCGGCAGCACACCAGCGCAGTCGTGCCCCATCTCGTCGGCACCAGTGGTGTCCGCGTTCGGTGTACCCCCTTCGGATGTCAGGTTGCACCAAGGATGGGAATTGGACCTTCGTCCCGTTTCCCCGTCACCCGGCAACCCACCAGTTCCTCGGTTGCAACCGTCGCCTCACGTCACGCTGTTCACGGTGACCCGACACGTAATCCGCCTGCGAGGCTTCCAGATCGAGACCATCGAGGGGTAGATCCTACACAAGAAGCAGGCGTGGCCGTGCGAATCTGTTCCGCCGTCCGCCATCTTGATCTGCGCGCAGATTGTCCACAATTGGTGTGGGGAGCGCTGTGGATTGGCTGTGGATAACGCCGATATTGTTCCGCTGGGACTGAATCGCCAGCCAGTGCTCGTTTCTTTGGCGCTTGGGAGAAGGGGCGAAGCCTGAGGACGACGCGCTTAAACGCACGCAAAGATGAAGAAGGTCTGGAGCTCGCCGTCGACCACGCCGAGCTGGGTGTTCCAGTCCGGCAGGCTCCGAACCCTGTTTGAGGTCCGGCCCAAGCGTATTCTACCGACCCAATCGGGAAGCGCTCACTTCCTGAAGAATGGAGGTCACATTTCCCGATCGAATCTTTTGCATTGGTTTGGACCGGATGCTCATAGGCGACAACCGCGGGTGTTGGCGGCCGTACCGGTACTACCTGACTCCAACGCGACGCTGCACGGTGGAGCGCGCGATTTCTCTCATTTGCGCGGTAATGTCAAGTACCGCGATCATCATGGACGCCCTGCCCGTTACATCACTTCCAAGTCAACGCACTGCGTTGATAGTGCATTCTCGGTTCAACGCAACACGGGTTTATCCATTGCGGACCGATACTGGAAGATGACAGGGTCAGATAGTCTCAAGACCCACACTGCAAAAAAAGTCCGGACGCTGAGGTCCGGACCAAATCCTCCTTGGAAAGGGAGGGGGAGAGAACGCGTCATGCCCGCTGCCGTTGTTCGATCACGGAACCGGTGAGGTTCAGGCACCCATACCCCATTCATGTGCTCCATGAGCGACTGTTTCGGCGAGCGCCGAAGCGCCAGTCGCCACATGAGCCATGTAAAAGTGGGCGAGTTCGATTTGCTCGCGATGGAAACGTGCATCCCCCGTGCCATCGCCGAGCCGCCGGCTTGCAGCCAATACCGCCTTCCCCCATTGCCAGGCGCCGCAAACGGTTCCGGCAAGCATGAGGAACGGAACCGCAACGAACATTACGGCGCCGAGGTTCGTCTTGCCACGTTCGATCAGGGATAGTGCAGCCGATTCGAAGTGCACGAGGCTCGCTTCCATAGGAGGAACAAGGCCCTTGATGCGTTGATCGTCTATGGACCTGAGGCTATCGAGATCTGCACGCATGCATGCCAGAAGCTGTTTCAGGCTTGAGCCATTGTCGCGCAGCAATTTCCGCGTTAGCAGGTCATTGGCCTGGATGCCGGTGGTGCCTTCGTAAATCGTCAGGATGCGTGCGTCGCGCATATGCTGGGCGGCCCCAGTCTCCTCGACGAAGCCCATACCGCCGTGGATCTGCACCCCGAGGTAGGCGGAGTCGTTGCCGACCTCGGTGCTCCAGCCCTTCACGATCGGGATCAGGAAATCGACGAGCTGGTGCGCCCGCTCGCGTTCATACGCATCGGTGTGGGCATGGGCGACGTCGAACTGGCCTACGACCCAGTAGGCGAGCATGCGCGCGGCCTGCGTGCGCGACTGCATCAACATCAGCATGCGGCGCACGTCGGGGTGGGCGGCGATCGGCACGCTGCCCTCGCCGGTGAGGGCGTCGCGCCCCTGGATGCGCTCGTGCGCGTAGGCGAGCGCCTGCTGGTACGCGCGCTCGGCGATCGCGATGCCTTGCAGGCCGACGCCAAAACGGGCCTCGTTCATCATCACGAACATGTACTCCAGTCCGTGACTGGGCTCTCCGACGAGATAGCCAATCGCACCACTGTTGTCACCGTACGCCATGACGCATGTGGGACTGGCGTGGATGCCGAGCTTGTGCTCGACGGAAACGCAGCGCACGTCGTTGCGGTCTCCGAGCGCCCCATCGTCGTTGACGAGGTACTTCGGAACGAGAAAGAGCGAGATGCCCTTCACGCCGGGCGGTGCATCGGGCAGGCGCGCGAGAACGAGGTGGAGGATGTTGTCGGTGAGCTGGTGTTCGCCGTAGGTAATGAAGATCTTCTGCCCGAAGATGCGGTAGCTGCCGTCGGCCGCCGGTTCGGCGCGAGCACGCAGGGCGGCGAGGTCGGAGCCCGCCTGTGGTTCCGTGAGGTTCATGGTGCCGCCCCATTGCCCGGAAACCAGTTTCGGCAGGTATTTCTGCTTGATCGGTTCGGATGCGGCGATTTGCAGGGCTTCCGCGGCGCCGGTGGACAGTAGCGGCATCAGAGAGAAAGCGAGGTTCGACGCCTGCCACATCTCCATGACCGCAGCGGCTACCAGCTTGGGCATGCCTTGCCCGCCATATTCATGGGGTGCGGCGATCGTGGGCCAGCCGCCGGCGCGGAATGTCCGATAGGCTTCCTGCCAGCCCGCGGGCGTCGCGACATTCCCGTCCTCCAGGCGGCATCCCTGGATGTCGCCCACCCGGTTCAGCGGGGCGAGCACCTCGCTGGCGAACTTGTCGGCTTCGTCGAGGATCGCCGCCATAACATCCAGGCTTGCATCTTAGTAGCCCGGCAGGGTGGCGATCCCGTCGATGCCGACGACGTCTTGAATGATGAAGCGCATTGCCTGGATCGGCGCAGCATAATGACTCATCGTGACTCCTGGTGTCGGTTTCGGTTCAGCATTCGTCAAAACGCCTCGAAGATGCCTGCGGCACCCATCCCGGTTCCGATGCACATGGTGACCATTCCGTACTTCTTCTTCTCCCGGCGCATGCCATTGACCAGGGTCGCCACGCGGATTGCGCCGGTTGCGCCCAGTGGGTGACCGAGCGCAATGGCGCCGCCTTGCGGGTTAACCTTGGAAGGGTCGATGTCGAGCGTGCGCATGACCGCAAGTGCCTGGGAAGCGAAGGCTTCGTTGAGTTCGAACCAGTCGATGTCGGACTGCTTCAACCCCGCTGCCTTCAAGGCCCGGGGAATTGCTTCGATGGGGCCGATGCCCATCACTTCGGGCGGCACACCGGCGACGGCGAAGCTGACGAAGCGCGCCAGCGGTTCGACGTTGTATCGCTTGAGGGCAGCCTCGCTCATCAGTACGACGGCACCGGCGCCGTCGGACATCTGCGAGGCGTTGCCCGCCGGCACCGAACCTTTTGCGGCAAACACCGGCCTGAGCTTGGCGAGGCTCTCTCTGGTCGTGCCGGCGCGCGGGCCTTCATCGGTGCTGCAGATCGTCTCCACCGTTTTGGGGGCGCCGCACGTACCGATCAGCTGGGCCGTGACCGTGTATGGCGCGATCTCGGCTTCAAACCTGCCCCCGGAGATGGCTGCCAGGGCCTTCTCGTGACTCGACGCACCGAACGCATCCTGGTCGTCGCGGGAAATGTTCCAGCGCTCGGCCACTCGCTCTGCAGTGAGTCCCATGCCGTAAGCGATGCCGATGTTTTCGTCGAGCATCCATCTGGGGTTGGCGTAGAGTCCCTTGCCGAACATTTGGGGCATGACGGACATGGACTCGGCGCCGGCGCCGATCGTCACGTCGGCTTCGCCGAGGCGGATGCGGTCGGCCGCCATGGCGACCGCGTTGAGGCCCGACGAGCAGAAGCGATTGATCGTGACTGCCGGTACGCTGTCCGGCAGGCCGGCCAGCAGGACTCCGACGCGGCCGACGTTCATGCCTTGTTCGCCTTCTGGCATTGCGCAGCCGACGTAGACGTCGGCGATCTCCCGGGGATCGAGTTGGGGAACCCGGGCGACTGCATGTTTGAGCACGTGGGCCAGCATGTCGTCCGGGCGGACGTGACGGAACATGCCGTTGCGCTTTGCAACCGGGGTACGGGCGACGGCAACGAGATAGGCATCCTGATATCGAGTATTCATGAAAGGAGTCTCCTGATCAGTTGCGCAAAGGCTTGCCGTTATTGAGCATATGTTCGATTCGCGCCCGTGATTCGGGTGTTCGGGCAAGGGTCATGAATTGCTGACGTTCGACGTCGAGCAACCATTGCTCGTCCACCAGCGAGCCCGTTTCGACTTCGCCTCCGCACAAGGCGACGGCGATGGCGTGAGCGACGCGATAATCGTGGGGAGAGATGAAACCCCCGTCGCGCATGTTCACCAGCCCGTGGTCGAGTGTGGCGATGCCGCCTCGTCCGGCGACCTTGACGCTGCGCGGGCGCAGGGGAGGGCGGTAGCCGCACTCGCTCAGTGCTCGTGCCTTGCGAATGGCGACGTAGAGGACTTCGTTCGGGTTGAACAGGATGGTGTCGGTCGGCGACACAAGTCCCATGCCTTGGGCCTCCAGCGCATTCTTCGCCGCCTTGCCGGTGGAGACGTGCTGGAAGGCCGCATACACGGCCGGGTTCGGTTCGCCGTACTGTTGTTGTCCGGCCAGGAAGGCGGCGCGCAGGGCGAGCTCCTTGCATCCTCCGCCGGACGGGATGAGCCCGACGGCCGCTTCGACAAGCCCGATGCGTGACTCGAGGGCAACCACCCGATGCGCGCATTGCATCTGGAACTCGCATCCGCCGCCGAGGGCCGTCCCCTGCACCGCTGCGACTGTCGGTACTTGGCTGTAACGCAGCAATCCCGCGGTCCGCTGGAAGTCGGCAACAAAACGCTCCAGGCCGTCGAAATTGCCCTCATCGATCAATGCGAGCACCTCGACGAGATTCGCGCCCACGGCGAAGGGCGGTTCATTCCAGAGCACCAGCCCGTCGTAGTCACGTTCGGCCAGCGTCACGGCCTCGCTGAGGCCCGCAAGAGCCGCCTTGCTCACCGCATGCGACTTCGTTTGCAGACTCGCGATCAGGATGCGCGGATCAATCGCGGGCAGCGTCCACAGCCGCACTGCTTCGTTCTCCCATACCGTGTCGCCATGGTTCCTTGACTCGCCCAACAGCTGGGTGGGGAAGATCTGCCGACGATAGACCGGCAGCGAGGAGCGCGGCACGAGCCGTCCGGCGGTCGCCGACCATGATCCTTCTGCCGCATGGACCCCGTTGCAAGTTGCTACCCATGCCGGCAGCGGCGTAGCGGCCATGGTCTTGCCCGCCTCGATGTCTTCCCGGATCATTTCCGCCACCGTCTGCCACCCGGCCGCCTGCCACATTTCGAACGGCCCTTGCTTCCATCCGTAGCCCCAGCGCATCGCGTAGTCGACGTCTCGCGCACAGTCGGCGATTTCGGCCAAAGTCACGGCGCAGTAATGGAAGATGTCGCGCAGGCAGGACCACAGGAGCTTGGCCTGCCGGTGATCGCTGCTGCGCAAGGCGGTCAGCCGCGCCGCAGCGTCGCCGATCTTCAGGATGTCGTCGACTTCCTGGGCGATCTTGCCGCCTGCGAGGCGGAAGTCGCCTGTGGCGTGATCGAGAACCCTGGTGTCGCGCCCCTCTCTCCGGTAGATGCCGCCGCTGGTCTTCTGTCCGAGCTGCCTCCGGCCGATCAGCGCGGCAGCCCAGGCCGGTACGCTGAAATGGGGAGCCCAGGGATCGTCGGGCAAATTGCGGCCCATTCCCTCAATGACGTTGGCGATGGTGTCGAGGCCGACGACGTCCAGCAGGCGATAAGTGGCGCTTTTCGGCAGGCCGATCTTCGGCCCCGTGAGGGCATCCACTTCGTCGAAATCCAGGCCTAAGCGTTCAGTGTGGTGGATGACGCTCAGCATCCACATCACGCCAATGCGGTTGGCGATGAAATTCGGTGTGTCCTTGGCCCTGACGACCCCTTTGCCGAGGCGCGATACCAGCCACGGCTCGAGGCGGTCGAGTACGTCCGCATCCGTCTGCGGACCGGGAATGAACTCGACCAGCGGCATGTAGCGTGGCGGATTGAAGAAGTGCACGCCGCAGAACCGGTTCCGAAGGTTTTCCGGAAGCACTGCGGACAACTGTGCGAGCGGCAAGCCGGAAGTGTTGGTGGCGAAGATTGCGTCTGGTGATATGAAGGGGGCGATCCGCTGGTAAAGGCGTTCCTTGAGTTCCAGTTTCTCGGCAATGGCCTCGATGATCAGGTCGCACTCTCGAAGCTGGTCGAGATGCTGGTCGTAGTTGGCTGCATCAATGTAGTTCAGCCGTTCGCGGGTGACGAACGGTGCCGGTTCCATCTTCTGCAGGCGCTGCAGTGCTTTGAGGACGATCCCGTTCGGATTGCCTTCGGGGGCCGGGAGATCGAACAGAAGCACTGGAACGTCGGCGTTCGCGAGGTGCGCAGCAATCTGCGCACCCATGACCCCGGCCCCGAGCACCGCTATGCGACGGAAGTTGGAGTTCATCACATCTCCTTTCTGAATGATGGGCATGAGACGCGCCGCCCGTAGGGGCGGACGCTGCTTGTCGCAATCATCGAGCGTGTGCGGGAGTCCGCCCATCCCCTGAATGGGGGGAAGGGGCACTTGCCGGGGCAGGCGCCGGTCGGCGATGCGAAGAAGCGTCTAGCTCAGGAGTCTGAAAAGCGTGATGGTGGCAATATCTGCAACCTTAATGCCGCGGGCTACGCTCGTCAGATTGCGGCAGCAGGCATCCTTTGTCACTGATCAAGGAGACTCAGATACGGAAATTGCTATCCCCCGAATGGGGGTGAAGATGGAGGAGTTATGTGCGGGCGCCCGTGCAGTGTTTTGGATATTGGTGGCAGTATTTGCAACCTCATTGGCGCACGTGATTGCTCAGTGCTGCCTATTCTTGCCTCAGTAGTAGTTGCGTGAAGTCGAAGGCAAGAGGAGACACAATCAAATGCAAGCCGAACCCATCACTATGCATCGCCGCGGCGAACCCGCAGCTCAAATGCGCGATTGCCATACCGCCCGCTGGTCGGTGACGGATGTGGCCGCTCTACTGGATCTGCCTCTACCGGATCTCCTGTTCCGTGCCCAGGAGGTTCACCGGCAACACTTCGACCCCACTGAGATCCAGCTTTCCACGCTGCTTTCGATCAAGACCGGCGGGTGCGCCGAGAACTGCGGCTATTGCTCCCAGTCGGCCCACCACGACGGGCGAGTGCCGGCCGAGCCGATGCTCGACGAGGCGGCCGTGCGGGCTGCCGCCGTCGCCGCCAAGGAGGCCGGGGCGACCCGTTTTTGCATGGGGGCCGCTTGGCGCCAGGTGCGCGACCGGGATCTTCCCGCGCTCGGCCGCCTGGTTGAGACGGTCGTAGGCCTCGGCATGGAAAGCTGCCTCACGGCGGGCATGCTCAAGCCTCACCAGGCACAGGTCCTCAAGGACGCGGGGCTCGATTACTACAATCACAACCTGGATACCGATCCGGGCTACTACGGCCAGGTCGTCACCACCCGCAGCTATCAGGACCGTCTCGACACCCTTGCGACGGTGCGCGAGGCCGGCCTCAAGGTGTGCAGCGGCGGTATCCTCGGCATGGGCGAAAGCCGTGCGCACCGTGCCGGCCTCATCGCCGAGCTGGCCAGTCTGGAGCCGTATCCCGAGTCCGTTCCCATCAACAACCTGGTGGCCATCCCCGGCACGCCGATGGAGAATGCGCCGCCTCTGGATCCGATCGAATTCGTGCGAGTCG
Source organism: Aromatoleum sp. (assembly GCF_032027225.1). Taxonomy (GTDB): domain Bacteria; phylum Pseudomonadota; class Gammaproteobacteria; order Burkholderiales; family Rhodocyclaceae; genus Aromatoleum. The sequence goes on along the minus strand of NZ_JAVSMM010000015.1, from coordinate 34,395 downwards.
TCGCAGTGGCGCGGATCACGATGCCCAAATCCCGGATACGTTTGTCGGCTGGCCGCCGCGAGCTGGGGGAGGCGGCTCAGGCCCTTTGTTTCCTGGCCGGCGCGAATTCCATCTTCTACGGCGACAAGTTGCTTACGACGGGTAATCCGGACTTCGACGAGGATCGGCAGTTCTTCCAGCGCCTGGGACTCAGGGCTGAGGCAGCTGCGGACGTTTGAGCGGGACTGCGCGGAAAGGTTAGCAAACAGTGAACGGAGTTGCGTTCGTGGAGAGGAGCGACGGAGGTGTCGAAACCTGACAAACAGAGCGTCCGGGCGGCGTTCGAGCGCGCGGCCGAAACATATGACGCAGCCGCCGTGGTTCAGCGGGAGGTGTGTGGACGCCTGTTGGACTTTAGCGACCGCCATCCTGTGACCCGCAGTGCCCGGCGAGTCGTCGATGCCGGCTGCGGTACGGGCTATGCGTTGGGGCTCCTGCACGCTCGATTCCTGGATGCCGAAATCATCGCGATGGATTTTGCGCCTGGGATGCTGCTTCGTATGCCGGTAAGGGATGGATATGGCTGCATTCGGCTATGTGCGGACATCGAGCAGCTCCCGCTGGCCAGCGAGTCAGTCGATGTGCTCTGGTCAAGTCTCATGCTGCAATGGTGTGACTCGCAGCGCAGCTTGACGGAGATTGCCCGGGTATTGCGGCCGGGAGGGCGCGCGTGGATTGCCACCTTGGGGCCGCGTACCTTGTGGGAATTGAGGGAGGCCTTTTCCGATATCGACGATGCGCAGCATGTGATCGACTTCGAGTCGCCGGAACAGCTTACAGCTCGCGCGGCTAGTGCCGGGCTGGAGGTCGCCGGGCATGAAGTCGACACAGTCTTCGCCCTCGCTCCCGACCTGGGCGGGCTTCTGAGAGACATCAAAGCCATCGGCGCCCACCAGGTGGGCCCGACGCGTCGGCATGGGCTATTCGGGAAGGGTGTCTGGCGCACCCTTGTCGGTCACTACGAAAGGCACCGGAGAGTCGATGGCTTGTTGCCTGCGAGCTACGACGCGACCTTGTTGTCGCTGGGTAAGCCAGGATGAACGGGAATCGACGGCTCAACGAATCTTGTCGGAGCGCTCCGGGAAGCCAGTAAGCCAGTCGACCAGGTCGTCGGCGATCTGCTCGGGCGACAGGGCGCCACCTGGCTTGTACCAGTTCACGACTCAGTGGAGCGCGCTCAGAAAGTACGCCACTGCCCGTGTGTCCGCACGCGGAACCAGTCCGGCCTTGAATCGCCCCAGGTTTCCTAGACACCCTTTTGCCTCACAATGAGGCGTCATGGAGGTGTTGATGGAAACGAAGAAGGCGCAACGGCGCTTCACCGAAGAGTTCAAGATCGAAGCGGTCAAGCAGGTGACCGAACGGGGGCATCCGGTTGCCGAGGTGTCCGTGAGGCTTGGCGTGAGCGCTTACAGCCTTTACACCTGGATCAAGCGCTATTCGGTTCCCGCGGAGCAGCGCGCCGAGCACGACAGCCAAGCCGACGAGATCCGGCGGCTGAAGGCCGAGTTGCGGCGCGTGACCGAGGAGCGCGACATCCTAAAAAACGCCCTCACGGCATTGCCGTGCCCCATTTGCATAGAAACGGCCGGCGCCTACACTGAAGGGGCACCCGGACCGAGGCCGTCAGCTTCTTGGAGGTATCCGACCCCGTCAAAAAACTTGGCCCCTGGGGCACAAGCGGACCCAACCGTGGTGGCATGTTGCATGACCCCGTTTAGGAAGGTGATCTGATCCGTTGCTCCATCCGGCGTGCGTTATCCGCAGGAGGGATCATGAGAGATCAAAGTCACAACGCCGTCGGACTTCCCGTCATACATGGGCGGGCGGCCGCCATCGATATCGGCGCACGCTTTCACGTTGTTGCGGTTCCACCCGACCTGTGTGGTGAGCCGGTTCGAACCTTCCAGGCCTTCACGGGCGAGATCGAGAAGCTGGCTGAATGGCTGGTTTCAATCGGGATCGAGACCGTGGCGATGGAGTCGACCGGTGTCTACTGGGTACCCGTATTCGAGGTGCTTCAGGATCGGGGAATCGAGGTGGTGGTCGCCAACGCCCGCGAAGCACGCGCGGTGCCTGGGCGCAAGAGCGACGTCAACGATGCTCAGTGGTTGCAGCGGCTACACGCATGTGGGCTCCTGCGAGCGAGCTTTCGTCCCGAGCGCCGCGTACTTTGCCAAGCAGTCCGGGTGAAGTACGCCTTCATCGACGCCCACGCGGCGCTGTATCCCGTGCGTCGCCTGTGTTCAACGATGGCGGTCCATCCGAGCGGTTACTACGCGTGGAAGCAGCAACCCGTCTCCGAGCGCTCGGCTAATGACAAGCGCGTCGAAGCGTTGATTACTCAATGCTGGGAAGCCAGCGGGCGCATCTATGGCTATCGCAAGATCCGCAACGATCTGCACGACATGGGCGAACCGTGTGGCAAGCATCGCGTGGCGCGGCTGATGCGCTTGGCAGGGTTGCGCTCACACACCGGCTATGGACGCCGCCCTGGTCGCTACGGTGGCCGGCCGGCGATGGTCGCGCCGAATCTGCTCGAGCGTCAGTTTGCCCCGACAGCTCCGAACAAGAGCTGGGTGACCGACATCACTTACATCCGGACCCATGAGGGCTGGCTGTACCTGTGCGCGGTGCTCGATCTGTTCTCCCGTCAGGTTGTCGGTTGGTCGATGGGTGAGCGGATGACCAAGGAGCTGGCGTTGAACGCCTTGCTGATGGCAGTGTGGCGTCGCAAACCCACCGAGGAGGTGGTGGTGCATTCGGATCAGGGCAGTCAGTTCAGCAGCCACGACTGACAAGACTTCCTGAAGGCGCACCGTTTGGTACCGAGCATGAGTCGGCGCGGCAACTGCCATGACAATGCGGTCGCGGAAAGCTTCTTTCAGCTTCTGAAGCGGGAACGGATCAAGCGAAAAATCTATGCCGATCGGGCTCAGGCTCGCTCGGATGTGTTCGATTACATCGAGCTCTTCTACAACCCGCGACGACGCCACGGTTTCACCAACCAGCTCTCGCCGGTAGAGTTCGAGCGGCAGTATTTCTTGAAGAACGGAACCGTCTAGGAAACCGGGGGCGATTCAATCTACGATTGCCGTCTGCTTCCCGCTTTTGCCGTATGCGTAGGCCCCGGCGTAGAACGGATTCTTGAGCACCGAGATCACATTACGATAGCGTATCGGCGTCCAGTCGAAGTGCGTCAGTGTCCGGCCGTCGGAGGGGCGCGGGAAGTGAACCTGTTCGGCTCGCAGCGACAGCAGCACTTGCCGTGCGCTGCCCAGTTCGCGGAAACGGGCAAAGACCAGACGTATGACTTCCTGCAATCGCAGGTTCGGATCGAGACCGATCCAACTTCTCGATGCCAGATGTAGCCCACCGGTACGCTGATCCGCAATTCGCCACGGTGAGCCTTGCCGCGTGCGGCATCGAGCATGCGCGTGCGAAGAACGTTGAGCTCGAATTCACTGATGCTGCCCTTCATGCCGAGCAGCAGCCGGTCGTTTGGACGACACGGATCGTACAAGCCATCCAGGTCGATTACCCGCGCCTCCACGAGGCCGCAAAGTTCGAGCAGATGGTGCCAGTCGCGCCCGTTGCGCGCGAGACGTGATGCGTCCAGGCAAAGGACCGCTCCAACTTCGCCCGCACAGAGCAATGCCACAAGGCGCTCGAACCCGGGCCGCGCGACCATTCCGCTCGCCGATCGACCCAGATCATCGTCGATAACCTCGATGTCGCGGAATCCACGACGCTTTGCTTCTTCCACCAGTTCGTATTGGCGGCGCTGGCTTTCGAGATTCATCTGAACCTGCGTCTGGGACGACTGCCGGACGTAGACTACCGCCTTGCGATTGAGCAAAGGCGCAGGCAAACGATCAACGTTCGTTATCGTCATGCTCCTTCGCGGTGCCGACGCCGGCGGCCTGCATCAGCAGGTTCGCAAGATGAGTAATTGCCCTTGTGCGCTGGGCCGAACTCATCCCCTGAAGTTCGACGGGGTTGAACGTCATGTTCATTTGTCGAGGCACCGACCGCCGCGGCGGCAGACCTGCTGGAACGACGTTTGGCCGCTTCTCCATTGCGCTTCTCCCGGACGGTGTTGGAATCGTCGGGCGAGTTTCCTCGCAAACGTCGGTCGACAAGCAGTTGATGCAGATCGCACAACGCCGCCACGGTGACTCTCGGCTCACCCAGTTTCATGGCTGAACACGCGGCAGGATCGAGCATCCATGCTGCGATCACTTTGACTACGCAAGGGTCGGATTCAACGTGAACTACGAACGATGATGGGGCGCACGCCCGCCGGCACAATGCGCGCCAGGCGCGCGAGGAACGCCCGATGCACCCGTGCCTTGCCGTAGTTCCTTTGCGGATGAACCTCCTCGAGCACGGTGAGGGTGCGTCCTCGTACCGGCAGGCCGGCGCGCAACACCTGCCAACTTTGATCACGCGTCAGGTCCGACCAGTCCACGACGAGGACCACCTCTGCGCCCGGCTCGACCACCCACTGAACCAGGCTGCGGTAGATCGCCTCGGTGGCCGCATGCACGTGCGGGTTGCTCAACAGCCGGTCCATGCGTTTGATCCGGTGGCGGACGTATTGCGAACCGCCACTATGGCGTCCCAGCCCACTGACCGTGGGCCCGGCGGCCTTCGATCAGCGCGCCCACGGCCGCGACCAGCGCCCGCAGTCGCGTCTCGTGCATTCCGGTGGTTTCCCTGAGCTTGCGGTGTAACATCTTCAAAGCATGCATGGCCGTCTCCTTCGCGGTTTGGTCGCCACGATTGAGACAAGCAACAGGGCCATGCATGCCCATTTCCAGCCTACAGAATCACGATATCCACCTGCTTTTACAGCCCTTTTCATGGGGATACCTCAGGGCCAGGACCTAGCCGCGCCCGGCTCGGACAATCGTCTGCCGCAGCGACCACGTGCTGCCATAGACGCTGTCGGCGGTCACCCAGGCAAAGGGCACCGCCGTCTCGATGGCGCGCTCGAGCAGGGCCTGGCCAATCTGCGGTTTGGTATGGAAGGCAACTTCATGGGCACGTGCGCTTCGCGCCACGCTTTGGGCAGGTACAGTTCGCGGTCGATGAATGCATAGCCCTGTCGGCTTGCATAGGCCATGAACACGCCGATCTGGCAGTTCTCGATGCGACCGGCCGTGCCCGAGTACTGGCGTTGGACCCCGACGCTGTGCTCGCCCTTCTTGACGAATCCGGTCTCATCGAGCACCAGCACCCCATCCGGATCGCCCAAGTGCTCAATCACATAGGTCCGCAATTGATCTCGCCATCGGGACTGCGGTCGCCCGCAGCCTCAGCCAACTGCCAACCGTTCTTACGCTCCAACGGTTCGAGCAGAACGTGCCGATACCCCCGCCCTCGATCACGCGGTTCGCTGCGCGCAAAACAGTCGGCGATCCGCTCGTTGACGCGCTCGAACTCCGACTGCCACGCTCTTAACAGTTTCGTTTGTATCTCTGAGCCTCCCATTTCTGGCTCTTACCGATCTGCAAACGACGTTCCCAACTCCCGCTGTAGTACTAGTGTGGGTTATTGCGCGACAGGTAGGCTCCCAGAGCATCGAGTTCGGCATCGCTGATCTCCGTCTTGCGGAAAAACGGCATGACCGAAATGCCGTTCCGCACGAATGCCTCGACGGTCTCGGGGGTCAGGTCGAGGCGCTGTTCCAGCGCCCCCGGCAGCGAGCCCTGATAGCGAAGATCAAGGGCCTGCGTTCCCGGATGACCGGGGCCGGTGCCGTGGCAGGAAACACACCATTCCTGGAATACTGCCTGGCCGCGCTCGGCACCTGTCTGTCCGCTGGCTCCTACCGGGCAGGATGCAATCATTATCAACATGGCTGCGCACGCGCCAAGTAAATTTTTCATCATGAATTCTCCCGGTAGCGTTTGGGCCAGATCCCGCCACGCCCTGGCGCCAGGATGCCGCGAGGGTCGATGGCGTCCTTGAGCTGCTCCTGGAATTTCAGCAGGATGTTGTTGTTGAAGGAGTAAGTTGCTGCGACCGCGTCCTGGAATATGGGGGCAGTGCGATATTCGGACCAGCCGTTTTCCGCGGCCAGTTTGATCAGCTTGTTGAAGTCGTCAATGGATTTCCTGTTGCGCTCCTTGTCCGAACGGGAAACGAAAACCGGGAACAGGTAAAGGTAGGTGCGGTACTGCCATGACATGGGCACGTTCGTGACGCTGATCGGGGCCGAGGTGATGTTCATTTCGCGCGCGGCCTTGGTGAAGACCCCGTGTGCGTAAATGAATTCCTCACCATTGCGCGGGACGATCGGTGAAAACCACGCATGGCCGTCTCCAGGCTCGGGCATTGCCGCGGAGCGCGCGCCGATCGAAAAGATCGACATGTTTGGGATGCCCAGCGCGACCTTGTTGCGGACCTTCTTGATGGCTTCCGGGTTTTCGAGGGGGAACGCGTAGTTTTCGATTTCTTCAAAGCGGACGCCGGGAATGGGGGCGAAAACCGTGTTTTTCGCGTATTCCCAGTTGGCGAAGACGGTTTCCTTCGGGCCGTAGAAATTCAGCACGACGTTCCAGAATTCATGGCCCTGTTTTTCGGCGTAGGCCTGGTATTCCTCGACCGTGGAGCCACCCGGACGGCTGTTGAGCGCCATCAATTCGGGCGTGGGTTTGTATATCTCCGGCTCCATCTGCATGCAAAGCGGGTCCATCGGGCAACTGTAGCGCGGATGACCGATCAGGCCCTGATCTTCCATCTTGTTGACGCCGTCGATCAGCGGGATTAGGTCGCGGTATTTCGGGACCTTCACCACGCAACTCAGGAAGTGGTCCGGCTGCGGCTGCATCCAGAAGCCCATCTTGGTGACGATGCCGAAATTGGCCTGGGCAAACAGACCGTCGACATAGGCGCCGTAGCCGTATTTGTTTTCCGCCCAGGTCTTGGAACCGGGTATCGCTGCCATGCCAGTGCGCATGATCTCGCCATCGGGGAGCACCACTTCCATGCCGCAGTGAGAGCCGAAGTGGTCGCGATAATTCATCCACGTGTAACCCAGGCCATGGTCGACCGCATTGCCCAACGGACTGCCCCAGCCGGGATCGGGCACGTCCATCATGACCTTGAAGCCGCGCTCGTGGATGTACTTGTACAAATCGAAGTAGGAGACGCCCGGCTCGACGATGCAGAAATTCCTCTTGTCATCGACTTCGATGACTTTGTTCATGCGTTTGAGATCGACGATGACGTTGCCCGCCATGTTCGGAGCGGAGCCGCCGTAGCCCAGGTTCTTGCCGGTGGAGATGGCGAACATCGGGATCCCGTATTTATTGGCGATACGTACGACGTCCTGGACCTGCTCGACATTTTCCGGAGCGACCGCCGCAGAGGCGACCAGTTCATTGGGCTCTCCCCACTGCAGGGAATAGGCATCCCGGTAAAGATGCATGTCCTCATCGCTCGTGAAAAGCCATTTCTCACCCACGACACGACGAAACTCTTCTAGTGCGGCGTTAAAGTCTTCAGCCTTGACGCCTTTTGGAAGTTTCATTAGACGATCCTCTCGACAGTATCAAAATCATTGCATGCGGAAGCAAAGGAAGACGGTGAGGCAATGACCCACGAAACCAGCGGGATATCATCGTGATCGCCGTCTGCGCCGGGGCGGGACCGCGCCATGATCGACATTGCCGATGAAGCGTGTTCCACATGGCAATGGGACAATATTCCCGCCACGCAAGCGCCAAGGCTGACATGCTGCGAAATGGCGGTTTCGAACGCGTTCAGCATGGGAGCCGGGCCGGACAACCGATGGTCGAGATGCCCGTCGGCGTGGACGTCATGGCGAGCGCGAAAAATGACGCGCAAACCATGATCCCAGCCCAGGCGTTCGAGCACGAACAGGGCGCTGGCGTGGGTCAGGCCGGCAATCGCCACGGGCGCGTGCTGCCACTGTTCGGCAAGATGATCCATCCAGAATCCGGTGACGTCTCCTTCGATGTCATGGATCGAGTGGCCCTGCTGCCGCGCTGCAGCGCCAAAAGCTGCGCTGGCGGGAAAACCGCTGTCGTAGATTGCAGAAAAAAGGGACAAGGAGGTCTTGTCCTGCCTAGGGGCTGGAGCGGAAGAGAGGGCGGGGAGCGAAACCCCGGCAAGTGCCAAACCTCCCATTGCCATCGACCCTTGTAGAAAAACTCTTCTTGAGATCACTGCGAGTCTCCAGGAAGGCTATTGGGATGCGGTCAAAATTCCAGGCATATTTTCCCGAAGTGCCCTCCCGCCTGTTGCAGACGGAACGCATCGGCGATGTTTTTGAGCGCGAATGAGCGGTCGATGACTGGTGTAATCCCAGTCGCTTCGATGGCACGGACCAGTTCGTTCTGATGTTGCCGATTGCCGACAATCAGCCCTTGCAGGCGCTGCTGGCGCTTCATCAGCGCCGCCGTAGGCACGGGCCCTGCTCCCCCTGTGAGCACGCCGATCAATGCGATGTGACCCCCTATCCGGCAGGCCTGGATCGATTGAGCCAAGGTGCCGGGTCCTCCGACTTCGACAATGTGATCGACGCCGCGGCCGCCGGTGAAATCGAGCACGCGCGAAGCCCAATCCGTTTCACGGCGGTAATTGATGACGTGGTTGGCGCCGAGAGCTTTGACACGCTCGAGTTTTTCGTCCGAGGAAGAGGTCGCGATCACGGTCGCGCCCATCGCCTTGGCGAACTGGAGCGCAAAGATCGAAACGCCGCCCGTACCCAGCACGAGTACGCTGTCGCCGGCTTTCAGGCCGCCGTTGCAGATCAGCGCACGCCATGCGGTGAGTCCGGCCGTGGTCAGCGTGGCGGCTTGCGCGTGGCTGTAGTGACGCGGTGCGCGCGTGAAGGCAGTCGCTGGCCGAACGGCGAACTCGCATGCATAGCCATCGGCGCCGTCGCCAGGAGTGGTCGAGAAGTCAGCGATGCGGGGCTCGCCCTCCAGCCACTGCGGAAAGAAAGTCGAGACCACGGCATCGCCCACGGCGAATTCATCGACTCCTTCACCGATTGCCTCGACCACTCCGGCGCCATCGGACATCGGGATGCGCCCGTCGGCCGCGGGCATGGCGCCGATGACGACCCCAAGGTCGTGGAAATTGAGGGAACTGGCGTGAATCCTCACTCTGATCTCGCCCGGTCCGGGCTGGCCAGGATCGGGAAGCTCGACCAGCTCAAGGCGGTCGAGGCCCGCGGGGTTACGTAATCTGATCGCTCTCATGCAATTTACCTTTTGTGAAAAGCGCTGCGGTATTTGCTGCCCGCTCAGCTGCTGAAAACAGCGACTTCGCCGGTCATGTTGTCGAGGGTCATGAGCGTATCGACATGCCTGAGCGTGGGGCGGCATCCAAAAGTCTTTTCGAACGCATGAAGCATTTCTGGCGTGAAGAAAGCTTCCGCGCACGACAAGTTTTTCCAGATGTAAACGCTCGTCCCCGTGCCGTCGGACGAGTCGTAGCAGAAATATTTTTTCACCAAGCCTTCGGTGTTGATGAATTTTTCCCGGGCAGCTTGGAATTTTTCAAGGATTCTTTCCCTGCCCAGGGCGGAAGGAAGTTTGTATTCGACAATTGTCGTGATCACGATCCCACCCTCGCTCGAATAAAGTGAATGCGACCCCGATCAGGCGTTTTTCCCGTACAGGGTCACGACACAGGCGCCGCCCAGCCCCAGATTATGCTGAAGCGCAAGGCGCGCGCGATCCACCTGCCGCGCGCCGGCTTCCCCGCGCAATTGCGACACCAGTTCCGTACATTGAGCGAGGCCGGTCGCACCCAGCGGATGCCCTTTGGACATCAGCCCGCCGGACGGATTGATGACGTATTTGCCGCCGTATGTGTTGTCGCCGCGCGCGATGAAGCCTTCGGCCTCGCCCTCGCCGCAGAGTCCCAGCCCTTCGTAAGTGATGACCTCGTTCGAGGTGAAGCAGTCATGCAGCTCGACGACGTCGACGTCCTGCGGGCCGATCCCCGCCTGCGCGTACACCTGCGCGGCGGCGTTGCGGGTCATGTCGGCGCCGGCGAGATCGATCGAATTGTCGTTGCGGGCCGGACGGTCGGTCGTCATCGCCTGGGCGAGGATCGGGATGCCGCGGGTGAGGCCGTGTCGACGCGCGAACGCCTCGCTGCACACCACGGCCGCGGCCGCGCCGCAGGAAGGCGGGCAGGCTTCGAGACGGGTCAGGTAAGGGGCGAAAATCACCGGCGACTGCATGACCTCGTCGACGGTGAGGGGCTGGTTGAACATCGCCAGGGGGTTGTTCATCGCGTGCTTGCGGGTCTTCACCGCCACTTTTGCAAAGATGTCGGGGTTGGCGCCGGTCTTTTCGATGTAGGCCAGCGCGGCGGAGCCGAACAGGCGATGGGCGTTGGATGCCGGCGGGACGCCCGGCACGATCTTTTCGAGCTGATCTTCCATCTCGAGCAGCGGCGAAGTGCGGTCGTTCCAGACTGCGCCCAGCGCGCCGGGGCGCATTTCCTCGAAACCGAACGCCAAAGCACAGTCGACGCTGCCGGAGAGCACGGCCTGACGGGCGAGGAACAAAGCGGACGAGCCCGACGAGCAGTTGTTGTTGACGTTGAACAGCGGGATGCCGGTCATGCCGACCCGGTACAGGGCGGCCTGGCCGCAGGCGCTGTCGCCGAATACGTAGCTCGCGTAGGCCTGCTGGATCTTGTCGTAGGGCACGTCGGCATCGGCGAGGGCGGCGCGAATGGCTTTCGACGCCATGATTTCGTAGGGCTCCTGGGTGCCGGGCTTGACGAACTTGACCATGCCCACCCCAATTACCTGAACCTGCTCGGACATTGATATTCCTTTGATTGATTTTAAGGGGCGATGACGGTCATCGTGCCAGGTAGCCGCCGTCGACTGCGTAATAACTGCCGGTGACGAAGCTGGCCTTGTCGCTGCTCAGCCAGGCGACGAGATTGGCGACTTCCTCGGTTTCGCCGAGGCGGCGCAAGGCATGCATTTCTTCGAGCTGCTTGCGTGTTTCGGGAGGAACGTTCTGGACCAGCGTGGTATTGATGAATGCCGGTCCGACCGAATTGATGCGGATGCCCTTGCTGCCATATTCCCAGGCGACCGTTTTCGTCAGGCCGACGATGCCGTGCTTGGCAGCGGTGTACGGGGTGATTCCTTCGATGCCGATCTGCCCGGCGATGGAGGAAATATTCACGATCGCGCCGCCGCCGGTTTCGAGCATCGCGCGCAGCTGCGCGCGAACGCCGTAGAACACGCCCGACAGATTGATGTCGATGACGCGTTGCCACTGGGCATCGCTCGTTTCAGCCGTGGGCGTGAATTCGCCGCTGATGCCGGCGTTGTTGCAGGCAACGTCGAGACGGCCGAACGCGCGCCGGGCTGCCTCGACCAGGGTGACGTGGTCCTCGGCGCGGGAAGTGTCGGCGCGTTGGTAGAGGGCTCGCCCGCCGCTTTTTTCGATCAGGGCGGCAGTTTCACGGCCCCATTCGTCGTTGATGTCGGAAACGACGACATTCGCGCCCTCGGCAGCGTAGGTGAGGGCAATGGTGCGGCCGATGCCGTTGCCGGCCCCGGTGACGAGTGCGGTCTTTCCTTCGAGCAGCATAATGTTCTCCTTTGGTCTGGCTTGTCCGGGCGGGTGGGGGATCAATTAATCGTCATGCCCCCGTCCACCACGATTTCGGTTCCGGTGATCCAGCTCGATTGTTCGCTGGCGAGGAAGAGGGCGGCGTTGGCAATGTCGCCGGGGACGCCGGTGCGGCCGATGGGATAGGTTTCGCGCATTTGCCGCAGCGCCGTTTCGCGATCGGCGAAAACTCCGAGGCCGACGAAATCATCCACGAGCTTGCTGCCCATGTCGGTATCGACCAGGCCCGGGTGGATCGAATTGACCCGGATGCCGTGGCCGAGGCGGCCGCACTCGACCGCGGCCGCCTTGCTGAGCAGCCGCACTGCGCCTTTCGAGGCGCTGTACACGCCCAGCGCCGGGGTGCCGATCAGTCCGGCTACCGAGGACAGGTTGATGATGCTGCCGCCTTTGCCCGCGATTCCGCCCGGGCGCATCGTCCGGATGGCGTGCTTGTGGCCGAGGATCACGCCGGCCACATTGACGGCGAGGAGCCGGTTGATGTCGGCGAGCTCGACGTCGGCGAGGAGGCCGGTCTGCTCGATGCCGGCGTTGTTGACGAGGATGTCGAGCCCGCCGAACTGCGCGACTGCGTGTGCCAGCGCGCGTTCCCATTGCGCTTCGTCGGCGACGTCGTGGTGAATGAATGCGGCCCTGCCGCCCTGGTCCCGGATCTGTGCGGCAAGCGCCTCGCCGCGTGCCTCCTGGACGTCCCCGAGAAGCACCGACGCGCCTTCCTCCGCGAAAGCCCGGGCAATCGCGGCGCCGATTCCCGCCGCCGCACCGGAGACGTAAGCGACTTTTCCAGTCAGATTCTGCTTCATGCAATGCACCTCCGCTGCCCGGTCATGAGCGATGAGCCAGGTCGATTCCCGACTTGCCCGGCGACAGGATGTTGTTCGGATCGAAGAGCTGTTTCAGGTCATGGCACAGATCCCGGAACGGCCCGAGCTTGCGCATCAGGTAGTCGCCGGTGGACAGTCCGGTGCGGTAGGGCAGGTAGCCGACCTCGCAGTAGCGGTCGTACATTTCCCGCTCGCACAGCTCGGCGCGGCGGCGCTCTTCGGCATCGCTGCGATCGAACAGCAGCCAGATGATATGGTGCAGATCGCGGCCGGTCCCCAGGATCAGCTCCGCGGCATAATGGAAGCCGTACTTCGCGTAGGTCTCTTCGGCGATCCGGATCTGCTGTTCGACGGCCTCGTTGGTGACCGGAGCGACCGGCGAGATCCACAGCGCCCCCGCCTTGCCTTCCCAGTCCGACATGTCGAATTCCCACAGCGGCTCGCCGCGCATCGCCTTTTCCCGTGCCCGCCAGTAGGGGCTCGCCGCCTGTTCTTCCGCACTCAGGAAGCGGCAGCCGGGAAGGGCCGAGCGGAGCGCGTCTTCGACGATTCCGCGATAGGTCCGGACGGTTTCCGGCAGGCCGTAGAGCGCGCCGGCGAAGTTCCATTCACCCAGCGCGTACGTCTCTTTCAATGCCTTCAGGGTTTCTGCCGGGTAGTCGAAGCGGCGGCCGACCCGGGGCAGGATGTTTTTCCCCTCGCCCCAGCACGCCGTCAGTCCCAGCGCCTTGCGCACGTGGGTGACGCAGGCGCCGTTGGGGATGACCATGTTGAGCTTGAGCGGGCGCAGGATTTCGACCGCCTTGTAGACCGCCTCCGGGTCGTCCATGGTCACCGCGAGCGGTTCGTAGGCCGGCGGGCGCGGCATCAACCAGAAGCCGGCCTTGGTGACGATACCGAAATTGGACTGGGTGAACAGGCCGTCGAGCGACGGTCCGTAGCCCCACTTGAAGACCTGCCAGGTCTGCGAGTTCGGCAGCGTTCCGGTGCCGGTGCGGATCACCTGTCCGTCGGCGAGGACGACTTCCATGCCGCAGCTGAACAGGAACTTCTCTCCCATGGGGGTATATCCGGCGCCGCGCTCGGTGATGTTGCCCAGGCACGAGCCTTCGGGGCTGCCGCTCGGCACATCCATCCACAAGGGAATGTCGTTGTCCCTGAGGTAGCGGTAGAGCTGGGCGAAAGTGACGCCGGGCTCGACCAGGGCGTAGGCGAGCTCAACGTTGACCTCGAGGATCCGGTTCATCCTTTTGAGGTCGATGATCAGGGTCCCCGGGGCGGCGGCACAGGCCATGCCGTAGCCGCGGTTCTGCCCGCCGCTCAAGGTCCATACCGGCGTCTTGGACGCGTTGGCAATCTTCAGCACCTGCTGAAGCTCTGCCGTCGATGCCGGTCGCACCACGGCGGCAGGCAGGATGTCGGCGGTGGCGAGCATGTTGACGGAATATCGCGAAAGGGTTGCGGTGTCGGTCAGCAGATGTTCCGTGCCGACAACGCGCTCGATCTCCTTCAGTGCCTGTTCTACGGTCGGTTTCATTGCACTACGCCTCCGTTGCGTGGATCGCTGGATCCGAATGTCGGTTTGTCCGGGAAAGGGAAGGCGGGGTCTAGAGCGTCTGGCCTTGCAGCAGTCTCAGCAGCTCATCGACGCCGTGCACCGTCAAGTGCGGCCATCGCGCCGGCGGCAAATGTGAAAACGAGTTTGCATCGCCCAGCCCGGTATTGACCGCGATCGCCAATGCGCGCCCGCGGTGCGCCATCGGCACTTCCAGTTCGGGATCGTCGCCGACCACCGCCAGGTCCTTGGCACGCACCCCGAGGCGGCGGGCTGCAGCGCTCAGGGCGTGGAGCGAAGGCTTGCCCACGATCTGCACCCGGCAGCCGGTGACATCCTTGAGCATCGCGGAAATGGCCCGGGACGTGCCCAGCGTCTTGCCCGCCGCGGTGGCGAAAAACAGCGCCTGTGACGAGCTGAAGGCCTCGGCGCCGCCCCACACCGCGTAGCAGGCGGCTTCGAGGTTGTTCATCGTGAATTCGCGATACCAGCCGATCAGCACGGCATCGGCCTCGGGTCTGCCCACCGGAGCGACGACTTCGATCCCCGCCTTGCGCAGCGGCATCGCCAGGCCGTCGCCGCCGAGCACCAGCACGCGCCGGTAGCCGCGCTGGACGAACAGATCCACCGCGCTGCTCGCCGGCGTCATCATCGCCGCGTCGGCCAAAGCGAAGCCGAGCTTGCGCAGCGTCGCGGCATATTCCTCGGGCGAGCGCGTGGTGCCGTTGGTGAAGATCGCGAACGGAAGGCCCTGCTCGCTCAGCCAGTGCGTGATTTCGAGCGCGCCGCGCAGCGGCCGAAGGTCGTGGTTGCGCTCGTTGCCGAGCAGCAAGGTGCCGTCCATGTCGAAGACGAAACCGCGGGTGCGGCCGAGGCGCGCGAGAGTGGTTTCGGGGATGTTCTGTCCGGCAAAAGCGACGCTGTCGTCACGCATGGGCGTTCTCCTTGCTGCCGTTGCCGTGCAGTTCGAGGTGGAAATTCGGCTTGTCGATCACGATGTCGGAGACGCCCGGGCGGGTTTGCAACTCGCGCAGCAGCTTCAGCACCGGTTGCACGTCCGGGTTGTAGTGCCGGCGCGCGGGGCCGGCGGCGAGCATCGCCTCGACCTGCTCCGCCGGCATCGTCGCGCGCAGCAGGAACTCTTCGTCGGAAATGCCGGACGGGAACTGGCGGCGCATTTCCGCCAGGGTCGGCGGCGGCGGCTCGTTCATCAGCTCCTTCGCGCGCGGGCGGGCCAGGATGCGGTCCTTCACCTGGGGGTCGATGACGCCGGTCGGGCGGCCGAAATTGCCGAGGACGTAGCGGATCACCTGGTCCGAGACGTTGGCGTAGCGTTCGTTGCCGATCACGTTGTAGAAGGCCTGCGAGCCGAGCATCTGCGGGAAGGGCGTGACCATGATCGGATAGCCCAGTTCGGCGCGCACCCGGCTCAGCTCTTCCATGACCTCGTCGAAGCGATGTTCGAGCTTCAACTCCGCGAGCTGGCGCCGGGTGGTCGAGATGTAGCCGCCCGCGGCCTGGTGGCGCAGGAAGGCGGCATCGAACTCCTGGGGCATGCCCACCGGCAGGTTCTCGGCGGCGGCGATACGGGTGAAGTAGTCCGACACCAGGGCCAGCGCACGGTCGTCGACGTCCACCGTGTGGCCCAGTTCGCGCAGGTTGGCGACGACGCGCTGCGCGTTCGGCAGCGCCGTGCCGCTGCTCAATGCGCCGCAGCCGACCTGCAGCACATCGATGCCCAACTCGGCGGCAGTCATGTAGGTGATCGGCGCCAGCCCGATGTTGCAGTGCGAATGCAGTTCCAGCGCCTTGCCGCCCAGTTGCGCCTGGATCGCCGGGATCAGCGTGCGCGCCCGCTCGGGCGTCAGGATGCCGGCCGGGTCCTTGATGTAGAGGCGGTCGATGTCGGGCGAGCGGGTCAGTTGCGCGGCGAAGTTCGCGTAGTAAGCATCGTCGTGTACGACGCTGATGGTGTAGGTCAGGGCCGCGATGATCTCGCTGCCGCCGGCCTTGCGCATCATCTGCGCCGATTCGAGCATGGCCTGCGCATCGTTCATCGGGTCCATGACGATGAAGCGCGAAATGCCGTTGATGACGAGCCGGTCATACACGAGCTGCATGAACTCGGGGTGCTGACTCTCCCAGGAGATGAAGCGCAGCCCGGTGCCGATGAATTCCAGCGGGGTGTTGGGCATCGCCGCGTGGGTCAGGCGGATGCGCTCCCACGGATCTTCGCGGTGGGTCTTGATCGCCATCCCCATGTGCGTGCTCGAGGCGTAATTGATGGCACGGAAACCGACCCGGTCGAGGATCGGGGCGATCGACAGGATTTGCGGCGTGTTGAGCCCGGTCGCCCCCCACAGGCTCTGGTTGCCGTCGCGGATCGAGGTGTCGATGAGCTGGAGATGGGCCATGTCAGCGTCCTTTCGCGACGCACGGGTCGCGCAATGCGGTCGCCCGGTTTTCCAGGAACCACGGGAAATAAGCGGTATTCACGCCGCCGCGGGCAAACTCCTCCTGGGCCATCAGCTCAATGTGCATCGGAAGGTTAGTGCTCACGCCGGTAATCTCGCACTGCGCCAGCGCATGGCGCAGGCGATCGAGGGCGTGGGTGCGGTCGGCGCCCTGGACGATCAGCTTGGCGAGAAGGGAGTCGTAGAACGGCGGGACGCGTGCGCCGGTCTGGATGTGCGTATCGATGCGCACGCCTTCGCCGAGCGGAAACACCGCGTGGCTCACCGTGCCGGGGCTGGGGCGAAAGTCCTGCGTCCAGTCTTCGGCGTTGATGCGGCACTCGATTGCATGCCCGGCGAGGTGCACGTCGTCCTGCGTGAAGCGCAGCGGTTTTCCTTCGGCGACCGCGATTTGTTCGGCGACCAGGTCGAGCCCGCAGATCGCTTCGGTTACCGGATGCTCGACCTGGATGCGCGCGTTCATTTCGAGGAAGTAGAAGGTGTCGCGCTCGCAGTCGACTAGCAGTTCGACGGTGCCCAGCCCGCGGTATTCGAGATGCTTCGCGAAAGTGACGGCGGCCTCGTGCATCGCGGTTCGCAGCCCGTCGCGCAGGTTCGGAGCCGGGGCTTCCTCGACCAACTTCTGGTAGCGGCGCTGGATCGAGCAGTCGCGCGTGCCCAGATGGATCACGTTCTCGCCATCGCCCAGCACCTGCACTTCGACGTGGCGGCCGGATGCGACATAGCGCTCCAGGTAGACCCGGGGGTCGCCGAACGAAGCGTGAGCTTCGGCCATTGCCAGTTCGATCGTTGCCGCGAGCTTGTCCGGTTCATGCACGAGCTTCATGCCGCGGCCGCCGCCGCCGCTGACGGCCTTGATCAGGACGGGCCAGCCCGTTTTTTCAGCGACCGTACGCGCTTCATCGATGCTGTCGACTTCGCCGCCGGGGACCACCGGGAGCCCGGCGGCCAGCGCGTGGCTGCGCGCCTTGAGCTTGTCGCCAACGGCATCGAGCTGCGCCGCGGTCGGGCCTATGAAAACGATCCCCGCTCCCGCGCAGGCCTGGGCGAGGCGCTGGTTCTCGGACAGGAAACCATATCCGGGATGGATCGCATCGGCTTTCGCCGCACACGCGGCGCCGACGACAGCGTCGACGTCGAGGTAGCTCGCGGACGACTTCGCCGGGCCGATGCAGATCGTCCGGTCGGCCAGGCGCGCCGCCAGCGAGTCGAGATCGGCCTCGGAGGCGGCGAGGACGGTTTCGATCCCGAGGCGCTGGCAGGTGCGCACGATGCGCACCGCGATCTCGCCGCGGTTGGCGATGAGAATGCGGCGGATGGTCATGCGCCCTCCGGCTCGATGCGCATCAGCACCGCGTCGTGCTCGACGGTGGCCGCATCCTGCGCGCAGATTTCGACGACCTTTCCGGCCGTTTCGGCGTAAATCGAGTTCATCAACTTCATCGTTTCGACGATGCCGACGAGCGTGTCCTTCTCGACGCGGCTGCCCACTTCGACGAAGGCTGGGGCGCCCGGCTTGGGCGCGCGATAGAAGGTCCCCAGCAAGGGCGTGCGCACCGGCACGAGGTGCTCCGCTTCGGCCTGCGTCGAATGTTGCGCCGGCGAGGCCGCGGCAGCGGCCGGCACCGCGGCCGCGGTGGCTGGCGACAGCAGATTGGGCGCGGAGAGGATCTGCGCTTCCTGCGTCCACGTGCCGTCGCCGCCGCGCCGCAATTGCAACTTGAAGCGCAAGGTCTGCAGGTTCAGTTCGTCGAAAGGTCCCGCATCCAGCAGCTGCAGAATCTCGTTCACATCTTCGTTGGTCAGTTTCATTTGCTGGCAGCCTCACTGCGAATGCGGGAATAGGCGATGGCCTGCTCGACCAAAGCGTCGGCGAATTTTTCGTCGTTGATATGCAGGGGTAACTCGACCACCGGCACGTCGGCCCGCATCTTCTGCTTCAGGTGCGCAGCGAACACCGGCGGCAGCGACAGATCGTGGAGATGGCCATCGGGGCTGTCGTGGTTCGAAAAACCTTGCAGCGGCACGAAGAAGCTGACTGGCCCCTTGGCGTCCTCGATTAGGGCTGCCATGTGCCCGGCATCGTTGCGGAATTCCTGGGCTTCGGCGCGGACCGCGGTGAGGGCCGAGTTATGCTCGTGATAACGCTTGCCGGGGAATCGCACTTTGGCTTCGGCCAGCGGTCCGGCAACGAGGAAATCGAGGTTGCCGGGGGCGAAAATGGTCGGCACGCCTTTCTCCAGCGCGGCCTTGCCGCGCTCGGGGCCGGTCGCGCACAAGCCGCCGTGGAGGTATTCGCTGACCTCGATCAGCGAAAGGTCGATGACCACCGCGACGTCGCGCTCGCGGATGATCTGCTCCATTGCCGCACCGCCGGTTCCGAGGGTGTGAAAAACCATGACCTCGAACCCTTGCTGCTCCAGCGACTGCCGCACGCGCGCGCTGCATTTCTCCGTGGTACCGAGCGTCGAGATGGTGACCAGTGGCTTGTTTCCGGTTTCCACCGACTGGTAGTCGTGGGCCATCGCCGCGGCCGCGAGCGCGCCATTACGGAAGGCGCTGCGGGTGATCGAGTTGAGCCCCGATATGTCGCACACCGGGTTCACCATCACGATGTCCTTGGCGCCGACGAACGGGCGAGTCATCCCCGAGGCCATCGTGGAAATCATGACTTTGGGCAGCCCATAGGGAAAGGTCTGCATGATCCTGGTCGCAAGCGCCGTCCCCATCGAGCCGCCGAGGCCGAGGATTCCGCTCAGACCTACCTCACGGTGCAGCTCGTGGGCGCACTTGAGCGTTCCCCTGGTCATCACTTCCAGACACAAGCCTTCGTGCTTGAGCGCGCGGATTGCCGGCATCGTCATGTCCGCAGCGGCGGCGATTTCTTCGGGTCCGATCTCCGCCTGTTCGTCCAGCGTGCGGCGGACGCTGGGGTCCAGGTGATAGACCTCTACCCCCGCCCCTTCCAGGCATTCCCTGATGTATTTCGCTTCCTGTTCCTTGGTGTCCCGCGTGGCGATGAAAAGCACCTTGGGTTTGGGCTTGTCGGTCATGATTGTCTCCGGATCTTATGGCTGCCGTGCGCTGTCAGCCCAGCGAATAGTCCTGCTGGGTCTTCGCGTAATGAATGAAAAAATCGAGCGCCTGGGGGTTGCCCATGGTGTTTCGATTGACCGCTTTTTCGACCGGAAGGCCCATCAGGATCTTGCGCACCGGCACTTCCATTTTCTTGCCCGTGAGGGTTGCGGGGATGCAAGAGACTTCGATGATCCTGTCCGGCACGTGGCGCGGGGTGTATTCCTTGCGCAGAAGGGTGTTAATCCGCTTTTCCAGATCCGCGTCCAGGTGTGCGCCGGCCGACAATTTCACGAACAGCGGCATGAAAAACTGGTTGTGCGGCAAGTCGAGATTCACGATCAGCGCATCCTCGACCCCGTCGAGCGTGGCCAGGGCGCGATAGATCTCCGCGGTGCCGATGCGCACGCCTTGGCGGTTCAGCGTTGCGTCCGAGCGACCGAGCACGAAGCAGCCCCCGCGCCCATTGATGCGGAAGAAATCGCCGTGGCGCCACACGCCCGGGAATTCCTCGAAATAGGCTTCCCGGTAGCGCACATGCCCGGGGTCGTTCCAGAAGCCGATCGGCATCGACGGCAAAGGCTCGGTGATCACCAGCTCCCCGACTTCATCGACGACGGGTTCGCCGCGCTCGTTGAACGCCGCCGCGGCGACGCCGAGCGACGGCGCCTGAATCTCGCCGGCATAGACGGGCAGGATCGGCACGCCGCCGACGAAGCCGGTGCAGCAGTCGGTACCGCCGCTGCCGGTGGCGATCCACAGGTCCTTCTTGACGTTGTCGTAGAACCAGGCGGTGCACTCGGGCGACACCGGCGAGCCGGCCGGCATGATCGCACGCAGTTTCGACAGGTCGTACCTGGCTCCGGGCACGATCCCGGCCTTGTCCATGATGTCGACATAGGTCGGGCTGGCGCCGAAGAAACTGGCACCGCAATCTTGGGCCATTTTCCATAGCACGTCGGGGGTCGGATAGGCCGGGTTGCCGTCATAGAGCACGGGGCAGGCGCCCACCAGCAGCGAGCTCGCGACCACGTTCCACATCATCCAGCCGGTGGTGGTGAAGAAGAAGGTGCGCTCGCCGGCGTGAATGTCCATGTGGAAGGCGAGCAGCTTGTGCATTTCGAGGAGGATGCCGCCATGGCTGTGCACGATGGCCTTGGGCAAGCCGGTCGTGCCGGACGAGAACAGTATCCACAGCGGATGATCGAAGGGTACCTGTTCGAACCGGAACTCGTCGGCCGGTACCGGCGGGTGATCCAGCAAGGTTTCCCACGACCGGACCCGCGCGTCCGCCGGGGCGGCGTTGTGCGTGTCCAAGTACGCCAGGTGTATGACGTGTTCGATGCTGTCGAGCCCGCCGAGAATCTCCTGCACTTCGCCGCGGCGGTCGAAAGCCTTGCCGCCGTAGCGGTAGCCGTCGACGCAAAACAGCACTTTCGGCGCGAGCTGGGTGACGCGGTCGAGAACGCCCTGGGAGCCGAAGTCCGGCGAGCAACTCGCCCACACCGCGCCGATGCTCGTCGTCGCCAGCATCGCGACGATGGCCTGCGGGATATTGGGCATATAGGCGACCACCCGGTCGCCGGGTTTGACGCCGAGCCGCCGCAATTGGGTCGCGAGGATGCGCACTTGGCTCGCCAGATTCTCCCAAGACATCGCGGTCAGAGGCTGGCTTTCGCTCAGATACATCAGCGCGTCTTCGCCGGCGCGCTCCTGCCGCAGAATGTGCTGCGCGTAGTTCAGCCTTGCGCCGGGAAACCATTGCGCGCCGGGCATCTTGCGATCGGCGAGCGCGCGCGAAATCGGCGCGGAGGATTCGATCGAGAAATAATCCCAGAGCGCGCTCCAGAACCCATCCAGGTCGGTTACCGACCACTGCCACAGATCGGCATAACTTGTGAACTTCAAGTTGCGCTCATCCTGCAGCCATTTCATGAATTTCGTTATGTTCGCGTTCTCAACCCACTGGGCACTAGGGGTCCATAACAAATCGCCTTCTTTGATCATCGAAGCATCCCTGTTTTATTAAGCTGTTTTCGATTAGAGCGTCAATCCGGTCTTGCCAAAGCAGCACGGTAGTTGGCTTTAATGATCCTGCGCACTTGAACGTCGTTTGCCTGGTGCAATGTAGCAAGACTAGTGCCAATCGTGTTTTTTAAGAGAAATGTTGCGTGACAACATGGCGATGGCGCGGTAAAGGAATGGCGAATGCTATTCTGCAAGTTAAAAAAATATTGCAGTGCACCACTCCCGGCCCTTGAAATGAGTTCATAAAATCATCAACATGCTGATGATTAAAGATGGGGGAATTTAGAAAAACAGGAGGAGACGTGAAGGAGACACAGCGTGAGAAAAAAATGGGCGCTCCTGTGGAACAGTTCGGGGCTTTTGAAGAATTGAGCAGAAATGTCCGTCTGCCACTCGAAGACGTTACGTCGTGCTTGTCGTTTTCGCCCGAGGAGGGGTACATCTGGCTCAGCGATCAGCGCATGATATTGCTGCACGGCAGCGCATTCGGGGCGTTGCGTCGCGAGCTGATCGATAGCCTCGGGGTGGAGAAGGCGCGTGGGTTGTTTACGCGTATGGGCTATATTGCAGGCGCCCGCGATGCGCGCATAGAGCAGTCGCGGTGGCCAGGCGCCCCTTTGACTGCATTGTATAAAGCGCAACTGCATTCATTCGAAGGCATGGTCAGGGTGGAGCCAGTACGGTTCCATTTCGATCAGGAAAAAGGGCAGTTCGATGGTGAGTACTTGTGGCACCACTCGATCGAGGCGGACGAACATATCGCCGCCTATGGTCTCGGCACTTCGGCTACCTGCTGGATGTTGACCGGCTATGCGATGGGGCATGGGAGCACGTTGTTGGGCCAGCTTGTGATTGCACGAGAGGTCAGTTGCCGCTCGATGGGAGATTCGGTTTGCCGGTTGGTGGTCAAATCAGCCGATTTATGGGATGACATTGCAGAAGATATGCGCCGTCTCAATGCCGAGGATTTTGTCGGTTCTCCGGCTTCCCGCGCTTCGGCAGTGACAACGGCTGGGGATTTTTCAAATGACCTGAAAAATGATTCGGCGATGGCGCCGTACCAGACTGCCATGATTGGCGCCTCAGCTGCCTTTAACTCTGCGTGCCATCAACTTCGGCGCGTGGCGCAAACTGACGCGACTGTTTTATTCACCGGGGAGTCAGGGGTCGGGAAGGAAATGTTTGCCAACATGCTCCACCGCATTAGTCCGCGAGCGGATCAGCCCTTTGTCGCGGTGAACTGTGCGGCGATTCCAGACACGCTGATTGAAACGGAGTTATTCGGGGTTGAGCGTGGGGCCTATACCGGAGCGAACGCCTCGCGTGCCGGGCGCTTTGAGCGTGCGAACAAGGGAACGTTGTTTTTGGATGAAATCGGCACCTTGAGCCCCATTGCGCAAGGAAAGCTGCTGCGCGCTCTGCAAGAAGGAGAGATCGAGCGAGTGGGGGGGGAATGTTGTATTCGCATCGATGTGAGGGTGGTCGCCGCTACCAACGTGGACTTGCGCCAGGCTGTTCGCGAGGGCAGTTTCCGCGAGGATTTGTTCTATCGGCTCAACGTATTTCCCATTCAATTGCCGCCGCTGCGTTGGCGCAAGGATGACATACCGCTGCTGATGAATCACTTCTTGAATTTTTATTGCGATAAATATAATCGTCAGGTGATCGGTTTTTCTCCCGCAGTCATCAAGGCTTTTCTCAACTATGAGTTTCCAGGGAACATTCGGGAACTGCAAAATCTGGTCGAGCGCGGAGTCATATCGGCTTATGATGGCGGGGTCATCGATTTGTCGAATCTATTCACGAGCGGCGAAGCCCTCCCCCGAGATGTGCTGTCCATCGCTCTGGGAACAGGGCGCGCGATGCTCAAGAATGACAAAATCGAAGTTGTCGAAAAATCTTCCGAGGCGAAGGATTTGTTCCAGTTGTTGTTGCAGTTTCAAGGCAATGACACGACTCTCTCGCTGGACAAAATAGAACAAACTTTAGTCGAAAACGCAGTTTCCATGTCGAAGGGCAATTACTCCGCTGCGGCACGCCTGCTTGGGATCACTCGTTCTCAACTCGCGTACCGATGCGAAAAATATAAAATGACCGAAGGTGAAGGTAGTTGAGTCATTTGGCTAGCGCCAGAAACCGTGTTCGTCCTGCGGGTAAAAAAAAGGGGCCCTGCAACCGCCCCGAAAGTCTTCGGAGGAGACCGAAGCAAATAGTTCTGATCAACATGACGGGTGGGCTTTGGCTACAAACACCGGCAGAGGCGAGTGCGTCAGGACTTTGTGGGTTTGTGATCCGAGCGCGAGGGCCTTCAGGCCGCGTCGACCATGCGACGCCATGTAAATCAGGTCGCACGCTTTTTCCCGGGCAACGTGAAGAATCTCCTCGCAGGGGTCGGTGCCTATCCGTACGACCCCTTCGCAGGCGAGCTGCGCGGCCTGGCCCGCCGCCACGGCGTCGGAAATGACGGCCGACGCGCGGTGCTTCAACTCCTTTTCGAACGCTTCGGGAGAGAGCGTGCGCATCAGCGCCCCCTCCTGGGTCGCGCCGTAATCCTCGACCATCGTGAAAAAAGTGAGGCGGGCCCCGAGGCTGCGGGCAAACTCCACCGCCTGCGCCACTAGCGAGCCCGTCAATTCCGAACCATCGAGCGGCACCAGGATGTGACGGTACATTTCATGATCCTCCGTGGGTTCAGGCCAGCGCCGTTTTTTTCGGTCGCAGCAGGAAATGCCCGAGCGCGGGCAGCAGAATGAGTGCGCCGAGCATGTTCCAGACGAACATGAAGGCGAGCAGGATCCCCATGTCTGCCTGGAACTTGATCGGCGACCACGCCCAGGTGGCGACCGCCAGCCCCAGCGTGATGCCGGTGAGCACCACCACCTTGCCGGTGAAGGTGAGCGCCTTGTAATAGGCTTCCGACAGGCTCATGCCCTCCTTGAGGCGCGCGAGCGTGACGGTCATCACGTAGAGCGCGTAATCGACGCCGATGCCGACCCCGAGCGCGATCACCGGCAAGGTCGCGACCTTGACGCCGATGTTGAGCCACACCATCAACGCCTCGCACAGCACCGAGGTGATCATCAGCGGCACCACCGCGCACACCACGGCGCGCCACGAGCGGAACGTGATGAACGCGAGCACGATCACCGCCGCGTAGACGAGGAGCAGCATCTGCACGTTGGCCTTCTTCACGACGATGTTGGTCGCCGCCTCGATGCCGGCGTTGCCCGCGGCGTTCAGAAAGCGCACCGCGTCGGTGTCGTGGCGGGCGGCGAACGCCTCGACCACCTTGACCACGCTCGTGAGCGTGTCGGCCTTGTGGTCCTTGAGGTAGGCATACACGGTCAGAAGATCGCAGTTCTGGTTGAACATCTCGCGCGGGGCGCGGGTGATGATCGCGTTGAGCATCTCCTGCGAGCGCGGGATCTCGAACCACTTGAGGCTGCCTTCGTTCATGCCGGCGTTCGACGCCTTGGCGAGCCCCGCGAGCGAGCTGGTCGTCTCGACCCCGGGCAGCTGCTGCAGCTCGCGCTCGAGCGCATCGACCGCCATCAGGGTGTCATACTGGCCGCACGCGTACTGGGGCGTGCGCACCATGACGATGTAGACGTCGCTGCTCGCCGCGTAGTTGGCGGTCATGAAGGCGTTGTCGCGGTTGTAGCGCGAGTCGGGGCGCAATTCGGGCGCGCCGGGGTCAGTGTCGCCGATCTTGAGCTGGAAGCTCGCCGCCAGGCCCGCCGCCCCCATCGCCAGCCCCGCGAGCACCGCGATCGTCGCCCACTTGCGCTGCGTGAAAAGATCGAGGAACGCCCAGAACGGGTGCTTGGCCTGGGCGCCGCTCGCCTCGAGGAGCTCGGCCTTGAGGCTGCGCTGGGCGGCGACCGCGCTCACCCCGGTGTAGGAGAGCAGGATCGGCAGCAGCACGAGGTTGGTGAAGATCAGCACCGCCACGCCGATGCTGGCGGTGACCGCCAGATCTTGGATGACCTGGATGTCGATGACCATCAGCACCGCAAAGCCGACCGCGTCGGCCAGGAGCGCCGTCATCCCGGCCAGGAACAGACGGCGGAAAGTGTAGCGGGCCGCCACCAGGCTGTGCGTGCCGCGCCCGATGTCCTGCATGATGCCGTTCATCTTCTGCGCGCCGTGGCTCATGCCGATGGCGAAGACGAGGAAAGGCACCAGCACCGAGTACGGGTCGAGCTCGTAGCCGAGCGTGGGCAACAGCCCCAGCAGCCACACCACGGCCACCACCGAGCAGGCCACCACCAGGAGCGTGCTGCGCAGGCAGCGCGTGTACCAGTACAGCACCGCGGTGCAGATGAGGATCGCGACGGCGAAGAACATCATCACCTGCTGCAGCCCCTCGATCAGGTCGCCGACCACCTTGGCAAAGCCGGTGACGTGGATCTTGATCGTGTCCGACTCGTATTTGGCGCGCAACGCCTCGATGCGCTGGGAGAGCGCATGGTAGTCGATGCGCTCGCCGGTCTCGGCGATCGTGTCCTGGAGCGGCACGAAGAGGATGCTCGATCGGTAGTTGGCCGCCACCAACTGGCCGATCTCGCCCGAGCGTTCGACATTGACGCGCACCTGCTCGAGCGCTTCGGGCGAGCCGTCGTAGTCGTCCGGGATCACCGGGCCGCCGTCGAGCCCTTCCTCGGTCACCCCGGTCCAGCGCACCGCGGGCGCCCACAGGGATTTCATGTAGGGCCGATCGACGCCCGGCATCAGAAAGAGCTCGTCGCTCATCTTGCGGACGGTGTCGAGATACGCGGCGTTGAAGATGTCCGCTTCGGTCGTCGCCACCGCGATGCGCAGGCTGTTGCCCATGCCCGCGAGCTGGCTGCGGTTGTCGAGGAAGTTCGCGACGTACGGATGGCTGGTCGGGATCATCTTGTCGAACGCGGCGTTCAACCTGAGCCCGAGCGCCTGGTAGCCGAGCACGACGGTCGCCAGCAGGCACAGCAGGACGATCACCAGGCGGTTGTTGAACAGAATGCGCTCGGCCAGCGACCCCGAGCGCGAATCGAAATTTGCAAGGTTCGCGATGACCGCTTCGGCAGGGAGGGCATGTGCGACGGCCATCATTTACGCTCCGCGACGACAAATTGAGCCAGGCCGACGCGGTTCAGACCGCGCGCCCCGGACAGGACGAGCGCGCCATCGCCGGCCTGCGCGAGCGCGGTGATCGCGTTGGGCGCCTTCACTTCTAAGGTGGTGAAGCTGCGGCCGCGGTCGTTGCTGCGCCGCAGCCGCCCGCTTTCGTCGGCGAGCACGACCGACCCGTCCTTGAGCCGCACGGCGCTGGTGATCGTGATGTCCTGATCGAGCGCGATGGGCGTCCAGCGCGCGCCCGCGTCGGCGCTGCGCCACACGTTGCCGCGCAAGCCGTACGCGAGCAGCGTCTCGTCGCCGAGCGCGAGCACGCCGAAGAACGTGCCCGCATAGGGCGTCTTGATCGCCGCGAACGAAGCCCCGCCATCGACCGAGCCGAACAAAGCCCCTTGCTCGCCCGCAATCAGCAGCTGGTCGCCGTCGGCGCAGACGGTGTAAAGATGCAGCCCGCGCGGGTTGGGCACCCGCGACAGGATCGCCTGCCAGGAGTGGCCGCCATCCTCGGTAGCGAGCGCCAGGCCGTAGGCGCCGACCACATAGCCCTGCCGTTCGTTGGCGAAGCTCACGCCGAGCAACGGCTTGTCCGGACCGTCTTCGACGATTCGCTGCGCATCGCGCAGCAGACGTGTGGCCCCTTCAGCGCCGGCTGCTTCGAGGGCCTTGGCCTCTTCGAAGACGCGCTGCGCCACTTGCCGGCCGTCGAGCTGGCGCACCCACGTTTCACCGCCGTCGCGCGAATGCAGCACGACCCCGCTATGGCCGACCGCCCAGCCGAGCTGGTCGGTGACGAAGGTGACGGCGGTCAGTGCGACGCTCGAGGGCACCGTCTTCGCCTGCCTCCAGCTGTTCCCGCCGTCGTCGGACAACAGCACCGTGCCGCGCACCCCGACCGACACCAGCCGCTCGCCCGCGTGCGTCACCGCCAGCTGCACTGAGCTGGTGGCGCGTACGTCCCGATTGACCGGCAGGTCCACCAGATCCGGCACCGGCTGGCCAGTCGTTGCCGCCACCGCAAGATGACATGTCAAACTTAGAAAGGTGGCAGTCATCAGGGGGCGTATCGCAGTGTTCAGAACCATGTTCCCTACTCTCATGAGCGCTTCGCCACTCCAGGGCAGGCCGATGGGGCCACGGTGTGGGCGGAACGTTGTTCAATGGCGAAAACCCGGCCTGGAATCGAGGCCCGTCTGCGGTCAGCCAGACGGGTGGACGACTGTCAGGCCGCCGGATGAGATCAGCGCGCCGCGTCGGCGGCGACCGCGTCCCCGGTGAAGAAGGTCTCGGGCTTGCGCGGCACGACACGATACGTCTCGTCGTTCAGGCCTTGCACCGTGCTCATCGTGCCTGCCTGCAGGTTGAAGACCGTCACCTGCTTCGCGAGCAACGCGGGAACAGCCGGCACGAAGAAGTTCGGCACCTGCGAAGTGCGCCACAGCTTGCCCTCCGAGTCGTAGCCGTCCATCAATGCCAGCAGCGAGGTATCTTCGTCGAAGTAGTACTTGCGCTTGGGCACCGCGTGGCGCTTGCCCGACACCACCGTCGCTTCGACTTCCCACACCCGGTGCAGCTCCCAGCGCACCTTGGTCGGATTCAGGTGGAATTTGTCGAACGCTTCGGAGACCTTGGCGGTGACCAGTTCGTTGTTGTTGTAAGGGATGTACATTTCCCGCTTGCCGACGAGCTTCCACTCGTAGCGGTCGGGGTGGCCGAAGAAGCCTTGCACCTCGTCGAAGTAGTTCGCCCCGGAAGCGACGAAGTCCGGCGTGTCGTAGGCGACCGTCGGTGCGCGCCGCACGCGGCGCTGGCCGACGAGGTACTGCCAGGCCTGACGCGGAGTCTGGGGGTCGATCTTGTCTCGAATCACCAGCGATTCGCCTACCTTGAAGGACGGCGCGGTCGTGCTGAAGCGCTGCATGAAATACTCGCCGTTTCCGTTCTTCGTCCACGTCTCCCACGAGCCATCCTTGTAGTTGTAGGGATGCTGGAAGAAGTTGTCATTGCGCGTCGCCAGCGTGTGATTTCCATCGGCCGACCCGACAATGTTCTTGAAGCCGAACTCGATCGATTCGGCTTCAACGCGCAACAGGTAGTTCCACACCACTTCGACGCCGGCCTGCGGAATGGGGAACGGGAGGCCGCCAAAGCAGTTTTCAATGGAGGCGCCGCCCGCGATCGTCTTACAGTTTGTCGCGTTCCTGAAAGTGTTGTCGGCGATGTGCGAGGGCACGGTCGCGGTGCGGTGCGTCGGATAAACGTCGACACGGAACGTATCCGGGTATTTCTTCAGCAGCGCCTGCGTGCCTTCGGAGAGCTTGTCGGCGTGCTGCGCCATGTTCGCCGCGGTGATCTGCACCAGCGGCTTTTCATTCGGGAAAAGATTCACCGGAATGTCGCCCACCTTGGCGCCGGCCACCGGCTGGGTCTGGCCGCCCGTCCACGCCGGAATCGTGCCGTCCTTGTTGCCCGCTTTATCGCCGCCGAGCGGCGTCAGCGAGCTCTTGAGTTTCGCCGCGTCCTCGGCGCTGACGGCCGCCGCGGCCGTGTGCACACCCGAGACCAGCGCCAGCAGCGATGCGCACAGCAAAGTTTTTTTGAACATGTCCCGTCTCCTCGTTTATTTATGATGAATCAGAACGTGCGCTGCACCGTCAGCGACACGAAATCGCGGTCGCCGTGGAAGTTGTCATAGGACAACTCGCCCGCGGGATTGACGATCGAGCCCGAATCGCCGATGTAGTGGGTGTAGTTCAGGCCGGCCTGCCAGGTCTTGCGGTAATCGGCCTTGACGCCGACGCTGACGTTGCCGCCGTTTTCGGACGGGAACAGCACGCCATTGACGGATGAACGCCCGGTCAGACCGTAGCTCACCCCGATCGGCACCTGCAGGTCGAGCCCGGGCGCGACCTGGAAATATTCCGGCGTGAACACGAACTGGAGCGCGCTCGCCTCGCGCGTGGCATTCGGATCGAGCGCCGCGCGGTTGTCGGTGACGTTCAATACCCGGTTGTAGGCGAACTCGCCGACGAAAGAAGCCCCTTCCCACAGCGCATTGGCCGCCAGCACGCTGATCGCCGACAGGCTCACGTGCATCGTCCGGCCTTTCGGGAAAGTCGCGTCGTCGTCGTTGTCCGCGCCGCCCAGCCCGACGATGACGTTGCCGGTGCCCACTAGCGGTTGGTTCTCGCGAAACGACAGTTCGCCCGAGACGTTCGTCTCGCCCAGCAGCGTTGCGAAGCTCGCGCCCACCGTGCGGATGTTCTCCGCATAGACAAGAGCATAGTCGCCATCGACGCCGTGGGCCGGATCGGCATTGACCCCGGGCCGGATGTAGAACTGCGGCAGCTTGTCGTGGAACTGCGCAGCGTACAGCCCGTACTCGGTGTCGCCGGCGCGGAACTTGACTTGTACCCCGCCCTGGCCCGAGTCCTGCGCGTCCATGTCCTGCGCGCGGCGCAAGGTGCCGTTCGGGCCGAACGGGCCGTACAGGAATTCTCCGCCGGCGCCGGCAAAGTCGGCGAACGAGAAGTAGCTCCCGGCCCCCGGTAGGCGCGACTCACGCCATTCGTACTGGTAGTAGGCGCCGATCGACAAGTCGGCGCTCAGCTGCAGCTGCGCCGACACCTGCCCCATCGGGCGCGCGACTTCCTTGAACTGGGAGTTCGGCACCGACAGCGCGCGCGCCAGATCGAGCGGCGTTTGCGCGCCGGCGATGCCGTTTGCGCCAAAGAACAGCGTCTCGCCGTAGAGCTGGGTGAAACGCCCCGCCTTGAGGTTCAGCCCCTTGCCGTCGATCTCGGTGCGGCCATACACGAAGGCATCGAGAAACTCCGCCTTGCGGCCATGCAGCTTTTCGGTCGCTGTCGTAAATTCATCGAAATCCGCGGAGCGCTGGTTGAGCGACCAGGCGTGGCGTGGGCTGCGGTCGTGGTCTTCGTTGTAAACCTGGTCGTACCAAGCGGCGCCACTGACGCGAATCCCCACGTTGTTCTTGTAGCGCAGATCGAATTCGGACAACAGGTCGACTCGGTTCGAGATCAGACCGCGGTTGAAGTTGCGGTCGCCGTCATTGGTGTTGATCCGGGCGCCTGCATCCGAAGCAGGGCCGCTGCTTTCCTGTTTCTCGACCCTCCAGCTCGCATTGTATTTGATGGTGTTGTCCCAGCGCATCGACAGGTCCGGGTTGCCCGTATCGAGGGTGATGCCGAAAGCTGCGCCTGAAATCACCATGCCAGAGCAAACGGCGACAATAGTCTTACCGCTTGGCGAAACCGGCGGCGTAAAACCGGAGTTAAAACAAGACTGCTTGTCGTTCATGTCTTCCTCCTTAAGGAAATATAACTACCGCCTTTTTTGCCTATACCCCATTAGGGATGGAGGCTTGTTGCAGAAGCGTTTCAAATGGCAGAGTTAGTGCGGCAATACATGTCCTTTTTAATAATTTTATGAATTGATAAAATGAACATGGCTTTAAGTAGCTGAAACTTGGCAATTGGAATTCGGCTGCTTGCGGGACTATTTCCTGACGTCGAATATCCATCGTGAGGCACGAGGTGGCTATCTCTGCTGCACAAGAAAAGCATGGATCATGCCAATCTTTTTTTTAATCCATGGATGTTGCAACGCAGAAGATCGGCATCCCTTAAAAATTGCCTTTTAATGTGAATTCAGACCCATACTTTGCGCAGTGCGGAAGAAAAGCGGTTTTCAGCTGATTGAGAAATTTGTGAAAACACTGTGCGGTGGGGCTGTTGAACTTCATACTTTTCGTGCTTCGACCCCAAGCTTTTGTCTTTCCAGTTTCAGCAACGAGCCGACGAACCCGACTGCCGAATTTCGATGTAAGCGCTCCACGAACCTTTCTATTACCCATATGATTCCTTCGCTTATAGTGCGTTGTTAAAGCGTTGCCTAAGCTTTGTGTCACTGCCGGATGTAAGTTGATACGGGGGCAGCGGTATTGACGTCCATTCGAGTGCTCAGTTGGAAGTGGGGTCGTGGGCAGAGGACGAGGTGGCGACTTCCGAGTTCAAGGACGAGCGGCTGGGTAAGCGGTTTAGAACTCTGCTCCAGCAACTGACCGAGGGCGCAGGCAAGAGTATTTCGTTTGCCTGTCAGGACTGGGCCAACATGAAGGCGGCGTACCGTTTCTTCTCGACTCCACGGGTCAGCGAAGAAGCGATCCTGTCAGGACCTTTTCATTCGACCCGCGAACGCGCTTCCCTCGTCGACGACCATGTTCTGGTCTTGCACGACACGACGGAGATTTCGTTCAAGCACAACGACGGCACAATCGGTCTGCTCGGGCAGGTCGGGAGCTAAAGTCAGTTCTGGTGTATGAACCCATCCGGCCTGGCTGATCAGGCGGCGAGCCGCTGCTGTTCCTGCTCTTGCTCCTTCACGGGTTCGCCGTCCTTGAAGACGACGCTGCCCATCAGTTCGGCAATGCGCTTAAAGCCGCGAATCCCCCGCCAAGATTTCTCGCTTCCTGCACGAGCTTGAAGGCCAGGCCCAGGAAGCTCGCGCGCGACACGCAGTTCTTCGTGCGGGTGGTGCGGTGACGCACGGTGGCGAAGGTCGACTCGATCGGGTTGGTCGTGCGCAGGTGAATCCAGTGCTCGGCCGGGAAGTCGTAGAAGGCGAGCAGCGCGTCGCGATCGGCGACGTGCTTGTCGGCCGCCTTCGGATATTTCGCCTGGTAGCTCTGCACGAAGTGATTGAAAGCGGTCACGGCGGCCTCGCGCGTCGGTGCCATCCAGATCTCGTGAAGCTGCGCCTTCGCCCTGGCGTGCAGGCTCTTGGGCAGGGCGTTGAGCACGTTGGCGGTCTTGTGCACCCAGCAGCGCTGCCGGCGGGTTTCGGGGTAGAGCTCGTCGAGCGCGGCCCAGAAGCCCAGCGCCCCGTCGCCTACTGCCAGGGGCGGACCGACTTCGAGGCCGCGAGCCTTCAGGTCGCGCAGCAACTCGAGCCAGGATGCCTTCGATTCGCGCAACCCGTCGCCGATCGTGACCAGCTCCTTCGTGCCATCGCGCCTCACGCCGATGACGACCAGCAGACACTGGCGGGCATCGTCCTCGCCGCGCAGGCTGGTGTGGACGCCATCGGCCCACCAGTAGACGTAGCGGCTGCCGGACAAATCCTGCTTCATCCAGCCGGCGTACTCGCTCGCCCACTCGGCCTTCAGGCGGCTGACCACGTTGGGCGACAGTCCCTTGGCCTCATCGCCGAGCAGCACGGTGAGCGCCTCGCGCATGTCACCCGTCGAAATGCCCTTCAGGTACAGCCAGGGCAGCGCCGCCGACACCCGCGCCGAGCGGCGCACATACGGCGGCACCAAGGCGGAATTGAACTTCACCCCGCCGCCCGAGCGGTCACGCACCTTGGGCACCCGCACCTCGACGTTGCCGACCGCCGTGAGCACCTCGCGTGCCGGCAGGTAGCCATTCCTCACCACTGTTCGGCTCCCGCCCAGCATCCGCACGTTCTCGTACTCGGCCAACAACTGCTGCACCTCCACCTCGATCGCCTTCTGGATCAGATCCCGCGCGCCGCGCCGGATCAGCTCCTCCAGCGACACCCCCA
The DNA here is from genome assembly GCF_032027225.1 of Aromatoleum sp. Classification (GTDB taxonomy): domain Bacteria; phylum Pseudomonadota; class Gammaproteobacteria; order Burkholderiales; family Rhodocyclaceae; genus Aromatoleum. The sequence goes on along the minus strand of NZ_JAVSMM010000015.1, from coordinate 1,052 downwards.
CTTGCGATTGCGTGACCTTCTGCTCACTCGTATCCTTCTTCAAGGCGCGCCTCCGTGGTTGCTGAAAATTTGGTCTCGACAACTCAATTCTCAGCAGAGGCACGCCGCCTCATCAAGCCGTTCCATCAGGATCTGGTCATACACCAGTCTTGACTATATCTCTGTCGCGGAATCCACGACGCTTTGCTTCTTCCACCAGTTCGTATTGGCGGCGCTGGCTTTCCAGATTCATCTGGACCTGAGTCTGGGTCGACTGCCGAACATAGACTACCGCCTTGCGATTGAGCAAAAGCGCTGGCAAACGATCAATGTTCGTCATCGTCATGCTCCTTCGCGGTGACGACGCCGGCGGCCTGCATCAGCAGGCTCGCAAGATGTGTAATTGCCCTTGTGCGCTGGGCCGAGCTCATCCCCTGAAGTTCGACGGGGTCGAACGTCATGTTCATTTGTCGCGGCACCGACCACGGCGACTGCAGGCCTGCTGGAACGACGTTGGGCGGCTTGTCCATTGCGTTTCTCCCGGACGGTGTTGGAATCGTCCGGCGAGTTTCCTCGCAAATGTCGATCGACAAGCAGTTGATGCAGATCGCACAACGCCGCCACAGTGACCCTCGGCTCACCCAGTTTCATGGCTGAACACGCGGCAGGATCGAGCATCCATGCTGCAATTACTTTGACTACGCAAGGGTCGGATTCAACGTGAACTACGTGGCCTCGGCCACGCTGCTCGATGTCGCGAACCTTGACGCGGCGCCCATACAACGGATGCCATCGATAATGGACTTCAGTTTCCTGCCCGATATGGGCAGAATGAACGGGAACTGGCGCTCGGGCGGGGAGTGTCAGGATTTCTGTGTGTGAGGCGTGAAGAGACTTTTCCACGCTGCCATCGCGGGCCCTGCTGAAGCCGAGGGGGCGATGCGGTAGGGGGAAGCCGGCGGTCATTCTAGCCTCGGCTCGCTTCAAACCGCTCGGCGTACAGGATGGCGAACTGGTTCATCGCCTGTTTCCAGTCCTTGGCCGCCCGTCCCCAGTCGGCGGTGATGTTGCGC
>NZ_JAVSMM010000014.1:0-121680 GCF_032027225.1 Aromatoleum sp. | reverse complement strand
CTCCTGCAGCGCCTGGGGCAGCAGCATCTGCTGCTGAGGGCAATAGGGCAGATAGCTCGTCATCTCAACAGTCTACCGGCCCCGACACGCCAGGGAGGGCTTACCTCACCGACGCTTGGCTTCTGCCGCGCAGACTCCTAGTGGAAGGGGACGCGGCGCGGGCTGGACTCGGAGCGGCCCGCTTCTCATGCGTGACGGGGAACCTTGGTGAGGGCCTTTTCCAAGGTGGCCCCGCCTTCGATGGACCGAAGCTCGCGAAACGGCTACCGGAAAAGATTCAGCACACCGTCGAGCCCGACGTGATCGAGCCGACAATCGGCCGCCTGGCGCAGGATCGGCTTCGCGCGGTAGGCGATGCCGAAGCCGGCTTCGGTGAGCATCGGGATGTCGTTCGCGCCGTCGCCGGCGGCGATCACCTGCTCGGGCCGAAGCCCCAGCCGCTCGCGCGCCTGCCGCAAGTGCGCAGCTTTCGCGTCGCCATCGACGATCGGGCCGACGACGTGGCCGGTCAGCCGCCCGTCGCGGACTTCCAGCACGTTCGCGTGTGCCTCGTCGAAGCCGAGCCGCACCTTCAGGCGATCGGTGAAATACGTGAAGCCACCCGAGACGAGCACCGTGTGAATCCCGGCCGCCTTCAGTCCGCGCAGCAAGCGCTCGGCGCCCGGGTTCAGTTGCAGCCGTTGTTCGTAGACCTCGCCGAGCGCGGATTCGGACAGCCCCGCGAGCAGGGCGACGCGTCGCTTCAGCGATTCCCTGAAATCGATCTCGCCGCGCATCGCCGCTTCGGTGATCGCGGCGACTTCCGTCTTCAAGCCCTGCATGTCGGCGATTTCGTCGATGCACTCGATGTTGATCAGCGTCGAGTCCATGTCGGTGACGAAAAGCCCGAAATCCGAGAGTTTGCGTCCGTTCGGTACCCAGGCCCAGTCAAGCTGCGCCTCGGCGCACAAGCCCGCGATCTGGTCGCTGCCGTGCATCGCAAGCAGGCGGAATGCTTCGGGCGTGATCTGTTCGATTGCGCTCGCGCCGCAGAGCTTCGCGAGATTCTTCAGGGCGACCGAATCGACATCCTCGCCCTGCACGACGAGATTCATGCGGACGCGCTCCGGCGTTGCAGCGCTTCGCGCAGCACCTGATCGGCCTTGCGCAGCGTGTCTTCCGTCGTCTCCCAGCCAACGCACGCGTCGGTGACCGAGCAGCCGTATTTCAGTTGCGACAAGTCCGCGGGGATCGACTGGTTGCCCGCTTCGATGAAGCTTTCGATCATCAGGCCGACGACCGAGCGGTTGCCTTCGCGAATCTGGTGCACGACGTCCTTCATCACCAGCGGCTGCAGTTCGGGCTTCTTCCAGGAGTTCGCGTGCGAGCAATCGACGACGATGTTCGCGGGGAGCTTGGCCTTTGCGAGGGCCTGTTCGGCGAGCGAGATCGACACCGTGTCGTAATTGGGACGGCCGCCGCCACCGCGCAGCACGACGTGGCCATAGCGGTTGCCGCGCGTGCGCAGGATCGCCGACTTGCCCTGCTTGTTGATGCCGAGGAAGCTGTGAGCATGCGACGCGGACACGATCGCATTGATCGCGACTTCGAGGTCGCCGTCGGTCGCGTTCTTGAAGCCGACGGGCGTCGACAGACCGGACGCCATTTCGCGGTGGGTCTGCGATTCGGAGGTTCGCGCGCCGATCGCGGTCCAGGAAATCAGGTCGCCGTAATACTGCGGGGCGATCGGGTCGAGCGCTTCGGTGGCCGCCGGCAGGCCGATCTCGTTGACGTCGAGCAGGAAGCGACGCGCCCTCTCCATGCCCTCGTCGATGCGGAAGGAATCGTCCATGTACGGGTCGTTGATGAAGCCCTTCCACCCGGTCGACGTGCGCGGTTTCTCGAAGTACACCCGCATCACCAGCACCATCGTCTCGGCGACCTCGTCGGCGAGCGCCTTCAGGCGGCGCGCGTAGTCGAGGCCCGCGACCGGGTCGTGGATCGAGCACGGTCCGACGACGACGAACAAGCGGTTGTCCTTGCGGTCGAGAATGTCGTCAAGCGCGCGACGGCCGGCGAGCACCGTCGCGGCGGCCCCTTCGGTCAGCGGCACGCGCGACTTGATCTCCTCCGGAGAGGGCATGTGATCGGTCGCGAGGATGTTCAGGTTCTCGGTTTGGGCAAGGGGCATCTGGGCGCTCCGCAGTGCAGCAAAGGCGGCATTGTAACTCCGCGCCTATCCCGAGGACGAGATCGCAATCGGCGGATGCCCGTGACGAGGTGGGCGATATCGAACGCCGTGGATGGATCGGAAGGTCAGCGCGCCGCAGCGAGGCGGAAGCGCTCGGTCATCTGCGCGAGCGCCGAGGCGAGGTGCTCCAGGTGGCCGGTCGCCTCGGCAATCTGAGCGGTGGCGGCGTTGCTTTCCTCCGTCATCTGCGCGATGTGTTCGACGCCCCGGGCGATCTGCGTGCTCGCGCTGCGCTGCTCCTCGAGCGCGTTGGAAATGTCCGTCACCGCGACCACGACCTTGCCGGCGCTCTCCTGCACGCGCGCGATCGCTTGCCCGGCATCGCCTGCGAGCGCGACGCCGTTGTCGACGCGTTCCCGGCCACGAGACATGCTCTGCGTCGCCTCGGCGGTGCTGTGCTGAATCGAGTCGACCATCGCGGCAATCTCGGTCGTCGAGGTGGACGTCCGCTCGGCAAGCTTTCTGACTTCGTCTGCCACGACGGCGAAGCCGCGTCCCTGTTCGCCTGCGCGCGCCGCTTCGATCGCCGCGTTGAGCGCGAGTAGGTTTGTCTGGTCGGCGATTTCGCGGATCACATTGACGACCATCGTGATCTTCTTCGATTGCTCGCCGAGCGCTTCCATCAATACACCGGTCCGGGCGACGGCGTCCGCGATCTGATGAATTTCGTCCCCCGCGGTCCTGACGACCGCGGCGCCGTCGACCGACAGCTCGCCGGCGCGAGTGGCCGTGTGGCTCGCGTCAGTTGCGCTGTCCGCGACTTGGCCGATGCTGACGGTCATTTGCTCCACGGCTGCAGACATCGACGATGCGGAGTCGCTTTGCTGCTGGGACGCCGCCATCACCTGTTCGGCCGCGCTGCTGAGCTGTATCGCCGACGCGGACACCCTGGTCGCGCTGTCCTGGATGCGGCCGATGAGGTCAGCGAGCGACTCCTGCATCGACTTCATGCTGGCGAGCAGGCTGTGTTCGGCGCCCGGGGCGACTTCGATCCGCGAGCTCAGGTCGCCGCCCGCGATGCGCGCGACGACTTTCGCAGCGTAGGACGGTTCGCCGCCGAGTTGCTTCAGCAGTTCTTGAACGATCTGCGCGGCGACCAGCGCGAGGACAATGAGTGCAGCGAGCGCCAGGATGACGTTGCGGCGCACCGTCGCGTCGCTGACCGCCTCGAAGCCGGCATCGGCATCGTCCGCCTCGGCAGTGAACGACGCCGATACTTTCGCGAGATCGGCTTCGATCGCTGAAACGAGCGTGTCGATGCGTTCGTCGAGCGCGCGGACTGTGGCGAGGTCCGGCTCCGGCTGCTGCAGCAGCGGAAGGAGCTCGCCTTCATGCAGCCTCGCCAGATCCTGTTCCGCCTTGCGGACGGCCGCGACCCACGTGCGCTCGTCGACAGTGTCGACGCTCGCTTCGAGCCGGTCGAGTGCCCCTGTGGCCTGCCGCTTCGTCTGCTCCCACGCGCGCTTCGATTCCTCGAAGTTCCGGTTGATCACGGTATCCGCGACGACACGGTAAAGCCGCACGGCTATGCCGGCGACCTCCTGCGCGTGCAGCGCATCGACCGACCGGTCGTGCCCTTGATGTTGCAGCGCGCTCAGTTCGCGCATCCCGAGCAACGAACTGACGGAAATCACCACGCTCGCAGCGACCGCCACCGAGACGAGTACGAGCATTCTTGCCTTGACTGACAATTGGGACATAAGAGGTTTCTAAGGTGAGTAAAGAAGACGAGAAGAGGAAAGAGAACGCAGGTCCTGCCCCGAGACTTGCGACTATCACGTAAGTGATAACGGCGATGCCCCTGGGATCTTTAGTCGATGGCCGACGCCGCGTCGTTCCTCATGCCGCAGTAGCATCTCGTTCCAACCGCTTCGGCTCCCGCAGTGAGTCATCGGCATGCGGAGCGCATGGACGGACGATCACGGTTCATGACCGAGCACGCCGGTCAACGAGGCTGAAGGACAACTCGTCAAAGAACGCTTGCACAAAGCGCGGACATGCGGCATGATGCGCGCCTCGACAACGCAGACGGATGTCGAGCGGTGGAAAAAGCGGCCGGCAATCGGTCAAAAACCCGCGCCGTCGCTGGAAGTGCAAAGGGTCTGCAAGTACATGCGGGAATAGCTCAGTTGGTAGAGCGCAACCTTGCCAAGGTTGAGGTCGCGAGTTCGAGACTCGTTTCCCGCTCCAGATTTTCAAGGGGAAGGTGCTGACGCACTTTCCCCTTGTTCGTTTACGGGCGTCCGACTGGGGCTTGAATCGTTGCGCTCCAGTGCACAGCGAGCCGCGCCTGTCGGGCTGCAATGGTACGAAGTCGGCGCGCCGTTCCGCGGACTGACGCCACCTTCGCTGTGCTACTCGACCGACGGGCGGAGACCGAGGTCCGCGTCGGCGCGAGCGCCTATCGCGATTTCATCGATTACCCGTTATCGCGACACACAAACGCCGGCATTTCCAGTTTTCTGCTGCACGGCGGAAGCAGGCCCTCAGTGGAGTTCGTCGTCATCCGGGCTGAGCGGAAGAACCATGATTCCTTCGTCGAGGAGTTCCCCGACGTCGTCGCGCGTCGCCTTGCCCTTGATGTTGCGCGCGTCGCTATCGCCGTAGTGGATGCGCCGGGCTTCTTCCGCGAAACGCTCGCCGACGTCCTCCGACTCCTTGCCGAGACGTCGCAGCATCGCGAGTGCCGCTGCCAGCGCGTCGGCATTCACCGGGATCGGATTCGGCGCGGCGGGGGGCTGACGGGAAACGCCCGAGCCGGTGTTGACATAAGGCGCAGCCGGGCGACGTTCGATTTGAGCCGAGCCGCAGACGGGGCAGCTCACTTGTTGTCGCCCCAACTGGGTCTCGAACGCGTCAGCCGATGCGAACCAGCCTTCGAACAGATGTTCGTTGTCGCAGCAGAGGTTGAGAACGATCACACGGAAACCCTGGAAAATTTGCGTGGGAGCCGGGCTCTTACCCGTCCCGGTGCTTGACGAAAACCAGCACGACCGCTGCCGACGCGTGACGACACAACTCGCAAATCAGCAGATGCTGAGATTGTAACGTTTCGCGCCGGCGATTGGCCTCGCCGTAAATTGCCGATGCGGCCGGCAGTTACTTGCGGCACCGTGCGAGATACAATTGCGGACCCCGCCCGGGTGATGAAATTGGTAACCATAGTGGACTTAAAATCCACCGCCGAACGGCTTACGGGTTCGAGTCCCGTCCCGGGCACCAGCTGGCTTTCCTCGCGTCGCGACTTTCTGCACCGCTCCCCATCATGCCTTCGGCCGCATGATTCGTCGCACTTCGCCGGGGCTCGAGGGCGCCCGTGTCCCCGGCGCTATTCGAGCCAGCGCGCGCACTCCGCCTGGTGCCACAACTCCAGATCGCGTTCTCAGCGATTCCGCGGCTTCGCCTTGCCCGGCTTGAAGCTCCCGGGCGCGCTGCCGTATCGCTTCGGCGCCGCGTTTCCGCCCGGCCTGGCCTTGTTGTCCGGACGCGCGCCGAAGCGCGGGCGGGCTGCGTCCCGCTTCGCTTCGTCCGCGTCGAGCGGCCGGATGTTCAGCTGGTGCTGCCTTACGCGGATCCGTCGCAGCGTGTCGAGGACGTCGTGCGGCAGTGAGCTGGGCAATTCTACCGTGCTGTAGTCCTCGTACAGGTTGATCTGTCCGATGTAGCGGCTTTCGATCCCGGCTTCGTTGGCGATCGCGCCGACGATGTCTTTCGGCGTCGCTTGCTGGTTGCGGCCGACCTCGATGCGGTATCGCTGGAGGTGCCCCTCCGAGAATTCGCGCCGTCGCTCGAGGATTTTTTCGCGGTTCTCGCGCGGCTCGCGCTCGGGTCGGGGCTCGGCGCGCGAGCTCGCGACTCGCGCGATGTCGGGTCCGGTCGAGGCCGGCAACTGCAACGGGCGTTCGCGCTGGGCGAGGAAGGCGAGGGCCGCTGCGACGTCGTGGATATCCACCTTGTGGCTCGACTCGATTCCGGCGACGACGTCCGAGAAGAACGTGAGGTCTTCCGCTTCGAGGACTTCGGCGACCTGCTGACGGAAGGCGGCCACGCGCTTGTCGGCGACGGCTTCGCGGGACGGCAGCTGCAGCGCCTCAATCGGCTGGCGCGTGGCGCGTTCGATCACCTTGAGCATCCGCATCTCGCGCGGTGCGACGAACAGGATCGCGTTGCCGGCGCGTCCGGCGCGACCCGTGCGACCGATGCGGTGCACGTAGGCCTCGGTATCGTACGGGATGTCGTAGTTGATCACGTGGCTGATGCGCGGGACGTCGAGGCCGCGCGCGGCAACGTCGGTCGCGACGACGATGTCGAGCTGTCCGCCCTTGAGTTGCTCCACGACGCGTTCGCGCAGCTGCTGCGTCATGTCGCCGTTGAGCGCGGCGGCGGAGTACCCGCGCGCCTCGAGCTTGTCGGCGAGTTCGACGGTCGCGGTTTTCGTGCGTACGAAGATGATCGCGGCGTCGAAATCCTCCTCGACTTCGAGGATGCGGGTCAGCGCGTCGAGCTTGTGCGCCACCGCGATCTGGCAGAACTTCTGTCGAATCGTCGCAACCGTCGTCGTGCTCGCCTTGATCTTGACCTCGCGCGGTTCGCGCAGATAGCGGTGGGCGACGCGGCGGATCGCGTCCGGCATCGTCGCCGAGAAAAGCGCGGTCTGCCGCGTCGAGGGCGTGTGTTCGAGGATCCACTCGACGTCGTCGATGAAGCCCATGCGCAGCATTTCATCGGCTTCATCGAGCACCAGCGCGTTCAGGCCGTCGAGGTTCAGGCTCTTTCGCTCGATGTGATCCATCACGCGGCCCGGCGTGCCGACGATGACGTGGGGGCCGCGGCTCAACTGGCGCAACTGGACGACCATGCTCTGTCCGCCGTAAACCGGCAGTACGTGGAAACCGGACATCTTCTTCGCGTAGCTCTGGAATGCTTCGGCGACCTGGATCGCCAGTTCGCGCGTCGGCGTCAGTACCAGCACTTGCGGGTTCTTCACCGTCAGGTCGAGTCGATCGAGCAGCGGCAGCGCGAACGCAGCCGTTTTGCCGGTCCCGGTCTGCGCTTCGCCGAGCAGGTCGTGTCCGGCCAGCAGATGTGGGATGCACGCCGCTTGGATCGGCGACGGCGTTTCGTAGCCGATTTCGGACAGCGCTTCGAGCAGCGGTGCACGGAGGTCGAGTTCGGCGAAGGATTCGATCGGGGAAGTCATGGAGTCACGCTGGGAGCGAAAAGAGGTAGAGCGGCGGGCGAAGCGCGGTCGGGGCCGATGGACGGGGAGGGCGCTTCGTGAATGCGCGCATCCTACCGAAAAGCCGGGACCGCTGCTCGGATCGATTCGCCGATGCGCACAAGCCGCCACGCCGCGCGCGATTCGGTGCCTCAACGGATGACGGGTCGGTCCGGAAGCTGGTTTTCGCGCGGCCGCCCCTCACCAGTGTCGGCAGGAAAGTGGCGTTCCAGCGCGGCGGTGACGGCATCGACGGCGCGGGTAAGGCCGTCTTCGTAACGTCCCTCGCCGAACCGCGCACTCATGCCGGCGAGGGTCTTTTCCCATTCCGCGTCAGGCACGTAACGCGCGAGGCCGCGGTCGTCGACGATCTCGATGCGTTGTTCGGCGAGTTGGAGGTAGATCAGCACGCCGTTGTTCAGTTCGGTATCCCATACGCGGAGCTTGCTGAACAGCATGAGGGCGCGTTCGTGCACGACCTGCTCCATCGGGATCCGCTGCCGCAGATGACGCCATAGATAGCTTGTCGGCAGGCTCGCCTCGACACAGACGCAGATTTCGCCGCGGTGTCGCTGTTCGCTTTCGCGGATGCGTGCTTCGATCCGATCGAGCGTTCCGGGGCCGAGCGTGCGCTCGGCGTCGCGGGCGTCGAGCCAGAAATGACGCATCCGTTGCAGTACGGCCCTCATCTCGATAGGCGTCCGTCAGCGTGTTCCGTTCGGCCAGCGGTCGTGTTGCTCGTCCGGCCCTCCATGTCGATCTCTCGCGGCATGACTACCAGCCTCCCGAGGCGCCGCCGCCGCCGAAACTGCCGCCGCCTCCCGAACCGAATCCGCCACCCCCGCGGAAGCCGCCTCCGCCTCTGCCTCCACCCCAGATGATCGGGCCCCCGAAGCCGCCGCCGCGACCTCCGCGTCCTCCGCCGCGGCCACCGCCGATGCCGAGCGCGAGCACGAAAACGAACGTGAACACGGCGACGACGAGCCCGAGCAGCAGACTTCCGAGCAACAGCTTGGTCAGCACGCCGGCGACTCCGGACGTCGCCAGCGCACCGATCTTCCGTCCGAACATCCCGACGAGCACCGCCCCCGCGACAGGTACGCCGAGAAACAGGAACACCGCAAGGTCACTGAGCGTCAGGGAATCGCTGGGGCTTGCCTCCGGCTCGGGGAGCGGCAGATTTTCGCCCCGGATGCGGGCCATCAGCGCTTCGACCCCGGCATTCAGTCCCCCGGCGAAATCCCCTTTGCGGAACGCGGGTGTGATCGCCCGGTCGATGATGTGGAACGCGGCGAGGTCGGGAATCGCGCCTTCGAGTGCGCGGGCGACTTCGATCCGCACGCGCCGATCGTCCTTCGCGACAACCATCAGCACGCCGTCCCCGACCTGCCGTCGGCCGATCTTCCATTCGTCGGCGACCCTGAACGCGTAGGCCGCGATGTCCTCCGGCGCGGTCGTCGCGACGATCAGGACGACGATTTGGGCGCCGCGCTCGGCCTCGAATTGCGCGAGCTTCGCTTCGAGCGCCTGTACCTGGGACGCGTCCAACGTGCCGGTCTCGTCCATGACCCGCGCGGTGAGCGACGGGACCGGTTGCACGGCCTGGGCGTGCACCACGCCCGCCGACAGCGGAACGAGCACGAGCCGCGCGAGAATGAGCAAAAGCCCGTCGACGGCGAAGCGTCCGAGACGATCGGTGCGGTACCGATCGGCCCCTGACGGCAGTATGGATCGCAGGTGCAGACGATTCATCGCAGCGGCTCGCCGGGAATTTGTGGAAGGGTGCCTCGATGCGCGTCGTGCAGCGATCGGAAGCTGTCGTTCAGCGCTTGTTCGTGCCGAAATCGACCGTGGGCGGGCGCGAGATTTCCTGTTCGTTCTCGACCGTAAACCCCACCTTCGGATCGTAGTTGAAGATCATCGCGGTCAGGTTCGTCGGAAAGCTGCGCGCGAGCACGTTGTATTCCTGGATCGTCTGAATGTATTTGTTGCGCGCGACGGTGATGCGGTTCTCGGTGCCCTCCAGCTGCACCCGCAGATCCTGGAACGCCTGGTTCGCCTTGAGGTTCGGGTAATTTTCGGCGACCGCGAGCAGCCGCGACAGGGCGCCGCCGAGCTGGCCTTGGGCCTGCTGGAAACGCTCCATTGCCTGCGGATCGTTGAGCATTTCGGGCGTGACCTGGATCGAGGTCGCACGGGCGCGGGCTTCGATTACGCGCGTCAGCGTTTCCTGCTCGAAATTCGCTTCGCCCTTGACGGTGCTGACGAGGTTGGGAATCAGGTCCGCCCGCCGCTGGTACTGGTTCAGAACTTCAGCCCACGCCGCCTTGCTCTGCTCGTCGAGGCGCTGAAAATCGTTGTAGCCGCAGCCCGCCAGACTCGCCAGCGCGAGCGTCGCGGCAATGAGGACGAAGCGGCGGATGACGTCATGGAGCATTTCGGATCCTCCCATCTGGCTCAGCGCGGCGCGACCCGCCGGCCCGGCAATGATACGCGCATCATGCTTGCGGAGTGGACACCGTGCCGCCCTGGCGCGCCAGCGCAGAGAACTCGGTTACACCTTTTCGCTCGTCACCGGGCGTCCGATCACATCCTGGAAATAATTCGTGGTGAACTCGAACGGGGCGAGGCCGCGCGACGCGATTTCACAACCCGTGGCGCAGGTGGTCGACGGCGACGGCAACGTCTTCATCGTCAGCGACCGACCCCTTTTCCACGCGTTCGCCCCGGCGCCGCGGGAAGACAAGTCGTCAACCGGACGCCCTCGCCAGCACGCCGATCGTCGGCGCCCATTCGTCGCCGGGCTTCTTCTTTCGCGTGACGAGGGTGAGCTGCGCCGGCGCGAAGACGTTGGCGTTGTGTGTGACCGGCGTGGTGATCAGGTACTGGGCGCGGGTCGCGCGCAGGAAGGTGCCGACGCGATCGATGTTCGCGACGTCGAGGTGCGCGAACGGCTCGTCGATGAAGACGAAGCCCCCGGGCCGCGCGTCGTCCATCAGCAGCGCGATCAGCAGGATCAGCGACTTCATCACCTGCTGGCCGCCGGATGCTTCGCCGTCGTTGAGGCCGACCGCGCCCTTGCGGTCGAAGTCGAAGCGCACCTCGAGCCCGGCGTGCCCGAGCGACAGGTCGTCGGTGCCGAGCATCGGGAGCGGGCAGTCGACGCCCACGTTCGCGAGTTCGCCGAGTGTTTTCAGGTTGCGGCCATATTGCCTTACCGTCGCGCGCAGCTTCGCGATGTAGGCGTTGCGTGCTTCGTCGGTGAGGCGGCGGGCGGTTGCGCAGTAGCCCTGACGGTCCAGATAGTCGCGCTCGCGCTGCGTCACGTCGGCCTTAAGGCGGTCTGACAGCGTGATCACGGTTGGATCGGTGATCCAGTCGCCCTGGTCGAGGCGCGTGCGCAGGCGGTCGCGTTCGCGTCGAGCCGCGGCGGCGTTTTCGTAGCGCTCGGCGAGGAGCGCGAGCTCGCCCGGATCGCACCAGCGAGCGGGCATACCGCGTCGGACGTGGCGCATGCGGACGATGCGTTCCGCCTGTGCGTGGCGGCGCGGCGCGGTTTCCTGCTCGAGCTCGGCGAGGCGTGCGGCGAGCGCGCGTAATTCGCGGTTGCGGCGGTCCGATTCGATGACGATGCCGTTGATCCGGCCGCCGAGTTCGTCGAGGCGACCCTGGGTCTCGGCGCGCGCGCCGATCGCCGCGGTCAGCCTAGTCCGCGCGGCGGGCAGTGCGGCGTCGGCGTCCGCATAGGCCTGCGCTTTCGCGGCGAGGAGTTGCGCGGACTGCAGGCCGAGCAGGCGCTGGCGCAAGCCGGTGAGCCGTTCGGCCGCTTCGGCGACGCGCGGTCGAACGGCCGCGAGTTGGCGGTCAAGGTCGCGGATGTCGGTTTCGAGCTGCTCGATGCGCGCCTGGCGCGCGAGCTCGCCGAAGTGGAATTCGTTCGGGCGGCCAAGGTGCCGGGCGCCGCGTCGCTCGCGGTGGTAGCCGTCCCGCGTGATCCATTCGACGTCGCGCGGCAAGTCCCGCGCGGCGTCGACACTGTCGATCCGTCGGATGCGGTTCAGCAGGTCGGCAAGCCAGCGCGGGGCTGGTGCGTCGAAGCGAACGATCTCTGCGAGACTGCGGCTTGCGGGCGGCGGTGCCTGCTCGCGCTCGGGCACGATGAAATGCCGGAAGCGCTCGCGCTCGCCGAGCGCCCAGGCGCGGTGGCGATCGGACTCGCGCTCGAGCAGCACGACATGGCGATACGGCCGGAGAACGGCTTCGAGCGCGGCCTGCCACGTGACGTCGGTGACTTCGACGATGTCGGCGAGGCCGCGGTGCGTGATGCCTTCCTGGTCGAGCACCGCGCGAAACCGTGCGATTTCGGGATCGGCCGGCGGACCGGAGCGCTTGTGAGCGTTGCGCAGCGCCTGCGTCTTCTCCTCGAAAGCGGCGACGAGTTCGCGCTCGCGCCGGCGCAGGTCGCTCAGCGCCGCTTCGGCCGACTCGTGCTCGCGTTCGAGCGCGACCGCGTCGGCGCCATGTTCGGCGGCGAGCTCCGCGCGCAGCGCGTCTCGTTCGGCGAGGAGTTTCTCCAAGTCACGCACCTCGTCGTGGGCACCCAGATGCGCGGCTTCGATCTCCCCCATCTCGGCGCGGAGCGCGGTGCGTTTCGCCTCGGCGGCGGTCTTCTCGGTCTCGACCTGCGCCAGCCGCTCCCGCGCCGCCCGCCGTTCCGCGTGTTTGGTGCTGCGTTCGGCGCGCTGACGTGCGAGCTCTTCGCGCTCGGCGACGACGGCGCGAGCGAGTTCCGCCGCTTCGAGTCGCGGGACGATCTCGGCGTCGAGCGCGTGCGCCTCGTCCGCGAGCTGCTTCCATTGCAGATGGTTGTCGGCTTCGAGCCGGCGGGCCTCGGCCTGCGCGCGCACGCGATCTAGATCGCACCCGAGGTCGTCGAGCTCGCGTTCGGCGCTTTTCTGTTCTTCGCGCGCGGCATCGTAGTTATCGAGCACCTCCTTGTCGCCGAACACGTCGAAGACGAGTTCCAGCAGCGCTTTGGGCGAGTATTCGCACAGCTTGTCGGTGTCGCCTTGCTCCAGTGCCAACACTTTTGCGATCGCCGGCGTCAGGCCGCCCCAAGCGAGGCGGCTCTGGTAATCGCGCAGCCCGACCCAGTCGTCGCCGTGTTCGAGCACCTCGATCGGCTGGTCGCCGTCGACGATCGTGTAGTCACGCGTCCATTCGCCGCCGGCGCGCCGGATGCGGCAGGCGAGGGTGACTTCATCGTTGAGGCACGGGAAGAACGGGCGGCGGCCGCTCGCGCCGGGCTTGTTCGCGACGACGGCGCGGATCCACGCGAAGCTGCGCTCGGCGCGGCGCACGTAGCGGCGGAAGTCGCGCTTGCCCGAGCAGCGCAGCGCGAAGAGCGTGCGCAGCGCGTCGAGCAGCGTCGTCTTGCCTGATCCGTTCGGCCCGACGATCGTGATGATCTGCGCATCGAGCGGCAGCGAGAAGCGGCGCCAATAGTCCCAGTGGACCAATTCGAGTTGCTTGATGTGGAACATCAGGACGGGTCCTCGTCGCTGGCTTCATCGGGCAACGCGTCGGCTTGCTCGAACGCGTTCGTGTCGGGCACCGCATGCCCGACGCGCGACAGCACGTCGGCGAGCGTGCCGTGGATGATCCGGTCGGCGAGCACGCGGTAATCGAGCGCGACATCGAGCAGCGGGCCTTCGAACACGACGCCGTTTCGCCGCTCGATGAAACCGAGGCGCGCGAGCTTGCCGAGCATGAAATTCCTGACCTTCGTCTTGCCCCCGAGCAGCGGTCCGAAGTCGGCGATCAGCGAGGCTTCGGACAGCCCGGCCGATACCGAATCGCCGCGGGCGACCGGCTTTTCCGCGCCGAACATGTCGCCCTGGCCGTCGTCGGCGACCTCCCGCCGCGTCACCTGGCGTTCGCGCTTCGGGAGCACGATCAGCGCCCAGACGACCACGAGCAGTGCGATTTCGTCGCGCGTCAGACCGGCATTGCTCGCCGCGTACTCGCGCTTCGCGCCGAACACCGGTTCGAGCATCTCCGGTGCGAGCGCTGCCGCAACGTGGCCGGCATAAGGGTTGTCCTGCAATTGCAGGCCGACGGCGGCGAGCCGCTGGTCGAGTTCGACGCGGAAGCTTTCATCGATGAGCGCGCGGCGCACCATCCGGTCGTTTCGCGGCAGCCATCGGTTCGCCAGCAGGCGGGCAGTGAGGGATTGAAGTTCGTGTTCCATCAGGCATCCAGGAGAGGCAATGCTGCGGCCGGGGCATTCGCTTGCGGTGTGCGGGGGGTGACGTGGCCGTCCGAAATCGCGGCGATTCCGTCTTCCTCGAGCGGCACGAGCCGGTCGCCGAACGTGACGTCGACCGCCAGACGCATGAAATCGCCGACCGGGCCGGTCGCGGGTATGGCGGTCTCGCCGTCGGCGAGCAGCGCGAGGAGTGACAGGCGGTAGGCGGCCGGCGCGAAGCCCCCGCCGGCAACGATAGCCCCGAGGGGCGCCGCATCGGCAAGGTCGTCCAGGCGACGAGTGAAATGCTCGAGAAGGGCGAGGTCGTCCTGCTCGGGCACGAGGCCGGCGTCCGGCGCGTCGGGCGGGGGGAGCGCGACGTCGATCTCGCGCTCGCGGACTTCGTCGCACAGGACCGTTTCCGCGCGGTCGATGAGTTCGTGGCCGCCGGCGAGCAAGGTCAATTCAGGCACGATGGACAGCGCGCTGTCGGCAAGGCTCGCGAGACGGGCGGCGTCGAGCCGGCGCAGCCAGGCCGAGACGTCCGACGACGAAATACCGGAGGCGCCGAGGGTCACGCGCTGGGCTTCGATCTTGTTCAGTGCGCGTTGAAAACCGGCATCGGCGCGCGCGAGCCGTGATTGTGCGAGGCCGATGCGCTGCGCGACGCGGGCGATGTCGAACGACACGTCCGGGTCGGCGAGAAGGCCGTTGAGGATTTCAGTGCCGCGGGCGAGCCAGCGCTCGTTCGCGGCGAGGCGTCGGCGTGACGCCAGAATCCTGAACTCGGAACCCGACGCGATCGCTTCCTCGAAATGCCAGGTAAGGTCGTTGAGCTTGGAGAGCAGGTGCCCGAGCGCTTCCGGGGTCACGCTGCCGACCGCTTGCAGGCCGGCAAGCTGGGCGGTCAGGAAGCCGAGTTCGGTGTCTTCGTCCGCAGAAAAACGCAGCAGCATCGCGATTGCCGCGACGGCATTGCGGCCGAGATCCGACAGGTGATAGAGGCCGTCGTCGGCGAATTCGAGCAGCGCGTTGTCGCGCAGCCGCTTGAGGACGGTTTCGAGCTTGACCGTGTCGAGGTAGGTGAAGCGCCCGCGCAGCGCGTCCGGGGACCAGCGCGGCGCATCAGCCTCCTGGCCGATTTCGCGCAACACGAGCAGGCGCATCAGGACTTCGGCTTCGGAGCCGCGGAACAACGTGATGAAGGCAGCGATCAGCGGTGCAGCGGCGGCGAGCGGTGCGAGTTCGGGCACGTCGTCCGCGGCGACGCCGGGAGCCAGGAAGTCGGCGAAGTCGATCATCGATGGAAAAGGGCGTTGCGAAGGCCGGAATCAGGAGTGCGGTGGTTGGAAGCGAGCCGTCGGCGTCGGGGCGGAAGAGGTGAAGCGATGTGGCTGGACCCACCGTGAGCCATGGGGTCGGGGCACATCCTTGGGCGCGGCGGGACTAGCGCGATCTGCGAGCGTTTACGCCGCGTCTGCACTCGGCACCGGACCGGAACTCCCGATGACGTTCGCCCCGGGGCGAAGCGAGGTCGGAGCCCGTCCGTTCGGCGGACGCGTTTCGCGCGCTTCGATTGCCGAACGTTCGGCAACGCTATCTCTCGAAGCCGAGGTCGGGAACGCGCGTCACGAGCGACTGCGTGTTACCCGCGCATGTCCGGCAATGGAGCGCAGCGTTCCCGGTCGAGGAAACGCTGCGCGCCCCGATCTCACACCCCTTGCTTCAAGCTCGCCCCGATGAAGTCGTCCAGGTCGCCGTCGAGCACCGCTTGGGTATTGCCGACTTCGTAATTCGTGCGCAGGTCCTTGATCCGAGACTGGTCGAGGACGTAGGAACGAATCTGATGTCCCCAGCCGATGTCGCTCTTGGAGTCCTCGAGCTTCTGCTGTTCGGCTTGACGCTTCCGCAGTTCGAGTTCGTACAATCGGGCCTTCAGCATCGACATCGCCTCGGCCCTGTTCTTGTGCTGCGAGCGGTCGTTCTGGCATTGCACGACGACGCCGGTCGGCTCGTGCGTGATGCGCACCGCAGAGTCGGTCTTGTTGATGTGCTGGCCGCCGGCGCCGGACGCGCGGTAGGTGTCGACGCGCAGGTCCGCCGGGTTGATGTCGATTTCGATCGAGTCATCGACTTCCGGATACACGAACACCGACGAGAAGCTCGTGTGGCGCCGCGCGTTCGAGTCGAACGGGCTCTTGCGCACGAGCCGGTGGATGCCGGTTTCGGTGCGCAGGAAACCGTAGGCGTAGTCGCCGCTCACCTTGATCGTCGCACCCTTGATGCCGGCCACTTCGCCTTCCGACTCTTCCATCACCTCGACGTTGAAGCCTTTGCGCTCGCAGTAGCGCAGGTACATGCGTTCGAGCATGCCTGCCCAGTCCTGCGCTTCGGTACCGCCGGCGCCTGCCTGGATCTCGATGAAGCAGGCGTTCGGATCCATCGGATTCGAGAACATCCGGCGGAATTCGAGTGTGTGCACCTTCTCTTCGAGCGGTGCGAGATCGGTCTCGACCGCGCCGAGCGTGTCTTCGTCGTCCTCGGCTTGCGCAAGATCGAAGAGGTCCTTCAGGTCGATCGACATCTGCTCGATGTCGCGCAGGTTATGCACGACGTCTTCGAGCTGGCGCTTTTCCTTGCCGAGTTCCTGCGCCTTCTCCGCGTTGTTCCAGACTGCGGGGTCTTCGAGGGCGCGCGTTACTTCTTCGAGCTTCGACGATTTCTCGTCGTAGTCAAAGATACCTCCGGAGTTCGCGACCGCGAGCGCGCAGGTCGTCGAGTTGCTGGGCGATGGCGTTGAGGCGTTCGGCTTCCATTCGGCACTCCGGAAAATCGGGAAAGCCGGAGAGTATACCCGGGCGGTGCAGCGACGCGGGACAGAATCTCGGGTGTGCGGACCGGCATCGCCGCGGCGCTTCGCAGCGCGCCCGCTTTGGCTGCGACTCGGGCGGAAACTGCAGCGAGCAACGCGATGGCGCGCGCACCGGGTGACGGTACGAAATGGAAAGGAACGGAAAGGAACGGGAAGGAACGGGAAGGGCGCTCGTGCTGCATTGCGATCCGAACGAGCGCCGAGATTCTCACTGCACAAATGAAAACGGCGACCGCTGGGCGGCCGCCGTGGTTTCGCAAGTGAGCCGGGACGCCGGCTGTCAGAAGCGGTAGCCGACGCCGACCATGTAGACCCAGGGGTCGATGTCGATGTCGACCTTGACCCTGCCGAGGTCGGAATGGCGCGCGGTCGCCTCGCTGTCGATATCCATCCGCCACACTGCGGCGTTCAGGATGATCTTGTCGGTCAGCATGTAGTCGAGACCGGCCTGGAGTGCGAGGCCCCACGAGCTTTTACGATTGAGGTGAGAGAAACCCGCGGCCTTGCGTGCGCTCGTCAGTTCTTCATTGAAGAAGGTCGTGTAGTTGATCCCGGCGCCGACGTAGGGCTGCCACTTCGACGAGGAATCCATCGGGAAGTATTGCAGCGAGAGTGTCGGCGGCAGTTGCTCGATCGTCGCGAGCTTGCCGTTGAGGTCGCCCAGGCCTTTCAGACCGACCTCGTGCTTGAACGGCGTCGCGGCGAGGAGTTCGATGCCGACGTGATCGCGGATCATGTACGACAGGGTCAGGCCGAGTTGCGTGTCGCTGTCCACGGTGACTTTGCCTCCGGGGATCTTGCCTGTCGCCGTGGAGGAAACGCTGGAATCCCCGACGGTGGGATCGACCATGATCGCGCCGGCACGCACGATGATGTCGCCTTGTTTGTAGGCCTGGGCGAGGGGGCTTGCCAGGGTCAGGGCCAGCATCGAGGAAAAGAGAACAGAACGATTCACGGCTTGCTCCTTTTGTAAGAATGCTTTGTTGCCGTGAAGTTTACCCATTTTTTTAACGTGGTTATATGCAGTGCACCAAAATATTCCTTTTGGCTGTATTGATAAATTTAATCGAAGTGGGATTTACGCGATGACGTGCGCGTTTTTTACGCCGGGACTCAGACGGGTTCGAAATGCTCGAGCATCAATTGCAGGCTCGTCACCCCGTTGTATTCGTTGGGCGCAAGCCGATAGGCGGCGCGGATGTTCGCGCCTGCGCCCTCTGTGCAATTGAAGCGGATCGCATCGAAGCGCGCGCCGTTCTTCGCGAGTTGCAGCTTGAGGTGCTTGTCCTTCAGCAGTCGCTGGTTTTCGACGCGGAACTGGTCGTCGAACACCGGGGCCGCGAAGCCCTGGCCCCAGATGTCCTGTTCGATCAGCCGTGCCGAGTCGAGGGTCATGTATCCGGTTTCGAGCTCGCCGTCGGTTTCGAGGGTACGCGTGAGATCGGCGGGGTTGACGAGCGATTGCACGGTTTCCTCGAACACCGACTGGAAGCGGGCGTACTCGGTCTCGCGGATCGTGAGCCCGGCGGCCATCGCGTGGCCGCCGAAACGCAAGATCAGGTCCGGGTGCTGCTTCGAGACAAGATCGAGCGCGTCGCGCAGGTGCAGGCTCGGAATCGAGCGTCCCGATCCCTTAAGCTCTCCGTCTGCACCGCGGGCGAATGCAACGACGGGCCGATGCAGCTTTTCCTTGATGCGCCCCGCGACGATGCCGATGACGCCCTGATGCCACTCGGGTTCGAAGAGGCTGACGGACGCGGTTTGTCCGGGGTCGAAACCGGCCAGGCGCATCAGCGCGTCTTCCTGCATGCCCTGTTCGATGCTGCGTCGCTCGCGGTTCAACTTGTCGAGTTCTTGCGCAATGTTCAATGCGCGGCCCATGTCGTCGGTGATCAGGCACTCGATGCCGAGGCTCATGTCCGACAGTCGGCCCGCGGCATTCAGACGCGGGCCGAGCGCGAAGCCGAGGTCGAACGTGCTGGCGCGCTCGGGCTCGCGTCCGGCTGCGGCGAACAGCGCACGAATCCCGGCATTCGTCCGCCCAGCCCGCATCCGCGCGAGCCCCTGGGCGACGAGGATGCGATTGTTGTGGTCGAGCTTGACGACGTCGGCGACGGTGCCGAGTGCGACGAGGTCGAGCAGTTCGGCGAGGTTCGGTTCCTGGCGCCCGGCGAATGCGCCGCGCTCGCGCAGCTCGGCCCGCAGCGCGAGCATCGTGTAGAACATCACGCCGACTCCGGCCAGCGATTTACTCGGGAAGTCGCAACCAGGCTGGTTCGGATTGACGATGACGTCGGCGTCAGGCAGCGCGTCGCCCGGCAGGTGATGATCGGTGATCAGCGTCGCCATGCCGTAGCTGCGCGCGGCGGCCACGCCTTCGACACTGGCGATGCCATTGTCGACGGTGATCAGCACGTCCGGCTCCATGCGCGCGGCAAGCTCGACGATCGCCGGCGTCAGGCCGTAGCCATATTCGAAGCGATTCGGCACGAGATAGCCGACGTCGGCACCGAAGGCGCGCAGGGCTCGCACGCCAACTGCGCATGCCGTCGCGCCGTCACAGTCGTAGTCGGCGACAATCACCATCCGGGCGCCGGCTTCGATCGCGTCGGCGAGGAGCTGGGCCGCCTCGTGGGTGCCGCGCAGTGCTGCGGGCGGGAGCAGGGCCTTGAGTGCGTAGTCGAGTTCGGCACGTCGCGTGACGCCGCGCGCCGCATAGATACGGGCGAGGAGAGGGTGTGTGCCGTCCTCGATCAGGCGCTGGACGGAGCGGGGCGGAGCGCTGCGGGCTTGGATGCGGGTCATCGTTCAGGGCGGAGTGCGGTGCTGTCGGAAGCGGGCGCGACGGCTGTGGCGAGGGACGCGAGGAGTGCTTCGAACGCGTGAGGCTTGCGCCAGAACTTCCAGCGGTCGCCGGAATGGGCTTGGAGTTCGAGGGTGTTGCGGTCGCCGGGAGCAGTGAGGGTCAAGCTCTGCAGGCGTCCGGCGCGAAGCGCCGTGGCGAGAGGCGCGAACCAGTCGTGTTCGATGCTCGCAAGGTTCGCACGCCATGCGTCGAGGTCGAGTTGGCGTGCAGCGGGGAGCAGGGTGTCGAGCACGACGATGGTATCCTGCTGCAGCGCGGAAGCGACGTCGGGCGGCATCGGTTCGACTGCGCCGGCCCGTGCGAGCCCGCGTGCGAGCGGTTCGAGCGATTGCACCACCGGCGGCGCCGCGATCGCGCGCCGATTCAGCGCGCCTGCGCCCCAGAACCACAGACTGTTGAGCGGGCGGCGGCCGGCCGCTTCCCGCGCCTGGTTGATCGGGTGGTTGTGCAGCAGCACCTGGGCTTCGTTCATCGTGCGCCGCCACAGGCGCGCGTCGTCGCCTTCCGGAAGGTAGTGACGAATCGGACGGCCGATGACGTCGTGCAGCGGGAACAGCTTGACCGAAGTCGGTTTTGCGAGGCGCAGATACCAGCGGGTCGACGTGCAGGCCTCGAAGCGGCCGAGATCCTGGAAGACGTCGTTGAGCGTTTCGATCAGCGCGTCGACTTCGGCGCCGGACAGTTCGTCGGCAGGGAAATCGTGCAGCAGCAGGTGTTCGCGCGCAAACGAAAGATTGACCGGGTCGGCGCACAGCCATCCGCCGTCCACGCTGCCTTCTTCAACCGCACCCGAACTTTCGCCGAGGCGCCGGAGCGCGGCCAGCGGAAGCGGAGCCTCCTCGTCGGCGCCCGGTGCGAGGCCGAGTATCCGGGCGAGCTGCCGTTCGAGCGGTTCGAAGTCGCGGACCCGTCGCTGTCCGAGGCCGAGCAGCCGCGCCAGTGCGGGAAGTTCCAGACCTTCAGCGGGGTTTGTCAGCGAAGCGCCGGGCCAGAGCAGGCCGGGAATGACGAGATGAATCTGCATGGGGCTACCGGGCGAAGAGCGTGGCGAGTCTAGCACAGCGGGTACCGGCAAACCTCGCGCGAGGCCCGTCGGGCGAGGTACCTGCGGCCGGTCCGGCATCCGGGCGGAAGCCACGCCCGAATGCCGTTGCCCGATCAGGCGGGCAACCGGATGCGTTTCGAGCCGGGCTTGGCGACGCACCGCTCGCGTGAGCGCTTGTCGAGGCTCGGCACGAGCGGCGTTGCCGCTTTCGTCATCGAATCGATGACGCCTGCCGTTCGTTAGAGCTTCTTCGCCCAGGCCACGCAATAGCCGTTCGGCGACACCTCGGTGTCACCCGGGAAAATCGTGCAGCCTCCCGGAGCGTCCCCCGTCTTGCCCGGCACGAACAGGTTGCAGTTCGCACAGCGATTGTCGCCTTCGGGCGTGTCCCGGTACTTCATCGAGGCCCGCATTCCGTCGTTCCTGGCGGCGACGGCCACGACGGGAATCATGGCAAGGGTCAGGCCGGCGGCCTTGAGCAGCGTGCGGCGGGAAGAATTCATGAGTCGGTCTCCAATAAAGGGCCCCGAAGCGGGGTATCAAAGAATACCAGGTGCATATTTAGAAGGGTATAAAATGTCGATGACATGTTTCGACGTGCCGCGGCAATCGACTTTCTCCACTCGCTGTGGCGCCAGCCGAGGCCGGTGAACGGCACGGCCCGTCACAGTTATTTTTCGCAAGTCGACGGGGCGCGCGGTCGCTTCACCGGTCGGCTTCCGGCAGAATGGCGCCTTTTCGCCGCCGCCCTCCCGATGCGATACGAATTCCTGGTCGGTCTGCGCTACACCCGCTCGCGCAAGCGTGCGCAGGGGCGCAATCGCTTCATTTCCTTCATTTCGCTGGTGTCGATGCTCGGCACCGGCCTCGGCGTCGCCGCGCTGATCGTCGTGTTGTCCGTGATGAACGGCTTCCAGGAGGAGTTGCGCACGCGGATTCTCGGCGTCGCATCCCATGTGCAGATCTCGGGTTTCGACGGCGAACTCGACGCCTGGCAGCAGGTTGCCGACCAGGCGGCGCATCATCCCGACGTTCTTGCCGCGGCGCCGTATGTCCAGGAGCAAGGGATGCTGTCGTTCGACCAGGCCGTGCGCGGCACACTCGTGCGCGGCGTGCTGCCGGCCGCCGAGGACCGCGTTGCCGACTTCGCCCGGCACATGCGCTCGGGCAGCCTCGACGCGCTGCAGCCGGGGCGCTTCGGGATCATCCTCGGACGCGACCTCGCGTTCGCGCTGCAGGTGCAACTCGGCGACAAGGTCACGCTGATCGCGCCGCAGGGACTCGTGACGCCGGCGGCGGTGCTTCCGCGGGTCAAGCAGTTCGAGGTCGTCGGCATCTTCGAGGCGGGGATGTTCGAGTACGACTCGGGACTCGCGCTGATTCATCTTCAGGATGCGCAGGCGCTCTATCGCATGGGCGAGCGCGTCAGCGGCGTGCGGCTGAAGCTCGACGATCTCTTCGCGGCGCCGCGTGTCGCACGCGAACTTCCCGGTTACATCGACGAAAACGTGGTGGTCACCGACTGGACCCGCAGCCACGCGAATTTCTTCCGCGCGGTCGCGCTCGAGAAAACGATGATGACCGTGATCCTGTTTCTGATCGTTGCGGTCGCCGCGTTCAACATCGTGTCGACGCTGGTGATGGCGGTGCAGGAGAAATATGCGGACATCGCGATCCTGCGCACCCTCGGCGCGAGCCCGCGGTCGATAATGGCGATCTTCGTGCTGCAGGGCGCGATCATCGGGCTCGTCGGACTCGCGGCGGGGGTCGCCGGAGGTCTGCTGCTCGCGAACAACCTCGATATCGTGATCCCGGCCCTCGAAGGGATCACCGGGGCGACCTTGTGGAACAAGGAGGTCTATTACATCAGCGAGTTGCCGTCGAAAGTGCTGCCCGCCGACGTCGTCACGATCGTGTCGGTTTCGTTCGTGCTGACCCTCGTCGCGACGCTGTATCCGAGTTGGCGCGCGTCTCGCGTGAACCCCGCGGAGGCGCTGCGTTATGAGTGAGCCGATGATCGAAAACGTATTGTCCTGCGATGGGCTGTCGAAGACTTTCCGCGAAGGCGTGGATGCGGTGCGGGTGCTCGACGGAGTGACGCTCGAAATTCCCCGCGGTGACCGCCTCGCGATCGTCGGTGCCTCCGGGTCGGGCAAGAGTACGTTGCTGCATCTGCTCGGCGGACTCGATGTGCCGTCCGCCGGATCGGTGCGGCTGATGGGACGCGATTTTTCCAGAATGTCGGACGCCGAGCGCGGCCGGGGGCGCAACGAGGCGCTCGGCTTCGTGTACCAGTTTCATCATCTGCTGCCCGAATTTTCCGCTGTCGAAAACGTCGCGATGCCGTTGTATATCCGGCGGATGGACCGGGGAGCGGCGGATGAGCGGGCAGTCGCGATGCTTCAGGAAGTCGGACTCGGGCACCGGCTGGATCACACGCCTGGGGAGCTTTCCGGCGGCGAACGTCAGCGCGCGGCGATCGCGCGGGCGCTGGTGACGCAGCCCGCGTGCGTGCTCGCCGACGAGCCGACCGGCAATCTTGATCGCCGCACCGCCGAGGACGTGTTCGATCTGATGCTGAGTCTCAACGAGCGTTTGGCGACGAGCTTCATCATCGTGACGCACGATGAAACGCTTGCGCGCCGCGCCCGGCGAACGCTGCGTCTCGAGGACGGCCGGCTCGCCTGAGCAGCGCCGTTCTCAGCCGCCGCTGTTGCGGCGGTTGCGGCGCCCGTTCCAGGTGCGGATCAACCAGATCCGCCACGCCGCCTTGACTCCGATATAACCGATCATCGACAGGCTTGCGGCGAGCAGGATCAGGCCGAGCGCGAGCGGTTTGCCGAGGCCGGCCATCCAATCCACGACGAGGTGGATCCATTCGTGGAGGCCCAGGTCGCCGAGTTCCGGCGGCGGGGCGAAATGCATTCCTTCGAGCCCCATCGTCCAGCCGCCCATCTTGTAGGCGACGAAGTACAGCGGGACGATTGTCAGCGGATTCGAATACAGCGTCGTGACGAGCGCGAGCGGAAGATTGACGCGGAAGATCAGGCAGCAGATCGCCGCGCCGAGCATCTGCAGCGGTCCGGGGATCAGTCCGCAGAAGAGCCCGACCGCAAAGCCGCCGGCCGCCGAGTGGCGGTTGAGGTGCCATAGCCGTGGGTGCAGCAGCGTGCCCGCGAACGGCCGGAACCAGCGGTTCGCGTAGATCGTGTCGTGATTGGGTAGAAATCGCTTGAGGATCTTGCGCATGGTGCTCCCGGCAGAGGTGCGATTCTACGGGGCCGGCCTCGGCAAACCCAAATTCGCGCGCGCCCTTGTCGCGGTTCCTTGTCGGCAGGCATCATCCGGTTTATGCGAACGTCAATTATCGCCTTCGCGCTCGGCGTGTGGCTGTGCCAGCGGCTGCCTGTCCTGCCGAGTTTCGGCTGGATGCTGTTCGCATCGGTGATTTCAGCCGTGGTCGGCGTCGTTGCGCTGCGCAGGGTTCGCACCGGCCGGCGGATGGCCGTGATCTGCCTGCTCGCGTTCGTCGTCGGCACCTTTTGGGCGGCCGTGCGGGCGCATCTCCGGTTGTCGGACGAGCTGCCGATGCAGCTCGAAGGGCGCGACGTCGTCGTCACCGGTGTCGTCGACGAACTGCCGCAGCGCCTGGACGGGGGCGTGCGGTTCGTGATGCAGGTCGAATCGTCGGCGGAGCCGGTTCCGGAGCGGATCCTCCTGTCGTGGTACGGCGCGCGCGGACGCCGGGGCGAGCAGGCGGACGACGGCGGCGAGCCGCCGGAAGTCCGTCCCGGCGAGCGATGGAAACTCGCGGTGCGCCTGAAGCGGCCGCATGGCTTCGCGAATCCGGACGGATTCGATTACGAGGCCTGGCTGCTCGAGCGCGGCGTACGCGCGACCGGATCCGTGCGCGGGAAGCGGGACAACGTCCTTCTCGATCCGCTCGTGCACGGCCCGATGGTTTTCGTCCATCGCCTGCGGGAATCGATCCGCGAGCGATTTCTCGCGACCCTCTCGGATGCGGAGTACGCCGGCGTCCTCGTTGCGCTCGCGATCGGGGATCAGAACGGAATTCCGCAGGCGCAGTGGACGGTGTTTCGCAAGACGGGTATCGCGCACCTGGTCAGCATCTCGGGGCTTCACGTCTCGCTTGCCGGCTTGATGGTCGGCGGCCTCGTCGGCTGGGGCTGGCGACGCGTGCCCCCGTTGGCGTTGCGATGCCCCGCGCGGAAGGCGGCTGCGATCGTGGGGCTCGTGGTTGCGGCAGGCTACGCGCTGCTCGCGGGCCTCGGGATTCCGACGCAGCGCTCGCTGGTGATGCTGACGGTGGTCGTAGTGGCAATGGTGCTCGGGCGCGAGACTGCCGGCAGTCGGGTGATCGCGGTCGCGTTGCTGTGCGTGCTGGTCGTCGATCCCTGGGCGGTACTGTCGGCCGGGTTCTGGTTGTCGTTCGGCGCGGTCGCGGTAATCCTCTACCTGCTCTCGGGCCGACTGCAGCGGGCTTCGGGCTGGCGCGCGGCGGCCATCACGCAGCTCGGCATCACCGTTGCGACGATTCCAGCCTTGCTGGTGCTGTTCAACGCGTTCTCGCTGGTGTCGCCGGTCGCGAATGCGTTCGCGATTCCACTCGTCAGCTTCGTCGTCACGCCGCTCGCGCTACTCGCGATCGTGCTGCCTCATGCGTGGATCCTCGAGCTCGCGCACTGGCTCACCGGGGGGATGATGCGCGCGCTCGAATGTCTCGCCGCGTTGCCGTTCGCGATGTGGCAACACGCCGCGCCGCCCGCGCTGCTCGCCGCTGCCGGCGTGATCGGAGTCGCCTGGCTGATGTTGCCGCGTGGAACGCCCGCGCGTTACGCCGGTGCGCTGGCGGTGGTGCCGATGCTGACCTGGTCGCCGCCGCGACCTGCCGAAGGCGAGTTCCGGATGACGGTGCTGGACGTCGGACACGGTCTCGCGGTGCACCTGCAGACCGCCGAGCATGATCTCGTGTATGACGCGGGACCGGCGTACGGACCGGGCGCCGACGCGGGTACCCGCGTGATCATCCCTTATCTCGCCGCCAGCGGTGTCGGGCGGATCGACCGGCTCGTCGTCTCGCACGACGACCTCGATCACACCGGCGGCATGGATGCGCTGTTCGATGGTGTGCCGGTGCTCGCGCTGGTCTCGAATCTGCCCGCCCAGCGGGTGCGGTCGCAGAGTGCGGCCGCGCTGCCCTGTCGCGCCGGGGAACGATGGCGCTGGGACGGGGTGGACTTCGAAGTGCTCCATCCGGCGCAGGAACACCCGTCCGGCCCTGACAATGACGCGTCGTGCGTACTGAGGATCGCTGGGGCGGCGGGTGCCGCGCTACTTGCGGGTGACATCGAGCGGGCTGCCGAGCGCAGTCTCGTCGCGCGCGCGGGGCCGAAGCTTGCGAGCGACGTCATCGTCGTCCCGCATCACGGCAGCCGCTCGTCCTCGAGCCCAGCGTTCGGCGACGCGGTCGGCGCGGAAGTCGCGGTCTTTTCGATCGGCTATCTGAATCCGTTTCGACATCCGCACCCGGCGGTGTGGGCACGATGGGCCGCGTCGGGGGCGCACAACTGGCGCACCGACAGCCAGGGAGCGGTGCGAATCGAGGTTACGGCTGACGGCGTGCGCACGAGCGCGCAGCGCATGCTCGACGCGCGTTACTGGCACGGGCGCTGAACTCCAGCGTTGTGCGGCGCGGCGGCGTTCGGTCGCGGTGTCACGGTGCGCGGAGCCGCCGCCGCGGGGCTTCATTCGGTCCGATTGCGACGGCGCGCGGGGCAGACCGTCGGCATTCGCGCTGCTACACTCGGGCTCCCCCGTTCGCTATCGGAGTGCCATGAGCCTGCTCGACACCCTCCGCCGCCTGTTTCCTGCGCCGCCGGCGCCCCGGCCGCCTCAGGGACTGCGCGAGAAGTCGGTCCAGTGCGTCGGGCCGCACGGACTGCACCGCATGGCGTACACGGAATGGGGGCATGCGGCTAATCGCAAAGTGCTCGTCTGCGCCCACGGCCTGACGCGCAATGGACGGGATTTCGACTTTCTCGCGCGGGCGCTGGCCGATGACTATCGCGTCGTCTGTCCCGACGTCGTCGGTCGCGGGCGCAGCGACTGGCTCGGCGTGAAGACCGATTACAGCTTCCCGCTGTACGTCTCCGACATGGTCACGCTGCTCGCGCGCCTTGATGCCGACACGGTGCATTGGGTCGGCACGTCGATGGGCGGCATCATCGGTATGCTGCTCGCTGCGCTGCCGCACACACCGGTTTCGCGGCTGGTGCTCAACGACGTCGGCCCGCTCATCACCGCGGTTTCACTGCAGCGGATCGGGGAGTACGTCGGCCGGGCGCCGAAATTCCCGACGATGGAGGCCGCGGAAGCGTGGATCCGCGAGGCGAGCGCGCCGTTCGGAGCGCTGAGCGACGCGCAGTGGCGACATCTGACGCAGTATTCCGTGCGGCCCGTCGAGGGCGGCTTCGCGATGGTCTACGACCCCGGTATCGGCGACATTTTCCGCACCACGCCGATCGTCACCGATGTCGATCTCTGGGACGCGTACAAGGCGATCCGCTGTCCGACGCTGGTGATCCGCGGGGCGGAGTCCGATCTCCTCGAGACGAAGACGGTCGAGATGATGGCGACGACCGGGCCGCGGGCTCGCACCGTCGAAATTCCCGGTGTCGGTCATGCACCGGTGCTGATGGATGACGCGCAGATCGCGGTCGTGCGGGACTTCCTCGACGAGCGCTGATGTGGAGCGGGCCATGGAAGCCTTGATGGCTACGGTTTCGGCGTCGGACTGGTTCGCGCTCTGCTGGTTTTTGCTCGCGTGGGCGGGATACGGCTGGTTCTCAGAGCACAGCCGCTGGGCGCGGGAGGGTCTGATGGGGGTCAGTCATCTCTATCGACTCGAATGGGCGCGGCAACTCGTGCAGCGCGAGTTGCGGATGACCGACGCGGCGCTCGTCGGCAACCTGATGCAGAGCGTCTCGTTCTACGCCAGCACGACGATCTACATCATCGCGGGCCTGCTGGCGGTGCTGGGGGCGCTCGATCAGGTGATCCGCTTCGCGGCCGATCTGCCCTTCGCGCGCGAGTCGTCGCGGGCCTTGTCGGAAGTGAAGCTCCTCGTGCTGCTGACGGTGTTCGTCGTCGCGTATTTCAAGTTCACGTGGTCGCTGCGGCAGTTCAACCTGCTGTCGATCCTGATCGGAGCGAGTCCGTGGGTCCGTCCGGGCCAGAGCGACGAGGCGATCGTCAAGCGGCTCGCGACCGCGAATTCGCTTGCCGGCGACGAATTCAACCGGGGCATTCGTGCGTACTACTTCGGCATCGCGGCGGTCGCCTGGTTCATCCAGCCGTGGCTGTTCATCGTGGTCACGACGGTCGTCGTGGTCGTGCTGTATCGCCGCGACTTTTCGTCGTCGATCCTGACTTCGCTCGCGACGGGCGCCCGCGACGGGAACTGAGGCGCGTCAACGCATTGGCGCCGGCGAACGCGCCCTTCGTCTCTACTTGCCGGAGCTTTGCGGGTCGAAGCGGATCGACGCCGAGTTGATGCAGTAGCGCAGGCCGGTCGGCTGCGGACCGTCCTCGAAGACGTGCCCGAGATGCGCGCCGCATTGGTGGCACAGCACCTCGGTGCGATGCATGAAGTGACTGTTGTCCTCGGTGGTTTCGACGTTTTCCGGCGCGGCCGTGGCCGAGAAGCTCGGCCAGCCGCAGCCCGCGTCGAATTTGTCCTCCGAAGCGAACAGCTCGGCGCCGCACGCGACGCAGCGGTATTCGCCTTTTTCCCAGTGGTCCCAGTACTCGCCGGTGAAGGCGCGTTCGGTGCCTTTTTCGCGCGTCACTTGGTACTGGGTGGGTGTCAGTTGCGCGCGCCAGTCGGCGTCGGATTTCTCGATCTTGCGGTTCATCGGCGGCTCCTCGCTTCGACCGTGGCGGCCTGCGTCAGTGCAGGTGCCGGGGCGCCGGCTCGCCGTGCTCGCCTTCGGGCATTTCGGCGTGCACGACCTCGCCCTCGGGGGAGGGATAGAGCGGGGCGCCGCAGTCGTCGCAGTATTCGAGCGGAAAACGGTGCTCGAGGTTCACGATGTCGGTGACGCCGCAGTCGCGCAGCACCGCCTCGATTTCGGCCGGACTGTCGGACGTCTCGTCCTCGGCGCCGAGCAGCGGCCAGACGACGCCGTGTACGACTTCGTCCTTCTCGCGCAGCGTAAGCCCGACCCGGTATTCCTCGAGTTCGCGCTCGTGAAACGGGGCGATGACCGCGCGCAGATTCGCGGCAGGGGTTTCGAGCTCCGCGCCGAGGAACGCGACCGACGCGCGGATCGAGTAGGGCCGGCTGTCCTTGTCGGCCTGGCGGCTCGCGGCAAAGTAGGCTTCCGGCAGCACGACTTCCATTGCGCAGCCCGGCAGCAGCGGCGCGAGGCACGCGCCGCCCTGTTTGCGCCACTGCGTCAGCGCCTGGTCGCGCGAGCCGTCCGCCTGCTGCCAGCGGAACAGCGGCTCGCCTTTCGGCGCGACGATCGCGGCCAGCAGGTAGCGGGTGTCGGACAGGAACTGCGCGGTTTCGGGCAGATCGCTTGCCGGGATGCGCTGGTCGCGCCCGGCAATTGCGGCCCGCCCGAGGTCGGTGGCGAAACCCGCCGTCGCGCAGTAACCCTGCGGCAACTGGTCCGGGCTGAAGAGGAAATCGGCGAGCGCGAGCTTGACACCGTCCGCGAGGACGTGCGCCTGCAGATGCACGCGCAGGTTCGCGAGCACTGCCGGCGAAATCGTCGTCGTCGGAATGCGGTAACGCGACCATGCGAGCACCGGCGCGGCGATCAGCAGCACGTCGTGTTCGGACGAGACGCGCGGTGCGCTCTCGGCGCGGGATTCGATGAAATCGGCGAGTTCGTCGTAGCCGCGCGGTTCGGCGCTGTAGAGATGGTCGAGTGCGGCGTTCAGGGTGTCTTCATCGCCGTCTTCGAGGACGCGGTCGATCGCGGTGCTGATGTGCTGGTCCCAGTAACGATCTTCGGCACGGCTGCCGGACTCGGCGAGGCCGGTCGCGAGCCAGATCAACTGTTCGGCCTCGCGGCCGAGGCCACCGCGGCGCTTTTGGCGGGTTCTCTTCATCGGGATTCCTGGTGAGATGCCGCAGACGGATGCGGATTCAATAGCCCGGGCGGTTAAGCCGCACGGCCTGGAGGATGGTAGCCGATATTTCCTCGATCGACTTCGTGGTGGAATCGAGCCACTGGATGTTCTCGCGCCGCATCAGCTTCTGCGCCGCCTCGATCTCGAAGCGGCAGTTTTCGATCGACGCGTAATGGCTGTTCGCCCGGCGCTCCTGGCGGATTTGGGACAGCCGTTCGGGGGCAATCGTCAGGCCGAAAAGCTTGTTACGGTGTCGATGCAATTCGCCCGGGAGCTTGTTGCGCTCGAAATCTTCCGGGATCAAAGGATAGTTCGCCGCCTTCACGCCGAACTGCATCGCGAGGTACAGGCTCGTCGGCGTCTTGCCCGAGCGGGAGACGCCCACCAGGATGACGTCCGCGTCGGCGAGTTCGCCGTCCAGCGACACGCCGTCGTCGTGCGACATCGCGAAATTGATCGCTTCGATGCGCGCCTTGTAATCGCTGCTTTCGGCGATGCCGTGGAAACGGCCGACCATGTGGGTGGAGCGCTCGCCGAGCTCGGCTTCGAGCGGGAGGATGAAATGTTCGAACAGGTCGACGAACAGCGCGTCGACGCCCCGCAGGTTGCTCTGCGGATCCGGATTGACGAGTGTGCTGAAGACGATCGGGCGCACACCGTCGTTCGCCGCGGCCTCGCGGATCTGGCGCGCGCACTCGATCGCCTTGTCGAGATCGTCGACGAACGGGATGCGCACCTGGCGGTAGCGGCCGCCCGGGAACTGCGCGAGCAGGCTGTGGCCGAGCGTTTCGGCGGTGATGGCGGTCCCGTCGGAGATGAAAAAGACGGTGCGAATCGGAGTTTCGCTCATGGTGACGGCCAAAAAAGTCGTATTGGGGAAAACGTGCCGTGCGGCAGAGCAGCATTTCTCGTTAAAATCGCATTTTGCTTTCTCCCCAACAAAATCGGAAGGCCATTCATGATTCGGTACGTCATTCCCTTCACCGAGCTGCGCATGACTGACGTGGAGCAGGTCGGTGGCAAGAACGCCTCGCTCGGCGAGATGATCAGCCAGTTGCCCGCGAGCGTACGGGTTCCCGGTGGTTTTGCGACCACTGCGGAGGCGTTCCGCGAGTTTCTGGCCCACCAGGGATTGGCGGAGCGGATCCGTGCGGCCCTCGACGCGCTCGACGTGGATGACGTGGACACGCTGGCGAAGACCGGCGCACGCATCCGCCAGTGGGTCATCGACACGCCCTTTCCCGCGAAGCTCGAAGAAGAGATCCACGCCGCCTACAATGCGCTGACCGCCGAAGGCGAGGGCAGTTTCGCGGTGCGCTCGTCGGCGACGGCCGAGGATCTGCCCGATGCGTCGTTCGCCGGGCAGCAGGAAACCTTCCTGAACATCCACGGCTACGAGAACATCCTGCACGCGATGAAGGAAGTGTTCGCGTCGCTCTACAACGACCGCGCGATCGCGTACCGGGTGCACAAGGGCTTCACGCACGCCGAAGTCGCGCTGTCGGCCGGCGTGCAGCGCATGGTCCGCTCGGACACCGGCGCCTCCGGCGTGATGTTCACGATCGACACCGAGTCCGGCTTCAAGGACGTCGTGTTCATCACTGCCTCCTACGGACTCGGCGAGACCGTGGTGCAGGGCGCGGTGAATCCGGATGAGTTCTACGTCCACAAGCCGACGCTTGCGCAGGGCAAGCCGGCGGTGATCCGCCGCAATCTCGGGTCGAAGCTGATCAAGATGGTGTTCGCCGACAAGAAGGAGGCCGGCAAGTCGGTGCGCACGGTCGACGTGCCCGACGCCGAGCGCGTGAAGTTCTCGCTGACGAACGAAGACGTGCTCGAGCTCGCGCGTTACGCAGTCGTCATCGAAAAGCATTATGGCCGCCCGATGGACATCGAGTGGGGCAAGGACGGCGAGGACGGCAAGCTGTACATCCTGCAGGCGCGCCCGGAGACGGTGAAGAGCCAGTCGAACGGTCTCGTGATGGAGAAGTACCGCCTCAAGCAGTACGGCAAGTCGCTGACGCACGGCCGCGCGATCGGCCAGAAGATCGGTGCCGGCACCGTGCGCATCGTCAAGGATGCTTCCGAGATGAGCCGCGTGCAGGCCGGCGACATCCTCGTTACCGACATGACCGACCCGAACTGGGAGCCGGTGATGAAGCGCGCGTCGGCGATCGTCACGAACCGCGGCGGGCGTACCTGCCACGCGGCGATCATCGCGCGCGAGCTCGGCATTCCGGCGATCGTCGGCTGCGGCAACGCGACCGAAGTGCTCGAAGAGGGCGATTCGGTGACCGTGTCCTGCGCCGAAGGCGACACGGGCTACGTCTATCGCGGCCGCCTCGAGTTCGAGGTCGTCTCGACCGACATGGGCAATCTGCCGGAGATTCCGGTCAAGATCATGATGAACGTCGGCAATCCGGAGCTCGCGTTCGAGTTCGCGCAGATTCCGAATGGCGGCGTCGGCCTCGCGCGCCTCGAGTTCGTGATCAACAACATGATCGGCATCCACCCGAAGGCGATCCTCGAGCTCGGGCAGGTGCCTGCGAGCCTGCGCGACGAGATCCTGCGCCGCTCGCGCGGCTACACGACGCCGAAGCAGTTCTTCATCGAGAAGCTCGTCGAGGGCGTCGCGACGATCGCCGCGGCGTTCTATCCGAAGCCCGTCATCGTGCGGATGTCCGACTTCAAGTCGAACGAGTACCGCAAGCTCCTCGGCGGCGAGATCTACGAGCCCGAGGAAGAGAACCCGATGCTCGGCTTCCGCGGCGCCTCGCGCTACATCGCGCATAGCTTCCGCGACTGCTTCGAGCTCGAATGCATCGCGATGAAGAAGGTCCGCAACGAGCTCGGCCTGACGAACGTGCAGATCATGGTGCCGTTCGTGCGCAACGTCGAAGAGGCCAAGGGCGTCGTCGACCTGCTCGGCGAGCACGGCCTCAAGCGCGGCACGAACGATCTCAAGCTGATCATGATGTGCGAGATTCCGTCGAACGCGTTGCTCGCCGACCAGTTCCTCGAGCATTTCGACGGCTTCTCGATCGGCTCGAACGACCTCACGCAGCTCACGCTGGGCCTCGACCGCGACTCCGGCCTCGTCGCCCATGCGTTCGACGAGCGCGACCCGGCGGTCAAGCAGCTGTTGTCGATGGCGATCCAGTCGGCGAACCGGCTCGGCAAATATGTCGGTATCTGCGGACAAGGCCCGTCGGACCACGCGGACTTTGCCGAGTGGCTAATGGACGAGGGCATTCAGACGATCTCGCTGAATCCGGATACCGTCGTCGACACATGGCTGAAACTGGCCGCGCACGCCACGCGCTGACGAGCGACTGCTTGTGCACCAACGGCGACTTCGGTCGCCGTTTTTTTTTTGGTGCGTGCACGGGCGTCGAGACGGGTGAAATGCGGTCCGTTCGCTTTGCCTTGAGGAAAATCAAATACGCCGAATCCGGAACGACGGATATTCGACAAGCAATTCTATTTGGACAATAACAACGTGGCGCAGCTTAACCCCGTGTTGAAGGGTGCGGGACTCCTGTTGACGGCGACGATCCTGTGGGGCGGGATGTTCCCGGTCGCGAAGGACGCGCTGTTCGTGGTCGATGCGTACTATCTGAACCTGCTGCGCTACGGTGTCACGGTGGCAGCGTTCCTCGTCGTGCTGTTGCTCGTCGAAGGGCGCGGTGCCTTGCGTTTCGAGGGCCGGTTCGCTGCCGCATGCGTGTTCGGCGCCATCGGCTTCGCCGGTTTCAGCCTGTTCGCGTTCGTCGGCCTCTCGCACACGCAGGCCGCGCACGGCGCGATCATCATGGCGATGCAGCCGATGATCGGCGCGCTCGTGCGCTGGCTGTGGCAAGGGCACCGCCCGCCACGGATCACGCTCGTCTGCATCGGCGCGGCGTTCCTCGGTGTCTTTCTCGTTGTCACGCGGGGTCAGTTCGGCAATCTCGACTCGGGCGGCGGCTGGGGCGACCTGCTGATCGTGATCGGCGCCGTAAGCTGGGTGATCTACACGTTCGCGGCGAGCCGTTTTCCGGGGTGGTCGCCGCTGCGCTACACGGCGCTCACGTGCCTGACCGGCGAAGTGGCGATCATCCTCGTGACGCTGGCGATGACGGCCTCGGGGCTGTCGGAAGCCCCCTCGCTGGAAAGTCTCGCGCCGGTCGGCCCGCAACTGGTCTATCTGGTCGTCTTCGCGTCGATCGTCGCGGTGCTGGCATGGAACGCCGGCATGCGCGCGCTCGATCCGTTGAGTGGAATGCTGTTCATCAACGTTGTGCCGATCACGGCTTTTGCGATCGGGATCTACCAGGGGCAGCATTTTGTCGGGGCCGAGCTGCTCGGAGCGTCGCTCGTGATTGCGGCCCTGTTCACCAACAACCTGGCGCTGAAATTCCTGTCGCGCAGATGATCCGCAATTTTTCGGCGCCCCATTGAGGACAAGCGATGAGTGCAATTGACGCGGTGACGCGGGAACTGCTGGACAAGACTGAATTCCTGGCGCTGGTGACCGAAGGGAGCGAGGGGCCGCACGTGGTCGGAAACTGGGGGGAATACCTCCGCCGGCTCGGCATCGATGGCGACCGTCTCGTGCTTCCCGCGGGCTACTATCGCAAGACCGAGGAAAACCTGAGCCGGAACGGTCGCGTTCAGGTCCTGGTCGCGTCGAAATCGGTTCAGGGCGGCCATGGACCGGGGCAGGGTTGTATTCTGCGAGGCACTGCCGAGATTCAGACCGAAGGCGAGTTTTCCGATCGCGCGAAAGCGTCTTTTCCGTGGGCCCGTGGCGCGCTTGTCATCAGCGTCGACAGCGTCGAGATGCAGCTTTAGTCGGGTGCAGGAGTTCCGCGCGAGCAGGATGCGCGGTAAAGCTGGTCGAAGGATCCGCGCCGCACCGAACGGCGGCGCGGCGGAACGGGGCGAAAGCCCGTTGGAAAGTCGAGGAATGAAGTCATGAGCTCTTGGAGTTGTCCGCACGATCTCGATAACGTCTGCCAGCGCGTGAGCGGCGCCGTCTGTTCGCCCGGCATGCGCGGATGCGTGCTCGAAGGCAAGGTCCGGTTTGCGCGCCACGAGATGAATCTGCCGCGCAAGCCGGTCAAGGCGGTCAAGGTCGTCGCGACGACCGCGAAGAAGCCGGCGTCACCTGCGCCGAAGCGCCGCTTGCCGTTCTGACGCTTCGGCGACGCTGTTTTGCCCGGCCGGACGCCGGCAAAACGTCGAGGGTCGGAGTTTCCCTGCCCGATTGGTAGTAGCGGTCGCTTGCCGCATTCCGGCATATCCGCACAAGGCGATCGATAGGCTGACGCAGACCCGCGTCGGCACGTTCGATCTGCCCGACAAATTCCATGTGGTGCCGCTCGCGTGGGGCGAGAACGGCTTTCGCGAAGTGTCGCGGCGGCCGGCTCCGCCGCGAGCGCGACCCCGCCGTCGATTCGCCGCCGAGGCGACTCGGCTAGCAGTAATCGCTGCGTGGCCGGGGATACCCCCGGGCCGGGCGGCAACGGTCGGCCGGATCAGAGTGCGGCTGCGACGCGCGTTCCCTGGTCGATCGCGCGCTTCGCGTCGAGCTCCGCGGCGACGTCGGCGCCGCCGATGCGGATGACCGGCATGCCGGCGGCGTGCAGCGGGCCCTCGAGATCGCGCAGCGGATCCTGCCCGGCGCAGATGACGACCGTGTCGACCGCGAGCAGTCGCGGTTCGCCGCCGATGGTCAGGTGCAGGCCGGCGTCGTCGATTCTTTCGTACCGGACCCCGGCCAGCATGTTCACGCCGCGTCGCGCGAGCAGCGTGCGACGGATCCAGCCGGTGGTCTTCGCGAGCCCTTCGCCGACCTTAGTCGGCTTGCGCTGCAGCAGCCACAGCTGCCGCGGGCGTTCTTCCTCGGCGGGCGGGCATAGTCCGCCGCGACGCGCGTAGGTCGCGTCGATCCCCCATTCGCGGCGGTAGTGCTCGACCGGGTCGTCGGCGAGCTCGACGTGCGTGAGAAATTCGCTGACGTCGAAGCCGATGCCGCCAGCACCGATCACGGCGACCTTGCGGCCGACCGCCTTCTTGCCGGTGATCACGTCGATGTAACTCGCGACCTTGGGATGGTCGATGCCGGGGACGTCGGGCGTGCGCGGGGAAATTCCGGTCGCAAGCAGCACGGTGTCGAACGGGCTCACCAGGTCGTCCGCGCGGACTCGCTGGTTCAGACGGACATCCACGCCCGCGTTGTCGAGACGATGGCGGAAGTAACGCAGCGTCTCGGCGAACTCCTCCTTCCCCGGAATGCGACGCGCGAGGTTGAACTGGCCTCCGATTTCGGACGCGCTCTCGAAGAGCGTCACCGCGTGTCCGCGTTCGGCCGCGGTTGCCGCGGCGGCCATGCCGGCCGGGCCGGCGCCGACGACCGCGACGCGCTTCTTCGCGATCGTCGGCGAGATGACGAATTCCGTTTCCCGGCACGCGACGGGATTGACGAGACAGGTGCAGGGCTTGGCTTCGAAGATGTGGTCGAGGCAGGCCTGATTGCACGCGATGCAGGTATTGATTTCATCGCTCCGCGACGCCGCGGCCTTGACGACAAAGTCCGGATCCGCGAGGAACGGTCGGGCCATCGACACCATGTCGGCGTCCCCGCGCGCGAGCACTTCCTCGGCGACTTCGGGCGTGTTGATGCGGTTAGACGTGATCAGCGGAATGCCGACTTCGCCCTTCATCCGGCGCGTGACCCAGCCGAATGCCGCGCGAGGGACCATCGCCGCGATCGTCGGAATCCGTGCTTCGTGCCAGCCAACGCCGGTGTTGATCAGCGTCGCGCCCGCGGCTTCGACCGCTTTCGCGAGGGCGACGATTTCTTCCCACGGCGCGCCGCCGTCGACGAGGTCGAGCATCGACAGGCGGTAGATCACGATGAAGTCGTCGCCGACGCGTTCGCGCACGCGGCGGACGATCTCGATCGGCAGGCGGTGGCGGTTCCCCACGTCGCCGCCCCAGCGGTCGCTGCGATGGTTCGTGTGCGGGACGGTGAATTCGTTGATCAGGTAGCCTTCGGAACCCATGACCTCGACGCCGTCGTAGCCCGCGCTTTTCGCGAGCGCCGCGCAGCGCGCGTAATCCTCGATCGTCCGCTCGATGTCGTCCTCGGTCATTTCACGCGGCGTCACCGGCGAGATCGGGGCCTTCAGCGCTGACGGTGCGACCGAGCCGCGGTGGTACGCGTAGCGGCCGGTGTGGAGGATCTGCATGCAGATCTTCCCGTCCTCCGCGTGCACCGCTTCGGTGATCAAACGGTGATGGGCGAGGTCTTCCTCGCCGGAGAGCACGGATGCGCCCGGGAAGATCGCGCCATCCGCGTTCGGCGCGATCCCGCCGGTGATGATCAATCCCACTCCGCCACGGGCGCGGCGCGCATAGAACGCGGCGAGTTTCGCGAAGCCGTTGCCGGATTCCTCGAGCCCGGTGTGCATCGAGCCCATCAGCACCCGGTTCTTCAGCTTGCAGAAGCCGAGATCGAGGGGGTCGAGGAGGTGCGGATAGGGCGCGGCGGCGCGAGCGGCCGCGTTCGGATCGGATGCCGGGGCGGGGCGGGGCATTACGTGTCTCCTTGGTGGTTTGTGCGGTTTTCGACGTACGGAACCGTATGTATCGTCGCCGATGATAGAACGCGTTCCGGCCGTCGGACAAACGCTCGTCAGCCGGCGGGACGGCTCGTAATGGGTTGCAACGAGGTTGCATGAGCGCGGGGCTTTGGTGTTAGACTCCGCCAGCTTTTTGTTCCGGCGATTTGAATTTGTCCGATAGGACTTCGCCGGAAGCCTGTTTCAATTCCCCCGGATACGGCGTCCTGCGCCGTGTATCCGCAAAGAACATGGAGGACAAGGATGGCTTTCGTCATTCTTTCCGCCGGCACGCTGACGCAGTCGAAAATGCGCACCTTCAGCGTACGCAGCTTCCTCGGGGTTGCGCTCGGTGTCCTGCTGACGACGCTCGCTGCCGGATTCGCGCTGGGCTACGGCGTCACGAGTCGGATCGTGAAGGGCAGCGAGATCGTCGTGGTCGGCACCGTGTCGGTCGACCCGGAACACCCCGAAGGGCGCCTGCTCATCGATCGATTCGGCGAGCTGTCGGGCCGGATGATGCAGCTCGAAGCCGAGGCGGCGAATCTCGCCGCGCGGATTGGCGCGATCAGGGAGTCCGAGGCGCACGCCGAGGAAGACGTCGCCGACGCCACCAAGGCGGGACGGGTCGCGAAGACGCCGGTCGCGATGTCCGCCGGCGGTCCGCTGCTCGCGCCGGTCGGTGCTCCGCAAGCCGTGCGGCCCGGATCCCGGCCAACAGTGCCGGCGTCGGCCGAGCCGTCCCCGGACGGTGCCGAGAGCGAATTGCGGGACCCGTTGTCCGATGGCCTGTCGCAGCTCGAGCGCGATGTCGGCCGGCTGGGCCTGAAGTTCGCGCGCATCGACAAGGCGGCGACCGACTACAAACTCGCGCAGATGTTCTTCCCGGGGCGCGCGCCGGTGGCGGACGTCGACGTCGCATCGACGTTCGGTAATCGCATCGACCCGTTCCGGAAGCGCTCCGCGTTCCACAGCGGCGTCGACTATCCGGCGCCCAGCGGTACCCCGATCACCGCGAGTGCCGGGGGTCGGGTGACGTTCGCGGGTTACCGCGCGGAGTACGGCAAGACCGTCGAGATCGATCATGGGGGCGGGCTTGCGACGCGCTACGCGCACGCGTCCGAACTCCACGTCGCGGTCGGGCAGATCGTGAAGCCGGGGCAGCGGATCGCCGACGTCGGATCGACCGGCCGCTCCACGGGTCCGCATCTGCATTTCGAGGTTTTCAAGGATGGGTTCGTCGTCGACCCCGCTTTTTACCTCGCTCGCTTCTGACTTGCCGCTTCCGATCCGTATGGCCGCCCGTCGCCGTTTCGACCACCGCACGCTGACCCGCGACCCCTACGTCGTCGCCTCGCCGCGCGCGCACCGGCGCAAGCTGCTGTTCGCGAGCACGATCCCGGTGCTGCTGCTCGTTTCGGTTGCCGGTTTCGGCTATCTGCAGGAGCACGCGCCCGCGGCCTTCCTGACCGACGCGCAGCTCGAAGCACGTGAGTTGCGCAGCAGCTTGAACAAGATCCGCCTCGAACTGGACGTCGAGCTGGCGACCCGCAGCGAACTCGAACGCCAGGTGACGAGCCTCAACGAAGTCCTCAGGCAGACGCGCGAAGAGCTGGCGTTCGTCAAGTCGGCAGGAAAGCCGGCGGCAAGCCGCTGAGCTCCCCGAGTCGAGAGGCGTATTTCCTGAAGGTGAGGACATGTTCGGACGCAAGCGAAACAAGGCGATCGAAGTAACGAAGCTCTCGAGCCTCATTTCCGACAATCTGGAGATTGTCGGCGACGTGCTGTTTTCCGGCGGCTTGCGGGTCGACGGAAAGATCGAGGGCAACGTGCTCGGCAAGGTCGGGGAGCGCAGCCTGCTGGTGCTCAGCAACAAGGGATCGATCACCGGGCGCGTGCGCGCTCATGACGCAGTGATCAACGGTCTGATCGCCGGCGATCTCGAAGTCGAGCATTTCCTCGAGCTCCAGGACAACGCCCGCGTTTCGGGCAACATCACCTACCGGCAGTTGCAGATGGATTGCGGTGCGGTCGTCGAAGGGCGGCTCGAAAAAGCCGATGAGGCCACGGCGGAGAAGAAGGTCATCGATTTGCCGGTTGCGACTCCACAGGTGGGGCGGGCGGACTGAGCCCCCTCCCAGAGTTCGCGAAGTCCGTGTCGGCCTTCGCTTTCGGCTCACGTCGGCCAACGCCGAACCGACTCGGCGGAGCCACGTCCCAGGTCGGACCGAGTCGAGGCGACGTCCGCCACCCGCGGCTTCCAGCGTCCATGGCGGCCTCTCGCGCACCCGCGCGCTGAATTCGTCTGTCGCGGCGATGCGATTTATCGCCGGATGGTCGGGAGAGGGAAGCGCAGCGGGCGGAGTTGCGGTCGTCGGGTATAATTTCGGGCTTCCGACGAGCGGACGACGCTCACCTCTCCCTTACCTTCGCACCTGACAAATGGCCGAAATTCTCAAGCTGCGCGGCGCCGCGGCGCTCTCTTCTTCCCGCCAGGAACGGCTGTTCCGCACCGTCTCGGCGGCGCTGCCGAAACTGAGGGCGCTCGCGGCCGAGCACTGGTACTTCGTCGAGCTCACGGCGCCGCTGTCGCAGGACGAGCGGGCCCGGCTCGTCGACCTGCTCGGCGCGGTGCCGGCGTCGTCGCAGGCGCCCGCCGGTGCGCAGCTGCTCGTCGTCCCGCGGCTCGGGACGATTTCCCCGTGGTCGTCGAAGGCGACCGACATCGCGCGCCAATGCGGGTTCGACAAGGTCACCCGGATCGAGCGGGGCGTGGCCTATTCGCTCGACACGAAAGGCGGTCTCGACGACCGCCAGCTTCCGGCCGTGTTGCCGCTGCTGCATGACCGCATGACGGAGTCGGTGCTGCCGGACGCCGACGCGGCCGAAGCACTGTTCCACCACTACGAGCCGAAGCCGCTGACCTCGGTCGACCTGCTCGGCGGCGGCCGTGAAGCGCTCGTCGCGGCGAACGTCGAACTGGGCCTCGCGCTGTCGGACGACGAAATCGACTACCTCGTCGACAACTTCACCCGCATCGCGCGCAATCCGACCGACGTCGAGCTGATGATGTTCGCACAGGCGAACTCGGAGCACTGCCGCCACAAGATCTTCAACGCGGACTGGGTGATCGACGCGCGGACGATGGACAAGACGTTGTTCGGCATGATCCGCGAGACGCACAAGGCGCATCCGGAAGGCACCGTCGTCGCCTATTCGGACAACGCGTCGGTGATCGAGGGCGCGACGATCGATCGCTTCTACGCGGACGCGGACGGTCAATGGCGCTTCCGCGCCGAAGAGACGCACATCCTCGCGAAAGTCGAGACCCATAACCACCCGACGGCGATCTCCCCGTTCCCGGGGGCCGCGACCGGCGCCGGCGGCGAGATCCGCGACGAGGGCGCGACCGGCCGCGGCTCGAAGCCGAAGGCGGGCCTGACGGGGTTCTCGGTGTCGAACCTCAACATCCCCGATTTCGTCCAGCCCTGGGAGAAGCCGTACGGCAAGCCGGACCGCATCGCGTCGGCGCTCGACATCATGATCGAGGGGCCGATCGGCGGCGCCGCGTTCAACAACGAGTTCGGCCGCCCGAACCTCGCCGGCTACTTCCGCACTTTCGAGCAGGAAGTGCAGGGCGAGGTGCGCGGCTATCACAAGCCGATCATGATCGCCGGCGGCCTCGGCAGCATCCAGGCGCAGCAGTCGCACAAGATCCAGTTCGCGCCCGGCACGCTGCTGATCCAGCTCGGCGGACCCGGAATGCTGATCGGACTCGGCGGCGGTGCGGCGTCGAGCATGGCGACCGGCACGAACACGGCCGACCTCGATTTCGCGTCGGTGCAGCGCGGCAACCCCGAGATCCAGCGCCGCTGCCAGGAGGTCATCGACGCGTGCTGGCAGCGTGGCGACGCGAACCCGATCCTGTCGATCCACGACGTCGGTGCGGGCGGTCTGTCGAACGCGATGCCCGAGCTCGCGGAGTCGGCCGGCCTCGGCGCACACTTCGAGCTGCGCGAAGTGCATATCGAGGAGCCGGGCATGAGCCCGCGCGAGATCTGGAGCAACGAGTCGCAGGAGCGCTATGTCCTTGCGATTGCGCCGGAGAGTCTCGACGAGTTTCGCGCGATCTGCGAACGCGAGCGCTGCCCGTTCGCCGTCCTCGGCGAGGCAACGGCTGACGGCCACCTCACCGTCGCCGACCGCCACTTCGGCAACAAGCCGGTCGACATGGAAATGCAGGTACTGCTCGGCAAGCCCCCGAAGATGACGCGCAACGTGTCGCGGCGCGCGGCGCATGTGCCGCCGTTCGACGTCACCGACGTCGACCTGAAAGACGCGTGCCTGCGCGTGCTGCGTCTGCCGACGGTTGCGAGCAAGAGCTTCCTGATCAC
This sequence comes from Aromatoleum sp., assembly GCF_032027225.1. GTDB lineage: Bacteria > Pseudomonadota > Gammaproteobacteria > Burkholderiales > Rhodocyclaceae > Aromatoleum. The sequence continues at coordinate 80,039 of NZ_JAVSMM010000014.1, read as the reverse complement.
GATCGGCGACCGCTCGGTCGGCGGCATGACCGCACGCGACCAGATGGTCGGACCGTGGCAGGTTCCGGTCGCCGACGTCGCGGTCACCGCGATGAGCTTCCACGGCTACCAGGGCGAAGCGTTCGCGATGGGCGAGCGTACGCCGCTCGCGTGCCTCGATGCGCCCGCGTCCGGCCGGATGGCGGTCGGCGAAGCGATCACGAATATCGCCGCGGCCGACATTACGGACCTCGGCCGGATCAAACTCTCGGCCAACTGGATGGCCGCGGCCGGCCACCGCGGCGAGGACGCAAAGCTCTACGACACCGTCAGCGCGGTGTCGCAGTTCTGCCAGCAGGCCGGGATTGCGATCCCGGTCGGCAAGGACTCGCTGTCGATGAAGACCGCGTGGCAGGACGCGGGGCAGGACCGCCAGGTCGTTGCGCCCTTGTCGCTGATCGTCACGTCGTTCGCGCCGGTCGAGGACATCCGCCGCACACTGACGCCGCAGCTGCAGTTCCCCGAAGGCGTCGAGACCGAGCTGATGCTGATCGACCTCGGCAACGACCGTAACCGCCTCGGCGGCTCGGCGCTTGCGCAGGTGTTCGGCTCGGTCGGCGAGCAGATCCCCGACGTCGAGGCCACGCAGCTCGCGAAATTCTTCGCGCTGGTCCAGCAGTTCCGCCGCGACGGGCTGCTGCTCGCGTACCACGACCGCAGCGACGGCGGCCTCTTCGCGACGCTGTGCGAAATGGCGTTCGCGTCGAAGTGCGGCCTGTCCGTCGTGCTCGACACGGTCTGTTACGACCAGTACATGAACGACGTCGACGGCCTCGACAAGAAGCCCGACACGATCAAGGGGCGCCTCAACGACCGGCTGTTCGGCGGGCTGTTCGCGGAGGAACTCGGCGCGGTGATCCAGATCCGGCGCGAGGACCGCGCCCGCGTCACGGCGCCGCTGCGCGAGGCTGGGCTCACCTACCACTTCCTCGGCGAGCCGAATGCGAAGGACGAGATCCGCTTCTGGCGCAACGCGAAACTCGTGTTCAATGCGCCGCGCGCCGAGTTGCTCCAGGCCTGGTCCGAGACGAGCTACCGCGTCGCCCGTCTGCGCGACGACGCCGACTGCGCGAAGGAGGAGTTCGACGCGTTGGCGGATACGACGAACCCCGGCCTGAGCATGTCGCTGACGTTCGACACGGCCGAAGACATCGTCGCGCCGATGATCGCGACTGGCAGGCGGCCGAAGATCGCGATTCTGCGCGAGCAGGGGGTCAATTCGCAGGCCGAGATGGCCGCGGCCTTCGAGCGCGCCGGCTTCGTGCCGTACGACGTGCACATGTCGGACCTGCAGGCGGGGCGCCACCAGTTGGCCGAGTTCCACGGTTTCGCGGCCTGCGGCGGGTTCTCGTACGGCGACGTGCTCGGGGCGGGACAGGGCTGGGCGAAGTCGATCCTGTTCAACCCGGCTCTGCGCGAGCAGTTCGAGACTTTTTTCGGCCGCGGCGACACCTTCGCGCTCGGCGTCTGCAACGGCTGCCAGATGATGGGGAACCTCGCGGCGATCATTCCGGGCGCCGAGCACTGGCCGACCTTCCACCGCAACCGCAGCGAGCAGTTCGAAGCGCGCTTCGTGATGGCGGAAGTGCTCGACAGTCCGTCGATCCTGTTCGCCGGGATGGCCGGCAGCCGGATGCCGATCGTCGTCAGCCACGGCGAGGGCAGGGCGGTCTTCCGCGCCGCAGCCGACGCGGCGCGGGCGATTGCGGCGGTCCGCCACATCGACAACCACGGCGCGCCGGCGACGTCGTACCCGTTCAACCCGAACGGGTCGGCGGATGGGCTGACCGGCTTCACGACCGCGGACGGGCGCTTCACGATCATGATGCCGCACCCGGAACGCACGGCCCGCACGGTGCAGATGAGCTGGCATTCCCCGGAAGCCGGGGAGGACTCGCCGTGGATGCGGATGTTCCGCAATGCGCGCCGCTGGCTCGATTGAGTGCTGGGGTTGACGCGCGGCGACCGCCGCGCGCACGATGCGGGCCGTGCGATTTCGGTCCTTGATTGCGATCAAGGGTTTGCGATCCCCGCCCGCTAGAATCGCGACAGCCTATCGACCGAGCCAGCAGTGCGATTTTCGATGTCATCCAGACGCTCGACCCGCAGCATGACCGCCTGGATCGCGATGTTCGCGATCCTGCTCGGTGCGCTCGCGCCGACGCTGAGCCACGCGCTCTCGCAGCCGGGCAATGGCAAACGGATGGTCCAGGTGTGCACCGTCGCCGGCATGAAGATGGTCGCCGTCGACGATGCGGCCGCCAAGGGCAAGAGCGACGACGCCAATCTGTTGGCGGCTGAGCGCTGCTCCTTCTGCGCGACCCACGCCCATTTTCCCGCGCTTCCGTCTTCGCCGGTCCCGCCGTTCGCGCTGAGCGGCGGCTCCGAATCTTTCCCCTCCCTCTTCTTCCACGCGCCGCGTCCGCTTTTCGTCTGGGCGGCGGCGCAACCCCGCGCTCCTCCGCTTCCGCACGTCTGAACGGCAACGGTTCGCGTCCTCCTGCGACGCGACCGCGCCGTTCCGAACTGCAATTCGCGAAATTCCGTCATAACGTTCGGCACGAACCGGACCGCCCGCGCACGCGCTCCCCGCAGGGGACGGCGCTTGCCGTGGTCGTCGTGCCGGATGTTTCGCCAACCTTCGAAACGGATGGAGCACAAATCATGAAAAAGCTCGCTTTGATCGCGCTGTCGTTCGCCGTCCTCGCCGGTCCCGCGTTCGCGCAGGTGAAGATCGACGATCCCTGGGTGCGGGCGACCGTCCCGCAGCAGAAAGTCACCGGCGCGTTCATGCGCATCACTTCGGCGCGGGACGCGCGCCTCGTCTCGGCACGGAGTCCGGTCGCCGGAAAGGTCGAGCTCCACGAGATGGCGATGCAGAACGACGTGATGAAGATGCGGCCCGTCGCCGCGGTCGATCTGCCAGCGGGCACCGCGGTCGAGCTGAAACCGGGCGCGCATCACATCATGCTGTTCGACCTGAAGCAGCCGATGGTCGAGGGAGAAACCGTGCCGTTCGTGCTCGTCGTCGAGGGCAAGGACGGGAAGCGTCAAGCCGTCGAGGTTTCCGCACCGGTGCGGCCGCTCAACGCTGCGCACGGAGCGGGTCATGGGGGTTGAGCGACACGTTCTCGCGCTGCTTTCGGCGGCCTGCGCTGCCGGAAGCGCGATTGCGGCGGACGCGGAAAGCATTCTCGAAGAGGTCACTGTGACTGCGACGCGCGAAGCAGCGCGCCTCGTCGAGACGCCCGCTTCGGTCGGCTCGGTCAAAGGCGCCGACCTCGCGGCGGACAAGCCGTCGCACCCGGCGCAGGTACTGAGCCAGATCCCGGGCGCCGCCGTCGCGGTGACGAATGGCGAAGGGCACACGACCGCGATCCGCCAGCCGTTCACGACCGCGCCGGTCTATCTGTTCCTAGAAGACGGCATCCCGTCGCGTTCGACCGGTTTCTTCAACCACAACGCGCTGTACGAGATCAACGTGCCGCAGGCGGGCGGCATCGAGGTCAATCGCGGGCCGTCGTCGGCGCTGTATGGATCGGATGCGATCGGCGGCGTCGTCAACGTGCTGACACGGACGCCGCCGACGAAGCTGGAAGCACAGGCGTCGGTCGAAATCGGCGAGCACGGCTGGAAGCGGGCGCTCGTCGGCGGCGGGAACGGTTACGAAAACGGCGGCTGGCGGGGTGACCTCAACCTGACGAAGACTGACGGCTGGCGCGACGACACCGGCTATGACCGCAAGAGCGGCACGCTGCGCTGGGATCATTTCGTCGACGACAGTACCTTGCTGAAGACGGTGCTCGGCTTCTCCGAGATCGACCAGGAGACGGGCGCGAACTCGCCGCTGATCCGCGGCGACTACAAGCACGATCCGACGCGGAACTACCTGCCGATCGCATTCCGCAAGGTCAGCGCGCTGCGCCTGTCGACGAGCTACGAGCGCGACATGGGTGACTCGCTGCTGTCGATCACGCCATACGTGCGCGACAACAGCATGGATCTGCTCGCGAGCTTCGCCTTGCGCTTCGACCCGTCGCTCGCGAAGACCGAGAACCGGTCCTACGGGCTGATGGCGAAGTGGCGCCAGGATTTCGTGCCCTTGCGCGCGCGACTGATCGCCGGCGTCGACCTCGACGTCAGTCCCGGCGAACGGCGTGAGAACCGGATCGACGCGACGACCCGCGGGTCGGGCGCGAGCGAGGAGTTCATCGCCTACCGCGTCGGCCCGCGCATCTACGACTACGACGTCGAGTACCGCGGGATCTCGCCCTATCTGCATGGCGAGATTTCGCCGACCGAAAGGCTGCGGCTGACCGCCGGGCTGCGCTACGACGACATGCGCTTCGATTTCGACAACGGAATCGCGGCGGGCGCCGTTCGTACCGATACTGTCGTGACCCGGAACGGCGCATCGATTCGCACTACGAGCTTTTACGGCCAGGCGGCGAATACGACCGTCAGTTTCCGCCGCGCAACGCCGAAGCTCGGCGCGACCTACGCGCTCGGCGCCGAAACGCATCTCTTCGCGTCGTACAACCAGGGTTTTCGCGCGCCGTCGGAGTCGCAATTGTTTCGGCCGTCGCGCGCGAACAGTCACGCGGCGGCCGTCGCGCTCGCGCAGTCGGCGCTGGAACTCGATGCGATCAAGGCCGAGCAGTACGAACTGGGGGTGCGGGGCGTCGCGGCGGGCGTCTCCTACGATCTCGTCGCCTATGAACTGACGAAGCGCGACGACATCGTCAGCCAGCGCGACCCGGTAACGACGCAGACCATCACGACGAACGCCGGCAAGACGCGGCATCGCGGGGTCGAGCTCGGGCTCGGCGCGCCGCTCGTGCGCGGGCTGCGGCTCGATGCCGCGCTGTCGTACGCGAAGCACGAGTTCGTCGATTGGGTCACGGACCGCGCCGACTTCGGCGGCAACGAGCAACCGAGCGCGCCGCGCTTCATGTCGAATGCACGCCTGACCTGGACGCCGACCGATGCGCTCCGCGCTCAAGTCGAGTGGGTGCGGATCGGCTCGTACTGGCTCGACGACGCGAACACGGTGAAATACGGCGGGCACAACCTCTTCAACCTGCGCGGCAATTACGCGCTGACGCCGAAAGTCTCGCTGTTCGGCAGCGTCAATAACCTCACCGACCGGCGCTACGCGGACAGCGCGCAGTTGTCGTCGAACAGCACGCCGGCGTATTCGCCCGGCCTGCCGCGCACGGTGATTGCGGGAGTCGAGGCGAAATGGTGATATCGCGCATCGGTTCGTTTCCTGCTCACTCGTATCCGGGAGATCGCACGGTGAATGAAATGCGGCCGAGCCGCCTCCTGCAGTTCGCCGGTGTCGCACTGCTCGCGCTCGGCGTCGCCGCCGGCGCTGCCGCCCAGGGGCATGTCCATGGGCAGGCGAGCGCGAAGCCGGCGAAACCGGAACTTGGCACCAGCGCCGCATTTGCGCCGGACGGATCGCTGTACGCGGTGACGGAGGGCGGGCAGCACGTGCTGCTGCACCGGAGCACCGACGACGGCGCGACCTGGGGCGAGCCCGTCACCGTCAATGCCGCGCCCGAAGCGATCTCCGCCGACGGCGAAAACCGTCCGAAGCTCGCTTTCGCACGCGACGGCGGCGTGCTCGTGTCATGGACGCGTCCGCTTGCGAAGCCTTATACGGGCGAAATCCGGTTCGCGCGTTCGGACGACGGCCGTCGGTTCGGCGAGCCGATCACGGTGCATCGCGACCGCCAGGAGATCACGCACCGCTTCGAGACGCTCGCGCTCACCGGGAGCGGGCAGGTCCTCGTCGCGTGGATCGACAAGCGGGACCTCGAAGCCGCGCAGGCCGGCGAGCGCGCGTATCGCGGCGCGGCGGTATATGCCGCGTTGTCCGACGACGGCGGGCGGACGTTCCGACCCGAAGTGAAAGTCGCGGATCACTCGTGCGAATGCTGCCGGATCGCGATCGCGAACGACACCGACGGCTTGCCGCTCGTGATGTGGCGGCACGTCTTCGAGCCGAACGAGCGCGACCACGCGATTGCGAAGATCGGGCCGGACGGCGTGGCTGGCGAGGTCTCGCGCGCGACGTTCGACCGCTGGCGCATCGACGCCTGCCCGCATCACGGACCTTCGCTCGCGGTTGCACCGGACGGTACGCGCCACGCGGTGTGGTTCAATGAAAAGGACGGGGAAGGGCGCGTGTTCTACGGCCGGCTCGCGAGCGGGCGCACCGAAGGGCAGCGGGCGATCGGCGGCGACCGAGCGGCGCATGCGGATATCGCCATCAGCGGCCGGCGCATGGCAATCGTCTGGAAGGAATTCGACGGCGAACGCACGCGGTTGCGCGGCGAGCTTTCGGACGATGGCGGCGAACATTTCCGCGCCATCGAACTCGCGTCGACGGACGGGGCTTCCGACCAGCCGCGCGTGCTGCGTCGCGGCGACGCACTGTTCGCGTTCTGGCGCACCGGCGCCGAAGGCATGAAGGGGTACGAACTGAAATGAAGACGATGCGCTTGCTGGCCGTGCTCGGCTGCTTTATTGCGGCACCCCTCGTGCTCGCCGCGGACTTCGCCGTCCTCGATCCCGCCGGTGCGGCGAAGATCGTGAACCCCGCCAGTTACGACCGGCCGACGATCGTCGCGTTGTGGTCGTCCGACTGTGTGCATTGCAAGAAGAATCTCGCGCTGTTCTCGGAAATCGCGCGCGCGTATCCGCAACTGCGCATCGTCACCGTCGCGGTCGAGCCCGCGGCGCCGCAACTCGCCGAGCCGCTCGATCGCCTCGCGGTGCCCGGCGCACGCTACGCGTACGGGGATGCCGCGCCCGAAGCCCTCGCGTATGCGCTCGATCCGAAATGGCGCGGTGAGCTGCCGCGCACGCTGATGTTCGACGGACACGGGGGCAAACACGCGGTTTCCGGCGTCGTCGCCAAATCGGACGCGCTCCGCTCGCTCGGCCTCGCAACGGCCGGGAACTGAGCGGCTTGAGCCCTCGATGACGTACCAATCGACGTGAATCCGCTCAGCGCCGCGGTCCGGCGGCGCACCGCGTGGATCGCCGTCGTCGCGATCCTGCTCGGTGCGCTGCTGCCGTCGATGAGCCACGGCGTCCCGTCTGAGGACGCCGCGCGGACCTTCGTTCGAGTATGCACCGCGGCGGGCATGAAGCTCGTCGCGGTCGACGAATCGGGCGAGGGTCGCGCCGAAGCCGCTTCCCACGGCGAGCGTTGCGCGTTTTGCGCAACGCATTGTCAGCCGGCGATGCAGCGTCGCAGCGTTGCGCCGACCTGGATTCTTTCGGTCGACCTGGCGCCCTTCCCGCATCTTTACAACCGGGCGCCGCGGCCCCGGTTTGTCTGGCTTTCGGCGGTCCCGCGCGGGCCGCCATTAGAGCCCGCCTGCATCGCCGGCGCCGCAGCCCGTTCCTGAACGCGGCGCCGAGAGGAGGGCGGTAATGCGGTATTCGGCGAGGTCGTTTCGACTGCCTCGCGCCGCAGCGCGACCGCCCTCCCGCTGAAATCCCGTTTTGTCGCTTCCTGTCCGGCGCTTCCGCGCACGGGCGCGATCTCGTGCGCCCGTGTCTCGCTGCGCCCGCGGGGGAAGTTGACGAAGCGAATGCCGCGGCGACGTCGGTCGCCGCAGTTTCGAATCGGAATACGAAGATGAAAAACACCTACACCCGCCTGCCGCTCGCCGTCGCGATTTCGATGGCTTTTCCGGCGTTTTCCGCCGACGCCGCAACGCTCGACACCGTCGTCGTCACCGCGACCGCGATCGACGCGCCGCTGACCGTCACGACCGACCCGAAGGCACCGCGCCAGCCGCTGCCCGCGCACGACGGCGCCGACCTGCTGAAGAACATCCCCGGCTTCTCGGTGATCCGCAAGGGCGGCACCGACGGCGATCCGGTTTTCCGCGGCATGTCGGGCTCGCGGCTCGGCATCCTGCTCGACGGCGCGGAAATCCTCGGCGGCTGCGGCGGCCGGATGGATCCGCCGACCGCTTACGTCTATCCCGAGTCGTACGACCGCGTGACGATCCTGAAGGGACCGCAGACGGTGCTGTACGGGCCGGGCAGTTCGGCGGGAATCGTGCTTTTCGAGCGTGACATCCGGCGCATGGAGCATGCCGGCTGGAAGGCCAACGCGAGCGCGACGTTCGGGAGCTGGGGCCGCAACGACCAGGTGCTCGACGTGCGCGGCGGCAATCCCGACTTCTACGCGCAGGCCGCGGCAACGCGATCGGACAGCGACAACTACGAGGACGGCGACGGCAACGAAGTTCACTCGTTCTACACGCGGTGGAACGCGAACGCGGCGATCGGCTGGACGCCGGACGAGAACACCCGACTCGAACTCTCGCTCGGCCGCAGCGACGGCGAGGCCGCATATGCCGACCGCGCGATGGACGGCACGAAGTTCGAGCGCGAGTACGGCGGGCTGAAGTTCGAGCGCCGCGCGTTGTCGCCGCTCGTGCGCAAGGTCGAGGCGCAGGCGTACTACAGCTACATCGACCACGTGATGGACAATTTCAGCCTGCGGCAGAACAGCGGCATGAAGATGCTGAACAACCCCGATCGCCGCACGGTCGGAGGCCGCATCGCCGCGACGCTCGCGCCGACCGACGCACTGCAGTTCGTGGTCGGCGCCGACGCGAAGGACGACGAGCATACGGTGCGCAACGGGGTCAACTACCGCAGCCAGCGTCGCACGGACGACCTGGCGTTCGAGCGCTACGGCTTGTTCGGCGAGGCGACCTTCGCCGTCGACGACGTGAGCCGCGTGATCGGCGGCCTGCGCGTCGATGAGCACGAGGCGAAGGACCAAAGACTCACGCTGGCGCGGCGCACGCCCCCGGGGAATGCACCGAATCCGTTCGCGCGGAAGACACGCGACGAGCGGCTCGAAAGCGGCTTCGTGCGCTACGAGCGTGACTACCTCGACGGCGCCGCGACCTGGTATCTCGGTGCGGGCCACGTCGAGCGCTTTCCGGACTTCTGGGAGCTGATGCGCGGTTACCCGTTCCCGGACGCCGCGAGCGAGGACTTCATGAGCCTGGCGCCGGAAACGACGAACCAGCTCGATTTCGGCACGACCTGGGCCTCGGGAAACTGGAAAGCCTCGGTGTCGGGCTTTTACGGCAAGGTCGACGACTACATCCTGCTCCGCTGGCTGACCCCGAGCACCGCGAACGTGCGCAACGTCGACGCGACGGTTTACGGCTTCGAATCCGATGTCGCGTGGCGCTTCGCGCCGAACTGGATCGCGACCGGGACCCTCGCCTGGGTGCGCGGCGAAAACGACAGCGATGACAAGCCGCTCGCGCAGCAGCCGCCGCTCGAAGCGCGCCTCGGCATCGAATACAACGATCGCGTGTTCTCGTACGGCGCCTTGCTGCGGCTCGTCGCCGAGCAGGACCGCGTCGACGTCGGATCGGGCAGCATCGTCGCGAACGGCATAGATCTCGGCCCGACGCCCGGCTTTGCAGTGCTGTCGCTGAATGCCGGCTGGCGGCCATCGCGCTCGCTGCTGCTGACCGCGGGCGTCGATAACGTGTTCGACCGCACCTACCGCGAGCACCTGTCGAAATCGGGTGCGGCCATCAGCGGCTACGAGGCACCGTCAGGCGAGCCGATCAACGAGCCGGGCCGGACGTTGTGGGTCAAGGCGCAGCTCGCGCTGGAGTGAGCGGCCGCGAAAAAGAGCGCGTCTAGGCGCCTCCGGCGGGGTCGCGGGGGACCTCCGAATTCGGGTTGCATAGCTCGCTGCGCGTCCCGATTTCGCCCCCGGCGCCTTGCCGGGAATGCCCAGGCAAGCTGTCGTTACGGCGCAGAATTCTCCCAGTCTCCGAGGCTATGGAATCGACGCATGAGGATTCGGCTTCGTCTTTGGCATGGAATGAACCGGCGCGATCGTTCAAACCACGTCAGGAGAATCTCAGGATCAGTCGATGCAGGTGCTCACAGGCGGCTGGAAGCCGGTCTTCGGTTGCATTGGAAACGCCCAGGAGGAGCCCCGGATGCTGGACTCCTCCGGGGCTGAACCAGGCTGAAAGTGGAGAAGGCGCCAGACCGAACTCGTGAGCCCCGCGAACGATCGCGCCGTCGTTCGCGCCCTCGGGGAGCCATAACAGTGCGGCAAGGCCGGCTGGCCGCGCGGTCATTCCGCGGGATTCGAGCATCGCGTGCAATGCATTGCTACGGCTCGAATAGACGCGCTTCATGCGCCGAAGATGACGTATGTAATGTCCGTCGCGCATGAACTCGGCCGTTGCCGATTGCACGGCGGGACCGGGCGCGGGAGCCAGGCACATTACCGCTTCGGCAAACCGGGAAACGAGGGGAGTGGGCGCAATGACGAAGCCCAATCGAAGCGCAGGACTGATCGTCTTGCTGAACGAGCCGATATGGACGACGCGTTCGGGGCCGAGTGATGCCAGCGCGGGTGCCGCACGTCGCATCAGCTGGAGCTCACCGAGATAGTCGTCCTCGATGATCCACGCGTCGGAGTGCGTCGCCCATTCGATCAATTGAACTCGTCGGGCGAGTGAAAGGGGCACGCCCGTAGGAGCCTGCTGACCGGGGGTCACCAGCGCGACGGCTGCATCGGCGGCATGTCGGATCCCGAAAGCAACGTCGATGCCGTTTTCGTCGACGGGAATCGGAACCGGAGCGAGCCGTGCGAGTTCGAGTGCTCTACGACTGGGAGGAAATCCCGGGTTTTCTACCCAGGCCGATCGGCCTTCGGCCCTGAGGACCCACAGCGCGACCCCGAGCGCACCGGAGAAACCCCCGGTAATGAAGATCTGCGACGCGCTGCATTTGATGCCCCGCGAAAGTGCCAGATGCGCCGCGATCTCGCGCCGGAGCCCGAGTTCTCCGCGAGGGTCCGGATAGATGCACGGCGCAGCCACTTCGGCACGAGCGGCATGAGCGCGTAATCGGGCGAACAGCGTGACCGGAAAGGAATCCAGCGCGGGTACGCCATTCTGGAAAATGGATGTTCCGGTAGAAAAATCCTGGTATAGCGATGGCAGCGAACCCTCCACCGGAGACGGCTCCGGCACTGCAATCCTGGTCGGAAGATCCGTCACCCGTGTCCCGCCGGAGCGGGAGGCGACAACGAGTTGCTTGTCTGCCAATCGCTCGTAAGCCGCCTGGACGGTGCCCCTCGCGACGCCCAACTGTGCGGCGAGATCGAGCCACGACGGCAGTTTTGCGCCCGGCGCGAGCACTCCACTGTTGATTGCTTCAGTGATGCCGATACGGATCTGCTCGGCCAAAGATGTCCCGGCCGCTCGATCCAGCTTGAGGTCCAGGATTTTTGCCATGCTTCATGGTACATCCAGAATGCGCGTTTCCGGTTCTTCTTTATGAACCGCAACGCTTGCATACTGGCGGTGGACTACAAGGAGATGCCTATGAAGCCCACGCATATTCTGCCGCCCCTGCTCGCCGCCCTCGCGCTGACCCTTGCCGGCGCAGGCGGTGCGTACGGTTCCGGCGATACGGTCAGACCCGATTTCGCCCACCCGCTCCCGGACATTCCGGGCAAGTCGCTGGTTGCCGTGGAAGTAGATTACGCGCCGGGGGGCGCATCGTTGCCTCATCATCATGCACGGTCGGCGTTCATCTATGCATATGTCGTTTCCGGCCGGATCGTGAGCCAGGTGGCAGGACAGCCGGAGCGCATCTACGCTGCGGGGGAGAGTTGGCACGAGTTGCCCGGGGCGCATCACGTCGTCAGTCGGAACGCGAGCGACACCGAACCGGCCCGGTTGCTTGCCGTATTCATCGTCGATACCGACGACAAGAATTTGACTACCCTTGATGAGCAGAAATCTCGAGATGAATGAACGACTGGATTACACGAAAGCCTCGCCTGGCGGGGTGAAAGCCCTCGGCAGTGTCTATAAATACGTCGCGCAATGCGGGCTTGACGAAGTTTTGCTCGAACTGGTCTACCTGCGCATCAGCCAGATCAATGGATGTGCGTTTTGTCTGGACATGCACACCCGGAGCCTCGTCAACCGGGAGGTCGGAACCGAGAAGCTGGCGCTCGTTCAAGCTTGGCAGGAGACGGGCAATCTGTTCAGTGACCGCGAACAGGCGGCGCTTGCCTGGGCCGAAACGGTGACTCGCGTCGCGCAGACCGGCGTCCCGGATGCCGAGTTCGAAGCGGCCCGCCGCGTCTTCGACGAGAAGGAACTGGCCGACCTGACCATGGCCATCGGCCTGATGAATGCCTACAACCGTCTTGCAATCAGCTTCCGTCGCACACCGGAAGGCGTTCTTGCGGCGAAGCGCGTCCCGGGCTAACCGACGATTCGCCGATTACCGAATGGCGGTAATTCCCGCGGTCGTGCCGCTCGGCGCGGCCCGCAGTCAGGCAAGAGCGATGACTGCGCCGTTCTTCGATGCCTACGGGCAGGCGGCGGGGACGGGCTTCCCGCGCCGCTGCGGCCGTAAGCCCGAGTCTCCGGGCGCGTCGCTCACATCCCCTGGTAGATCGGCCCTTCGCCGCCTTGCGGCGTGACCCAGTTGATGTTCTGCGTCGGGTCCTTGATGTCGCAGGTCTTGCAGTGGACGCAGTTCTGCGCGTTGATCTGCAGGCGCGGATTCGTGCCGTCGGCGTCGCGGACGATCTCATAGACGCCGGCCGGGCAATAGCGCTGCTCGGGTGCGTCGTACTTCGCGAGGTTCACCTTGATCGGGATCGACGCATCCTTGAGCTGCAGATGGCAGGGCTCGTCTTCCTCGTGGTTGGTGTTCGACAGGAACACCGACGACAGGCGGTCGAAGGTCAGCACGCCATCGGGCTTCGGATAGGTGATCTTGTAGCACTCGGACGCGGGCTTCAGCGCGGTGTGGTCGGCCGTGTTGTGCAGCGTCCACGGCGCCTTGCCGCGGAAGATCTGCTGGTCGATGCCGAACAGCAAGGAGCCCATCCACAGGCCCTTCTTCATGTACGGCTTGAAGTTGCGCGTCTTGTGCAACTCCTCGTGCAGCCAGCTCGCGCGGAACGCGTCCGGGAACGCCGTCAGTTCGTCGCCGCTGCGACCGGCGGCGAGCGCGGCGAACGCGGCGTCGGCCGCGAGCGAGCCCGACTTGATCGCCGCGTGGCTGCCCTTGATCCGTGCAGCATTGAGGAAGCCGGCGTCGTCGCCGATCAGCGCGCCGCCCGGGAACACGAGCTTCGGTTGGCTCTGCAGGCCGCCCGCCGTCAGCGCACGCGCGCCGTACGCGAGCCGCTTGCCGCCCTCGAGGAATTTGCGGATCTCGGGGTGCGTCTTGTAGCGCTGGAACTCCTCGAACGGTGCGAGGTGCGGATTCGAGTAGTTCAGGCCGACGACGTAGCCGACGGCGACGAGGTTGTCCTCGAGGTGATAGGCGAAGCCTCCGCCGTAGGTGGCGTTGTCCATCGGCCAGCCGGCCGTGTGGACGACGAGGCCCGGCACGTGGCGGTCGGCCGGAACTTCCCACAGCTCCTTCAGGCCGATGCCGTAGGTCTGCGGATCGACGCCGTTGCGGAGGTTGTACTTCGCTTCGAGCTGCTTGCCGAGATGCCCGCGGCAGCCTTCGGCGAACAGCGTGTATTTCGCGTGCAGCTCCATGCCCGGCTGGTAGTTCGGGCCGTGCTCGCCTTCGCGTGTGACGCCCATGTCACCGGTCGCAACGCCTTTCACCGCGCCCTTGTCGTCGTACAGGATCTCGGCGCCGGCGAAGCCCGGATAGACCTCGACGCCGAGCGCTTCGGCCTGCTCGCCGAGCCACTTCGCGACGTTGCCGAGGCGCACGATGTAATTGCCGTGGTTCAGGAAACAGTCCGGCAGCAGGCTGTTCGGCACCTTGCGGCCGCCGGTTTCGTTGAGGAAAATCACGCGGTCTTCGGTGACCGCGGTATTGAGCGGCGCGCCCTGTTCCTTCCAGTCGGGGATCAGTTCGGTGAGCGCGCGCGGGTCCATGACCGCACCGGACAGGATGTGAGCGCCGATCTCGGAAGCTTTCTCGATCAGGCAGACCGCCAGCTCCGTTCCCTTTTCGTTGGCCAGCTGCTTGAGCCGGATCGCCGCGGCAAGGCCGGCCGGGCCGCCGCCGACGATCAGGACATCGAACTCCATTGATTCGCGTTCCATCCCATTCTCCATTTCTGTCCCCGCTTATCGGTTTGTGGTAGGGCGAATGACTCCGCGGCTGCGCAGAACAGGTCGCCGCCACCCATACGGGACCGTATGTTACATTAGCCTTCGAACGCAACCAACAGGGGGACGCTTTTTCATGGACGACGCGCGCAAGCTCCTGCACACGACGCGAATGCCCGTCCGGTGGGGAGACATGGATTTCTACGGGCATGTGAACAACACCGTGTACTTCCGTTTCTTCGAGCAGGCACGGGTCGAATGGATCGAACAGATGGATTTCCCCGTCGGTCCGACCGAGGCCACCGGAGCGGTCATCATCAATGCGAGCTGCACCTTCCTGATACCGGTGAACTATCCCGCGACGGTGATCGTGAAAGTCTACGGCGGCGAGCCCGGCCGCAGCAGCCTGATGACATGGTACGAGCTTTTTGTCGAAGGCGACGACAGGCTTTTCGCCGAGGGCGCCGCGAAGGTGGTCTGGATGGATAACAGCACGAACAAGTCGGCACCGTTGCCCGACCGGCTGCGCGCGCTGTTCTGATTCGACCCCCGCCCCCCCGGGCACTGGAGACAGCCATGACGCCTTGCTCCGATCAGCCGCTTTGGGAGCCGTCCCCCGAGCGCATCGCAGCTTCGAACCTGACAGCATTCCGGCGCCACGTCGAACAACGCCGGGACGTGCGCGTGCCGGATTTCAATGCGCTGCACGACTGGTCGATCTCGAGCCCCGAGCAGTTCTGGGTCAGCCTGTGGGAATTCGGCGGCGTGATAGGCGAGCGGGGCGAGAGAGTTCTCGTCGACGGCGACCGCATGCCGGGCGCGCAGTGGTTCCCGGATGCGCGCCTGAATTTCGCCGAAAACCTGTTGCGCAGCCGGGACGATCGCGATGCGCTGGTCTTCTGGGGCGAGGACGAAGTCAAGAATCGGCTCACGCACGGCGAGCTCTACCGCCAGGTCGCGCGCTTCGCCGCGGCATTGCGCGAAGCGGGCGTCGTCTGCGGCGACCGCGTCGCGGCCTACATGCCGAACATGCCGGAGACGGTCGTCGCGATGCTGGCCGCGGCGAGCATCGGCGCGATCTTCACGTCGGCGTCGCCGGACTTCGGCATGCAGGGCGTGCTCGACCGCTTCGGGCAAACCGCGCCGAAGGTGCTGATTGCGGCAGACGGGTACTTCTACAACGGCCGTGTCATCGAGGGGCTCGACAAGCTCGGCGACATCGTGCGGCAGTTGCCGTCGGTGAGCCGCGTGGTGGTCGTGCCCTACATCCGTGCGGAACACGACCTGCGGGGAATACCGCATGCGCGCCTCTTCGCGGACTTCGTCGCGCCCCATCACGACGTCACCTCGATCGAGTTCGAGCGCTTGCCGTTCGACCAGCCGCTCTACGTCCTGTATTCGTCGGGCACGACCGGCGCGCCGAAATGCATCCTGCACGGCGCGGGTGGCGTCCTCTTGCAGCACCTCAAGGAGCACCTGCTGCACGTCGACGTGAAAGCGGGCGACCGGCTGTTCTATTTCACGACTTGCGGCTGGATGATGTGGAACTGGCTGGTGTCGGGCCTCGCTTCGGGGGCGACGCTGCTGCTGTACGACGGCTCCCCGCTGCTCGCGGACGGGAAAGTGCTGTTCGATTACGCCGACGCCGAAGGGATGACGCATTTCGGCACGTCGGCGAGATTCATCGACGGGATCGCGAAGCTCGGCCTGCAGCCGCGAGAAACGCACAAGCTCGCGAGCCTGCGGGCGATGCTCAGCACCGGTAGTCCGCTGACGCCGGAAAGCTTCGATTACGTGTATCGCGGGATCAAGCCCGACCTGTGGCTCGCGTCGATTTCGGGCGGGACGGACATCGTGTCGTGCTTCGTGCTCGGCTGCCCCGTGCTGCCGGTGTGGCGCGGCGAGATCCAGTGCCGCGGCCTCGGCATGGCGGTCGACGTTTTCGACGACGAGGGTTATCCGGTTAACGGCGAGCGGGGCGAGCTCGTCTGCACGAAGCCGTTTCCGGCCATGCCTCTGGGATTCTGGGGCGATCCGCACGGTGCGAAATACCACGTGGCATATTTCGAGCGCTTCGACAACGTCTGGCATCACGGCGATTTCTGCGAGATCACGCCTAATGGCGGCTTCATCATCTATGGCCGATCCGATGCGACGCTCAATCCGGGCGGGATGCGCATCGGCACCGCCGAGATCTACCGGCAGGTCGAAAAGCTGCCCGAAGTCGTCGAGTCGGTCGTCGTCGGGCAGGACTGGGAAGGCGACGTGCGCCTCGTGCTGTTCGTCAAGCTGCGCGCCGGGCGCGTGCTGGACGACGAGCTCGTCGCGCGCATCCGGCAGGCGATCCGCGACAACACCACGCCGCGCCACGTACCGGCGAAAGTCCTGCAGGTCGCCGACATCCCGCGCACCAAGAGCGGCAAGCTCGTCGAGCTTGCGGTGCGCAGCGTGATCCACGGCCTGCCGGTGAAAAATCTGGATGCGCTCGAAAATCCCGCGGCCCTGGAGCATTTCAGGGACCGCGCCGAACTGAAAAGCTGAGGGAGAAATCGATGCTGATGAACCGTTCGTCGTCCGTCCTGCTGATCATCGATGTCCAAGAGCGGCTCGCGCCGTCGATCCACGAAGGACCGCAAGTGGTCGCGAATTGCGCGTGGCTCGCCCAAGTTGCCGCGCGCGTCGGCGTGCCGGTCGTGGTGACCGAGCATTTTCCGGAGAAGATCGGCTGCACCCTCGAAACGGTAAAGGCCGCCGCGGCCGGCGCCGAGTTCGTGACCAAGGAGTGCTTTTCGGCGGCGGCCGACGGCTGCCTCGAGCCGACTGCGGTCAATGGACGCCGGCAAGTGATCGTCTGCGGCACCGAGGCGCACGTCTGCGTGCAGCAGACAGCGCTCGATCTGCGCTGGGCGGGCAAGGAAGTCTTCGTCGTCGCCGACGCAGCCGGTTCGCGCGACCCGGCCAACCGCGACCTCGCCTTCGCCCGGATGCGCCATCACGGCATCGAAATCGTGTCGCGCGAGATGGTCGCGTTCGAATGGCTGCAGCGCGGCGGGACCGAGCTTTTCCGCGAAGTGAACCGGGATTTCATCCGCTGATTCCCCGGGGAGGGAAGCGCGCCGACAGCGTGAAGGCGTCGGCGGACCGTGCGGCCCGACGGCGCAGGGCTCCTCCGCAGCCTGCGAGATTGCGCGTGCTCAGCGGGCGGCAGTCGGAGTCGGGAGCAGGTCGGCATCGCCAAGCGTCCGCCATTTGCGCCGCGCGGGCGACCAGGTGTCGATATAGGCCGCTGCCTTGTCGCGCGCGCCGTGCACGAGGCAGTGCGCCGGCACGCCAAAACTCTCAGCGACGATCCAGCCGTGCAGGCTGGTGCCGAGATAAGCGTGCGCGCCGGCGAGCAGCGCACAAATGTCGAGCAGGTGAGCCGACTCGAAGATTGCGACCGGCCGGTCGGGACAGGCGGTCGAGCGTGTCACGGTCGTCGTGCCATGGCGCGAGACCGGCGCGGAACAGCACGATTCCGTGCTCGCCGGGTGTCGCGGCCAGCGCTCGCGCGAGCCGGTCGAGCGTCGCATCGTCGCCGCGATCGGCCGCGAGCTGCAGCGCGATCCAGTCCGGCATTCGAGCCGATAACGCGGCGACCTCGCCCGTGCGTGCGCGTGCCGCGATTGCATCGCGGAAGAGGGCCGCGGTCGCAGCGGCCGGATCGGGCACGAGATCGGCGTGGATTCCGGATTGACGAAGCGCATCGGCAGTGGCGCGGTCGCGCACGCTCACCGATGCGGCGGACTTCAGCGCGAGGAACACTTCGGCGCGCTCGGCGGGAGCGAGGGCGTCGAGCGCGACGCCGCCGACGGTATCGAAACGGGCGGTCGAGCCGGACGGGAGCAGGCCGTGATCGACGACGTAGGGAACGAGTCGGTCGCTGCGCAGTGTCCCCGCGGCCCAGTCACGGCGCGCTTTCGGATTCCGGTCATAAGCAGCGATGGCCGTGGCGGCATCGGCGGGCGTCTGCAGCATCACCGCGGCTTCCCACGCCGTCGTCGTCAGCAGCTCGCCGCCGACGTGCACGAGATCCACGGGTTCGTGCCCGAGCACTTCCAGCACCTCCGCGAGCGCCTCGACACGGTGTCCGCCGAACGCGGTCAGGTCACGCGCGGCGAGGCCCGCAAAAACCGGCTCGCGACCGCGATAGCGCGCGACGGCGCAGTGGGCAAGAAGCAAGTCGCCGAAGTTGTGGCGGTCGAACGCCCCGAAGAGGACGAGCCGACGGAACTTCGCGTCGCCGCGTCCGGTCGAGTCGGAACATGCCAAGCTCGACCGGTCGGTCGGAGCCGGTGCATCGCCCGGCCTGGCGCTGCCGGCCGGGGTCGCTTCCGGCGGGCTGCCGTCTTCGGTTATCATCGCGCTTTCCCGCTTCAGCGTTCCCATGACCAAATACGTGTTCGTTACCGGCGGTGTCGTGTCCTCTTTGGGCAAGGGCATCGCGGCAGCCTCGCTCGGGGCCATTCTGGAATCCCGCGGCATCAAGGTTACCCACCTCAAGCTGGATCCTTACATCAACGTCGACCCGGGCACGATGAGCCCGTTTCAGCACGGCGAGGTGTTCGTCACCGAAGATGGCGCCGAGACCGACCTCGATCTCGGCCACTACGAGCGCTTCACCAGCGCGCGGATGAGCAAGCGCAACAACTTCACGACCGGCCAGATCTACGAGTCCGTGATCAAGAAGGAGCGCCGCGGCGAGTATCTGGGCAAGACGGTGCAGGTGATTCCGCACATCACCGACGAGATCAAGCAATACATCAAGCGCGGCGCGGAAGGCGCCGATGTCGCGATCGTCGAGGTCGGCGGCACGGTCGGCGATATCGAGTCGCTGCCCTTCCTCGAAGCGATCCGCCAGATGGGCATCGAGGAAGGCCGCAACAGCACCTGCTTCATCCATCTCACGCTGGTGCCGTACATTCCGACCGCGGGCGAGCTGAAGACGAAGCCGACGCAGCACTCGGTCAAGGAGCTGCGCGAGATCGGCATCCAGCCCGACATCCTGCTGTGCCGTGCAGACCGCTCGGTCCCCGCCGACGAGCGGCGCAAGATCGCGCTGTTCTGCAATGTGATGCCGGAAGCGGTCATCGAGTGCCTCGACTCCGACTCGATCTACAAGATCCCGGGCATGCTGCACGATCAGATGCTCGACGAGATCGTCTGTCACAAGCTGAACATCCTGGCGCGCGCGGCGGACCTGACCGTGTGGGAGAACCTCATCCGCGTGCTCGAAAAGCCGAAGTATGCCGTCGACATCGCGTTCGTCGGCAAGTACGTCGACCTCACTGAGTCGTACAAGTCGCTGATCGAAGCGCTGTCCCATGCGGGCATGCACACCGAGAGCAAGGTCAAGATCCATTACATCGACTCCGAGGATATCGAGCGCGACGGCTGCGCCGTCCTCGAGAAGATGGATGCGATCCTGGTTCCGGGCGGCTTCGGCAAGCGCGGCACCGAAGGCAAGATCGCGGCGATCCGTTACGCGCGCGAGAACAAGGTCCCGTACCTCGGCATCTGTCTTGGCATGCAACTCGCGGTGGTCGAATTCGCGCGCAACGTCGCAGGCATGAAGGACGCGCATTCGACCGAGTTCGAGCGCGATACGCCGTATCCGGTGATCGGCCTGATCACCGAATGGCAGGACCGCAGCGGGAAGGTCGAGAAGCGTAGCGAAGCGTCGGACCTGGGCGGCACGATGCGCCTCGGCGCGCAGGTCTGCCACCTAACCGAAGGTTCGCTCGCGCGTGAAATCTATGGCGCGAGCGACATCGTCGAACGGCATCGCCACCGCTACGAAGTGAACAACACGCTGCTCGCCGAACTCGAAGCGAAGGGCCTGCGGGTGTCCGGTCGGGCGCCGGGCACCGATCTGTGCGAAATGATCGAATTGCCGGATCACCCGTGGTTCGTCGGCTGCCAGTTCCATCCGGAGTTCACGTCGAACCCGCGCAAGGGCCACCCGTTGTTCACCGCCTATGTGAAGGCCGCGCTCGCGCGCAAGCTGCCCGCGGCGGCCTGAAGGAGTCGAGATGAAACTTTGCGGATTCGAGGTTGGGCTCGACAAGCCGTTCTTCCTGATTGCCGGGACCTGCGTGATCGAGTCGCGTGACATGGCGTTCGAGACCGCCGGCGCACTGAAGGAAATCTGCGCCGAGCTCGACATCCCGTTCATCTACAAGTCGTCGTACGACAAGGCGAACCGCAGTTCCGGCAAGTCGTATCGCGGCATGGGCATGGAGAAGGGGCTCGAAATCCTCGGCGACGTGCGTAAGCAGCTCGGCGTGCCGGTGCTGACCGATGTGCACGCGATCGAAGAAGTCGCCGCGGTTGCCGCGGTCGTCGATGTCCTGCAGACGCCGGCGTTCCTGTGCCGGCAGACCGATTTCATCCAGGCCGTCGCCGCGAGCGGCAAGCCGGTGAACATCAAGAAAGGCCAGTTCCTCGCGCCGGGCGACATGAAGAACGTCGTCGACAAGGCGCGCGAAGCCAACGGCGGCGCCGACACCATCATGGTCTGCGAACGCGGGGCGTCGTTCGGCTACAACAACCTCGTCTCCGACATGCGCAGCCTCGCGATCATGCGCGAGACCGGCTGCCCGGTGGTATACGACGCGACGCACTCGGTGCAGCTGCCGGGCGGGCAGGGCACCGCGTCGGGAGGACAGCGCGAGTTCGTCCCGGTGCTCGCGCGCGCGGCCGTCGCGGTCGGTGTCGCCGGTCTCTTCATGGAAACGCACCCGAACCCGGCGAAAGCGCTCTCCGACGGCCCCAATGCATGGCCGCTGCCCCGGATGAAGGCGCTGCTCGCGACGCTGAAGGAAATCGACGCGGTCGTGAAATCGCACGGCTTCCTCGAAACGGCGCGCTGATCGCGCGGCGCGTCCTTGCGCCGCCCCCATTCCGAAGTTTTTCATCCCGTTAGAACGACAGGAAAAATTCATGAGTGCAATCGTTGATGTCATTGCCCGCGAGATCCTCGACTCCCGCGGCAACCCGACCGTCGAGGCGGACGTGCTGCTGGAATCCGGTGTCATGGGGCGTGCTGCGGTGCCGTCGGGCGCGTCGACCGGCTCGCGCGAGGCGATCGAGTTGCGCGACGGCGACGCCGGCCGCTACCTCGGCAAGGGCGTCCTGCAGGCGGTGGAGAACGTCAACACCGAGATTTCCGAGTCGCTGATCGGCCTGGACGCCGAAGAGCAGGCCTTCATCGACCGCACGCTGATCGAACTCGACGGCACCGAGAACAAGTCGCGCCTCGGTGCGAACGCGACGCTCGCGGTTTCGATGGCCGTCGCGAAGGCGGCCGCCGAGGAGGCCGGCCTGCCGCTGTACCGCTATTTCGGCGGTTCTGGCCCGATGGCGATGCCGGTGCCGATGATGAACGTCATCAACGGCGGCGCGCACGCGAACAACAGCCTCGACATCCAGGAATGCATGATCATGCCGGTGTCGATGCCTAACTTCCGCGAAGCGCTGCGCTGCGGCGCCGAGATCTTCCATCACCTGAAGAAGCTCACCGACAAGAAGGGCTACCCGACGACCGTCGGCGACGAAGGGGGCTTCGCGCCGAACGTCGGCAGCACCGAGGAAGCGCTGAACATGATCCAGGACGCGATCGCGGCGGCCGGCTACGAGCCCGGCAGCGACGTGCTGCTCGCGCTCGACTGCGCAGCGTCCGAGTTCTACAAGGACGGCAAGTACGTGCTCGCGGGCGAAGGGCTGACGCTGACGTCCGAAGGCTTCGCGGATTACCTCGCGACGCTCGCCGACCGCTTCCCGATCGTCTCGATCGAGGACGGCATGGCGGAGAACGACTGGGCCGGGTGGAAGACGCTGACCGACAAGCTCGGCCGCCGCCTGCAGCTCGTCGGCGACGATCTGTTCGTGACGAACACGAAGATCCTCGAGCAGGGCATCGACCAGGGCATCGCGAACTCGATCCTGGTCAAGATCAACCAGATCGGCACGCTGTCGGAAACCTTCGCCGCAGTCGAGATGGCTAAACGCGCCGGCTACACCGCGGTGATCTCGCACCGCTCCGGCGAAACCGAGGATTCGACGATCTCGGACATCGCCGTCGGCCTCAATGCGATGCAGATCAAGACCGGCTCGCTGTCGCGTTCGGACCGCATCTCGAAATACAACCAGCTTCTGCGGATCGAGGAAGATCTCGGCGATACGGTCAGCTATCCGGGACGCCGCGCGTTCTACAATCTGCGGGTGCGCTGAACGCACTTGCTGAGGAGACCGGTGTTGTAGGCGGTCATCGCGCAGTAAAAAGGGAGGCCGGCGCTCATCCGCCGGCCTCGTTGCAGTCAGGATCCGATGAATAACGCTGCTCCGCTTGCGACCGTGCCGTCGCCGGCGCGTCCGCAATCCCTCCGAATATGCGTTGGCCCGTGATCGTCCTCGCCGTGCTGGTGATCGTCCTGCAGTACCCGCTATGGCTCGGCAAGGGCGGCTGGCTGCGTGCCTGGGATGTGGACCGCCAACTCCAGGCGCAGCGCGAGCGAAATCAGGAACTCGAACAACGCAACGCGGGCCTCGAAGCGGAAGTGCGCGATCTCAAGTCCGGCAACGAGGCGGTCGAGGAACGCGCGCGCTTCGAGCTCGGCCTGACGAAGCCGAACGAGATTTTCGTACACATCCCCGAGAAGCCCTGAACCGCGGACGCCCGTCGCGCGGAATCGTCACAGCACTTGCGTGATGATGTCGCGCCGGTTGAGCTCGTCCTCGAACGCCACCATCTCCATGCCGAGCGCATCGCGCGCGGATACCATCCCGACCGGTTGCCCGTCCTCGACGACCGGGACATGGCGAAAGCCGCCGTCGTGCATCAGGTGCAGCGCGTGGCCGAGCAGCGTGTCCGGGGTCACAGCGAGCGGGTGATCGGTCATGACCTGGCCGAGTCGCGTCGTGTCGGGATCGAGTCCGGCCGCAAGCACGCGCACCAGCGCGTCGCGCTCGGTGAAGATCCCCACGAGACGCCCGTTGAGGGCGATCATGATCGCTCCGACCTGCGTCGCTGCCATGCGTCGGGAGGCTTCGCGTACGGTGAGCTCCGCGTCGCCGACGAGAATCTTCTGGTCCCTGATCACGTCCCGAATCCTGCGTGCGAGCATGTCTCGTCCTCCTCGTGAATGAAGGTCATCGCGGCCGGTGCGGGACCGCGCTCCGATCGCCGGGGCCGCGCTGCACACGGTCGAGCCAAGGTGGTCAGTTTTCGGCGAGCAGGGTGCGGGCGCCGTCGATTCGCGGCTTGAAATACGGGCTGTCGAGCCGCTCGATTCGCACCTTGCCGCGACTCGATGGAGCATGGACGAACTTGCCGTCGCCCATGTAAATCCCCATGTGCGAATGCTGGCGCGCGCTCGTATTGAAGAATACGAGGTCGCCGGCCCGCAGCGCCGTGACTGGAATCGGCCGTGTCTGCTCGGCGATTTTCGCGGCGTTGTGCGGAAGCTGCCGGCCGCTGATCTGTTCGACGATGTAGCTGACCATGCCGCTGCAATCGAGCCCGGCTTCGGGATTGCGGCCGCCGAAACGATAGCCGGTGTCCAGCAGGCCGAGCGCGAAGATCACCATCTCCTGGGACTGCCGATGGTCGTCGAGCGAGAAGTACTCGCGTGCGGTCGGTCGCGTCTCGGGGTCGGATGTCCGCGTGGATGGCGTGGGCGGCACGCTGCTGCACGCGGCGAGCAACGCAAGGAGCATAGCGATGATGCAGCGATTTCGAATGCGAAGTGGCATCGGTGAGGTCCGGTGACGTTCGCCCGAACCATAGTTGAAGGCTCAGGCGCCGTCCAGGTTGACGCTTGCAGCAACGCGCCTGCCCGCGGCATGCGAACTTTCGCGCGCCACGGCGGCAGCCGGCTGGTTTGTTCCGGTCAGATCGGTTGCTTCAACGGATGGCAGTTCGTATGCGGCGCGAGACCCGGGCGCTCGAGTTGGGCCTGTGAGTCGTCGGCCGAGAAAACCGTGTAGCCGTCGGAGTATTTTTCGCCCGCCGCGGAGGGATCGGCCGCGAGCGCGAAGATTCCGGCACCGGTGCGCAGGCGAACGTGGTTCTGGTGGAACTCGACAGTGAAGCGTTCGCCGTCTGGGCACGCGTAGCGAACGGTCTGTGACGTCTCGCGGGTGTAGGCGGTGGTTGCAAGCATGCCGGCTGCGGCGAAGAGGCCGGCGAGTGCGAGGATACGGGATTTCAGGTTCGCTGCTCCATGAGGAGGGTTGGGGGAAAGACGGACTGTGGTCAATCGGTCAGCTCGACGGTGCCATGGACCGTCACGACAATCTCGGTTTCACCGGCTTCGATCGGCATCGGCGCGGCCTCGGCTCGCATCGCCATCGCTTTCATCGGCCGGATCGGCTGTCCGTCGCCATAGCCGACCGAAAGGTGGCGAATGCGGTAGGCACGTCCGAGGGTATCGGCGATCGTCTTGGCGCGCACCTGGAATGCGCGCAGCGCGTCGGTGGCGACCTGGTCGGCGACGTTCTTCCGGGTCTCGGGGGCCGGTTGCATCTGCAGTCCCGAGAGCGCGAGGTTCGCCTGGAGTTTTCCGAGAAGCTCCGCGAGCGCGGGGAGGTTACGGCTCTCGAGTTGAAGTTCGGAGCGCATTCTCCAGGATTCGATCCGCCGTCCGTCCTTGCCATAGACGGGATACGTGCTTGTTCCCGCGGTCTGGACCTTGACGTCACGGTAGCTTCGGATGCGTTCGAGCGCGGACGCGACTGCGCCGTTTACGTGTTCAGAAAGTTTTGCCGGATCGGTGCCGCTCGCCTCGAAGTAGGCGCTCGCGATTGCCATGTCGTTCGGTGCCGGCCGGCTCGCTTCGGCAGACAGTTCGACCGTCGGAACCGCCGGATCGGCGGACGGGTGCGCAACGGCGGAGAGTGGCGCGAAGGCGAGCACGAAGGCAGTCGGCAAGAAGCGCAGGTACCGGCTCGCGGCGCGACACATATCGAAAATCCGTATGGGTAAATCCGGGGCGCAGTGTACAGCCGCATCCGCAATGAGTGTGCTGTCGCGTGTAATTCCTTGTAAAAAAAAGACACGGATACGGCAGGTCGGCGAGCTCATGGCGGTACGTGTTGCGCTCCGCGGGCTGCTCGTTGACCGTCTTCATGCGGTTCGGCAAGCTTTGGTCTTTTTTCGCGGGGGCGAAATGGGCGGTGAACGGTTGGCCGGCGCCTTGTACGTCACGGTTTCCGCGATGTCGTTCGGCGCGATGGCAATCTTCGCCCGCTTTGCATACAGCAGCGGCGCCGACGTCGTTTCGGTGCTGTTTCTCAGATTCGCGATCGCCGCCGCGCTGATGACCGCGGTGATGATCGCGATGCGACACCGCTGGCCGTCGGGACGCAACCTCGCGATTCTCGTGGCGATGGGGGCCTTCGGCTACGTCGCGCAGTCGCTCAGTTTTTTTGCCGCGCTCAATTATGCGTCCGCCGGGCTCGTCGCGCTGCTCCTGTACCTCTATCCGTTCATCGTGACGATCCTCGGGGCACTCTTCCTGCGCGAGAAGCTGACGCGGGTGCGCGTCGCGGCCGTCCTCGTTGCGCTCGCCGGCACCGCGCTGACGGTCGCGGGCAGCATCCAGGGAGAGCCGCGCGGGATCGTGCTCGGTGTCAGCGCGGCGCTGCTGTATTCGATCTACATCCTCGTCGGCGACCGCGTGATGCGGGAGGAGGCGCCGCTCGCGGCCGCGACGGTCGTGATGATCGCCGCAGCGGCCGTGTTCGGCGCCATGATCGTAGCCGAAGGCGCTTCGTGGCCGCGGACGGGGAGCGGGTGGGCGGCAGTGGTGGCGATCGCGGTGGTGTCGACGGTCGTCGCGATGATCGGCTTCTTCGCCGGAATCCAGAAGCTCGGCGCCGCCGACGCCGCGACGCTATCCACGCTGGAGCCGATCGTCACCTTCGTTCTCGCCGCCGTTTTCCTCGGCGAGGCGATCGAGCCGAACCATGTCGCCGGCGGGGCGATGATCCTCGCCGCGGTGATCTGGCTGATGCGTTCCGGCACGCCGCTGCGCGAGCCGGCGGGCGCTACTTCGACGAGCCGAACGGGTTGATGTGGCGCGATTCGGTCGCGTACATGCGCGCGTTGGCGACGTAGTTCGCGGCGTTCTTCCGGATCCCCTCGATGTCCTCGTCGGTCAGCTCGCGGATGATGCGTCCGGGCGAGCCGACGACGAGCGAGCGGTCCGGGATCACCTTGCCTTCCGGGATCAGCGCGTTGGCGCCGATGATGCAGTTCTTGCCGATGACCGCATGGTTCAACACGACGGCGTTGATGCCGATCAGCGTGCCGTCGCCGATCGTGCACCCGTGCAGCATCGCCATGTGACCGACGGTCACGTGCGAGCCGATGACGAGCGGCACGCCGTCGTCGTTGTGCAGGATCGAGCCGTCCTGGATGTTCGTGCCGTCGCCGATCTCAATCGGGTCGTTGTCGCCACGGATCACGACGTTGTACCAGATGCTGACGTTGCTGCCGATTTCCACTCGGCCGATCACGGTTGCGTTGTCGGCGACCCAGCAGCCTTCCCCGAAGCGTGGCGTGCGGTCACCAAGGGCGTAAATCGCCATTCCTTGTCTCTCTTTATAGGGTGTACCGCGCTGCAGCAGTGCGGGGATGTAATGATATCAAGGGGATGGGGTTGCACGGCAAGACGTCTGGCGCGATTTTCGCTGCGGCCCGCCGTCCGGGCTGCCCGCGACGGGGCGAGAAGCGCGTCTTCGTCCCGAGCCTTGCGCCCGGCGCAGTGATAGCATTCCCGGCCCGCTTCGACCGAATTCCCCTTCATGTTGAGCTATCGTCACGCCTTCCACGCCGGCAATCACGCCGATGTCCTCAAGCACTTCGTGCTCGTCGAGCTCCTGCGGTATTTCAACCGGAAGGACAAACCGTGGTGGTACATCGACACGCACGCGGGGGCGGGCTGTTACGCGCTCGAAAGCGAGCAGGCCGGCAAGACCGCGGAGTTCGCAGGCGGAATCGGACGACTGTGGCAGCGTGACGATCTCCCTGCGCAGATGCGGCCGTACCTCGATGCGCTCGCGCAGTTCAATCCGCACGGGCGGCTGACGTTCTACCCCGGTTCGCCGGCGATCGCGATGACGCAGTTGCGCGAGCAGGACCGGATGCGGCTGTTCGAACTGCATCCGGCCGACGCCGCGCTGCTGGCGCAGACTTTCGCGCACGACGGTGATCGCGTGGTGGTCCGCAAGGCCGACGGCTTCGCCGGACTGCGTGGTCTGCTGCCGCCGCCGACGCGGCGCGTCGTCGTGCTGATCGACCCGCCTTACGAGGTCAAGGACGACTACCGGCGGGTCGTCGACACGGTCGCCGACGCGGTGAAGCGTTTTCCGGGCGGCACGTACGCGGTCTGGTACCCGATGCTCGCGCGCGCCGAGGCGCGCCAGCTCCCGGAGCGGCTCGCCGGACTCGGCGCCGACAGCTGGCTCGACGTCCGCCTGGCGGTATCCAAGCCGTCGCGCGACGGCTTCGGGATGTTCGGCAGCGGCCTGTACATCATCAATCCGCCGTGGGTATTGCCGGAAACTCTCGAAGCCGTGATGCCCTGGCTCGCACGCAACCTCGGCGAAGAGGGCAGCGGCGCGTTCGACCTGGAGCATCACATCGAATGAACACGCCGGACAGTTTGCTGTTGCTGCGCGATGCGCTGCGCGCCTTCGCCGCCGAACGGGACTGGGAGCAATTCCACACGCCGAAGAATCTCGCGATGGCGTTGGCGGGGGAGGCCGGCGAGGTGATCGAGCATTTCCAGTGGCTCACGCCGGAAGCGTCGGCGGCGCTGTCCACCGGACAGCGCGAGGAGGTCGCGCTGGAACTCGCCGACGTGCTGCTGTACCTCGTCCGCCTTGCCGACGTGCTGGACATCGAGCTTGCCGATGCCGCGCGTCGCAAGCTCGCGATCAATGCCGCGCGCTACCCGGCCGAGAAGGCGCGGGGCCGGCACGAAAAATACGACAAACTCTGAAGCCGGTCATCATCGGCACTTTCGTCACGGATCTCCGGTGGAATTCGAGCATATCTCGCGGATCGAGCAGGCATCGCGCAAGGGCAGCGGCGAGATCCTGAGGCTCGGCGTTGCGCTGATCTACGTCATCGGCACGATGTTGTTCGCGGCGCGTGTCGCGGACGGGGAGAACGCGATCATCCTCGCAGTCGCGGCAGTGCTCGGCGGCTACATGGCGATCAACATCGGCGCCAACGACGTCGGCAACAACATCGGACCGGCGGTAGGTGCACGCGCGCTCAGTCTCGGCGTCGCGCTCGCGATCGCGGCGGTGTTCGAGGCGGCCGGTGCACTGATCGCCGGCGGCGAGGTCATCGGCACGATGCGCACCGGCATCTTCGACACCGCGCAGATCGTCGACCGCGAGGCGTTGATCTGGTCGATGCTCGCCGCGCTGATGGGGGCGGGACTGTTCCTGAACCTCGCGACGGCATTCGGCGCGCCGGTGTCGACGACCCATGCCATCGTCGGCGCGCTGCTTGGCGCGGGTGTCGCCGCGCACGGGGCCCACGTCGTGAACTGGCAGGTCCTCGTCACGGTGCTCGTGAGCTGGATCGTGTCGCCGCTGATCGGCGGCGCGGTCGCGGCCGGCTTCCTCTACCTGATCAAGCGCCGCATCCTGTTCCAGGTCGACATGGTCGGGGCCGCAATCCGCACCGTGCCCTACCTTCTCGCCGCGATGAGCTTCGCGTTCTCGAGCTACCTGCTGATGCAGGGACGCGCGCGCTTGCTGGAGATCGATCTCGTCGACGCGCTGGGCATCGGTCTCGCGGCGGGCGTCGTCACGTTTTTCGTCGCCCGGCCGCTCGTCGTGCGACGCGGGCGGTCGATCGCGAACACTCGCAAGAGCGTCAATCGGCTCTTCACTCTGCCGTTGATCGTCGCCGCAGCGCTGCTGAGTTTCGCGCATGGTTCGAACGACGTCGCGAACGCCGTCGGTCCGCTGTCCGCGATCGTCGTCGAACTAACGGACGGCGGCGCGATGCGCTCGGCAGAGGCGCCGGTGCCGTTCTGGACGATGCTCGTCGGGGCGCTCGGGATCTGCGTCGGTCTCGCGCTCTTCGGCCCGCGCATCGTGCGCACCATCGGCAGCGAGATCACCGAGCTCGACCAGATGCGCGCGTTCTGCGTTGCGATGTCCGCCGCGGTCACCGTCCTGATCGCGAGCGCGCTCGGCTTGCCCGTGAGTTCTACGCATATCGCCGTCGGCGCGGTGTTTGGCGTCGGGTTCCTGCGCGAGTATCTGGTCGGCAACCAGGCGCGCATGATCGCCGGTATCAAGGCGCACCACCCGGAGGCCGACCAGGAAGCGATCGAAGCCTTCATCGCGCGCTTCAGCGCGGCCGGCGCGATGGCCAAGGGCGAGATGCTGCGCGAGCTCAAGGAGCAGTCGAGGCAGCAACTCGACCCGGCGAATTTTTCGAAATCCGAGCGCCGGCAGCTGCGGCAGGTCTACAGGGAAGAGGTGGTCAAGCGGTCGCAGATCCGCCGCATCGCGTCGGCATGGCTCATCACCGTTCCTGCGTCGGCGATGTTCGGCAGCGTGATGTTCTTCGCGATCCGCGGCATGATGCTCGACCTTCCCACTCCCTGAGGTAGAGGCCCGATGCTGTCCGTCTCCGCGATCGAACTCCTCGGTTTCGCGTTGCTGTGCGCGCTCGGCTGGTACTGGTTCGACAGTGTGCGGGCGCGTGATATCGCGGTCGAAGCGGCGCGCGCCGCGTGCCGGCGCGAGGACGTGCAGCTTCTCGACGAGACGGTTGCGGGGCGGTCGGTGCGTGCGGCGCGCGACGACGACGGCCGTCTGCGCCTGCGTCGAGTCTACGACTTCGAATTTTCGTCGTCGGGGAACGACCGGCGCCGCGGCAGCCTGGTCCTGCTCGGCGGGCGCGTCGTCATGCTCGATGTCGACCTCGGGCCGACGCGGGCCTCGACCTTCACGCTGTACTGATGCGCGGCGCCGGCCTCAGCGCCCGACGCGCAGCGACACCGCGTGCAGAAACTCGGCGCGCAGCGCGTCGCGCGCCTCGAACTCGCCGGTAAACGCCTGCGTGACGACGCGTTCGTCGCCGCGGCGGTCCTCGCCGAGCAGCAGGCAGAGCTGTTCGGCTTCGATGATGCAGGCCGCGCCGCGCGCCCGGCCGTGCGTCAGCAGTGCGTCGGCGATGTCGCGTGTCATCCATTCCTGGTACGTGAAGCGGTGCCCGATCGCGTCGACGAGCCGGGCGATGCGCCCGAACCCGTGTAGCCGGCCGCCCGGCAGGTAGGCGACGTGGGCGACGCCGCGGAACGGCACGAGGTGATGGGGGCAGACGCCGTGCACCGCGATGCCGCGGATCACGACCATGTCGGTCCGCTCGTCGGCGAACCCGTCACCGAGCGCTTCCGCCGGATCGAGTTCGTAACCGCCAAGTAGCCGCCGCTGCCATAGTTCGCGCACGCGACTCGCGGTGCGGCCCATGTGCGGCGTGTCGGGCGCGACGCCGCACGCTTTCAGCAGATCATTGACGGCCTGTTCGAAGGCCGCCGGATCGAAACTTCCGCTGCGGGCGATGCCGATCTGGGTGTCGTGCGGCAGCGGGGGGGGATGGTCGTCGCAGTCGGACATGGCCGAATCCGGGTGGGCTGGGGCCGACATGATACCCCCGGCCCGCCGAGTCGCCGTCCGACGTCTCAGGCGATGAACACCGGATCGGAAAAAACGAGCGTCCCGTCCGCGCGCACCATCAGGTTGTTCGCGTTGAGGAGGTCGGGCATGACCCGATACTCCTCGACGAAGTCCGATAGCGCCTTCAGTGCCTGTTTCAGGCTGTCGGGCATTTCCGCCGGCGTCACCGCGAGGTGGTACAGCGCGATCCGTCCCATGTCGGGCCCGAGCCGGCTCCATTGCTGGCACGCGCACCAGTAGGCTTCGACCAGCCGGTTGGCGAGGGCGGCGGATGCACTGCCTTCCTGCAGCGGAAACAGGCGTTCCATTTCGAGCAGGTGGAAGAGATAGCCCGATCGCGCTCGGCTGATCGCGCCGTGGTTGGCGTGAACGACCGGGAAGTGCGGGCCGCGGGGGCGGTCGTCCGCGGTGTAGAGGAAGAGGTCCGCTGGCGAGCTGACCACCTTGTACACGCGTTCCGGGTCGTCGTGGTCGAGCACGATGCTGTACTCGCCGCGACCGATTTCGGTCCGGCCGGCGAGCAGCGGATGTTCGGGGACCGGATCCGGCAGGATCACCGGCTCCCGGCCCATCCGTTCGCGGGCGTCCGCGATGTCGATCACTGCGGAGGTCCGGGCGATCAGGCCATGATGTTGTAGCCGGCGTCGACGAAATGGACGCCGCCGGTCACGAGGCGGCCGGCGTCCGACACGAGGAAGGCGGTCAAGGCGCCGATGTCCTCGGGCGTCACGAGGCTGTGCATCGGCGAGCGTTCGACCGCGGCGGCCATCAGGCCGTCGAAGCCGGCGATGCCGGAGGCTGCGCGGGTCATCAGCGGACCGGGGGAGACGGCGTTCACGCGGATGTTCTTCGCGCCCAGTTCGTAAGCCATGTAGCGTGTGGCCGCTTCGAGCGCGGCCTTGCACAGGCCCATCACGCCGTAGTTCGCGATGACCTTTTCGCTGCCGAGGTAAGTCATCGTCACGAGGGAACCGCCGCCAGTCTTCTCGAACAGCGGCTCGACCATTTTCGCGAGGCGCACGAACGAATGCGTCGAGATGTCCATCGCCATCGCGAAACCGTCGGCCGAGGTGTCGACGACCCGGCCGTGCAGGTCGTCGCGTTTCGCGAACGCCATGCTGTGGATCGCGAAGTCGAGCTTGCCGTGCGTCGCGTCGATCCGGTCGAAGACGTCGGCGAGCGTTTCGGGGCGGGTGACGTCCAGCAGGTAGGCGTCGGTAATGCCGAGCCGGGCGATGACCGGCTCGATGAACGCGCGGGTCTTTTCATTCTGGTAAGTGACGATCAGCTTCGCGCCGGCCTCGGCGCAGGCTTCGGCGACGCCGGTCGAGATCGACTTTTCGTTGGCGATGCCGGTGATCAGGCCGATCTTGCCTTCGAGGTTCACGAGGGGCTTCATGGAGAACGTTCCGTAACGGGTGATGGACAGGTATGCAGCTTCGGCCTCTGGACTCGGTCTCCTTCGCACCGAGCTGCTTCATTCTTCGCTCGCGGCCGAACTTGCGGCCGATGACGCAATGCAGCATTCTAGCAGGCGCCCAATTTGCCCAATTCGGATTAAGCCCCCGATTAGCCCTCTTATCCTGCCCGTCGCCCGATGACCCAACCTGCCTATATCTTCATGGATTTCGATGGGGTGACCCACCCGTGGGGGGAAGTCGAGGATTTTCGCTGCCTGCCGCTGATCGAGGCCGTCGTGCGCGATTACGAGGAAACGAGGATCGTGATCGCGTCCGACTGGCGGGTGCTGTTTTCGCTGTCGAAGCTCGTCGGCCGTTTCTCCGAAGACCTGCGGCCGCGCGTTGCGGGCGCGACGCCCCACCTGATTCCGAAACATGGCTCCGAACTGTACGGCCTGCGCGAGCGTGAGGCGATGGCGTGGCTGGGGCAGCACGTGCCCGATGTGCACTCCGCGAGCTGGTGCGCGCTCGACGACGCGCCGGGCAACTGGCTCACCCGTTCCCGGCTGCTGCTGACCGACTTCAAGCGCGGGTTTACCGACGAGGACGCGGGCGCGTTGCGGCGGATGCTCGACGGCTTTCGCTCCGGCACGCCGAGGCCGGCCGTGCCGCGGCCGTCGTTCCTGCGCCGGGCCTGATTTCAGCCGGGCTTCAGCTCGACCACAGCGGCGGCTCGTCCATCAGCGCGATCTGTTCGCGCAGCTCGAGCACGCGGTCCTGCCAGTAGTGCTGCGTGTTGAACCACGGAAAGGCCGCGGGGAAAGCCGGGTCGTCCCAGCGGCGTGCGATCCACGCCGAATAGTGGATCAGGCGCAGCGTCCGCAAGGCTTCGACGAGGTGCAGCTCGCGCGGCGCGAAATCGTGGAAATCCTCGTAGCCGGCGAGCACGTCGCCGAGCTGGCGCCCCATCTCTTCGCGCGAACCGGACAGCAGCATCCACAAGTCCTGCACCGCCGGCCCCATCCGGCTGTCGTCGAAATCGACGAACTGCGGTCCCGCGGCGTCGCGTGTTTCGCTCCACAACACGTTGCCGGCGTGGCAGTCGCCGTGCAAGCGGATCTGCGTGACGTCGCCGGCGCGGTCGAAGCATCGCCTGACGCCGTCGAGCGCCTGTTCCACGCTGCTGCGCCAGGCCGGCAGCAGGTCGCCGGGAATGAAGTCGTGCGCGAGCAGCCAGTCTCGCGGCTCCTCGCCGAAATTTGCGAGGTCGAGGCTGGGGCGCGAGCGGTAAGGCGCCAGTGCGCCGACCGCGTGGATGCGACCGATGAATCTGCCCATCCATTCGAGCGTCGCGGGGTCCGACAGCTCTGGCGCACGGCCGCCGACGCGCGGGAACAGCGCAAAACGCAGGCCACCGTGCGAATGCAGGGTCGCGCCGCGCAGTTGCAGCGGCGGCACGACGGGGATTTCGCGCGCGGCGAGT
Organism: Aromatoleum sp.; assembly: GCF_032027225.1. Lineage (GTDB taxonomy): Bacteria > Pseudomonadota > Gammaproteobacteria > Burkholderiales > Rhodocyclaceae > Aromatoleum. The sequence continues at coordinate 46,230 of NZ_JAVSMM010000014.1, read as the reverse complement.
TCGGCGACGAAAGCGTGTTCCTCGCCGATCGCATCGTCCGACCAGCGCTGGGGACGATAGAACTTCGCGACGATCATCGGCGCGTCGTCGATGCCGACCTGGTAGACGCGGTTCTCGTAGCTGTTGAGCGCGAGCATCCGTCCGTCCGGCATCAGTCCGACGCTCTCGATCGCGTCGAGAATGAGGTCGGGTGTCAGATTTGCGAAAGGCGTCGGGGTCATGGGCGCAGAGGGGTGGGCAAGTGGGCCCCCATTCTGTCAGCAATGCGTGAATCCACAAGCGCGTCGGCGCGGAACGGTCACCGCCGCATGTCCTGGCGCATCCGCGGCAGCGGCGACGCGCAGGACCCGGCGATTTGCCGTGCAGCCGGTGCGCCTGCAGAATACCGGCCTTTACCCGGAACCGAAGCATGACTTTCTCCGCGCCGCCCGCTTCATCGATTCCCGCCGACGGGCTTGTCGCGCTCGCGCCCGTGGACGTGCAAAAGCTCGCCGCGCGCATGGCCCAGGATGCGTTCTCTCAAGCGTTCCGGCTCACGCTGAACGAGGACGACGCAGGACGCGCGAGCGGTGTCGCCGAGCTGTCGGTCGCGCTGCGTAACTGGAGCGCGGCGGGCAAGGGCGATGAGGCGCGCGCGCTGCGCCTCGCGCTGATCGTCGCGGGGCTGGACCAGTGGGGGCTCGCGTACAGCCAGGCTTTCGGGCTCGTCGCGATTCCGGGGCTGTCGGAACTGGTCGGAGCTCTGCGCGTGGGGCTCGACCCGCAACAGGAAGCGAAATTCCAGCAGCAGTTCGCCGCGATCGAAGCGTCCGAAGGCAACGCGATCGACTTCAAGATCGATCTGCGGCGTGCGATCCATCTTGCGCTGTGGCACGCGATGATCGCCAGCGAGGAGCGCGAGCAGGCAACGGCGATCCTGGTGCGGCTGGGCGGCATGATGACCGCGCTGGTCACGACGATGCCCGAGCTCGGCTGGCGCCTCGTCGCCGACGCGCTGGCCCACGTCCAGATCCGCTGCCTGTCCGAAGGGCTCGCCGCGGAGGGTCTGGCGCGCGACATGAACGAGGCGCTGTTCGCCGCGTTGTCGAACGAATTGCCGGCGGCAGTGCGCGACCGGGTGATGGCGCACGCGACCCAGGCGGTGTTCGGCTGGCAGCAGGCTCGCCGCGTTGGCGGCACGACGCACTGAGGGCGGCGGCGATGGCGCTAAAGGCGACGATCTACAAGGTCGATCTCTCGGTCGCGGACATGGACCGGCACTACTACGGCGATCACGGCTTCACGATCGCGCGTCATCCGTCGGAAACCGACGAACGGATGATGGTGCGCGTGCTCGCGTTCGCAATGTACGCGGACCCGGCGCTGGGCTTCGGCAAGGGCCTGTGCGTCGACGACGAGCCGGACCTGTGGCAGAAGGACCTGACCGACGTGATCGAACGCTGGATCGACGTCGGGCAGCCCGACGAGAAGTGGATCCGCAAGGCCTGCGGACGCGCGCGCGAAGTCGTGGTCGTGAGCTACGGCCGCGCCGCGGACATCTGGTGGAGCGGCGTCCGCGACAAGCTCGCGCGCCAGTCGAACCTCACGGTATGGAATCTCGCCGCCGATGCGGCGCCAGCGCTCGCAACCCTGGTCGACCGCAGCATGCGTTTGCAATGTACGCTGCAGGACGGACAGGTATGGGTGACGAACGGCCGGGACACGGTGCTCGTCGAGCCGGTGCGTCTGATGGGGGCTTGAGCGCAGGACTGCGGCATGCCGGGGCGGTGTCGGGTGGGCGGGAACAGCGGCCAACACGGCGCAGCGGGGTTCGATGCACACGCAGCCGGACCGGGATCGCGTCGATCGAACGGGCGGAGGGTGCGGCGGAGGCCGATAGACAGGCCGCGCGCGCCGCGACGGGGTAAATGTCCGACGGGAGCATCGCCGGGGGGCGTTGAATGTGAATTTCACGAACGAGATTTTCGTCATCGCGCTGCTGATCGCATCCAGCGCGTTCTTTTCGATCTCCGAGATCTCGCTCGCGGCGTCGCGCAAGGTCAAGCTCCGCTTGATGGCGCAGCAGGGCAATGCCGCGGCCGAGCGCGTGCTTGTTCTGCAGGACAACCCGGGCCATTTCTTCACCGTCGTCCAGATCGGCCAGAACGCGATCGCGATTCTCGGTGGCATCGTCGGCGAGTCCGCGTTGTCGCCCGCGGTCGCGCAAGTCCTGGGGCTCGTCTACGAGGGCCCGCTGCTCGAGACCGCGAGTTTCATCGTGTCGTTCGTCATCGTGACGTCGCTCTTCGTGTTGTTCTCCGATCTCGTGCCGAAGCGGCTCGGCATGGTCGCGCCCGAGCGCGTCGCGGTTGCCGTCCTCAAGCCGATGGGCTTCTGCGTGGTCGTGTTCGCACCGCTGGTGTGGTTGTTCGATGGCCTCGCAAACTGGCTGTTCCGGCTGCTGAAGCTGCCGAACGTGCGCACCGAGAGCGTCACTTCCGCCGAAATCGTCGCGATGGTCGACGTCGGCGCGCAGACCGGCGCGCTGCTGAAGCAGGAGCGTCAGCTGATCGTCAACGTGTTCGAGCTCGACGCGCGCACCGTTCCGTCGGCGATGACGAACCGGGAAAACATCGTGTACTTCGTGTTGAACGAGAGCGAGGAGAGCATCCGCGCGAAGCTCGTCGCCCGGCCGCACGCGAAGTTTCCGGTGTGCGAGAACACGATCGACACCGTCGTCGGCTACGTCGATTCGAAGGACATCTTCGCGCGCATCCTCTCGGACCAGAAGCTGTCGCTGCGAGCCGATCCGGTCGTGCGCAATGCGTTGGTGATTCCCGACACGCTGACGCTCTTCGAAGCCCTCGAGCGTTTTCGTGCCGCGCGCGAGGATTTCGCGATGATCGTCAACGAGTACGCGCTGATCGTCGGCTTGCTGACACTCCAGGACATCATGAACACGGTGATGGGCGAGTTCGGCAGCGCGTTCCAGGAGGAGCTGATCGTCAAACGCGACGAGGACTCGTGGCTGATCGACGGCATCACGCCGATCGAGGACGTGATGCACGTGCTCGGCATAGACGAGTTCGCCGGCCACGAGAACTACGAGACGATGGCCGGCTTCATGATGTACATGCTGCGCAAGGTGCCGAAGCGCACCGACGCGGTGAGTTACGGTGGCTACAAGTTCGAGGTCGTCGACATCGACAATTACCGTATCGACCAGCTGCTCGTCACGCGCGCGCCGGCGGCGAAGGAGTAACGGAACGCGGCGTCCATATTACGCGGCAACCGAATCCCGTTCGGGCTGAGCTTGGGAAGTCTGCCACCGCCCTTCGACGGGCTCAGGGCGAACAGTTTTATTCGATCGGGGCTCGTCGAACCGTTGTATTCGGTCGCCGGTTCGGCGAGCGGGCGGGTTCGATCGCGGGTTCGATGGTCAGCCGTCGAGCTCGAACCGGATCCCCTGCGCGAGCGGCAGCGCGCCTGAATAATTGATCGTGCAGGTCGTGCGGCGCATGTAGGCTTTCCACGCGTCGGAGCCCGATTCGCGGCCACCGCCGGTCTCCTTTTCGCCGCCGAACGCACCGCCGATTTCGGCACCGGACGGACCGATATTGACGTTCGCGATGCCGCAGTCGCTCCCGGTCGCCGACAGGAAGCGTTCGGCCTCGACCAGGTCGCGCGTGAAGATCGACGATGCGAGTCCTTGTGGAACGCCGTTGTGCAGCGCGATCGCTTCGTCGAAGTCGCGGTAGCGCATCACGTAGAGGATCGGTGCGAAGGTCTCGCGTTCCACGAGCGCTGTCTGCGCCGGCATCGCGACGAGGGCCGGGCGGCGGTAACACGCGTCGGCGCAACCTTCGACCGGCACCGCTTCCCCTCCCCACACGGTGGCGCCCGAGCGGCGCGCTTCGGCGAGGGCTTCGTCCATCGAGATTCCCGCGGCGGCGGCGATCAGCGGACCGACCAGGGTCGCCGGATCGAGCGGATTCCCGACCGGGATGCGCTGCCAGAGGGCGCGCAGGCGCTCGACGAGCGCGTCGGCGATCGACTCATGCACGATCAGCCGGCGCAATGTCGTGCAGCGCTGTCCCGCGGTGCCTGCCGCCGCGAACAGAATCGCGCGCTCCGCGAGGTCGAGGTCCGCGCTCGGGCAGACGATCGCGGCGTTGTTGCCGCCGAGTTCGAGGATCGAGCGGCCGAGCCGGGCGGCGACGCGCGGCGCGAGCGCCTTGCCCATCGCCGTCGAGCCGGTCGCGGACAGCACCGCGACGCGCGGATCGTCGGCGAGGCTTTCGCCCAGCTCATTGCCGCCGATCAGCACTTCGAGCAGCCCGTCGGGCACATCGTCGAAGTCACGGGACGCCGTGCGGAAGAGTGCCGCGCACGCGAGCGCAGACAACGGCGTCCGCGGTGACGGCTTCCATACGACGCTGTCGCCGCAGACCCACGCGAGCATCGCGTTCCACGCCCACACGGCGACCGGGAAATTGAACGCCGAGACGACGCCGACGACCCCCGCCGGATGCCACTGCTCCATCATCCGGTGGCTGGGGCGCTCGCTCGCGATCGTCAGGCCGTGAAGCTGGCGCGACAGTCCGCACGCGAAGTCGCAGACGTCGATCACCTCCTGCACTTCGCCGAGCCCTTCCTGACGGATCTTGCCGGCTTCGATCGTCACAAGCTCGCCGAGGTCGGCCTTGTGTGCGCGCAAGACCTCACCGTAGCGGCGCACGAACTCGCCGCGGCGCGGCGGCGGAACGTCGCGCCACGCGAGAAAGGCCGTGCGAGCGCGCTCGATGGCGGTGTTCGCCTGCGCGGGGGAGGTCGGCGCGAGCTGCGCGAGGATGCTTGCGTCGATCGGGCTGCGGACGGGCAACTCGCCGCGATCGAGGATTCCGGTCGGCACGCCGAGCCGGGCAAGCAGGGGGGTGACGTCCATGATCCGGCCCTCCACGTCGGTCAACACGCGGTTGACCGCGCAGACGGGCGGAACGTTCTAGTCCTGCTGCTTCGGCTGATGGTAGCGGTACATCGGGCGGTTGCATTTCGCGCAGGCGACGACGCGCTGTGCCTTTTCGCCGTCGTCCAGGCCGAATTCGCGCTTGTCGGTGGATGCGCAGCGAACACAGGGGGCGGAGGTGGCGCAGCGGCCCGCGAGAAACGTGTCCCGAAGCGGCAATGCGCGCAGGCGGTCCTGCTGGCGCAGGTGGACGTGCAGCATCGTGAGGCAGCCGAACAGGAAGAGGGTGGCGACGATGACGGGAAAGGGCAGGTCGGGCATGGCGATCGAGCCTCGAAAAGGACTTGAGCTTACCGGGCGTTGCCGCCGATTTGCTTCGCGTAGATCAAGTAAGGGGAGCCGTGATGGCAGATCAGTAGGCGAACCGCGGTGCCATCTCTTCGAGGTTGAGCTCGGCGAGGATCTGCGTCAGGCGCTCGCGCGCGTTTCCGCGCGCTTGGCCGGTGGACCGCGCGATGATCAGTTCGTTCTTCATCGAATGCTCCCAGCCGACGAGTTCGGTCACCGTCAGCTGGTAGCCGTGCGATTCGAGCAGCAGGCAGCGGAGCACGTTCGTCAGCTGGCTGCCGAATTCGCGCGTGTGGATTGGATGGCGCCAGATTTCGGACAGCGGTGTCTTGCCGAACGATTCGTTCTTGTGCCGGCGCAGCGCCGCGGCGACCTCCGCCTGGCAGCACGGGACGAGCACGATGAAGCGGGCGCGCTTTTCGAGCGCGAAGCGGATCGCGTCGTCGGTCGCGGTGTTGCACGCGTGCAGCGCCGTGACGACGTCGATGCGCTCGGGGAGTTCGGGCGAATCGATCGAATCCTCGACCGACAGGTTCAGGAAGCTCATGCGCTCGAAGCCGAGCTGCGCCGCGAGCTCGCGCGACTTCGCGACGAGCTCGTCGCGGGTCTCGATGCCGTACACGTGTCCCGCCTCGCGCGCCTTCAGGAACAGGTCGTAGAGGATGAAACCGAGGTAGGACTTGCCGGCGCCGTGGTCGGCGAGGGTCAGGCCGCCCTGCGCGGCGAGCACTTCCTCGAGCAGCGGCTCGATGAAGTTGTAGAGGTGGTAGACCTGCTTCAGCTTGCGACGGCTGTCCTGGTTCAGCTTGCCGTCGCGGGTGAGGATGTGGAGTTCCTTCAGCAGCTCGATCGACTGGCCCGGACGCAGCTCCGGCAGCGCCGCTGGCGGTCGTTCTTCGGTCCCGGCCGTGCTCGTCTTCCAGCGGTCGGTTTGCGGCCGTCTTGCCGTTGCGCGTGCTCCGTTCACGTCTCGTCATCCTTCGCCGCGGGGATGCCGAGCGCATTCCAGCCGTCGTGGCCGAGCTTCTTCAGCGTTTCGATGTTGCGCTCGTAGATCGCTTCGACTTCCGGGTATGCCTCGACCGCGCGCTCGACGCTCTCTTCGCGCAGCAGGTGCAGCGTCGGGTACGGCGAGCGGTTCGTGTAGTTGCCGATGTCGTCCTCGGTCGTGTCTTCGAACTGGAAGCGCGGGTGGAAGCTCGCGACCTGGATGATGCCTTCGAGCTCGTGCTCGGCGACCGCTTCCTCGGCGATCCCGGCGATCTCGTTGAAGTCGAGGAAGTCGCGGAAGAGGGTCGGGTGGACGAGCAGCGTCGTGTCGACCTCCTGCGGATCGGCCTCTGCAAGGAATTCCAGCTCGCGGTCGAGCTCCTCGAGAAACGCGTCCGCGTGCTTCGCGTCGCTGACGACGATGCGTACCTGGTTCTTCACATACACCGACTTTGCGAACGGGCACAGGTTGAGCCCGATCACCGCCTTTTCCAGCCACTGCCGCGTCGCCGCGAGGACCTCGTCACGATTCATCCGTATTCCCTCGAAAGTCCGCCATTTTGCCCCAAGCGGCCGGCGAACGAGGCGATAATGCGCGCCTTCTCCAAGGCTTTGATTCCAGATGGCGATCCAGTGGTTCCCCGGTCACATGACCTCCGCGCGCAAGAAGGCGGCCGAGACGATGGCGATGACCGACGTCGTCATCGAAGTGCTCGACGCGCGCGTGCCGGAGGCGAGCAGCAACCCGATGATCGACGAGCTGCGGCGCTTTCGTCAGCGGCCGTGCCTGAAAGTGCTGAACAAGGCGGATCTCGCGGACCCGGCCGCGACGCGCGCTTGGCTGGAGTACTACGATCGCCAGCCCGGCGTGAAGGCGGTCGCGCTGTCGTGCAAGAAGCCCGGCGACGTCGCGCGGGTGCCGGGATTGTGCCAGGCGCTCGCCCCGCACCGCAGCGACGGCACTAAGCTGCTGCGCATCATGATCATGGGCATTCCGAACGTCGGCAAATCGACGCTGATGAACGCGCTGCTGAAGCGCCGCGTCGCAAAGGTCGGCGACGAGCCGGCGGTGACGAAGTCGCAGCAGACCTTCGATCTCGGTTCGCACATGACGATCACCGACACGCCGGGAATGATGTGGCCGAAGATCGAGCACGATTCGGACGGTTTCATGCTCGCGGCGAGTCACGTGATCGGGCGCAACGCGGTCATCGACGAGGAGGTCGCGACCTTCCTCGCGGGTCTGCTGCTCGGCCGCTATCCAGCGCTGCTCGCGGCTCGCTACAAGATCGCGCCCGAGCGGCTCGACGCGCTGGATGCCGTCGGGGTCGTCGAGACGGTGGCCGACCGGCGCGGCTGCCGGTTGAAGGGCGGTGCGCGGGATCTCGAAAAGGCGTCGCAAATCCTGTTGAACGATTACCGCAGCGGGGCGCTCGGGCGGATCAGCCTGGAGACGCCGGAAAGCCGGCGAGAAATGCTGGAGCAGCCTCGTCCCGCTGCCGCGCCCTCCGGCGGCGAGCCCGCTCAGGACTCGTAGCCGATCAGAACGACATCGGCGGCTTGCTCACGCAACGGGATGAGCGCCTGGTATGCGGGCGATTGAAACCAGCCATCCAGCGAGCGGGCGTCGGGAAACTGCAGTACGACGGTCTCCGCGTGGGCATGCTCGCCGCTCATGACCGAGATCTTTCGACCGCGAAAGACGAGTTCGCCGCCCCAGGCGGACAGGGTCGCAGGGACCTGACGACGGTATTCCGCCCACTTTTCAGCATCGCGGACGGTGATGTGACCGATCACGCAGGCGCGGGGACTCTCAGTCGGCTGTTTCATTCTTTCGGGTTTCTTCCGTCGAGCTCAATTTGATCGTCCCGGCGAGCCTGCGCTCCCCGGTGCCGTCCTCTGCCGGCGCTTTTTTTGCGACGGCGGACTTGTGCTGTGCGTCCTTCAGCTGTTTCTCGCTCAGCCCGCGCGCGACGTCGTCGCGATCGCGTACCGCCGCGGTGTTGAGGGCCGCGGCCGAACGGCTGAACCAGATGTAGGCATTGACCGCATCGCGGTCGAAGCCGACGCCGTCGCGGTACAAGCGCCCGAGCTCGTGCATCCCTTCCGGGTCGCCGAGCACCGCCGCGGTCTCGATCCATTTCGCGGCGTTGCCGAAGTTCTGCAGCACGCCGACGCCGCTTCGGTACAGTTTGCCGAGCTGCACCATCGCAGGCGTGTGGTCCTGCTCGGCGGCGGCATTGAGCCACCGGACCGCTTCAGCGGCGTTCTTGCGATCCGGTTCCGGATCGGACAGCAGGATACGCGCGATCCGGAATTGCGCGTCGGCATCGCCTTGTTGCGCCGACCTCAGCGTGCGGGGATCGACCGGCGTCGCCTCGGAAACCGGCCCGACTTCGGGTGCGACGTCGTAGCTCCAGTGGAGCAGGGTTCCGGTGGCGACGACGATGAGCGCAAGCGACACCAGGGCTCCGCCGACGATCACTCCCTGGCGAACGGACACCTTGTCGCGAAGATGAAAGCGGTGCGAGCAGCGGCGGCAGCGGTAGGGATGCATCTGGCGGTGCGCACGCCGCTCGGCCGACGAAAGCCACGCCGACCGCCGACAATCGTTCGCTTTGCAGTTGGGGCAGCGTATTGCGGCGTCGAGCGGCATCGTGTTTTTCGCTATCTCGAACTTCAATCCCGACCGAGTGTAACCATCTTGGGTCCAATCATGAATAACGGGTTATATGGATTTTGCAAACGGCCCGGCGAGAAGGCTTATATCGATCGGTTATAAAAAAATGGGTCCGTATGCATTGAGTGCGTGGATGCCTTCGGCTATCGTGGCGCCGTTCCCGATTCCATGGATGTCCTAATGAAAAAACTGTCCGGTCTGCTGCTTGCTGTCGGAGTCTCCGTCGGTGTCTTCTTCGCCGGCGGCGCACACGCCCAGCAAAACCTGCTCAACGTCTCGTACGATGTCGCGCGCGATTTCTACAAGGACTACAACCCGCTGTTCCAGAAGTACTGGCAGGAGAAGACCGGCGAGAAGGTCGAGGTGCGGCAGTCGCACGGCGGCTCGTCGAAGCAGGCGCGTGCGGTGGCGGACGGGCTCGAAGCCGACGTCGTGACGATGAACCAGGCGACGGACGTCGATTTCCTCGCCGAAAAGGGGCTCGTCGCGACCGATTACGCGAAGCGCTTCCCGGACAATGCGTCGCCCTACACCTCGACGATGGTCTTCATCGTGCGCAAGGGCAACCCGAAGGGCATCAAGGACTGGAACGACATCGCGAAGCCCGGCGCCGTCCAGGTCATCATTCCGCACCCGAAGAACACCGGCAACGGGCGCTATTCGTATCTTGCCGCGTGGGGCTACGCGCTGAAGCAGCCCGGCGGCAACGACAAGACCGCGCAGGAGTTCGTCTCGAACTGGCTGAAGAACGCGCCGCTGTTCGGTTCCGGCGGCCGTGACGCGACGACGACCTTCATGCAGCGCCGGATCGGCGACGTGCTCGTCACGTTCGAATCCGAGGCCGAACTGATCGCGCGCGAGTTCGGGCGCGGCGGTTTCGAAGTCATCTATCCGAGTCAGTCGATCCTCGCGGAATTCCCGGTTGCGATCGTCGAGAAGGTCGTCGACAAGAAGGGCACGCGCAAGGTCGCGCAGGCGTATCTCGAGTATTTGTGGTCGAAGGAAGGGCAGGAGAACGCGGCGAACAACTACCTGCGCCCGCGCGACCCGGAAGTGCTGAAGAAGCACGCGGCGCAGTTCCCGCCGATCAAGACCTTCACCGTCGATGAAGTGTTCGGCGGCTGGAGCAAGGCGGCGGCGACGCACTTCAAGGACGGCGGCACGTTCGACCAGATCTACGTTCAGAAGTAGAATCCGCGCGCATGCGCTCACGCGGCCCGCTCAGGCGGGCCGCATCGCTTTGTGAACTCCCCCACCTCACGCCTTAAATGTTTCCTGCCGCCGCAAAACCCAATGGAGTGCTGCCCGGTTTCCGCCTGGGACTCGGTTACACACTCACGTATCTGACGCTGCTCGTGCTGATCCCGCTTGCGGGGTTGATCCTGATGAGCGGGCAACTGAGCTGGGCGGACTTCTGGGCCACCGCGACCGGCGACCGTGCGCTCGCGTCGTACCGCGTGACCTTCGGCGCGTCGTTCGCGGCGGCGGCGGTCAATGCGCTGTTCGGGCTGATCGTCGCGTGGGTGCTCGTGCGCTATCCGTTTCCCGGCAAGCGCTTCGTCGACGCGCTCGTCGACCTGCCGTTCGCGCTGCCGACCGCGGTCGCCGGCATCACGCTCGCGACGCTCTATGCCGAGAACGGCTGGATCGGCGAGCAGCTGGCGACGCTCGGCATCCGGATCGCCTTTAAGCCGGCGGGCATTGTCGTCGCGCTGATCTTCGTGACGCTGCCGTTCGTGGTGCGCACGCTTCAGCCGGTGATCGAGGACATCGAGGCCGAAGTCGAAGAGGCGGCGGCCTCGCTCGGCGCCAGCCGCTGGCAGACCTTTTCCCGCGTGTTGCTGCCGGGCATCTTCCCGGCGTGGCTCACCGGCTTCACGCTCGCGTTCTCGCGCGCGATCGGCGAGTTCGGCTCGGTGATCTTCATCGCCGGCAACATGCCGCTGATCTCCGAGATCACGCCGCTCTTGATCATCTCGAAGCTCGAGCAGTACGACGTCCTCGGCGCGACGGCGCTCGCGGTCGTGATGCTCGTGATCTCGTTCGTGATGCTGCTCGTCATCAACCTGTTGCAGTGGTGGGCGGCGAACCGGCATTCGAAGAGCCGTGACGGCGACGGCGCGGCCGGCGCGGTCGCACTTGCGGGAGCGCGGCCATGACCGCCCGTCGCGCAACGGCCGAGCCGCGCTGGGTCCGCCTGCTGCTGACCGGCATCGCGCTCGGCTTCCTGTTCCTGTTCCTCGTGTTGCCGCTGATCTCGGTGTTCTGGGAAGCGTTCGCGCAGGGCGCGCAGGCGTACTGGGACGCGCTGAAGGACAGCGAGGCTAAGTCTGCGATGCTGCTGACGCTGACGATCGCCGCCCTCGTGCTGCCGTTCAACATCGCGTTCGGCGTCGCCGCGGCGTGGGCGATCGCGAAGTTCGAGTTCCGCGGCAAGAGCCTGCTGACGACGCTGATCGATCTGCCGTTCGCGGTATCGCCGGTCGTCGCCGGCCTGATCTTCATCATCCTGTTCGGTGCGCAGGGCTTCTTCGGCGACTGGCTCGCGGCGAACGACATCAAGATCATCTTCGCGCTGCCCGGCATGATCCTCGCGACGCTGTTCGTGACCTTCCCGTTCGTCGCGCGCGAGCTGATCCCGCTGATGCAGGCGCAGGGCCGCGACGAGGAGGAAGCCGCGGTGTCGCTCGGCGCGTCCGGGTGGCAGATGTTCTGGCGCGTCACCCTGCCGAACATCAAGTGGGGCCTGATGTACGGCGTGATCCTCGCGAACGCGCGGGCGATGGGCGAGTTCGGCGCGGTCAGCGTCGTCTCGGGCCACATCCGCGGCGAAACGAACACGCTGCCGCTGCACGTCGAGATTCTTTACAACGAATACAACCAGATCGGCGCCTTCGCGGCGGCAACCGTGCTCGCGCTGCTCGGTCTCGTCACGCTCGTCGCGAAGACCATCGTCGAATGGCGGATGCGCAAGGAGACGGAGATGCTGACCGCCGAGCTGCCGCCCGAAAAAACCGAACTGCCCCCGTCCGTCGTCACGGAACGCCCATGAGCATCGAAATACGCAACATCAGCAAACGCTTCGGCAATTTCGTCGCACTCGACGATCTGTCCCTCGATATCCCGACCGGTGAGCTGGTCGCGCTGCTGGGGCCTTCGGGCTGCGGCAAGACCACGCTGCTGCGCATCATCGCCGGCATGGAGACGCCCGACGGCGGAAACGTGCTGTTCGGCGGCGAAGAGGCGACGCATGTCCATGCGCGCGAACGCCAGGTCGGCTTCGTGTTCCAGCATTACGCGCTGTTCCGGCACATGTCGGTGTTCGAGAACGTCGCGTTCGGGCTGCGGGTACGGCCGCGCAAGTCGCGTCCGTCCGAGGCCGAGATCCGCGACCGCGTGATGAACCTGCTGAAGCTCGTGCAGCTCGACTGGCTCGCGCAGCGTTATCCGTCGCAGCTTTCGGGCGGACAGCGCCAGCGCATCGCGCTCGCGCGCGCGCTCGCCGTCGAGCCCAAGGTATTGCTGCTCGACGAGCCGTTCGGCGCGCTCGACACGAAAGTGCGCAAGGAGCTGCGCCGCTGGCTGCGCCGGCTGCACGACGAGATGCACATCTCGTCGGTGTTCGTCACGCATGACCAGGAAGAGGCGCTCGAAGTCGCCGACCGCGTCGTCGTGATGAATCGCGGACGCATCGAGCAGATCGGCTCGCCGGACGACGTGTATTCGAGCCCGGCGTCGCCGTTCGTCTACCAGTTCCTCGGCAATGTGAACGTCTTCCACAGCCGGATGCACGGCGGCTGGGCGGAGGTCGAGCGGGAAGGGGAAGCGTCCGAAGCCGGGTCGATCGCGTTCGTGCGCCCGCACGACATCGAACTCGATGCGGCGCCGATCTCGGGCGGCATGAAGGCGCTCGTCAGCCATGTGCACCGCATCGGGCCGCTGGTGCGGGTGGAGCTGGAACACGAGGCCGAGATGATCGAGGTCGAGCTGACGCGCGAGCGCGCGGCGACGCTCGACCTCGCGGCCGGCCGGACGGTGTGGTTCAAGCCGCGGCAGGCGAAAGTCTTCCCGGCCGATGCCGGTTCGGCGCAGCCGCCAGCGAAACAGCCGTTCCTCTTCTGATTTCGCGCGAACGGGGACGGGGGCGGTTCAACCCTTCCGCTTGCCCGCTCCGCGGCGTCCCCGGAACCGGAACGCACCCCCGAGTCCGACGGCGATTCAGGACTTCCGCTCGTCAGGCGCCGTGTCGTCGTCCTGCCGCCGTTTCGTCTCCTTCTCCCGCAAGGTGACGAACTCTTCGGCCGCGGTCGGATGAATGCCGATGGTCGCGTCCACGTCCGACTTCTTCGCCCCCATCCTCACCGCGATCGCGATTCCCTGGATGATTTCGGGCGCGTCGGCGCCTGCCATGTGGGCGCCGACGACGCGCTGCGACGCGGTGTCGACGACGAGCTTGACCAGGCTCCGTTCATCACGGCCGCTCAGCGTGTGCCGCAGCGGCCGGAAGTCTCTGCGGTAGATGTCCACCTCGCCGAACCGTTTCAGCGCCTGCGCTTCGGTCAGGCCGACGGTCGCGATCGGCGGCTGGCTGAAGACCGCCGAAGGCAGGTTGTCGTAGTCGACCTTCGTGCGCCGGCCGCCGAACAGGGTCGCCGCTACCGCGAAGCCCTCGCGGATCGCGACGGGCGTCAGCGCGATCCGGTTGGTCACGTCGCCGACCGCGTGGATGCCTGCAATGTTGGTCTGCTGCCAGTCGTCGACGACGATTCCTCCGTCGTCGTCGAGGTTCACGCCAAGCTCGGCGAGGCCGAGTCCTTCGACGTTCGGCTTGCGCCCGGTTGCGAACATCACCGCGTCGAACGCGTTCGGTTGCGCCGACTCGCGTGACCACTCGACGTCGAGCGTGCCGTCGTCGCGTCGGGCGATGCCGGCGAGATCGGTCTCCAGCAAGATCGTGACGCCCTTTTTCCGCATTTCGTTGTTCAGGTGACGGCGGATGTCGTCGTCGAAGCCGCGCAGGATCTGGGCGCCGCGATAGGCGAGCGTCACGTCGGCGCCGAGCCCGTTGAAGATGCCGGCGAATTCGACGGCGATATAGCCGCCGCCGACGAGCAGGATGCGACGCGGCAACTCGCGCAACTCGAATGCTTCGTCGGACGTGATTGCGAATTCGATCCCCGGAATGTCGGGCTTGAACGGGCGACCGCCGGTGGCAACGAGCACGTGCTCGGCGGTGACCGACCGGCCGTCGACCGAGACGGTGTGCGCGGCTGTGAGCTTTGCGCTACCGCGCAGGATGTCGACGCGCGCCCCTTCGAGCAGGTCCTGGTACACGCCGTTCAGACGGTCGATCTCGCGATTCTTGTTGCCGACCAGCCGCTCCCACGAAAAGACCGGTTGCGCGACCGTCCATCCGTAACCGGCCGCGTCCTCGAAGTCGTCGCGGTAATGGGCGGCGTAGGCGAGCAGCTTCTTCGGGATGCATCCGCGCGACACGCAGGTGCCGCCGAGCCGGCGCTCTTCCGCGATCGCGACGCGCGCTCCGCAGGCAGCGGCGGTGCGCGCCGCTCGAACTCCGCCCGAACCCGCACCGATCACGAGCAGTTGATAATCAAAAGATTTCATCGGGCCTTCCTCCCTTCGACTGGTTTTGTGACAGCGTCGGGCCGTGCTTGTTGCCCTCAGGAATATCCGTCCCGGACATCCGGATTTCGACTGATGAAGGTGGCAAGGCCGCGCCCGGCCGTCGCGAGTTGTTTCATGCGCTCGATCTTCTGCGGCGGGATCTTGCGCGTCGAGTAGAGATAGACCTTCGGGTTGTCGCGAAAGACGATCTTCACGCAGTCGTCGCCGATCTCGAACGCGACGATCCCGGATCTTCCGTTCAGGTTCTTGTACCGCTGCATTTCTGCCCACCCGGGCGACGCGCCTGGTTCTCGGCCGCGTCGGCGTTTCGCCGCAAGGATTGCTCGACCGCGCGTCGCTCCGCGAAGGCGGAGGCGAATTCGAGCGGATGGTCGACGGGGCGCCGCAGCTGCAACGCGCGGATCATGATCGGCGTGATGGCCTCCTTCCGTCGGGTGTTCGTTCACCGGGGCGGCGCTGTTCAATGTAGGCCGCGAGACCGCGCCTGAACAGGGCGGGGCAGTGAGGATCGCAACGGGGCAGCTGGCGTCCGCCGAACGAGTACGCGGCAAATTCCCTTGCGGTTCGCACTCTCGGGAAATCGCGTGGGAATTCGCAAGCTCAGCAACGGTCATTAAGCCGTCATGGTCGCCCTGCAGCATGGTGGCTCCTCCCGACCCCACCCCGACCGGAGCGATTCATGACCCATCGTGACGACTATAACGACCTGATCCGCGACCTCACCGTCGCCAACGACAAGAAGGAGCTCGACCCCCATTGGTCCCTCTGCCGACGGGGTTTCCTGAAGAGCGGTGTTGCCGCGATGGCCGCGGTTGCCGTGCCCTACAGCATCCTGGGCGCGAACAAGGCCCATGCACAGGCGGTCGCGTTCAGTCCTGATTACGGGCCGCTCGCGCCCGTCGCGGACGAGGCGACCGGCTACCCGCTGCTGAACCTCCCGGAAGGCTTCAAGTATTGGTCCTTCGGGTGGACCGGCGACATGATGGACGACGACGTTCCGACTCCGGGCAACCATGACGGCATGGCCGTGGTGGCCGCCAACAAGGGGCGCTTCGTCCTGGTGCGCAACCACGAGAAGGGCGGTGTTACGGGTTCGTTCGCCAATCCGGAAGTGACTTACGACCCGATGTGCGACGGCGGCACGACCAACCTGATCTTCGCGCCGAACTCGCAAGGCAAAAAATGGGCCTCCGCGCGCGCCTCGATCTCCGGCACGATCCGCAACTGTGCGGGCGGCCCCACGCCCTGGAATTCCTGGATCACCTGCGAAGAGACCACCAACGGCCTGCACACGCGTCCCGAGTATTCGAAGCAGCACGGCTACTGCTTCGATGTCCCCGCCGTGGGCGATGCTGACCCGGTGCCGCTCGTCGACATGGGCTGCTTCAGCCACGAGGCCGTCGCCGTCGACCCGAGCACCGGCATCATCTACGAAACCGAGGACAGCACGCCGTCGGGCTTTTACCGCTTCATCCCGAACGTGCCTGAGGAGCCGGCGAAAGGCGGCAGGCTGCAGATGATGAAGCTGGTGGTCGCGCCCAATGCGACTCGCATGATCAATGGCGTCGGCTACCCGTACTACGACACCGGCGTGCCCCAACGCCCCGGCACGACCTGGGGCGTGGAGTGGGTGAATATCGACGAGCCCGACAGGCCCTTCATCACCGGCACGACCTACGGCGGCGTCGTTGCCCAGGGCATCATGCAGGGCGCTTCGAGTCTTCGTCGTGGCGAGGGGGTGTGGTACGGCAACGGCATGATCTACGTCTGTTCCACGAGCGGGGGCGTGGTCGGCAAGGGACAGATCTTCGTCTACGACCCGCGCAGGGAGACGTTCAGCGTCGTGTACGAATCGACCGATCGCAACGTTCTCGACAACCCCGACAACATCGCCTGGAGCCCTCGCGGTTCTCTGGTCCTGTGCGAGGACGGCAGCAACGCGATTTCCCGGATGCACGGGCTCACCACCGACGGCACGATCTTCCCGTTCTGCGAAAACAACCTCGACTTCACGGCCACCGGGATGGGTTCGATTTCGCGCAATGGCGTGACCTACACCACCAACCAGCGGGGCGCGGAGTTCGCCGGCGCGACGTTCCAGAACGAGTGGCTGTTCGTCAACATCCAGGCGAATCCGGGCATCACTTTCGCGATCACCGGCCCGTGGAATAACGGCTCCCTGTAACGCGACTCGGCACGCTCGCGGCCCTCGACAGGCCGCGGCGTGCGGTGGACGGCCTTCCGGCCGTCCACATTTCTGCCCCCTCATTGCCTGCCTGCGATGCTCGGGCCTTGCCGGCGCTACAAATCCACCTCCCGGTGGACCGAGCAGTTATCTTCGGCCGCAACCCTCCGACGCCCGCACGGCCTCCAGCAACTCCTTCACGCCCTGCACCCGCAGCTTCAAATTCGGCAGGCTCGCCCTGCGGATCAGGCGGTCGGGGCCCGACATCTTCGTGTT
This sequence comes from Aromatoleum sp., assembly GCF_032027225.1. Taxonomy (GTDB): domain Bacteria; phylum Pseudomonadota; class Gammaproteobacteria; order Burkholderiales; family Rhodocyclaceae; genus Aromatoleum. The sequence continues at coordinate 29,160 of NZ_JAVSMM010000014.1, read as the reverse complement.
GCGATCTTTCTGGATCAGGAAGATGACTTTGGCAGGATCGATCGGGGCCTCGGGGCCGAACTGGACGCTGATCTGCGCGTCGCTCGCGTCGAGCTTCGCGACGCCGAACGGCTTCACGAGCAGGCGCAGGCGATGGCTTTCGATCAGCGCCTGGGTTTGCGGCGGCAGGTCGCCGAAGCGGTCGATAAGCTCTTCCTGCAGCGTGCGCAGCTCGTCGTCGGACTCGCAGTTCGCGAGCCGCTTGTAGAGGGTCAGCCGCTCCTGCACGTCCGGGCAGTAGTCGTTCGGCAGCAGCGCCGGCGTGTGCAGGTTGATCTCGGAGACGACGTCGAGCGGCTGCGTGAGGTCGGGCTCCTTGCCGGCCTGCAGGTCGCGCACCGCGCGCTTCAGCATCTCGGTGTAAAGCGAGAAGCCGACCTGCTGGATTTCGCCGGACTGGTTCTCGCCGAGCACTTCGCCGGCGCCGCGGATCTCGAGATCGTGCATCGCGAGGTAGAAGCCGGAGCCGAGGTCTTCCATCATCGTGATCGCCTCGAGGCGCTTCTGCGCCTGTGCGGTCGGCTTCGCGTGCGCGTCGGTCAGCAGATACGCGTAGGCCTGGTGATGGCTGCGCCCGACGCGACCGCGCAGCTGGTGCAGCTGCGCGAGGCCGAAGCGGTCGGCGCGGTTGATGAGGATCGTGTTCGCGGTCGGGATGTTGATGCCGGTCTCGATGATCGTCGTGCACAGCAAGAGGTTCGCGCGCTGCGCGGTGAAGTCGCGCATCACGCGCTCCAACTCGCGCTCGGGCAGCTGGCCGTGGCCGACGACGATGCGCGCTTCGGGCAGCAGCTCCGCGAGGTCGTTGTGGACGTTCTCGATCGTCTCGACCTCGTTGTGCAGGAAGTACACCTGGCCGCCGCGCTTGAACTCGCGCAGCACCGCCTCGCGCACGATCCCCTTGCTGAAGCGCTGCACGAAGGTCTTGATCGCGAGGCGCTTCTGCGGCGCGGTCGCGATCACCGAGAACTCGCGCAGGCCTTCGAGCGCGAGGCCGAGCGTGCGCGGGATCGGCGTCGCGGTCAGGGTCAGGATGTCGATCTCGCTCCTCAGCGCCTTCAGCGCTTCCTTCTGCCGCACGCCGAAGCGGTGCTCCTCGTCGATGATCACGAGGCCGAGGCGCTTGAACACGACGTCCTTCTGCAGCAGGCGGTGCGTGCCGATGATGATGTCGACCTTGCCTTCGGCGAGCAGCTTCAGCGCGTCGGCCTGTTCCTTCGCGCTCTTGAAGCGCGACAGCTCGGCGATACGGATCGGGAAGTCGGCGAAGCGGTCGGAGAAGGTCTGGAAGTGCTGTTCGGCAAGCAGCGTCGTCGGCGTCAGCACGACGACCTGCTTGCCGTCGGCGACTGCGATGAACGCGGCGCGCAGCGCGACTTCGGTCTTGCCGAAGCCGACATCGCCGCAGACGAGGCGGTCCATCGGTCGGCCGGATTTCATGTCCTCGACGACCGACTCGATCGCGGCCTGCTGGTCGGGCGTCGTCTCGAAGCCGAAGCCTTCGGCGAAGGCGTCGAGGTCGTGCGGCTTGAAGTCGAAGCGGTGGCCGGGGCGCGAGGCGCGCTGCGCATACAGCGCGAGGAGTTCCGCCGCGGTGTCGCGCACCTGCATTGCGGCCTTCTTCCGCGCCTTTTCCCACTGGCCCGAGCCGAGTCGGTGCAGGTCGACCGCTTCCGGATCGGCGCCGGCGTAACGCGTGATCACGTGCAACTGCGACACCGGTACGTAGAGCTTGTCGCCTTTCGCGTATTCGAGGTGCAGGAACTCGGTCTGGCCTTCGCCGAGATCCATGTGGATCAGCCCGAGATAGCGCCCGATGCCGTGCGAAACATGCACGACCGGATCGCCGGGCTTCAACTCGGAGAGGTCGCGCAGCCAGCCTTCCATCGTCGCGGCCTTGCGCGCGTCGCGCCGCTGGCGGGTGCGGGCGGTGGTCGCGTACAGCTCGGACTCGGTGACGACGGCGATCTTCGCGTCGGGCAGCACGAAGCCGTTCGCGAGCGGGCCGACGCCGAGCGCGAGCGGCGCATCCGAGGTGAGGAAGGCCGCGAAGTCCGCGCTCGCGGCCGGTTTCAGCCCGTATTCGCCGAGGAAGTCGGACATCGTTTCGCGCCGGCCGGGCGCGTCGGCGAGGAGCAGCACGCGCCCGGCGCCGTCCGCCCAGCCGCTGTCGAGGAACTGTTTCAGTCGGTGCAGCGGGTCGGTCGCCTTGCGTTCGACCGAGACGTCCGGCAACGGTGCCGCGACTGCGGCGGCCCCGCCCGACGCCGACTCCTCCCCCGCGGCGATCTGGATTCGCGGCCGATCCTTCAACGCGGTGAAGAAATTTTCCTGGCCGAGGAAGAGCGCCTCCGGCGGCATCACCGGGCGGCTGCGGTCGCCCTTGAGAAAGTCGTAGCGCGAGCGCGCATCGCGCCAGAACGCGTCGATCGCCGCCGGCACGTCGCGATGCAGCACCACCGCCGCGTCGGGCGGGAGGTAGTCGAACAGCGTCGCGGTGTCGTCGAAGAACAGCGGCAGGTAATACTCGACGCCGGCCGGCGCGATGCCGTTCGAGACGTCCTTGTACAGCGACACGCGCGACGGGTCGCCTTCGAAAGTCTCGCGGAAGCGGCTGCGAAAGTGCGTGCGCCCGGCGTCGTCCATCGGAAACTCGCGCGCCGGCAACATCCGGATCTCGGGAACCGGGTAGACGGTGCGCTGCGAATCCGGGTCGAAGGTCTTGATGCTCTCGACTTCGTCGTCGAAGAGGTCGATGCGGAACGGTAGCGCCGCGCCCATCGGGAAAAGGTCGATCAGGCCGCCGCGCACCGAGAATTCGCCGGGACTGACGACCTGGGTCACGTGGGTGTAGCCCGCGGTCGCCATCTGCATGCGCAGCTGCTCGACGTCGAGCCGCTCGCCCTGTTTAAGGAAGAAGGTGTAGGCGGCGAGAAAAGCCGGCGGCGCCATCCGGTAAAGCGCGGTGGACGCCGGCACGAGCACGAGGTCCGCCTCGCCGCGGCTCACCGCATAGAGCGTCGACAGGCGCTCGGAGATCAGATCCTGGTGCGGCGAGAAGCTGTCGTAGGGCAGGGTTTCCCAGTCGGGCAACAGGTGGGTGCGCAGGTTCGGCGCGATCCAAGCGATCTCTTCGCGCAAGCGCTGCGCGTCGAGCGGGTTCGCGGTGACGAGCAGCAGGCGACGGCCGTGGGTTGCAAGTTGCGCCACGGCGAGCGCGTCGGACGAGCCCGCGAGGGCGGGCAGGTCGAGGCGCGCGCCGGCTTTGGGAATGGCGAGAGCCGCGAGTTGCGGCAGCAGGGAGTCGAGCGGATGGGGCATCGAATGGGACGGGGATGGGCCGTGGCGGCGAGAAAAGCAGGGGGACGATTATAAGGCGATCGACCGGCTGCCACGTCCGGCTGGCGTTGCAGGGCCCGAGTTACTCGTTCGATGCGTGCCGGCCCCCGGTCGGCGCCTGGAGTGTCGGCAGGCCGGATGACGGTGCCGCGGATGAGGATGCTGCGGCGGCGGATGACGGTGCGGCGAGTGACGCGGCCGATGGGGTTTGCGGTGGCGGGAGCTTCTGCACGAGCCAGTCGGCGACCAGCCGGGCCAGTTGCTCGATCGCACCCGGCTCGGCGAATTCCTCGCCGACATCGAGGAGCGTCTGCCAGTCCCGCGGTGCGCCGAGATGTTCGTAGGCGCTCATCAGCATCGGCGTGTGCGGATCGGCGGCGCCGACGACGAAGCGGACCGGCGTCGCCAAGCTGTTGAGCGGCGTTGCGCCCGCGAGGTCGGGTCGGCCCGCGCCGCAGACGATCGCGGCGAAATGCTCGGGAGACTTCCACGCCGCGCGGATCGCTGCGCCGCTCGCGGTTCCGCCCGCGACGAGTCCGACGGCGATTCCGGCGAGCGGCGGCTGATGTCCGATCCATTCGGCGACCGCGAGCACCCGGTTCGCCATTTGCGGCACGTTGAAGCGCGCATCCGGGTCGCGGGTCTCCTCGTGGGCGGTCAGCAGATTGATGACGAGGGTGGCGAACCCGGCTTGCTGCAGGATTTCCGCGACCGCAGCCTCGGGCGAGTCCGCGCGCGCTCCGCCTGCCGAGCGCAGCAGTACCGCCAGGCCGCGCACGTCGGGCGCGTGGGCGAACTCGCCTTCGAGCCACGCGCTGCCCGCCGGGATGCTGATGGTCGTGTGTCGGAGTTTCACGTCGATCCCGCTCTGCCGGCTCGTTTTCCGGACGGTATGAGGTGATGCGAGGATCGCACGGCGCCGGCGCCGGAACAAGCGGCCCGGCCGCCGGAACTCAGGCGCCGCGGTGAATCGCGACCGGAATCCGCCGCGCGCCGAATGCGCGCCCGAAATGCCCGAAACGTCCCGCGAGCGGTGTGCCGCACGCGAGGCAGGCGCCGTTGTCGTCGAGCGCGTAGTCGAGGATCTCGTACCAGTCGCGCTTGATGAGCGCCTTGCCACAGCCGGTGCAGCGCGTCGTTCCGCCTTCGGTGTCGTGGACGTTGCCGGTATACACGTGCCTGAGACCTTCGCCGAGCGCGATTTTCCGCGCGCGGGTCAGCGTCGCCGGCGGAGTCGCGGGCGTGTCGGGCATCTTGAAGTCGGGGTGGAACGCGGTGAAGTGCAGCGGAACTTCGGTGCCGAGCTCCTTCGCGACCCAGCGGGAAAGGGCCGTCAGTTCCTCGTCGGAATCGTTCTGCCCGGGGATCAGCAGCGTCGTGATCTCGACCCAGACGCCGGTCTCGTGGACGAGCCATTTCAGCGTATCGAGCACCGGCTGAAGGTGCGCGCCGCAGAGCTTGACGTAGAACTCGTCGGTGAAACCCTTCAGATCGACGTTCGCCGCGTCCATTTCCGAGTAGAAGTCGCCACGCGCCTCCTCGGTGATGTAGCCCGCGGTGACGGCGACCGTCTTGAGGCCGCGCGCATGGGCCGCCTTTGCGACGTCGACCGCGTACTCGAGAAAGATCACCGGATCGTTGTAGGTGAAGGCCACGCTCTGACAGCCCCATTGTTCCGCAGTGCGCGCGATTTCCTCGGGCGAAGCCTGGTCCATCAGCCGGTCCATGTCGCGCGACTTCGAGATGTCCCAGTTCTGGCAGAACTTGCACGCGAGGTTGCAGCCGGCGGTGCCGAACGAGAAGACGCTGGTGCCGGGGTAGAAATGGTTGAGCGGCTTCTTCTCGATCGGGTCGATGCAGAAGCCCGAGCTGCGCCCGTAGGTCGTCAGCACGACCTCGTCCGCTTCGCGCATGCGCACGAAGCACGCGCCGCGCTGGCCTTCGTGCAATTTGCAGTACCGCGGACAGACGTCGCATTGGATGCGCTCGTCTTCGAGTTTGTGCCAATGGCGTCCCGGATGATTCATCGGCCTCACCGTTCACCGCTTCGGCACGACATCCGCGTTCCGAAGCGCCTGCTGTCGAAAGGTGGAACCGCCAGGGCTTCTATCGCGTTCCGATGCGCGGCCGCCGGCGATGCCGAGCGACGCGCAGGGCGGCTTCCCGCTCCTGCCCGTCGATCATTCCTGCCACTTCCGGACGGTATAACTCGCGGCCATCAGGTTGTGCATCGAACGGATGCCGCCCTTGCGCAGGAGCGCGTCGAGAAAGTCGCGCGGATCGGGAAGCTGCTCCCACACTTGGGGCAGGAAAGTCGCGCTGCGGCAGCCGCTGAACAGCATCAAACCGTCGATGCCCGGCCGCAACTGGCCGAGCAGGTCGTCTTCGTCGGCGAAATCGAGGAACTGCGGTTCCGATAACAAAGACACTTCGACCCGGATATCGTTCAGCTCGTGTACCCCGACCGGCAGGAAGCGCGGGTCTCGCGTCGCGGCGCCGATCGCATTGAGGACAACGTCGTGGCCGAGCGCGCGTTGCGCCCGGACGCTGCCGATGCAGCCGCGCAGGTCGCCCGAAAGCCGCAGCGTGACGAAGGTCGCCCCGCGGCTCGCGAGCCGCGCGTCGTCGACGGGGGGGACGTCCTTCACGCCGAGTTCGTGCTCGATTGCGTGACGCGCGCGATCGAGGAGGGTCGGGCCGAGTTCAGTGTCGGGCAGCAGGAGCATGGACGGGGGACTCGCAGAAGGCGACGCTTGCGTAGCCGACGACGCGCGCACGATCGCCCGCGGTGTCGCCGGAATTGCGCAGATCGAGCAGCTGGGGCTCGAGCCCGTGCTGCGAAGCGACCTGGATCAGGCCGTTCACCGGCGTCGCGCCGCACGCCTGCTCATGATCGAGCTGTGCACGCATCCTCAGGATCTGCCCGACCGTGCCGCGGTCGGTCATCTGTGCGTGGGAATAGGGGTGGTAGTGCGACAGGTCGGAGCTGATCACGATCAGCGTCTCGGGTCCACCCCAGAGCTGGGTCAGGACGTCGGCGACCGCAGCGGGACTGGCGTTGCCGACGACGAGCGGTGTCAGTTCGAATGCGTCGAGCACCGTTTGCAGGAACGGCAGCTGGACTTCGAGGCTGTGTTCGAACGCGTGCGGCCGGTCATCGACGACGACGTCGTGCCGCTCCCGCAGCGTGCGCGAGTCGTCGTAGCTGAGCGGAACGAGGCCGAGCGGCGTTGAGAAGAACTGCGCCGCCGGCAGCGCGAAGCCGGCGACCGGGACGCGGTGCGCCGGCCCGAGGAGGACGACGCGGCGGATTGTGTCGCGCAGCGAGCCGAGCGTCGCGTAAGCCGTCGCGGCAACCGGACCGGAATAGACATAACCGGCGTGCGGCACGATCAGGGCTTTCGGCGACGAGACGGTTTCGAGCGGCACGGCCGCCGACAGCATTTCGCCTATCTGGGCCTGCAACGCCTGCGGGTCGTTCGGATAGAACTGCCCGGCGACTGCGGCCGGGCGAATCGAAGCAGTAGCCATGGGATCCCTTGCTGAAAACGAGAACCGGAGCCGCGGGGAGGGGGCGGCTACGGGCATTATAGGCCGCGCGCGAAGGGCCCGTGACCGCGGCTGCCCGCAACGAGTCGGGACGTGTCGCTGCTCGCCGAATCAAAAAATCGTTGGGGCATAAGATTGCGTTTGAATCGCGAAAAAGAAAATAAAATGCTTCGATGGTGCGCGTAATCTGGGGCTTCAACCCGTGCATGGAGTCATCATGAATCTCTCCCAAGTTCTTCTGACTGCGTTGCGCGACCATGGCGCACGCGAGATTTTCGGCATCCCCGGCGATTTCGCGCTGCCGTTCTTCAAGATCATCGAGGAGTCGCGAATCCTGCCGCTGCATACGCTGAGCCACGAGCCCGGCGTCGGCTTCGCGGCGGACGCGACCGCGCGCTTCCGCTCGGGGCTCGGCGTCGCCGCGGTCACGTACGGCGCAGGCGCGCTGAACATGGTGAACGCGGTCGCCGGGGCTTATGCCGAGAAGTCGCCGGTCGTCGTGATCTCGGGCGCGCCCGGCTCCGGCGAGGCGACGTCCGGTCTGCTGCTGCACCACCAGGCGAAGACGCTGAATTCGCAGTTCGAGATCTACCGCGAAATCACATGCGACCAGGCGCGCCTGACCGACACGCGCACCGCGCCGCGCGAGATCGCGCGGGTGCTCGCGAGCTGCCTGCGCGAATCGCGCCCGGTCTATATCGAACTGCCGCGCGACATGGTCGGCGTGCCGTGCGAGCCGGTCGTCGCGGAGGCGTCGAAGGCGGCCGATCGGGAAGCGCTCGCGGCCTGCGTCGACGAAGTCCTCGCCCGGATCCGCCGGGCCGCATCGCCGGTCCTGATGGTCGGCGTCGAGGTGCGGCGCTTCGGGCTCGAGACGAAAGTCGGCGAGCTCGCGCGCCGGCTCGGCGTACCGGTCGTCACGAGCATCCTCGGCCGCGGCCTGCTGTCGGGCATCGAGGCGCCGCTCGTCGGGACGTATCTCGGCGTCGCCGGGCGCCCGGAAGTCACCGATCTCGTCGAGCAGTCCGACGCACTGCTGCTGCTCGGCGTGATCATCTCGGACACGAACTTCGGCGTGTCGTCGCGCCAGATCGACCTGCGCAAGACGATCCAGGCGCTCGACCAACGCGTGTCGCTCGGCTATCACACCTACGCCGACATTCCGCTCGACGCGTTCGTCGATGCGCTGCTGGAGCGGGCTGCGGAACCCGCGCGGGTAGTGACGGTGGAGCGCCGGAGTTATCCGCGCGGCCTGCAGGCCGATGCGGAGCCGATCACGCCGAACGACATTGCGATCGCGATCAACGATTTGATGGATGCGCACGGGCGGATGCCGATCGCGGCCGACACCGGCGATTGTTTGTTTACCGCGATGGACATCGAGCCGACCGCGCTCGTCGCGTCCGCCTACTACGCGACGATGGGCTTCGGCGTGCCGGCGGGGCTCGGGCTGCAGGCCGCATCCGGCGAACGGCCGCTGATCCTCGTCGGGGACGGCGCCTTTCAGATGACGGGGTGGGAGCTCGGAAACTGCCGCCGCTACCGCTGGGACCCGATCGTGCTCGTGCTGAACAATTCGTCGTGGGAGATGCTGCGGACGTTCCAGCCGGAGTCCGAGTTCAACAACCTCGACGACTGGGGCTTCGCGTCGATGGCGGGGGGGCTCGGCGGCGACGGGGTGCGGGTGCGCACGCGCGCCGAGCTGCGCGCCGCGCTCGAACATGCGATCGCGACGCGGGGCCGCTTCCAGCTGATCGAGGCGATGATTCCGCGCGGCGTGCTGTCGGACACCCTCGCGCGCTTCGTCGCCGGCGTGAAGCGCCTGACGAAGTGAACGCGAAGATCACGGCATTCGGGGGGCTTGGGCGCGGTTAGAATCCGCGCCATGCAGAATTTCCATCCAAAACATTTCGCCGTCGTCCCGGCAGCGGGCAGCGGCAGCCGCATGGGGGCGGTTCGCCCGAAGCAGTATCTGCCGCTGCTCGGCAAGCCGCTGATCTTCCATTCGCTGTCGGTGCTGTGCGGCGCGCCGGAGATCGACAAGGTGTTCGTCGTGCTGTCGGTCGACGACGCCGAATGGGGCAGCCACGACTGGTCCGCGCTCGGCCCGAAACTCGTGCCGCTGTTCTGCGGCGGCCCGACGCGCGCCGACAGCGTGCTCGCCGGGCTGCGCGCGATCTCGCGCGAGGCCGAGCAGTCCGACTGGGTCCTCGTCCACGACGCCGCCCGCCCGTGCCTTGCGGCCTGGCACATCGAGAAGCTCGTTCGTGAACTCGCCGGCGACGAGGTCGGCGGCCTGCTCGCGGTGCCGGTCGCCGACACGCTGAAGCGCGCGGACGGCCATCGCCGCGCGATCGGAACGGTGCCGCGCGACATGTTGTGGCAGGCGCAGACGCCGCAGATGTTCCGCTACGTGATGTTGCGCCGCGCGCTCGAAGCGGCATCCAACGTTACCGACGAGGCGAGCGCGATCGAGGCCGCCGGCCTGCATCCGCGTCTCATCGAAGGCGATGCGACGAACCTGAAAGTCACTTTCCCGCTCGACCTGCATCTGGCCGAGTGGATCCTGTCGAACCGCGAGGCTTGTTGAAATGAGCATTCCATTCCGCATCGGGCAGGGCTTCGACGTGCACGCGCTGGTGCCCGGCCGTCCGCTGATCATCGGCGGCGTGACGATTCCGCACGACCGTGGTCTGCTCGGGCACTCCGACGCCGACGTGCTGCTGCACGCGCTGACCGACGCGCTCCTCGGCGCAGCGGGCCTCGGCGACATCGGGCGGCTTTTTCCGGACACCGATCCGGCTCATGCCGGCGCCGATAGCCGCGTGCTGCTGCGCCAAGCCTTCGCGGCGGTACGCGCGGCGGGCTTCGAGGTCGTGAACATCGACGCGACAGTGATCTGCCGCGCGCCGAAGATCCTGCCGCACGCGCCGCAGATGGTGGCGAACATCGCCGCGGACCTCGCGGTCGAGGCGTCCGCGGTGAACATCAAGGGCAAGACGACCGAGAAGCTCGGCTTCACCGGTCGCGGCGAAGGCATCGCGGCCCAGGTCGTCGCATTGCTCGCGCGGAAAGCGGGCGATGCCTGACGGCTCGCCGCTCGCGAAGCCGCCGCCGCCCGCGCGCGTGTTCTTCGCGCTGTGGCCCGCGGCGCCGGTCGCAAAACGGCTGCACGCGCTCGGCGGCGAGGCGCATGCGCTGTGCGACGGCCGCCGCATGCGCCGTGACACGCTGCACATGACGCTCGCGTTCATCGGCGATGTGGCGCAGGAACGCCTTGCCGCGCTGCTCGCGGTCGGCGACCGCGTCGGCGCCGCGGCCTTCACGCTTGCGCTCGACCGGCTCGCCGGCTGGCGGCACAACCGCATCGTCTGGGCTGGCGCGCACGAAACCCCGCCGCCGCTCGCGGCGCTCGTCGGCCGGCTCAACGGCGAACTCGCGGCGGCCGGGTTCCCGGTCGAGCAGCGCAGCTTCGCGCCCCATGTCACGCTTTTGCGCAACGCGCGTGCGACCCTGCCCGAGCGCACGGTCGACCCGATCGAGTGGCGCGTCGACGGCTTCGCGCTGATGGAGTCGCTAAGGCGCGAAGACGGCGCCCACTACACGCCGATCCGGCAGTGGTCAGTCAGCGGCGGGACGGGCAGGTAAGGGCGCGTTCGCTCTTCACGCGCTGGTCCCGCATGGAGTCCTTCCGCCGCCATCGGCTTCACCGCCGAGGGGCATTCCGGGCGGCAACCGGAAATCGTCAGGCCCCAGCGTGTCGAAGCCCCGCGAGACCCCCACTGGCGGGTGCGGGGCGGACGGACGCATTCGAGCTGTTCAGAGCCTTCCAGGTTGCCCCTTGCCGGGATTCGGGGCGGTACGCCTCACGTCCAATGTGACGGCCAGGTGCGCGCGAAGTACGGCAGGCCTTCGATCCGGGTCATCCACGCAGCGGTCTTCGGACCGATCCGCTCTCGGAGTCCGAGGTCGGGCTTGCGCTTCTCGATTCGCAACGCAAGCGCAATGATCGGATAGAGCGTGAAGTCGGCCGCCGACAGTTCGCCGGCGAGCGTGTCTCCGTGGATCGTCGACTCCCAGCGGTCGAGCTCGCCGATGAACTCGTCGCGCGCATCCATGATCGGCTCGGGGCGCCATCGCGCCTGCTCGGTGTAGAGGATCTCCGCGACGAACTTCTCGAGCGCGTCGGCCGCGTACTGGTCGGCCTCGCGCACCATCCGGCGAATCAGCGCCCGTCGCCCGATGTCACCCGGAAAGAGCAGCGGCGGCTCGTCGTAGCGTTCGTCGAGATATTCGAGGATGGCCGCGGATTCGTAGAGCGACACGCCGTCGTCGACGATAGCCGGCACCTTTCCGCGTGGGTTGATCGCAAGGTATTCCGGCTTCTTGAGGTCCCCTGCATCGAAAGACAGGACTTTCTGCTCGTACGGGATGCCCTTGTGTTCGAGCGCGAGCCACACCCGCCAGGAATAGGGAGAACCGCCGCCGTGATAGAAACGCAAGGCCATCGCGACACCTCCGGGCGCGTATCCGACTGGGATTTTCTTTCTAGTCCCGCTCCGGGCCGGCCGCAAGCGCGCTCGTCGGACGCGCCCCCGACCCGGCAGTCTCGCGGTCGGCGTCCTAAAATGAAACAGGTGGGCGCCGCGGCAGAAGCTGCGGGCGAACGACCCGCGAACGAGGCGGCCCGTTGCCGGGAGATCGAAAGCGAGGAGAACGACCATGGCGATCGCGTCGAAGGTTCAGGAGTACATGAGCGAGCACGGCTTGCGCTACGACGTGCTCACGCACCCGCATTCATACAGCAGCATGGAGACGGCGCAGCTCGCGCGCGTGCCGGGAAACTGTCTCGCGAAATCCGTCGTGCTCGAGGATGAGGACGGTTACCTGATGGCAGTGCTGCCATCGACCCATCACGTGCATCTGGGCTGGCTCGGGAAGGAGATGAACCGGCAGTTGCGCTTCGTCGGCGAGGATGAAATCTCGACGCTGTTCGAGGACTGCGAGCCGGGTGCGATTCCGCCGCTTGGCGCGGCCTATGGGTTGCGGATGGTGATGGACGACAGTCTGGCCGACCAGGACGAGATCTATTTCGAGGCCGGTGACCACGAGAAGCTGATCCAGATGAGTCGCGCCGATTTCCTGGCGATGATGGAGACCGCGCAGCACCTGCATTTTAGCGAGCATCACTGGCGGCACTGAACCGCGGCGAAATCGGATGGCAACAAACGAAGCGGGGCGCCAAGCGCCCCGCGGCTCATCGGGACCGCGTGCTGCGGTCCCTGCGTCTCCTGACGGGAGACGGTCGACGAATCAGAGGAAAAGGCAGGAAGCGAGGCGCTCCCGGAGCACGGGTTCGGGCTCCTTCGTGTAGTCCTTTTCGAAACGATCGGTGATCAGCTGCGCGGTCGGATTGTCCAGGACGGCATTGAGCATGCCCATGAAAGCGGGCGGGGCGAACACGATGGCGCGTCCAAACGCGTTCTTCGCGCGCCCGAGATAGAGTTCCTGTGCGATCTCCTGTGCGAAAAGCTTTGCTTCGTAGGTTTTCGGAGCGGTCTGTGGCAGCTTGCTGCCCTGTCCGCTGGCCGCCGTCGCCTGATGGCCGGAACGGTCGGTGACCAGTTCCGAGTTTTTCTGTCGACTTTCCGGATGGATCAGTTCCTTGACCAGTGTCAGCCCCTTGTTCGGGCCGAGGTTCGCATACAGCTTAGCCAGACTGGCGTTGGCAACCAGAATCCAGGTAATAGCCATAAATCGTCCTCCGGGAAGAGCAGTAAGGTTGATACTCATTTGCTGCTCTTCAAGCTTAGACGCCCCCTCCGGGGGTGGCAAATCGAATTTGACGTGAACGTAAACCGGGCGCCGAAAGCGCGCGTGGTGCCTGATCTATATCGACATCGACAGTCGAAAACGATGTGCCGGAAATTTGAAGAGCATTTCAGAATATGCCCAACGAGATTCCGGTGGCGAGGGCTTCGCCCAGCGCTTCGCAGTCCGCGAGCGCCTCGTCGGTGACCGAACCGCGGGCGATCACCGCGTCCGATACGAGTTTCCAGCCATAGCCGAGCGCGATGCGCCCGATCTCGCGGACCGCGCCGCTGCCGTCGTTGCCCGCGCTGACGAAAACCGCGTAGGGCAGGCCGGTGAGCTTGCCTTCGCACGGATAAAAAGTGCGGTCGAAGAAGTCCTTCAGCGCGCCCGACATGTAGCCGAAGTTCTCCGGCGTGCCGAGCAGCAGTCCATCGGAAGCGAGGAGGTCGTCGACCCCGGCCTCAGACGCGCGCTTGACGATCGTGTCGATCTCGTCGACGCGCCGCGCGCCGCGGACGACGGCTTCCGCGAGCCGCCCGGTATTGCCGGATTGCGTGTGGAAGACGACGAGGAGGCGCTTGTGTCCGGTCACCGGACTAGCCTTCGTGACGACACGCAGGGCGTAAAAGCGAAGCGCCTTCCGCCGAATGTACAACGCCGGAGAACCGGCCTATGACGGATAGTACGGTTGCAAGTCTCATGCGATGCCGTCCTCGTCGGACTTGGCGGAGAGGTCCAGCTGGACCTCTCCGCCTGCGCGTCTTTGCTCGCGGACGCGCCGCTCGCCTGCCGCCGGGTCGAGGCGGTAGAAGCCGCGAAGCTGTTCATAGACCGCGGGAAATTCGTGCTCCATCTGGCAGGGCGATTCGAAGAAGGCTTCGGAAGCAACGGCGAAGAACTCGCCCGGGCTCTCGGACGCGTACGGGTCGAGAAAAGTCGCTTCGCCCGCGTCGACCTCGGCGCAGAAACGCTGATACGCGTCGTTGAACGCAGCCGCCCACGCGCTGCGGCTCATCCCGACCGGCAGTTTGGGCAGCCCGTCGACGCCGCCGTTTTCCATGTCGAGCTTGTGCGCGAACTCGTGGATCACGACGTTGATGCCCGTCGGCGCGTCGCCCTCGTCGTACCACGACACCAGCACCGGCCCGCCCTCCCAGGCTTCGCCGAGGACTTCGTCGTCGTATTCATGGACGACGCCGCTCTCGTCCATTTCGTGCCGCCGGATGACGAAGTCCCCCGGATAGACGACGACGCCGACCCAGCCGCGGTAGGCGTCGAGGCCGATCTCGAGAATCGGCAGACAGGCCTGCAGCGCAATCGCGAGCAGGATATCGTCGCGCAGCACGAGGCCCTGCGCGCCGTGGAACTGCTTGTCCACGAGGAATCCGCGGGCGAGTTCGCGCAATCGCTCGCGCTGATCGCCGTCGAGGAAATCGAGAAACGGCAATCCTGCTTCGACGCGGCGCCACATCGCGGGCGAGACCGTCAGCCCGGCTAGCTTGCGCGCCCGTCGCCATTTGCGAAGAAATTCCAGCATCGTCGATCAGCGCGCGAGTTTCCGGGTGGTCAGGAAGATGCCGAAAAAGACGAGCGCGATGCCGACGAAGTGATATTGGGCCGGCCGTTCGCCGAGAAAGATCGCGGCGAGAATCGACGCGAACACCGGCATCAGGTGGATGAAGAGCGACGCGCGGTTCGGGCCGACCGCGGCGACGCCCGCGTTGTAGAATACGTAGCCGAGAAAGCCCGGAAAGATTCCGACGTAAAGAATGCCCGCGATCGCTGAAAAGCTCGCATCGACGTGACGGCCGCTCGCGACTTCCCACGCGTACGCGGGAACCAGCGCCGCGACGCCGACGACGGTGAAGGCGGCGAGCATCAGCATCGGGTCGACGCCGGCCGGCCGCCACTGCAGGCCGACGGTGTAGATCCCCCAGATCAGCACTGCGAGCAGCATCCACAAGTCGCCGGTGTTGAGCGACAAGCCGAGCAGGGTTTCCGGGCTGCCGCGCGCGATGAGGGTCATGACCCCGGCGAGCGAGACGACGACTCCCGCGGCTTCGAGCCGGCTCAGGCGTTTGCCGAGCAGCACGAACGCGAGCGCGATCGTCGCGATGGGCGTGAACGAGTTCAACAGCGTCGCGCTCGTCGCCGTCGTGTATTGCAACGCGATGTACGCGAAAGTGTTGTATCCGCCGACCCCGAGCAGTCCGAGCAGGAGGACGGCGCGCCAGCCCGCCTTGAGCTGCGGCCATTGCGCGCGCAGATGGGGCAGCGCGAACGGCAGCACGAGCGCGAGCGCGATCGTCCAGCGCCAGAACGCCAGCGCCATCGGCGGGACCGCTTCACGCAGTCCGCGCCCGATCACCATGTTGCCGGCCCAGAACAGCGCGGTGAGGGTCAGGAGCACGTAGGGGTTGGGGGTGATCTTGCGCATTGGCATTGTCGTTTTCGGCGAGCCCCGGATGATCGCACACGGTTCGGGATCCGACGTCCCCGTGGGGCGTGGATGACGGCCAGTATGGGATAATCGCCGCCATGGTTTCCGTCACACATGCGATTTCCCAGGATGCCGTCGCGGCGCCGATTGAGCTCCTTGCAGAAGGTCTGCAGGACGACGAGTGCGCGATGGTGCAGCGAGCCCTCGAACTTGCCGAGGGCATCTACGAGACCCACGTGCTCGGCAGCGGCGAATCCGTCTGGACGCACGCGCTCGGGATGGCGCTGATCGCCGCATCGCTGCGGCTCGATGCGGAAACGAGGGTCGCGGCGCTGCTGTTCGCGATCGGCGATTACGTCGAGGACCCCGTCGGGATGATCGGCGAGCGTTTCGGCGACGCGGTCGCGCGACTCGTCGAGGGCCTGCGCAAGCTCAACGGCCTGCGGCTGTTGTCGCGGATGACGGCGACCGCGAGCGCGCCCGAGATCCGGGCGCAGACCGAAGTGCTGCGCAAGATGCTTCTCGCGATGGTCGAGGATATCCGCGTCGTGCTGTTGCGGCTCGCGTCGCGGACGCAGACGCTGCGCTATTTCACCGAGAACAAGAGCGAGGCGCGGATCGACATCGCACGCGAAAGCCTCGACATCTACGCCCCGCTCGCGAACCGCCTCGGCGTCTGGCAGTTGAAGTGGGAGCTCGAGGATCGGGCGTTTCGCTTCATCGAGCCGGAGACCTACAAGCGCATCGCAAAGATGCTCGACGAGCGCCGGGTCGAGCGCGAGAACTTCATCCAGGCGGCGATCGATCGCCTGAAAGGGGAGATCGCCGAGGTCGGCATCAAGGCCGAAGTCTATGGCCGGCCGAAGCACATCTACAGCATCTACAACAAGATGCGCGCGAAGCGCCTCGATTTCTCGCAGGTGTACGACATTCGCGCGCTGCGGGTGCTGGTCGATAATGTGCGCGATTGCTACACGGTTCTCGGCATCGTCAATCAGATCTGGCAGCCGATCGGCCAGGAGTTCGACGACTACATCAGCAACCCGAAGGGCAACAACTACCAGTCGCTGCACACGGCGGTGCTCGCCGGTGACGGTCGAGCGCTCGAAGTCCAGATCCGCACGCACGACATGCACAAGCATGCCGAACTGGGCGTCGCGGCGCACTGGCGGTACAAGGAAGGAAAGGGCCACGGCGGCGATTACGACGAGAAGATCGCGCTTCTGCGCAGCCTCCTGTCATGGCGCGACGAGGTCGCGGACTCGGCGGACTGGGTCGAGAAGTTCAGGCGGGCGTCGCTCGACGACGCGATTTATGTCGTGACGCCGCAGGGCAAGGTCGTGGATCTGCCGCGCGGCGCTACGCCGATCGACTTCGCGTACCGGCTGCACACCGATCTCGGGCATCGCTGTCGCGGCGCGAAAGTCGACGGCCATCTGGTCCCGCTCAACACGCCGCTCGAGAACGGTCAGACGGTCGAGATCACTGCGGCGAAGGAGGGCGGTCCGTCGCGCGACTGGCTCAAGCCGCAGCAGGCTTACGTCGCGACGAGCCGCGCGCGCACGAAGATCAAGCAGTATTTCAGCCAGCTCGAAGAGGAAGAACTCCTGTCACGCGGGCGGAGCGTCGTCACGCGGGAGCTCCAGCGCGAGGGGCACGCACAGGCCAACATCGACGAGGTCGCCGGCAAGCTCGGTTTCAAGAACGCGGAATCTATGTTCCTCGCGGCCGGTCGCGGCGAGCTCGGTCCGCGCGCGGTGCAGTTGGCGCTGCGCGATGCGCACGCGGAAGAGGCGCCGACGGCGACCGAGCCGGAGATCGTCGTCGGTCGCAGCCGGGCCGGGGATTCGAGCGACAAGGTGCTGATCGTCGGCGTCGGAAAGTTGCTCACCTCGCTGGGCCGCTGCTGCAAACCCGCGCCGCCGGATGCAATCGAGGGTTTCGTCACCCGCGGGCGCGGAATTTCGATCCATCGCGTCGACTGCCTCGACTTCCAGCGTCTTGCCGCCGAGCATCCCGAGCGGGTGATGGAGGCGGAGTGGGGCGAGCAGGCGTACAACAACCGCAATTCCGTATTCCCCGTCGATATCGCAGTTCAGGCGGTCGACCGGCAAGGCTTGCTGAGGGACATCTCGGAAGTGCTGTCGCGCGAGAAGCTCAACGTGATCGCGGTCAATACGCTGACGAAGAAAGGCGTCGCGTTCATGAAGTTCACGATGGAGGTCGGCAGCGTCGCGCAGATCCAGCGCGCCGTCACGCTGATCCGCGAAGTGCGCGACGTGATCGACGCGAAGCGCAAGTAGTCCGCGCGTTCCCCGTTGCCCGCGTACGGTTGGGCGAATGGTCCTGTGGTGATTGGCCCGGCGGAATGACGTCGCCGCCGCGCGAAGGCGGCCGCTCACCGCTTTCGCGCTGCATACAGCGCCGATGATGGATCGACTGCTCGACGGTTACGGGCTTGCGAGCGGTTCAGTGCACTTCACCGGCGAGCTCGCCGAGCAGGATCGTTTGCGCGGCGCGACGCAGCCCGCGCGGCGTCTTGCGGCGATAGCGACCGTCCTCGAGCATCTCCCACGCCTGGCAGTTGTCGTTGAGATACGCCCGCAGGCCTTCGCGGACGACCCGACGCTTGAGCCGCGGGTCGAGGATCGGAAACGCGATTTCGATGCGACGGAAGAAGTTGCGGTCCATCCAGTCCGCACTCGAAAGATACACGTGGTCCGCGCCGTCGGCGTGGAAGTGGAAGATGCGGTGGTGTTCGAGGAAGCGCCCGATGACCGAGCGGACGCGGATGTTCTCCGACAGCCCCTCGACGCCGGGCCGCAGGGCGCAGGGACCGCGGATGATCAGGTCGATTTCCACGCCGGCCTGCGAGGCGGTATAGAGCGCCTCGATCGTTTCGGGCTCGAGGAGCGCGTTCATCTTCGCGATGATCCTGCCCTTGCGCCCGGCACGTGCGATCTCCGCTTCGTTGTTGATCCCCGCAATGACGTTCGCGTGCAACGCGAAGGGCGCCTGCCACAGATGTTTCAGCGTGCTCGCCTTGCCGAGCCCGGTGAGCTGCTTGAAGACCTCGGCGACGTCGGCGCCGATTTCCTCGTTGCACGTCAGCAGCCCGAAGTCGGTGTAGAAACGGGTGGTGCGCGGATGGTAATTGCCGGTGCCCAGGTGCACGTAGCGGCGCAGCCCGCCCGGTTCGCGCCGAACCACGCTCAGCAGCTTCGCGTGCGTCTTGTAGCCGAAAACGCCGTAGACGACATGCGCGCCGACTTCCTCGAGGCGGTTGGCCCAGCTGATGTTCGCCTCCTCGTCGAAGCGCGCCATCAGTTCGAGCACGACAGTGACTTCCTTGCCTTTCTGCGCCGCGCGGGCCAAGTGTTCCATCAGCACCGAGTCGGTCCCGGTGCGATAGACCGTCATCTTGATCGCGAGCACGTCCGGATCGTCCGCCGCCGCGCGGAGCAGGTCGATCACCGGCGTGAAACTCTGGAACGGGTGGTGCAGCAGCACGTCCTGACGACGGATCGTCTCGAAGATCTCGCTGCTCTTCTCGAGCGCTTTCGGCAGGCCGGGAAGGAAGGGCCGGTAATTCAGGTCCGGGCGGACCACCCAGTCCGGCACCTGCATCAGCCGCACGAGGTTGACTATGCCGGGCGTACGGTAGAGGTCCTTCGGGCTCAGCCGGAAATGCTGAAGCAGGAAGTTCGCCATCTTCTCGGAGCAATTGTCGGCGACTTCGAGCCGGACGCCATCGCCGAAATGGCGCTGCTGCAGTTCGCCCTTCAACGACGCGCGCAAGTCCTTGACCTCTTCCTCGTCGACGAAGAGATCCGAGTTGCGCGTGACGCGGAACTGGTAGCAGCCATGGACGTTCATCCCGGAGAACAGCTCGCCGACGTGCGCGTGCAGCACCGACGACAGGAACACGAACGTGTATTCGTGGTCGCAGATTTCTTCCGGCAGGCGAATCACCCGCGGGAGCGCGCGCGGTGCCTGCACGATCGCAGCGCCCGAGTCGCGGCCGAACGCGTCGAGCCCTTCGAGTTGGACCGCGAAGTTCAGGCTCTTGTTGAGGACGCGCGGAAACGGATGCGCCGGGTCGAGTCCGATCGGCGTCAGCACCGGCATCACCTCGCGCAGGAAATAGTCCTTGACCCACGCGCGCTGCACGTCGCTCCACAATCCGCGGCGCAGGAAAACGATGCCTTCGGCTTCGAGCGCCGGCAGGATGTCGTCGTTGAGCAACGCATACTGCTCCGCGATGAGCTCGTGAACCTCGCTGCTCACGCGGTCGAGCAGCTGGGTCGGCGTCAGGCCGTCGATGCCCGTATTGCGGCCCCCCAGCCGGATCTGTTCCTTGATGCCGGAGACACGGATTTCGAAAAACTCGTCTAGGTTGCTCGAGACGATGCAGAGAAAGCGCAGCCGGTCGAGAAGCGGAACGGTGTCGTCCGCGGCTTGCGCCAGAACACGACGCTGGAATTGCAGCAGCGACAGTTCCCGGTTGATGAAATGTTCGGTTGGAAAGCGGGGAGTGATCGGGAACCTGTCCATTTGTTTGCGTCCGGGCGCAACATTTGCCTGCGCTGATTATGTGTCATTTGCTTTAAGGATTCATGACAGAAGCGACTTCGGCGAGTTCCCCTCCGAGGTTTTCGCGGTGATTCGGGTTTGGCGTGATGCCGACGCGGGCGGTTAGAATGCGCGCGACCCCAGACTCAGGATCGCCGCCCGACCCTTCCCGCCCACGATGATGCAAGAACTGATAGCTGCGATCGACCTCGGTTCCAACAGTTTCCGGCTTCAGGTGGGACGGATCGTGAACGACCAGATCTACCCGCTCGACGGTCTCAAGGAATCCGTCCGCCTTGCCGCCGGCCTGTCGCCGGGCAAGTTGCTCGACGCCGCCTCCCAGCAGCGGGGTCTCGTCGCGCTGCAGCGCTTCAACGAGCGCTTGCGCGGCTTCGCGCCGGAGGCGGTCCGCGCGGTCGCGACGAACACCCTGCGCGTCGCGAAGAATTCGCCGGCTTTTCTGGTCAAGGCGGAGGCCGCGCTCGGCGTGCCGATCGAGGTCATCGCCGGGCGCGAAGAGGCGCGGCTGATCTACGTCGGCGTCGCGCACACGCTGCCCAATCCGCACCGTCAGCAGCTGGTCGTGGACATCGGCGGCGGTTCGACCGAGTTCATCATCGGCAAGAGCTTCGAGCCGCTTCAGCTCGGATCGCTGTACATGGGCTGCGTGCACTACAGCCTCGAGTACTTTCCGCAGGGGCGTATCGACAAGCACTGCCTGCGCGAGGCCGAAATGGCGGCTCGGGGCGAACTGCAGACGATTGCGCATGCGTACCGGGAGACCGGGTGGGAGGACGCGGTCGGATCGAGCGGGTCGGCCAAGGCGCTGGCGGAAATTCTCGAGCAGAACGGTTTTTCCGACAGCGGTATCACGCGCGAAGGCCTCGAGCGACTGCGCGCCGCGCTGCTGCGTGCCGGAAGCCTGGACCGCCTGCAACTCGCCGGCCTCAGGAGCGACCGCCTGCCGGTGCTGCTCGGCGGCTTCTCGATCATGTCGGCCGTGTTCCAGGAGTTCGGCCTCGAGCGCATGGTTTTTTCGGAGGGCGCGTTGCGCCTGGGCGTGCTGTACGACCTGCTCGGACGCTACCACCATCACGACTTGCGCGACGCGACGGTTGCGTCGTTCGTGAGTCGCTACGGCATCGACCGGAAACAGGCCGAAGAGGTCGGTGCCACGGCGTGCTTCCTGCTGTCCCGCCTGCTCCCTGAAACGAAGGATCCCGAACATCCCGATCGCCGCTTCCTGCAGTGGGCCGCGATGCTCCACGAAATCGGAATATCGGTCGCCCATTCGAGCTACCACAAGCACAGCGCATACATTCTCGCGAACGCCGACATGCCCGGCTTTTCGCGGATGGACCAGGGGCGCCTCGCGCGCGTCGTGCTCGCGCATCGCGGCAAGCTCGAGCGCGTCGGGGCCATCGACCCGGACAGCCGGGACTGGCTGTTGATCGTCTGCCTGCGGCTCGCGGCCCTCATCCACCGCGCACGCGACGGGCGCGGAATCCCGCCTATCGACATCGAACGCAACGGACGCGATTTCGTCGTCGGCGTCGCGGACGGCTGGCTCCAGAAGCTGCCGCTGACCGCGGCCTCGATCGAGGAAGAGCAGCGTCAGTGGCAATCGGTGGGACGGAAACTCTTGCTGCGCACGAAGCCGGTTTTGCTCGAAGCGGAATGACCGGCGATCCGAGGGTCATCGCGTCATCGGCTGCGCGGCCCGGAGCCGCTCCGGTCGTCCGCGTCGAGGGCGACTGGACCCTCCGCTCGCTGGCGTCGCGGGCAGCGGAAATCCGGAAGGAACTCGCGCTCGCGGGCGGCGACGCGGACTGGCAACTCGCCGTGTCGCGACTCGACAGCTTTGGCGCGACCTTGCTCTGGCACGCCTGGGGCGAGCGCTGGCCGCGCGAGCTCGAAGCCGACGATGCGCTGAAGGCGACGATCGAACGCGTCGCCGACGCCGCGGCCGTGCCGCTTCCCGAGCCGCGATCCTATACGCTGATCGACGCCGTGGTCGCGCTCGGTCGCGTCCAGCTCGGTCTGTTCGATCACGTCGTCGGTCTCGTCCGCCTTCTCGGCCAACTCGTCCTCGACTTCGTCTATCTGATCCGCCATCCGCGCGACTGGCCGCTGTTCGAGATTTCGGCCAACGTGTTCAAGGTCGGCGCGAAGGCGACGCCGGTAGCGGCGCTCGTCGGCTTTCTGATCGGCGTCGTGCTGTCCTACCTGTCCGCGCTGCAGCTGCGCGCCTTCGGCGCCGACATCTACATCGTCAATATCCTCGGGCTCGGCATCGTCCGCGAACTCGGGCCGGTGCTCGTGTCGGTACTGGTCGCGGGCCGCTCCGGGTCGGCGATGACGGCGCAACTCGGCGTCATGCGGGTGACCGAGGAACTCGACGCGCTGACGGCGATGGGCATCTCCCGCACGCGACGCCTCGTGCTGCCGAAAGTCGTCGCGCTGACGCTCGCGATGCCGCTCCTGGTGCTGTGGACGTCGGGCGTCGCGCTGCTCGGCGGGATGGTGTCGGCCTGGATGCAGCTCGATCTCAGCTTCGGCTTCTTCCTCGACACGCTGCCGCGCGTCGTGCCGATCGCGAACCTCTACATCGCGCTCGCGAAGGGCGCTGCGTTCGGCTTGCTGATCGCGCTGGTCGCGTGTCATTTCGGGCTGCGCGTGCGGCCGAACACCGAGAGCCTGTCGGCGAACACCACCGCGTCGGTGGTCTCGGCGATCACGGCGGTGATCCTCGTCGATGCGGTCTTCGCGATCGCCACGCGCTCCATCGGGGTGCCGGGATGAGCGACGAGCCGGTCATCGAAATGCGGGGAATCGTGACGCGCTTCGGGAATTCCGTCGTCCATGACGGGGTCGACCTGACGGTCGCACGCGGCGAAGTCGTTGCGCTCGTCGGCGGGTCCGGCAGTGGCAAGACGACCTTGCTGCGACACGTGATCGGGCTCACCCGGCCCGCTGAAGGTACCGTCTCCCTGTTCGGCGAACCACTTTTCGCCGGCAGCGCACGTGAACAGCGGGCCCGGCGGCAGCGCTTTGGCGTCCTGTTCCAGCACGGCGCGCTCTTCTCGGCACTGACGGTGGCGGAGAACATCGGTTTTCCGTTGCGTGAATTGCGGGTCGTCACGGCTCGCGAGGTCCGCGACCTCGTCGCGCTGAAGCTCGCGATGGTGGAGCTCGAACCGTCGACCGCACTGCTGATGCCGTCGCAGTTGTCGGGCGGGATGATCAAGCGGGTTGCGCTTGCGCGCGCGCTCGCACTCGAACCGGAACTGCTGCTGCTCGACGAGCCGACCGCGGGGCTAGACCCGGACCGTAGCGAGGCATTTGTCGGCTTGATCCGCTCGCTACGCGATCGGCTCGGGCTGACCGTGGTGCTGGTCACGCACGATATCGACACGCTCGCGTCGCTCGCGTCGAAAGTCGCGGTCCTCGCGGAGCGCCGCATTCTGAGCTACGCCTCGCTGGAGGAGACGATGGAACTCGATCATCCGTTCGTCGCGCGCTTTTTTCATGGCGAACATGGGCGCCGGGCGCTGGCGCGCAGAGGGGAGAAGGGCTGATGGAAAATCGCTCGCACGCACTCGCCGCGGGGTTGTTCGCGCTGGTCCTCGGGACCGCGCTCGTTTTCGCGCTGTGGTGGTTCTCGGACGGGCGCGCGGCAGTCAGGCAATACGTGCTCGAATCGCGGGGCAGCGTCACCGGCCTGAACGTCGAAGGCGACGTCCGTTTTCGTGGCATCTCGGCGGGGAAGGTCACAAAGATCGGCATCGACCCGGAGGATCCGTTGAAGATCCTCGTCTCGATCGAGATACGGGAAGATTTGCCTGTGACGCGCGGAACGCGGGCTAGGCTCGGGTACCAGGGTGTGACGGGGATCGCCTACGTGCAGCTCGACGACCGCGGAGACGACCGGACGCCGCTCGTCGCGGAGGGGCTTGGGCCGCCGCGATTGACGCTCGACCCGGGGCTGCTCGACCAACTGACCGACAGCACGCTCGACGCTGCCGAGCGCATCAAGTTCGTTGCGGACCGGCTCGCGCAATTTTTCAACGACGAGAATCTGGGGCGGGTCGAGACCACGCTCGAGCGCCTGGAATCGGCGTCGGTCGGCATCGATCGCACGTTTGCCGATGCGCCCGCGACCCTCGCGACGATCCGGGCTGCGCTGAGCCGGGAAAATCTGCAGCGTCTGTCGGCGACGCTTGCCAACCTCGAGCAGGCGAGCGGCGAAGTGACGCCGGCAGTGACGGAAATGCGGACGCTGATGGTTCGTCTGCAGGCGATGGCCGGTAACCTCGATGCCGCTGCGGCGGCAACCGGCGAGGGGCTCATCGACAACACGCTGCCGCAGCTCAACGGCCTGCTGAAAGAGCTGACCGGAACGTCGCAGCGGCTCAACCGGCTGATCGAGGAAGTACAGTCGTCGCCGCAGATGTTGCTGATCGGGCGTATGCAACCGCCTCCCGGCCCGGGGGAGGCGGGGTTCGATCCGAACAAGTGAACGCAAAGGGGTGTCAATGATGTCGGTGACGAGACGGCAGAAGTGGGCTGCGATCCTGGTACTTGGCCTGGCTGTCGCTGGATGCGGGAACCTCGGTGTTCCGGCCGCCCGATTCGCCTTTTTCGACCTTGGCATCGCGACACCTGTCGATCCGCCATTGCCGCTTGCGCTGTCACGGGTCGAGGTGCGGGCGCCGACGTGGCTGTCCTCCGGTGCGATGCAGTACCGCATCGAATACCGTCAGCCTGCCGAGCGCGAAGCGTATTCGGAGACGCGCTGGGTCGCCGAGCCTGCCGAGATGCTCCGTCTTGCGCTCGATCGCGCGCTCGTGTCGAACAGCGGCCCCGACGGCAAATGTCGCCTGCGAGTCGAGCTCGACGAGTTCGTGCAGGAATTCGAGACCGTCCGGGACAGCCATGCGATAATCATCGCCCGTCCCTCGCTGATCGCTCCTCGAAGCGACGATGTGATCGCGCAGCGCACGCTCGTGATCCGTGAGCAGGCGCCGACTCCCGACGCCGCAGGCGGGGTGATCGCGCACCGGCGTGCGGCAGCGCGCCTGGCCAACGAGGTCGCGGGCTGGATCACGGGCCTCGATTCGGCGGGGCGACAAGGATCGGGCTCTCTCGAACGCTGCGGGCGTAAGTAGCCGGCGTTCCGTCCAACTTGAATCACTGATTTGAATCACTGATGACAGCGGAGTTGAAATGACTGAGAAGAAAGCATCGCCGTACGAGATCGGGCTGGACAAAAACGAGGCCAACTATGTGCCCCTCACGCCCCTCACGTTCATCGAGCGAAGCGCCTACGTTTACCCCAACCGCACCGCAGTCATCCATGGCAAGCGCCGCTACACTTGGCTCGAAAGCTACACGCGCGCACGACGGCTGGCCTCCGCGCTGAAGCAGCTCGGCGTCGGCAAGAACGATACCGTCGCCGTCGTCCTCAACAACACGCCGGAACTTTTCGAGTGCCATTTCGGGGTGCCGGCGACCGGCGCCGTGCTGAATACGCTCAACACCCGCCTCGACCCCGAAGCCGTCGCGTTCATGCTCAATCACGGCGACGCGAAGGTGCTGATCACCGACCGCGAGTTCGCCCGCGTGATGAGCAAGGCGATCGAACTCGCGAACCGTCCGGACATGGTCGTCATCGACGTCGACGACACCGAATACAGCGGGCCGGGTGATCGTCTCGGCGCCATGGATTACGAGGCATTCCTCGAAACCGGAAGTCCGGATTTCGTGTTCGAGCGGCCCGCCGACGAGTGGGACGCGATCTCGCTGAATTACACGTCGGGCACGACCGGAAACCCGAAGGGCGTCGTCTATCACCATCGCGGCGCCTACCTCAACGCGATGAGCAACATCGTCAGCTGGGGCATGCCGCCGCATTCGGTCTACCTGTGGACGCTGCCGATGTTCCATTGCAACGGGTGGTGCTTCGCTTGGACGATGGCGGCGAACGCGGGCATCAACGTGTGCCTGCGCCGTGTCGACCCGCGCCTGATCTTCGATGCGATCCGCGAGCACGGCGTCACCCACTACTGCGGCGCCCCGATCGTGCATTCGATGCTCGCGAACGCGCCGGAAGCCTGGCGCGAGGGAATCAACCACAAAGTCTACGGCCTGGTCGCTGCCGCGCCGCCGCCGGCCGCGGTCATCGAAGGCATGGCGAAGATCGGCATCGATCTGACCCACGTCTACGGTCTGACCGAAACCTATGGCCCCGCGTCGGTGTGCGCGAAGCACGACGAATGGAAGAATCTGCCGCTCGCCGAGCAGGTCGCGCTCAACGGTCGTCAAGGTGTGCGCTACCACGCGCAGGAAGGCATCACCGTCCTCGATCCCGAGACGATGGAGCCGGTGCCTTGGGACAACCAGACGATGGGCGAGATCATGTTCCGCGGCAACCTCGTCATGAAGGGTTACCTCAAGAACCTCGACGCAACCGAGGAGTCGTTCCGCGGTGGCTGGTATCACACCGGCGACCTCGCGGTGATGCAGGAGGACGGCTACGTCAAGATCAAGGACCGCTCGAAGGACGTGATCATCTCCGGCGGCGAGAACATCTCGTCGATCGAAGTCGAGGACGCGCTGTACAAGCACCCCGCGGTGATGGCCGCGGCGGTGGTCGCGTCGCCCGATCCGAAATGGGGCGAGGTGCCGGCCGCCTTCGTGGAACTCCGTGACGGCGCAAGCGTGACCGAGGCGGAGCTGATCGCCCACTGCAAGGAACACCTGGCCGGCTTCAAGGCGCCGAAGAAGGTCATCTTCGGACCGCTGCCGAAGACGTCGACCGGGAAGATCCAGAAATTCGTGCTGCGGGAACAGGCCAAGTCGACCGCATCGTTTGAGTGAACAAGGGAGAGCAGAATGAGTGCAATGCTTCAAGGCGACAACGAACGCATGCTCGTGCGCCGCGATGAAGGGGGTGTCGCGCATCTCACGCTGAATCGCCCTGCGCAATTCAATTCGCTGTCGCAGGCAATGCTCGAGACGCTGATCGTCGAATTGGATGCGATCGCGCAGGACGCGAGCGTGCGCGTCGTCGTTCTCGGCGGCGAAGGCAAGGCTTTCTGCGCCGGTCACGATCTGAAGGAAATGCGCGGGAACCACACTTTCGAGTTCCAGCAGGCGCTTTTCCGACTGTGCAGCAAGTTCATGATGAAGCTCGTCGAACTGCCGCAGCCGGTGATTGCGCGGATCCATGGCATCGCGACCGCCGCCGGGTGTCAGCTCGCGTCGATGTGCGACCTCGCGGTTGCGGCCGACGTCGCGCGCTTCGCGGTTTCGGGCATCAACGTCGGTCTTTTTTGCGCGACGCCGAGCGTCGGCCTGTCGCGCAACGTCGGGCGCAAGCAGGCCTTCGAGATGCTCGTCACCGGCGAGTTCATCGACGCGCACGAAGCGCAACGCCGGGGGCTGGTCAATCGCGTCGTGCCCCTGGAGCAGCTCGACGACGAGATCGCAAAGCTGACCGCGTCGATCTGCGCCAAGTCGCCGGTCGCGATCCGCATGGGCAAGCAGATGTTCTATCGCCAGCTCGAGATGGGCATGGACGCTGCATACCAGACCGCCGCCGAGACGATGGCCTGCAACATGATGACCGAGGATGCCGCCGAAGGCATCGACGCGTTCATCGGCAAGCGCAAACCGGAGTGGCGCGGCCGGTAAGCGTGTCGATCCGACAGGTGTTCCGATGCTTGTCGACACCCACATCCATGTGGATGCCGCGGAGTTCGAGCGCGACCGCGAGGTAGTGCTCGGCGCCGCGAGAGCGGCTGGTGTCGAGCGCTTCGTCGTCCCGTCGGTGGACATCGGGAACTTCGATCGCGTCGCCGTGCTCGCGGCGACGCACCCGGACATCCGTCCCGCGTACGGCATTCATCCGCTCTATGTCGAGCGCGCCGCGGAGAGCGATCTCGAGATCCTTGCCGACCGGCTCGCGAACGACGGCGCGCTCGCCGTCGGCGAGATCGGGCTGGATTTTCACGCCCACCATCCCGACGCCCGACTGCAGGAACGGTTCTACATCGCGCAGCTGAAACTCGCGCAACGCTTCGCTTTGCCCGTAATTCTCCACGTACGCGGTGCGGTCGATGCGATTCTCAAGCAGTTGCGACGCGTCGACGTGCCGGGGGGAATCGCGCACGCGTTCAACGGCAGCCGACAGCAGGCGGACATGCTTATCGGAATGGGCTTCAAGCTGGGTTTCGGCGGGACGATGACGTTCGACGGCTCGCGGCGGATCCGCGAGCTTGCTGCGAGGCTGCCGCTGGATGCGCTCGTGCTCGAAACCGATGCACCCGACATCCCTCCCGTGTGGGCGCGGGGTGAGCGGAACGAGCCGGTGAATCTTCGCCGCTACGCCGAGATCCTCGCCGACCTGCGCCGAATGAGCGCAGCCGACGTGATCGCCGCAACCGGCGAGAATGCCAGGTGCGTGTTCGGAGACGCGCTCTAGCGACCGGTGCCAGCGTTGCGCACGCTCTGATCCTTCATGTTGGTCGACAACGCGATGAGGTCGGCGATGTCCCGCTTGAGGCGGGCGACATCGCTGTCGAACTTGTCGTAGATCATCAGCGAAATCCCGAACACGTAGGCATAGAGAAGCATGCAGCGGCTCGACGCCTCGTCCATCGGAACGCCGCAGGCGAGGAACAGTTCGCGTGCACAGCGCAGGCGCATTTCGTCGACCTCCGCGACGATCGCGGCGGCATCGGGATCGCGTCGCGCCCAGTCGCGCACCGCCAGTTCGATCATCGCTCCGCGCCGGCTGCGGCTCGCGCTATACACGTCGATCACGTGATATATCTGCTCCAGCTCGCGCCCCGACTGCGCCCGGGTCTGCTTCACGATGTCGCGGATCCGGCCGTCTCGCCACGTCTGCAGGACCGCCATCAAGAGGTCGCGCCGGTCCTGGAAGTGCCAGTAAAAGCTGCCCTTCGTGACCTTCAGACGCTTCGCTAGTACTTCGACCCGCAGGCCGGCGATGCCGTCGTCCGCGAGCACGTCCGTTGCAGCGAGGACCCATGCGTCGCGGTCTAGTTGAACCCGGGGTTTGATCGACATGTTTTCCATACGGGATAGTATTGACGAAGGCTGGACCATACGGTACCGTATGCGGCCCATACCGATGCGTATGGAACGATTTTTTGGGCTGGAGGTCAAGGTGTCAATCGATTTCGTGCGGTGACATAATCCCCCGATCAAAAAACCTTTGACCAAACAAACAAGGAGCGCGGCTTTGAAGATCCTCGTACCCGTGAAACGCGTGGTCGATTACAACGTGAAGGTGCGCGTCAAGAGTGACGGCAGCGGCGTGGATATCGCCAATGTGAAGATGTCGATGAACCCGTTCGACGAGATCGCCGTGGAAGAGGCGG
>NZ_JAVSMM010000013.1:0-143256 GCF_032027225.1 Aromatoleum sp. | reverse complement strand
TGCGCGTGTTTTCCACGCTCTTGATCTTGGTCCGTATCTCTTTTCCGGCTGCCATACTTGCTCCTTAAACCAGCGGCTGCAAATCAGCGCGGCCTATCAATAGACGCCGGTTTTCTTGAACTCTTCCGCCGCGGCGGTGAGTGCGGTCTCGGTGGCCTCATCCAGGTTGCCGCTGGTTTCGATGGTGTCCATGATGCCGGCGTACTTCGACTTCATGAACGCCAGCAGCGCGGATTCGAACGGCAGAATCTTGTTGACTTCGACGTCGTCCATGTAGCCTTTGTTGACGGCGAACAGGGACAGCGCCATCTGCGACACCGACATCGGCGAGTATTGCGCCTGCTTCATCAGCTCGGTGACGCGACGACCGCGCTCGAGCTGCTTGCGGGTGGCTTCGTCGAGGTCGGAGGCGAACTGGGCGAAGGCCGCGAGTTCGCGGTACTGCGCCAGCGCCAGGCGGATACCGCCGCCGAGCTTCTTGATCACCTTGGTCTGCGCGGCACCGCCGACGCGGGACACCGACAGGCCGGCGTTGATCGCGGGACGGATACCGGCGTTGAAGAGGTCGGTGTCGAGGAAAATCTGGCCGTCGGTAATCGAGATCACGTTCGTCGGAACGAACGCGGACACGTCGCCCGCCTGCGTCTCGATGATCGGCAGCGCGGTCAGCGAACCCGTCTTGCCCTTGACTTCACCGTTCGTGAACTTCTCGACGTGCTCGGCAGACACGCGCGACGCACGCTCGAGCAGACGCGAGTGCAGGTAGAACACGTCGCCGGGATAGGCTTCGCGGCCCGGCGGGCGGCGCAGCAGCAGCGAGATCTGACGGTAGGCCCACGCCTGCTTGGTCAAATCGTCATAAATGATCAGCGCGTCCTGGCCGCGGTCGCGGAAGTATTCGCCCATCGTGCAGCCCGAGTACGGCGCGATGAACTGCATCGCGGCGGATTCGGACGCGGTCGCGGCGACGACGATGGTGTATTCCATCGCACCGTGCTCTTCGAGCTTGCGCACCACGTTCGCGACCGTCGAGGCCTTCTGGCCGACCGCGACGTAGA
This sequence comes from Aromatoleum sp., assembly GCF_032027225.1. Taxonomy (GTDB): domain Bacteria; phylum Pseudomonadota; class Gammaproteobacteria; order Burkholderiales; family Rhodocyclaceae; genus Aromatoleum. Next base: position 142,198 of record NZ_JAVSMM010000013.1, on the reverse strand, counting down.
CGCAGAACATGTCCTGGCCTTTCTGGTTGATGATCGCGTCGACTGCGACCGCGGTCTTGCCGGTCTGGCGGTCGCCGATGATCAGCTCGCGCTGACCGCGGCCGATCGGCACCATCGAATCGACCGACTTCAGGCCGGTCTGCACCGGCTGCGACACCGACTGGCGCCAGATGACGCCCGGCGCGACCTTTTCGATCTTGTCGGTGAGCTTCGCGTTGATCGGACCCTTGCCGTCGATCGGCTGGCCGAGCGCGTTGACGACGCGGCCGATAAGCTCGGGGCCGACCGGCACTTCGAGAATCTTGCCGGTCGCCTTGACGGCGTCACCTTCGGTGATGTGCTCGTATTCTCCGAGGACCACCGCACCGACAGAGTCACGCTCGAGGTTCAGCGCGAGGCCGAAGGTGTTGCCGGGAAACTCCAGCATTTCGCCCTGCATGACGTCGGCGAGGCCGTGAACGCGCGTGATGCCGTCGGTCAGCGACACCACGGTGCCTTCGTTGCGCGACGTGGCTGCGAGCTGCAGGTTCTGGATCCGGCTCTTAATCAGATCACTGATTTCAGAGGGGTTGAGTTGCATCTGGTTATGCTCCTAGTTCTTTAGCGCAGCGGCCATGTTCGCGAGCTTGCCGCGGACCGAGGCGTCGATCACTTCGTCGCCGATGGCGATGCGGACCCCGCCGATGAGTTCGGGGTCGAGGCTGACGCGCACGTTGAGCCGAGTCTTGAAGCGGTTCTCAAGATCGGTCTTCAGGTGCGCCAGCGTGGCATCGTCGAGCGGGAAGGCGGAGGCGATTTCGGCTTCCTTGACGCCTTCATGTTCGTTCTTGAGTTCAACGAACAGGTCACGGATCTCCGGAAGCACCTGCAGGCGTTCGTTGTCGACGAGGACACGAACGAAATTCTGCAGCTCGGGGGTGAAGCCTTGCCCCGCAACGTCAAGGAACAGCTGATACAGCTGGTCGGATGACAGCTCCGGATTGCTGATGCAGGCTTTCATCGACGCATCCGCTGCTGCTGCAGCGAGTCGATCGAGTGCTTCCGACCAAGGCCCCAGCGCACCTGCCCCGCGGGCCAGCTCGAAGGCGGCATCCGCATAGGGGCGCGCGATGGTGACGTTCTCGGCCATGACTTATTGCAGTTCCGTTTTCAGGTTGGCAAGCAGGTCGGCATGCACCTGGGCGTTGATCTCGCGACGGAGGATCTTTTCGGCACCGGCGACGGCCAGAAGCGCGACCTGGTCGCGCAGGGCTTCCTTCGCACGCTGGGAGGCGGTACCGGCTTCGGCTTCGGCGGCTTCACGAGCCTGCGCGACGATGCGGGCGGCTTCGGCGCGGGCATCGTCGAGGAACTTCGCCGCCTGCTTTTCGGCAGTGGCACGCACGTCGCCCGCGGATTCGCGAGCCTTGCGCAGTTCGTCGACGACCTTCTTCTCGGCGAGCGAGAGGTCGGCGCGGGCCTTGTCCGCAGCCGCAAGCCCGTCCGCGATCTTCTTCGCACGCTCGTCGAGCGCCTTCACGATGGGGGGCCACACGAACTTCATCGTGACCCACGCCAAAATGAAGAACACAACGAGCTGAGCTATCAGGGTTGCGTTCAAATTCACTGTTCTTGTCCCTCAGTTGTTGTCAAAGAGGCGAACTCGAACCGGTCAAACGAGCTGGAACGGGTTGGCGAAGGCGAACATCATCGCGATACCGACGCCGATCAGGAACGCAGCGTCGATCAGACCGGCCAGCAGGAACATTTTGGTTTGCAGCGCGTTCATCAGCTCGGGCTGACGGGCCGAAGCTTCGAGGTACTTGGAGCCCATGATGCCGATACCGATACAAGCGCCGATAGCACCCAGACCGATGATCAGACCAGCAGCCAGAGCAACCAAACCCAGAACGTTTTCCATGACGACTCCTTGAGTAAAAAGTGAATTGAAGTTAAAGAAACCGGGTACTGCGGACCGTTAGTGGCTTTCGTGCGCCTGGCCGATATAGACCAGCGTCAGCATCATGAAGATGAACGCCTGCAGCGCGACGATCAGGATGTGGAAGACCGCCCAGATCGAACCGGCGACGACGTGGCCGACGAAACCGAACGCGGTGGCGGTGCCGCCGAGCAGCGCGATCAGCATGAAGATCAGCTCGCCGGCGTACATGTTGCCGAACAGCCGCATGCCATGCGAAATGGTCTTCGCGAGGAACTCGATGATCTGCATGAGGAAGTTGATCGGCCACAGCAGCGGGTGGCTGCCGAACGGCGCCGTGAAGAGCTCATGGACCCAGCCGGAAACGCCCTTTATCTTGACGTTGTAGTAGAGGCAGATCAGCAGCACGCCGATCGATATCCCGAGCGACCCGTTGAGGTCGGCGGTCGGCACGACGCGCAGGTAGGCGTGCTCGTTGCCGGAGATCGCGGCCCAGATGCGCGGCAGCAGATCGACCGGCAGGAAGTCCATCGAGTTCATCAGGAAGATCCAGAGGAACACGGTCAGCGCGACGGGTGCGACGAACTTGCGCGACTCGGCGCTATGAATGATGCCCTTCGCCTGATCGGCGACCATCTCGACGAGGATTTCGACGGCGGCCTGGAAGCGCCCCGGAACGCCGGGCGTTGCCTTGCGCGCGGCGCGGATCAGGAAGAACAGCGTGACGACCCCGAGGAGAATCGAGAAGAACAGGGTGTCGAGGTTCCATACGCTCCAGTCGATGACCGCCTTCTGGGCGTGACCGGTGGAGTTCATATGGGTGAGGTGGTGGACGATGTATTCGCCGGACGTCGGTGCTTCGGTAGCCATGGTCAGGTCTTCACCATAAATGCAAATAAATTCGCCTTCAGTGCCAGGATCAGGCCGATGAAGAGTCCTCCCCAGTGGAGGCCTTCATAGGACCGCTCGACCAGCACCAACAAACCCACGATCGACGCGATCTTGAAGAACTCGCCGATGAAGAAAACCGCTACGTTCGCCCCGCCCGGACGCTTCGCCGCGAAATGCAGCCGCAGGGCGAAGAACGCATTCGGCAGGACGCATGACAGACCGCCCAGGGCGGCGGACACCGCGCCACGCAGACCGAAAAAAACGGCCGCGATGGCCGTTGCCGCGATCGTCGCGCCAAGCTGCAGGAAAACCATCTTGAACATGGATCCGCCGACGCGCTGCGCTTATGCGCCTGTCGCTAAAAAATTTCGCGAATACTAGGGGTTAACCACGATAAAGTCAAATTTTCGTCGGGCTTCGACACCGTTTCCCGGCAAGGTCCTGCATCTTATACAAGATGCCTGACGACCGGAGAAGAAAGGCCGAAATCGCGGCTGATCGACGCGGTTCGCGGCGCCCGTCGGTCGTATTCGCCGTACGCTGCCAACCGCGTGGCCCCTTGCTCAGCGCAGCCGGCTCAATAGCCCGTCGAGCTGGTCGAGGTCGCCGAAGCGGATGGTCACCTCGCCGGCGCCCTTGCGGTTCGCCCTGATCTTCACGGTCGCGCCAAGCGAGTCGGCAATCTCCTCTTCGAGGCGCAGCAGGTCGCGGTCCGGTTCGCGTTCGGCCTTCTTCTGGCGCGGGCTCAGTGTCTGCTGCACGAGCCGCTCGGTTTCGCGCACCGACAGGCCGCGCGCTGCGACGTGGTTCGCGACCTGGATCTGGCTCGCCCCGTCGAGCGGCAGGATCGCCCGCGCATGCCCCATGTCGATATCGCCTGCCATCAACAGCTCCTGCACCGCGCTGGCGAGATTCAATAGGCGCAGCAGGTTCGACGCGGCGGGTCGCGAGCGCCCGACCGCGTCGGCCGCCTGCTGGTGCGTCATGCCGAACTCGTCGATCAAGCGCTGGATGCCACCGGCCTCCTCGAGCGGGTTCAGATCCTCGCGCTGGATGTTCTCGATCAGCGACATCGCGAGCGCCGCTTCGTCGGGGATCTCGCGGACGAGGCACGGCACCTCGTCGAGTTCGGCGATCTGCGCGGCGCGCCAGCGACGCTCGCCGGCGATGATTTCGTATCTCGAACCGTCGATCGGCCGCACGAGGATCGGCTGCATCACGCCCTGCGCCTTGATCGACGCCGCCAGTTCCTCGAGGGAACCGGGGTCCATGCGCGTGCGCGGTTGATACTTGCCCGGCTGCAGATCGCCGACCGGCAGCGTCTGCAGTTCGCCGCGCTCCGCGTCGTCGTCGTGGTTCGCCGCGAGCAGCGCGTCGAGGCCGCGGCCGAGGCCTTTGAGTTTGGGTCGGGTCATCGGGAGTCCTCGAAATCGCTCAGAACGCGGCGGCGCGCTCGATCATCTCGCCGGCGAACGCCATGTACGCCTGCGCCCCTTTCGCCGCGCGGTCGAACATGACGCCCGGCATGCCGTGGCTCGGCGCTTCGGCGAGCCGCACGTTGCGCGGCACGATCGCGCGGAACACCTTGTCGCCGAAGTGGCTCTCGAGTTGCGCCGACACCTGCTGCTGCAGCGTCATGCGCGCATCGAACATCACGCGCAGCAGGCCGATGATCTTCAGATCGCGGTTGAGGTTCGCGTGCACCTTCTTGATCGTGTTGACGAGATCGGACAGGCCTTCGAGCGCGTAATACTCGCACTGCATCGGGATGATCACGCCGTGCGCGGCACACAGGCCGTTGAGCGTCAGCATCGACAGCGCCGGCGGACAATCGACGAGCACGAAGTCGTACTCGGCGTCGAAGCGCTTCAACGCGTCGCGCAGGCGATTCTCACGCCGTTCGAGATCGACGAGCTCGACTTCGGCGCCGGCGAGATCGCGGTTCGCCGGCAGCACGTCGTAGCCGCCGGTCGGCGATTTCGCGCGCGCCTCGTCGAGCGTCGCGAGCCCGACGAGAAGGTGATAGACGGACTTCGGCACCGACCGCTTGTCGATGCCGCTGCCCATTGTCGCGTTGCCCTGCGGATCGAGGTCGACGAGCAGCGTACGCTGGCCCGCCTGCTGCAGCGCGGCCGCGAGGTTCACGCAAGTCGTCGTCTTGCCGACGCCGCCTTTCTGGTTCGCAACGCAGAAGATCCGGGCCATTCAGTTCCTTTCGAGGATGATCAGGTGACGTTCAGCGCCGAGCCCGGGCACCGTGAGCGGGACGGCCTCGACGACGCGGAAAGCGGCCGGGAGCCGCGCGATCTCGTCGCGAGGATACACGCCCTTCATCGCGAGAAAATGTCCGCCCGGCCGCAGCAGGTGCGCGGTGAGGACGACGAAATCGGCGAGCTCGGAGAACGCGCGCGAAACCACCGCGTCGAACGGCGCCGCGGGACGGACACTCTCGACACGCTCGTTCACCACCGCGAAGTTCGCGAGCGCGAGTTCGATCTTCGCCTGCTGCTGGAAGCTCGCCTTCTTGTTGACCGTCTCGATCGACGTGATCGCGAGGCCCGGCTGGCTCTCGGCCGCCGCGATCGCGAGCGGGATGCCGGGCAGGCCGCCGCCGGAGCCGACGTCGGCGAGCGTCGCGATGCCGTCGAGATGCGGCAGCACCGCGAGCGAGTCGAGCAGGTGGTGCGTGAGGACCTGGCCGGCGTCGCGGATCGACGTCAGGTTGTAGACCTTGTTCCACTTCTGCAGCAGCGCCGCGAACGACATCAGCCGCTCCTGCGTCGCCGGCGACAGCGACAGGCCGAGCGCGGCGAGCCCGGCGTCCAGCGTGCCGGCGCTCATCGCGGCGGAGTCCCCGTAGCGTCGGCCGCCGCAGCCCCCGCAGCGCGCTGCCCGAGCTCGCGCCGCTTCAACCACACGAGCAGGAGTGAAATCGCCGCCGGCGTCACGCCCTGGATGCGGCCGGCCTGGCCGATCGTTTCCGGCTTGTGCTGGTTCAGCTTCTGCTGCACTTCCTTCGACAGCCCGCGCACGTCGGCGTAGTCGAGATCCGCGGGCAGCCGCGTCGACTCGGCCTGCAACTGCTTCGCGACCTCGTCCTGCTGGCGGTCGATGTAGCCCTGGTATTTCGCCGCGATTTCGAGCTGTTCGATCACTTGTGGGTCGGTTTCCGGATTTTCCGGCGCGCCGGGCAGGCCCATCAGGTCGACGTAGCGGGTGTCCGGGCGGCGCAGCAGCTCGAAGAAGCGGTACTCGCGTTCGAGCGCCTTGCCGACGACGCGCTCGGCGTCGTCGGACGGGATGCTCTCCGGATGCGCCCAGGTGGCTTTCAGGCGTGCCGTTTCGCGCTCGATCGCGTCGCGTTTGCGGCAGAACGCGTCCCAGCGTACGTCGTCGACGAGGCCGAGCTCGCGCCCCTTCTCGGTCAGCCGCAGGTCCGCGTTGTCCTCGCGCAGGCTGAGACGGTATTCGGCGCGCGAGGTGAACATCCGGTACGGCTCGGCGACGCCGCGGGTGATGAGATCGTCGACGAGCACGCCGAGATAGGCCTCGTCGCGACGCGGGCACCACGCCTCGCGGCCCTGCGCCTGCAGCGCGGCGTTCGCGCCGGCGAGCAGCCCCTGCGCGGCCGCTTCCTCGTAGCCGGTCGTGCCGTTGATCTGGCCGGCGAAGTAGAGGCCGTGGAACGACTTTGTCTCCAGGCTGCTCTTGAGATTGCGCGGGTCGAAGTAGTCGTACTCGATTGCATATCCGGGACGCAGGATGTAGGCGTTCTCGAGACCGCGGATCGAGCGCACGACCGCGAGCTGGACGTCGAACGGCAGCGACGTCGAGATCCCGTTCGGGTAGATCTCGTTCGTCGTCAGTCCTTCCGGCTCGAGGAAGATGTTGTGACTGTCCTTGTCGGCGAAGCGATGGATCTTGTCCTCGATCGACGGGCAGTAGCGCGGGCCGACGCCTTCGATGACGCCCGAGTACATCGGCGAGCGGTCGAGGTTCGCGCGGATGATGTCGTGCGTGCCCGCGTTGGTGTGCGTGATCCAGCACGGCAATTGCCGCGGGTGCTGGTCCGCGCGGCCGAGGAAGCTGAATACCGGCACCGGGTCGTCGCCCGGTTGCTCCTGCATCACCGAGAAATCGATCGAGCGCGCGTCGAGCCGCGGCGGCGTGCCGGTCTTGAGCCGCCCCTGCGGCAGCTTCAATTCCTTCAGCCGTTGCCCGAGCGAGATCGCCGGCGGATCGCCGGCGCGTCCCGCCGAGTAGTTGTCGAGGCCGACGTGGATCAGGCCGTTGAGGAAGGTGCCGGCGGTCAGCACGACCGCGGGCGCCTCGAACGCGAGGCCGATCTGCGTGACGACGCCGGTGACGCGGTCGCCGACGACGGTGATGTCGTCGACCGCCTGCTGGAACAGCCACAGGTTCGGCTGGTTCTCGAGCCGACCGCGGATCGCGGCCCTGTACAGCACGCGGTCGGCCTGCGCGCGCGTCGCACGCACGGCCGGACCCTTCGACGCATTGAGGATGCGAAACTGGATGCCGCCCTCGTCGGTCGCCGCCGCCATCGCGCCGCCGAGCGCATCGACCTCCTTCACGAGGTGGCCCTTGCCGATGCCGCCGATCGACGGGTTACAGCTCATCTGCCCGAGCGTCTCGATGTTGTGCGTCAAGAGCAGCGTCTTCGCGCCGATGCGGGCGGCAGCGAGCGCGGCTTCGGTGCCGGCGTGGCCGCCGCCGACCACGATGACGTCGAAACGGGAGGGATAGAGCATGGGAGGGGGCTGTGAAGCGGATGGAGCAGAAGGGCCGGAATTTTACGCTCTTGCCGCGCGAAAGCCCAGCTCGACGCGCCCATGTTCCACGAAAAAGCCCAATACGAACAGTCCGTTACCGTACCCGGCCGTTTTTCACCGCAAACGTTTCACCGAGAGTGCGGCGATCCCTCACTCCCGTCGCAGTCGTACGGGCCTCACGAATGCGGATTTTCGCGCCTTTCACCCCGACGCTGTGCTCTCCCTGCGCCCGCCCGCTCCCGCCGCCCGGTAGACCACGGGCGTCACGCCTCTGCTTGCGCGATCAGCGCTCGGCACTCGGCACTCGGCACTCGGCACTCGGCACTCGGCACTCGGCACTCGGCACTCGGCACTCGGCACTCGGCACTCGGCACTCGGCACTCGGCACTCGGCACTCGGCACTCGGCACTCGGCACTCAGCACCGCAGCGTACGGCGCATTCCTCGTTACGCGCTCGCAGCACTCACATCTCGCGCTTTCGCCATCGGCTCGCGAAACGGAATGATCGTTACGGGCTGCGCGAGATGGATGCCGCCGGGGGAGAGCTTTGCGATCTTCTTCGCCGCCGCGGCCGCGGATGCGACTTCTTCCGGATCGCGGAACTGGCCCGGCGACACCGCGACCTGCCCGGCGGCGATCGTCGTCAGCGGGAAGAAGGTCTGGAAGCCCCGCCGGTCCTCGCTGTGGAAACCGCCCTCTTGGAGTTCGCGCGCATCGAACAGGCCGCGCGCCTCGCGGTTGAACGCCGCGACGATCCGCACGCAGCGCTCGGCCCAATCGTCGCTCTGGAACAGCACGACGAAATCGTCGCCGCCGACGTGGCCGACAAAATCCTGCGTGCGGTCGCAGTGGCTCGCGACCGTCCTCGCCGCGAGCTTGATCATCTCGTCGCCGCGCCAGTAGCCGTAGAGGTCGTTGTAGGGTTTGAAGTTGTTCAGGTCGAAATAGCACGCGACGAAGCGACCGCCGGCGTCGAGCAGCCGCGCGATGTGCTCGGTGATGGGAATGTTGCCGGGCAGCAGCGTCAGCGGGTTTGCGTGGCGCGCGGCCTCGATGCGCATCTCGGTTATGGCGCGGACGAGGCTCTCGCCGGTCGCCACGCCGCAGTAGCGCCCGTCTTCGGTGACGATGAAGCCGTCGTGCAGATAGCGCTGGTCGCCACCGGTCAGCACGTCGATCAGCGAATCGAGCCGCGCCCAGCGCTCCGCGCAGATCGGGTTCGCGTTCATGAACTGGCTCACCGGCCGCTTACCGTACAGTTCGCGGTGGTACGGCTGCGCGTATTTCTCGACGAAATCGCGCCGATTCACCAGACCGACGGGCTTGTGGCCTTCGACCACCGCGATCGCATGCAATTCGGGATTCGCGGCGAAAAGGCGCACCAGCTCGCCGCTGGCGAGGTGCGGCGCGACCGCCGGCGCGCTGACCCTCAACTTGTCGACCGGACGCCAGACTTGCTGCCGTCGCTCCGAAATCGGCAATACCGCGACCTTGCCGGAACCGAGCACCCCCAGCACCGGCGTCGGCAGGACAGACGCGGGCGCCGCCGCCGGGCGGCCGATATAGTAGCCCTGCGCGTAATGGCAGCCGAGGTCGCGCAGCATTCCGAGTTCGGCCGCTTCCTCGATGCCTTCGGCGACGAGCGGCGTCCCGAGAACTTCGGCGAGCCGCAGCACCGTGCGGACGACGTCTACCTTGCGGCCGTCGCCGAGCAGCCCATGGACGAAATACTTGTCGAGCTTGACGATCTGCGGCTTGAGTTGCGCCCACAGGCGCAAGCTCGAGCGTCCGTCGCCGAAATCGTCGAGCGCCAGCGTCACGCCGCGCTCCGAAAGGACTTCCATCGCCGCCTGCAGCCCCGCGACATCCTCGACGCGCTCGTGCTCTGTCAGTTCGAGCACCAGTCGGTCCGACGCGAGGCCGGCGTCGCGCGCGCAGTCGAGCATCTCGCGGCCGCGGTCGCGCGCGAAATATTCGATCATCGGCGCGGACAGGTTCACGAACAGTTTGCCCGGCAGCCCGAGCCGGCCGAATGCCGCGATCGCGCCGAGACAGGCCTCACGCTCGAGATCGGCCATGCGTTGGATGCTTTTCGCGACGCGCAGCAGCACGTCCGGCGTGCGCAAAGGCGAGCCGACCGGCCCGCGCATCAGCGCCTCGTAGCCGAGTACCGACCCCCGCGCGATGTCGGCGATGGGCTGGAATTCGTACGCGAGTGCGCGTGCGTCGAGCAGGGCGTGGAACTCGGAGACGATTTGCGGGGAGGCGGGCATCATTTTCTCTAAGCGGGAGACCGTCATACGCGCAGGCCGTCGATCGCCAGCCGAAGTCCGCTGGAAAGCTGCAGCAGATCCTCGATCGCGGCGCCGGTCCTGCGCGCGGTGCTGTGGTTCTCGTCGGCCATGGACGACATGTTCTCGATGTCGCGCGCGATGTCGTGGCTGACTTCCGTCTGGGCCTGGGTGGTGGCGACGATGTCGGCGACGAGCGCCGCCGAGCGGGTCACTTCCTCGTGAATCGAATCGAGCGTCGCGAGCACTTTGCCGACGACTGCCGAGCTCGCGCCGATGCGCGCGCCGCTCTGGCGGATTTCCGCGGCGACCGCATGGATGCTGTCGCGCATCTCCCGGATCGTCCCCGCGATTTCGCGCGTCGCGGTGCCGGTGCGGTCCGCGAGCTTGCGGACTTCGTCGGCAACGACCGCGAAGCCGCGCCCGACTTCGCCGGCGCGCGCGGCTTCGATCGCCGCGTTGAGCGCGAGCAGGTTCGTCTGCTCGGCGATCTCGGCGATCACGCCGACGACTCGGTCCACGCTGCGGGAGCGGTCCTCGAGCGCGAGAATCGCCACGGCCATGGCGCTGCTGTCCTCGACGATGCGCTGCATCTCGACGGCCGCCTCGTCCGCGACGACACGACCGTCGGCCGATAGCGCCGCGGCCTGGCAGACGATGCGGTTCGTGTCCTCGGCGTGCGCGGCGACCTGTTGCACGCTGACGGCGAGCTCCTGCACCGAGCTCGACGAGCGCGCCGCCGTGTCGCTCTGCTGCGCCGACGCCGCGGTGACGTCGGCGATCCGCGCGGTGAGCTGACCCGCGGCCGATTGCGTGCTGCCCGCGGCCACGACGACCTTGCCGATCAGCGCGGAAAAGCTTTCGGCCATCACGTTGAAATCGCCGCCGACCCTGCCGATCTCGTCGCGCGTCCGCACCTCGACCCGCGCACGCAGATCCCCGTCGGCCATCGCGCGCGCGGCCTTGTCGAGTTCGCGGATCGACGCGAGGATCGACGAATACGCGCCGGCGAACAGGTAGGCCATCAGCGCAAGCGTTCCGCCGAGCCCGGCCGCCGTCCACAGGAAGAGCGACTGGAAATGCGCCCCGCGGTCCGCGAGCATCCGGTCGATCTGCGGCATCAGCCGGTCCGCGAACGCGAACCCGGCATCGAGGGCGGCGCTTCCCTTGTCGTGGTACTCGGCCAGCGGAACGTCGAGATCGCTGGTGTTGATCAGCTTCGTCGTGAGGTATTCCTGGATGCCGAGCGTCGCGATGTTCAGCGCCCCGAGCGGTTCGGCGAGCACCGGCCCGAGCTCGGGCGCAGCCGCGGTCGTCCTGTCGACGCTCTTGCCGATCCACGTCAGCAGCGGGTCGAAACTGCCGCGGACGGTGCTCATCGCGTCGCGTTGCGACATCCCGATCCGCCCGCGCGCGATGATCCCGACACCGACGTCGCGCGCCTGTCCGAGGTTCTGCAGCAGCGGCACCAGCTGGTTGTTCAGGAGGCCGACCAGCGTCTGGGCCGCGACGTCGTCGTTCAGGCTCAGGCCGCTGCGATCGACGACGTCATCACGCAAGCGGAACAGGGCATCGAGGATCTCCTCGTGCCCGGCGCGGCTCGTATCGGCATCGGTCGCGGGAGTCGCGGCGAGCGTGCGCCATTGGCGCAGGATCTCCACCCCCGCATCAGCGGCGAGAGGCTGCTCGAGAACGGTCGGCGCCGTCCGTTCGAACTCGGCCGCGGCGGCGCTCAGCCGGGGCTCCATCGATGCGTCGCCGTGGATCGTCGCGAGCGAGGCCGAATAGTGGTCCTGCACGGCGCGCACGACCGCGAGCATCGGCATCTGCAACGAGAGTCCCTGGCGCTGGCGCTCGATCCGCTCGATCGAGGAGCGGGCTTCATGCACGACGAGCGCCCCGAGGCCGGCCAGCGGCAGCGCGAAAAGCAGGAAGGTTCCAAGCAGCTTCGAGCGGAAATTCAGACGGCCCGAAAGCCACACAACAGGATGCAGGAAACGCTTCATCGCGGCGCGTCTAATACCAAGGTGATACGACGCGCCGAGGCTACCGCCGGTTTGTGTCCGACGTATTACAAACCGTAACAAACTGGGTGACGGCGTGCATCACTACACGGGCATGCCTCGTCTCGCGCGAATTTCTGTAATCGTCTCCGGCCATCCTCGACGAGACGCTCCCGGTTCGCAGGGTGGCGCGCGAAGTGATTTATTGCACCGCAGCAACAGCGGCGCCTCCTTCTCATATAATTGCATTCGCCCGAAATCAAATAAGGCAACGAAGAACATGGCAACAGAGATCGAACGTCGGTTTCTCGTCAGGGACGTGGCCTGCCTCGCAGGGCGAAGCGGGGACCGGATCGTGCAGGGCTACGTCGCGAAGGAGCCCGGCGCGATGACGACGCGGGTGCGGCTGCGCGCCGGCCGCGGGTATCTCACCCTGAAAACCCCGCGCTACGGGATGTCGCGGCAGGAGTTCGAATACGAGATTCCGGCCGACGACGCCCGCTGCATCCTCGATAATCAGTGCGGAACCCGGCTGATTCGCAAGGTCCGCTACCTGGTCCCGTTCGCCGCCCATGTTTTCGAAGTCGACGTGTTCGAAGGGCGCCATGCCGGCCTGATCGTGGCCGAGGTCGAACTGCGGAGCGAGGGCGAAGAGGTCGCGCTGCCGCCCTGGGTCGGGACCGAAGTCACTTACGACAAGCGCTATTCGAACTTCGCGCTGTCGCACTTCGAAGGTCCCACGCTTCCCGATCTCCGGATCGATTTCCCGGCGCCGATGCACCCGGCCGCCCGACCGGCGTACTCCGGAATCGCGCATTAAGCAGCAGGGTTTCCCGACCGGGTTCGGCAAGGCCATAATGCCGTAGGCGTGCCGCGGCCTGCGGCAAACCGGACAGACGAGCGCGAGGCGGCGAACGAGGCCGGACTGAACAGGCGGGCGTCGCCCCTGCGCGTCATCGCTTCATCGGGATCACGGTTGGTGCCGAGCGGAGTTCCGTCATGAATCGGCCTAGAGACGGCTCCCCACCGGCGACGCCTTTCGAGCGACGGGGGACGGCTTCCCGATGAACAGGAATTCACCGCAAATCGAGACCGATCGGCCCCGCACCCAGCCCGCACTGCCCGCCGGGATCTGGATGCTCGGCTTCGTCAGCCTGCTGATGGACGTGTCGTCGGAGCTGATCCACAGCCTGTTGCCGGTCTTCCTCGTGACCTCGCTCGGCGTCGGCGCGCTGACGGTCGGCCTGATCGAGGGCGCGGCGGAAGCGACGGCGCTGATCGTGAAGGTGTTCTCCGGCGTGCTGTCGGACTATTGGGGCCGGCGCAAACCGCTGGCGGTGCTCGGCTACGGTCTCGGCGCGCTGTCCAAGCCGCTTTTCGCGCTGGCGACGACTTCGGGGATGGTGCTCGGCGCGCGCTTGATCGACCGCGTCGGCAAGGGGATCCGCGGGGCGCCGCGCGATGCGCTGCTCGCCGACCTCGCGCCGGCGGACGTTCGCGGCGCCGCGTTCGGCCTGCGCCAGTCGCTCGACACGGTCGGAGCGTTCGTCGGGCCGCTGCTCGCGGTCGGGCTGATGCTGCTGTGGGCGAACGATTTCCGCGCGGTGTTCTGGGTCGCGATCATCCCGGGCTTCCTGTCGGTCGCCCTGCTGATCGTCGGCGTGCGCGAGCCGAAGCGGCCGGGCGATGCGGGCGCGGGCAATCCGATCCGGCGCGAGAACCTGAAGCAGCTGTCGCGCGCGTACTGGTGGGTCGTCGCCGTCGGGGCGATGTTCACGCTCGCGCGCTTCTCCGAAGCCTTTCTCGTGCTGCGCGCGGCCGATGGCGGCCTGCCGATCGCGTACACGCCGTTCGTGCTGATCGGAATGAACGTCGTCTATGCGCTCGCGGCCTATCCATTCGGACAGCTGTCCGACCGGGTCTCGCACACGAAGCTGCTCGCGTCCGGCACCGTCGTGCTGATCGCCGCGGACGCCGCCCTCGCGTCGAGCACGCACTGGAGCGCGCTCGCGCTCGGCATCGGGCTGTGGGGACTGCACATGGGAATCACGCAGGGATTGCTCGCGCGCATGGTCGCCGACACCGCGCCGGCCGCGTTGCGGGGCACCGCGTTCGGTTTCTTCAATCTCGTCAGCGGCGTCGCGATGCTGATCGCGAGCGCGCTCGCGGGCTGGCTGTGGGACGCGTTCGGCGCGTCGTGGACCTTCGTCGCCGGCGGCGGCCTCGCGACCGTCGCGCTGCTCGCGATGCTCTTCCGGCCGCCCTTCGCCGCAGCGCGGGTCTGATGCGCGATCCGGGTTCACCAGACCGCGCGGGACGTCAGCTTACTGCAGCGCGGCCAGCGCCGCGGCGTAGTCCGGCTCGTTCTTGATCTCGTCGACGAGTTGCGAATGCAGCACCTTGTTGTCGCGATCGAGCACGACGACCGCGCGCGCCGTCAGGCCCGCGAGCGGACCCGACGTCAGTTCGACGCCATAGTCGCGCATGAAGTCGCGACCCCGCATCGTCGACAGCGTGACGACGTTCTCGAGCCCTTCGGCGACGCAGAAGCGCTTCGCCGCGAAGGGCAGGTCGCCCGACACGATCAGCACCACCGTGTCGTCGAGCTTGCCGGCCTCCGCGTTGAACTTACGCGTCGACGTCGCGCAGGTCGGCGTGTCGAGACTCGGCACGATGTTCAGCACCTTGCGCTTGCCGGCGTACTTGTCGAGCGTGACATCGGCGAGATCGGCGCCGACCAGCGACAGCGGCGGCGCGGTGTCGCCCTTCTGCGGAAAACGGCCCGCGACTTCGATCGGATTGCCTCCCAGCGTAACCTTGCTCATCGTCTTCTCCTCTGTTGAAAGCGTTATTGACACGGCGACGGCGCGAATGGCGGCAAACAGGTAAATCAAACCGGCCGGTTCGCGCTGAAGCGAACGAAGCCCGAGGCCTCGTGCGCAAAGGTGTTCAAGTCTAACCGTGACGCGGCGAAAAGGCAGGATCGGAAACAATCGGCCAGAAAAGGGCTCTCGCCGTGCGCGGCAGGCGCGCGTCGCCGACCCCGCGGCCGCGGAAAGGGCCGGGAAGCGAGTGCGCGTGCGCGCAGAACCGGTCTCGCTGCGCTTGCGAACGTGACCGGCGTTCCGACTAGAATGAGGTCTGCCCAGCACCGCTCTCCTTCCATGCCCAGGTCCAGCGACGCGCCGCCCCGCCGGCCGATCCTCAGTTCCGCCCGTCGGCCCCCGACGGTGACGATTCCCGCGCGGAATGAGTCCGGCGAGCTCGTTCCGACTCCGATCGCCGGCGAATATCCGCTGACGCTATACGTCGACCGCCGCGAGATCGTCACGTTGATGACGCTCGGGACGGCGCCCGAGGCGCTCGCGATCGGCTGGCTGCGCAACCAGCGCCTCGTCGCGAGCCTCGACGACATCGCGTCGGTGCAGGTCGACTGGGAGAGCGATGCGGTCGCGGTGACGACCCGCCACGGCCTTCGCGACGCCGACGAGCGGCTCGGCACCCGGACCGTCACGACCGGCTGCGGTCAGGGCACGGTGTTCGGCGGCCTGATGGACGAGATCGAAGCGGTCCACCTCCCCGAGGAGCGTCGCCTCACCCAGGCGACGCTGTATGCGCTGATGGAGGCGGTGCGCCATCACGAGTCGATCTACAAGCAGGCCGGCGCGGTGCACGGCTGCGCGCTCGCCGCCCCCGACGGTGATGCGTGCCGGATCCTGATGTTCGTCGAGGATGTCGGCCGGCACAACGCGGTCGATGCGATCGCCGGCCGGATGTGGCTCGACGGTCTCGATGGCGGCGACAAGATTTTTTATACGACGGGACGGCTGACGTCGGAGATGGTCATCAAGACCGCGCAGATGGGCATCCCTTTCCTCGTGTCGCGCTCGGGCCTGACGCAGATGGGCTGGGAAATCGCGCGTCGGGTCGGCCTGACGATGATCGGCCGCGCGCAGGGCAGGCATTACCTGTTGTTCACCGGCGAGGAGCGCTTCTCGCGATGAGCGCGTCGGGTGACGGAATCACCGGCGTCGTCCTCGCCGGCGGCCTGGGCCGGCGGATGGGCGGCGTCGACAAGGGACTCGTGGAATTCCGCGGGCGGACGATGGTCGAGCAGGTGCTCGAGCGCCTGCGTCCGCAAGTCGACGAACTGATCATCAACGCGAACCGGAACGGCGAACGCTACGCAGCATTCGGCTATCCGGTGTTCGCCGACGAGATCGAAGGCTTTGCCGGACCGCTCGCCGGCCTGCACGCCGGGCTGTCGCGCGCCTCGCACCCGTTGGTCGCGACCGCGCCGTGCGACTCGCCCTTCCTGCCCGCCGACCTCGTTGCGCGACTGAACGCGGCGCTCGCGGCCACCGGGGCCGATTTCGCCGTCGCGCGCACCTTCGATCAGCCTCACCCGGTTTTCTGCCTGTGCCGCCGCGACGTGCTGCCGCATCTCGAAGCCTTTCTCGCGGCCGGCGGGCGCAAGGTGGACCTGTGGTACGCGACGCTGAAGATCGTCGAAGTGCGCTTCGACGACGAGGAAGAAGCGTTCCGCAACATCAACACGCGGGGCGAGCTGCAGGATCTGTCGGAGAAATGAGCAGCAGGGAAGCGCCGCAACGCCCTGACATCGCCGCGGACGGATAGGGAGGGCGCCGCCGGTCCGGCTGCGATCCTCGCGCCGCGCGGACGAAAGCCCCTTTCGGTGGCCTGCGGGTCTATTTCAGCAGCGGTCCGCGCGACTCGGCCGGGTCGGGCTTTACCGTTTCCAGTCCCGCTCCTCCCTCAACCACCTCGCGCGCCACCGGCCGATCCTGCCTCGCGAACGCGAAGTCGACGATGAAGTCCGCGACCTGCCTCGGATCGTTGAGATCGAGGCGCGGCAATGAGGTCTCGATCGGTGCGTCCGTCGCAAACGCGACGATGTCGGGATCGTCCGGAAAAAGCAGCGGCTCGCCGACTTCGGCGCGAAAGACCTCGATTTTCGGAATCGGTGCGTGCTTGAAGCCTTCGACGAGCACGAGATCGCAGTCTGACAGCTTGCCGAGCAGTACCTCGAGCGGCAATTCCGGCTCGCCGCGCAGTTCGTGCATCAGCGACCAGCGGCGGCCCGAACTCACGAGCACTTCACGGCATCCGGCATTGCGGTGGCGCCACGAGTCCTTGCCCTCGTGGTCGATGTCGAACGTGTGGTGAGCGTGCTTGATCAGCGACACCGCCAGCCCGCGCGCGCCGAGCAGCGCGATGACCTGCTCGATCAGCGACGTCTTGCCGCTCCCCGACCAGCCGGCGAATCCGATTACCGTCATGTACCATTCCTTGTCGCCCGACCGGAAACGCCCGCCGTCGCGCGTTCAACCCCCAGGCGTCGCCACGGACCGGAGCGACACGGCCATGACCCCGGTGATCCGTCGCCGGCACCAGGACCAGCTTCGGTCGAAGGGCTTGCGGGACCGACCGGAGCAAGGCGTTCCGTCCCGGCGCGCGCCGACCGATTACCGCTTTCTGCGATCCGTGGCAAATCAGCGGCGCGCAAGCTCGTGCAGGCGCGCAATACGCTCCTCGGTGCTCGGGTGCGTCGAGAACAGACCCCGCAGGCCGCCACCCGACAGCGGGTTCATGATCATCATCTGCGCGGTCTCGGGATGCGCCTCGGCGGTTTGCATCGGGATTCCTTTCGCATACGCGTCGATCTTCGCGAGCGCGCTCGCGAGCGCTTCCGGGTCGCCCGAAATGTCCGAGCCTTCGTGGTCGGCGCCGAATTCGCGGGTGCGCGAGATCGCCATCTGGATCACCATCGCGGCGATCGGCGCGAGGACCATCACGAGGATCTGCAGCAGCGGATTCGGGCGGTCTTCGTCGCGGCCGCCGAAGAACATGCCGAACTGCGCGAGCATCGAGATTGCACCGGCGACGGTCGCCGAAATCGTCGAGATCAGGATGTCGCGGTTCTTCACGTGTGCAAGCTCGTGCGCCATCACGCCGCGCAGCTCGCGCTCCGACAGCATGCGGATGATGCCGGTCGTCGCCGCGACCGCGGCGTTCTCCGGATTGCGGCCGGTCGCGAACGCGTTCGGCTGCGCTTCATCGATGATGAAGACCTTGGGCATCGGCAACTGCGCGCGGAACGCGAGCTCGCGCACCATGTTGTAGAGGTACGGCGAAGTGGTTTCGTCGACCTGCCGCGCGTTGTACATCCTCAGCACCATCTTGTCGGAGAACCAGTAGGCCCACAGGTTCATCGCGCCGCCGAACAGCAGCGCCATCAGCATGCCCTGCCGGCCGCCGATCATTGCGCCGATGGCGCCGAACAAGGCGACGATGCCTGCCATGAGAATCGACGTCTTGACCCAGTTGCCGAACATGTTTTCGTTTCCTTCCTTTATCCGTTGGGGAGTAACGCTCCAGAGATGGGGGCGATCGCCCGGAATTCAATCACGCGGCGGAAACCGGGGCATCGTCGAAACGTTCTCCGGCAGAGACCGGAAAACCCCGCAGGAATTCCCCCACCGGCAGCCGGCGGCTGCCCGGCCTTTGCAGTTCGACGAGCCGCAAGGATCCGTCGCCGCATGCGACGACGACGCCGGTCTCATCGGCCGACAGGACGGCGCCGGGCTCGCCGCGGCCGGCAGCGACCTCGGCCCGCCAGATCTTCACCGGCACCTGACGCAGATGTGCGACGGCGCCCGGAAAAGGGTTGAACGCACGCACTGCGCGTTCGAGCGCCGTCGCGGCCTGCAGCCAGTCGAGCGCCGCCTCCGCCTTGCCGATCTTCGCCGCGTAAGTCGCGCCCGTATCCGGTTGCGGCGTCGCGACGAGACGGCCGTCCGGCAGCAGTCCGAGCGCCTCGACGACCATCTCCGCGCCGAGCACGGCGAGCCGGTCGTGCAACGTGCCGGTCGTGTCGTCGGCGGCGATCGACAACGCGCGCTTCATCAGCATCGGCCCGGTGTCGAGGCCTTCGTCCATCTGCATGATCGTGATGCCGGTCTCGGCGTCGCCGGCCTCGATCGCGCGGTGGATCGGCGCCGCACCGCGCCAGCGCGGCAACAGCGACGCGTGGATATTGATGCAGCCGAGCCGCGGCAGATCGAGTACCGCGCGCGGCAGGATCAGCCCGTACGCCGCGACGACGAGGACATCGGGACGGCACGCGGCGAGGCTCGCCCGCTGCGCTTCGCTGCGCAGCCGCTCGGGCTGGTCCACCGCGATGCCATGCGCGAGCGCGACCTGCTTGACGGGGCTCGCGGCGAGCTTCATCCCGCGCCCGGCCGGGCGATCGGGCTGGGTCAGCACCAGCGGCACGTCGAACCCGGCGGCGATGATGGCTTCGAGCGCGGCCGCGGCGAACTCGGGCGTGCCGGCGAAAGCGACCTTCAGCGGCGCCGGCATCAGGCGGTGATCCGCGCTTTCTTGAGAAGCCGCGTCTTGATCCGGTTGAGCTTCAGCGGTGACAGGTATTCGACGAACACCTTGCCGTCGAGATGGTCGAGTTCGTGCTGGATGCAAACCGCGAGCAGGCCCTCGGCCTCGAGTTCGAAGGGTTCGCCACGCTCGTCGAGCGCCTTCACGCGCACGCGCTCCGCACGCGAGACCTTCTCGTAGATGCCCGGCACCGACAGGCAGCCTTCCTCGCACGTCTGCTCGCCGGACCGTTCGATGATCTCGGCGTTGATGAAGGCCAGCAGCTCGGACCTGTCCTCACTGACGTCTATGACGACGACGCGCTTATGCACATCGACCTGCGTCGCCGCGAGGCCGATGCCGGGCGCTTCGTACATCGTCTCGGCCATGTCCTTGACGAGCTGGCGGATCGAGTCATCGACAGCGGCGACGGGCACCGCGCGTTTGTGGAGTCGGGGATCGGGGTAGCGGAGGATCGGTAATAGGGCCATGAATGCTTGCCGGGTTAGCTCATTGCGTGCAGAATTTCAATGCTTTGGCATTGCTCGTCGCGCGTGCCGGGTAAGTGAGTCGAGACAGAATCGAGACTGCGGATTGGACCTCCGACCGGCGCGTGGTGTTCCGGTACCGCGGGCGTCCGGTCCCGGCCAATCGGAAGCGAGCAATGATCCGCATTATATTCCCTCTCCTGTTCACGATTGCGGCGCTTCTTGCCGGGCCGGCCGGGGCCGCACCCGCCGCGCTCGCGGAGGATGCGCCCGACAGTTATACCGTCGTGCGCGGCGACACCTTGTGGGACATTTCCGGCCGTTTCCTGAAGGAGCCGTGGCGTTGGCCCGAAGTGTGGCGGCTCAACCGCGACGAAATTCGCAATCCGCATCTGATCTACCCCGGCCAGGTGATTCTGCTCGACCGCAGTGGCCCCTACCTGTCGATCGGTCGGCGCGTCGGCGCGCCCTTGTACGAAAAGCGCTTCCCGCAAGCCTATTCCGAACCCATTGACGGCGCGCTGCCGAGCATTCCGATGCAGGCGATCGAGCCCTTCCTGTCGCGCTCGCTTGTCGTCGACGAAGGCGACCTCAAGCAGGCGGGGACGGTGATCGCGACCGACGCGAGCCGCGTCTTCACCGGCGCGGGCGACACGATCTTCGCGAAGGACGTGCAGGGTCGTAACGAGGTCTGGGAAGTGTTCCGTCCTGCCAAGCCGCTCGTCGACCCCTTGAGCGGCGAAGTCCTTGGCTACGAAGCGGCGTTCCTCGGGCAGGCCCGGATGACCGAACCCGGCCGCCCGGCGACGCTGAAGCTGCTGTCCGCGGTCGAGGAGATCGGGGTCGGCGACCGGCTCATCGCGAGCGAGCGCCCGGAAATCTTCTCGTTCGTGCCGCACGCGCCCGAAGGGCCGATCGCGGGGCGGCTGATCGGCATTCATCAGGGTTTGAGCGAGACCGGCCGCCTCAACGTCGTGACGCTCAACGTGGGCAGCAACGCCGGGATCGAGCGTGGCCACGTGCTCGCATTGCACCGCAATCGCGGCAACGTGGTGTACAAGGACGAGGCCGGCGGAAAGGAAACCTTTGAGCTTCCGCAACAGCGTTACGGCGTCGCCTTCGTGTTCCGCGTGTTCGATCGCGTCGCGTACGCCCTCGTGATGGAATCGGACGGACCGGTGACGGTCGGCGATACCGTTCGCCAGCCCTGAGGATCGGTGGGGGCCGAGGACGATCTCGCCGCCTGGCTGCGGCTGACGCTTGTTTCCGGCGTCGGCCCCGAACGTCAGCGCGCGCTGCTCGCGGCGTTCGGACTGCCGGATCGAATCTTCGGCGCGGGTCGCTCCGCGGTCGCGTCGGTCGTCGGCGCGGACCTCGCCGATCGCCTGCTCGCGCCACCGGACGAATCGCGCATCGACCCGGCGCTCGCCTGGGCCGCAGAGCCCGGCAACCACGTCATCACGCTCGGCGACCCGGAGTATCCCGCGGCACTACTCGAAATCGCCGATCCGCCGGTCCTGCTCTACGTCAAAGGTGACCGGGCGCGGCTTTCTTCCCCTGCGTCGCTCGCGATCGTCGGCGCACGTTCGGCGACCCCGTCCGGCGCGAGCAACGCCGAGGCCTTCGCCCGAAGTCTCGCGGGATCGGGTCTCACCATCGTCAGCGGCCTCGCGCTCGGCATCGACACCGCCGCACATCGCGGCGCGCTCGCCGAGCCCGAGGGCGTGACGATTGCAGTGATCGGGACCGGCGCCGATCGCGTCTATCCGGCGAAGAACCGGCCTCTCGCGCTGGAAATCGCCGAGCGTGGCGTGATCGTCAGCGAATACCCGCTCGGCACACCTCCGCTGCCGGCGAACTTCCCGCGCCGCAATCGCATCATCGCCGGCCTGAGCCGCGGCGTGCTGGTCGTCGAAGCCGCGGTCGGCAGCGGCTCGCTGATCACCGCGCGGCTCGCAACCGAATGCGGGCGCGAAGTCTTCGCGATCCCCGGCTCGATTCATTCGCCGCTCGCTCGCGGTTGCCACCGGCTGATCCGCGACGGAGCGAAACTCGTCGAAACCGCGGCGGACGTGCTCGAGGAACTGAACTTGAAATCGCCCGCCCCGAGGCCCGCAGCACGCACATCGGGGGCCCGGAGCAAGCGCGCACCGCGAGGCGAACCTAGTCGCCCGGTCGAGCGGGGCAACGCAGAATTGGCCTTCGAGACGGCATCGCCGGACGAAAAACGCGTGCTCGATGCGCTCGGCCACGATCCGCTCGACGTCGACACGCTGGTTGCCCGGGCCGGCTTGACGGTCGACACGCTCTACGCCATTCTGCTTGCACTGGAACTCGACGGGCACCTGACCCGACTGCCGGGAGGCCGATTCCAGCGCCTTTGACTTCCCTGGTGCGCCGCCATGTTCGACATCCTTGTCTACCTGTTCGAGAACTACGTCCACGCCGGCGCCTGTCCCGAATCCGAGCAGCTCGCACGCAAGCTCTCGGCCGCCGGATTCGAGGAAGACGAGATCAGCGAAGCGCTCGAGTGGCTGTCGGGCCTGCGTGACATCGCCGACGTTTCGCCACTTTCGCGCACGCCGCAGCCGGGTTCGATCCGCCTGTATGCCCCCGAGGAACAGGCGAAGCTCGACGCCGACTGCCGCGGCTTTCTCGCGTTCCTGGAGAACGCCGGCGCGCTCGACGCGACGACTCGCGAGCGTATCGTCGAGCGCACGCTCGCCCTGTCCAAATTCAGCGTGAACCTGCACCGGTTCAAGGTCATCGTCCTGATGGTGATGTGGCAGCAGGACCAGCCGCTCGACAGCCTGATCCTCGACGAGTTGCTCGCCGACGAAACCGGGGAAGACCTGTTCCTCCTGCAGTAGGGACCCGCGCGGCTTGCAGCTGCCGTGGCGGCGTGCTTATCATGCGCCGCTCGATCACCCTCTAAATGAAAACCGTCGAGGTTTTCAAAGGCAGCCGTCATTGGCATGAGCAAGCAACTCATCATCGCGGAAAAACCCTCCGTCGCGCAGGACATCGCCCGCGCGCTCGGCGGATTCACGAAGGAGAAGGATTACTTCGAGTCGGATGAGTACGTGCTCTCGTCCGCCGTCGGCCATCTCCTCGAACTCGTCGTGCCGGAGGAGTACGAGGTCAAGCGTGGCAAATGGACCTTCGCGCACCTGCCGGTCATTCCGCCGCACTTCGCGCTGCGGCCGATCGAAAAGACCGACGACCGGCTGAAGCTGCTGACCCGTCTGATCAAACGCAAGGACGTCAGCGGCCTGATCAACGCATGCGACGCGGGCCGCGAGGGCGAGCTGATCTTCAATTTCATCGTCCAGCACGCGAAGACCGACAAGCCGGTGTCGCGATTGTGGCTGCAGTCGATGACCGCCAACGCGATCCGCGACGGATTTGCGCAGCTGCGCTCCGCCCAGGACGTCGAGGGTCTGCGCTCTGCCGCCGTCTGCCGCGCCGAAAGCGACTGGCTGATCGGCATCAACGGCACGCGCGCGATGACCGCGTTCAATTCGAAGACCGGGGGTTTTCACCTGACGACGGTCGGGCGCGTGCAGACTCCGACACTCGCGATCGTCGTCGAGCGTGAACAGAAGATCCGCAAGTTCAAACCGCGCGACTACTGGGAGCTCGAAGCGACGTTCGGCTGCAAGGCGGGGAATTACGCCGGCCGCTGGTTCGACGAAGGCTTCCGCAAACCCGAGGGCGACGAGCACGCGACCGCGTTCAGGCTGTGGGACCGCGCGCGCGCCGACGCGATCAAGGCGAAATGCGACGGCAAGCGGGGCCGCGTCAGCGAAGAGTCCAAGCCGTCGACGCAGTTGTCGCCGCTGCTATTCGATCTCACCAGCCTGCAGCGCGAGGCCAACGGCCGCTTCGGCTTCTCGGCGCGCGTCACGCTGCAGCTCGCACAGGCGCTGTACGAAAAGCACAAGGCGCTCACCTATCCACGGACCGATGCGCGGGCTCTGCCGGAAGATTACGTCGGCACGGTCAAGGACGTGATGCGCGCCCTGCCGATCGAATACGCGCCGTTTGCGAACGAGATCGCGAAACAGGGCTGGGTGAAGCCGAACAAGCGAATCTTCAACAACGCGAAAATCTCCGACCACTTCGCGATCATCCCGACCGGGACCGTGCCGAAGAGCCTGTCGGAGGCCGAGCAGAAGATCTACGACCTCGTGACGCGACGCTTCCTCGCGGTGTTCTATCCCGCGGCGGAATACCGCATCACGACTCGGATCACGCGCGTCGAGGGCGAAGCGTTCAAGACCGAGGGCAAGGTCCTCGTGAATGCCGGCTGGCTGGCGGTATACGGCAAGGAGGCCGCGAAGGCCGACGATGAAGGCGGCGCGCAGCTCGTCGCGGTCGAGCAGAACGAAACGGTGTCGACGGACGACATCGTCGTCAAGGCACTGGTGACGAAGCCTCCCGCGCGCTACAACGAAGCGACGCTGCTGTCGGCAATGGAAGGCGCGGGCAAGATGGTCGACGACGAGGAACTGCGCGCGGCGATGGCCGAACGCGGGCTCGGGACGCCGGCGACGCGCGCTCAGATCATCGAAGGCCTGATCGCGGAGCAGTACCTGCATCGCGAGGGGCGTGAGCTGATCCCGAGCGCGAAGGCGTTTTCGCTGATCACGCTGCTGAAAGGCCTCGATGTCACCGCGCTGACCTCGCCCGAGCTGACCGGCGAATGGGAACACAAGCTCGCGCAGATGGAGCGCGGGCAGCTGTCGCGGCCGGCTTTCATGCGTGAGATCGCCGAGATGGCACGCGAGATGGTCGAACACGCGAAGCGCTATGAATCCGACACCGTACCCGGCGATTTCGCGACGCTGTCGGCGCCGTGCCCGAAATGCGGCGGACTGGTGAAGGAGAACTACAAGAAGTTCGCGTGCCAGGCCTGCGATTGGTCGGCATGGAAAATCGTCGCCGGGCGCCAGTTCGAGATCGACGAGATCGAGATGCTGCTGCGCGAGCGCCACGTCGGTCCGCTGACCGGGTTCCGCAGCAAGATGGGCCGGCTCTTCAGCGCGGAAATCCGTCTCAACGACGAGCACCAGCCCGAGTTCGACTTCGGACAGCCGAAGGACGACGGCGAGGGGGGCGAGGCGATCGACTTTTCCGGGCAGGAAGCTCTCGGGGCATGCCCGAAGTGCCGCGCTCGCGTGTTCGAGCACGGCATGGCCTATGTGTGCGAGAAATCGGTCGGCCCGGAGAAGAGCTGTGATTTCCGCTCCGGCAAGGTGATCCTGCAGCAACCGGTGGAGCGCGAACAGATGGCCAAGCTGCTGACCGAAGGCCGCACCGATCTGCTCAAAGGCTTCGTGTCGACGCGCACGCGGCGCAAGTTCTCGGCGTTTCTCGTACAGGGCGCCGACGGCAAGGTCGGATTCGAGTTCGAAGCGAAGGCGCCGAAAACCGGGGCTGCGAAAGGCAAGGCTGCAGCCAAGGACGCCGCGGAAAAACCGGAAGCGAAAGCGACCGCCCCCGCCAAGCCGACCGCCCGCAAGCGCAGCACCGGCTAGGACGGCGGGACGGCCCCGACAACCAAAATCATTCCCGCTGAGTCTGTCGAAGCCGGGATGGGCGCCAGCCATACCGTCCCGCCTGCACGCTGAGACAGCGATCGGTCACGCTCGCCCCGGCACGGGCGGCGCGCCCGGCGGCGACGGTCGCTATGGCGCGGGAGCGACCTCCACCACCGCACGTCCGATCGGCAGCACGCCGGGCAGCGCGCTTTCGAGGACCGCGGCCCGCAGCATGTCGATCGCGCCGCTGCGCGGGTAGGTCACCCGCCACGCCAGCGCGATTCGGCGGGTCGGCTGTGGTTCGGAAAATGGACGAACCGCAACGAGAGGGTTTTGCACCGGGAGCTCGTCGGCGGCGGAACTCGGCAGCACGGTGACGCCGAGGCCGGTCGCGACCATGTGCCGGATCGTCTCGAGCGAGCTGCCTTCGAGCGTGCGTTGCAGGCCGCCGACGTTGCGGAAATGCGGACAGACTTCCAGCACCTGGTCACGGAAACAGTTGCCTGCCCCGAGCAGCAGCAACTGATCTTCGGCGAGCAGCTCGGGATCGATTCGCTCCAGATCGGTCCAGGGATGATTGGCCGGAATCAGTACGCGAAACGGCTCGTCGTAGACCGGCTGAGCGACGATACCGGCCTCTTCGAATGGCAGCGACAGGATGATGACGTCGAGGTCACCGCGCTTCAGCGCTTCGACGAGCCGCGTCGTGTAGTTTTCCTGGATGATCAGCGGCATCCGCGGCGCAAGCTGATGCACCCGCGGAATGAGTCGCGGCAGCAGGTAAGGTCCGATCGTGTAGATCACGCCGACGCGCAGCGGGCCGGCCAGCGGGTCCTTGCCGGCCGCCGCGATCTCGGGAATCTGTGCCGCTTCGAGCAGGACTTTTTCGGCTTGCGAGACGATGCGCTGGCCGGTCGCGGTGATCTTCACTTCAGTCGCACCGCGCTCGAACAGTTGCACCCCGAGCTCCTCTTCGACCTTCTTGATCGCCACCGACAGCGTCGGCTGGCTGACATGGCATTTCTCGGCGGCGCGACCGAAGTGTCGTTCGCGCGCGAGTGCAAGGAGATAACGGAGGTCGGTGAGTGTCATCGCCTGTCCCGATCGACGTCGAAGGAATATCGGAAAGATCTTACGCCGCTTGCGCCGGAACGGGCACGCTTCGCCGGGCAACCACCTCCGGCGAAGCTCCTGACTACTTGTTATGACAGGTCAGGCAGACAGCACTGCCGGTGTTCTCGACGCGCAGGAAAGTCGTGTTGAATTTCGACCCCGCTCCGGCGCTCGGCACGCCATGGGGGTCGTGACACGACGCGCACTCGACTTCCGGCCCTTCGCCGGTATCGTAGAAACGGATGTCGCCCTTGCTGAGTCGGTTGTCGCTGTTGGCGTCGAAATATCGGATGTTGTCCTTCGTCCCGCTCGGCACGTTCCAGTCGGCGCCGGTCGGCAGCTTCACGCCGACCGGATGATCGTTCGACAGGTCGGTTCCGAGCGCGAACGTCGTGAAGCTGGTCGCGCCCGCTCCGAGTTCGGCCCCGGGGGCATGGCAGCCGAGACATTCCTTGCCTTCCTTGAGGCCGAAGTGCGAAGTCGCATCGGGACCGCTCGTGTTGGTCCACGTGTTGAGGAAGACGTTGTCCTGCGAAGTCTTCTGCGCCTCCTTGTATCCCCCGGACCCCGGCATATTGACGACCGAGTCCACCGCCGTCTGGCCGTCGTGGCACGACAGACAGGCGAGAGAGTTCGCGCCCGGCTGGCTGATCGCGCCCGACAGGCTGGCCTGGTTGTAGAGCGTGTAAGTGGTTTCCCTGACGGTGCGGTTCCACAACGGTGCCGCGATATTCGTGTTGGCACCGTGCGGCGTGTGGCAGTACACGCATACCTCGCGGTAATCGTTGCGAAACTGGTCCATGCTCGCGCCGCTCGGGCCGCCGCCGCTCGTCTGACGTTGGGTGAGATTGTGACGCGTGTTACCGATCGTGCCCTGGTTGGAGAACTTCGTCGGCAAGTCGATGTCGGCGCTCGCCCATTGCACCGGCAGCACGATGGCGACCGCCGAAAGAATTACAAGATTCCTGAATTGCACGCTTGGCTCCCGCCTTTCGAGTGTTGTTGGGCCGCGCCCGTTCAGATGAAACTCAAATAACTCGATGGCATCAAAAGCAATTACTGCGCCAGCCCATTTCCTCAGCGTGCCGAGCCCGTCGCGTCCCCCGGCCCCACGGGGCGATAGACCTCGATCTTGTTGTGATAGTGATCCGACATGTAAAGCCGGCCGGTTTCGTCGGTCGCGATCCCCGCGATCAGTCCGAACTGCCCGGGCCCGTTGCTGCGCAGGTCGGGCTTGCCGATCCACATCAGCAGTTGCCCTTCCGGATTGAAGATCTGGACGTTGTTGAACGAACCGTCGGAAACGAAGATGTTGCCGTCGGGTCCGGCCGCGATGCTTCTCGGTCGTGAGAATTGCCCCAGGCCCGCTCCCACACTTCCAAACATCATATTCTGACGGCCTTCCAGATCGAAACCCTGCACGCGGAAGTTCCCGGAATCGAGAACGTATAGGGTGCCGTCGGGTGAAACCGTCGCCGAAAGCGGGATGTTGAACCGGCCCGGGCCCGAGCCGCGCGGGCCGAGGCGGAACAATTCCTTTCCATCCGGGGCGTAGGCTACGACCTTGTGATCGTCCCCCTCGAGGCTGCCTCGATCGACGACGAAGATCCTCTGTCCGTCCGCGCTTACCGCGACGCCCGACGGCTGCTGGAGCACCGCCGGGTCACCGACCGCGAACAGAAACAGGCCGAGCGAATCGTAGACCATCACCGCGCAGCGGCCGGCATCGAGAACATAGACGCGGTCGCTCGCGTCGAGCGCGATCGAGACGGGCTTGCGCACCTGATTCGGCTCCCGGACGCCCATCTGGAAAACACGCTGCCGTGGCACGTCGAACACGACGACGGACGCGGTCGGAGGATCCGCAACGTAGATTCGCCCCTTGCGAGCGGCGATGGCGGCCGGCTTGCGATAGACGGGATCGGTCGACACCGCACCGCGGCCGGTGAGCATGCGGCGAACGCGCTCGTCTTCCTTTTCCGGCCGGATGTCGGCGGGGGACCGGAGCTGCGCTTCGTAGACATACCGCGGCGCGTCGGGCGGAGCAGGCCACTGCAACTGGACTTCGGGTTCATCCTCTCCCGAAGACCTCTGGCTCGCGCATCCGGAGAGCAGTACGATCGTCACGCCCGCAATAAAGGTCGCGCACGCGCGCATGGTCGCCGATCGGCATCGAGATGCACGAGAACACGGTAGATCGACAGTCGGGGGCGACGAAGCCCGGAAAGGGGGGCGGCGGACATGCCGAAATAACACTTTTGTCATATAAATGCAGGATGGGCTCCAGACGCCGCTTCTGACTTCGCGCAGCGCCGAACTTCTTTGCTAAAGTCGGACATATCGTTCGAACCCTTGGGTATATCGTTCGAACTACCGGGAGCGCGACGTTACAATTTCGTCTTTTTGCGCATTCGCGACCGCGCGGACAGCGACAACACGAACGGATTCATGAAGCCTCGACGCCCGCCTTACCTCGTCCCTTTCGCACTCGCCGGGCTGTGCGCACAAGCAATCGCCGGGCCAGAAGTCTCCGAAGAAGACTTCCTCAAGCCGCTGCCGATCGTGCTCACCGCCTCGCGCCTGCCGCAGCCGTTGCGCGAGACCCCCGGTTCCGTCACGGTGCTCGACGAGGAGCTGATCCTCGCGACCGGCTACCGCAACGTCGCCCGCCTGCTGCGCCTCGTCCCCGGCATGCAGATCGGCCAGTCGCGCGGGCACGACCAGTGGGTCACATACCACGGTCTGGGCATCGATTACCCGAACCAGATCCAGGTGCTGATCGACGGGCGCTCGGTGATTTCGTCGGGCGGCGGGGTCGGCGGCGCCGATTGGAGCGGCATGCCGATCGCCGTCGAGGACATCGAACGCATCGAAGTGGTGCGCGGTCCGAACTCCGCGGCTTACGGATCGAACGCCTTTCTCGGCGTCGTCAACATCCGGACTCGCCACCCCCGCGCAGAAACCGGGAGCAGCGTCGGCTTCAATGCCGGCGACGGACTGTTCGATACGACCGCGCGGGTCGCAGGCAGCACCGGACCGCTGGGTTTGCGCGTGACTGCGCAGCATCAGCAGGACGAGGGAACGGCAGGCATCAGCGACGATGTCGACCTCAATCGGGCCAACCTGAATGGCAGCCTGCGCCTCGGCGACTATGACGAAATCAACTTCCGGGCGGGAGTGAGCGAAGGCCGGCGAGGCCTCGGTAATCCCGACACGCCCTTCAACACCGACGGTCTGCGCAACGGCCGGCACGAGAGCAACTTCGTCGATGTCGAATGGCGTCTCGTCCGCAGCACCGAAGAGGAAATCACGCTGTCGTATTCGCGTACTTCGGACCAGTACCGCGACGAGTGGCTCGGCGGCGATCCGCGTCGCCCGCTCCCCGGTGCCGGCATCGTGATCGTGCCGGTGAACAACAATGCCGACTTTGTCGGCGAGGCCGTCCGTTTCCAGCACACGTCGGCGCCCTTCGGCGACACACGGGCCGCGTGGGGCGCGGAGTGGCGCTCGGACCGGGTCGAAGGTTCTTTCCTGTTCCACGACAGCGGCGAGCACCGACAGAGCGATCGGCGCCTTTATGGCAGCCTCGAGTGGCACGTCTCCCCCGAGTGGGTGGTGAACACAGGCGCGACGGTCGAGCGGGTCGAAGGTTACCGGAGCCGCGTCGTGCCGCGGCTCGCGGTCAACTGGCTGGCGGCGCCCGAGCACACATGGCGCGCGGGATTTTCGCGCGCCTACCGCTATCCTTCACTGTTCGAACGCAACGCCGACGTGAAGCTCCCGTTTCTCGACACCTTCCTGCGACGCCATGTACCCAATCCCGGTTTGAAGCCGCAGCGCGTCGATGCGTTCGAAGTCGGATACCTCGGGCAGAGCAGCGACCACAAAGGGATGCTCGACGTGCGCGTGTTTCGCGAACGCGTGACCGACCTGATACGCCGCGAAACGGTCACGCCCGAACCGACTTCCAATCCCGTTATCCGGCAGTTGCGCGAACTGCTCGGCTCGAGTCGCTGGGAAAACCAATCCGATGCGGTGACGCTGACCGGCGTCGAATACCAGTTGCGTTACGAGCCGGTCCGGAACGGCCAGCTGATCTTCAGCCACACGCTGATCGACGCCCGCTCGAAGGAGGCGCGGGCGGAACGCTCCGTTGCACCCTACATCGCGTCACTGTCGTGGCTGCAGCAGATCGGCGACTGGCAAGGAATGCTGACGGTGCTGCGGATGGGGCCGGTGGACTTCGGCACCAGCTTCATTCCCGGCTACCGCCGGAAGGTCGACGCCTATACCGCGGTCGACGCGAGCATCGCGTGGGAAAGGCGCATCGGCGGAAACCCGGTCAGGGTAAGTCTGAGCGGCATCAACCTCTTCGGCGAGCACCAGGAAGTCGCGAACCGGCCGCTGCAACAACGGATCGGGGACAGGCCGGCGAACGAGGTCGGCCGCCAGGTGCATCTCGGCCTGCGCATCGGCTTCTGACGTCCACGACCGCATCCGGAATATTCCCGCCATGACCATCGCCTGAGGTCCGAACCCGTTTGGGGAACAATTCCGGCCGCCCGAAAGTCCACTTGCGCACGCTTACTTCTCAGGGAAGCCGGAATACGATGAACAACTCCTTCTTCAGCCGCGTCGGCGCGCGTACGCACATCCTCCGCCTCGCCGTCGCCACGCTTGTGCCGTTCGGCCTCACGCTGTCGGCTTCACCGACGTTCGCGGCCGATAGCGCGACCGCGACACCACAGGCAGCTCCGAACCGGCTCGGGCTTCCCGATTTCGGCGATCTCGTCGAACGCGTCGGGCCTGCGGTCGTGAATATCAGCGTCGTGCAGCGCCAGAAGGGCACCGACGAGCGCGCGCTCGCCGAGGACCCGTTCTACGATTTCCTGCGCCGCTTCGGCGTGCCCGTCCCGGGAATGCCCGGAATGGAGGGCAACCGCGGTCCGCGCATCAGCCGCGGCATCGGCTCGGGCTTCATCGTCAGCGGTGACGGCTACGTGATGACGAACGCCCATGTCGTCGGTGAAGACGGGTCCGAAGTCACGGTGCGGCTAACCGACAAGCGCGAGTTCAAGGCGAAAGTCATCGGCAAGGACCTGCGCACCGACATCGCGCTGCTGAAGATCGATGCCAGCGGCCTGCCCGTCGTGCGCACGGGCAATCCCGAAAAGGCGCGGGTCGGCGAATGGGTCCTCGCGGTCGGTTCGCCATTCGGCTTCGACAACACCGTGACCGCCGGCATCATCTCCGCAAAGGCACGCCGCCTGCCGGACGAGAACTACGTGCCGTTCATCCAGACCGACGTCGCGATCAACCCGGGCAACTCCGGCGGACCGCTGTTCAACCTCGCCGGCGAAGTCATCGGCATCAACTCGCAGATCTACTCGCGCTCGGGCGGCTTCATGGGCATCTCGTTCGCGATCCCGATCGACGTCGCGCTGAACGTCAAGGACCAGATCATCAAGTACGGGCGGGTCCAGCGCGGCAAGCTGGGCGTGACGATCCAGGGGGTCGATCGGGAGCTTGCGCAGTCGTTCGGACTTTCGGAGCCGACCGGTGCGCTGGTGTCGAACGTCGAGCCGGGCGGGCCGGCGGAAAAGGCGGGTCTGAAGGCGGGCGACGTCGTGCTGGGCGTCGACGGAACGAAGGTCAAGGATTCGGGGGATCTTCCGCGCATCATCGGCGACAAGCGGCCCGGCACGGCGGTCAAGCTCGAAGTGTGGCGCGACGGACGCAGCCGCACCCTGACCACGACGCTCGGCGAAATGAGCAACGAAGCGGTCGCCGAAGGGCCCGCCGCTCCGAACAGTGGCGGCGAAGACGCGGGCGGCAAACTGGGCCTCGTCGTGCGGCCGCTGGCGCCCGAGGAGTCCGCGCAGCTCGGCGTGCGCGGGGGCATCGTCGTCGAGGGCGTGAACGGGCCCGCGGAGCGCGCCGGCCTGCAGCCCGGGGACGTCATCCTTGCGCTGAACAACCAGCCGGTCACGAACGCGTCGTCGTTCCGCAATATGCTCGAAAAGGCGGGTAACCGCTTCGCGCTGCTCGTTCAGCGCGGCGGTACGCGCATCTTCGTGCCGGTGCGGATCGAGTAATACGCGTCGTTGGGGGGCGAGCGCGGTGCGGCCCGCGCCCGCTTCCGCACGCTTTTTTTCGCCGGCCTTGGCTTGCGACTGAATCTATCCGCATGCAGTCCGCTCATCGAGGCGATTGCCGAGGCGTTGAGTCGGACGGCGCGAAGCGATATCGACACCGGCGCGGCTTCCGTATCGTTGAAGCCTGGCTTCGGCTCGGCGACGTACGAACGATCCGGATGTCATAACGGAACGTAGAGCCGACCGACCGATCTGCGCGCGGCCGACGGGCTACGCTCCAGCAGCAGCCCGCCGCGACGCGCGAGGAAACAGCATGAGTTTCAGTGCCTGTTTTCCGCCGTCTGCATATCCCGGAGAACTTGTACCGTTCGTGACCTCGGTCACGTTCGTCTTTTCTCCGTAACCAATCTCGCCGAAACTCCTGCTTCCCGAGATATCCCCGGCTAAGGCCTCGCGGCTGCCGGCCTTCCAACACTTCCAATAGGGTCAAGAATGAAGAAGAGCATCAAGCACCTGACTTTCGGTCTTGCCGCGCTGGCGATCGCCGCAAGCGCGTCCGCGCAGACGAAACCCGAAGACCTGATCAAGTATCGCCAGTCGGGATACACCTTCATGGCCTGGAACATGGGCAAGATCAAGGCGCAGGTCGTCGACGGCAGCGTCCCGTACAACAAGGACCAGGTCGCCGCGGCCGCCAACCTGATCGCCGCGACCGCGAACTCCGGCATGGGCGCGCTGTATGCGCCGGGCACCGACAAGGGCAAGGGCTGGAAGGAAACCCGCGTGAAATCCGATTTCTTCAAGGAGCAGGACGAAGTCGGCAAGATCGCGGTGAACTTCGTGCAACAGGCGAACAAGCTGCAGCAGGTCGCCGCGGGCGGAGATCAGGCCGCGGTCAAGGCGCAGTTCGGCGAAGTCGGCAAGGCGTGCAAAGCCTGTCACGACAAGTACCGCATCGAGGACTAAGCGCGAAGCCGTGCGCTCCGGTCCAGCTCTGCAGCCGCCCGTCCGGGCGGCTTTTTTTTCCGCGCTACCGGAATCTCGCGTTCCCACCGCGCCCGACGCTCCATAGGCGCGACCCTAGCCTGAAGGTCTCGACCGAGCGCTGAGGCACACTCAGTCGCGCACGTCTCGCCGCCCCACGCGCTGCCCTTACCAGCTCGGCACCGGCGGCGGGGGTTCGGCCGGCGGCAGGATGCCGCCCGCGGCGACCCACACCGCCGCGATCGCAAGCGCGAGCGCCACGACGAAGGCCGTGACACCGCCGCCGCGCGCGCTTTCGATCGCCGGGTCGCTCACGCGCTTCGTTCCGGTGATCATCGGCACGATCAGGTTGTCCTTCTTCACATGGACGTGGAACATCACCGCGGCAACGTGCAGACCGACCAGCGCGTACAGAATCCATTCCGCCTGGCGGTGCAAGCCGCTCGCGAGCGCGCCGAGCTCGTCGGACACCAGCTCCGCGAGCGGGCCGTAGAACGCGATGTCGTCGTTCGCGAACAGTCCGGCCGACGACTGGAACGCGACGAACGCAAGCAGCGCGAGGACCGACAGCGCGCCGAGCGGGTTGTGGCCGGCGCCGCGCCAGCGGCCCGCGAGGTAGTCGGCGAGCGCGCGCGGCCGCGGCACGAACGCGGCGAAACGCGCGTAGGTCGAGCCGACGAGGCCCCAGACGATGCGGAACACGACCAGGCCGAGCAGTGCGAGCCCGACTCGGCCGTGCCAGACCATCGCGTTGCCGCCGATCTTCACCGACACGATCGCCGCCGCGAACAGCGCGACGCCCGCCCAGTGCGCGACGCGCGTGGGCAGATCCCAGACGCGGATGACGTGTTCGTTCATGCCCGGATTTCCTCCCTGATCCAACATTCGCCGCCCCGGCGGGCAGCATTCCGATGACTCCGTTTATACCGCACGCGTCGCGAGAAATTCCCGCAGGATGCGACCGGTATGCGATCCCTCCGCGGCGCAGACCACCGCCACCGCCCCCTGCGCGACGATCCTTCCGCCACCGTCGCCACCTTCGGGTCCGAGGTCGATCAGCCAGTCGGCCTCGGCCATGACGTCGAGATCGTGCTCGATCGCGAGGACGGTGTGGCCGGCGTCGGCGAGCCGGTGCAGCACGCGGATCAGCTTGTCGACATCCGCCATGTGCAGGCCGACCGTCGGCTCGTCGAGCACGTACAGCGTGTGCTTCTCGGGCGGTAGCGGGCGGCCGCCGGTCGCGGCCCCTTCCCCGGCGCGGCCGCGCACTTTCGCGAGCTCGGTGACGAGCTTGATCCGCTGCGCCTCGCCGCCGGACAAGGTCGGACTCGGCTGCCCGAGCGTCAGGTAGCCGAGCCCGACGTCCTGCAGCAGCGCGAGCGGATGCGCGATCGCCGGATGCGCGGCGAAGAATTCGACCGCGTCGTCGATCGGCATCGCGAGCACGTCCGCAATCGTTTTCTCGCGCCAGCGCACCGTCAGCGTCTCGGGATTGAAGCGAGCGCCGCCGCATGCGTCGCACGGTAGCTTGACGTCCGACAGGAAGCTCATCTCGACGGTCGTCTGACCCTGGCCTTCGCAGACCGGACAACGGCCGGCGCCGGTGTTGAACGAGAAGCGCGACGCGTTCCAGCCGCGTGTCTTCGCTTCGAACGTCTCGGCGAACAGCTTGCGGATCGTGTCCCAGAAGCCGACGTAGGTCGCCGGGCACGAGCGGGGCGTCTTGCCGATCGGCGTCTGGTCGACTTCGAGCACGCGGCCGACCGCTTCCCAGCCGTCGATCGCGCGGCAACCGATCGGCGCCGCGTCGCTCGTCTGCGGCAGGCCGCGGCGTCGCGCCTTCTGCGCATCCGGGTCGCCGAGCCGCGCGCGCAGGCTCGCGTGGATCACATCGCGCGCCAGCGTCGACTTGCCCGAACCGGACACGCCGGTGACGACGGTGAGGCGTCCGAGCGGCACGCGCGCGTCGACGGACTTCAGGTTGTGCAACGATGCGTCGCGGACGAGGATAGCCGGATGGGCGTCCTCGACCGCGCGGCGCGGGTGCAGCGGGTGCCGCAGCGGCGCACGCAGGTACGCGCCGGTCGCGGACTCGGGCGACGCGATGAGGTCGTCAAGGCCGCCTTGCGCGACGACTTTCCCGCCGCGCACGCCCGCGCCTGGTCCGAGGTCGATGACGTGGTCGGCGCGGCGGATCGTGTCCTCGTCGTGCTCGACGACGAGCAGCGTATTGCCGCGGTCGCGCAGCGCTTCGAGCGTGTCGAGCAGCAGCCGGTTGTCGCGCGGATGCAGGCCGATCGTCGGCTCGTCGAGCACGTAGCAAACGCCGCGCAGGTTGGAGCCGAGCTGCGCAGCGAGGCGGATACGCTGCGCTTCGCCGCCGGAGAGGGTCGGCGCGCCGCGGTCGAGCGCGAGGTAGGCGAGGCCGACCTGTTGCAGGAAGTCGAGCCGGCCGCGGATTTCGGTGACGAGGTCGCGCGCGATGTCGACTTCGCGGCCTTCGAGCCGCAGCGTGTCGAAGAACGCCGCGACGGCCTCGACCGGGCGCGCCGACAGCTCGTGGATGCCGAGGCCGCGAAAACGCACCGCGCGCGCGACCGGATTGAGGCGCGCACCGCTGCAGACGCCGCAAATTTCGCCGTCGCCGAACGCCTCGTCCGGCTCCGTGACGTCGAGCGCATCCGGATCCTCGACCCGGCCGCTGACCGACAGGCCGGTGCCGTAGCACGCCGGACACCAGCCGTGCTTCGCGTTGTACGAGAAGAGGCGCGGATCCGGCTCGGGAAAGCTGTCGCCGCAACACGGGCACGCGCGCAGCGTCGAGAACGTCGTCGGCACGGCCCCGACCTTGCCGAGCTCGAGCACGCGGACGACGCCCTTGCCGTGTTCGAGCGCGTCGGCGAGCTGCGCCCGCAGCGCCGCTTCGTGCTCGGGCGCGACGACCGTCATCCCGACCGGCAGCTCGATCGTGTGCTCCTTGTAGCGGTCGAGGCGCGGCCATTTCGCGGTCGGCAGGTAGTCGCCGTCGACGCGCAGCTGCGCGAACCCCTTGCCCTTCGCCCATTTCGCGAGGGCCGTGTACAGGCCTTTGCGGTTCGTCACCAGCGGCGCGAGCAGCTCGACCGACGCGCCGCGGAAATCACGCAGGATCTGCGCGGCGATCGCGTCGAAGCTCTGCGGCGACACCGGCACGTCGCATTGCGGGCAGAACTGCGTGCCGAGCTTCACGTACAGCAGCCGCAGGAAGGGCTGCACCTCGGTCAGCGTGCCGACCGTGCTCTTCGTGCCGCCGCGGCTCGTGCGCTGCTCGATCGCGACCGTCGGCGGGATGCCGAACAGCGCATCGACGTCGGGCTTCGCCGCGGGCTGGACGAATTGCCGCGCGTACGCGTTCAGCGATTCGAGGTAGCGGCGCTGGCCTTCGCCGAAGACGATGTCGAACGCGAGCGTCGATTTGCCGGACCCGGACAGGCCGGTGACGACGGTGAAGCGGTCGCGCGGGATCGACAGGCTGACGTTCTTCAGGTTGTGCTCGCGCGCGTGGCGGATCTCGATCGCGGGCGCGGCGATGGCGCGATAGCGCGCGGCCGGCTCGGCGGCCTCGAAATGGGGCACCGCACTCGATTTCCCGCGCGGGTCCTGTCCCCAGTTTCCCGCCTCAAGCTTCTCCGCCGCCTGAGCGATGTCATCCTCGTATTCGCGCAGCGCGCGCCCGGTCGGCGACGCGTCGCATCCGGCGACGATGGCGGGCGGCCCTTCGACGACGAGTTGCCCGCCATCCTCGCCGCCGTCGGGGCCGAGCTCCACGATCCAGTCCGCCGCGCGCAGCACGTCGAGGTTGTGCTCGATGACGATCAGCGCATGGCCGGCGTCGAGCAGCTTGTCGAATGCGCGCAGCAGCGTCGCGACATCCTCGAAATGCAACCCGGTCGTCGGCTCGTCGAACAGGAACAGCAGGCGCCCCGGCGCTTCGCCGCGCCCGGCCCGCGACTTCTTGCCCGCGAGTTTCGCCGCTTCGGCGAGGTGGCCGGCGAGCTTCAGGCGTTGCGCTTCGCCTCCCGACAAGGTCGGCACCGGTTGGCCAAGCCGCAGATAGTCGAGGCCGACGTCGGCGAGCGGCGCGAGCGCGGCGCGCACCGGAGACTGGTCCGCGAAGAACGCGAGCGCCTCGGAGACCGTGAGCTCGAGTACATCCGCGACCGACTTGTCGCGCCAGCGCAGCTCCAGCACCTCCGGGCGATAACGCCGGCCGTCACAGTCCGGGCAGCGCAGATAGACGTCGGACAGGAACTGCATCTCGACGTGCTCGAAACCGGAGCCGTTGCACGTCGGGCAGCGCCCGGTGCCGGCATTGAAGCTGAACGTGCCCGGCGTGTAGCCGCGGCTCTTCGCGTCCGGCAACGCCGCGAACAACGCGCGGATCGCGTCCCACGCGCCGACGTAGCTGACCGGGTTCGAGCGTGCGCTCTTGCCGATCGCCGACTGATCGACCATCACGACGCCGGACAGGTGTTCGATGCCGTCGAGGCGGTCGAACGCGCCCGGCACCTCGACCGCGATGCCGAAATGTTTCGCGAGCGCGGGATACAGCACGTCCTGGATCAGCGTCGATTTCCCCGACCCCGAGACGCCGGCGACGCAGACGAGCTGGCCGAGCGGAAACGCGATGTCGACATCGCGCAGGTTGTGCTCGCGCGCGCCGACGAGGCGCAGCCGGCGGCTATCGTTGCTCACCGGCCGCATCCGCCTGCCCGCATCCACGCGCCGGCGACCCGCAAGGTAGGCGCCCGTGACCGACGCCGGGTCCGCCGCGAGCTCGGCGGGCGGCGCGTACGCGATGATCTCGCCGCCGCGCTCGCCCGGGCCCGGCCCGATGTCGAGCAGCCGGTCTGCGGCACGCATCAGTTGCGGATCGTGCTCGACGACGACGAGCGTGTTGCCCGCGTCGCGCAACCGCGTCATCACGCCGAGGATGCGGTCGATGTCGCGCGGGTGCAGGCCGATCGACGGCTCGTCGAGCACGAACAGCGTGTTGACGAGCGAGGTGCCGAGCGCGGTCGTGAGGTTGATGCGCTGCACTTCGCCGCCGGAAAGCGTGCGCGACTGGCGGTCGAGCGTCAGGTAAGCGAGGCCGACGTTCGCGAGATAGTCGAGCCGGCTGCGGATCTCGCCGAGCAGCAGCGCCGCGGCCTCGTCGACACCGCCGGGCAGATCGAGGTGGGCGACGAAGTCGCGCACGCGGCCGATCGGCAGCGCCATCAGCTCGTGGATCGCGAGGCCTGGCAACTCCTCGCGCGGAACCGGACGAGCGTGCATCACAGGCGAGGATCCGGGTCGCACATCCGCCGCCGTTACCGGCGCTTCCGGTGCTCGTTGGACGCGCCGCGGACGGTTCGCCACCGAAACCCCCGCATCGGCGGGCTGCGGCGGGTCAGCCTGAACGTTCTCGGTAATGGCTATTGCCGGGCGGCACCCGCTCCGCTCCCCCAGGCGCCACAGCAGCGCTTCGGGCTTCAGCCGCGCGCCCTTGCACGCCGGGCATTCCGTGTAGCTGCGGTAGCGCGACAGCAGCACGCGGATGTGCATCTTGTACGCCTTCGTCTCGAGCCAGTCGAAGAAGTGCCTCACGCCGTACCACTTGCGCGGCCACGACGCGTCCCAGCTCTTCCACTCCGGGTCGCCTTCGAGCACCCAGCGCCGATCCTCGGGCGGCAGGTCGCGGAACGGGATGTCCATCGCGACGCCGTACTTCTTCGCCATCTTCGCGAGGTCGTCCTGACACTCGCGGTAGCTCGCGGTCTGCCACGGTTTGACGGCGCCCTCGGCGAGCGTCTTCGATTCGTCGGGAATCACGAGCGAGAAGTCGACACCGATGACGCGGCCGAAACCGCGGCAGGTCTCGCACGCCCCGACCGGCGAATTGAACGAGAACAGGCCGGGCGTCGGATCCGCGTAGTCGATGTCGCAGTCGGCACAGTGCAGGTCGCGGCTGAAGCGCCACACCGACTCGCCTTCGTCATGCTGCGCGCGCACCGCAAGCCGCCCGTGGCCGTGCTGCATCGCGGTCTCGATCGCTTCGAGCGCGCGCGGCCGGCCGGCGTTCGACAGCCGGAAGCGGTCCTGCACGACGTGCAGCACCTCGCCGGACCCACGCGTTTCACGCGCGTGGATCCGCGCGTAGCCCTGGCGGCTCAGGAGCTCGGTGATTTCCGCATCGCTGAAGCCCGCCGGGACCGGCACTTCGAACGTCAGCACGAGACGGGGATCGTCGGCGGCACAACGGGCGGCGAGCGCCTCGTAGACGCTGTCCGGGTTGTCGCGCCGCACTTCGCGGCCGCAGCCGCGGCAGTAGAGCCGCGCCGCGCGCGCGTACAGCAGCTTGAAATGGTCGGTCAGCTCGGTCATCGTGCCGACCGTCGATCGCGAACTCCGCACCGGGTTGGTCTGGTCGATCGCGATCGCCGGCGGCACGCCTTCGATGCGATCGACCTGCGGCTTGTCCATCCGATCGAGGAACTGCCGCGCGTACGGTGAGAAGGTCTCGACGTAGCGGCGCTGGCCTTCGGCGTACAGCGTGTCGAACACGAGCGACGACTTGCCCGAACCCGAGACACCGGTGACGACCGTGATCTCGTTCAGTGCGAAGTCGAGCGTCAGGTTCTTCAGGTTGTTCTGGCGCGCGCCGAAGATGCGGATACGGTCGGACATGACGGACTCGGGTTGGGCGACGATGAGACGGAGGCGAAGATTCTAACGGTCCGCCAGCCCGGCCGACGCGACACACCGCGACCAGTTCCTTTCCGCCGACGGAAACGGGCATGCACCGATGGCACAAGCGCATCGCTACGCCGGACCGGCAGACGGAATACCGGTTCCCCTGTGAGCGGCCGATTCGGCGGCATGGCCCTTGCGTCAGTTTTCTGACCAGCCCTCCCGGTCGCGCCCCGTACGCGTTCCCAACCGGTTGGAAAAACCCTACAATACAAATACTTGAGATTTCCGGACCGCCGTCTTGCAATTGCGGAACCGGAAGCCGCCGAAGCGAGCCGCGCCAACATGGTGCAGGACGATCACCAGGTTGGCGCGTCGTCTACTTCAGAGGAGACAACGATGCTCAGCCT
This sequence comes from Aromatoleum sp., assembly GCF_032027225.1. Classification (GTDB taxonomy): domain Bacteria; phylum Pseudomonadota; class Gammaproteobacteria; order Burkholderiales; family Rhodocyclaceae; genus Aromatoleum. Next base: position 101,566 of record NZ_JAVSMM010000013.1, on the reverse strand, counting down.
GACCGATTGCCTCGACTTCATCGACCTCGACGGCGACACCATCGACGTCATCGCCCAACACGAACGCCTGCCGGCGATGCTCGCCACCCAACTCGGCAACCAGTTGCTCGCCGACCTGCGCGGGATCTGGCAGCTGCACCTGATGCACCGCGCGCTGATCGACGAGGCGGCAAGGCGCAAGCGACTCGGCGACGAAAAAGAACTGCGACGCATCTACGCGGCGTTCAGCCGCAAGTATCCGGTACCGCGCCGGATGTAGTCCTCGCACCCGCAGCCAAAAAGAAACGGGCTCCTTCCGGAGCCCGCGGAGCCACGTCGATGGACGCTTACTTGACGCGGTTCTTGTATTCGTCGGTGCGCGTGTCGATTTCGATCTTGTCGCCGATCTCGACGAAAGCGGGCACCGGCAGCTCGAAGCCGCTGGCGATTTTCGCGGGCTTCATGACCTTGCCCGACGTGTCGCCCTTGACCGCCGGCTCGGTGTAAACGACTTCGCGCACGACCGAATTGGGCAGATCGACCGAGATCGCCTTGCCGTTGTAGAACACGACTTCGCACTGCAGCCCGTCTTCGAGGTACTTCAGCGCGTCGGTCATGTTCTCGGCTTCGACTTCGTACTGCTCGTAGTCGGCATCCATGAACACGTACATCGGGTCGGCGAAGTACGAGTACGAGACTTCCTTCTTGTCGAGCTGCACGACTTCGAACTTGTCGTCGGCCTTGTAGACCGATTCCGACGGCGCGCCGGTCAGCAGGTTCTTGAGTTTCATCTTCACGACCGCGGAGTTGCGGCCGGACTTGTTGTATTCGGCCTTCTGCACCACGAGCGGGTCGTTGCCCACCATGATGACGTTGCCGGAGCGGAGTTCCTGTGCGGTTTTCATGCGGTTTCCTGAAATAGAACGCTTACGGCAACGGCCGTAAAATTTAAAAAACCCGACACTATACGCCTAATTCGGAAAAATGAACCAGCGTGGATGCGAGATCGGGTGACTCGGCCAGCCTGCGCGTCCAGCGCTGCTCGTGCGCCAGAAGCTGGGGCAGCGCCGCGTGGAAGTATTTCCAGTTCGACGACACCTCGCCCCAGCCGTTCCACGCCCGCCAGAAGCCGCGCAGCGCGGCTGCCGAGCGCTCGTCGAGCCCTTCGGCGTGGAGATCGAGAAACGCGTCGAGCTTCGCCCGGTGTGCCGCCTCGTCCTGAGGATAGATGTGCCAGACGAACGGCCGTCCGGCCCATTGCGCGCGGACGAAAGAGTCCTCGCCGCGCACGAAGTTCAGGTCGCACGACCACAGCAGGCGATCGTAAGCGTCCTGGTCGACGAACGGCAGGATCCGCACGTCGAGCGCGCGGTCCAGGATGCGGCTGCCGACCGGCGCCGCCTCCCGGCCGAAATGGCGCGCGATGTTTGCGACGACGCGTCCTTCCGGTACGAGCAGCAGCGTCGGCTCGTCGCCTTCGGCCCAGGCGTGGAGCAGCATGCCGAGGGCGGGATTCTCGTAGGCGAACAGGGAGACGACACGCGTTCCCGGCGGCACCGGCTCGACGCCGAGCGTCCGCAGGAAGGCGGCCTGCACGCTGGCGTCGGCCTGTAAGCGGTCGCGGGCGGCGAGCAGCCCGGGCTCGCGCAGCAGGCCGCCAGTGCCCGCAACGAAGCCCGGAAAGAAGAAGCGCTTCAGCAGCGGCAGCAGCGGGTGCGGTGAGCCGAGCCGGTGGCAGCCGGTCACCCACGGCTCGGCGGAGAGATATTCGAGATTGACCCACAGCGGCTTCGCGTCGCTCGCCGCCATCGCCGCAACGTAGCCTGCAGGCAGCTCGCAGCCGAAAGCTTCGATCACGTTCTCGGCCGGCACGACCGCGGGAAAGGGTTCGCGCCATTGCCTCACTTCGACACCGTCGCTTTCGAACCGTCCGGGCACCGTTCGGGCCCCCGGACACAGCCGCGAGAACGCTTCCCAATCATCTACCCACAGCCGCACCGCAAGGTGGTGATCGCGCGCCAAGGCCCGCGCCAGCCGCCAGGTGACGCCGATATCCCCGAAGTTATCCACAACCTTGCAGAAAATGTCCCACGCAAATCGCGGATTGACAGGCAAGGCATTCATGGTCGTGGACAAATAGCGGAAAAGGGCGGGAATGCTTTGTGGAGAAAGGCGTTTACAGCCACCAGCAGGAAAACGGGGCACATTCCATGCACAAGTGAACCGGCCGCTTATCTACGGCTTTTTCCCGCGACGAAATGCTTGCAGCACTTGGGGAAAGCGGACTTATCCACAGAAAGTCGCCCACTGTATACTTCTTTATCTCTTAAATTAAGAGAAAAACAGAAGAACAAAACCGGCGCCCGATCCAGGTTCCCGGCTCGATCCGAATAGCGGTTGCCGACTCCGACCGGAACGTCGTCTAGCGCGGCAACAGGGATCCGGCGCAGAAATTCGCTTCAGTGCGATTCCTGCGCCGAACAACTGCGGGGACAAAAGGTGGATCGCTTGGGGACAAGGCACTGGATTTCCGTTGCCTGGAAAACAGGACACATTCGACGCACAGGTGAACCGGGCTTCTGTCTACTGCCTTGTTCAACGCCCAAGTCTTTGAACGGATGAAGAAAAGAACGCTTGTCCACAGAAAGTGGAGCACTGTTAACTTCTTTATTTATTTAATAAATAGAAAAACAAGAAGAACAAACCCGAGGCTCGCGGCGACGCCTTTGCCATTACCGGCGCCACCGCAAGCGGTGTTTCATTCGAAGCCGCGAGCGGCCAGTTGTGCGAGATCCGCGGCGTCCAGCCAGCGCCATTGCCCCGGCGGGAGGTCGCCGGGCAGCGCAAGACCGCCGACGCGGCTGCGGTGCAGCGCGTCGACCCGGTTTCCGGCCGCAGCGATCATCCGTTTTACCTGGTGGTACTTGCCTTCGGTGATCGTCAGCCGTAGACTCCGCTCCCCCGTTTGCTCGCAGGACGCTGCGGCAATCGGTGCGGGTTCGTCGTGAAGCTGAACCCCCGAGAGCAGCGCCGCGATCAGCTGATCACTGACCGCGTGGCGGACGACGACGTCGTAGACCTTGGGGATGCGCTTCTTGCCGGAACTCCAGGTGTGGATGAACTGGCCGTCATCGGAGAGCAGCAGCAGGCCGGTCGTGTCCTGGTCGAGCCGACCGACGCACTGCACGCCGCGATTGGCGATCGCGTCCGGAAAGAGCGCGAAGACGGATGGATGGAACTGCGGCTGATGCGAGCACTCGTATCCGACGGGTTTGTTGAGCAGCAGATACGCGTTGCCGCGGAATTGCCAGGCTTGGTCGTCGACGCTGAAGACGAGACCGGTCGTCGCGAAGTCGGCAAACGGGTCATCGATGGGCTGGCCGGACACCGAGATGCGGCCGCTGCGGATCAGGGCGCGACACAGCTTGCGGCTGCCGAAGCCCTGGGAATGGAGGATTCGTTCGAGTTGCATGAACGGATGCTAACCGAAGCGTGGAAGGCGTTCCGTGGAACGGTCAGGCGGACTGTGCCAATGCAGAGTCGGGCCCCGCACCGGCCCCCAAGGCGCCGACGCCGAAGTCCTGGCGGAGCGAAGCGCGGCGGCGGACGACTGTGGAGCACGACATCGTCGCGGTGAAAAGCGTAGATTCCGCATCGATCTCCGCGCAGCGGGCGGCTAAACTTCCGCCGAGGTCGTAACGGAGCGGACCATTGAATTTTGAACATCTGGTCGTCATCAACGACCCCGCGGATCCGGCGCTCGAAGAACTGACGCGCGAGGAACTGTGGTTCGGGCTGCTGTGCCGTGCCGAGGATCCGCGGGCTTTCCTGCCGGGGCTCGAGACCTGCACGATCGTCGAGCGCAGCGAAGTGGAACTCGTGCGCGAACTCAAGTTCGGCAGCGCGCTGATCCGGGACCGCGTGACGCTGATGCCGATGGATTCGGTGCGCTTCGAGTCGGAGCCCACCGAATCGCACGCCGGCGGGAGCCTGACGATCGCGATCGAGGAGCCGGCGCTGGGGCAACTGGTGCTGCGCTTCCGCTACCTGACGACGCTGCCCGACGACGCCGGAAGCCCGGACCGGGCCTACGTCGAATACGTGAAGTCGGCCTATCATCAGTCGGACCTCGACACCGTGCGGGTGATCCGGATGATTGCCGAGTCCACCCGGTTCCAGTAGGTCGCCGGCGTAAGCAACGAACATCGCGCCGCCCGCGCGCCCTTCGCGCGGCCGGTTCCCGTCATCCCGAAAATCCGGAAAATTCCCATGTGGTTCAAGAATTTGCAGCTCTATCGTCTTCCTGTCGGCTGGGACGTCGACGCGAACGCCGTCGAGGATCAGCTCGGGAAGAAGCGTTTCGTCCCCTGCGGCAGCCAGGATCAGGAAACGCGCGGCTGGGTGTCGCCGATGGGGGATGAATTCCTCCTCCACCGCGTCGGCGGCCAGTGGCTGATCGCGCTCGGGATGGAGCAGAAACTGCTTCCGTCGTCGGTCGTCAAGCAGGAGGCCGAGGAGCGCGCGGAGGAAGTCGCCGAGCGCCAGGGCTACAAGCTGGGCCGCAAGCAGATGAAGGACCTGCGCGAGCAGGTGATGCAGGAACTGCTGCCGCGCGCGTTTACACGGCGCCGCAAGGCCTTTGCGTGGATCGACCCTGCTGGCGGGTGGCTCGCCGTCGACGCGTCGAGCCAGGCCCGCGCGGAGGACGTTCTGGAGGCATTGCGACAGTCGCTCGACGCCCTGCCGCTCGGCCTCGTGCGCACCGAGCTGTCGCCGACGAGCGCGATGGCCGACTGGCTCGCGGGCGGTGAAGCGCCGGCGGGATTCACGATCGACCAGGATTGCGAACTGCGCTCGGTCAGCGAGGACAAGGCGGCGGTACGCTACGTGCGACACGCGCTCGACGGCGACGAGGTGCGTGCCCACCTCGAAGGCGGCAAGCTGCCGACTCGGCTCGCGCTGACTTTCGACGACCGGATCAGCTTCGTGCTCACCGAAAAGCTCGAGATCAAGCGGCTCGACTTCCTCGATGTGGTCAAGGACAAGCTCGACGAGTACGGCGCGGAGGACGCGCGCGCGCTGTTCGATGCCGGTTTCGCGCTGATGACCGGCGAGCTCGGCCGCCTGCTGCCGGCACTGCTCGAAGCGTTGGGCGGGGAGCTGAAAGGCGTGGATGGCGCCGCGGCGGCGGCCGCCGAACTGCGGCCGGCCGCCTGAGCGGCAAACGCGACAAGGTCCGCGGGCCGGCGACCCGCGCTTACTTCGACGGCAGTTCCGGCGGCTCCGTCAGCAGCCGGGCGAAGTCCTGCGCCGGCAGCGGGCGGCTGAACAGGTAGCCCTGATACGCGTCGCAGCCCTGTTCGGCGAGGAATGCGAACTGCGCGTCGGTTTCGACCCCTTCGGCGAGCACATTCAACTGGAGCTTGCGTGCGAGGGCGATGATGCCGGCGGTGATCTCCATGTCGTTGCGGTCGTCGGGAATGTTGCGGATGAAGCTCTGATCGATCTTCAGCAGTTCGATCGGAAGGTTCTTCAGGTACGACAGCGACGAGTAGCCGGTGCCGAAGTCGTCGATCGCGAGCCGCACGCCCATCGATTTCAGCAGGCGGAGCCGCTGCTCGGCCTGCGCCTCGTGGCCCATGATCATGCTTTCGGTCAGTTCGAGCTCGAGGTTCTCCGGCGGCAGCCCGGTGCGCGCCAACGCTGCCGCGATGCGGTCCGGCAGGTCGGCGTGCCACAGCTGGCGCGCGGACAGGTTCACTGCGACGACGACCGGCGGCAGACCGGCGTCGAGCCAGGCGCGCGCCTGCCGGCATGCGGTCTCGAGCACCCACTCGCCGATCGGCACGATCAGCCCGCTTTCCTCGGCGAACGGGATGAAGCGCGCCGGCGGCACGTCGCCTTCTTCGGGGTCGTGCCAGCGCAGCAGCGCTTCGCAACCGACGATGCGCCCTTCGGCGATGTCGATCCGCGGCTGGTAGTGCAACTCGAATGACTGCTGTTCGAGCGCCGCGCGCAGGCGCCGTTCGAGATCGAGGTGGCGCTGTGCGGCGAGGCTGAGCGCCTCGGTGAAAAAGCGGTAGGTGTTGCGCCCCTGCGTTTTCGCCTGGTTCAGTGCCGCGTCGGCGTGACGGATCAGTTCGGACGCGTTGTCCCCATCCTGCGGAAAGAGGCTGACGCCGACGCTCGCGCCGACATAGACGGTGGAGCCGTTGGCGAGCGTAAAGGGCTCGCCCATCACGTCGATGAGGTTTTGCGCGACGCTCGCGGCTTCGTCCGGCTTGTGCAGGTTCTCGACGATGACGAGGAATTCGTCCCCGCCCCAGCGCGCGATCGTGTCCTCGGGACGCAGCCGCGTGCGCAGGCGCCATGAGATCGCGACCAGCACTTCGTCGCCGCTCTCGTGGCCCATGCTGTCGTTGATGTTCTTGAAGCGGTCGAGGTCGATGAACAGTACGCCGAGGCCCGCCCCGAGGCGACCGGCCTGCGCGATCGCGTGCGTGAGGCGCAACTGGACGAGCAGGCGGTTCGGCAGGTCGGTGAGCGGGTCGTAATGCGCGAGCCGCTCCAGCTGGGCTTCCGACTGTTTCAACTCGCTAATGTCGGTCATCACGCCGACGTAATGGGTCGGGACGTTTTCGTCCATATAGACCGTGCTGATGCTCAGCCACTGCGGATACAGTTCGCCGTTCTTGCGCCGGTTCCAGATTTCGCCCTGCCAGTGCCCGGTGCGCATGACGCTCGCCCACAGTCGGCGGTAGAACGCGTCGTCCTGCAGCCCGGACTTCAGCAGCTGTGGCGTCTTGCCGATGACTTCCTCGCGTGCAAAACCGGTGATCTCGCACCAGGCGCGATTGACGCGGACGATGCGGCGCGACAGGTCGGTGACCATCACGCCGTCGCGGGTGCTTTCGATCACGGCTGCGGCCTGGCGCAATTCGGCGTTGGCGTGGAATTTCTCGACGGCGAGCTGCACGATGACCGAAAACGCCTCCAGCAGCGCGACGGTTTCCGGATCGCGCTTGCGCGGCCGCTTGAAATACACGCCGAACGTGCCGAGCACCGCGCCGGCCGTGTCATGGAACGGAAACGACCAACAGGCGCGGAAGCCGGCGCGCGCGGCAACCTCGCGGTATTGCACCCAGCTCGGGTCGGACAGCACGTCCGCGGCGAACACCGGCTCGCCGCGGGACACTGCGGTTCCGCAGGTGCCGTTGCCGTCCTCGGGCTCCAATCCCTCGACCGCGTCCTTGTAGAAGCCGGGCAGGCTCGGCGCCGCGCCGTGGACGAGGCGGCCACTGGCCTCGTCGAGCAGCAGGATCGACGCGCGCATTTCCGGGACGAGCTGTTCGAGCCGGCGCGCGACGCCATCGAGGATCAGCGGCAGCGGGTCGCCGGCGACAAGGCAGTCGAGCACCGCGTTGCGCGCGTCCTGTACCAATTCTTCGTGCTTGCGTACGGTGATCTCGGTCCAGATGCCGACGACTTCGTGCGCGCTGCCGCCCTCGATGCGTGTCGCGCGCGACTCGTCGCGAATCCAGAACACCCTGCCGTCGTCACGGACGACGCGGTATTCCTCGTTGCAGAAGCCGTTCTCGAGCAGCCTCGGCCGTATCGTGAGCGCGACATCGAGATCGTCGGGATGAACGTGCGCTCTCCACCAGCCCGGGGCGAGCGCTTCGGCGAGCGGGATGCCGAGGATGCGGGCGATGTTTTCGCTGACCCACAGCGGTCCGGCGCTGCCGGGGGAGATTTTCGTCGTGTAGATGATGGTCGGGCTGGCCGACAGCAGATGCGACAGATGCTTTCCGGTCTGGCTCAACTCCGCGCGCTCGCGGATCAACTCGGCGCGCTCGCGAACCTTTTCGAGGGTCGCCGGCAGCGCGTGCAGGTAGCCTTCGTATTTCGTGAGGTAATCGTCGATGCCCAGGCGCAGCGCGCCCGTCACCGCGTCTTCCCGGCCCGGCGCGGCAATCAGCACGATCGGCAGGTCGAGCCGACGTTCATGGCGCAGGATGCGGGCGAGTTCCAGCCCGTCGGTGTCGCCGTCGAGCCGTAGCGCGAGCAGCAGCACATCGAACTCCGACGGCCGGGCCTCGGCCGGCAGACGCGACAGCACCGCGGCGGCGTCGCGCACGATGGTCGGACGGATGTGAGGCGTGTGCTGCGCGAGATGCAGGCGTGTGCGCTCGACGTCGGCACTGTCGCAGTCGGCGTACAGCACTCGCAGCGGGCGCACGCGCGCGAGGCTTGCACCGCGGAAGCGCGCGAGCGCCGAGCGCAAGGTGTCGGGGAGGTGCGCGAGGTAATCGCTGCGCTTGACCTGGTAGTCGTCGGCCCCCGCCTTCAGTGCCGCGAGCGCTGCGGCCTGGTCGTGGGAACCGGTCAGCAGCACGAACGCGAGCGGGCGCTGTTCCAGGCGGACGTGGGACAGCAGGTCGAGGCCGCTGCCGTCGGGCAGGTTCAGGTCGGAGAGGACGAGGTCGAAACGGGTCTCGCCGGCAAGCCGCTGCGACGCGGCGGAGAGCGTGTTCGCGATGTCGATCGTGATGTCGGGCGCCGCCCGCGCGAGCGCACGCTGCGTCAGATCCGCATCGTCCTGCGAGTCCTCGACGTAGAGGATATGCATGTTCTTAGCTCGCAGCCTCGTTCAACTGGCACCAGTACCGCTCGATGTCTCCCGCGACATCGACGAATTTCCCGAAATCGACCGGTTTGACGATGTAGGAATTCGTCCCCAGGTCGTACGCGGAGGTCACGTCGCATTCCTGGGCCGACGACGTCAGCATCACGACCGGGATGCGGCGGAAGCGGGTGTGCGCTTTCAGCTGCCGCAGCACGTCGAGGCCGCCGATGCGCGGCAGGTTGATGTCGAGGAGGATCACCGCGGGGAGCGGGTGGCCGCTCTCCCAGCGCGCGATGAACGCGAGCGCTTCTTCGCCGTCGCGGGCGATGTCGATCCGGTTCGCGTTGCCGCGGCGCGCGAAGGCCCGCAGCGTGAGGTCGAGGTCGACCGCATCGTTCTCGACGAGCAGGATCGGGCCGGGGGTCGCCATCGTCATCGGGGGAACTCCAAAAAGAACGTCGATCCTCGTCCGGGCTCGCTTTCGGCCCACACGCTGCCGCGCATGCGCTGCATTGCCTTGCGCACCAGCGCGAGGCCGACCCCGGTGCCCGGATATTCTTCGATGCGGTGCAGCCGCTGGAAGATCTCGAAGATGCGGTCGTGGTATTTCATGTCGAATCCGATCCCGTTGTCGCGCACCCACACCCGGGCACGGTAGTCATCGAGGTCCCCGCCGATCTCCACCCGAGGCGGCGCGGCATTGCTGCTGAATTTCAGCGCGTTGCCGATCAGGTTGCGGAGCACGAGAGCGAGACCGTTGCGATCGAGCGAGAGTTCGAGCGGCGGGATCTGTACTTTCACGTCGGCGCCGGTTGCGGCGAGCTCGTGCGCGAAGCCATCGAGCACTTCATGCACGAGTTCCGGCACCGCGACGATCGAGCTGTCGAGCGGGCGGCGTTCGATGCGCGAATAGGCGAGCAGGTCTTCGATCAGCTCATGCATTTGCGCAACGCCGCGACGGATGTTCGCGAGCAGACGGCGCCCTTCGTCGTCGAGCTGTTCGCGGTGGTCCTCGAGGAGGATCTGGCTGTAGCCGTCGATGCCGCGCAGCGGGCCCTTGAGGTCGTGCGACACCGCGTACGAAAAGGATTCGAGCTCCCGGTTCGCGTCCTCGAGCTGCTGCGTGCGCTCGGCGACGCGGGTTTCGAGGTCCGCGTTTAGCCGGCGCAACGCATCTTCTCCGTGCTTGAGCGCAGTCACATCGAGCAGGGTGCCGGACACTTTGCGTGGCGCCCCGTCTCTGTTGTTCTCGACGGAAACGCTCGAGAACCACCAGTGCAATGCGTTGTGGTCCGGGTTGCTGCGGAACGGTTCGACATCGACGATGCGGCCGTGCAGCAGTTCGTGGAACGCGGCAACGACGCGGCTGCGGTCGGCGGGATGGACGAACTCCAGGAAGGTGTCGAAGGTCGGGCGCTCACGCGTGCTGTCCGCGCCGAGCAGCACGTACAGCTGCGGCGACCACCAGACCCGCTGCGTGTCGAGTTCGAATTCCCAGCTCCCAAGCTTCGCATGCGCTTCGGCCCGTTCCAGGCGCTCCTTCTGCTGCTTCAGATCGAGTTCGATGCGCTTGTGCTCGCTGATGTCCTGGACCGTCGCCAGGAGGTAATCGACCTCGCCGTCCCCGCGGCGCACCGCACGCACGTCGAGCGTTGTGAACACCACCGTTCCGTCTTTGCGCACGAAGCGCTTTTCGATCTGGTAACCGTCGATCTTGTCGCGAATCACCCGTTCGAACCCGGCCAGGTCGCGATCGACGTCGTCGGGATGAGTAATATCCACCCAGGTTTTCTCGGTCAGCTCCGCGCACGAATAGCCGAGAATTTCGCACAGCCGAGTGTTTGTCTTCAGCCACTGGTGGGTGACCGGCGACGAGATACCCATGCCAATGAAAGGGAGATCGTAGAAGAGGCGCAGGAGGTCGGCCTGCTCGCGCAGCGCCTCGTCAGCGCGTTTTCTCGCCGTGATGTCGACGAGCACTCCGTAGAACCTCGTGACGGCGCCGTCGGCCTCACGGCTCAGCCAGGCGCGGCCTTCGACCCAGATCCAGTCACCGCCCGCGGTGCGCAGCCGATATTCATAGCGACGGTCATCCCGTTCGTCGGCCACGTGCCCCGCGGCCGTGCTCTCTACTTTCGCAAGGTCGGCTGGGTGGATCAGGTCGGCGAAGCGCACGCCCTCGGCAAGCAGTTCCTCCGTCGTGTAACCCCATTGGCCGACGCTCTCGCTGATGAAGCTGACCGGCCAGCCCGGTGCGTTGCGCCATTCGACCGCGACGACCGGGGAGCGGTTGATGAGGTCCGAAAGCCGCTGCAGCTTCGCCTGCCGCGCTTCGACGTCGGCCGCCATGCGGTCGACCGCGAGGCCGATGCGCGCGAGCTCGTCGCGTCCGCTCAGACCCGTCCGCACGTCGATGCGCCCCTCGCCGATCGCGGTGACGGCGGCAGTGAGCTGGGCCGCGCGGCGGAACCACAGCACATGCAGCAGCGTGCCGAGGAGCGCCGCGCCGAGAATGATCATCAGCGTTTCACGGATGATCTCGTGGCGAGTCCCGGCTGCGCGTGCCGCCAGCGACGGCGCGAGGTTCACGCGGACGATCAGCTTGTGGTCGGGAAAGACGGCGACTTGCGCGAGCAGGCAGTCGTCGTCGCCTTCGGGGGCGACCGTGCGGATGCCTTGCGGGTCGTACGTCGCGATCTCGAGGATGCCGGTCTGGACTTCCAGCGGTTCGGACGCGATCGCTTCGGTCAACGGCCAGCCGATCTGCGTGCGCGACATCGCCGCGACCACCGTGCCCTCGGAATTGACGAGCAGCGCGTGCGTGATCCCGGTACGCAGGCCGAGACTCGTGACGAGACGCTTGATCTCGAGCGCGTTGCCGAGGCCGAACTGAACTTCGAGCCGGGATTCCTCCGTGTTCAGGATCTCGGTGATGCGCCCGCGCTGTTCGGTCAAGACCTCGTCCCGGAGGTCGCTCAGCTGCATGAAGAAGTTCAGCGCGGCCGTCGACAGCGCGAAGGCCGCGAGCAGCAGCGGTGCGAGGATATGGGCCGGCAGCGCCGCGAAGAGCCGGCCCCTCATCGCTGCGCCTCCAGCTGCAACAGCGCCTGGAGCGCCGGCTGCGGCGTCAGCAGCGCGCTCCAGTCGGGAGGCCTGTTGATCAGGCCCAGTTGCAGCAGGAGTCGTCCGAGCCCGTGATGCTGTTTCGCGAGCGGCGCGGGATTGCCGGCAAGCAGCCAGGTGCTGCGCTCCAGGGTCTCGAATTTCAATCCCTGCAGGCTCGCCAGATACGCTTCGGGGTCGAGATTCGCACCGCGTGCGAGCAGTCCCGCGGCGGCGGCCGGGGCCGCGCGCATCGCTTCGACGCCCCGTTCCCAGCCCATCAGCAAGGCGATGACGTCGTCGGGGCGCTCGGCGAGCGCGCTCGCGCGTACGACCATCACCTCGACGAGTTCGTCGGGCATCTGCGTGCTGTCGAACAGGACCTTGTAGCCCTCGGCCTGAAGCCGCGACTTGGTCGGTTCGAACGTGATGACCGCGTCGATCCAGCCGGCGCGCAACGCCCCTTCCTGCAGCGACGCTTCGATCCGCAGCAGCGACACGTCGTCGTGGCTCAGTCCGGCTGCCTGCAGCAGGCGTGCGAGGACGACGGCGCCGCCCGCGCTTTGCTCGACACCGATGCGTTTGCCCTTCAGTTGCGACAGCTTCGTGATCGTCGGGCGCACGACCACCGCGTCGCCGCCGGCCGAGACGCCGAGAACGGCGACGATGTGGATCGCCGCGCCCTCGTGCGCGAGCCGCAGCGCCTCATCCAGCGTCAGCGCTGCCGCATCGAGCACGCCGTTGTGCAGGTTGCGCACGATTTGCGAACTCGATGAAAGTTCGACAACTTTCACCTGCGTCGGGTCGATGAGCCGGCGTTCGCGCGCGAGCACGAGCGGGTCGTAGCCGATCCAAGGATTGACGCCGACCATGAGCGGATACGCGACCGGTTTGCCGCAGCCGGCAAGGACGACAAGAACGATCCCGACAGCAACGGCGAGCCAGCCCTTCCGCATTCACCCTCCCTGGACGTGGTACGCGAGCCCGATGGGCAGTGCCCGCAGCTCGGCCCGTGCGAGTGCGCGGGCGAGGGACGAATTCTACAAGCGAAAGGCGTTCCGCCCGTCGGGCGTGACGAGCAGTGGCGCTTCTGCGCATCCGGAGCGTGCGAGTGCAGTGCGGGGGTCGGTCGGGGCAGTCAGCGATCCGACGATTGCGGTGAGCAGGCAAACCGCGGGCCCGTGGGCGTTGGGCGCGGCGATACGGTTACGCGGCGATGTGGCCGGCGTGGCCGGGGCGAGGATGCGGAGGCCGGAACGAAGTCCGACGGGCCGCGAGGAGCGGCTCGCCGGTGCGCAAAATCGTGCGAGCGGGGGCGGCGCTGCGGCTTTCGCGGCAGCGCCGCCCCGTGCCGTGCCTCAGTTCGAGAACGCGGCGATACCGGTGATCGCGCGGCCGAGGATCAGCGCGTGCACGTCGTGGGTGCCCTCGTAGGTATTCACGACTTCGAGGTTCACCAGGTGACGGGCGACGCAGAACTCGTCCGAGATGCCGTTGCCGCCGAGCATGTCGCGCGCGGTGCGGGCGATGTCGAGCGACTTGCCGCAGGAGTTGCGCTTCATGATGGAGGTGAGCTCCACCGGCGCGTTGCCTTCGTCCTTCAGACGGCCGAGGCGCAGGCAGCCCTGCAGGCCGAGCGTGATTTCGGTCAGCATGTCGGCGAGCTTCTTCTGGATCAGCTGGTTCGCCGCGAGCGGGCGGCCGAACTGCTTGCGGTCGAGCACGTACTGGCGCGCGGTCTCATAGCACGCTTCGGCTGCGCCGAGCGCGCCCCAGGCGATGCCGAAACGCGCCGAATTCAGGCACGTGAACGGGCCCTTCAGGCCGCGCACGGTCGGGAACGCGTTCTCTTCCGGCACGAACACCTCGTCCATGACGATTTCGCCGGTGATCGAAGCGCGCAGGCCGACCTTGCCGTGGATCGCCGGCGCCGACAGACCTTTCCAGCCCTTCTCGAGGATGAAGCCGCGGATCTGGCCTTCGTCGTCCTTCCCCCAGACGACGAACACGTCGGCGATCGGGCTGTTCGTGATCCACATCTTCGAACCGGACAGGCTGTAGCCGCCGTCGACCTTCTTCGCACGCGTGACCATGCTGCCCGGGTCGGAGCCGTGGTTCGGCTCGGTAAGGCCGAAGCAGCCGATCAGCTCGCCGGTCGCGAGCTTCGGCAGGTACTTCTGCTTCTGCGCCTCGGTGCCGAATTCGTTGATCGGCACCATCACGAGCGACGACTGCACGCTCATCATCGAGCGATAGCCGGAATCGACGCGCTCGACTTCGCGCGCGATCAGGCCGTAGCTGACGTAGTTCATCCCCGAGCCGCCGTACTGCTCGGGAATCGTCGGTCCGAGCAGACCCAGTTCGCCCATCTCGCGGAAGATCGTCGGATCCGTCTTCTCGTGGCGGAAGGCTTCCTGCACGCGCGGCAGCAGGCGTTCCTGGCTGTACGCGCGCGCGGTATCGCGCACGAGGCGTTCGGTTTCGGTCAGCTGGCCGTCGAGATGGAGCGGGTCGGCCCAGTCGAAGGTCACTCGGTTCGTTGCCATGTCGGAGTCTCCTTGGTGCGGCGGATTATCGATGCGAGGGCCGGCAAGAACTGCACTCCGGCACGTCGGGTAGACGGAATGTAGCGAATCGGCGGATGCCGGCACAAACGAAAAATCGGTCCTGAGGTGTGCGAAAAACTCACTTCACGGGGCGCGCAGCGGCGAAGCTCGGCTACCATCGGGGGTGGATGGCGTCGACGGGTACGCCGGAAAGGTCGCTCCGCTCGCTGTGCCCACCAGTCTGGTGGCCCGGCAGTCGCGCCGCGACGGTCGCCTGCCGCGACGGGACCGGCGCGCGTCGACGCTCATGCCCTGCGGTCTCGTGCAATTTACGCATTTTGACGGGAGAGATTTCGATGCGCCGCAAGATTCCGAGCACGACCGCGCTGCTCGCGTTCGAACTGGCCGCGCGCCACGAGAGTTTCACGCGTGCCGCAGAGGAGCTGGCGCTGACGCAGAGCGCGGTGTGCCGGCAGATCGCCGGTCTCGAGGATTTTCTCGGCCTGCGCCTGTTCCGGCGCACCAAGCGGGGCGTGACGCTGACCGAAGCCGGGGTGACGTACAGCCGCCAGATCAGCGCGCGGCTCGACGCGGTCGAGCGCGACACGCTGTCGGTGATGGCGCATCACGGCCAGGGCGCGACGATCGAGCTCGGGGTCGTGCCGACGTTTGCGACGCGCTGGCTGTTGCCGCGTCTGTCGGGCTTTCTCGAGCGCCACCCGGGCGTCACGGTGAATCTGACGAACCGCAGCCGCCCCTTCCTGTTCGCCGAGACCGAGCTCGACGCGGCGCTCTATTTCGGCGACGCGGGCTGGCCGGGCACCGAAGCGCATTTCCTGATGCGCGAGAACCCGGTGCCGGTGTGCAGCTCACGACTGCTCGGCGGCGCGTCGGCGCTGACGCCCGACGAGGTCGCGGCGCGGCCGCTGCTGCAGCAGACGACGCGACCCTACGCTTGGCGAGAATGGTTCGCGTCGCTCGGGATGCGCATCGCGCACGACATGACCGGTGCCCGGCACGAGCTTTTCACGATGCTCGCGCAGGCGGCGATGCACGACATGGGCGTCGCGCTGATCCCGCCGTTCCTGATCCGCGACGAACTCGACAGCGGCCGGCTCGTCGTCGCGATGAATCACGCGCTGGTCAGCAACAAGGCGTACTACCTGATCATTCCCGAGCGCAAGGCCGAGAGCGCGGCGCTCGCGGCGTTTCGCGACTGGCTGCTCGAGGCGGCGGCGGAATACCGCGCCGCCGCGGGGCTCGACTGATCAGCCGCCAACGCAGTCGGCTAGCTTCGCGCCGAGCTTGCACAAAGGCGGCCGCAACTAGCCGGGCTTCGACAAATCCGGCCGGACGAGGTCCTGTCGCCGGGCTGATCGAAACACCGCTGCGGATAACGTGCTACTGCACGCCGCCCATGCACAGATACTTGATCTCGAGGTAGTCCTCGATGCCGTACTTCGACCCTTCGCGGCCGAGGCCGGACGACTTCATGCCGCCGAACGGCGCCACTTCGGTCGAAATGAGGCCGGTGTTGATGCCGACGATGCCGTATTCGAGCGCGGCCGAAACGCGCCAGACGCGGTTCATCCCCGACGCGTAGAAGTAGGCGGCGAGGCCGAACTCGGTGTCGTTCGCCATGCGGATCGCGTCGGCTTCGTCCTTGAAGCGGAACAGCGGTGCGACCGGTCCGAAGGTCTCCTCGCGCGCGACTTTCATCGTCGGCGTCACGTCGGCGAGGATCGTCGGCTCGAAGAAGCTGCGGCCGAGCGCATGGCGGCGGCCGCCGGTGACGACGCGGGCGCCTTTCGACAGCGCGTCGGCGATGTGCTCCTCGACCTTTCCGACCGCGTTCATGTCGATCAGCGGGCCTTGCGTGACACCTTCGTCGACGCCGTTGCCGACTTTCAGCTTCGCCACCGCGCCAGCGAGCTTTTCGGCGAACGCGTCATAGACGCGGTCCTGCACCAGCAGCCGGTTCGCGCAGACGCAGGTCTGGCCGGTGTTGCGGTACTTCGACGCGATCGCGCCTTCGACCGCGGCGTCGAGATCGGCGTCGTCGAAGACGATGAACGGTGCGTTGCCGCCGAGCTCGAGCGACAGCTTCTTGACGGTCGGCGCGCACTGGGCGGCGAGCTTGACGCCGACTTCGGTCGAGCCGGTGAAGCTCAGCTTCCTGACGATCGGGTTCGACGTCAGTTCGCCGCCGATCTCGGTCGCGGACCCGGTCACGACGCTGAAGACCCCTTTCGGCACGCCGGCCCGTTCGGCAAGCGACGCAAGCGCGAGCGCGGAATATGGCGTCTGCGTCGCCGGCTTCAGCACCATCGTGCAACCCGCGGCGAGTGCGGGGCCGGCCTTGCGCGTGATCATAGCGAGCGGGAAGTTCCACGGCGTGATCGCCGCACAAACCCCGATCGGCTCCTTCGTGACGACGATGCGCTTGTCCGGCTGATGGCCCGGGATCACGTCGCCGTAGATGCGCTTGCCTTCCTCGGCGAACCATTCGATGAACGACGCGGCGTAGAGCACTTCGCCGCGCGCTTCGGCGAGCGGTTTGCCTTGCTCGCTCGTCATCAGCAGCGCGAGGTCGTCCCGATGCTCGACGATCAGTTCGAACCATTTGCGCAGGACGCGCGAGCGCGCGCCGGCCGTGAGTCCGCGCCACGCGGGCAACGCGGCGTTCGCGGCTTCGATCGCGCGACGCGTCTCGACGGCGCCCATCTTTGGAATCGTGCCGAGTTGCTCGCCGGTGGCGGGGTTGTGGATCGCGACCGTCGCGCCGCTGTCCGCGTCCGCCCATTCGCCGCCGACGAAACAGCGGGTGCGGAAGAGTGTGGGGTCTTTGAGCTGTAGGGGCATGAGCGATCTCCGTTGGCTCTGGATCGCGGCTCGGCGCTGACACGGAACCGGCCGACGATCGGGGGTTGTCGATACCCGGCGGCGGAAGCGAGGAAGTGCCAGAAAGGCGCCGGGCGTCGCGGGGACCGTCAATTTACCCGAACCCGGGTGCGGGCGCTCTGTGGGATCGGAAACCGGGAGGTTTCGGCAAACGGTGAGACTGCCGACAACGCGATCGCCGGGCGCCGGGGGAGGGCGAGCGATGATCGAACCGGCACCCGGAACAAGCGCTCGCGCCGAAGCTGGCGGAGGACGTTCTCGGCTGCGAGTCGATCGTTCCGAGTGAGAGCGAGGGATCCGGCTCGAACCCCGTCCGCTCGACCGGTCGGACACCGTCCGCTGGCGCGACCGGCATCCCCGCAGCGAGCGTCGCCCAACTGCAGAAAAGCCGCTCGGGGCACCCTCCGACAGACCGTCAGCGTGCCGTCTTCAGATACGGCACGTATTCCCGATCGGTTTCGCAGATGTGATGGATCAGCCAGTCGCCATAGAGGAAGGGCATCAGCTCTTCGAGCACCTCGGCTCCGCCTTGCTCGAAGACCCGTTCGAATTCCTGCACCTTGCGCAGCAGCGCGTTGTGCTCCTGGCGGTGCGCGACGATCCGATCTTCCGGGTAGCCGGCGTCGGCAATGCGCTGTTCTTCGTACGCCAGATGCCCGGTCACGTAGGCCGCCAGGTCGTCGAAGACCGCACGCGCTCCGCCGCTTTCGGGCGCGGCATTGCCATCGAGCGCGTCGGCGAGCTCATCGAGGATCGCGAGCATCTGGCGGTGCTGGTCGTCGAGGATTGCGTCGTCGACCGAGTACTCAGCTTTCCATTCGAAACGGGACATTGGCGGGGCTCTCAGGGCCGGTTCCAAAGACTGCGCAGGACGACGATCGAGCCGCGGTAATTCGAGAACGGGACGATCCCTTCGACGCGGAATTTGTCGTCGGCGGTGTCCCGCTGCAGCGGCGTCAGCATCGGCATGCCGTCGGGTTTGATGAAGGCGCAGACCAGCGGGCTCGCGCTGTTCGCGGTGCGTTTCTTGACGACGGCGACTTCGCCGCTCGCGAGCCGTACGATCGCCCCGGGCGGAAAGACGCCGATTTCCTTGATCATCATGTGGATTAGGCGGTTGTCGGTCTTCTGGCCCTGCTCGAGCATCAGCTTGCGCATCGCCTCGCCCGACACCATCGCTTTGCGGTACGGACGGTCGCGCACCATCGCGCTGTAAATGTCGGCAATCGCGAGTACGCGGGTTGGCGTGCCGATCGCGTCGCCGGTCACGCCGTCCGGATAACCGGTGCCGTCGAGGCGTTCGTGATGGTGGCGCACCGGATCGAGCCAGGCCGCCTCGGTCGCGCCAAGACTCGCGAGGATCCACTCGCTGTCGGCCGGGTGCCGCGTGATCCGGTCGCGTTGCAGTGGCGTCAGCGGCGTGTGCTGCCGGTCGAGTTCGTCCTGGATGTCGATCAGACCGATGTCGTGGGTGAGGCCAGCCTTCACGAGCGGCAGTCGCGAGTCCTCGCGAACGCCCATCTTCTTGCCGATCAGTTCGCACAGGATGGCGCTCTGCAGGTGATGGATCACCGCGTACGACGTGTCGTAGTCGAGATGCAGGTTCGCGAGCGCCGAATCGGTGTCGTGCGTGCAGGCTTCCTGGATCGTCAGCGCGATGCCTTCGATCCGTGGGACGAAATCGGCGTTGAGGCTGCCCGCCTTGTAGAGATCGAAGGTGCGCTTCAGCCGGATCTTGAGCAGGTCGAGAGTCTCGAACGTGTTGTGCTCTTCGTTCACCGTCGCGATCGGGAGCGGCGGCGTCGAGTGCGGCCGCGGCGTGTCCTCGCCGCGGCAACTGCCGTTCTCGATCAGGACGTCGAGCTGCTTCTGCGTATTGATGACGAATCCGGCCTTGAGCAGCAGCATGCCGCCGCTGTCATAGACCGCATACGGCAGCGGTTCGCCGAGGCGCAGATCGGTCGGCGCGACGCGGCGAAAGCCGCGGCCAGGCAACTTGGACATGCTCCCCCGCCCGGTCGCATTCGTGTCCAGGGTCATTTCGTTACTCGCAGGAAAAAACTGCCGCCAGATCGCGTGCAGTTCGGCACCCGGCAAGTGCCGGAATGCGTGGTGGGATGAGCCTAACAGTTGGGACCGGGCGCAACCGGTGAAAAAAGCCACATCATCGGTAAGGAAATCGGACAGCAATCGGCCGCCCCGCCCGATTGGTGCGCGAATGCGGTCGGATGGCGGTCCGATTTCGGTCCGATTGCGGGGAGACGAGCCCTCTTAAGCTTCGTCCGGGGTCGCATCGGCCTTGCGCGGGCGGCGCGCGCGGGCCGGTTTGCGTTGCGGCGCGGGGGCTTCCGCACCTGCGGCAAGCGTTGCGAGCGTGGCCCCTGCGTCACCTGCGACGATCGTTGACGGCTCGGAGCCCGCGGTCCCCTGCTCCGCCTTCGAGGTCTCGGGTTTGCGGCCCCGACGTTGACGCCCGCGAGCTTCGGACTGCGCGGCCGCGGCTGCTGCTCCTTCGCCGAGGGGCGGCGCGGATTCCGGTTCGGCCGTGAATTGGTGCTCGGGTGTGCTGCTCGTGCCGGCGCCGACGGGAACGGCCGGCGGCACCG
The DNA here is from genome assembly GCF_032027225.1 of Aromatoleum sp. GTDB lineage: Bacteria > Pseudomonadota > Gammaproteobacteria > Burkholderiales > Rhodocyclaceae > Aromatoleum. Next base: position 81,806 of record NZ_JAVSMM010000013.1, on the reverse strand, counting down.
GGGGCGAGACGATCACGGCAGGCCGTTCGGCCTTGGGGCGGGGCTGCGCGCCACTAGGCGCTGCGGTAGCGGGTGTGGCGGTCGCTCCAGCGGTGGCCGCCGCCGGTGCAGACTCCCCGACCGACGCAGCGGACGCCGCGGCAGGCGCCACCGCAGGGGTCAGTAGCGCGGTCGACCTGTCCGGACTCGGCGCTGCAGCGGCTGGTGCCGTGGTAGTCGGTGCCGCCTGAGCGGGATCGCGGCCTTCGGCAGCAGGCGTGGGGGACCGTGTTTCCGCGTGGCCGGATGACTCGCCCGGCGCGGTCTTTGCCGGCTTGCGGCCATGCCCGCGACGGCCGGAACGATGGGGCCGCTCGGCCGCAGCGGCGGGCGCGGGGGCCGTCGGTTCGCCCGACAAGGATTCGGCGGCGAGTCCGTCGGGTTCCGCGAGCTGATCGGGTTGCGACGCGGGTTCCACCGCCGAAGTCGGGGGTAGTTCGAGCGTTACGGCCTCGTCTGTCGTTGCCGGTCCGCCGCGGCGGCGCCGGCCGCTCGAGCGGCCGGCGCTCTCGTCCGCGGTCCTGTCCGTCGTAGCGGATGAGGGTTCGGGATGAAGGGTAGTCGGGGCGGCGGCATCCGCGCCTCCGTTGTGCCGGTAAACGTAGGCGCCCGATTTTTCGTCCCGGCCGAGATCCAGCAGACCGCGCGCCTGCGCTTCTTCGAGCAAGTTGCCGAACGCACGAAAGCCGTAGTACGACTCGTTGAAGCCCGGCTTGCGGCGCTTGATGGCCTCTTTCAGCAGCGATGCCCAGATCTTGCCGCTGTCGCCGCGTTCGGCGACGAGCGCGTCGAACGTTTCGACGGCGAGCTCGACGGCCTGCGTCTTGCGTTTTTCCTGCTCTTCGCGGCGGCGCTTCTCCTCGTCCGGCGAGCGCTTCGCGGCCGGCTGTGCCTCGCGCGCGTCCTGCTTCGCGGCCGCCCGCTCGCTCTCGCGGACGAGATCGTCGTAGAAGATGAATTCGTCACAATTCGCGATCAGGAGGTCCGACGTCGATTGCTTCACGCCGACGCCGATCACCTGTTTCGCGTTCTCGCGCAGCTTCGACACCAGCGGCGAAAAATCCGAGTCCCCGCTGATGATCACGAAAGTATTGACGTGGGATTTCGTGTAGCACAGATCGAGTGCGTCGACGACGAGGCGGATGTCGGCCGAGTTCTTGCCCGACTGGCGCACGTGCGGGATCTCGATCAGTTCGAAGCTCGCCTCGTGCATCGTCGCCTTGAAGCCCTTGTAGCGCTCCCAGTCGCAATAGGCTTTCTTGACGACGATGCTGCCTTTGAGCAGCAGGCGTTCGAGCACGCGCTTGATGTCGAACTTCTCGTATTTCGCGTCGCGCACGCCGAGCGCGACGTTCTCGAAGTCGCAGAAGAGCGCCATGCTGACGGTGTCGTGGGATGAAGCCATGCAATTCTCCGTTTAAGCGCCGCATCGTGCAGCGCCAAGCGGACGCGCTGAAGTGCGGGTCCGCGATTGGCTGCGCCGAATGTGGTTGTGGACACGACGCTAGCCGATTTCTTGCCGTCCGGGGCAGGATCCGTGCGCTCCATCCGCCACGCAATGACGGAACGGGGATCTGGGTCGCCGCCTGCTACCGATCCGAGCGTGCGTCTGCGAAGTTCCGCTCACCGGATCCCTTCGGGACTCCGCACGGTCGAACTTACGGATTCGAACGCCTGCGGCGATCGCGAGTTCGAATTTCGGGCGGGCGGCGAGCCTGAAGGCGCGCGACGCGAAACGCCCCTTTCGAGGAGGATGAACAGGAGCGAGCGATGCGGAAACTTTCCGAATACGTCGAGATGGCCGCTTCCGAATATCTGCGCGAGACCGGGAATATCGAGCTCGATGCGAGGTGGATCGCTGAGTTTTTCCAGGACCAGGGCGTGCTCGACGATTATCCGCTGCTCGACCTCGTCGCATTCAGCGGTTTGGTTCAGAAGGCGCTGATCGTGAAGTCGGAGCGCGCGAGCAAGCAGGCCCGGCGGCACATCGAGAAGGTGATGACGTTCTCGAAGCGACGGCGCAAACCGTGAATCCGGTCGCGCCGCTCGCCCCGCCCGTTCCTGCGCTACTTCGCGGGAACGATCTCCGTGTCCTCGACCAGCAAGGGATACAGGTAGCCGCTGCCGAAGTCGCGATCGAGGACGACGCGCCCGGTCGCGACGACCTGATCCCCGACCGCTGCCGTCTGCTTGCTCGTGACGATGAGCCGGTTGCTGTTTTCGTCCCCGGTGCCGTCCTGCAGATGCACGAAGTTGCGGCCCATGATGCCGTTGTTCACCTTGACGACCTTGCCTTCTACGCGCACGAGCTTCCCGCCGAGCGCCGTCTTGTTCTGATGCAGCGCCGCGACGGTTTTCGGCACCGCGTCTTCTGCAAACGCCGCCGGCGAGCCGATGGCGACCGCCGCCGTGAATGCGAGGATCAGAAGTGATTTCATGCGAATTTCCTGGAAGGGAGAAGGCGCGCGAAGACGCCCGAGGGATTGACGCCGGCATTGTACGCGAGCGGGCGCGCCGGGAGGTCGGCGCGCGGGGACGCGCTTTCAACCCCGGACATCGGCCGCGAGCTTGATCGGCGGGAAGCGCGCAGGCGCGCGCGCAAGGACGGAATCGTCGAGGCGACAGACAACAAAAGCCCCGCGTTTACGGTCGGTTTGCCTTTCGGCATATCTTTCAAAATACCGCCTCTGAAAGAACTGTCCGGCCACGCGGGGGTGATTTCATTCTAGGTCGAGATCTACCGGTTTCAAGGAAAAGATCAGACGTCGATGTTCCGCGCGTACAGCGCGTTCCCCTCGATGAATGCGCGTCGCGGTTCGACGTTGTCGCCCATCAGCGTCGTGAAGATCTCGTCGGCGGCGATCGCGTCGTCGATCTGCACCCTCAGCAGGCGGCGCACCGCCGGGTCCATCGTCGTTTCCCACAGCTGCTCGGGGTTCATTTCGCCGAGGCCCTTGTAGCGCTGCTTCGTCAGGCCGCGCTCGACCTCCGACAGCAGCCAGCGGATCGCTTCGGAGAAGCGCGTGATCGCGCGGCTCTTTTCGCCGCGGCGGATTTCCGCACCGGGGCCGATGAGGTCGGAGATCGCTTCGGCGGCCGTGCGGATGCTGCGGTAGTCGCCGGTGACGAGGAATTCCTCGTCGATCGATGCGAGGCGGCGATTGCCGTGATGCATGCGCTCGATCGCGAGGCGCCAGGCGTCGGCTTCGTCGTGATATTCGGCGCGGATCGTCACGCCCGGGGGCAGGTGGGGTTCGATGCGCGCCGCCGAGTCACGGGCGGCGGCTTCGTCATCCAGGCTCACGGCGATGTTGTGCGCGAGCATCGCGTGCAGCACTGCCGGGTCGACGTAACCGGCAAGGCGGTTGATGACCGCTTCGGCGAGCAAGTAGCTGCGCGCGAGGCCGCCGAGCGCTTCGTCGGTGATCGGCTGCGCGCCGTCGTGCGGAATCAGCACTGCGCCCTCGAGCGCCAGCTTCAAGAGGTGCTGGTTCAGCGCGTTCTCGTCCTTGATGTACATCTCGTTCTTGCCGTGCTTGATCTTGTACAGCGGCGGCTGCGCGATGTAGATGTGGCCGCGCTCGACGAGCTCGGGCATCTGGCGGTAGAAGAAGGTCAGCAGCAGCGTGCGGATGTGGGCACCGTCGACGTCCGCGTCGGTCATGATGATGATGCGGTGGTAGCGCAGCTTCTCCGGCTTGTAGTCTTCCTTGCCGATGCCCGTGCCGAGCGCGGTGATCATCGTCGCGATCTCCTGGCTCTGGAGCAGCTTGTCGAAGCGCGCCTTCTCGACGTTGAGGATCTTGCCCTTCAGCGGCAGGATCGCCTGGAACTTGCGGTCGCGGCCCTGTTTCGCGGAGCCGCCGGCGGAGTCACCCTCGACGAGGTAGATTTCGCACAGCGCCGGGTCCTTCTCCTGGCAGTCGGCGAGTTTGCCCGGCAGGCCGACGCCGTCGAGCAGCCCCTTGCGTCGCGTCATCTCGCGCGCCTTGCGGGCGGCGTCGCGGGCGCGCGCGGCTTCGACGATCTTCGCGCAGATCGTTTTCGCGTCGATCGGGTTTTCCTGCAGGTAGTCGCCGAGCTTGTTCGCGACGACCTCTTCGACCGCCGGCCGCGCCTCGCTCGACACCAGCTTCATCTTGGTCTGGCTCGCGAACTTGGGGTCCGGCATTTTCACCGACAGCACGCACGCGAGCCCCTCGCGCATGTCGTCACCGGTGATGTCGACCTTCGCCTTCTTCGCGATCTCGTGCTCTTCGATGTATTTGTTGATCACGCGCGTCATCGCGGCGCGCAGGCCGGTGAGGTGCGTGCCGCCGTCGGCCTGCGGGATGTTGTTCGTGAAGCACAGCACCTGCTCGGCGTACGAGTCGTTCCACTGCATCGCGACTTCGACCGAGAGTTCGGCGTCGTGCCCGGCGCCGGTCGGGATCCGCGTCGTGCCCTCGGCGTAGAACACCGTCGGGTGCAGCACGGTCTTCGCGCGGTTCGCGTATTCGACGAAGCCCTTCACACCGCCGGCGAACGCGAAGTTCTCTTCCTTGCCGGTCCGCAGATCGATGAGGCGGATCTTCACGCCGTTGTTCAGGAACGACAGTTCGCGCAGGCGTTTCGCGAGGATGTCGTAGTGGAATTCGACGTTGCCGAAAATATCGTCGTCGGCGAGGAACTGCACCTTGGTGCCGCGCTTGGTGGTGTCGCCGGTGACGCGCATCGGGCTCGTCGGCACACCGTCGACGATCTCGATGACGCGGTCCTGCGGCACGCCGCGGTGGAACTCGAGGAAGTGCTTCTTGCCGTCGCGCGCGACGGTCAGGTGGAGCCATTTCGACAGCGCGTTGACGCACGACACGCCGACCCCGTGCAGGCCGCCCGACACCTTGTAGCTGTTTTGGTTGAACTTGCCGCCAGCGTGCAGCACGCACATCACGATCTCGGCCGCGGAGCGCCTCGGCTCGTGCTTGTCGTCCATCTTCACGCCGACCGGAATGCCGCGACCATTGTCGGTCACGGAGATCGAGTTGTCCGGATGGATCGTGATGACGATGTCGTCGCAATGGCCGGCCAGCGCCTCGTCGATCGCATTGTCGACGACCTCGAACACCATGTGGTGCAGGCCGGTGCCGTCGGACGTGTCGCCGATGTACATTCCGGGGCGCTTGCGCACCGCTTCCAGCCCTTCGAGCTGCTGAATGCTGGACTCGTCGTAGGCGGCGGGTGCGAGGGGGGTTTGCGGTTGGACTTGCGGTTCGGACATGGTCATCTCGGTTCGGCGGCCCGCGCGTCGCAGGCCGGCCTTGCATCAACAATCAAAGAACGGGGCACTCGCGTCGCACGCGGGCGCCGGAATCGACCCGCGACGGCGGGCGCCGCGAATGCGAGCGCGCACGGCACAGCCGCCCGGCTGGCCGTGGCATTCGTCGGGACGGACGGCCGGCTCGGTCAAATCCGCATCGGCATCACGACATACTTGAAGCTGTCGTTGCCGGGCAGCGTCACGAGCGCGCTGGAATTGCCGTCGTTGAAACGCCACTCGATGCGGTCGCTTGCGGCGTTGTTGAGAACGTCGAGCAGATAAGTGACGTTGAAGCCGATATCGAGCGGGTCGCCGTGATAATCGACTTCGAGCTCTTCCTGCGCTTCTTCCTGCTCCGCGTTCGTGCTGACGATCTTCAGGCTGCCGTCGCCGAGGACGAGCCGCACGCCGCGGAACTTCTCATTCGTCAGGATCGCCACCCGCGATAGCGTGGCGAGCAGCGGCGCGCGTTCGAAGGTCAGGAGCTTCGGGTGGTTCTGCGGAATCACGCGCTCGTAGTCGGGGAACTTGCCGTCGATCAGCTTCGACACGAGTTCGATCGGGCCGAAGCGGAACACGACCTGGTTGCCGGCGAGGATCACTTCGAGGGGATCTTCGGTGTCGGCGAGCTGGCGCGCGAGCTCCATGACGGTCTTGCGCGGCAGGATCACTTCGGTGCGGGGCGTTTCGGTTTCGAGGGCGCTGGCGGCGAACGCGAGGCGATGGCCGTCGGTCGCGACCATGCGCAATTCGTTGCCGGCGACGATCAGCAGCAGGCCGTTCAGGTAGTAGCGGATGTCCTGCTGCGCCATCGCGTACGCGACCTGCGCGAGCTGGCGCTTGAAGCTTTTCTGGCTCACCTGGAAGCGCGTGGCTTCCCCGTCCGGCAAGTTCATCCGCGGGTAGTCGGCGGCGGGCAGCGTCTGCAGCGCGAAACGGCTGCGGCCGGCCTTGACCGTCAGGCGCTTGTCGTCGAGCGTCAGATTGACGCCGCCTTCCGCGGGCAGCGCGCGCAGGATGTCCTGCAGCTTGCGCGCGGCGACCGTGATCGAGGCGTCCTCGCCGCCGATGTGCCCGGCGGTCGTCGTGCGGATCTGGATTTCGATGTCGGTCGCGAGCAGCGTCAGCTGGTCGCCGTGCTTCTCGATCAGCACGTTCGACAGGATCGGCAGCGTATGGCGCTTTTCGACGATGCCGGCGACCGACTGCAGCGGGGCGAGGAGCGCGTCGCGGGTGGTGTTGAGCAGAAGCATGGCGTCAGTGTTTTCCGGTTTGTGTAATGCGGTTGTTCCGGGCCGGGCGCGCGGCGGCGTGTTGTGGAGCAGGAGCGGAAGGGCGATGATGCGTCATCCCCTCAGGACCTGGGTCAGGACGTGGACGTCGTGGTTCAGCTGGTGGTCGCCGAGGCGCAGCTCGGCGATCGTGCGGCACGCGTGCATCACGGTGGTATGGTCCCGCCCGCCGAATGCTTCGCCGATCGCCGGCAGCGACATCGGCGTGAGGTCCTTCGCGAGCCACATCGCGACCTGGCGTGGCCGGGCGATCACGCGCGTGCGCTTCTTCGAGTGCATGTCGGCGACCTTGATCTTGTAGTAGTCGGCGACGGTCTTCTGGATGTGCTCGATCGTCAACTGGCGGTTGTGCGCGTTCAGGAGGTCCTTCAGCGCGTCCTTCGCGACTTCGAGCGAGATGCCGCGGCCGTGGAAGCGTGCAAATGCGACGACCTTGTTCAGCGCGCCTTCGAGCTCGCGGACGTTCGAGCGCAGGTTCTTGGCGATCAGGAACGCGACGTCGTCGGTCAGATCGACCTTCAGCGCTTCGGCCTTCTTCTGCAGGATCGCGACGCGCATCTCGAGCTCGGGCGGCTCGATCTGCACCGTCAGACCCCAGTCGAAGCGCGAGATCAGGCGGTCTTCGAGGCCCTGGATGTCCTTCGGATAGGTGTCGCAGGTGATGACGATCTGCTTTCTCGCCTCGGTCAGCGCGTTGAACGCGTGGAAGAATTCTTCCTGCGTGCGGTTCTTGTTGTTGAAGAACTGGATGTCGTCGATCAGCAGCAGGTCGAGCGAGCGATAGTAGCGCTTGAACGCGTCGAAGCTCTTCTGCTGGTAGGCGCGCACGACGTCGGCGTAGTAGTCCTCGACGTGCACGTAGCGGATCACCGCGCGCGGGTTCTGCTGGTAGACGGCGTTGCCGATCGCGTGCACGAGGTGCGTCTTGCCGAGGCCGACGCCGCCGTAGACGAACAGCGGGTTGTACGACGTACCCGGGTTCTGCGCGACCTGCATCGCGGCGGCCCGCGCGAGATCGTTCGCACGGCCGGTGACGAGCGTGTCGAACGTGAAGTCGGCGTTCAGGCGCGTCTTCTCGTACGCGAGATCGGACACCGTCGCCGACGGCGGGGGTTCGACCGGCCGCGTCACAACCGCCGGAGCCGCCGGGGCGGCGATCGGCGACGCCGCGGCTGTCGTGGCGGCGGAAACGACGGCGGCGAGCGGTCGCGCTGCGGCACGGGCCGTGTCGGCTGCCGGCAGCACGAGTTCGAGTCCGATCGGCGCACCGTGGAATTCTTCGCCGAGCTCGCCGATCCGCCGCAGGTAGCGCTCGCGGACCCACTGCATGACGAAGCGATTCGGGGCGAGGAGGCGCAGCGCCGGGCCCGTCTCGGGATGGTCCAGTTCCACCTTCAGCGTCTTGATCCACGTATTGAACTGTTGCGGGGGCAGTTCGTGCTCGAGGCGCGTGAGGCAGAAGGACCAGAAGTCTTGGTTCACGGATTGGACGGTTTGTGCTTGCGACACGGGTTTCATGGCGCGCCCGCCTCCATTGTTCACCAAGCGACGAGGGGCCGCGTTGATGGCATTGCAGGGACGCTTTCGCTGGACGACGACCGAGAGCGGCGTGGGCGGGGTTGCCCTGTGCGCTCGACCGAAAGCGGAAACGGCGAATTCTACCCTCCGCGGAGAAAGTTATCCACAGGTCGCGGCAAAAATTCTTCTGGACAAACAGGGAATTATCCGATTCAATACCGCGTTTGACCCAAATACTGGCAGACCGAAATGAAACGCACCTATCAGCCTTCCGTTGTCCGTCGCAAGCGCACCCACGGCTTCCTGGTTCGCATGAAAACCCGTGGCGGCCGCGCCGTGATCCGCGCTCGGCGTGCCAAGGGACGTCACCGTCTCGCCGTCTGAGGTGAGCAGCCCGCTGGGCGTTGACCAGCGGTTTCTCGACGCCTACAGAATAAGAAAAACGGATGAGTATTCATCCGTTTTTGCTTTCCGGCGGGCGTTCAAGGGGCGCTACGTCGTCGTTCATTATCGCCCCAACGAGCTCGAAACGGCACGCCTCGGCGTGGTGGTCGCGAAGAAGCTCGCGAAACGTGCCAACTTGCGCAACCTCGTGAAACGTATCGTGCGCGAACAGTTCCGTAAAATCCGGCACGCACTGGCCCCCCATGATCTGGTCGTGCGGCTGAACGCGCCGGTGGGTCAGGCGACGCGGGCGATGATCAATGAGGATGTGGCGCGGCAGCTGGAGCGGTTTCGACGATCATGAAGCATCTGCTCCTCGGCTTGTTGAGCATCTACCGGTACGGCATCAGCCCTATGCTCGGGCGCAACTGCCGCTTCTACCCGAGCTGTTCGCATTATGCACACGAAGCGATCGAGCGGCATGGGGCATTGCACGGGGGCTGGCTCGCGGCGAAACGCTTGGGCCGTTGCCATCCTTTCCATCCCGGCGGGTATGATCCCGTCCCCTGAACCCGACTGAAGAATAATCCGATGGATCAGCGCCGCCTCATACTCGTCCTCGTCTTCCTGTTTTCCACCGTGATGCTGTGGAATGCATGGCTCCAGCACAATCGGCCTGCTCCGACGGCGCCCGTTCCCGCGGCGACCGGCGTCGAGGGAGCCAGCGTTCCGACGCCGACTCCCAGCGCCTCCGCGGTGAGGGGGGCGGCAATTCCGGGTGCGGCAGCCGCGATTGCGCCGGCTACGGCGGCGCCCCGCGTCACCGTCCGCACCGACCTGATGGTCGCCGAAGTCTCGGCGCAAGGTGGCGACATCGTCCGGCTCGAACTGATCGAGCACAAGGGGAGCGCCGATGAGACGAAGAACTTCGTGCTGTTCGACGACGGCGCGAAGCATATTTACGCGGCCCAGACCGGGCTGATCGGCGATGGCTTGCCGACGCACAAGACGGTTTTCGAGCTGCCCGCCGGCGAGCAGATCCTGAAGGAGGGCGAAGACACCGTGACGCTGCGGCTCGAGGCACCGGAGCAGAACGGTGTCAAGGTCGCGAAGCTGATGACCTTCCACCGCGGCAATTACACGGTGGACGTCAAGTACGAGATCAACAATGCCGGCGCAAGCCCGATCGCGCCGCACGCGTATTTCCAGCTGACGCGCGACGGACAGCCCGCGGAAACGGTCGAAGCCTTCGGCGTGAACACGTTTTTCGGCCCGGCGTTCTACACCGAGGAAGAGAAGTTCCAGAAGGTCAAGTTCGAGGATATCGAGAAGGGCAAGGCGAAGTTCGCGAAGAAGGCAGGCGATGGCTGGGTGGCGATGGTCCAGCACTACTTCGTCAGCGCGTGGCTGCCCGAGGGCGCGGGCGAGCGCGAATTCTTCGCGCAAAAGGTCGGTCCGGACCTGTATTCGTCGGGCGTGATCCTGCCGGTCGCCGCGATTCAGCCCGGCCAGAGTGGCGCGGTCGAGGCGCGTCTCTATGCCGGCCCGCAGGAGCAGAACAAGCTCGAAAACATCGCGCCCGGGCTCGACCTGGTCGTCGATTACGGCTGGCTGACGGTGATCGCCGCCCCGCTGTTCTGGGTTCTCTCGTGGGTCCACAACCTCGTGGGCAACTGGGGCTGGGCGATCATCATCGTGACGGTGCTGATCAAGCTGCTGTTCTTCCCGCTGTCGGCGGCGAGCTACAAGTCGATGGCGAAGATGCGCGTGCTCGGTCCGCGCATGCAGCGCCTCAAGGAGCTGTACGGCAACGACAAGGCGAAGATGCAGCAGGAAATGATGGAGATGTACCGGAAGGAGAAGATCAATCCGCTCGGCGGCTGCCTCCCGATCCTGGTGCAGATTCCGGTGTTCATTTCGCTGTACTGGGTGCTGCTCGGCAGCGTCGAGATGCGTCACGCGCCGTGGCTCGGCTGGATTCAGGATCTGTCCGCGAAGGATCCGTACTTCATCCTGCCGATCATCATGGGCGTGTCGATGCTCGTGCAGATGAAGCTCAACCCGACGCCGCCCGATCCGATCCAGGCGAAGGTGATGATGGCGATGCCGGTGGTCTTCACGTTCATGTTCCTTTGGTTCCCGTCGGGCCTGGTCCTGTACTGGGTCGTCAACAACATTCTGTCGATCGCGCAGCAGTGGCAGATCACCCGGATGATCGAAGGTGGAAAGAGCGGAGCCAAGCCTGCCTGACACAATCGCGGCCGTCGCGACCGCACCGGGTCGCGGCGGGATCGGGGTCGTCCGCGTCTCCGGTTCCAACCTCGAAAGCTTCGCCCGCGCACTCACGGGCAAGGCCCCCGAACCCCGCACTGCGGGGTTCGTTCGTTTTCTGGATGCGGCCGGCGCGGCGATCGACGAAGGCATCCTGCTGTATTTTCCGTCGCCTCGCTCCTTCACTGGCGAAGACGTCATCGAACTGCAAGGGCACGGCGGGCCGGTCGTGCTGCAGTTGCTGCTGACGCGCTGTGTCGAACTCGGCGCACGCCTCGCCGAACCGGGTGAATTCTCGCGGCGCGCCTTCCTGAACGGCAAGATGGATCTGGCACAGGCCGAGGCGGTCGCCGACCTGATCGAAGCTTCGACGGTCGCTGCGGCGCGATCGGCGGTGCGTTCGCTGTCCGGAGCGTTCTCCGACGAAATCCACCGCTTGACCGATGCGCTGATCGATTTGCGGATGCTGGTCGAGGCGACGCTCGATTTTCCGGAAGAGGAGGTCGAGTTTCTCGAGAAGGCGCGCGCCCGGGAGCGGCTTGACGCGATCCGCGCGCAGCTCGAAGCGGTTCTCGACCGCGCCCGGCAGGGCGCGTTGCTGCGCAGTGGCATGAACGTGGTTCTCGTCGGGCAGCCGAATGTCGGCAAGTCCAGCCTGCTGAACCGCCTTGCGGGCGAGGAGCGGGCGATTGTCACCGAGGTCGCGGGGACCACGCGTGACGCGCTGCGCGAGACGATCGCGATCGAAGGCATTCCAATTCACATCGTCGACACCGCGGGCTTGCGCGAGACGCAAGACCGGGTAGAGCGGATCGGGGTAGAACGTACGTGGCGCGAGATCGAGCGCGCCGATGTCATTCTGCGCATCGTCGACGCGCGCGGCGGAGTGCAGCCCGAGGACGTGGCGATCGATGCCGGCCTTCCGGCGGGGATCGAAAGAATTACGATTTTCAATAAAATCGATCTATGTGGTGTCGAAGCGTCGCGGGAGGTGCACGGCGCTGCGGTGACGCTCCGGATTTCGGCCCAAAGTGGTGACGGGATCGATCTGCTGCGCGCGGAATTGCTCCGCGTAGCGGGATGGCACGCTCACGGACAGGACGTCGTGCTCGCGCGGGAGCGTCACCTCGTCGCACTGCGGTCGGCACTGGTGCACGTCAACGCGGCGACCGGGCAATATGCGGCATTGGAACTGTTCGCCGAGGAGTTGCGCTCGGCGCAGGAGTCTCTCGGTGAGATCACCGGCGAGTTCTCCGCGGACGATCTGCTCGGGGTGATTTTTTCCCGGTTCTGTATCGGCAAATAGCCAGGGCTGAGGATTCTGTTCCGGTAGGCCTCACTCGGGTACGTGCGATCGATTCGGGGCCAGTGACGAGCCAGTCGGGCCTCCTAGGGGCCGTTGCCCGTCGTTCCTTTCGAACCGCCGGGCCGTCGATGTCGGGTGGATTCGCCGGCTTGTTATAGCGGCCGCTGCCGACGCGTTAATCCAGTTTCACGTGAAACAAGCAGAATGGAAAACGTCGCTCATTTCCTGCCGTTACTCGGTATCGCCGCGTTCTTCGCCGGGCTCGTCGATGCGGTCGTCGGTGGCGGGGGGCTCATTCAGATCCCGACGCTTTTCACGGTGTTTCCCAACGCGATGCCGGCAACCCTGTTCGGCACCAACAAGCTGGCGTCGATCGTCGGGACCGCTAGCGCAGCGGTCCAGTACGCCCGACGCGTCGCGATTCCGTGGGGAGTCGCTCTTCCCGGCGCGGTCGCCGCGCTCGCGGGTTCGTGGTTCGGGGCACGCGCGGTCGCCTATCTTTCGCCCGAGATCCTCAAGCCGCTGGTATTCGTGCTTTTGATTGTTGTCGCGGCGTACACCTTTCTGCGCAAGGACTTCGGCGTCGGTGAGAACCTTGCGCAGGAGGGACCTGGTGCGATGGCCAAGGTAGCGGCGATGGGCGGCGTCGTCGGGTTCTACGACGGGTTCTTCGGGCCGGGTACCGGCAGCTTCCTGATCTTTCTTCTGATCAGGTTCCTGCGCATGGATTTTTTGCGAGCGTCGGTGACCGCGAAGATTCTCAACGTCGCGACGAACCTCGCGGCGATCGCCTTTTTCGCCCTCAACGTCGACCTGCTATGGAAGGCTGCTGCGGTCATGGCGTCGTGCAACCTCGGGGGCGCTGTGGTCGGCTCGCGTCTCGCCTTGCGTCACGGCGTAATGTTCGTGCGCAAGATGTTTCTCGGGGTGGTGTGTGTGCTGATCGCGAAGATGGCATACGACCTGTTGGTTCACCCGGGTTGATTGAGGCGCGGCGTTTCACGTGAAACAGACAAAGGTTTCGCGGCACGCGCCCGCCTTTTCGCAGAGCTGAAAATCGCGCGGCGTGGCTGGCGCGCCGTGCGACTCGGCCGAGGTGTCACGCTGGAATCCGTGGCCGCCCTAAGCTTGCTGGTCGGGTTCGTGCGTCCGATCTGGGGGCGAGCGCCTTGGCGGTATTACAATAGACTCCGCACCTAGCGCCGCTCAGGCGTTGCCCACTTATCTCGCGCCCCGCTCGCTGCACTATGCGTGGCGTGCTTTCCGACCGGTACCCCGATACTCGTGACGTCACGCTCCCGCCTCGTCAGAAGTCCTTCCGCGCTTGCGCCGGAAAGTCTTGCTTTCGCGCTCTCCCAGGCCGCAGATCTCGTCGCGGCCGTGCTCGACGGCCGCAACCTCACGGACGCGTACGAACAGTGGCTCGGGCGCCATCCGCAGTGGCCCGACGGCACGCGCGGTGCGGTACGCGACCTCGCGTGGGGCACGTTGCGCGATTACGGCCGCGGGGATCTCGTGCTTCGCGAACTGCTGCACAAGCCTCTCCCGCCATCCCTGCACGCATTGCTGCTGGTTGCGTTGTACCGCCTCGCAACGCGGCCCGAGCAGGCACATACGATCGTCGACCAGGCCGTCGAGGCAGCCGCAGTGCAGGCGCCGGGCTTGAAAGGTGTCGTCAACGGCGTGCTGCGGAACCGCTTGCGTGATGCCGACGCGTTCCAGCGGCGGCAAGACAGCGACCCGGTCGCTCGCTATCGACACCCCGATTGGTGGATCCGACGGATGCGCACCTCGTACCCGGAGCAGTGGGAAGCCGCGCTCGAGGCGGGGAATCAGCGACCGCCGATGGCCGTGCGGGTGAATCCGCGCCGCGCGAGCGTCGAGACGGTCGAAGCCGAGTTCCGCGCGGAAGGCATCGGCTGTCGTCGCGTCGCCAACGACGCGCTCGTCCTCGATTGCCCGACCGCCGTCGCGGCGCTGCCGGGCTTTGCAGCTGGTCGTGTTTCGGTGCAAGACGCAGGCGCGCAATGGACCGGAGCTTGGCTCGACCTTGCGGACGAACAGCGCGTGCTCGACGCGTGTGCGGCGCCCGGCGGCAAGGCGGCGCAGATCCTCGAGTCCGCGGACGTCGAACTCGTCGCGCTCGAACTCGATCCGACGCGTGTTCGGCGCATCAACGAAAATCTCGCGCGGCTCGCGCTCACTGCCGATGTGAAAACCGTCGATTGCCGGCGGGTCGACGAATGGTGGGACGGCCGGCCGTTCGACCGCATCTTGGCCGACGTTCCGTGCTCCGCATCCGGCGTGGCCCGACGCCATCCCGACATCAAGTGGCTGCGGCGCCGAGAGGACATTCCGCGTTTTGCGGCACAGCAGGCCGAAATCCTCGAGGCGCTCTGGCCGACACTTGCGATCGGCGGCAAGCTGCTTTACGTGACCTGCTCGGTTTTCGACGAAGAGAACAAGTTGCAGATTGACCGATTCCTGGCCCGACACCCCGACGCGCAACGCGAGGTGATCGGGAACCGCCCCGAACAACAGCTCCTGCCCAACGCTGATCATGACGGTTTCTTTTACGCGCTTCTTCGCAAGCACCGCCAGTCGTAGTCGAGCCGCGCTGCTGGCCGTGCTGTTGGCCATGGCGACCTTGCCCGCGCTCGGCGAAGGCCGCATCAGCTACGCCGAGATCGTGCCGAGCGAGGAGGGCTACGTCGTCAATGCGGACATCGACCTCGACCTCAACCCGCGGCTCGTCGACGCGGTGGCGCGCGGCGTGTCGCTGTATTTCACCGCCGATTTCGTCCTCGAGCGCGCTCGCTGGTATTGGCTGGATCAGGTGATCGCGGAGCGAAGTCTCGACTTCCGCCTGTCTTACCATGCGATCAGCCGAAGCTACCGGCTGTCGGTTGGCAATTTCCATCAGAGTTTCGACACGCTGGATGCCGCCGTCCGGACGATGCTGCGTATCCGGAGCTGGCAGATCGTGCCGATCGACGAGCTCGAACCGGGTGTCTCGTACAGCGCCGCCCTCAGGTTCCAGTTCGACACCAGCCTGTTGCCGAAGCCGTTTCAGGTCACCGCGATCGGCAGCCGAGACTGGAACCTCGGCACCGATTGGCTGCACTGGACCTTTCTCGCCGGGGCGGGGCGATGAGGCGGGTTCTGCTCGTCGTCGTCGCCGCGATCGCCGGGATCTCGCTGTTTCTGCTTGCGTCGGCGAGCGCGAACACCGACCTGTTCGCGAAGAGCTACCCGTATCTCCTCGCGATCAACGGCGCCGTCGCGGTCGCGCTCGGCGGGCTGGTCGCATTCCAGCTCCGCGTGCTGTGGCGCGAGTACCGCGCGCGCGAGTTCGGGTCCCGCATCAAGTACCGCCTGATGCTGATGTTCGCGCTGATGGCGCTCGTGCCGGGAATGGTCGTCTACGCGATGTCGCTGCAGTTCGTCGTGCGCAGCATCGAATCCTGGTTCGACGTCCGGGTCGACTCGGCGCTCGAGGGGGGCATTGCGCTCGGCCAGAATGCGCTCGACTACTTGTCGTCCCAGGTCGCCGACAAGGCGCAGGACATGGCGCTCGAACTCGAGATCGCCGATCCGCTGTCGCCGGCGCTGCTGAACCGCCTGCGCGAGCGCGCCGGCGTCAGTAGCGCGACGGTCATCGACGGCGCCGGGCAGATCCTCGTCACCGCCTCATCTGAGCTTTCCGGCTTCCTGCCCGAACTGCCGACGCTTTCCCAGCTGCGTCAGGCGCGCCAGGCGCAGCGCTATCACATCGTCGACACCCAGCCCGACGGGGCGTTGACGATACGCGTCGTCGTACCGATTCCGTCGCGTGTCCTGAGCGTCGAGTCGCGCTACCTCCAGCTCACACAGCCGGTGCCGCAGACTTTCGGCCGCCACGCCGAAGCCGTCCAGGAGGCCTACCGCGAATACCAGCAGCTCACGCTCGGACGGACCGGCCTGAAGCGCATCTATACCCTGACGCTGACGCTGACCCTGCTGCTCGCGTTGCTCGCAGCGGTCGCCGTCGCGTTCGTGCTGACCCGCAGGGTCGTCGCGCCGCTGCTGATCCTCGCCGAAGGGACGCAGGCCGTCGCTGAAGGAGACCTCAGTCCGCGCCAGGCGCTGCCCGCGCGCGACGAACTCGGCGTCCTGACGCAGTCGTTCAACCGCATGACGCGGCAGCTCGTCGAGGCACGCGACTCGGCCGAGCGCAACCGCGCGGCGGTCGAATCGGCGCGCGCCTATCTCGAAAGCGTGCTCGCGAACCTCTCGACCGGCGTGCTCGCCTTCTCGGCGACCGGGACGCTGCGCGCAGCGAACGCCGGAGCGATGGCGATCCTGCAGGACGAATTGCAGGGCTTCGAGGACGTCGATCTGCGCCAGTGGCCGAGGCACGAACGCTTTCGCGACGCGCTGCTGAAGGGTCTCGACGAAAACGAAGGCGACTGGCAGGAACAGCTCGAACTGACCGGGGAGGACGGCGGCCTGCAGACCCTGCTGATTCACGGCGCGCGCCTGCCGGCAGCGTCGGGAGGGGGCGTTGTCGTCGTGTTCGACGACATCACGCGAATGATCGCCGCTCAACGCACCGCCGCGTGGGCCGAGGTCGCCCGCCGACTCGCGCACGAGATCAAGAACCCGCTGACGCCGATCCAGCTGTCGGCCGAGCGCCTCGCCTACAAGCTCGCGGACCGTCTCGACGACGATGGGCGCGAAACGCTCGAGCGCGCCACGCGCACGATCGTGAATCAGGTGGAGGCGATGAAGAATCTCGTGAACGGCTTTCGCGATTATGCGAGACTGCCCAGCCCGGTAATGGGCCGGCTCGATCTCAATGCGCTGGTCGCCGAAGTGCTGAATCTCTACGAGAGTTCGCCGGTGTTGGTGAGGGCGGAGCTCGGGCGCAAGCTGCCCCTCGTCGCCGGCGACGCTAGCCAGTTGCGCCAGGTGATTCACAACGTGCTGCAGAACGCCGAAGATGCCGTCGCGGGGCAGGCGGAAGGCATCGTGACGCTGGTGACGCGCCAGGACGGAGACCTCGTCGCGCTCGTGATCGGCGACAATGGCCCGGGCTTTCCGCCGGAGTTGCTGACGCACGCGTTCGAACCGTACTTCACGACGAAGAGCCGCGGGACGGGCCTCGGCTTGGCGATCGTGAAGAAGATCATCGACGAGCACGGCGGCGACATCCGCCTCGCGAACCCGGAGGCAGGGGGCGCCGAAGTGCGCATCCGCCTGCGGGCCGCGATACCAATCAGTGACAAGTGATATGGCGAAAATACTTATCGTCGACGACGAAGTCGGCATCCGAGAATTGTTGTTCGAAATCCTGAGGGACGAAGGTCACGACGTCATCCTCGCGGAAAATGCAGCTGCGGCGCGCGGAGCGCGCAACGAGGCACGACCGGATCTCGTTCTTCTCGACATCTGGATGCCGGATACCGACGGCATCACGCTGTTGAAGGAATGGTCGGCGAACGGGCAGCTGACGATGCCCGTCGTGATGATGTCCGGCCACGGCACGATCGACACCGCGGTCGAGGCGACGCGCATCGGCGCGATCGACTATCTGGAAAAGCCGATCGGTCTGCAGAAGCTTCTTGCGGCGGTGAAACGCGGGCTGCAGCGCCCGTCGTCGCCGGGAACGCCGTCGCCGCTGACGCTCGCGGCCTTCACGCGCTCGGTGCCTTTGCGCGAGCTGCAGCGGCTCATCCAGCAGGTGGCGTCGAACTCGCGCGTGCTGCTGCTGCGCATCGGCCCCGGCAGCCTCGCCGAGCTCGCAGCGCGCAGTTTCCACGCGAAAGGCGCGCCGTGGCTCGACCTGTCTGCCGTGTCGCCGCCGCTCGACGTCAATCAGCTGCAGGCTTGCCACGGCGGCGTGCTGTTCGTGCCGGAGCTGTCGCGGCTGTCGCGGACGCAGCAGAAAAATCTCGCGTTCGCGCTCGAGCGCCTGGACCGCTACGACCTCAGGCTGGTCGTCGCGACGGACCACACGATGGACGCGCTGGTCCGCGAAGCTTGGGACGAGCTGCTCGTCGCGCGGCTGTTCGAGGTCAGCCTCGCACCGCCGTCGGTGGCCGACATCCGCGACGACTTGCCCGAGCTCGCGGCGCAATTGCTGCTGCATCTCGTCGAGGCGGGCGAAGTGCCGCGGCGGCAGTTTTCTACTGCAGCGCTGAACACCTTGCGCGCGCAGGCGTGGAACGGGGGCTATACCGAGCTGCGCGCGGCGGTGAAGTCGCTCGCGCTCGGCACGCTCGACGAGGAGATCGGCCTCGCGGACGTGAGGCGCCTCTTGATGCCGACGACCGAAGGGAGCGCGGGCGTGTCGCTCGACCAGCCGCTGCGCGAGGCGCGCGAAGCTTTCGAGCGCCTGTATTTCGAGCATCACCTGCGGCTCGAAGGCAGCAACATGACACGGCTCGCCGAGAAAAGCGGGTTGGAGCGCACGCATCTTTACCGCAAGCTCAAGCAGCTCGGACTGCAGGCGAGCCGCAAGAACGAGGAGCTCTGAAAAATGGTGCAGTGCAGCAACGGCCGGCGCGACAGAAGGGCGTCGTCGGTTCGGCTCCGTGAATCCTGAGCCGCGGCTTCGACCACGATGAAGATCATCATCCTCGGCGCTGGCCAGGTCGGCGCCTCGGTCGCCGAGAACCTGGTATCGGAAGCCAACGACATTACGCTCGTCGATACCAGTGCCGAGCATCTCGAAATCCTGCGAGACCGGCTCGAATTGCGCACCGTGCGCGGGAACGCGGCGTCGCCGAGCGTGCTGCGCGAAGCCGGCGCGGACGATGCCGACCTCCTGATCGCGGTCACGCAGTCGGACCAGACGAATCTGTGCGCGTGCCGCGTCGCGAAGACGCTGTTCAACCTGCCGACGCGGATCGCCCGCCTGCGCTCGACGGATTTCGTCGATCACCCGGAGCTGCTGTCCGAGGAGAACTTCGCCGTCGATTTCTCGATCTGCCCCGAGCAGATCGTGACCGACTACATCAAGCGGCTGATCGCCTTTCCCGAAGCGCTGCAGGTGCTGGAGTTCGCCGAGGGTGTCGTCAGCCTGATCGGCGTGCGCGCTTTCGAAGGGGGCCCGCTGGTCGGCCATCCGCTTAAGGCGCTGCGCTATCACATGCCGAACGTCGAAGTGCGGATCGCCGCGATCTACCGCGAAGGCGAGGCGCTGATTCCCGAAGGCGATACGATGATCCTGCCGGGCGACGAAGTGTTCTGTCTCGCTTCGACGGTACATATCCGCCAGGTGATGCGCGAACTTCGGCGCTCCGACCTGCCGATGCGCCGGATCATGATCGCCGGCGGCGGCAACATCGGCCTGCGGCTCGCGCGCTCGATCGAGGGCGAATACAACGTCAAAGTGCTCGAACTCGACAAGCTGCGCGCGGAAGTAATCGCGACCCAGCTGTCGCGGGCCCTCGTCCTGCGCGGCGATTCGACGGACGAAAAACTGCTCGAGAACGAAGGCATCGACGAGATCGACCTGTTCGTCGCGCTGACCAACGACGACGAGGACAACATCATGTCGGCGTCGCTCGCAAAGCGGATGGGCGCGCGCCGCACGCTGGCGCTGATCAACCGCCGCAGCTACGTCGACCTGGTGCAGGGCGGCCCGATCGACATCGCGATCTCGCCCGCGCAGACGTCGATCGGCTCGCTGCTCGCGCACGTGCGTCGCGGCGACGTCGTCGCGGTCCACAGTTTGCGCCGCGGTGCCGCGGAAGCGCTCGAGATCATCGCGCACGGGTCCGAGAAGGACTCCAAGGTCGTCGGCCGCAAGATGCAGGACGTCGCGCTGCCGAAAGGGGCGACGATCGGTGCGATCGTGCGCGACGAACGCCGCCCGGACGGCAAGGTGATGCGTCGCCAGGTCGTGATTCCGCATCACGACACCGTCATCGAAAGCGGCGACCATGTGATCGTGTTCTGCACGCACAAGAAGCTGGTTCGGCAAGTCGAGAAGCTGTTCCAGGTCGGCTTCACGTTCATGTAAGCCATGCGAGCCTACTTCCCGGTTCTCAACGCGCTCGGCCTGATCGTCCTGATTTTCGCGCTGCTGATGGGGTTTCCGCTCGCGGTGTCGTACTTTCTCGGCGACGACGCGACCCGCGCGTTCGATCACGCGCTCCTGATCACCGGCGCGGCCGGCCTGCTGCTGTGGCTGCCGACGCGCGGCGTCCGCCGCGACCTGCGGCCGCGCGACGGCTTCCTGCTCGTCGCGCTGACGTGGATCGTGACGCCGATCTTCGGCGCGATCCCGCTCGCGAGCTACCTGCCGAGCCTCTCGGCCGTGGACGCGTATTTCGAGGCGGTGTCGGGGCTGACCGCGACCGGCGCGACGATTCTGCGCGGGCTCGACACGCTGCCGATCTCGGTGAACCTGTGGCGCACGTTCATGCACTGGATCGGCGGCATGGGCGTCATCGTGCTCGTCGTCGCGATCCTGCCGCTGCTGGGCATCGGCGGACGTCAGCTCTTCAAGGCCGAAGTGCCCACGCCGATGAAGGAATCCAGCCTCACGCCGCGCATCACGGAGACCGCGAAAGGCCTGTGGCTGACCTATTCGCTGCTGACCGCGGCGTGCGCGGTGAGCCTGTGGCTCGCGGGGCTCGACGGCTGGCAGGCCTTGATCCATGCGTTTTCGGTCACCGGCCTCGGCGGTTTCTCGAGCAAGGACGCGTCGCTCGGCTACTTCGACGACGTCTCGGTCGACCTCGTCGTGATCGCCTTCGCGTTGCTCGCCGGCCTCAACTACGCGACGCACTATCTCGCGCTGCTCCGCCGCAGTCCGCGCCCTTATCTCGCCGACCCCGAGTTGCCCTTCTATTTCGGCGTGCTCGCGCTGAGCATCCTCGGTCTGACGCTCTATCTGATGCAATTCGGCGCGCATCCCGACTTTCTGACGACGCTGCGCTACGTCGCCTTCCATGTCGTGTCGATGTCGACCTCGCTCGGGCTGGCGACCTACGACTACACGCTGTGGCCGATGTTCGCGCAGATCTGGATCCTGTTCCTCGGCAGCTTCATCGCCTGTTCGGGCTCGGCCGGCGGCGGCATCAAGATGATGCGCGCGATCATCCTCTACAAACAGGTGTTCCGCGGCATCGTGCGCTCCTTGCACCCGCAGGCGGTGCACCCCGTCCGCCTGGGCAGCCAGCCGGTATCCGACGACGTCCTCCACGCGGTGCTCGGCTTCAGCTTCATGTACATGGTGACGATCGTGTCGCTGACGCTCGTGCTGTCCGCGACCGGGCTCGACATCATCACGGCGTTCTCCGGCGTCGTCGCGTGCCTCAACAACACCGGCCCGGGACTCGGCGACATCGGCCCGACATCGAACTACGAGATCCTCACCGACGTGCAGACGGGCGTGCTCGCCTTCACGATGATCCTCGGTCGCCTCGAGATCTTCACCCTCCTCGTCGTGCTGACGCCGGTGTTCTGGCGGCGCTGACCGCGCCGTTGGCTGCGGGGGGCGGGATATCCGGGGTCGGCATCCCTGGCGAAAACGCGGATAATCACGGATTGCCGAATCGGCCGACAAAAGGATGCGAACGTGAGCCGCCTCAAGAACGATACTTTCCTGCGTGCGCTGCTGCGCGAACCGACCGAATACACGCCGTTGTGGCTGATGCGCCAGGCCGGCCGCTATCTGCCGGAGTATTGCGAGACGCGCCGGCGCGCCGGGAGCTTCCTGAACCTGTGCAAGAGCCCTTCCCTCGCGTGCGAAGTCACGCTGCAACCGCTCGAGCGCTACGACCTGGACGCGGCGATCCTGTTCTCGGACATCCTTACGGTGCCCGACGCGATGGGGCTCGGGCTGTATTTCGTTGAGGGTGAAGGCCCGCGTTTCGAGCGCCCGCTGCGCGACGAATGGGAGATCCGCAACCTCGCCGCGCCCGACCCGCACGTCGAACTGCAGTACGTGATGGACGCGGTCGCCGAAATCCGCCGCGCGCTCGACGGGCGCGTGCCGCTGATCGGCTTCTCGGGCAGTCCGTGGACGCTCGCGTGCTACATGGTCGAGGGCGGCTCGTCCGACGACTATCGCAAGATCAAGACACTCGCCTATAGCCGCCCCGACCTGCTGCACCACATCCTGTCCGTCACCGCCGACGCCGTCGTCGCCTACCTCAACGCGCAGATCGAAGCCGGGGCGCAGGCGGTGATGGTGTTCGACTCGTGGGGCGGCGTGCTTTCCGAAGCCGCGTACCGCGAATTCTCGCTGCGCTACCTCGAACGCGTGGTCGCGGGCCTGACGCGCGAACGCGACGGCCAGCGGGTGCCGAACATCGTGTTCACGAAGGGCGGCGGCCTGTGGCTGGAGAGCATCGCGGCGACGGGTTGCGACGCGGTCGGGCTCGACTGGACGATGGACATCGGACGGGCGCGCGCGCTCGTCGGCGACAAGGTCGCGCTGCAGGGCAACCTCGACCCGTCGGTGCTGTTCGCCCCGGGCGACGCGATTGCGACCGAGGCGAAGCGGATCCTCGACTCGTTCGGGCCGCATCCGGGTCACGTGTTCAACCTCGGCCACGGGATCTCGCAATTCACGCCGCCCGAGGCCGTGTCGGTGCTTGTCGACACGGTGCACGAGCACAGCCGCAAGCTGCGCAGCGGCCGCTGAGCCTGGCGGAGCGGGACGGGGAGCGCTCTCGATACGGGCGCTCCCCGCCGCGATCCGGCACACGGGACGTCGCGACGCTTTGCCGCGATGCCATGCGCGCCCGTCGCGCCCACACATCGCTCGCCACGCCGGCGCGGGGGTTTCGGCTGGCGCGTGACGCGGGCTACATGGTGGGCGAAGGATGCCGATACCGTTTCCGGTCCCGCTCGATGAATGTGGAACACCGGCATTTCCTGGCCGCGTCCATTCGCGCAAAAGTCCGGGCGCCGGGACATTCCGGCGGCTCTCCGCTCGCACCTGTCAAGAATAAAATCTTTTTCGGCGGCTTGACTTATGCACATCAACCCGTTCCGGGTGCGAACGGATGCGAGACAGGTAGTACAAACGTCACGGTTTTCTAAGTGTCTGTAAAATAAGAAAAAACGATTTGCCTACTGTTAAGGCAAAGTGACAGAAGGGCTTGCTCGGCGCCGGGTTCACGGCGTTTCACCCAAGCTGTTCACAAAGTTATCCACAGAATATGTGGACAAGGTCGCTAAGGGTTTCCCATTAGGCAGTTAGTGGCTTTTTCCAGGTACCGATTTAAGTTCGCGCCGCAAATCGTTGAAACGAAACGGGAAGCGGCGAACGAGAGCACTTCTGCATGCCGGTCGTCCGCGTTTCGCTCCCCGTTCCGATCCCGCAACTCTTTGATTACACGTCGGAAGATGCGACGGCAGGGGATATCGGCCGCTGCGTTCGGGTGCCGTTCGGGCGGGGCGAGAAAAGCGGCGTGATCGTCGACCTGCCGGCGGCGTCCGACGTCGCCCCCGTGCGCCTCAAGTTGGTGCGTCACATCCAGCGCGAGGTCGCACCGCTGCCGGCGGACTGGCTCGAACTGGTCGGCTTCGTCGCCCACTACTACCACGCGCCGCTCGGCGAGGTCATCGCGCTCGCGTTGCCGCCCGGTCTGCGACGGGCCGATGCGGTCAGCGACCGCGACGCGGACCCGCTGCTGGCGCTGACCGACGACGGACGCGCCGCGCTGAAGGCGGGTCGCCGCGAGAGCCGGGCGTTGTCGCTGCTGCGGGAACTCGACGTCGCGGGCGTCGTGCGGCGCAGTGTCGCGCGCGCCCTGCCCTCGGGGGAAAGCGTCGGAGACGCACTGCGGCGCGGCTGGATCGCCGCGGTGAAGGCGACCGATCCCGCCGCGTGCAGCCTCGACGGGCTCCCCGAACTCACGGCCGAACAGCTCGCGGCGGTCGACGCGATAGCCGGTGCGCCCGCCGGTTTCGTGTCGTGGCTGCTGCACGGCGTCACCGGCAGCGGCAAGACCGAGGTGTATCTGCGCCTCGCAGCGCGGGCGCTGCAGGCGGGGCGCCAGGTCCTGATGCTCGTGCCCGAGATTGCGCTGACGCCGCAGCTCGAATCCCGCGTCGCCGGCCGCTTCCCGTCGGCGAACGTCGTCAGCCTGCATTCGGCGCTCGCCGAAGGCGCGCGCTCGCGCGGTTTCGTGCAGGCGCTCGAGGGCCACGCCGACATCGTGCTCGGCACGCGGCTGTCGGTCTTCGCGCCGCTGCCGCGACTGGGCCTGATCCTGGTCGACGAGGAACACGACGCGTCCTACAAGCAGCAGGAAGGGGTGCGCTACTCCGCGCGCGACGTTGCGGTGTGGCGCGCGCGGCAGCGCGACGTGCCGGTCGTGCTCGGCTCGGCAACGCCGTCGCTCGAAAGCTGGCACCACGTGCGTGAGGGACGTTACCGCGGGCTGCGGCTCACCGCGCGTGCGATCGCGAGCGCGCTGCCGACCGTGCGGCGAATCGACACCCGGCGGCTGCGGCTCGACGAGGGCTTGAGCCCGGCGCTGCAGGCGGCGATCGCCGCGCGCCTCGAACGCGGCGAACAGAGCCTGGTGTTCCTAAATCGCCGCGGCTACGCGCCGGTGCTGTCGTGCCCGGCGTGCGGCTGGGTCAGCCAGTGCCCGCACTGCTCGGCGAACCTCGTCGTGCACCTCGCCGATCGGCGGCTACGCTGCCACCACTGCGGTTGCGACAATGGCATCCCGCATGCGTGTCCGGTATGCGGCAACCAGGACATCCAGCCGTTCGGCCGTGGCACGCAGCGCATCGAAGCGCGGCTCGGGGAGCTCTTCCCGACCGCCCGCGTGTTGCGCGTCGATCGCGATTCGGCGCGCACCCGCGGGCAATGGGAAAGCCTGCTCGCGCGGATCGCCGCCGGCGACGCGGACATTCTCGTCGGCACGCAGATGATGGCGAAAGGGCACGATTTTCCGAACCTCACGCTGGTCGGTGTCGTCGGCGCGGACGCGTCGCTGCACGCGGCCGATTTCCGCGCGCCGGAGCGCCTCTTCCAGCAGTTGATGCAGGTCGGCGGACGTGCCGGTCGCGCCCACCTCGCCGGCGAAGTGCTGGTCCAGACCGAGTACCCGGACCACCCGCTGTACCGCTGCCTCGTGCACCACGACTTCGACGCGTTTGCCGCGAGCGCGCTCGACGAGCGCCGCCAGGCCGGTTTCCCGCCGTTCACGTACCAGGCGATGCTGCGCGCCGACGCGCCGGCGCTCGATGACGCGATGGCCTTCCTCGCGCATGCGAAGAGGCTCGCGCAGGAGAGCGCGCCGGAAGGTCTGCGCGTCTTCGACGCGGTGCCGATGCGGCTGACGCGGCTCGCGCGACGCGAACGCGCCCAGCTCCTCGTCGAAGCGGACGTGCGCGGCGTGCTGCAGGAGTTCGTCGGCCGCTGGATGCGGATACTGCGCGGGCAGCGGGTCGGCCGCGAGCTTCGCTGGCAGCTCGATATCGATCCGCTCGACGTCTGACGATCAGGTTGCCGGCCACAGCCACGCGGCGCCACGGACGCCCGAGGAGTCGCCGTGCGCGCTCGGCACGAGCCGCGTGACGACCGAATCCGAGAACACGTGCGCGCGCCAGAGATCCGGCACGTTGCGGTACAGGCGATCGAGCCGCGAGAGGCCGCCGCCGAGCACGATCACGTCCGGGTCGAGGATGTTCATCACCGCTGCCAGCGCGCGCGCCAGCCGATCCTCGTAGCGCGCGAGCGTCGCGTCGCATTCGGCGTTGCCCTGCCGCGCCGCGCTCGCGATCTCCGCGGGCGTCATCGCGCGGCCGGTCCTGCGCTGATGATCAGCGGCGAGGCCGGGACCCGACAGATAAGTCTCGATGCAACCGCGACGGCCGCAATAGCATCGCGGAAACGGCAGATCCTCGCCTTCGGCGAGCGGCAGCGGCATGTGGCCCCATTCCCCGGCGATCGCGTTGGCGCCGACGAGAAGCTCGCCGCGAACGACGATGCCGCCGCCGACGCCGGTGCCGAGGATGACGCCGAACACGGTTCGCGCACCTGCTCCGGCGCCGTCAGCGGCTTCGGACACTGCGAGGCAGTTCGCGTCGTTCGCGATCCGCATTTCGCGCTCGAGACGGACTGCGAGATCGTGCTGCAGCAGGCGCCCGTTCAGGCAGGTCGAATTCGCGTTGCGGATGCGCCCATCTCGCGGGGACGGCGAGCCCGGCGTGCCGATGCCGACGCTCGCCCGGGCGCCGATTTCCCGCTCCGCCGCTTCGACGAGAGCGGCAACTGTCTCCACGGTGGCGGCGTAGTCGCCCTGCGGCGTCGGCACGCGGCGGCGCAGCCGTTCGTCGCCGTGCCGGTCGAGCACGACGATTTCGATCTTCGTGCCGCCGAGGTCGATCCCGATCCGCATCGCCGCCGCAAGCGTCAGGGCCTCTGCGTCCGCAGCCGCGACACCGCGTCGCGGTAGCCTTCGATCGCCTCGTTGCGGCTGCCCGCGCTGACGTCGAGATTGCTGACGAGCCCGTTCGCGAGGCTGTAGCACCAGCCGTGGATCATCACTTGCTGCCCGCGTTCCCAGGCTTCGCGCAGCACCGAGGTCTGGCTGATGTTGACGACCTGCTGCATCACGTTCAGCTCGCACAGGCGGTTCACGCGCTTCGCGGGTTCCTCGATGGCGTCGAGAAGCGGCTCGTGCAGGTCGCGCACGTCCTGCACGTGGCGCAGCCAGTTGTCGATCAGTCCGAGACGCCGGTTCGTCAGCGCGGCGCCGACGCCGCCGCAGCCGTAGTGGCCGACGACGAGGATGTGTTTGACCTGCAGTACATCGACGGCGTACTGGATCACCGACAGCGCGTTCAGGTCGGTATGCACGACGACGTTCGCAACGTTGCGGTGCACGAAGACTTCGCCCGGCGCCAAGCCGATGATCTGGTTCGCCGGCACGCGGCTGTCCGAACATCCGATCCACAGATATTCGGGTGACTGCTGGTTCGCGAGGCGGCGGAAGAACGACGGGTCGTCCTCGCGCATGCGTTCGGACCAGTTGCGGTTGTTCTCGAACAGTTCGTGGATTGCCTTCATCGCGGTCCTCGGTAGGGTTCAGTTCGGTGGCCAGACGCCGAGCGCGACGAGCTGCTTCGTCGCCGCCTCGGCCCAGCCGCGGTTCGCCGCGGGGCTGGCCGGGCTCGGGTGGAGAATACGGCCGATGCGCAGACCGCGGTCGGCGAGCGCTTCGACTGCGCGGCTCTCGGCCCAGACGCCGATGGCGATCACCCACTCGGGATCGAGCGCGTCGATGACGCGGCGCAGGTGCTCGTCGCACGCGGCGAGAAGCGGCTGCGCCTCGGCGGCCGGGAGCTTGTCGGGCGTGAGGTTGCGGCCGTGGTCGAAAAACGCGAGCGGGCAGTAGTTCGCGACGAAATGCTCGGCGAAGAAGGCTTCCGGCGTGCCGAAGCGGTCACGGAACAGGCCCCATACGCGGCGCCCGCTGACCTCGGAGCGGGCGCAATCGAAGCCCTCGATCGGACGCTTCGGGTTGCACACTTCGGGGCGGCGCACGGTGCCGTCGAGCCCGAGCCAGCCGCGCACCGCTTCGATCTCGCCGAATGGCACGCCGGTCTGCACCATGCCGAACGGCCCCGGGTTCATGCCGACGAAGACGACGCGCTTGCGCCCGCGGCCGTAGCGGCGCAGGTAGGCCTCATGCACGTCCCACGCGTAGTCGAGCGGGTTGTAGACGTGGCTCACCGGCAGCGCGAAATGCAGCTCGGCGAGTTGCCGGCCCAGCACGCGGGCCGCGTCGGTCAGCACACTGGCGGTGTCGGGGTGAAGTTTGTCGTTCATGGTCTTCAGGTTCAGGCCCGTTCCGGCTCGACCGCGATCGCGCGCGGTTCGGCGTTCCACGGGGCGACTTTCAGCAGCAGCAGCATGCCGGGGATCCCGAGGAGGAAGCACGCCCAGAAAAAGTCGTACCACCCCATCAGCTCGACGAGCCAGCCGGCGGATGCGTTGATGAAAGTGCGCGGCATCGCCATCAGGCTCGTGAAGAGCGCGAGCTGCGTCGCGGTGTAGGCCGGGTGCGTCGTGCGCGCCATGTAGGCGACGAAGGCCGTCGTGCCGAGCCCGACGCCGACCGCTTCGCCGCCGATCACGACCGCGAGGATCGCGAGCCGTCCGGCGTCGGACGGCGCGGGCCCGAGCCACGCGAGCCAGACGAAGCCCAGGATCGTGACGAGCTGCACGACTCCGAACAGCCACAGCGCGCGGTTGATGCCGAGCTTGACCATCCACAGGCCGCCGAGGATGCCGCCGATCACCGATGGCCACAGCCCCGCGTTCTTGGCGACGATGCCGATGTCGGTCTTCGTGTAGCCCATGTCGAGATAGAACGGCGTCGCGAGCGCCGTGCACAGCGAATCGCCGAGCTTGTAGAGGAACAGGAACGCCAGCACGAGCAGCGCCGAGCGCACGCCGTGGCGGCCGAAGAACTCGCGGAACGGTTCGACGACCGCGGCCCGCAAGGTGCGCGGGGTTCCGGCGACCGTCTTCGGTTCCTTCGACAGCACCGTCATCGCGACGCCGGGCAGCATGAACAGCGCGGTGATCACGAACACCGTTCCCCACGGCAGGCGATCCGCGAGGATCAGCGACAGCGAGCCGGGAACGAGGCCGGCAATGCGGTAAGCATTCACATGGATCGCGTTGCCGAGGCCGAGCTCGGCGTCCGGCAGAATCTCGCGCCGGAATGCGTCGAGAGCGATGTCCTGCGTGGCCGACAGCAGCGCGATCGCCGCGGTCAGACCGGCGACGAGCGCGAGGTTCTCGGTCGGCGACACCTGGCCCAGCCACGCGATCGCGGCGACCAGGCCGAGCTGCGTCACGAGCATCCAGCCGCGCCGGCGCCCGAGCCACGGCAGGATGCCGAATCGGTCGAGCAACGGCGCCCACAGGAACTTCCACGTATAGGGAAACTGGATCAGCGCGAACGCGCCGATCGCCTTCAGCGACAGCCCCTCGGTCTTCAGCCACGCGGGCACGAGGTTCAGCAGCAGGTACAGCGGCAGGCCGGATGCGAAGCCGGTGAAGACGCAGATCAGCATCCGGCGGTTCAGCAGCGCGGCGAGCCACGCGGGGCGGGAGGAAGAAGGCACGGGCGGCTTTTCGCGAAGGAACGCCGGCATTATCCCAGATCGCGGCGGACGGCCGACGCGGAAAACGCGGGATCGCGCGACGCGGCGAAAATGTCTGCACTCGACACCCGGTCGCCGGCGTCCAATCCCGGCCAGACGATCTTTGCCGGGAGCGTTCAGGAACGTGGCCGGATCTCCGGGCGGAAAACGTGGAAACCGGTGGTGCGACGAAAACGTATGCGTTCGACGCCGGTCGCAGACTTCCAATCGCGATCGGAAACTTTGCCGGGAGGTTCGCGGACTGAGTCGGATGTTGCGTTGCCCCATCTGTCCCGCTCGCGCGTCCCGACAGGCCGCAGGGCTTGCCTGAGAAGCCGGAGCAACCGGAGAATGCCGCTTCAACGTAACGCCGGCCAACCGGAGGAGACTGGAATGAGCCAGTACGTGATCGTGTCGTACGGACCTGACCGCGAATACGAAGTGACGGTGCCCGACGCCGACGCCGCGAACCTGACGAAGGAGCAGGCCCGCGCGTGGCTCGCGAAGGAATTCGAGACGCTCGAATGTTCGCCGTCGAACCCGATGGGAAAAATCCTCGTGCTCGACATGATCCTGAACGTCGCGAAATACGGCGGCGAGGACCACTTCAAGCTGATCTCCGAATGGGCGCGGCAGTTCGCCGCCGCCACGCTGGTCGCGCTCGGCCGGCCGGTGATCACCGTCGACATCGGCAACTACACGATCCGCTGAAGTTCCGCGACGAGGCGGAAGCGGGCACCTTTCCCGGGCTGCCCCGCTTCGGCCTCGCCCGGGCTTCGCCGGTGCGACCTGTGGCATCGGGCGATGCCTTGCGTAAGTCCCAGCCCCGGCGTGCGGCGTGTTGTTGGGAAGTCGTCGGGGTCGCACTCCTGCCGACCCCGGACTGCCGCCGTCAGCCGGCCCGGCCGAGCCGATAGACCGCAACGCTCGCGAGAAAGTTGGGCTCGTCGAGAATCAGCGTGCTGTCGTGGAAGGCGAGGCGTTCACGCACGGCGATCCCGTTCATCTCGCACAGCGCGTCGAAGTCGGCGATCGTGAAGAAGCGTACGTTCGGCGTGTTGAACCACTGGTGCGGCAGGCTTTCCGACACCGGCATGCGGCCGTTCAGGATGCTCTGGCGGTGGCGCCAGTAGCCGAAGTTCGGAAAGCTGACGACCGCCTCATGGCCGACGCGCAGCATTTCCGCGAGGATCCCCTGCGTGTTGTGCATCGCCTGCAGCGACAGGCTCATGATCACGTGGTCGAAGAAGCCGTCCTCGAAGCCGGCGAGCCCCTTCTCCATGTCGATCTGCAGCACGTTGACGCCGTTTTTCGCCGACGCGAGGAGTTTCTCGGGGTCGTTCTCGACGCCGTAGCCCTGCACCTGCCGCACTTCGACGAGGTGTTTCAGCAGGCTGCCGTCGCCGCAGCCGAGGTCGAGCACCTTCTCGCCCGGAGAGATCCACTGCGTGATGATTTCGTGGTCGTAACGGTAGGCCATTTTTAAACCTCGATGCGGTCGAAGTACGCGGCGAGCAGCGCGTGATACCGCGTTTCGTCGAGCAGAAAGGCGTCGTGGCCGGCGTCGCTCTCGATCTCGGCGTAGCTGACGTTGCGCCGGTTGTGCAGCAGCGCATAGACGATTTCGCGGCTCCTTGCCGGTGAGAAGCGCCAGTCGGTCGTGAAGGACACGACCAGGAAATCGGCGGTCGCGCGCGCGAGCGCGGGGGCCAGGTTGCCGCCGTGCTCGAACGCCGGATCGAAATAGTCGAGCGCCTTCGTCGTCAGCAGATAGGTGTTGGCGTCGAAATGTGCGGCGAACTTGTCGCCCTGGTAGCGCAGGTAGGACTCGATCTCGAACTCGACGTCGTAGCTGTAGACCGCCTTGCCGTGGCGCAGCGTGCGGCCGAATTTGTCGGCCATCGCGTCGTCGGAGAGGTAGGTGATGTGGCCGAGCATGCGCGCGAGCTTGAGTCCGCGCGCGGGCACGATGCCATGCTCGTAGTAGTTGCCGCCGTGGAAGTCCGGATCGGTCAGGATCGCCTGCCGCGCGACTTCGTTGAACGCGATGTTCTGTGCGCTCAGGCGCGGCGCCGCCGCGATGAGCACCGCGTGCCCGATCCGCTCGGGAAACTGCAGCGCCCATGAGAGCGCCTGCATGCCGCCGAGGCTGCCGCCGACGATCGCGGCAAAACGCTCGATGCCGAGCCGATCGGCGAGGCGCGCCTGCGCGTCGACCCAGTCCTCGACGGTGACGAACGGGAAATCGGCGCCCCACGGCTTTCCGGTTGCCGGATTGGTCGACCGCGGGCCGGTCGTGCCGTGGCAGCCGCCCAGGTTGTTCACGCCGATGACGAAGAATTTGCGCGTATCGAGCGGCTTGCCCGGTCCGACGAGGTTGTCCCACCAGCCGACCTGGCCCGGCGCGTCGGCGTAGTACCCGGCGACGTGGTGCGAGCCCGACAGCGCGTGGCAGACGAGAACCGCGTTGCTGCGTGATGCGTTGAGTTCGCCGTAGGTTTCGAAGACGAGTTCGTATTCGGGCAGCGTGCTGCCGCTGCGCAGCGCCAGCGGTTCGGTGAAGCGTTCCCGCTGCGGGGCGACGACGCCGACGGATTGGGGTTGGATCATGTTTTTCGCTGTAGACAAAAAAACCCAGCCGGCTGGGAAACGCGGACTGGGTCGCCCTCGCTTTAGCCGGATTTATTGAGCGCCCGCAAGCTGTGGTTCAAATCGGCGCTGATGGGACTGGAAGTTAGCGCGCAGCCCGGGAATTGTCAAACCGGGTGCGCCCTGCCGGGACGGGTCAGCCGGCGAGCCGCAGCACCGCCTCGCGCACCTTCATCTGCTCGTCCATTTTCAGGATGCGCTGCACTTTCGGCGCGAGCTCGCCGACGTCGGCGCGCAGCACCTGCTGCTTGATTTCGAGGATGTGCGCCGGATGCATCGAGAAGTTGCGCAGCCCCATGCCAAGCAGCAGCAGCGTGTAGGCCGGATCGCCGGCCATCTCGCCGCACACCGACACCGGCAGCCCGAAGCGCGCGCCCGCCTGGATCGTGCCGCCGATCAGCTTCAGCACGGCCGGGTGCAGCGGATCGTACAGATGCACGACGGCCTCGTCGGAGCGGTCGATTGCAAGCGTGTATTGGATCAGGTCGTTTGTCCCGATCGACAGGAAGGACAGCCGGCGGATGAACATGCCGAGCGCGAGCGCCGCGGCGGGCACCTCGATCATGCCGCCGACCGGCACCCGCTCGTCGAACTTCACGCGCTCGGCGCGCAGCTCGGCCTTCGCCTTGTCGATCAGCGTCAGCGTCTGGTCGATCTCCTGCGCGTGCGCGAGCATCGGGATCATGATCTGGAGCTGACCGTGCACCGACGCCCGCAGCAGCGCGCGCAGCTGCGTCTTGAACATCTGCGGCTCGGCGAGCGAATAGCGGATCGCGCGCAGACCGAGGGCGGGATTCGGCTCGAAGCGCGTGCCGATGCCGTTCAGCGCCTTGTCGGCGCCGACGTCGAAGGTCCGGATCGTCACCGGCTTGCCGGGCATCGACTTCAGCACCGCGCGATAGGCTTCGTATTGTTCCTCTTCGTCGGGCAGCGCGTCGCGGCCGATGAACAGGAATTCGGTGCGGTACAGGCCGACGCCGTCGGCGTTGACGGCCTTGATCGCGGCGAGGTCCTTCGGCCCTTCGATGTTCGCGAGCAGATTGACGTCCTCGCCGTCGAGCGTCGTCGCGCGCGTGTCCTTCAGCCGATTCAGCTTCGAGCGTTCGAGTTCGAGCTCGGTGCGGCGCAGCCGGTATTCCTCGATGATCCGCTCGTCGGGGCCGACGATGACGACGCCGCGAGTGCCGTCGATGATCAGCAGCTCGTCTTCCTCGACGAGCTGGCGGATATGGTGCAGGCCGACGACCGCGGGGATGCCGAGGCTGCGCGCGACGATCGCGGTGTGGCTCGTCGGGCCGCCGACGTCGGTGACGAAGCCGCCGATGTTGTGGTCGCGAAAGCCGATCGTGTCGGCCGGCGACAGGTCGTGCGCGACGATGATTGTGCCGAGGCCGTCGCGACGCTTCGCCGGGAGGTGGCCGGGATGGCCGAGCAGCACCTTGACGAGACGCTCGACGACCTGCACGACGTCGGCCTTGCGCTCGCGCAGGTACGGGTCCTCGATCTGCTCGAACTGCTCGACGACGAGCTCCATCTGCTGCACCAGCGCCCACTCGGCGTTGCAGCGTCGCGCCTGGACGAGGTCGCGCGCGGCGTCGACGAGCAGCGGGTCCGACAGCATCATCAGCTGCAGATCGACGAAGGCACCGACCTCGCTGTGCGTCTGGCCGCTGGTCGCCGCCGCCTTCAGGCCGACGAGTTCGCCCTGCACCGTCGCGATCGCCTCGTCGAGCCGCGCGACTTCCTCCGCGAGGTACTTCGCCGAGACGTGGTAGTGGCTGACTTCGAGCATCGCGTGTGACACGAGATGCACATGACCGATCGCGATTCCCTGGGAAACCGGCAAGCCGTGGATCGTGAAGGGCACCTTACTCGCCCTCGCCGAAGCGGTCTGCGATCAGGTCGAGAATCGCCTTCAGCGCCGCGTCTTCGTCGCGGCCCGAGGTGTCGACGATGATGCTCGCGCCCTGCGCTGCGGCGAGCATCATCACGCCCATTATGCTTTTCGCATTGACGCGGCGGCCGTTGCGCTCGAGCCAGACGTCGGCGCCGAAGCTGCTCGCGGTTTGTGTGAGTTTCGCCGAGGCGCGCGCGTGCAGGCCCAGCTTGTTGATGATTTGCGCTTCTGCTCTTGGCATCGGTTGCTCGGCGGAGGTCTGGTTACTCGATATGGATCACGCCGTCACAGCCGCCGGAGACGGCGCGCTGAATCAGCGTCTGCATGTCCCGCTCGCGGTAGGTCAGCACGCGCAGCAGCATCGGCAGATTCACGCCGGCGATCGCTTCGACGCGCCCCGCTTCGACGAGCTTCGCCGCGACGTTCGACGGCGTCGCGCCGAACATGTCGGTGAGCACGAGGACGCCGTTGCCGTTGTCGGCCCACCCGAGCATTTGGCGCGCGAGCGGCAGCAGGTCGTTGGGATCGTCCTGCGCGGAGACGCCGAGCTGCACCGTCTGCGCCGGCCGCCGGTCGAGGACGTGGCACGCGCACTGGATCAGCGACTCGCCGAGGCTCCCGTGCGTGATGAGAAAGATGCCGATCATGATCGTGGACCCGTGTGATCGGGCGATTGTAGCTGACGGATGCGCGGATGCCGCGCGTTCTGGTGCTGCCCGCGCTGCCGGAAATTGAGCTGCGGGCAACGAAAGGACGACCGAGCGCGCACCGGAAGTCCGTAAACGACCGGGGCAGCGACGGCAGCCGGCGGCGCCGAGCGACGCGCCGCGCTCAGAGGTTATGGCAGGTGGTGCAAAGATGAACCGCGCTGCCGCCGCTGCGCACGTAGTCGGGCGGGTGTTCGGCGACGGCCGCGGTCAGGCCGTGCTCGATGTGGCATGACGCGCAGTCGATGACCCATTCGCTGCGGCTGCGGAAGATCTGGATTTCGTCGGGGTCCACCTTGCCGTTGCCATTGCGGTCGAAGAACTGGATTCCGCCCTGCGCGTATCCGGGCTGCCGGTAGTCCGGTCGCGACGGATAGGCGACGCGTACCGGGTGGTGACCGACGAGCTGGAAGTGGCCGCTGAAATCCGGGGTGACGTCGTCCGGCGGCACGTCGAAATGACAGTTGCGGCAATCGGAGTACTCCGCACCGGCGGCGAGCGGCGCCAGCATCGCCGGGAATGCAAGCAGCAAGAATCGGAATCTTCGTGTCGTGCGCAACGTCGGCCGCCTCCAATGGACGGCCGCTCCGCTCCGTCACCGGCCGCGGAATATACCGATCGAATTAACGGCGCGCAAATGAAAATGCAGGATGGATTTTCGAAAGACGCGCCCCGCCCTGTTCTCGCGTGGAATCTGCGAGCGAGGGGCGTGCGCCCGGGGATGCGAGGAACTCGAGCCTGCTCCGCCCCGGAATCTGCGCTGCGGGGACGGTCAGGGCGGGGCGGCGCGAGGGCGGCCGATCGCCGTTCCTCTGCACCGGCAGTATTTCGAGCGGGCCGACGCGTGAAATGCGGTGGCTTATTCCAGCCCTTGGCTCGCGAGGTATTCCTCGTACGTGCCGCGGTAATCGACGATCGTGCCGTCGAGCTTGATCTCGATGATGCGGCCGGCGAGCGACGACACGAACTCGCGGTCGTGCGAGACGAACACCAGCGTGCCGGCGAACTTGTCGAGACCGGTGTTCAGCGACTCGATCGATTCCATGTCGAGGTGGTTCGTCGGCTCGTCCATCAGCAGCACGTTCGGGCGCGACAGCATCAGCTTGCCGAACAGCATCCGTCCCTGTTCGCCGCCGGAGATCACGTTGACCGGCTTGCGGACTTCGTCGCCCGAGAACAGCAGCCGGCCGAGCGTGCCGCGGATCAGCGTCTCGAGGTCGCCGCCCAGCGAATCGGCGGTCACGCGCGCGTAGTCGGCGATCCACTCGGTGAGGCTCTGCGTGCCGGCGAACTCCGCCGAGTGGTCCTGCGCGTAGTAGCCGGGCTTCGCTTTTTCGGCCCACTTCACCGAGCCCTTCTGTGGCTGCAGTTCGCCGAGCAGCAGCTTCAGCAGCGTCGTCTTGCCGACGCCGTTTTCGCCGATGATCGCGACTTTCTCGCCGGCTTCGATCGCGATCGAGAACTTGTCGATCAGCGGCTTTTCCATGCCGTCGTACGCGAACGTGAGGTTCTGCACTTCGCACGCGAGGCGGTGCAGCTTGTCCTTGTCGTCATAGTCGAAGCGGATCCACGGATACTGGCGCGACGACGGCTTGACGTCCTCGGGCTTCAGCTTGTCGATCAACTTGAGGCGGCTGGTGGCCTGCTTGGCCTTCGACTTGTTCGCCGAGAAGCGGCGCACGAACTCCTGCAGGTCGGAAATCTTCTCTTTCGCGCGTGCGTTCGCGGCTTGCTGGCGCTGGCGCGCGAGCGTCGCGGCTTCCATGTAGTCGTCGTAGTTTCCGGCGTACACGGTGATCGTGCCGTAGTCGAGGTCCGCCATGTGCGTGCACACCTGGTTCAGGAAGTGGCGGTCGTGGGAGATGATCACCATCGTGCTGTCGCGCTGGTTCAGCACATCCTCGAGCCAGCGGATCGTGTTGATGTCGAGGTTGTTCGTCGGTTCGTCGAGCAGCAGGATGTCGGGGTTCGCGAACAGCGCCTGACACAGCAGCACGCGCAGCTTCCAACCCGGCGCGACGTTCTTCATCGGGCCGTTGTGAAGCTCCGTGCCGATGCCGACCCCGAGCAGCAACTCGCCCGCGCGCGCTTCCGCGGTGTAGCCGTCGTACTCGGCGAACTTGCCTTCGAGCTCCGCGGCGTGCATGTAGTCGTCCTCGGTCGCCTCCGGGTTCGCGTAGATCGCGTCCTTCTCGGCCATGCACGCCCACATCTGCTCGTGGCCCATCATCACGACGTCGAGCACGCGCGCGTCCTCGAACGCGAACTGATCCTGGCGCAGATAGGCCATGCGTTCGTTCGGATCCTTCGATACGTTGCCGGCTGAGGATTCGAGGATGCCGCACAGGATCTTCATGAACGTCGACTTGCCCGCGCCGTTGGCGCCGATCAGGCCGTAGCGGTTTCCTTCGCCGAACTTGACGGAGACATTCTCGAACAGGGGCTTGGCCCCGAACTGCATGGTGATGTTGGCGGCGACGAGCA
Source organism: Aromatoleum sp. (assembly GCF_032027225.1). Lineage (GTDB taxonomy): Bacteria > Pseudomonadota > Gammaproteobacteria > Burkholderiales > Rhodocyclaceae > Aromatoleum. The sequence goes on along the minus strand of NZ_JAVSMM010000013.1, from coordinate 44,842 downwards.
CGACGTATCCTGTTTTTCAGATAAAACAAAGCCTTGCATTATACGCTACAAGGTGCCGTGGCGTCCGTGGCAGGTTTATGTGGGATTAAATCCCATTTTCGGGAATTACGAACTAGAATCATGAGGCCACTTTCGCGAGTCCATGAGATGCCACCCAACGAGCAGCTTTCGTCTCCGCTGAGTAGTGCCCTGATCCTGTTCGTCGTGCGCGTCGGTTTGCCGCTGATCGGGCTCGCGCTGCTGATGACCGGCCTCCTCGGGGTCGTGTCGTACGGCGTGCTGCCCGTCATCGACGCCGCACGAAGTCACGATTGGAAGCCGGTCGAGGCGACCGTGGAGTCGGTGGCCGTGAGCCCCCCCCCCGTCTCGGGTTTCCATCCGCAGCTGGAAACGCTCGAAATCCGTTACGGGTACATCGCCGACGGCGAGGTCCATGTCGGAGCGCGCTACGATCCCCACGGCGGGCAATATGCGATTCCCGAGAGCAGCGAAGTGCTCGCCAGCCTGAAAACCTCGCCGAGGATCACCGTGTGGGTCGACCCGGACGAGCCGCAGGACGCGATGGTCTTGCGCGCGGTGCGGCTGCCGGTGCTGCTGTTCGCCGTGCCGGCCCTCGGGCTTGCGCTCGTCGGCGGGGTGATGCTGTTCCTCGGCATGCTGTCGTGGAACCACAACCGCCTGACCTGGCGGCCGGGCGGCGCCGGCGAGTCCTGAGTCCGCCGACATTGACGACACGAGGCGGGCGGCGAAGCGTCGGCCGCGCGGTCAGGCCGTGATCTGCTGCCCGCGCCGGCCCGCCAACGCCTGATCGATCGCAAGCGCGGCGGTGATCAGGCCGGAATGCGAAAACGCCTGCGGATAATTTCCCAGAGGCCGGAGGCTGTTCACTTCGAACTGTTCGGCGTACAGCCCGACGTCGTTCGCGCAGGCGAGCAGCCGTTCGAAGAGGCGGATCGCCGCATCGATCTCGCCGGCTCGCGCAAGGTAGTCGACGGCCCAGAAGCTGCACACGGCGAAGAGGTTCTCGGTCCCGCCGATGCCGTCGTACGCAGCGCCGGGCGGATAGCGATACAAAAAGCCATCCACCGCCAGCCGCTCGTGGATGTAGCGGAAAGTGGCGCGCAGACGCGGGTCGTTCGCGTCGGCATAAGCGTAGCGGGCCATCAGCAGCAGGCTCGCGTCGGGCTCGCTGCCGCCGAAGTAGCCGACGTAGCTGCCGAGGCGGGAATCGAAGCCGTGCATCTCGATTTCGCGGCGGATGCGGGCCCGCTCGGCACGCAGGTACGGCAGCGCCATGCCGAGCGGAACGCGCGTCTGCAGGTCGATGAGCCGTTCAAGCGCCACCCAGCACATCAGTTTGGAATAGGTGTAATGGCGCGGCGCGGTGCGCGGCTCCCAGATGCTCGCGTCGGGCTCGCGCCACAGCCGGCATACCGCGGCGCCGAAGCTCGACAGCAGCTGCTTCTTGTCGTCGTTCAGCAGTCCGCCGCGCGCGACGAAGCTGCACGCCGTCTGCAGCACTTCACCGTAGATGTCGAGTTGAAGTTGCCCGTGGGCGGCATTGCCGATCCGCACCGGGCCCCGCCCGAGGTAGCCTTCGAGATGCGGCAGGATCGTCTCGTCGGGGGGCGGCTGTGCATTCAGGTCGTAGAACGGCTGCAGCCGCGGCTTGCGCCCGACCCTCAGCAGCCACGCGAGGAAGGCCTTGCTTTCGCGCTGGAAGCCGAGGTCGATGAACGACTGCAACAGCAGTGAGGTGTCGCGCAGCCAGCAGTAGCGATAGTCCCAGTTGCGACCCGAATCGAAGGACTCGGGCAGCGACGTCGTCAGCGCGGCCATCACGGCGCCGGAGCTGCGGTGGGCCAGCAGCTTGAGCGTCAGGCAGCTGCGGACCACCGCGTCAGCCTGGAACCCGTCGTAGGCACATTGATCGATCCAGTGCCGCCACCACGCGAGCGTCTCGTCGAGGTGTCCGTCGCAGTGGTCGAGGCCCGAGTCGGAATCTTTTGCCGTTACGCCATATGCGAACGCGAAGCGCACGATCTCGCCGCACACGAGCCGGCAGGTGCCGCCGACGTGCCGCCTGGTCTCGTCGAGCGCAAGGGGCGTATCGGCGTCGAACAGGACGACCGCGTCCGCGTGCCGGTACGCCCAGCCGAATTCGCCGTGTGGCGCGATGTCCGGTTGCGCGCGCGCGTAGTCGGGCCGCGGCTGATAGGCGACGTCGACTAGGACTTCGCCCGCTTCGCACTCGACGATCCGGAACAGCCGGTGCGGCGCGTCGTCTTGCTTGGGGATCGACATGAAATCGGTGAGTGATACGCGCCCGGAAGCGCACTCGAACGTCGTTTTCAGCACGGAGCTGCCGCCCCGGTAGCGTCGCGAGACGCGAACGACGTCGCGCGGGCGGATCAGCAGCCGCCCGCCGTGACGGCGGTCGAGCAGCGCGGCGAACACCGACGGCGCGGAAAAATGCGGCATGCACAGCCAGTCGACCGAGCCGGTGCGCGACACCAGCGCCGCGCTGCGGCAGTCGCCGATGATCGCGTAGGCGTCGATCGGTTCGTAGTCGCAGCGGCTCAGCAGGTCGGGAACGGCGTCGGGAGCATTCACGACCGCAGCCCTGCAAAATGCGAGCCGTGATGGAGCGGTCCCGCCGCCCGCCGCGTGCGCCGTTCTTACACCGCGTGGCGCCGTACCGACAGTTTTTACCTTTCCCGCAGCCCGATCGCGGCGCTCAGCGCTTGCCGATCAGCGCCAGCCCGCTCGCCGGGTCGTACACGCGGCGCAGGTGCGCGGGCGAGTCCGTCAGCACCACTTCGAGCGTCGGGCGAACGTCGGCGGACAGCAAGTGGCCGCCGCGGGTGCTGCCGTCGCGCAGGCCGAGCACGACATGCGCGTGCAGCTTCGGGCGTCCGTCGAGCAGCGCGATGTCGCCGACCAGACTCAGCACCTCGACCTGCCCGTCGACCGGAATGCGAAGGTAGTCCTTCCGCTCCCAGTCGAAATAGCCCAGCGTCACGCGCTCGAACGCGCCGATCGCGGTCAGGCGGCTCGCGGCGAGTCCTTCGGCGGCAGCGAAGCGCTCGAGTTCGGCGACCACTTCGTCGCGGGGGTCTAGGACCAGCGCGAACGTGCGTTCCGGCGCGTCGTTGATCTGTTGCGCATGCATGGGGCCGCTCCGACATCGTAGGTGTGGACTCGTGCCGGCAGTCGGCGTGCCCGGCCGTCGTCCGCGAGCTTTCGACTCCGGCCTCGTCGAAGCCGCGGCGTCGAAGCGGCCGAGACGGTGGTAGAGGTCGGGTCGAAGATTGGACCGAAGAGCGTGATGCTTCGCCGGGGCAGCGCGGGAAGCTATCGCTGGCGGTCCGCCGCGCAGTGCGTCACCGGAATCGACGTGGCCTCGGCGGGCCAGACGCCGCGGGCGAGCGCGCGACCGCTCTGCAGCACGAGCCAGCTTTGCTGGCGGTAATGCGGCAGCGGCCGGGAGGCCGCGACGAGTTCGCTTGCGCTGTCGGCGGCGATGACGGCGAGCGGCGCGCCCGATCGCAAGCGTCGCGTCCACACCCGCACGCTACCGCGGCCGGCGACTTCCGGCGGTGCGGGGGGAAGGTCGTGGCGGGCGAGCCACGCCGACACCGCGCCCTCCTCGCCGATCACGAGCAGCGGCCGATCGGCCGGCGTGGATCCGGGCTGCGCGGGGTGTGCCGCTTGGTCGAGCATCCGCGCAGCCAGCATGCCAGCCGGCCCGGCGAACGCGTCGTCGCCGAGCGTGACGAGGCCGGTGCGCGCGTCGAACTGCAACTCGCGCAGGATCGGCGGCGCTTCGCGGCCGTGCAGGCGGCGCAGCAGCCGGTTGTCGGGATCGAGCGTGACGCGGGTCGCCGGGTCCGGGGTGGCGAGCTCGAGTTCGAAGCGCTGTTCGCTACGGTCGAAACGCACGCGTCGCACCGCTTCGCCGCTCGTCGTGCCGATCGTTAGCGGCACCTCGATCGCGTACGGCGGCTCGGCCTGCCTCAGCGTCACCGCGACGCGGTCCTCGCAGGCGCCGCTTTCGACCAACGCGACTTCGGCGAGCCCGGCGCGCGCGAGCCACTGTTCGAAAAAGCGCGCGAGTTGCTGCCCCGACTCGGTTTCAAACGCGACCCGCAGGTCATCCCAGTCCGCGCTGCGGAAGCGCTGCGTCTGCCAGAAACGGCGGATGCCGCGGTCGAAGGCGGGCTCCCCTATGCGATCGCGCAGCATCAGGAACAGCATCGCCGCCTTGCCGTAGCCGATCGCCTGGTCGACGCCATGGGTCCGCGCGGTGAAGGTGGCGAGCGGCCGGTCCGCGTCGGGCGGGATGCCGGAGAGCTCGCGCAGCCACGCGAGGCGCATCGCGTGCGCCTTGTCGCGGCTTTCGCGCTCCGCGTAATGGTAGTCAGCCATGAAGGTCGTCAGCCCCTCGCTCCAGTTGCCGGCCTCGTAGTCGGGATAGACGCCGTTGCCCCACCAGTTGTGCAGCACCTCGTGACCGAGGGACGTCGTCTTGATGAATGGCAGCTTCAATACCTCGATGCCGAGGTAGGTCAGCGTCGGCATGCCGAAACCGGTCGGGGTCGGGCTCGAGACGACCGAGAAGGTCGTGAACGGATACGGGCCGATCCAGCGTTCGTACAGCGCGAGGTAGTCCGCGACGGCGTCGAGATAGCCGGATGCGAGCGGTTCGAGCTCGGCGTGGAAATAGGTGCGCAGCAGGATCGGACGGCCGTCGATCGAGCGCGCCGTCCGTTCGCCGACGCGGTACGGCCCGGCGATCAGGTCGATGCCTTCGGACGGATGCGGGAAGGCGAACTCCGTTATCGTGCGTGGCCCGCGCGTCGCTTCGGCGCCGCGGTGGCCGGCGACCAGCCGCGCTGTCCCAGCGGCAGATCGAGCCGCAGGCTGTACGAATGGAGCAGCCGCTGCCCGCGGCGCGACGCGACCGGGTACCACGCGCCGGACGACGACAGGAAGCTGCCGCGGGTGTCCGCGGTCGGTTCGTGCGCGCTCAACGTGTCGCGATGCTCGAGGGTCGCGAGTGGGGCGAGCGGGCCGCGCCATGCGACCTTCACGGTCTTCCGCGGCGGCACGGAAGGAAGGACGAGACGACTGAGATCGCCGTCGCGCAGCAGGTGAACCGCGACCGGCTTGCCGTCGACCGCGAGCGAGTCGACACGGAAACGCCGGTTGAGGAGCAGATCGAACGGTGCGCCGTCCGACACGGTGATCTCGGCTTCGGCCGCGAGTTCGCGGTTCGCCGGATCGAGGCGCACGTCGAGGCGGTACGAGGCCGTCGCAGCCGCGTCCACGACGGGCGAACCGACGGATCCCGCGTCGAGCGCGTGGGCGGAGCAGGGAATCGTGGCGAAGCACAACATGGCGAACAGGGACGCGACAACAGACCGCGCACGCCCGATCTTCATGTTTCAGGCGGCGCGGCACCGGCCGCACGGCGAATCCGCGCGGGCGGAAAGCGCTCGACGGTCGTGCGTTCGATCATGACCGCCTCCGGGGCTTCGTTGCTATCGACCATTCAGCGGCAGTCAAACATCCGAAGCCGGTTGCCCGAACGTTATGCAAGGGCGTCCGCGCAAATCGGGGCCGGGCAAGTTCGGACCGCTTCGTGGTCGGGTCGAAGGTTTCGACGCCCGCGGCCCCTCGGGGGTTCCGGGAGAAGCGGAAACGGCGCTGAGACCGCTAGGAGTGCCAAGCGACGCGGGATCGGATTCCGTGGCCCCTGCCGCGGCGCGATGCGGGGTCCGAAGTCCGCACCGCGCGTGACGAGGTGGAGCAGCCACGGCTCAGCGGCCAACGCCCCGCGCTGTTCAGCTCCCGCTCTTGCGGTTCGACGCCGCGCCGATCGCTGCGGTCGCGGTTGCCGTCGCGTTCGCGACGTTCGCTTCGGCCACCTCGACGGCCTGGCGCGCGGCCTTGTTCACCTGTTCGTAAGCGGAGTTTGCCGTCGCGAGTGCCGAGCGCACTGCCGCGACCGCGACCTCGGAGCCGGCCGGGGCCGCCTTCGCGGCGTTTTCGAGCGCCTGGCCGAAGTTGCGGTGCGCCTCGGACAAGCGGATTTCGAAAGGCTTCATCGCCTCTTCGAGCGTCTGCGCCGCGATTTCGTAGGCGCTGCGGTAATAGCCGAGCACCTTGTCGGCGGCGGGGCGCGCGATCGACGTCTGGACCGCGATCAGGTCCTGCGGAGTGCGTGCAGCCAGCGCCGCACGGACGGCGTCGGTGCCGTCCGTGAACAAGCTGCGGGAGGTGTTGAGATTGAGTGCGGTCAGCCGTTCGACCGAGTCGAACAGCGTACGGGCGACGTCGAACGAGGTCTCGAAGAGATTCCGGTTCGTCGCGGAGAGGGTTTCGACGGATGTGGTCACAAGGATCTCCTGGGGAAGAAAAATATTTATTTTTCAGGCAGATCCGGCAACAGCACGTCCGGTCTGCCGCGGTGCACAAGTTCATTCTAGACGGGGGAGGACCTCAGTCAAGAAACAAATTGTGCGCCGCAGCAAACGCAGTGGAGCGTCGTCAGGGCATCTCGCGGGCGCCGAAACCCATCGGCGACGGCGCGAGGCTCAGGATGCGCTGGTACAGCACCTCCGCCTCGTCTTTAGGCTTGATGCCGAAGAGCGGGTTGTCGTTTTCGCGGAAGGCCACGGCGATTTCCGCCCATTCCTCGCGGCTCAGCACGCGCTCCGCGATCGGGATGAAGACTTCCTCCTCGGCGCGAAGATGCTCCCATTCGAGCTCCGCGTAACGGTCCGCGGCGGCGAAGAACGCTTCGCGTGCGGCCTCGTCGCCCGCCTGGAACGCGACGAGATGCTTCTTGAGGTCCTCGACCATCGGGTAGCCGAGCTGATGCTCGCGTTCGAGCCGGGCGATCAGGTTGTCGGCCTCGCGCGTGTGGCGTCGCACCGCCGCGAACAGGTACTTGTCTTCCTTCGGATGGTGCCAGCGGTCGGGGTAGGACACGATGTAGTCGAGAATCGCGCGCAGCAGCGCGAAGTTCGGCGCAACGCCCTTGCGCATTTCCTTGACCAGATAGCGCAAGGAATACAACACGGCGCTGATCGCGAGGTGCTCGTCCCTGATGATCTGTACGGCTTCCGGTTTCACGGCGGTCCCCTTCGTGCGGCGGTTTGCCGCTTCGTTGTCAAATCCGCTCGATCGCGAGCGCGATGCCCTGGCCGACGCCGATGCACATCGTCGCCAGGCCGTAACGGCCGCCGGTGGTCTCCAGCTGGTTCAGCGCGGTCGTCACGAGCCGCGCGCCCGAGGCGCCGAGCGGGTGGCCGATCGCGATCGCGCCGCCGTTGGGATTCACGTGCGCGCCATCATCGGCCAGGCCGAGCTGGCGCAGCACCGCGAGCCCTTGCGCGGCGAACGCCTCGTTGAGTTCGACCGTGTCGAAATCGCCGATCTTCATGCCGAGCAGCGCGAGCAGCTTCTGCGTTGCCGGCGCCGGGCCGATGCCCATGATGCGCGGCGGCACGCCGGCGGCGGCGCTGCCGAGAACGCGTGCGCGCGGCGTGAGCCCGTGGCGCTTCACGGCGTCTTCCGACGCGAGCAGCAATGCGCAGGCGCCGTCATTCACGCCCGACGCGTTGCCGGCCGTGACGCTGCCGTCGGGCCGCACGACGCCCTTCAACTTCGCGAGCGCGTCGAGCGTCGTTTCCGGCCGCGGATGCTCGTCCGCGGCGACGATGACCGGCTCGCCCTTCTTGCGCGGCACTGCGACTTCGACGATCTCGCGTGCGAAGAAGCCGCGCTCGTTCGCGGCCCCCCAGCGCTGCTGGCTGCGCAGCGCGAACGCGTCCTGGTCGGCGCGGCTCACGTTGAAATCCTGCGCGACATTCTCGGCGGTCTCCGGCATCGAGTCGATGCCGAACTGCGCTTTCATTGCCGGATTGACGAAGCGCCAGCCGATCGTGGTGTCCTCGATCTTCGCGGCGCGCGAGAACGCGCTGTCGGCCTTGCCCAGCACGAACGGCGCGCGCGACATACTCTCGACGCCGCCGGCGATCATCAGCTCGGCTTCCCCGGCGCGGATCGCGCGCGACGCGATGCCGATCGCGTCGAGGCTGGAGCCGCAAAGCCGATTCACGGTGCTGCCGGGCACTTCGACCGGCAGCCCGGCGAGCAGCGCGGCCATGCGCGCGACGTTGCGGTTGTCCTCGCCGGCCTGGTTCGCGCAGCCGTAGATGACGTCGTCGACTGCAGCCCAGTCGACGGAGGCATTGCGCGCGATCAGCGCCTTGATCGGCAGTGCGGCGAGGTCATCGGCGCGCACCGACGACAGGGCGCCGCCGTAGCGGCCGAAGGGGGTGCGGATGGCGTCGCAGATGTAGACGGGGCGGGTCATGGGCGAAGTCCTCTATGCCGAAATCAGGATTGGCGACCGACCGGACCGTCGGATTTCTCCGTTCGCCCTGAGCCTGTCGAGGGGCGGTGGCGGGGCTTCGACAGGCTCAGCCCGAACGGTCTTTGGTTGTCGGGCCGATCAAGCACAGCTCTTGCAGCGCGCAGGGCGGAAAAGCGAAGCGCGTTGCGCCGGATGGGCAGGCATCCGGCGCATTACGGCTTCGCCTAATGCACCCTGCGGTTCGTGGTTTTTAGTACGTTTCGACGTGGAAACGTGCCTTGGAAAGCAACTGAGGACGCAGGGTATCCCAGTCGGCGCCTTTCGCGCGGCAGATGTCGCGGAAGGCTTCGAGCACGCCGGTTTCCATGCCTTTCAGGCCGCAGATGTAGATGTAGCAGTTGTCGTCCTGCAGCATCTCCAGCACCTTGTCGGCCCGCTCGCGGATCACGTCCTGCACGTACCGCTTCGGCTCGCCCGGGACGCGCGAGAACGCGAAGTTGATGTCGATGAAATCTTTCGGCAGCTTCTGCAGCGGGCCGAAGTACGGCAGCTCGTCAGGCGAGCGCGCGCCGAAGAACAGCACCATTTCGCCGCCTTCGTTGCGCTCGAGGCGGCGCCGGCGGCGCTCGGTCATCGCGCGCATCGGCGCGGAGCCGGTGCCGGTGCAGATCATCATGATCGACGAGCCGGGGTGGTTCGGCATCAGGTAGGTCGAGCCGTACGGGCCGGTGACCTGCACCTTATCGCCTTTCTTGAGGTCGCAGACGTAGTTCGACGCGACGCCGCGCGTCGGGCGGCCTTCGTGGTCCTCGGTGACGCGCTTCACCGTCAGCGAGAGGTTGTTGTAATGCGGGCGCTCGCCGTCGCGCGGACTTGCGACCGAGTACATCCGCAGCAGGTGCGGCTTGCCCTTGTCGTCGACGCCCGGCGGGAGGATGCCGATCGACTGGCCTTCGAGCACCGGGAACGGCGTCGCGCCGAAGTCGAGCACGATGTGATGGATGTCGCTCGACGCGTCGTCGGCGGTGAGCCGGTAGTTGCCGGTGACGGTCGCGGTGATCGGACGCGTCGGCGGGTAGAGGTTCAGGTAGGGATGCGACGCGGACCACGGCGCGAGCGCGGGGCCACCCTGGCCGGCGGTCGCGACGCTGGTGATTTCCTGCACTTCGGCGGGGATCTCGTCGTCGGGGCGGTCGACCGCGAACGGCGCCTCGACGTTGTCGAGCTCGGTCGTGTCCGGCAGCACGTCCCACTGGAATTGTTCTTCGAGGCTGTACGGCGTCGCCCGTTCGACATTGCGCCACGAATCGATCGCACCGGTCGGGCACGGCGGCACGCATGCGAGGCAGCCGTTACAGACGTCGAACTTGACGACGTAGTTGAGGCTGTCGTGCGTGATCGCATTGACCGGGCAGATTTCCTCGCAGGTGTTGCAGCGGATGCAGATTTCCGGGTCGATGAGGTGCTGCTTGGCGATCGCGTGCTCTACGGGCGCGTTCATGGTCGTCTCTCTCCACAGGGCGGGACGCACGCTTGCGCGCACGTCCGTTCTTTATCGAAGTGCAGAGGGTCGAAGAAGGCGTAGCGACGGGTCGAGGTCGCGACGAGAGACGCAGCCGTACACCTGCACGGCGAGTATCACAGTCGCGAGATCGGCCCGCGCGAGCCTTGTTCGCGCCCTCTTAGTTGAACCGGACGTACTCGAAGTTGACCGGCTGGTTGTTGATGCCGCGACCCGGTGCCGCGATCCAGTTCGCGAACTTGCCCGGCTCGATGCAGCGGCCCATCAGCGAATGCACGTACAGGCGGTCCTGCTCGGTCGGCAGCCAGTTCTTGTGCTGGTGCGTCCATTCGGCTTCCGAGATCAGGCGGCCGTCCGGCGCGACATGCACGTCGGCGAACATGCCGATCTTGCGGTGGAAGCCCTTGTGCGGCAGCGTGAAGCGGAAGTCGATGCCGAACTTCGCCGGGATGCGGTTCCAGCGGTCGATGCCCGCCTGCACGTCGGTGATCCAGTCGTCGCGCAGCCGCTCGTTGAGCGCCGACAGTGCCGGCACGTGGCGCGACAGGATCTTGTCGCCGGCGACGTCCATGACCTCGTACTCGCTGTTCTGCAGCTTGTGGTCGTCGTCGATCTTGCCTTCCTCGAAGCGGCCCTTCAGACCGTTCGTGTAGTAGGTCGCCGCGTTCGACGACACTTCGGCGCCGTACAGGTCGCTGGTGACGCTGAAGTGGAAGTTCAGGTACTTCTGCAGCGTCGGCAGATCGATGACGCCGGCCGCGCGCAGCTTCGCCGGATCGTCGGTCTTCAGTTCCTTCATGACTTCGCAGGTGCGCTGGATCACGCGGGCGATGCCCGATTCGCCGACGAAGAGGTGGTGCGCTTCCTCGGTCAGCATGAACTTGCAGGTGCGGGCGAGCGGGTCGAACGCGGATTCGGCGAGCGACGCGAGCTGGTACTTGCCGTCACGGTCGGTGATGAACGTGAACATGAAGAACGACAGCCAGTCCGGGGTCTTCTCGTTGAACGCGGTGAGGATGCGGGGGTTGTCCTCGTCGCCCGAGCGGCGCTCGAGCAGCGCTTCGCCTTCCTCGCGGCCGTCACGGCCGAAGTGGGCGTGCAGCAGATAGACCATCGCCCACAGGTGGCGGCCTTCCTCGACGTTCACCTGGAACAGGTTGCGCAGATCGTACAGCGACGGCGCGGTGAGGCCGAGGTGGCGCTGCTGCTCGACCGACGCGGGCTCGGTGTCGCCCTGCGTGACGATGATGCGGCGCAGGGTCGAGCGGTATTCGCCCGGGACTTCCTGCCACACGTCCTGGCCCTTGTGCTCGCCGAAGTGGATTTTCTTGTCGCCGTCCTGCGGCGCGAGGAAGATGCCCCAGCGGTAGTCGGGCATCTTCACGTAGCCGAAATCCGCCCAGCCCTTCGGATCGACGCTGATCGCGGTGCGCAGATAGACGTCGTAGTTCGTCGAGTTGTCCGGACCCATGTCCTGCCACCATTGCAGGTAGGACGGCTGCCAGTGTTCGAGGGCGCGCTGCAGCGTCTTGTTCTCGGACAGGTTGACGTTGTTCGGGATCCGCTCGTTGTAATCGATCATGGTGTACTCCTCCTGTTCTCTTTCGGGGCGGGGCCTCTCGCGACCCCTCTTTCTGCTTTACTGCGAGCCTCCCGGTCGCCGCGAGGCGCCGGCTGCAACGGCAGCGGGACGGTTCGCCCGCGGCCGGGAGGGAATTCCTTAAACGCGGTTCCAGTCGAACTGCGCCTTCTTGCCGGAGCCGAAGAGCTTCAGCGCGCCGTTCTCGCCGACCGCGTTCGGACGGTTGAAGATCCAGTTCTGCCATGCCGACAGGCGGCCGAAGATGCGCGTGTTCATCGTCTCGACCGGGCCGAAGCGCAGGTTGGCTTCGAGGCCGGTCAGCGCGTCCGGCGACAGCGCGGCGCGTTCCTCGATCGCGATGCGGATCTCGTCGGCCCAGTCGAGGTCGTCGGGGATCGCGGTCACGAGGCCGAGTTCCATCGCTGCGGCGGGCTCGAGCAGGCTGCCTTCCTTCGCCTTCACCGCGGCGATCGGGGCCTCTTCCTGGTAGAAGCGCGCGGCGATGCGCGACAGGCCGTTCACCATCGGCAGCGGGCCGAAGTTCATCGCCGACAGGCCGATCACGTTCTTCGCCTCGGCGGTGTCGAGCATGTAGCTGCGATCGGCGGCGAGCGCGATTTCGAGAAGCGTGCCGGCGAAGCACGAACCCGGCTCGATCAGCGCGTACAGGCTGCGCGACGACACGTCGATGCGGGCGAGCGTGCGGCGAAGCATCCCGAGCGTCTCGCGGACGAACCAGTTGTCGGTGTTCGCGGCGATCGTCGCGTCGATGTCGAGCACGACTTGCGCGTCGCCTTCGGTGCGCAGCTGCCACAGGCCGATGTCGAGGTGATTCGTGCGCAGGTTCAGGATCGCGTCGTCGAGTTCGCGGGCCATCTGCAGCGGCCACCACTTCACGCCCTGGGCTTCGATTTCGGCGGCGGTCTTCGCGGTGACGGCGGCCGGGGCGCGCACGGTCAGCGTGACGGTGCGGCCGGCGGCGTCGATCGTCGCGTCGACGTATTCGTAGTGGTAGCCGTTCGCGTCGTCGGTGCGCTCGAGGCGCGTCAGCTGCACGCCCTTCGCGCCGGCCGGACGGTCCGATTGCGCGGCGAGCGCCTGGGCGCGCGCCTGGATGTGATCGGCGAACTGCTGCTGCTTGACGACGTCGTCGACCAGGCGCCAATCCTTCGCGCGGTTGCCGCGGACGCCTTCGGAGATCGTGCAGAAGATGTCGGCGTGGTCGCGGCGAACGCGGCGCTTGTCGGTGACGCGCGTCAGGCCGCCGGTGCCGGGCAGCACGCCGAGCAGCGGCACTTCGGGCAGCGACACCGACGAGTTGCGGTCATCGACCAGCACGATCTCGTCGCAGGCGAGCGCCAGCTCGTAGCCGCCGCCGGCGGTCGTGCCGTTGCACGCGGCGAGGAACTTGAGGCCCGAGTACTGGCTGGAATCCTCGATGCCGTTGCGCGTCTCGTTGGTGAACTTGCAGAAGTTCACCTTCCACGCGTGGGTCGACAGGCCCAGCATGTAGATGTTGGCGCCCGAGCAGAAGATCTTCGGCTTGCCCGAGGTCACGACGACGGTGCGCACTTCCGGGTGCTCGAAGCGCACGCGCTGCAGCGCGTCGTGCAGCTCGATATCGACGCCGAGGTCGTACGAGTTGAGCTTCAGCTTGTAGCCCGGGCGGATCCCGCCGTCCTCGTCGATGTTGAGCGTCAGCGTCGCGATCTCGCCCTCGGTCGCGAGCGACCAGTGGCGGTACTTCGACGGCTCGGTGCGGTAATCGACTGCCGCGACGACTGCTTCCTGCTTGGCTGCTTCCATCTCTGTCTCCTCTCTCTCGTTGGGGCTCAGCTCATTACGAGCCGGCGTAACTTCATGAAACTTTCATCGGCGCTTTCACCGCTCGTGTCGAGCACGGTGTCGGCTTTTGCGTACAAGGCCTCGCGCGCTTCGAGAATGCGCTTGAGGTCGTCCATTGCTTCGTCGTTGCCCGCCATCGGCCGCAGGTCGCCCTGCGCCATCACGCGTGCCATGTGTTCTTCCGGCGTTGCCTTGACCCAGACGGTCAGGCAGTTGGACAGCAGCATCTCGAAGCTCTCGGGCTGCGACACGACGCCGCCGCCGACGGAAATCACCGCGCGGCTGTGCTCGCGGATCACGCGCTCCAGCGTGCGCTTCTCGATGCGGCGATAACCCGCCTGGCCGTACAGCGCGAAGATCTCGCGTCCCGGGATGCCGGTTTCTTTTTCGATCTCGCGGTCGAGCTCGATGAAGGGCATGCCTTCCTCGCGCGCCAGCCGCGTGCCGAGCGTCGATTTGCCGGCGCCGCGCAAGCCGATCAGCGCGATGCGCTTCCTGCGCACCGATTCTTCGTGACCGAAGTCGCGCATCAGCCGGAACACCACCTCTTCGAGGCGGTGCTGCGGCAGCCGCTCGAGGAAGCGCCGGATCAGGCGGCGCTCGACGGTGTCCTCGGTTTCCGGCGCGAGCAGCTCGACGACCGAAACGTCGAGCGCGCGGGCGATGTTGTCGAGCAGCACGATCGAGACGTTGCCTTCGCCGCCCTCGACGTGCGCGAGGTGCCGCTCGGACACGCCGGCTTCGCGGGCGACGAGCTTGCGTGTCATGCCGCGCCGATCGCGGATCTCCCGCACGCGCTTGCCGAGGGTCGGCAGCAGCGTCGAGGAGGACGGTGCCGCATCGCTGCGGGTTTCCACGGCGGGCGCCTCTACGGGGGTCGATTCGGTGTCGGAATTGAAGCTCATCTCTGGTTCCTGTCGTGCGGTGTGTTGCATCGTTGAGTTGAACAATAGTGCAGGCTATTGCGAGAGTCAAGAGGTAAAGTGCAGTTTGGTGCGAATGAGATAGTGAGAATTTGCAGTGGAATTACAGCGCAACTTTGTTCGAGGCCGTCGAAATAGCAAAATAGCGCCGCCGATCCTGGTTGGTCGGCCAGATGAATGAAGTAAAGTGCTTGACGGTGTACAAAACGCGTGTATTCTATCTCCACATCACTGCGCCGGCGCCGCTTTGCAGAAGACGCCGACGCGACACCCGACACAGGGACAAGAGAGGAGACAAGGTGAAACTGGCCAATTACGTATACGGAGAATGGGTCGAAGGCGCCGGAGAAGGCACCGCGTTGCGCGACCCGGTCACCGGCGAGCAGCTCGTCACCGTTTCGTCCGACGGCATCGACATCGGGCGCGCGCTCGATTTCGCGCGCCGCACTGGCGGCCCGGCGCTGCGCGCTCAAGGCTACGAGGCGCGTGCGGCGATGCTCGACGCGATCGCGAAGCTGCTGGCGGCGAACCGCGCCGAGTACTTCGACATCGCGCTGCGCAACTCGGGCGCGACCGAAGCGGACTCCGGCTTCGACGTCGATGGCGCGATCTTCACGCTGAAGACCTACGCGCGCGCCGGCAAGACGCTCGGCGCTGCGCGTCACCTGAAGGAAGGCGGCCGCGCGCCGCTCGCGAAGACCGACGCGTTCCAGGGCCAGCACTTCCTGATGCCGCTGACCGGCGTCGCCGTCTTCATCAACGCGTTCAATTTCCCGGCCTGGGGCCTGTGGGAGAAAGCCGCGCCGGCGCTCCTCGCCGGTGTGCCGGTGCTCGTGAAGCCGGCGACGCCGACTGCGTGGCTCACGCAGCGCATGGTCGAAGACGTCGTCAAGGCGGGCATCCTGCCGGCCGGCGCGCTGTCGATCGTCTGCGGTTCCGCCCGCGACCTGCTCGATCACGTCGAGGAATGCGATGTGGTGTCCTTCACCGGCTCGGCCGACACCGCGGCACGGATGCGCACGCACCCTAACGTCGTCGCGCGCTCGGTGCGCGTCAATATCGAGGCCGACAGCGTGAATTCGGCGATCCTCGGCCCGGACGCACGCCCCGGCGCAGCCGAGTTCGATCTCGCCGTGAAGGAGATCGTGCGCGAGATGACGATCAAGGCCGGACAGAAATGCACCGCGATCCGCCGCATCCTCGCGCCCGCCGACGTCGCCCGCTCGCTCGCCGATGCCGTCGCGTCGAAGCTCGCCGGCTGCAAGGTCGGCAATCCGCGCAACGAGGCGGTCCGCGTCGGGCCGCTCGTCAGCAAGGCGCAGCAGGCGGCGGCACTCGAAGGCATCGCGAAGCTGCGCGAGGAATGCGAGACGGTGTTCGGCGGCGATCCGGCGTTCGAGCCGGTCGATGCGCACGGCGAGGATTCTGCCTTCGTGCAGCCGACGCTGCTCTACTGCGACAAGGGCCTCGACGCGCGCTTCGTCCATGACGTCGAAGTGTTCGGGCCGGCCGCGACGATCCTGCCTTACGCCGACACCGCGGATGCGATCGCGATCGCACGGCGCGGGCGCGGCTCGCTCGTCGCATCGGTGTATTCCGGCGACGCGGCCTTCCTCGGCGAGCTCGTGCCCGGCATCGCCGACCTGCACGGCCGCGTGATGGTCGTCGATGCGGCGGTCGGTTCGCAGCACACCGGCCACGGCAACGTGATGCCGAACTGCCTGCACGGCGGCCCGGGGCGCGCCGGCGGCGGCGAGGAACTCGGCGGCCTGCGCGCGCTCGCGATGTACCACCGCCGCGTCGTCGTGCAAGGCGGCCCGGCGCTGCTCGACGCGCTGTCGCGCGACGCGGCCGACGCGGCGCTGCTCGATGCTTGACAACAATAAAGCTACCCGCACCTCCAACCCCCACAGGAGATCGAGACGATGACGCCAGAAAAATTCCAGGCGCAAATCGCGGACGTGACGCGCGAGATCAAGGGCCGCCCGCTCGACAAGACGCTCCAG
Source organism: Aromatoleum sp. (assembly GCF_032027225.1). Lineage (GTDB taxonomy): Bacteria > Pseudomonadota > Gammaproteobacteria > Burkholderiales > Rhodocyclaceae > Aromatoleum. Next base: position 28,578 of record NZ_JAVSMM010000013.1, on the reverse strand, counting down.
GCCTTCCTCAACGAGCGCTTCCCGGCGACCGGACCGGAATTCCAGGCGATCGCCGCCGCCTGCCGCGACGCCGTCGCCGCCGGCTGGATGTGCGACCGCGAGCACGGCGGCATCAAGTTCGGCCGCGTGGTCAAACCCTGTCCCGAGATCGACGATTTCAGCGTCGACGTCGTCGAAATGACCGACATCGCCGGCCCGCACCACGTCCACCCGAACGGCGAGATCGACATGATCATGCCGCTCGAAGGCGACGCGAAGTTCGACGGGCACGGCGGGGGCTGGTTCGTCTACGGCCCGGGCAGCGCCCACCGCCCGACCGTCAGCGGCGGTCGCGCATACGTGCTGTACCTGTTGCCGCAAGGCGCAATCGAATTCACGCGCGCGAGCGCCTGAGCGCGGCGCGGGACACGCCGACGGCGGCGGAGATCGCCTTCGGCGCGGTCCGACCTACGATAAGAAGGGGGAACGCCCGAAGCGCAGGCCGGAGTGAGCGCAGCGAAGTTCGACACCGCCAGCGAGGGGCGCAGACACCGGCAGTAACAGGGAAGGCCCGGACCGCGTGTGTTGCGGGGGACGGACGAGAAGACCGGCCACGAAGACCGGCGACGAGAGAGATACCCGGTGCGAACCGGACAACGGAGGAAAGACAGAATGCTCACGCAAAGCGCGGGCGACCCGGCCACGGGTTCGCCGAAAATAACGCTGCCCCGCGACTACAACGCGGCCGAGGACCTGATCGGCCGTAATCTCGCCGCCGGCCGCGGCAGCAAGACCGCGTACATCGACGACGCCGGCAGCTACACCTACGATGACCTCTCGGCGCGCGTGAATCGCTTCGCGAACGCGCTCGGCACGCTCGGCATCATGCGCGAGCAGCGCGTGCTGATGTGCGTGCATGACTCGATCGATTTCCCAACGGTGTTCCTCGGCGCGATCAAGGCGGGCGTCGTGCCGATCGCGGTCAACTCGCTGCTGACCCAGTCGGACTACGAATACATGCTCGCCGACAGCCGCGCCCGCATCGCGGTCGTTTCCGCGCCGCTGTACGACACCTTCGCGCCGCTCCTCGATCGCGTGCCGACGCTCGAGCGCATCGTCGTCGCCGGCGGCGACGCACAAGCGCCGGCCGACTCGCTCGCGACGCTGATGGATGGCGCGTCCGATCGCTTCGACGCGGTCGCGACGACCTGCGACGACCCCTGTTTCTGGCTCTACTCGTCGGGCTCGACCGGCGCTCCGAAAGGCACCGTGCACGTGCATTCGAGCCTGATCCAGACTTACGAGCTGTACGCGAAGCCGATCCTCGGCATCCGCGAAGACGACGTCGTGTTCTCGGCGGCGAAGCTGTTCTTCGCCTACGGCCTCGGCAACGGCCTGACTTTCCCGCTCGCCGCCGGCGCGACCGCGGTGCTGATGGCGGAGCGGCCGACGCCGGCGGCCGTCGGCGAGCGCCTGCGGGCGCAGCGCGCGACGATCTTCTACGGCGTGCCGACGCTCTACGCGTCGATGCTCGCGAGCGCGGACTGCCCGACGCGCGAAGAACTCGCGATCCGCGTCTGCACGTCGGCCGGCGAAGCGCTGCCGGAAGACATCGGCCGGCGCTGGACTGAGCGCTTCGGCGTCGAGATCCTCGACGGCATCGGCTCGACCGAGATGTTGCACATCTTCCTGTCGAACCGGCCCGGTGAAGTGCGCTACGGCACGACCGGCAAGCCGGTGCCCGGCTACGACGTGCGCCTGATCGACGACCAGGGGCAAGTCGTGGACCGCGACGGCGAGCCCGGCGAGCTGCAGATCTCCGGCCCGACCAGCGCGGCGATGTACTGGAACAACCGCGCGAAGACCCGCGACACCTTCCAGGGGCCGTGGACGCGCAGCGGCGACAAGTATTCGCGCAACGCCGACGGCTACTACGTCTATGCCGGACGCAACGACGACATGCTCAAGGTCAGCGGCATCTACGTGTCGCCGATCGAAGTCGAGTCGTGCCTGATCGAGCATGAGGCGATCCTCGAAGCCGCCGTCGTCGGCCACGAGGACGACGACGAGCTGATCAAACCGAAGGCGTTCATCGTGCTGAAGCCCGGCGTGCGCGGCACCCCTGCACTCGCCGACTCGATCAAGGCGCACTGCAAGGCGCAGCTCGCGCCGTACAAGTACCCGCGCTGGATGGAGTTCGTCGACGAACTGCCGAAGACTGCGACCGGCAAGATCCAGCGCTTCAAGCTGCGCGCATTGGCCAGCCGGTAAGGCGGACCGTGGGCCGGATGGGCCGGCGGCGCACTCCGCCGGAGTTGGGCGGCGCCCTGGACGGCCGGCGGAAAGCTGTGCTTTTGGCGGCGACGAAACTTCGTTTTCCGCCGTGCCGAAACGATGAAAGGCAAGACGGGAAGTTCGAGATCACCCCGGGCAGAGAGAGACTGAGGAAGCAAAAACAACGCTGGCAATTGTAGGGCGGATGAGCCGAAGGCGTAATCCGCTGCATGGAGCGGTTTCGTGACCGTGACATCCGGCGGGAGGCGCTTCGCTTTCCTGCCCTACGAAAAGCCGCGAACAAGCCACGAAAAGTTCGACAAGAAATCGACAACGGGGCACGACCCCGACCCCCCAAGCTGGAGAGGAGACACCATGAAGCAAACGAAAATGTGGCAGCGCACCGCGCTCGCCGTGGCCGCCGCCGCGCTGTTGCCCGTCGCCGCGCACGCTGCCGAGAAGGTCAAGGTCGGCCTGATGCTGCCTTACACCGGCACCTACGCATCGCTCGGCAACGCGATCACCAACGGTTTCAAGCAGTACGTCGCCGAGCAGGGCGGCACGCTCGGCGGGCGCGAGGTCGAGTACTTCGTCGTCGATGACGAGTCCGATCCGTCGAAGGCGACCGAGAACGCGTCGAAGCTCGTCAAGCGCGACAACGTCGATGTCCTCGTCGGCACCGTGCATTCGGGCGTCGCGCTGGCGATGGCGAAGGTCGCGCGCGACACCAAGACGCTCTTGATCATCCCGAACGCCGGCGCCGACGAGCTGACCGGCCCGCTGTGCGCGCCGAACGTGTTCCGCAGCTCGTTCTCCGCCTGGCAGCCGGCCTACGCGATGGGCAAGATCGTCGCCGAGCGCGGCCACAAGAACGTCGTCACGGTGTCATGGAAGTACTCGTTCGGCGAGCAGTCCGTCGCGGGCTTCAAGGAAGCGTTCGAGAAGGCCGGCGGCAAGGTCGCGAAGGAACTCTACCTGCCGTTCCCGAACGTCGAGTTCCAGCCTTTCCTGACCGAGATCGCGAGCCTGAAGCCCGACGCGGTGTTCGTGTTCTTCGCCGGCGGCGGCGCGGCGAAGTTCGTCAAGGACTACGACACCGCGGGGTTGAAGAAGTCGATCCCGCTGTACGGCTCCGGTTTCCTCACCGACGGCACGCTCGACGCGATGGGCGGCGCCGGCGAAGGGCTGATGACGACGCTGCACTACGCCGACGGCCTGACCAACGCGAAGGACGCCGGCTTCCGCGGCAAGTACGAGGCGACGTACAAGATCGAGCCCGACGTCTATGCGGTGCAGGGCTACGACGCGGCGCAGATGCTGCGCGCCGGCCTCGACGCGGTGAAGGGCGCGAAGCTCGACAAGGCGGTGATGATCAAGGCGATCGAGGCGGCGAAGATCGACAGCCCGCGCGGCGCCTTCACGCTCTCGAAGGCGCACAACCCGGTGCAGGACATCTACCTGCGCAAGGTCGAGGGCCGCGACAACAAGGTCGTCGGCGTTGCCGAGAAAGCGCTCGCGGACCCGGCGCGCGGCTGCCGGATGCTGTAAGCGCGCGTCTCCTCCCGCCTTTCCGTTCAACCGTTTCCGGGTGCCCTCGCGGGCGCCCGGCGGGGAAGACTCATGGACTTCGTCTCGTTCCTGATCCAGATCCTAAACTCGCTGCAGTACGGCCTGCTGCTGTTCCTCGTCGCGAGCGGGCTCACGCTCGTGTTCGGGATCATGGGCATCATCAACCTCGCGCACGGCAGCTTCTACATGGTCGGCGCCTACCTCGCGTTCGCGCTGACGAGCCTGACCGGCAACCTGATGCTCGCGATCGCGCTCGGCATTCCGCTCGCGTTCGTGTTCGGCGCGCTGCTCGAATGGCTGCTGTTCTCGCATCTGTACAAGCGCGACCACCTCGAGCAGGTGCTGCTGACCTACGGCCTGATCCTGATCTTCGAGGAACTGCGCAGCCTCGCGGTCGGCGACGACGTGCATGGCGTCGCGATCCCGGCGATCTTCTCGGCGTCGATCCCGCTGTCCGAGAACCTGAGCTACCCGGTGTATCGCATCGTGATCTCGGTCGTCTGTCTCGCGCTCGCCGCGGGACTGTACTTCCTGATCCAGAAGACGCGCCTCGGCATGATGATCCGCGCCGGCAGCCACGACCGCGACATGGTCAAGGCGCTCGGCATCGACATCAACCTGCTCTACCGCACCGTGTTCGCGCTCGGCGTCGCGCTCGCCGCGCTCGCCGGCATGCTCGCGGCGCCGATCTCGTCGGTGTATCCGGGCATGGGCTCGTCGGTGCTGATCATCTCGTTCGTGATCGTCGTCATCGGCGGCGTCGGCTCGGTGTGGGGCGCGCTCGTCGCGGCGCTCCTGATCGGCTTCGCCGACACGTTCGGCAAGGTGCTCGTGCCCGATCTCGCCGGCCTGATGGTCTATCTCGTGATGGCCGCGGTGCTGCTGTGGCGGCCCGAAGGCATCTTCAAGAAGGGGTAAGGCGATGAATTCGCGTATCTCCACGTTTCTCAAGCTCGCGGTGCTCGCCGGCATCGTCGCGTTCCCGGCGTTCGGCTCCGACTTCTACGCCGAGCTCGTCGCGAAGGTGCTGATCCTCGCGATCTTCGCGATGAGCCTCGATCTGCTGGTCGGCTTCACCGGCCTCGTGTCCTTCGGCCACGCCGCCTACTTCGGCGTCGCCGCGTACGCGGTCGCGCTGCTGACGCCCCAGTACGACCCGGCGAACCTGTGGCTCGCGCTGCCGCTGTCGATCGGCGCCGCCGCGCTCGTGGCCTTCCTGATCGGGCTCTTCGTGCTGAGGACCAAGGGCATCTACTTCATCATGGTGACGCTCGCGTTCGCCCAGATGGCGTACTACGTGTTCCACGACACGCCGCTCGGCGGCGGCTCGGACGGGATCTATCTCAACTTCAAGCCCGACGCGTCGATCGGCGGCTGGGCGCCGTTCGACCTCAACGAGCCGCTGCACCTGTACTACTTCGTCGTCGCGGCGCTGCTGTTCGTGTTCGGCCTGCTGAAGCTCGTGCTGCGCTCGCCGTTCGGCCGCGTGCTGGTCGGCATCCGCAGCAACGAGCACCGCATGTTGTCGCTCGGCTACGCGACCTTCCGCTACAAGCTCGCCGCCTTCACGCTCGCCGGCGCGCTCGCGGGCGTCGCCGGCTTCCTGTACGCGGTGTTGTTCGGCTTCGTGACGCCGGAGTACCTGTCGTGGCACAAGTCGGGCGACGTGCTGCTGATGGTGATCCTCGGCGGCATGGGCAACCTCGTCGGCGCGATCGCCGGCGCGGTGGCGATCGTCGGCCTGCAGGAAGTCTTCACCGGCTGGACGAAGCACTGGCAGCTGATCATGGGGCTGACGATCGTCGCCGCGGTGCTGTTCATGCCCGGCGGTTTGACCGCGGTGCCGGCCCGCATCCTGAACTGGAAGAACGGAGGCGCGAAATGAGCCAGGCCGTGTTGAACGAGGCCCGCATGGAGTCGTGGGCGACGAGAACGGCGCCGGGCTCCGCGCCGGCGCGCGAGACGCTGCTGTCGGCCGAGAACATGACGCGCCGCTTCGGCGGCCTCGCGGCGAACCAGGACGTCAACATCAGCCTCGAGCGCGGCGTGCTGCATGCGCTGCTCGGGCCGAACGGCGCCGGCAAGTCCACCTGCATCAACATGCTGTCGGGCGACCTGCCGCCGTCCGAAGGCACGATCCGCTTCAAGGGCGAGGACATCACCGGCCTGTCGTCGCACCAGCGCTCGAAGATCGGCATCGGCCGCAGCTACCAGCGCACGAACATCTTCCCGAAGTTCACGGTGCTCGAGAACTGCCGACTCGCCGCGCAGTCGCGCAACCCGCGGCCGTGGCGCCTGTTCGCCGACGCGCTGCGCCTCACCGACACCGTCGAGCGCGCGAAGGCGGCGATCGCCGAGGCCGGCCTCGCCGGTCGCGAGGACCGCATCGCCGGCACGATGTCGCACGGCGAACAGCGGCAGCTCGAGATCGCGATGGTGCTCGCGACCGACGCCGAAGTGCTGCTGCTCGACGAGCCGCTCGCGGGCATGGGCTCGGAGGAGTCCGCGCAGATGGTCACGCTGCTGAACCGCCTGAAGGCGACGCGCGCGATCCTGCTCGTCGAGCACGACATGGACGCGGTGTTCGCGGTCGCCGACCGCATCACCGTGATGGTCAACGGCCAAGTGCTCGAATCGGGGACGCCGGAGCAGATCCGCAGCAGCCCCGACGTGCAGCAGGCCTACCTGGGACACGAGGCGGAACATGTCTGACACCACGATCGGAACGCTGCGCGAAGGCTTGTTCTCGGCGCTGCCGGCCGCGGCGCCGCAGCGCGAAGCCGAACCGGCGCGACTCGCAGCGGCGGGTGCGACGCCGGCCGGGAGCGAGTCCGCGGACGAGCGCGAAATCCTGCTCGAAGCGATCGGCCTGCACACCTACTACGGTTCGAGCCACATCCTGCACGGCGTGAACTTCAAGATCCGCAAGGGGGAAGCCCTCGGGCTGATGGGCCGCAACGGCATGGGCAAGACGACGCTGATCCGCACGATGATGGGCTACCTGACGCCGAAGGGCGGCGGCGTGCTCGTGCGCGGCGACCGCATGACCGGCGGCCCGACGCACAAGATCGCGCAGCGCGGCATCGCGTACGTGCCGGAAGGCCGCGGCATCTTCCCGAACCTTTCGGTGAAGGAGAACCTGCTGATGGCCGCGCGCGCCGGCGTCGACGGCCAGCGCGAGTGGACCTTCGACCGCGTGATGGCGACTTTCCCGCGTCTGTCCGAGCGGCTGACGAACGGCGGCGGGCAGTTGTCCGGCGGCGAGCAGCAGATGCTGACGATCGGCCGCGCGCTGATGACAAACCCGGATCTGCTGATCCTCGACGAGGCGACCGAAGGCCTCGCGCCCTTGATCGTGCGCGAAATCTGGCGCGTGATCCGCGAGATCCGGGACAGCGGCATCGCGACGGTGATCGTCGACAAGAACCATTCCGCGATCACCGCGCTGACCGACCGCTCGATGATCCTTGTCAAGGGTCAGGTCGTGTTCGACGGCCCGAGCGAGGACGTGCGCAATAATCCGGAGCTCATCCAAAAACACTTGGGGGTATGACGTGAAGCGGGTAAAGGTCGGCGCCGAGCCGGGTGCACAGCATCTCGAATATGTCCGATTGCGGTCGGCGCATGCGCGCGACGGCGCGCCTTCGATCGTGTTCCTGCACGAAGGGCTCGGCTCGGTCGCGATGTGGAAGGACTTCCCGCAGAAAGTCGCCGATGCGACCGGCTGCGAGGCGGTCGTCTTTTCGCGCGCCGGCTATGGCCGCTCCGACCCGGCGACGCTGCCGCGCGACACGCGCTACATGCACGATGAAGGCCTCCACGTGCTGCCGGCCTTCCTCGTCGCGCTCGGGCTCGAACGGCCGATCCTCTTCGGCCACTCCGACGGCGCGTCGATCGCGCTGATCTGCGCCGGCGGCACCGACACGCAGCTCTCGGGCGTCGTCGTCATGGCGCCGCACGTGCTGGTCGAGGACATCTCGGTCGAAAGCATTGCGCAGGCGAAGGTCGCGTGGCAGACGACGGACCTGCCGGCGCGCCTCGGCAAATATCACGCCGACGTCGAAGCCGCGTTCCGGGGCTGGAACGACATCTGGCTGCACCCGGATTTTCGTGCGTGGAATATCGAGGAATACCTCCCGCGCATCGCGGTTCCGGTGCTCGCGATCCAAGGCGAGGACGACGAATATGGCACGATGGCGCAGATCGACCGCATCGCCGCGCAGACGCGCGACGTGGAACTGGTCAAGCTCGCCGACTGCCGTCATTCGCCGCACAAGGATCAACCCGAAGCGGTGATCGAGGCCGTCGGCGATTTCGTCGCCCGCATCCTCGACTACTGACGGGAGCGGGCAGCCCAAACGTCACCGGAGCCCTAGATGATCTTCGAACGCAAGAAACTGATCCGCTTTCACCACTGCGATCCCGCCGGCATCGTGTTCTACCCACAGTACCTCGTGCTGTGCAACGAGCTCGTCGAGGACTGGTTCGACGAAGGGATCGGCATCAACTTCTACAAGCTGCACGCCGAAATGCATCGCGGCGTGCCGATGCGGCACATGGAAGTCGATTTCCTCGCGCCGAGCGTGCATGGCGACGAGCTGAACTTCAGCCTCGGCATCGACCACCTCGGCGGCACGTCGATCCGGCTCGTGATCTCCGCGGAGAAGGACGACATCGTCCGCTTCAAGGCGCTGCAGACCGTGGTCTGGGCAGACCTCGAAGGCGTGCCGAAAGCCGCGCGCATCGACGACGAGTGGCGCGAGCGCTTCAGCCGCTTCATGTTGCCGGGGAAGGAATGAAGGGGCCGAGCAGGACGTCGGACTGAGCCCGGCAATCTCCGACATCCAAGAATTCCGGCGGCCGGTGTATCGACCTTCGGCCGCGGCTCACGCCGCCTTCGGTGGGATCTTGGCGCGGGGCGAATCGTAGGTCGGACCGAGCGCAGCGACGGCCGACATCCACGGCGGGCGGAGGCTTGTGCGTCGGCCTTCGCCTTCGGCTCACGCCGAGCTGCGTCGGACGTCGGCGTGCGCGAAGGTCAGGGCAGCGATGTCCGACAGCGCACACAACATCAAAAGTAAAACCGGAGAGACAGATGGATTACAGCCGCTACACGAACCTGACGGTCGAGCTTCACGGTGGCGGCGTCGCCGAAGTGGTCCTCGGCGAGCGCGGCAAGCTGCCCGCGGCCGATGCCGTCGGCCATGGCGAACTCGCCGACATCTGGCGCGACCTCGACCGCGACCCGGCGGTGTCGGTCGTCGTCGTGCGCGGCCAGGACAAGGGCTTTTCCGCCGGCGGCACGCTCGACCTCGTCGCCGCGATGGTCGACGACTTCGAGCACCGCGCGCGCGTGTGGAAGGAGGCGCGCGACATCGTCTACAACATGATTAATTGCTCGAAGCTGATCGTCTCGGCGATCAACGGCCCGGCGGTCGGCGGTGGTCTCGCGGTCGCGCTGATGGCGGACATCTCGATCGCGGCGAAGAACGCGCGGCTGATCGACGGCCACACGCGCCTCGGCGTCGCCGCCGGCGACCACGCCGCGATGATCTGGCCGCTGTTGTGCGGCATGGCGAAAGCGAAGCTGCATCTGCTGCTGTCGGACGAGATCAGCGGCGAGGAAGCCGAGCGCATCGGCCTCGTGTCGATGGCGGTCGAGGCCGACGCACTGCACAGCACCGCGTTCGACATCGCGCGAAAGCTCGCCGCCGGCCCGCAGACCGCGCTGCGCTGGACCAAGCACAGCCTCAACAACTGGCTGCGCCAGGCCGGGCCGATCTTCGACAACTCGGTCGCGCTCGAGATGCTCGGCTTCACCGGCCCCGAAGTGCGCGAAGGCCTCGCCGCGGTGCGCGAGCGCAGGGCCCCGAATTTCCCGGGCGGTTCGCCGATATGAGGATTCGGAAAGTGACATCGCATACACGTAGGGCGGAAAACGAAGTTTCGGCGTAGCCAAAAGCCGAAGGCGCTTTCCGCCGAGTGATTCCCGGCCGATACCATGCGGCGGAAGGTGCTTCGCTTTTCCGCCCTACGCCGGGCCCGAGACCCGAAACACCCGAAACACCGAACAAACCGATAACAACGACGCCGCAGAGCGCCCGACCCCGACCCCAACTAAACCGACAGACCGAGAGAGAACACGATCATGACGACCTACCAGTGCAGCGCCTGCTATTTCCCGTATAACGAGGCCGACGGCCTGCCCGACGACGGCATCGCGCCCGGCACGAAGTGGGAAGACATCCCCGCCGACTGGGTGTGCCCTGACTGCGGCAACGGCAAGGAGCATTTCAACCCGGCGCCCGACTCGGACGAGTGAGGTGATGCGATGACTGCACTCTCCTCCGAGGTGAAAGTCCTCGTCGTCGGCGCCGGCGCGATGGGCAGCGGCATCGCCCACGTCGCCGCGACGGCCGGCCACACCGTCTATCTGTACGACACGCGCGCCGAAGCGGTGCAGAGCGGTCGCGACAGCATCGCGCGCGACCTGCGCTTCCTCGCCGACAAGGGCAAGCTCGCTGCGGCCGACGCGGACGCCGCGCTCGCGCGCGTGATCCCGGTGACCGAGCTCGGCGCCGCGCGCGACGCCGGCCTCGTCGTCGAAGCGATCGTCGAGAAGCTCGACGTCAAGCAGGCGCTGTTTCGCGAGCTCGAAGAGTTGCTGCCGGTCGACGCGATCCTCGCGACGAACACGTCGTCGCTGTCGATCACGCAGATCGGCGCCGCGCTGAAGCGGCCGGAGCGGCTCGCCGGGCTCCACTTCTTCAACCCCGCGCCGCGGATGAAGCTCGTCGAGATCGTCTCCGGCCTCGCGACCGAGTTCGCGGTCGCCGACACGTTGTACGCGACCGCGAAAGCCTGGGGCAAGGTGCCAGTCCATGCGACCTCGACGCCGGGCTTCATCGTCAATCGCGTCGCGCGCCCGTTCTACGCCGAAGCGCTGCGCGTGCTCGGCGAGCGAGCGGCCAGCCCGGCGACGCTCGACGCGGCGCTGCGCGACGGCTGCGGCTTCCCGATGGGGCCGTTCGAGCTGATGGACCTGATCGGCCACGACGTCAATTTCGCGGTCACGAGCTCGGTGTTCGACGCGTATTTCGGCGACAAGCGCTTTTCGCCCAGCCTGATCCAGCAGGAGCTCGTCGCCGCCGGCCGGCTCGGGCGCAAGAGCGGGCGCGGCTTCTACGACTACCGCGACGGCGCCGAGCGCCCGCAGCCGCAGGTCGAGGAAGCGAGCGAAGGTGAGGACGTGATCACCGTCGTCGGCGACCTCGGAGCGGCCGCGCCGCTCGTCGCGCGCCTCGAAGCTGCCGGCGTCGAAGTGCGCCGCCGCCCGCGCGAAGGCGAGTCGACCGGCGCCGGCCGCGGCTGGATCGAAGTCGGCACCGCGCGCCTCGCGCTGTCCGACGGCCGCACCGCGTCGCGCCGCGCCGCGGACGAAGGCGAGCCGAACTTCGTGCTGTTCGACCTGTGCCGCGACTACGCGACGACGCCGCGGCTGACGCTCGCGCGCGGCGACGCCTGCTCGCCCGCGGGCTGGGACGCGGCCGTCGGCACGTTGCAGCGCACCGGCGCGATCGTCGGGCGCATCGACGACGTCGCCGGCATGGTCGCGCTGCGCACCGTCGCGATGCTCGCGAACGAAGCGGCCGACGGCGTGCTCGGCGGCATCGGTTCGGCCGCGGACATCGACACCGCGATGCGCTACGGCACGAACTACCCGCAGGGACCGCTGGCGTGGGCCGACGCGCTCGGCGTCGCCTTCGTCGCGCGCGTGCTCGATCACCTGCGCGAGCATTACTTCGACACGCGCTACCGCCTGTCGCCGCTCTTGCAGCGTGTCGCGCTGCGTCCGGAGGGACGGTTCCACTCGGCCTGATCGCGAGCGACGGCGCGGATGCTGAGCCCCATGGCTCGGCATTCGCGCGCTAAGACCGCCTCGTGCTGGCGTCGTCGCCGACGGCGAGGCGGTCGAGGGACCTCAGCGGTCGAGGATCAGCGCTTCCCCGGTCGCGGCGGCCGACCCGGCCGCGGTGAAGACGACGTCGGTCGAGGAGTTCAGCGCGGTCTCGACCGAGTCCTGGACGACGCTGATCACGAAGCCGATCGCGACGACCTGCATCGCGACGTCGGTGTCGATGCCGAACAGCGCGGTGGCCATCGGAATCAGCAGCAGCGAGCCGCCCGCGACACCGGACACGCCCGCCGCGGCGAACGAGGACACGATGCACAGCAGCAGCGCGGTCGGGAAGTCCACCGGAATGCCGAGCGTGTGCGTCGCCGCGAGCGTCATCACGCTGATCGTGATCGTGATCGCCGCGCCCGCCATGTTGATCGTCGCGCCGAGCGGAATCGAGATCGAGTAGGTGTCCTCGTGCAGGCCCATGCGCTTGCACAGTTCGAGGTTGATCGGAATGTTCGCGGCCGAGCTGCGCGTGAAGAACGCAGTCACCGCGCTCTCGCGCAGGCAGGTGAACACCAGCGGATAGGGGTTGCGGCGCAGCTTCCAGAACACGAACAGCGGATTGACGACGAGCGCGACGAACAGCATGCAGCCGACGATCACGAGCAGCAGGCGGCCGTAGCCGAGCAGGGCGTCGAGCCCCGAGTCGCCGAGCGTCGCGGCGACGAGGCCGAAGATGCCGAGCGGTGCGAAGCGGATCACGCCATGCACGATCGACGACACGGCGTCCGACAGGTCGTTCACCATGCTTCGCGTGCCGGGACTGGCGTGGCGCAGCGCGACGCCGAGCGCGATCGCCCATGCGAGGATGCCGATGAAGTTTGCTTCCATCAGCGCCTTCACCGGGTTCGCGACCACGCTGAGCAGCAGGTTTTCGAGCACGCCGAGGATGCCGGCCGGCGGCGCGCCGCTCGCTGCCGGGGCGTTGAGCACCAGCGTCGTCGGGAATGCGAAGCTCGCGAGCACGCCGACCAGCGCGGCGGCGAGCGTGCCGAACAGGTACAGCATCAGCACCGGGCGGACGTGGGTCGGCTGGCCGTGCTTGTGGTTTGCGATCGAAGCCGCGACCAGCACGAACACCAGCACGGGTGCGACCGCCTTCAGCGCGGCGATGAAGAGGTTGCCGAGCAGCGCGACCGATTTCGTCGCGCCGGGCGCGATGACGGCGAGCGCAATGCCCAGTACCAGGCCGATCGCGATCTGTGAAACGAGGCTCAGGCGCGTCAGGCGCTGGAAAGCCGTGGGAGCTGCGGTGTGCATCGAGTGTCTCCTCGTGGGTGATTTTGTCTATTGCTGGGATGCCCGTTCGGGGCAGATTTCGGGCGTGAGCGGGGGTGCGCTCAGCACTCGGGGAAGCTGACGGCGAGGCCGCCGCGGGAGGTTTCCTTGTACTTGTCGAGCATGTCGCGGCCGGTGTCGCGAATCGTGCGGATCGCGTGGTCGAGCGAGATTGCGTGCGCGCCGTCGCCGCGCAAGGCGAGCTGCGCCGCGTTGATCGCCTTGATCGATGCCATCGCGTTGCGCTCGATGCACGGCACCTGCACGAGGCCGCCGACCGGGTCGCAGGTGAGGCCGAGGTTGTGCTCGAGACCGATCTCGGCCGCGTTCTCGACCTGCTCCGGCGTGCCGCCGAGCACTTCGGCGAGCCCGGCCGCGGCCATCGCGCACGCGGACCCGACTTCGCCCTGGCAGCCGACTTCGGCGCCGGAGATCGACGCGTTCTTCTTGCACAGCACGCCGACCGCCGCCGCCGCGAGCAGGAAGCGATCGACGTCGCGCGCGCCGCTGCCGGGCATGAACTCCATGTAGTAATGCAACACGGCCGGAATGATACCCGCGGCGCCGTTGGTCGGCGCGGTGACGACGCGTCCACCGCCGGCGTTCTCCTCGTTCACCGCCAGCGCGCACAGGTTCACCCAATCGAGCGCGGCCATCGTGTCGCTGATGAGGTTGCGCCCGGCCGCGCGCTCGCTCAATTTGCGATGCAGCGCCGCCGCGCGACGGCGCACTTTCAGCCCGCCGGGCAGCACGCCTTCCTGCGTGATGCCGCGTGCGACGCAGCCGCGCATCACGTCCCAGATGCGCGCGAGCGCGGCGCTTGTCTCCGCTTCGCTGCGCCACGCCGTTTCGTTCGCGAGCATCAACTCGCTGATGCGCAGCCCGTGGGCGCGGCACTGTGCGAGCATCTCGGCGCCGGTGTCGAACGGATAGCGCAGCGCGACCTCGGCTTCGGCCGCGGTGCCCGACTGCGCTTGCGCCTCGTCGACGACGAAGCCCCCGCCCACCGAGTAATAGGTGTTCTCGAACACGACGCCCGCGTCGCCGTGCGCGGTGAGGCGCATCGCGTTCGGGTGGTAGGGCAGGCTCACCGGCAACAGGCGCATGTCCCGCGTCCAGTCGAACGCGACCGGCACGGTGCCGGCGAGCATCAGCGAGCCTTCGGTACGCACGCGGTCGACCGCGCCGACCACGAAATCCGGATCGACGGTGTCCGGTCGCGCGCCCATCAGGCCGGCGGCGACCGCGCGATCGGTCGCATGGCCGACGCCGGTCGCCGACAGCGAGCCGTAGAGCTTCACCTCGACGCGTCGCACCTCGCCGAGTCGCCCGTCCCGCTCCAGTGTCGCGGCGAAATCGTGCGCCGCGCGCATCGGTCCGACGGTGTGCGAACTCGACGGCCCGATACCGATCTTGAACAGGTCGAGGACGCTGATTGACATGTAGGGCTCCGGAGAAAAGTGTGTGTTGATTTAAGAGAACTAACAGCGAAAATATTTATTGGTGCATCAGCGCATTTTCAGGTGGTGGCCAGAGCGCCTCAATCGATAGTTTTTTACGCAAGCTTTAGCAGGGCTGAACCATGACTTCGGCCGCACCCTCGCAGGTCCATACGCGGCTGCGCGTGTTCCTCGCCGCCGCCCACCATCTTTCCTTCACGCGAGCCGGCGAGGAGTTGCACATCACGACCGGCGCCGTGAGCCAGCAGATCAAGCTGCTCGAGGACTGGCTCGGCCAGCGCTTGTTTCGCCGGCTGCCGCGCCGCATCGAGCTCACCGACGCGGGCAACCGACTGCTCGCCGCGGTCGACCCGGCCTACGCGGCGGTCGACCTCGCGATCGGCCGCCTGCGCGGCGGCGCGTTGAGCGGCATCGTGCGTGTGCGCGCGCTGCCGTCCTTCCTCGCGACCTGGCTCGTGCCGCGGCTCCCCGGGCTGATGCGGCAGTTCCCGCAGATCGACCTGCAGGTCGAAGCCGAGGACAGCGCACATTCGCTGCGCGACGGCGAATTCGATCTCGCGATCGACCTCAACGACGGCGCCTACCCCGGTTTCCAGAGCACCGTGCTGCTCGAAGAGGAGATCTTCCCGGTGTGCTCGCCGCTGCTGCTCCACGGCCGCCCGCCGCTCGACTCGCCCGAGGCGCTGCGCCACTACCCGCTGCTGCACGACATGACCGCGTGGCGCGGCAGCCAGCCGTACGCCGAGTGGGAGCGCTACCTGAAGGCGATCGGCGCGCCGATGGTCGAAGTGCGCCGCGGCTACAT
Source organism: Aromatoleum sp. (assembly GCF_032027225.1). Lineage (GTDB taxonomy): Bacteria > Pseudomonadota > Gammaproteobacteria > Burkholderiales > Rhodocyclaceae > Aromatoleum. Next base: position 13,250 of record NZ_JAVSMM010000013.1, on the reverse strand, counting down.
GTTCAACCGCAACCACATCACGATGCAGTGCGCGATCGCCGGCATGGGCATCGCAATCGCGCGCCGCACGCTGATCACCGACGAGCTGGACAGCGGTCGGCTAATCGCGCCATTCCGGCAGATGGTGCCCACCGGCAAGCGTACTGCCTCGTGTATTCAGCCGGCGCGCTCGCGGACCCGCGCGTTGCGACCGTGCATGACTGGATCGCGAACGAAGCGCGGGGGGTGTGGAATGCGGCTCGATATTGCGGACCTCCATCTGTTCCTGTGCGTGGTGGACGCCGGCAGCATCACCCAGGGTGCCGCGCGTGCCAACCTTGCGCTGGCTTCGGCCAGCGAGCGCCTGCGGAACATCGAAGCCGATGCGGGTGTGACACTGCTCGAACGCCGTCCCCGAGGTATTGCCACTACGGAAGCCGGGGAAGCGCTCGCTCATCATGCGCGACTGATGCTCCGCCAGCAGGCGCTACTCAAGGACGAGTTGAGGGACTTTGCCGCCGGCGCGCGGGGCACGCTTCATCTCTATGCCAATACCGCGGCCCTGGCCGCGTTTCTTCCATCGAGACTCGCACCATGGCTGGCGGAGCGTCCGCGCCTGCACGTCGAACTGAAGGAGCGGACGAGTGCCGAAATCGTCCGGGCCGTTGCCGCCGGACTGGTCGAGGCCGGCATCGTCTCCGATGCGGTAGAGCCAGAAAACGTGAAATTGCTGCCGGTGGCAAAGGACCATCTGGTTCTGATCGTGCCGAAGGAGCACCGTCTCGCCCGGTCCAGGCAGGTTCATTTCGCGGACGTCCTCAACGAACCCTTTGTCGGTTTGTCGCCCGAGAATGCGTTACAGGACCACCTCGACTACCACGCTCGCGCCGCCGGCCATCCGCTCGCGCTGCGTATCCGCATGAAGACCTTCGAAGGGCTGTGCGAGATGGTGGCGCACGGTGTCGGCTTGGGCATCCTGCCGCAATCCATCGCAGCCAGCCTCCGCCGGCCGCACCGCTACCGGACCGTAGCGCTGACAGACACCTGGGCGCGCCGGCAACTCTGTCTGTGCTTTCGGGATTGGATGGACTGTCACCGCTGATGCAGAGCCTGTTCATCCATCTGAGCGGCAGCGTGGATGCGACCTCCAAATCCCTTTGCCCGGGCTGAGAATTTTCACCATCTCGACCGCCTCGATCAAACCGCTTGCGGACCTGATTGGCCCGTTCTTACGCCCATCGTTAATCGTACGGCGCCTAATGAGGCAGCTGCTGAAGTTGAAGTCGCCGAGATTGACGACGAGGCATGGCTTTTCAAGTCCTCGTGTCGTGACGAGGCTCGCTTGTCTGGCGAGGGATGCACCGGCGGGGAGTTGTCTCAAAGCAGCCCCCTATTGCCATCCAAATCGCCGGGTGTAGAAACTCTTCATCGCCTGGGTCAGCAACATGTACCCCAGCAACAAGCCAAGCAGCATCGGGAAATAGGTCAACGGCAACGCTTGAAGCTTGAAGTAATGCGCCACCGGTCCCATCGGGATGAAGATGCCGCAGGCCATGATGATGCCGGTCATGACCAGGAGCGGTGCGCCCGCCCGGCTCTGGAGGAAGGGAATCTTCCGGGTCCGAATCATGTGCACGACCAAGGTCTGGGTCATCAGCCCCTCGATGAACCAGCCCGACTGGAACAGGGTCTGCCGCTCCGGCGTATTAGCCCCGAAAACGAACCACATCATCAGGTAGGTCAGGATGTCGAAGATGGAACTGACCGGACCGAAGAACAGCATGAAGCGGCCGATGTCTGCGGGGTTCCAGCGCTGCGGCGCCTTGACCAGTTCCTCATCGACGTTGTCGAACGGGATGGCAATCTGCGAGAAGTCGTACAGCAGGTTCTGCACCAGCAGGTGCATGGGCAGCATCGGCAGGAAGGGAATGAAGGCGCTGGCGACTAGGACCGAGAACACATTGCCGAAATTGGAACTGGCAGTCATCTTGATGTACTTCAGCATGTTGGCGAAGGTCTTGCGGCCCTCGACAACGCCTTTTTCCAGCACCATCAGGCTCTTCTCCAGCAGGATGATGTCGGCAGCCTCCTTGGCAATATCGACCGCCGTATCCACTGAAATGCCGATGTCCGCAGTGCGCAGTGCTGGCGCATCGTTGATGCCGTCGCCCATGAAGCCGACGACGTGGCCGTTGGACTTCAGGATACGCACGATGCGCTCCTTGTGAGCCGGGGTCAGCTTGGCGAAGATATTGTGTTCCTCGACGGCCTTGGCCAGCTCGTCATCGCTCAGGCGCTCGACATCGCCGCCGACCATGACGCGCTCTTCCGGCACGCCGACCTCGCGGCAAATCTTCGCGGTGACCAGTTCGTTGTCGCCGGTCAGCACCTTGACCGCAACCCCGTGTGCAGCCAGGGCCTCCAGGGCCGGGGCCGTGGTTTCCTTGGGGGGGTCGAGAAGGGCCACGTAGCCAATCAGGGTCAGTTCGCGCTCATCGGCCACGCCATACACATCCTTGGTCGGCGGCAGTTCCTTGGCTGCGACCGCCACCACCCGCAGGCCATCCTCGTTCAGGTCCGCGGTGACACGGCGGATTTGCGCCAGCAACTCCGAGGTCAGCGGCTCGTCCACCTGGCCGTGGCGTACCCGCAGGCAGATACTCAAAATTTCCTCGGCGGCGCCCTTGCAAATGAGGAGGTGATGTTCATCGTGCTTGGCGACCACCACGGACATGCGGCGGCGCTGGAAGTCGAAGGGGATTTCATCGACCTTGCGAAAGTTGGCAGCCGGGTCCAGTTCGCGGTGCACGTCGGCGTGTTCCAGCACCGCCACATCGAGCAGGTTCTTGAGGCCGGTCTGGTAATAGCTGTTCAGGTAGGCTGCTTCCAGCACGTCGTCGGATTCCTCGCCCCAGATGTCGCTGTGCCGGGCTAGAAAAATCTTGTCCTGGGTCAGGGTGCCGGTCTTGTCGGTGCACAGCACATCCATGGCGCCGAAGTTCTGGATCGCGTCGAGCCGCTTTACGATGACCTTATGCCGGGACAGGATGACTGCGCCTTTGGCCAGCGTGGACGTGACAACCATCGGCAGCATCTCGGGCGTCAGGCCGACCGCAATCGACATGGCGAACAGGAAGGCTTCCAGCCAGTCATCCTTGGTGACGCCGTTGATGATGAGCACCAGTGGCGACATGACCAACATGAAGCGAATCAGCAACCAGGCCACCTGGTTGACCCCGGCCTGGAACTGGGTGGTCGCCCGGTTGCTGGCAGTCACCCGCTGGGTCAGCGCCCCGAAATAGGTACGACCGCCGGTCGCCACAACGACCGCCCTGGCCGACCCGGACACGACGTTGGTGCCCATGAACGCGAGGTTGTCGAGTTCGAGGGCATTCAGGGTATCGGGTCCTTTGTGCTGGGCGTGCTTCTCGACCGGCAGCGACTCGCCGGTCATGGCGGCCTGACTGACGAACAGGTCCTTCGAGGTCAGGATGCGGCAGTCGGCCGGAATCATGTCGCCGGCCGAGAGAAACACGATGTCCCCGGGGACGATGTCGCGGATGGGGATGTCGGCCTTCTGCGCAGTGCGGGGATGCAACTGCACCTCGAAATATCGCTTGGCATCCTCCATGGCGTCCTCCGCCAGGTCGCGTCGCAGCACGGTGGCCGTGTTTGTCACCATGGCCTTCAACTTCTCGGCCGCATGGTTCGAATTGCGCTCCTGCCAGAAGCGAATGGCGACCGAAAGAACGACCATGGTCGAGATGACGATGGTCGCCTTCATGTCTTCGGTGAAATACGAGATTGCGGCCAGCAGGGTCAGCAGAATGTCGAACGGCGTCTTGTAGCAGTTCCACAGATGCTGCCACCAGGTCGGCGGCTTCTCATGCTCGACCTCGTTATGGCCGAAGCGCTCACGCATCAAGGCGGCATGGGCTTCCGAGAGCCCGTCCGGATGCGACTCCAGGCGCAATAGCAGCGCATCAATATCGCTATTGGCGGCCGCCAACAATTCCTGAGAGAGCTGCTTCGGTATCTCTCGGCTCACCTCCGTAGTGGCCATCAGTTCAAGCATCGCCAGACGTTTGAAGTGATGGCCAAGTCCACGGCTGCGGACGAAATTAGCGAAGAATTCTTTCAGGAAGTTGAGCTTCATGCTGCGGCCTCCTCGGAGACTAAGGTCTCAAGATCGCCGTAGTGCTTGCCGATTTGGTAATCGATGGGAAGCATCTTGGGCTCCTTCGGCCCAGTCACCCGGCCAAAACGCAGCACCCAATCGCCCTGGTACCACTCGGCAGCAAAAACCAGCCGAAACCGCGGGCATCGGCGGCATAGCGATGGGACCGGAATAAAGACTGCGTTTATCTTGCCAAGTGTGCGCTTGTCAGCGAGACGAAGCGAAAACTGTCATTCGGACAAGGGCCCACGTGGGTTCTCCGCAAATGAAAACGGGCGGAATCCGGTCCAGGACGGTATGAAAGTAAGCGACAAGTCGGTTACGGCTTGTGGAGTTGCCAGGTTTACTTCAGTAAGCGGCCATAACCGATGCGATGAGGCCAGGACCGGTCCGGGTCGAGACCAGACAGGTCCCGGTGCAGTCCGGGCTCGAAGTGCCGGCCACGAGCGGACAAGAGCCATGGTAGTGTCTGTCCTGCTACCAGGAAGTGAGGACGACCTCACCGCTCCAGTTCGTGCGGGGACGGCCCCTCTTTTGAGGAGCTATTTATGAACTGGGTCCTTCTTTTCACCGCCGGACTGCTGGAAGTCGGCTGGGCGATCGGTCTCAAATACACCGAAGGTTTCACTCGCTTGTGGCCTACTGTCTGGACCGTTCTGTCCATGGTCTTGAGCGTTGGTTTGCTGGGGATTGCCATGAAGTCGCTGCCGGTCGGCACGGCTTATGCGATTTGGGTGGGTATTGGCGCCATCGGGACGGCGGTGATGGGAATGGTTCTGTTTGGCGAGCCGGCCAACACAATCAGATTGCTGAGCCTTCTCCTCATTTTCATCGGCATCGTTGGCCTGAAGTTATCAGCATCCTGACGGCCCTCATCGGGTCGAGCCCGGACAGGGCCGGGCAGAGCGGTCGTTCGGATCAAGCTTGGGACGAATGACCGCTCTCGTGCAGTCTGAACGCGAAATTCGCGCCATGACGAGACGATTGTCGGCTGATCCCAGTCAGCCGGAGGACGAGCGGCTGTGCCAATTGAGCTGCCGCCGGAGTATGGCGACGCCGTACGTACGCCTCTTACGGGTCGAGCCCGAGCGGTAGGAGACGGAAAGAGAATTAGCCCCGCTGAATACCGAGGACGAGCCCGGTACCTCCCGGGCCTCCTTCGGGCATCAGTTCTTGTTCTTCACGTGTTGATCCCGGCGGTCCAACTCTTCGTTCGGCACGGCCCGCTCTCCGTAAGCCGCGCGGACGGCATCTTCCGAAGTGAAACCGCACTCGCGGCGGACAGCCAATTTTCGAAGCAGTTCGGCGTTCGCGGGAGGCAGCACTCCGATGAGCGTCCTGATCTGCTCGCACGTCTCCACCGGATACGCTGCCGCCGCCATGGCCGGCGGGCTAGCGGCAACGATGACGCTGGTAAAAGCGGCAGACAGGAAATTGCCCGGACTGACCAAGCGGCGCATTTGGCTACTCCCGATTTCAGCACGTGAATGGGGCGGAAGGTGGGCGCAGGGGCGGACCAGATACATCGAAGATGCGTCCCGACTCCCGGATCTCCCGATCGAATCTAAGCGCTGCGGAATGAATGCCGTCTGAACGGGTGAAACCCTGCGGGAAAGCCGTTCATTCTCCGTTCACGCGGACGGCGAAAAAATGACGGTCATTGGAAGCTTTGGTTTGGATGCAGGATGACTTTGTGCCGTATCTCCCATTCGCGCGGTAAAATGTCTTTGGTCTTTCGGGGCTATGTTGCACGAGGCATAGCAGAACTACCCGCCGATCCCGTTTTCCTGATGGCCACCTGACATGACTTCGCTCACCCTCTTGCTGTGGATTGCGTTCGGGATCGCGGCTCAGTTCGCGATCTTTCTTGCGGTATCGTTCTGGCAGCACTGGAAGAAGTACACCGCGCTAAGCCTCCGCTCCGATCCCGATGAACCGGTGCTGCCGCAAGAGCCGGCACAGCCTGCGACCGACGCGGGAGGGGCGTCCTGGACCGGCTTCCGTCCCTTCAGGGTGGTGCGAAAGGAGGCCGAGGACGAGACAGGCTCCGTGTGCTCGTTCTATCTCGAATCCGAGGACAAGCGCCCTCTTCCGCACTTCCTCCCGGGCCAGTTTCTGACGTTTCGCCTCGAAGTCCCCTCGTCCGCGGGTGGGACCGAGGAGATCGTCCGCTGCTATTCGCTGTCGGACGCGCCGCGGCCCGACCTCTTCCGGGTGTCGATCAAGCGGGTCCCTGCTCCGCCCGACAGTGCGCTGCCACCGGGGCGCTCGTCGAATTACTTCCACGATCACGTCGATCCGGGAAGTCGACTGATGGTTCGTGCTCCATCGGGACATTTCCATATCGATCGCAGCGACACTCCTGTCGTGCTGATTGCAGGCGGGATCGGCATTACCCCGATGTTGAGCATGTTGAACTGGTGCGCGGCCGAACAACCGGGAAGGGAGGTGTGGCTCTTCTACGGCGTTCGGGATGAACGCGAGATGGTGATGCTCCCTCACCTGCGGGAGATTGCGGAGCGGCATCCGAACGTTCATCTACGCCTTTGCATCAGCAACCCCGGCACCGAACGTGGATCCGAAGCGGCCGACGTTCGCCGCGGGCGGGTGGATGTGGCGTTGCTGCGCATGGAACTGCCGCTCAAGCCTTATCACTTCTACATCTGCGGACCGACGCCGATGATGGAAAGTCTCGTCCCTGCGCTGGAGGACTGGGGGGTTCCCGACAGCCATATTCATTTCGAAGCCTTCGGTCCGGCCTCGATCAAGCGACGCGCGAAAAGCGCTCGGGCAAGCGTGGTGTCCGAAGAACCCGTCGCCGAGACCGGCCTCACGGTCACGTTCGCCAAATCGGGCAAGAAGTTGGCGTGGGATGGGGGTAGCGGCAGCCTGCTCGAGCTCGCCGAGACGGGCGGAGTGAATGTGCCTTCCGGCTGCCGCGCCGGCAGTTGCGGAACCTGTCAGACGAAAATCGAGTCGGGCGAAGTCGGCTATCGACAGGAACCCGATTTCGATCCGGAGCCGGGCACCTGCCTCCTGTGCGTCTGCGTCCCCCGAACCGCCCTGACATTGGGGGCTTGAATGACGAAAACCATCTGGCGCAAACACATCCTGCCTTTCGCCGTGCTGGTGGGGCTTCTGGGTGTCGGCACGGTGCTGGGCGACTATGTCCTGCATCGCCTTGATCTGGTGTGGATCGGGCGTTACCTGGGTATCCCCGGCACGCTGCTGATCATCGGATCCCTCGTGTACTCGCTGCGCAAACGCAAGATGATCCGATCGGGGAATCCGAAGGCGCTGTTGAGCATGCACGAATTTTCGGCGTGGCTCGGATCGTTGCTCGTCCTGATCCATGCGGGCGTGCATTTCAACGCGATCCTGCCGTGGCTTGCGACCGTCGCGATGGGCATCAATACCATCAGCGGCCTGGTCGGGAAACTGCTCCTCGGGCGTTCGCGCGAGCACGTTCAGTCGCAGCGCGAACACTTCCAGTTGCGCGGCTTGTCGCGCTCGGAGGTCGATCAGGCGGTGTTCTGGGACGCCGTCATGCTCGATGCGATGACGCGCTGGCGAAAAGTCCACATCCCGATCTTTGTCGCCTTCGCGGTCCTCGGACTCGGTCACATCATCAGCATCTTTCTCTTCTGGGGCTGGATATGAACCGGACGGTCAAGTTCATCCTGGCTGCCAACCTCGTGGTGCTGGCGGTGCTCACCTTCGCTTTCCCCGAACTCATGGTCGCGCCGGGGAAGCTGATACCCGGACACCGGGATCTCGAGTCGGACTGCTTTGCTTGCCATCAGTCATTTCTTGGCGCTTCCGCCGATCGCTGCATGACCTGCCATGAGCCGCAAAACATCGGCCGACTCACTACCGAGGGGCAGCCGATAGCGAAACCGTTGACCACGACGCCGTTTCACCAAAAGCTCGTCAAGGACGACTGCGTCGCGTGTCATAGCGACCATGCCGGGGTAAAGCGCTACCGGCAGCAAGGACGCTTCAGTCACGCACTGCTTCAACCCGATTCACGCAATCAATGCGAAACGTGCCACAAGTCGCCCACGGACGCGCTCCATCGGCAGATCACGGGCAACTGCGGAGAATGTCACGGGCAGGAAAAGTGGGTTCCGGCCACCTTCGATCACGACAAGTACTTCCGACTCGATCGGGATCACAACGTCAAGTGCGTCACCTGTCACGAGCGCAATGATTACAGCCGCTATACCTGTTACGGCTGCCACGAACACACCCCGGAGAACATCCGCCGGGAACATATCGAAGAAGGCATCCGGAAATTCGACAATTGTGTGGAGTGCCATGCCAGCGCGGACGAGCACGACATCCGGGGCGGTCACGGAGGAGAGGGCCGGGGCGGGAGGGATGACGACGATTGATGACGCCGACGTGGTCGCCCGCATTGGGAGCGAGCAAGCGAACTTCGGGACGAGCGGCGCGAGAGGTCGTCGAACGCCAGGGTGGCGGAGGTGGTCTGGTCACGCTCAAAAGGTATCAAGGGCAATTCGATCGTTTCCCGATCGACACCCGATCTTGCCGCATACAAACCATCGAGGGGCGCGATGAGTACCGAAGAAGGTAGAACCGAGGTGCACAACCTCAAGGCTTTGCTTCAATACCAGGACAAGGCCGTCGTGAGCCGGATGCTCGTCAAGAATTCCGCGGGCAATGTGACGCTGTTCGCCTTTGACGGAAATGAGGGCCTAAGCGAACATACCGCGCCATTCGATGCCCTCGTCATCGGCATCGAAGGTCGCGCGGAAATTCCCCTCGGCGGCGTCACTCATTTGGTCGGCGAAGGCGATGCGCTGCTCATGCCCGCGGGCGTGCCTCACGCGATCCGTCCGATCGACGGGTTCAAGATGTTGCTGATCATGATTCGGGGCGGATCAGAATAGGGTCTGTGCATTGTCCTGATTTGCGCAACAATAATCGCCGGTTGTTGCTGTTTACCCCGCTCCGCACGTCCCATACGCTCTCCCCCATAGGGCACCGCCCACAACAGAGAGAGGACGAAATCATGCTGGTGAACGGCAAATGGGTCGAAGAATGGCAGCCGGTTCAGAAGAGTGACGCGGACGGGCGCTTCATTCGGCAGCAGTCGGGGTTCCGCGACCGGATCGGTCCCGACAGCGAGAAAGGCTTTGCCGCCGAAGCGGGACGCTATCAGCTATACGTCGCGTACATCTGCCCGTGGGCGTCGCGGACGCTGATCGCGTTGCGGCTGAAGGGACTCGAGAAGGCGATCGACGTGTGCGTTGTCGACCCGCGGCTCGGCGATCAGGGCTGGGCTTTTACCGGTCGCGACGGCAGTGACCTCGACCGCGTCAATGGCGCGAGCTATCTGCACGAGATCTATACGCTCGCCGACCCGACGTACAGCGGGCGCGCGACGGTGCCGGTGCTGTGGGACAAGAAGACGCGCACGATCGTCAATAACGAGTCGGCGGACATCGTGCGCATCCTCGACAAGGACTTCGGCGAGCTGGCCACCGGCGACGTCGACCTTCGCCCTGCGGCGTTGGAGGACGCGCTCGACGCGGTAAACGAACGCTTGTACGACGGATTCAACAACGGCGTGTATCGAGCGGGTTTCGCGACGACGCAGAGCGCGTACGAGGAAGCGGTCGAGGAGGTGTTCGCGACCCTGGACTGGATGGAAGAGCGCCTGGCGCGCGCGGACTGGCTTGTGGGCGACCGGCTCACCGAAGCCGACATTCGCGCCTTCGTCACGCTGGTGCGCTTCGACCTCGCGTACTACGGCCTCTTCAAGTGCAACCTGCGGCCGCTCTCGGCCTACCCCGCGGTGCACGCGTATCTCGTGCGCCTGCTCGCGATCCCGGCGTTCGCCGCCAGCGTCCGCCCGGACCACATCAAGGCGGGTTACTACTCGATCAAGGCGCTCAACCCGACCGGCATCGTGCCCGTCGGACCGGATCTCGACTATCTGGCGCGGCTGCTCGTTGCACACGCTTAAAGGCAGCTGAACCCGGTGACGATCGATATGCGCTTGATGCGCGAGGTCGGTAAGCACCCGGCGAACCCACCTTCCCCCAGCCGCCTAGCCCATTGAAGATCGTGTCCACTAATTTTCGATGGTGGACACCATGGATGTGGTTATCCCGCGCCGGAGTCGGCGAACGCATAGCGAAGCCTTCAAGCGGTCGGTGGCCTCGGCCTGTCGTGAGCCCGGCGTCTCGGTGGCCGGCGTGGCCCTGGCCAACGGCCTGAACGCCAACCAGGTCCACCGCTGGATGCGCGAGCGCGGCATCGAGCCACCAAGCCGGCGCAAGCCTGGCGGCGCAGCGCTCACCGCGATGGCTGAACCGGGCTTTGTACCCGTGCAGGTCGCTCCCGCAGTCGAGACGTTGGTGATCCGCCTCGAAGTGCAGCGTGGCAACGCCCGCGTCAAGCTTGAGTGGCCGATCCAGGCCGCCGATGCGTGCGGGGCGTGGCTGCGCCAGTGGCTCGCATGATCCGCATCGATGCGCTGTGGCTGTCGGTGGCGCCCTTGGACATGCGCGCAGGCATGGACACGTTGCTCGCGCACGTGGTGCGCGTGTTCGGTGAAGCACAGCCCAATCACGCCTACCTCTTCAGCAATCGGCGCGGCACGCGCTTGAAGGTGCTGGTCCATGACGGCTTCGGGGTGTGGCTCGCCTGCCGGCGCTTGAACCAGGGCCGGTTTCACTGGGCCGAGGGCCAGGGCGGTGTGGCGCTCACCCGGGCGCAGTTCGATGCGCTGGTGCTCGGGCTGCCGTGGCAGCGGCTTGGGGACGGCGGCGTGATCAGAACTCTTTGAGCCCTCGCCATCGGCAGATGCCCCGATGGCGGCGGATGGGCGCATCGGACATGATCGATCCATGCCACTGCCCGCCGACCTCGACCAACTGGACGCCGACACCTTGCGCCGCCTGCTCATCGAGCAGGAGCGCGAACTCGTGTGGCGCCAGACCAAGATCGAGCGGCTCACGCATGAGCTGGCGCTGCATAAGCGTCATCGCTTCGGCGTGAAGGCCGAGCGCCTGTCGGTCGAGCAGGTGCAGCTCTTCGAGGAAACGGCCGAGGCCGACCTGGCGGCGATGAGCGAAGAGCTCGAGCAACTGCAACCGGATGCCGGCACGTCGACGCCCAAGGGTCAGGCCCGGCGCAAGCCGCTGCCGCCCGAGTTGCCGCGCACCGAGATCCGTCACGAACCCGATTCGACCACCTGCGCCTGCGGCTGCCAGATGCGCCGCATCGGCGAGGACGTTGCCGAGAAGCTCGACTACACCCCGGGCCGCTTCACCGTCGAGCGCCACATCCGGGGCAAGTGGGCATGTGCCGCGTGCGAGATGCTGGTTCAGGCGCCGGTGCCGGCGCACATCATCGACAAGGGCATCCCGACCGCCGGCTTGCTCGCCCAGGTGCTGGTCGCCAAGTATCAGGACCATCTGCCGCTCTATCGTCAGGAAGCCATCTTCGGCCGAGCCGGGCTGGCCATCCCGCAATCGACGCTGGCCCAGTGGGTAGGCCAGAGCGGCGTGCATCTGCAGCCGCTGGTCGATGCGCTCAAGGCAGACCTGCTGGCTCACCCCGTACTGCATGCGGACGAGACCCCGGTGGCGATGCTCGATCCGGGCGCGGGCAAGACGCACCGCGCCTACCTGTGGTCCTACAGCGTCGGCGCGTTCGATCCGATCAAGGCGGTGGTCTATGACTTCGCTGACAGCCGGGCGGGCCGTCATGCGCAGGCGTTTCTGGGCGACTGGCGCGGCACGCTGATCTGCGACGACTACGCCGGCTACAAGGCGCTGATTGCTCTGGGCGTGACCGAAGCCGGCTGCATGGCGCACGCGCGGCGCAAGTTCTTCGATCTTGCCAATCAGGGCCAGAGCCAGATCGCCAGCGAAGCACTTGAAGCCATTGGCCAACTGTACGGTGTAGAACGCGAAGCGGCTGAACTCGACCTCGATGCCCGGCAGCGCTTACGGGAATTGAGGGCCCGCCCCCTCCTCGAACGCCTGCATGCGTGGCTGCTGCAGCGGCGCACCCAGGTTCCCAACGGCTCGGGCATCGCCCGTGCCATCGACTACAGCCTCAAGCGCTGGGCCGCACTCACGCACTACGTCGACGACGGGCGCGTGCCCATCGACAACAACTGGATCGAGAATCAGATCCGGCCGATTGCGCTCGGGCGCAAGAACTGGCTGTTCGCGGGGAGCCTGCGGGCGGGCCAGCGTGCCGCTGCAATCATGAGCCTGATCCAGTCCGCACGGCTCAACGGACACGAGCCCTTCGCGTACCTGAAGGATGTGCTCGAACGGCTGCCGACGCAGCCCTACAGCAAGATCGGGGAGTTGCTGCCGCATCGCTGGCAGCCGGCCGTCTGCACCTGAGCGAAACGGCAAGACGGGTTCGCCGGGGGCTTACGCCGATTCGCACCCCTAAGACGATGTCGTTCAGCTTGGACAAGCCTCTCCAAATGACGGTATTTCCAGGGGGAGGATCGTTGGCACGGTCAAGATAACCACCGAGTTTTGCCAAGCACACGAGGTACTCGGACAACGCGGGTTTGACGCGACCGTGACGCGGCATCAACTCGTTGAGGACCTGCACTTCCAGTGGTGTGAACACAAGCTCGGGCATGCCATTCGGTGTCACGCGGTTCATCATGGTCATCCAAAAGATTCGCCAGCTTAGGATGCATAGCGTCGCGATCAGGTTCACGAGCCTTTCGGCTGTTTGCAGTCTCGAGTCTTCGACCCTGCAGCCAGACTTGAGGATCTTGTGAAAGACCTCGATTTTCCAACGCATCGCGTACCAGCTCAGTTTCTCGACGGCGTCGCCGGGTGAGCCAACATCGAGGTCCGTAACCAGCTTCCAGTCGATGCGGTCGCGCTCGCACGGCGGATCTTTCTCGCGGGCGTGAATGACCGTCAGCGACAATGCCGGATAGCGGTAAGCCCCCGGCGAACCCGTCTTGCCGTTTCGCTCAGGTGCAGACGGCCGGCTGCCAGCGATGCGGCAGCAACTCCCCGATCTTGCTGTAGGGCTGCGTCGGCAGCCGTTCGAGCACATCCTTCAGGTACGCGAAGGG
>NZ_JAVSMM010000012.1:0-149393 GCF_032027225.1 Aromatoleum sp. | reverse complement strand
CTTCGCCATGATCGAGCCGCCGCGCGAGACGATGCCGGTCATGCGGTTGGCGGTCATCGGCACGTAGCGCAAGAGCACGCCGGCGTGGATCGTGAAGTAGTCGACGCCCTGCTCGGCCTGCTCGATCAGCGTGTCGCGGAAGATCTCCCAGGTGAGTTCCTCGGCCTTGCCATTGACCTTTTCGAGCGCCTGGTAGATCGGCACCGTGCCGATCGGCACCGGGCTGTTGCGGATGATCCACTCGCGCGTCTCGTGGATGTTCTTGCCGGTCGACAGATCCATCACCGTGTCGCCGCCCCAGCGGATCGACCAGGTCATCTTGTCGACTTCCTCGGAGATCGACGAGCCGAGCGCCGAGTTGCCGATGTTGGCGTTGATCTTCACGAGGAAATTGCGACCGATGATCATCGGCTCGGACTCGGGGTGGTTGATGTTGTTCGGGATGATCGCGCGCCCGCGCGCGACTTCGCTGCGCACGAACTCGGGCGTGATCTCGGCCGGGATAGCCGCGCCGAACGACTGGCCCGGATGCTGGCGGGTCAGAAGCTTCGCCATCTTCTCGCCGGTCGGGCCGGTGGCGCGCAGCGACTCGACGTAGGCCGCGCGGTTCATGTTCTCGCGGATCGCGATGTATTCCATCTCGGGCGTGATGATGCCGCGGCGGGCGTAGTGCATCTGGCTGACATTGGCGCCGGCCTTCGCACGGCGCGGATGGCGGTGCAGGCCGGGGAAGCGCAGCTCGTCGAGGCTCTGGTCGGCGGCCCGCTGGCGGCCGAATTCGGACGAGAGATCAGCCAACACTTCGGTGTCGCCGCGCTCCTCGATCCACTGCTGGCGCAGCGCGGGCAGGCCCGAGCGGATGTCGATCTTGGCGTTCGGGTCGGTGTAGATCCCCGAGGTGTCGTAGACGAAGATCGGCGGGTTTTTCTCGCCTCCGAAGGCGGTCGGCGTGTCCGCTTGCGAGATCTCGCGCATCGGCACCTGGACGTCCGGGCGCGAGCCTTCGACGTAGATCTTGCGCGAGTTCGGCAGCGGCGCGATCGCCGCTTCGTCGACGTGCGCGTTCGCGGCGATGAATTTGTCACTGGCGTTCATGGTGTCTCCGTATTTGTCGGGGTGAGGGCCGCGGCGTGGGCGGCGCGTCGTTATGCGGACTGGCGGGGCCAGACGGCGTGGAAGTGATGAACCGGTCCGTGGCCTTGACCGACCGCGAGCACGCCCGAAGACGCGATCGCGCGCAGCAGGTAGCTTCTTGCGTCGCGGACTGCGGCCTCGACCGGGCGGAATGCAGCCAAATGAGCGCCGGCGCGCTGCGGCAGCAGGGCTGCGATCGCCGACGACAGCGTGCAGCCGGTGCCGTGCGTGTTCTTCGTGTCGATGCGCGGCGACGGCAGTTCGATCATGCGGTCGCCGTCGAACAGCAGGTCGACGACCTCGCTGCCGGGCAGGTGGCCGCCTTTCAGCAGCACCCAGCGTTCGGACGACAGCGGCAGCATTTCGCGCAGCCGCTCGGCAGCGCGATACATCTCCTTCACCGTCTCCGGCGGGCGCTGTTCGAGCAGTACGCCGGCTTCCGGCAGGTTCGGCGTGATCATGAAGCAGCGCGGCAAGAGCGCCTCGATCAGCATCGCGACCGCGCTCTTCGCGAGCAGGTGATCGCCGCTCTTCGCCACCATCACCGGGTCGCAGACGACGAACGGCGCGTCGAAATGCGCGAGCCGGTCGGCGACGGTCGCGACGATGTCGGCGGTGCCGAGCATGCCGAGCTTGACCGCGTGGAGCTTCACGTCGGCGAACAGCGTGTCGATCTGCAATCGCAGGAAGTCGACCGGCGGCGTATGCACGCCGGTGACGGCCTGTGTATTCTGCGCGGTCAGCGCGGCGATGACGCCGCAGCCGTACGCGCCGAGCGCGGAGAAGGTCTTGATGTCGGCGAGCACGCCGGCGCCGCCCGAGGGGTCGACGCCCGCGATCGATACGACGTTGGAGATCGCGCGGTTCATGCGCGGCGACCAGCGAGGCGGGAAGAGGGGAGATGCGGAAGACGGGTATGCATGAAGCGTTTCCCTACGCCGGTGCGAGCCGGATCAGGTTCAAAGGGTTTTTCTCAGCCTGGACGAGCGAGTCCGGGCACCCCCAACGAGGCGCCCACGTTACCGAACGATCACGGCGACGGCAAGCGTTTCTGCCGTCCGATCGTCGCCGTTCGTTTCCTCAAGCACTCAGGCCGGCGTCGCCGAGTCCGAGCAGCGCGGCGATGCCGAGCACCGCGAAAAGACTGGCCGCGACGCCGTGGATCAGGCGCACCGGCAGGCGATTCGCGACGCGGTCGCCGGCGATGACCGCCGGCACGTTCGCGATCATCATGCCGAACGTCGTGCCGGCGACGACCGCGACGTAGGCGCCGTACTGCGCCGCGAGCGCGACCGTCGCGATCTGCGTCTTGTCGCCCATCTCGGCGAGGAAGAACGCGACGATCGTCGTGCCGAGCACGCCGAACTTCGGTGCGCTGAGCTCGTCGTCGTCGATCTTGTCCGGGATCAGGATCCATACCGCCATCGCGAGGAAGGACAGGCCGAGCACCCAGCGCAGCACGTCGGGGCCGACGAGCGTCGTGATCCAGGTGCCGACGGCACCGGCGAACGCGTGGTTCGCGACCGTCGCGATCAGGATGCCGGCGATGATCGGCCACGGGCGGCGAAAGCGCGCCGCGAGCATGAACGCGAGCAGCTGCGTCTTGTCGCCGATTTCGGCGAGCGCGACGATGCCGGTGGACATCAGGAAAGGTTCGAAAGGCAGGCTCATCAAGGTTCTCCGGGCCGGCGGATGACCAATGACCGCACGACTCCCGGCCCGAAAAAGCGGAGTGCATGCGGTCAAAAGTCTCGCCAGGCTCGAAGGCTGGCCACGCCATGCCCGGACGGGCAAGTCTGTTGACGTGGTCCCCGCGAAAGGCTCGCGGGCGGCTACTCCCTAATGACGGCGTGCATTGTAACCTCGACTCGCGGTGGCCGGGAAGGGCGCGGGCGACTGCATGGCCGGGCCGCAGGACTAAAGATTCACGCTGCGGGGCCGAAGATGAAGTCATGTTTTCCGCTCCCCGTCGCTGATGAAACTCGTGCGCGCATCACTCGCGCTGCCGCTGATCGCGCTGCTGTCGCTCGCCGCGCCGGTGGCGGCCGTCGACAGCTGGGAGCCGGTCGTCAAGGACCGCGAGCGCCAGGTGGAGATCGACCGGTCGACCGTGATCCAGTCCGACAACGGCGCGAAGGTCGCGTGGGCGCGGATCGTGCTGTCGCCGGAACGCGCGGCGGCGGATGGTTATGCGGCGGTGAAGGCGCTCAATCGCTTCGATTGCTACAACCGCAGCTTTTTCACCGTCAAGCGGGTCTATCTCGATTCCCGGCACCTCGTCCTGCGCGAGGAGAGCGTGCTCGATCAGAGCCCGGTGCTCGCCGCGCGCAACAGCGTCGACGAGCGGCTGTGGCAGGAGGTGTGCCGTCCGCCGTCGGTCGCAGACCTGCAGAAGGTGGCGCTGCAGGCGGCCGCATCGGCCGCCGCGGTCGCGGAGCAGCCGAAGCCGGATGCGCGACCGGTTTCGATCTCCCGCGCGGCGGCCCCGTCGAACACCGCGCTGGCGGCGAACATCAGCCGCGAGGCGGGACGCGGAAGAGAAGCGCGTGAGCCGGTCCTGCGCGACGGGTCGGCCGGGCGGGAGTCCGGGCGGGATACGAACGGATCGGGGCGAGCCGACGACGTCGGAGCGCGCAGGCCGGGCGCGACCGAGCCGACGACGATGTTGCGCCCGGCGGGTGCGCCCCGGCCGACGGTGACGCCGACCGTCGGGAAATCGAACACGCCGGACGGGGCGCCGGGCCCGACGGATGCGATCGCCGCATTCGCCGAGGTCATCCCGGATCCGGCGCCCGGCGCAAGCACGGTTCGGGCGAAGCCTTCGCCGGCTGCGGCCGCGTCCGGAGCTTCCCCGTTGCCCGCTGCCGCTTCGTCGCCGAGCGAACGAACGGGAGGACGGTTTCCGACTACCCCGATCGTTGCCGCAGCGGTCACAGCCGAGCAGTGGAGCTACGACGGCGACACCGGCCCGGAGCATTGGGGCCGGCTGCGGCCGGAATGGAAGCTGTGCGCGGACGGCAAGCAGCAGTCGCCGATCGACGTCGCCGGCGGCATCGCGGTCGATCTCGAGCCGCCGCGCTTCGACTACCGGCCGACGCATTTCCGCATCACCGACACCGGTCGGACGCTGAAGGTCGACGTCGGCGCAGGCATGGGCGTCGAGATCCGCGGCCAGCGCTACGAACTCGAGCACCTGCAGTTTCACCGTCCGTCGGTCGAGCGCGTCGGCGGTCAGGCGTCCGCGATGACGGTGCACTTTCATCACCGCGCCGCCGACGGGCGGATCGCGATCGTCGCGGTCCTGCTCGAACGCGGCGAGATGCCGCATCCGCTCGTGCAGACGCTGTGGAATAGCCTGCCGCTCGAGCGCGGCGGACATTACATGCCCGCGTCGGCGACGATCGACCCCGCGACGCTGATCCCCGCCGATGCGTCCCACTACCTCTACCTCGGCTCGCTCGTGACGCCACCCTGCACCGAGGGGGTCACGTGGGTCGTGATGAAATCGGCGCTGACGCTTTCCGACGACCAGCTCGCGATCTTCGGGCGCCTCTATCCGCGCAACGCCCGCCCGCTGCAGCCGCGCAACGGACGGATCGTGCTCGAATCGCGCTAGTCGCGCTCGTCGGAACGGCGGCGACGGCGTCCCGACCGTCCGGCCGTATTCGATTGTCGTGCCGGAGGGGGGCGCGCGAACGATCGCCTGCGATTGCGCAGTGATCTGCCGGCTTTCGGGTAATACCTTGATCACGGTCTTTTCGCCGCTCGGGTCGGGGGAATATCATCCGCCCGCGTCGTCCCGGTATTCGCCCAGGGGCGAAGAATCGAACGGGAGGAGGATTCATGTCGGAGGGAGCGGGAGCGCGCAGCGGCATCGTCGCGGCGCGGGGAGCGGCCCCGGGCGTCGCAGGCGACGGACTCGAGGAGCGGCGCGCGCGCCCCGATTTGCTGCGAGTCGAAGTCAACTGGGACGGCGAACGGGTCACCGACGCGGCGCTCGTCCGCGCGCCGGTTCCAGAAGCGCGACAGCTCGTCGGACTGACCGTCGACGAGGCGCTGCAGCGCGTCGGCCGTCTCGACGGCGCGAGCCCGCAGATGCAGGAGATCGCCGCGACCGCCGCGCTGGCGGCTGCAGGCGCGGTCGGCGTGACGCGCCAGGAGGCCTGGGCCGAGGAGCGCGCGATCGCGGCCGAGACTGCACAGACCCACCTGTCGCGGCTGATGCTCGACTGGCCCGCGCTGTTCGGACACGTGCCGCGACGCGAGCGGTTCGACGTCCTCTACCGCCGGCTGTTCCAGGTCGGCAACACGCGCAGCGCGTTCGATCTGGGCGGTGAGATCCTCGATCTCGTCGCGGTCGAACTGCTCGGCGGTTTCTTCCGCGCGACCCGCGAACCGACGGCGCTGCGCGAGTTCGTCGACCGTGCCCGGCGTGGCGGGACCATCGGCGCCGCGCTCGCCGATCTGATCGAGATGGGCTCGTCGACGTCCGAACCGGAATCGGTGCCGCTGATGCCGGTGCTGACTGCCGAAGCCTGGCGCCATGAGCTCGCGGGCGTCCCGTCCGCCGAGTTTTGCGCGGCGCCCACCTTGTACGGCAAGACCTTCGAAACCGGCGTCCTCGCCCGCCACGCCGACTCGATGCTCGTGCGCATCCTGCTCGGCAACGGCCACCGCATTGCCGCCCGGCTTTTCGCGCGCGTCATCGACCTCTCGGATTGCGCCAGCAGGCTGCGTCACCCGCTCGCGGACGACATGCCGAAGCTCGTCGATGTGTCGGGGGATGGCGCCGGCTTTGGACTCGCGTGGGTCGAGACGGCGCGCGGGCAGCTGATGCACGTGCTGCGGCTCGACGGCGAGCGCATCGCGGACTACGCGGTGGTCGGGCCGACCCAGTGGAATTTCAACCGCGATGGCGCGTTCGCGTTCGAAGGAAAGCGCTGGAGTGCGCCGACGCTCCGTGCCGCGCTGCTACGCTGCAACGCGCTCGTCCTCGCGCTGGATCCGGGCAGCGAGTTCGAGATCGCGGTGAAAGAGCCGTCGGCGCAGTAAAGCGTCGCGCGATCCGCTGTTTCGTCCGGGCTTCGCCCGGGCCCGTCGGGAGAGCGGGCGAAGCCTGGGCGCGGTCGCCGGTTCGCTCCTGCAGACCCCGTGCTGGCTGTCTGCCGATCATCGCAACCGCAAGTCCCGGCGCGCACCCTTACTTCGGCGCGGCAGCGGGCGCGGCCGGAGCGGCCTTGCGCGCGTTGGCGCGCTGTTTCGCGAGCTCGATCAGCGGCGGGTACGGTCCGAAACGGTGCTGGTCGGCGGGCGCGCCGTCGACATACGGCGGAAAGGCCGCGTCGACCGGCTTGTTCCAGCGCGCGGGAAAGTCGTTCTCCAGCCCGGCCTTCTGCGGCCGCGGCTTCGACAGCACGTAGGCGGCGACGTCGAAGGCTTCTTCGTCGCTCAGCACCGGTGCCCGGAACGTCGTCCCCTGCGGCATGTTGTGCTTCACAAAGCGCGCGGCGGTCAGCAGCCGGTTCATCCCGGCGCCGTCGTTGAACGTGTCGTCACCCCACAAAGGCGGGAAAACATAGCCTTGCGCGTCGCCGACGGCACCGCGGCGTACCCCGTGGCCATCGACGCCGTGACAGGACGCGCACGTCTTCGCGTAGAGCGCCTCACCGGCTTGCAGGTCGGCGCGTCGGTCGGGAACCTTCGTCGGCTTCGTTCCCGCACCTTCGATTTCGGCGCCGACCGGCACGCCGCGCGACAGGTAATGGATGTAGGTCACGAAGGCCTTCATCTCGAGGGATCCGAGCGGCAGCGCGCGGCCGTTCATGCTGCGCTCCATGCAGCCGTTGACGCGCTCCTCGACGGTGCTGACGGCATCTTCGCGCGAGCGGTACTGCGGAAAGGTCGAGCTGACGCCGACCCACGGCATCGCGAACGGCTTCGTCGCGTTCTCCTGATGACAGGAGGTGCACGCGAGGTTGTTTCCGGAGAAACGCATCGACCGGTCCTCGACTTCCGGGCCGATGACCGCGTGAGTCCGCATCGTCAACTCGTGACCGTAGCGCAGCAGATCGCCGTAGGCGCCGGCGGGGAAATTCTCGACCGCGGGGGCAGGCCGTTCGAGCAGGCTGACTACGGCTTTTCCCTCGGCAAGCGCGTGCGCAGTCGCGAGCGCGGCGGCGCACGCGAGCGTGATTCCCTTCTTTCTCATTTCGTCTCCTCTTGGGTGAGTAAATCTATTTATTCTTATGTACGCCACTCTAATGGCCTCGGCATCGCCCGCGCAATACTGCGAAAACGGGGGTAGATCCGGCCCCCGGGGAAGATGCGACAGAGGAAAAGGGGGCCGGATTTCAGCGTGCGGGGATGCAGCAGAGGGGCGGGCGTAATGGGCCGGGCGGGTGGGGCGAGCGTCCCGAGCGGACAGCCCCGGGCGGGTGGGGCTGAGCGCGCGGGACGAAGCGCGTGGAACGAAGCGGGCCGGACGAAGCGGGCCGGACGAAGCGGGCGACCGGAGCGAGCCAACGGGACGGTTGTGGGGGCTGGGCTGGGCTGGCCCCCCGCGAACGGCTGGGCGGACGACGGCTGCAGACGTCGCGGTCCGGGCGTTAGCGGGGGGGAGAGCGGCCGGCCAAGCCGGGGTCTCGCTCTTCGACGACCTCGGTGTGTACGAGCACCGCGGCGTTCCTCGGGCGGACGGGCAAACCGTTGGATTCGCGGTGGGCGCGCGTGAAGGCGGCGCCGAACAGCAGGATCAGCGACGAATAATTCACCCACAGCAGCAGCAGGACGAGCGAGCCGGCCGCGCCGTACGTCGACGCGGGCGCCGTCTCGGCAAGGTAGAGCGCGATCAGTGATCGTCCGAACGTGAACAACGCGGCAGTCACGAACGCGCCGAGCATCACGTCCCTCCAGCGCAGGATCACGTCGGGCAGCACGCGGAAGATCGTCGCGAACAGCAGCGTGATGACGGCGAGCGAGGTGATGGTCTCGACGCCGGTCAGCAGCGGGGCCGGCACCGGCAGCCACTCGCGCGCCCACGTGATGATCGCGTTCAGGATCACGCTGAGCAGCAGCGACACGAGCAGCACGAAGCCGATCGCGAGCACCACCGCGAGCGACAGCAGCCGCGCCTTGACCAGCAGATAGATGCTGCTGCGCGTCGGCTTCGCCATCACGCCCCAGATCGTGTTCAGCGAACGCTGCATCTGCGCGAACACGCCGGTCGCGCCGAAGAGCATCGCGCCGATGCCGACGAGCGTCGGCACGAGCCCGCTCGCCTCGATGCGGCTGCTCGCGACCGCGGTTTCGACCGCCTGGGCCGCCTCCGGCCCGATCGTCTGTTGCAGCTGGCGCGAGATCTCCCCGCGCGCCGCGTCCTCGCCGAGCACCGTGCCGACGATGCCGACGACGATGATGACGACCGGCGCGACCGAGAACACGGTGAAGAATGCGAGCGCCGCGGCGTGGATGAACGCGTCGCTGTCGAGCCAGTAAGCGACGGCCTTGCGCAGGACGCCGAACCAGTAGCCAAAGAACTTCTTCATGAACCCGTCCTCGATTGCGGCCGCGGCGAGTGAAGCATTTTTCGCTCCGTCGTGCCATGCGTACGCATTCTTTCACGCGGTTTTTCCATCTGCCAGCGCGGCCGCAATGGGAATGACATTTGCTGCGGACGCGCCGGCCGCCGGACGGTTCGGAGCGCCGACAGAAAAACCTGCAATCGAAGGAGCTGCGCTGATGAAAGCACTGTGCTGGCACGGCAAGAAGGACGTCCGCTACGACGACGTCCCCGACCCTCGCATCGAGGAGCCTCGCGATGCGATCGTCAAGGTCACGAGCTGCGCGATCTGCGGCTCCGACCTGCATCTGTACGACGGATTCATGATGGGGATGGAGTCCGGCGACATCCTCGGCCACGAGTTCATGGGCGAGGTCGTCGAGGTCGGCGCCGCGGACCATCGGCTCAAGGTCGGTGATCGTGTGGTCGTGCCGTTCACGATCTGTTGCGGCGAATGCGAGCAGTGCCGGCGCGGCAATTTCTCGGTCTGCGAGCGCAGCAACCGCAACAAGGGGCTCGCCGACAAGATGTTCGGCCACGCGACCGCGGGGCTTTTCGGCTACACGCACCTGACCGGCGGCTACGCAGGCGGCCAGGCCGAGTACGTGCGCGTGCCGTTTGCCGACGTCGCGCCGGTCAAGATCACGAACGGGCTGACCGACGACCAGGTGCTGTTCCTCGGCGACATCCTGCCGACCGGCTGGCAAGCGGCCGTGCAGTGCGACATCCAGCCGACCGACACGGTCGCGATCTGGGGCGCGGGGCCGGTCGGGCAGTTCGCAATCCGCGCCGCGGTTCTGCTCGGCGCGAAACAGGTCGTCGTGATCGACAACGTCCCGGAGCGCCTCGGCATGGCCGAGGCGGGCGGGGCGACGACGATCAATTTCGACCACGAAAGCGTCGTCGAGCGGCTCAACGATTTGACCGCCGGCAAGGGGCCGGAGAAATGCATCGACGCGGTCGGCATGGAGGCGCACGCGACGCGCTCGCTCGACTCGCTGTACGACCGCGCGAAGCAGGCGATCATGCTCGAAACCGACCGGCCGCACGTGCTGCGCGAAATGATCTACGTCTGTCGCCCGGCCGGCACGCTGTCGGTGCCGGGCGTCTATGGCGGGCTGATCGACAAGCTGCCGTTCGGTGCGCTGATGAACAAGGGGCTGACGCTGCGCACCGGCCAGACGCACGTCAATCGCTGGACGGACGACCTCTTGCGCCGCATCGAGGAAGGGCAGCTCGACCCGTCCTTCGTCATCACGCACACCGTCGCGCTCGAGGACGGACCCGAGATGTACAAGACGTTCCGCGACAAGAAGGACGGTTGCATCAAGGTCGTGCTGAAGCCATAGGAGAGCGACGATGAATGCCTACAGGCCTGCAACCAACGCTGCGCGGCGCCATCGGGCGATTCGCGCTACCGCGCGCGGCATCGGCTGGCTCAGCATCGGCGTCGGCGTCGCCGAATTGCTGATGCCGCGCACGCTCGCCGGGGCCGCCGGCTTGCGCGGGCGGGAAGGGATCGTGCGCGCGTGTGGCGTGCGCGAGATCGTCACCGGCATCGGCATCCTCGCAGTGCGGCGTCCCGGACCGTGGATGTGGGCGCGCGTCGCCGGCGATGCGCTCGACTTCGCGACGGTCGGATCGCGCGTCGGGCGACGCGGCAACGGCAGTCTCGCGCTCGCGGCGATCGCCGGCGCGGCGGTGCTCGACGCCGGTTGCGCGAGCGCGATCGACCGTATCGAGCGCCGCGGCAAGCCGCCGATGCGCAACTACAGCGACCGGCGCGGCCTGCCGCTGCCGCCCACCGCGATGCGCGGGGCCGCGCTGAAGGACTTCGAGATGCCGGCCGACATGGCGACGCCGGCGCTGCTCGCGCCGTGGCCGCCGACCGCGCTGAGTCCCTGATGCCGCATTGCAGCGGGTAAGGGGAGTGCCGCCCGGTCCGTCGGGCCTTCGCGCGGGCGAGACCCGCTGCGATTCGCATCCTTTTTCCTCCCCCGCGGGAATCCCCGCCCTGTCCACGCTGGCCCCCGAAGCAAGTGAAGCGCGTCACATCGGCGCAGTGCGCCACTTCATCGGGCCGCAAATCCTCCGCACCTAATCTGTGATCGCACGTCCGGCCGAGCCGGCAACGTGCGATTCACAGACCCGCATATCCGGGCCTATCCCCGGCGCTCCGCGCCCCGGCGGACCGGATCCCTGCTTCGCGTGCAGAGGTGCGCCATGAAATGCCGTAAGAATGTCCGCAAACTGATCGAGGCGTTCAACGCCGCGGCCGATCCGTCCAACACCGAGCTTGCCCGCTTCCGCGATGCAGTCGTCGCGCTGAAGGCGGCGCCCAGCGAGCTCGCGCCGCCGCACGCGCAGGCGAGCCGCTACGACGACTTCGTCTACATCCACGAGCAGTCGATGGCCGGGCATCCACCCGCGGACCCCGGTCCCCATCCCGGCCACAAGGGCCCGCTGTTTTTTCCCTGGCATAGGGAGTTCCTGCGACAGTTCGAAAATGCACTGCGCGGCGTCGCCGGGGATCCCTCGATCTGCCTGCCGTACTGGGACTTCTCGCGCGATCAGGCACCGGCCGATCCCGGCTATCCCTTCATCGACGATTTCCTCGGCGGTGACGGGACGGGCGCGGGTGACGCGGTGGAGACCGGGCCGTTCGCGTTCGCGAACGGGTGGACGCTGACGCTGGGCTCGAGCGATCGGTTGCAGCGGAACTTCGGCGGCAGCACGCCGTCGCTGCCGACGTCGGCCGCCGTGACCGGCGCGCTCGCCGAAAGCACCTACGACAGCCCGTCCTACGACTGGAACGTGGCCGGCGCGGACAGCTTCCGCAACCTCGTCGAAGGCTGGGTCGGGCCGCAGGGCGGGCCCAACATGCACAATCGGGTGCACGTCTGGATCGGCGGTTCGATGCTGCCGGCGACCTCGCCGAACGACCCGGTGTTCTTCCTGAACCACGCGAAGGAAGACGAGCTGTGGGCGGTGTGGATGCAGAAGTACCCGGCGGTGCCGCATTACCTGCCGAATGACGGCTACGCGATCCCGGCCGGACAGCATCACCTGAAGCGGTTGAGCGACACGATGGAGAGCCTCGGCGAATACTTCGGCGCCGGCACGCTGGAACGTCCGATCGACCTGCTCGACCACAAGGCGATCACCTGGTACGACACCGACCTGCCGGATGTCACGCTCGAATCCGGCCCCGCGGTCGCGTTCAACGACACGCCGGCGGGCCTCACCGTCGCGAAGCACATCCGCTTCCGCGTGCAGTCGTGTCGCCCGGTGTATTTCACGATCACCGGCGCGCCGACCGGCAACTTCTCGCTCGTCGGCGGGCCGGACTTCCCGGTGACGCCGCAGGAGGCGAACGACTTCGAGATCCTCGAGATCGAAGTGCGTTTCCTCGGCGTCGGCCCCGACGTGCAGGTCAGCGCGGTCGACATCCAGGCCTACGTGATCGACGAGGAAGGCTATTACGCCGCCGCGCCGAACGACCCCTACGTGTTCGAGACCTACCACATCGAGCTCGTCGCCAACGACATCGTGACCAGCGACAGCTCCATCGTGCTCGTGCTCGACCGCTCGGGCAGCATGGCGTCGCCCGCGAACAGCGGCTTCACGCGCAGCGAGCTGTTGAAGAGCGCGGTCGGCGTCGTGCATGAGCTGATGAAGGACTCCGACGAGATCGGCATCGCACGCTTCGACCACGAAGCCGACGTGCTGCTGCCGATGACGCTGAAGTCAGCGGGACTCGGGACGACGCTCACCGGCCCCGGCCTCGACCCGCGCGGCGCGACCAGCATCGGCGGCGGCATCCTCGTCGGCAGCGGACTGATCAACGGCCCGACCGCGACGCACCCGAACAAGGCGATGATCGTGCTGACCGACGGCAACGAGAACTACGATCCGCTGATCGCCGCGCTGCCCGCCGGCACGATCAACCAGACGACCTTCGCGATCGGCTTCGGCCTGCCCGGCGACGTCAGCGATCCGGTCCTCGACCAGATTTCCGCGAACACCGGCGGCTACCTCCTCGTCACCGGTGACATGACCGACGACGACGAACGCTTCACGCTCGCGAAGTTCTTCATCCAGATCCTGAAGGACGCGACGCTGAACCAGCTCGTGCTCGATCCCGCAGGCCAGCTGTTGTGGAACGGCGTGCAGCAGGAGATCCCGTTCCAGGTCGCCGATTCGGACGTCTCGGTCGACGTCGTCGTGCTGAACCCGATCCCGTTCGCGCTCGACTTCCGGCTCATCACGCCGGCCGGCAAGGAGATCACGCCGGCGATGTCGGGGGTGGAGCCGAACGTGCGCTACCGCGTCGGCGAGGACGTCGCGTACTACCGGCTGATGCTGCCGGCGCTGCCCGGTGACCCGGGCGGATCGCATCGCGGCACGTGGCGCGCAGTGCTGCGCCTCGCGACGCCCGACGTGATCCTTGGCGGCGCGCAGACGCACGTCGCCGGCGAATCCGTGGTCTTCCGCGAGCGCCTGCGCCGCCTGCGCGAATTCGTCGCGAAGCCGGCTCCGTTCAACATGTCGGTGCACGCCTACTCCAACCTCACGATGCACGCGAACCTGCGCCAGGACGGCTACGCGCCGGGTGACACGATGCATCTGACCGCGAGCCTGCGGGAATACCAGGTGCCGCTCGAGAGCACCGCGACGGTGTGGGCGGACGTCGTCCAGCCCGACGGCAGCGGCGCGACGCTCGCGTTCGCCCGCTGGGTCGACGGCCACTATCACGCCGACTGGCCGACCTCGCTTCCGGGTGCGTACCGCTTCACGGTCCGCGCCGAAGGGCAGACCCGCAGCAACGCCCGCTTCACGCGCAGCAAGGTGGTCACGGGTGGCGTGTGGGCCGGCGGCGACCAGCCCTACGATCCGAAGACCGTTGGCGGAGACGGCCACGGTGGCGGTGGAGACGACGGGTACTGCCGGACCCTGTTGTGCCTGATCCGCCAGGTGCTGAAGTCGCCGCGGCTCATCGAGCGCTTCAAGGGGCTGGGCATCGACCTCGACGAACTGCTGCGTTGCCTAGAGGCGCAGTGCGGCAGGAAGGCGCCGCCGCATGAAGGTCCGCAGCGGGCGGGTGCGCCGGCACCCGACTGGCAGGCGATGATCGCCACGCCCGAGGCTGGGCGCCTGATCGGTACGCTGCTGTCGTCCGGGCTGTCGTCCCTCCAGCCGCTCGAAGCCGCGCCGACGCGCCCGGTCAAACGCACGCCGAAGCGCGAAGTCGGGGACGAGAACATGTTCGTGCGACCCGACGAGCCGGGCAGCGGGGATGGCGGCAAGCCTGACGGCGACCAGCCCGACGGCGACGCGCAGCGCTGAGCGCAGCGTGGGGGCGGGAGGGAGGCCCGTCCCCGTTTACGGCGCGCAACCCGGCGGCAACTGGAAGTAGAAGGCGAGGCCGGCGTTCACGAGCGGTCCGATCGTCGTGCACGTCGAGCCCGTATGGCGGATGAAGCCGACGGACTTCAGCGACTGCACGGTCGTGCCGGACAGCGCGGCGCAGGGCGGCGCGTCCGTGCCGCCCCCCGTTCCCGGGATCACGCAGCCCGGCACCGGCCGACCTTCGCGATCGACCACCGTGATCCCGCCATCCGCGTCGAACACCAGCGCGCCGACGGCGGTCGATGGCATCGTCTGCGCAGTTGCCGCCCCCGAGTACCGGGGACGATCCGTCCGGCCCTCCGCTGCGATCGCAACCACTGCAACCGCGGCCGTTACCCAGACCAGCGACCGCAGCGCCGTTCTTCCTGTCGTCTTCATCTCCGCTCTCCTGTTGGTGGCATCCCGCGGGCCAGTCGCGACCGGCGACGCGGCTGCCGGCTAGAAACGCAGGTTCGCCTGCAGCAGCACCGTGCGCTCCGGGTGGAACAGCGGCACGCGCGGGTTGCCGCTGAAATCGGTGTTCTGGAACGAGAAGCGGCGGTCGAACAGGTTGTAGACCGCGAGCGACAGCAGGAAACGGCGCCCCGGATGGACGTAGGACACGCGGGCGTTGCCGAGCCAGGCCGATTCGGAACGCGATTCGACGCCGCCGGTGCCGTCCGCGATCGCCGCGCGCTGCTTCACGTGCTGCGCTTCGAGCTGTGCCGCCACGCGCGGCGCGACGCGCGCCCACAGGCCGAGCGGGACGAGTTCGGTGCGCACGTGGAAGGGCAGCGACGGGGAATCGGCCGGGCCGCCGTCGAGGTGCAGGCGTTCGAAGTGCCACGCCGCCGAGAGCGCGACGCGCCGACCGAGCGGCCATTCGACATAGGCGCGATGCAGCCGCTCGTCCCAGTCGGCGCGGCAATCCGTCGGCCCGCAGCCGAGCCCCGGCACCGACAGCGTCCGCCGCGTCCATTCCAGCCCGGCGCCGCCGCCGTCGGCGAAGCGGTGGTCCAGGCCGACGCCCTTGCGCCGCCAGCGCGTGCCGTCGAGATCGTCGAAGACCTGGTTGAAGCCGGCGAATTGCGTCGGTTCCAGCGTCTGGTCGCGGTACTTCGGGCCTTTCACACCCTCGAGCGCGGCGACCCGCAGCGTCGTCGCCGGTCCGACGAGGAGACTCGCGCCGAGCTTGCCGCTCGTATGCGCGACCGACAGCGGGCGTTCCGCATCGAGCGCATCGTGAGCCACGCCGACATGCACGCGTGCGCGCGGATGCGGACGGACGTCGAGGTAGGCGAAAAGCGAGTCGTGCCGGGTCGTCGAGCGGGTCTCGGGCCCGAGCGGCGTGACCAGCGGCTCCGGGCCGAACAGGCAGCACAGGCCGAGCGTCGGACGCGTGCGCCTTTGCTGGTGATACGCCGCGCCGCCGAGCGTGAGGCCGTAGTCTTCGCCCCGCATGGCATACAACGCGCCGATGTCGCGCGCATCGACGCGCGTGCGCAGGTCGAAGTCTGCGCGCTCGAACGGAAACACGATGTCGCCCGCGAGCCGGTCGATGCTGCGCTCCTCCGCGTCCTGCGCGGCGGCGGACACGATGAATTCGCGCTCGACCCCGGGCGCGTGTCGCAGCGACACGCGCGCGAGGTCGCGTCTCACGCGATGATCGAGCCGCAGCGGCATCGCACCCGCGCCCGCAAGGAGCTGCTCGACGACGTCGCCGCCGCGCCGGTCGCTGGTGCCGACCTCGGCCAGCAGCATCGTCGCCGGCGTCGCCGCGAACTGCAGGCCGACGCGCGTGCCCGAAAGATCGATGTCGCGCCCCGCGCCGAGGCCGTCGCGGCGGTAATCGAAGTGCCCGAGCGACACCTGGGCGCGCTCCGACGAACGGGCCGCGAGCACGCTGCCGCCCCGGGTCGCCTGCGAGCCCGCGAGTGCGGTGGCGGCAAACTGCGACGGGCCGCGCTCGAAGAGTTCGGCCGCTTCCTCCGGCGCGAGCGCGCGCGGCGCATCGACCACCGGCAGGTCGGGAGCGAGGAATTGCGGCGCTACCGGCAGGCGGCCGATCGGCTCGCGCAGCTGCGTCTGCAGCAGTTCGCTGACGCGCGCGCTCTCGAAGCGGGGCAGCGCCGCGTACGCATCGGCGAGCCGGCGGTGTCCCGCCGGGCCGATCGGATCGTCTGCGAGCGCCGTGAGGGCGTCGGCGCGCAGCGATTGCGTGAATCCGACCGCCGCCTGCGCGGGGCCGAGGCTCGCACTGCGCGCCGCCCGGTCGGTGTCGAGCAGCAGCGGCGACCGGATCACCACGCGCCGGTCGTTGAGTTCGACCGCGCGGCGGCCATCGGCGAGCGCGCCGAGCGGATCGTTGTCGCGCAGGCGGCGGAAAGCGTCGAAGTACCACGGCGTCGGCGACGCGGGATCGAGCCGGCGAGCGAGATCGAACTCCTCGCCCGCGTGGGCCGCGCGGTCCTCCTCGACGTACAGGCGCCCGAGGTAGCTGCGCAGCTCCGCGTTGGCGGGGTCGAGCAGCACCGCGATCTCGACGTCGCGCCGCCCCTCGGCGAATTCCTGCGAGCGGATGCGCGCGAGCCCACGGCCGAAGTGGGCAAGCGGCTCGTCCGGATCGGCGGCGATGACGACGTCGAAGCGGGCGAGCGCGTCGCGCGTGCGGCCTTCTAGCAGGTGCGCGAAACCGAGTAGGGCCTGCGCGCGCGGCAGCGCGGGCGCCAGCGCCAGCGCGTGTTCGACCGACGCCCGGCCTTGCGCCGTCTGCGCCAGTGACAGCTCCAGTTCCCCGCGTCGGGCCCACGCGAAGGGGTTTTCCTCCGCCACCCGCGTCGCGTCGCGCGCCGCTTCGAGCGCCTGCTCCGGCTCGCCGCGCGCCTGCCGCGCGTAGCTCAGCGCAAGATACGCCGCCGCCGATCCCGCGTCCGTCGCGACGGCCTCGTCGGCCGCGGCCAGCGCTTCGTCCTGCTCGTTGCGGGCGACATGGATGATCGCTTCGAGGGCCGCCACGGCCGCATCGCGCGAGCGGTCGAGGCCTTGGTCGCGCGCGGCGTCGACCCGCCCGAGCGCAAGCAGCAGCGCAGCCCGAAGCGTGCCGACGCGAACCGCATCCTCGTCCGCCGTCGCGTCGGGAAGCACCGCCAGCGCCTGGGCGGGGCGGCCGGCCGCCATTTCCGTCTGGGCGCTCGTCACCGCCACGCGCGTCGCCGGCGCCATCGCCGCCAGCGCCTGCTCGCCGTGCCAGACGACCTGGGGGTAATGGATTGCCCAGCGGAGCGCGTCGAGCGGAAGGACCGAAATCCCCGCCGGTCTCTCGGCCCCCCGCGCGTCCGCGGCTTCGCCTCCGCGCAGCGACAACTCTCCGCCCGCATTGCGCGCCCGTACCGTGCCGGAGGCGACGACGATCTGCGCCCGGTCCGGCGTGCTGGAGACCGTGAATTCCGTCCCTTCGACCAGCGCATTGACGAAGGGCGTGTTGACGCCGAATCGCTTGCGCACCGGTGTGATGACGTGGATCACGCCGGCGGCCAGGCCGACCTCGGCGTCCGCTGCGCGGCCCGCGCGCAGCAGGTGGAGGGTCGAATTCTGGTCGAGGCGGACGAGGGTGTCGTCGTAGAGCACGACGGCTGCGCGGCCCGGCGACCTCACCGTGACGATGTCGCCTTCGCAGAGCTCGTGCGGCGGCGTGACGGCGATCCACTCGTCCTTCCCGGCGGCCCGGACCTCGACCCGCGCTTGCGCCGAAACCAGGCGCCCCGCCGGCACTTCGCAGGCGGCGAAGGCGTGGGCGGCCAGAAGGGCGGCAACAGCGATCGGGATCCGCAGCGCACAGCCGCCTCGCCAGCCCGGCCTACCTCGCATCGTCGAGTCCTTGTCGAGGAAGAGCGTCGAAACGCAACCTTGGCTCACTCTAGTCACCCAAGTTGGGCACTACAAGGACTGAAACACCGGCCGCATGTCCTTGTCTTCGCCGTCGCGGCTACCGACCCGGCCAATCCATGCAACCGTTCGCCCTCGATCTGTCGAAGAGCGTTGGGGGGCTTCGACGAGTTCGGTCGGGACGGTATTTGCTGCCGGGCTGATAACGGCAGCATTGCCGTCGCCCGGTGCTTCGTGCTGGCGAACCGCCGCGGAGCTTGCGTCATTTCCCCGGCAGGACCACCGCGCCCGACCCGTCCTGCGCGCGAGGCTGCGCGGCGAGCCGGCAGCACTGCTCGACGTAGAACACGGCGGGTCCCGCGTCGCCCGCCGCGTGCGCCGCCGCGAAATGCCCCCGCGCCGCGTCGAAGTCGCCGGCCTCGAACGCGCGCAGGCCGTCGTCGAACGCGTCGGCGGCAGCGGCGGGCAGCGGAGCGGCCGACAGCTGGACGAGCTCCAGCGTCTGCCCTTTCCCTTCGATGCGGAACCGTCCGAGCTTGCGGCGCGCGGGCCGCGCGTTCCCGGACGAGGGGGCGGCGTCGAGCCGCTCGGCGACCTCGCGGGAAGCGAGCACGCCGGTTTTCAGATACTTGTTCGCCCCCTGGATGCGGCTCGCGGTGTTCACGATGTCCCCGACCGCGCGCAGTTCGCGGCGCTCGCCGCCGCCGACTTCGCCGATGAAGACCGGCCCGCAATGCAGGCCGAGGCGCGTCGGCAACGTGGAGTCTCCGGCGGCGGCTCCGTTCATGATCCGGTCGAGTTCGATCGCCGCGCGGCACGCGTCCGCGACCGCGCGCTCCGGCTGGGACTCGGCGATCCAAAGCGACATCACTGAATCGCCGACGAGGTCCGACGCATAGCCGCCATGCGCCTCGACGACCGGGATGAAGCGGCCGAAATAGCGATTCAGCACGTCGCGCGCGGCGCCCGGAGCCAGCGATTCGGCGAGCGTCGTGTAGGACACGATATCGCTGCACAGGCACACCGCGAACACGGTCCTGCCCGGCGTCGTGCCGAGCACCGTCGCGAGCTTTTCGACCGCGCGGCGCGGCACGCCGAGCTCGATCGCCCGCTCCAGCTCGGCCCGGCGCAGCAGGTCGTCGCGATGCTGCAACGCTATCCCGAGCGCGCCGGCGATCGCGGTCGAGAACACGAGCGGCACGACGACCGGCAACCACAGGAACATCGTCGCGAACGCGAGGTACGCCGCAGCGGTATAGGCGAGGTTCGTCGCCGCGTTCGCGAGCAGCGCGGCTCGCGGACGGACGAAACCCCACGGCAGCGCCAGCAGCCCCGCGTGCAGCGCCAGCAGCGCGGCCGTCGCGGGTTCGGCGGGGCGACGCAGCCAGGACGCGTCGAGCAGGTTCGCGAGCGCGGTCGCGCACAGCTCGACGCCGCTGACGTCGACGCCCTCGGCGGTGCTGAACGGCGTCCGGTAGGCATCGATCTGCCGCGACTGGTTCGACTCCGAATACCCGACGATCACCGCCTTGTCCGCGAACACGCGCGCACCTTCGCGCGGATCGGCGACGAGCTCCAGCGCGCGCGGGTAGGGGATCGTCCGCACGGTACCGAGCGGTCCGTAGAGGTTCAACGTCAGCGGCGAAGCGTCGGGGATCCGGTGTTCGTGCCGCCTGTCGTCAGCTTCACCCTCGAACATGCGCTCGGCCAGGACCGCGGGCAGCGACGGTCGATCGCCGAGCGTCGCGACCCGCGGCCAGAACTCGATGATCCCGTCGGGTGTCTTCGCCAGCACGAACGGGGCGGTCGCTGCCGCGGCGTCCGCGAACATCGGCAGCGGCGGCACGCGCGCCTCGGTGCTGGCGACGACTTGCCCGTCGGCGGCCCGGACGAAGTCGCGCCGCACCGTCTCGGCCAGCACCACGTTGCCCGCGTCACGGATCGCGGCGGCGAGCGCCGCGTCGGCCTGCGCATCCCGCGGCTGCGCGAACAACAGGTCGAATCCGATCACGCGCGCGCCGCTCGCCGCGAGACCGGCGACGAGCTGCGCGTGCAGCCGTCGCGGCCAGGCGTCCGGACGCTCGGCCAGGCCCAGCGCCTGGGCCGAGGCCGAATCCATGCCTACAATTACGACATCGTCCGGCGGCGGCGACGTTCCGCGCAAGGCGTAAAGGGCCCGCAATCCGGGACCGCGCTCGAGTTCTCCGACCGGAGACTGCCACAGCCCGACCGCCAGCACGGCGGTCGCCAGCGCCGACGTCCACCAACGTCCGATCCCCCGCCGCCGCGACGTCCGGTCAGGGCCGCTCACGACTCGCCCACTCCCCGGAGGGACTGCGCATGACGGCATATCTGGAGCACGTGGAGCTGTTCGCCGGCCTCGCTGCGGCACAGCTCGAAGCGCTCGCGCGCGGCGCGCCGCTGCGCGTCTTCCCGCGCGGCGCCGTGGTCGTCAATGCGGGCGACGACGGGCACGGGCTCTTCGTCGTGCAGAGCGGATCGGTGAAGGTCTTCCTGACCGACGAGAGTGGTCGCGAACTCACGCTGTGCATCCTCGACCCCGGCGAATATTTCGGCGAACTCGCGCTGCTCGACGACGCCCCGCGCTCGGCTTCGGTGATGACGCTCGAACGTTGCGAGCTGCTGCAGGTTCCCCGCCACACCTTCCTCGCCCTCATCGAGTCGAACCACGAGTCGATGCACGTCGTGCTGCGCAACCTCGTGCGCCGCATCCGGGCGCTGACCGAGAACGTGCAGGCGTTCGCGCTGGAGGACGTCTTCGGCCGTATCCACCGCCTGCTCGATTCCCTCGCGGTGCCGCAAGGCGACCACCGCGTCATCGAACGCCGCCTGACCCAGCAGGAGATCGCGAACCTCGTCGGCGCGTCGCGCGAAATGGTCAATCGCATCGTGCGCGATCTCGTCGTCGGCGGATATCTCTCGATCGAGCCGCAACGCTTGGTGCTGCTGCGCAAGCTCCCCGCGCGCTGGTGATCGCCAACGAGAAAGGCCGCCGTCCTTGCGGAACGACGACCTTCGATCGGTGGGCGGGCCCTGTCGCGACCCGCCACGCGCGGCGGCGCGTCAGACGTGATGGTGGCCGCGGTCGAACACCTTCTTGACGAGGTAGGCGCCGGCGGCGACCGCGCCGGTCGTCATCAGCAGCGTCGAGGTGTGCATCGTGCGGACGCCATTCATCGCGATCTCGCCCGCGTGCGGTTTCGCGAGTTCGAGCCGGCGCTTCATCATCTCGCCGCCGAGCTCCGTGAGCCGGCTGCTGCCGAGCAGGCGCTCGGCCTTCGGCAGCAGGATCGTCTCTTCCTCCGCCGCGTGATGCAGCACGTCGCGCATCAGCGTCATGAAGGTCTCGTCGTAATCCATGTCGGTCGGCTCCATGCCGCGCAATTGCGCGATCAGGCGGTGCATTTCCTGGTGCTCGCCGACCGCCTTGTCGACCGTGCCGCCCTCGGCCATCGCCTGGCGCATCGCCGGGTAGAAAATCTCCTCTTCGAGCTGCGAGTGGATCTCGAGCGACAGACAGGCGCTGTTGACGAGTGCCTTCTTCGTCTGCGGTGCGGTGTCGGTCTCGTACTGATGGAAGATCGACAGCACGTGGGTGTGGTCGGTGCGGATCTGGTGTGTCGCGGTCGGCGCGAGCTTGCGCATCAGCGGATTCATCATCTCTCTCCGGTTGGTTCGGGGATAACGACGCTCGCGTCAGGGGCGAACGTCGTCGCTTGGCGATCGCTTGTTCCTGTGAATCGCCCAACATTCCTCTCGGGCTCGCAATCGCCGTTCCCGGCGATCGCGGCGATGAGGGCGCGGCCGCCGTCGACTCCGGCATCGGTCGTTCGGATCAAACGCGAACAGGCCGATGCGGCCCGGCTGTGGGCGGGCCCTTGATGCCGACGGCACATTCTTTCCGGTAAGTCTTACAGCCGTCTTGTAGATGTCGGAACCGGCCATCGCATCTGAGCCGGCCGCGGCATCGTAGCCAGACTCTGCATCGCAACCGGTCAGCCCCGACCGAACCGGGGCCGCTTCCGCGCGGCCGCTCAGCGGATCGTGATCGTGATCTTCCTCGACGACACCGGCGGGTTGTGCGGGATGTGCTTGTCGTCGCCCATCAGCAACTGCAGCGTGTGCCGGCCGGGCGGCAGTTCGAGCATCGTCTCGGTCTCGCCGGCGCCGAAATGGAGGTGGTTGCGGTCGGACGGGATTTCCTGGTCGGCGGGCGGCAGGTCGGTGTCGACCAGCAGGTGATGGTGGCCGGTGTTCGGGAATTTCACGTCCTTCGGCGCGACGCCCATGTTGCGCAGGCCGAACCACACCCGGAACGGTTGGCCGGCCGGCAAAACTTGCCCGTCGTTCGGCCAGCCGATGTACAGGTAGGCATCGTGCGGCGCCGCTGTCGGCCCGGCCACCGCGGCGCCGGCGAGCAGCAGCACCGCCGCGGCGGCAACGAAGGGCATGTGGATGCGCTTGTCCATCGATTCGCTCCCGGTTCGTTCGCTCGTGACACGCGACGCGCAGGCGGCCCCGTCAGGGCACCGTAATCGTGATCTTCTGGGAGAACACCGGCGGGTCGTGCGGCCTGTGGTCGTGGTCGCCGAGGAGCATCTGCAGCGTGTGCTTGCCGGGGGGAAGCTCGATGCGCGCCTCGGTTTCGCCGGCGCCGAAGTGCAGGTGGTTCCGGTCGGACGGAATCTGCCCCTCGGTGTTCAGCTCGGTGTCGATCAGCAGGTGGTGATGGCCGACATTGGGCCGTTCCACGCCTTTCGGGCAGACGCCCATGTTGCGCAGCCCCATGCGCACCCACAGCTTGCCGCCGCTGATCACCGCCCCGTCAGGCGGCCAGATGATGTACGCCTCGGCGTTCTCCGGAGAGGGAGTTCCAGCGGCCGAGGCGGACGCCAGGCTTGCTGCCGCCAATGCGGCGAGCGCGATTTCCCTGAACATGCTGGGCAATCCTCCGAGAGAAATGTCCGGCGCGAATGCAGCGGCCTCGAGCTTTTCGGCTTTTCGCGAATGCCCGGTTACGCTCGTCGAGGAGTGGGACCGCTGCCTGCGTGTGCACGGCGTCGTCGGCAGCTCGCTCCGCGCGCCCTGCCGACGTCGATTGCCTAACCAAGATTAGGCCGGAAGTCGCGGGAAAGATACATATAATGAATCGAGAAAAAGGCCTGATTCCCCGGCCGGATTTCGACCGCAGCCCCGCCGCCGGGCCCCGGCCGCGAACCTGTCTCCCTCCGCGCGAACGCCGCGCCGAAGGCGTACCGAATCGATTTGCAGCGGCGGAGCATTCCCGTCTCCCGCCGCCAGCGACATCCTCAACGACAAGACAAGCGAGGTCTGGACGTGTGGCGAGAACTACTCATCGTTGGCGCGTGCGCGACATTCGTTTCCGGCGCGGTCGAAGCGGGGGCCGGAGAGGCCGCACCGCACGGCTCCATCGCGGCCGCGTTCGACGGCCACACCGCATCGCGGCGCGTCGCGCTCGTCATCGGCAATGCGCGCTACGAGAGCGATCCGCTCGTGACGCCGGTCGCGGACGCGGACGCGATCAGCCGCAGCCTGCGCTCGCTCGGCTTCGAGGTGGTCACGCACACGGACCTGGATGCGCCGCAGATGAAACGGGCGATCGACGACTTCCACGCGCGCCTGCAAGCGGGCGGCGTCGGCCTCTTCTATTTCGCGGGGCACGGATTCCGCGTCCATGAGGACACGCTCCTCGCGCCGGTTGACGCCGACGGCAGCGCGCCTGCCGGCCTCGTCACGAAGGGGATCGCGCTGCGGGACGTCCTTGCCGGCATGGCGGCGCCACGTCTTGGCCGTCTCAATCTCGTGATCCTCGACAGCTGTCGGAACGACCCATTCTCCGGCGCGGTATCCGACGCGACCGAAGCGCTGCCCGACGACACGCTGGTCGCCTACGCTGCTGCGCCAGGCGAGTTGGCGGCTGACGGCGTGACCGCGGGCAGATTCACCGAAGCGCTGCTGCGCCGCGTCGCAATGCCCGGAGCAGGCATCGAGCATGCGCTGCGGCGCGCTGCGGCAAGCGTCGCGCGCGATACCGCAGGCGAGCAGACGCCGCGGATCTCGTCGTCGCTGACGGCGGAATTCGTGCTCGCGGGCGCCGCCGCGCCGCCCGTAGTGCTGGCCGCGGTCGACGCGGACGAAAGCGCCGGCGGGGAGGGGCGCACCCGCGGCATCCTGCCGAAGGACAGCGCCGAACAGTACGAGCTGGCGTTCTGGGACTCGATCAAGGACAGCGAGCACGCGAGCGATTACGAGGCTTACCTGAAGGTGTACCCGAATGGCCGCTTCGCCGCGCTCGCCCGTGCGCGGATCGAACGGCTGCGCGCGGCGGCGCCGAAGACCGAGACTCCCCCGAAGGCGCCGGCCGCTCCGAAAGCCGAAACGCCGGCGAAGCCGGCGGCCCCCGCGTCGCGGATGCCCGCCGCGCCGACGCCTCCGCCGGCTGCTGCGCCGACGGCCCCTCCGGCCGCTAAGCCGACGCCTGCTCCGGCTGCCACACCGCAGGCGGCGAAACCGGCGGCCGCGCCGCAGGTGAAGGAAGTCAAGGACTGTCCCGCCTGTCCCGCGCTCGTCGAGTTGCCGCGCGGCGAGTTCACGATGGGCAGTAACACCGACGATCCGTCGGAGCGGCCCGCGCACCGCGTGTCGCTCGGACGCGCATTCGCGATCGGCAAGTACGAGGTCACGAACGAGCAGTGGGCCGCGTGCGTCGCTGCGGCAGCGTGCGCGAAGCTCTCGGGCGACGAAGTCACGGCGAAGAATGCGCCGGCCCGCGACCTGAGCTGGGACGACGCGCGCCAGTACGTCCAGTGGCTGAGCAAGACGACCGGCAAGTCCTACCGGCTGCCGACCGAGGCCGAGTGGGAGTACGCGGTGCGTGGCGGCTCGACGACGCGCCACTGGTGGGGCGCGCAGATGGTCCCCGGCAAGGCGAATTGCAAGGGTTGCGGCGAACCGTGGAACCAGGACGGACCGGCGAACGTCGGCTCGTTCGCGCCGAATCCATACGGGCTGTACGACATGAACGGCAGCGTGTGGGAATGGGTCGCCGACTGCTGGCACAGCACGTACAAGGGTGCTCCGGAGGACGGGCGGGCGTGGGACGACGCGAATTGCCGCGCCCGCGTCATCCGCGGCGGCTCGTGGCGCGAAGGGGCCGACTACATGCTGTCGTCGACGCGCTTCAAGTACGACGCCGGCGTGCGCCATTCGCAGAATGGCTTCCGCGTCGCGCGGGACGCCGACTAGTCGCTTGGCAAATTGATACAAGCGTTCGCCGAGAGCTTGTCCAAGGGCAAGCACAGGGCTTCGACAGGCTCAGCCCGAAGGGTATTTCGTTGCCGGGTCAGTAATGCAACCGATCGCCTTGGACTTGGCGAAGGGCTTGCCGGGGCTTCGGCAAGCTCAGCCCGAGCGATCTTCAGCGGTCGAGTGAGCAAGAAGGCGGCGCACGTTCACCCGCCGCGCGCGCGCGTCGTGATCAGCACGAAGTCGGCGCGGATCTTGTCTGCGCCATGTTTTTCGGCGATCTGCTGCAGCCGCTCGTCGACCGCGCGCAGGTAATCCGGCCGCGCCTCGTACTCGGGCCGCATGGTGTCGAACAGCGGCTCGGGCGTCGTCACCAGCACGATCAGCTCGGTGCCGAAAGGCTTCGAGATCGTCCACTCGGCGAACGTGCCGATCTTCGCCGAATAGCGCGGCGGCGCCCGGTTCGCGCTCGCGCGCGGGCTCGGCACGAGGTGGGCAACGTTGCCGTCGAGCGCGTAGTAGTCGACGTTCACGTAGGACTCCTGCGCCGGCGTCGTCACGTCGACGACGAGGCGGTCGCCCTCGGTCAGTTCGCGGCGGTTGCCGTCCATGCGCACCGACGCCTTGTCGCCCGCCTGGTGATTTGCGGTCCAGTAGCGGCCGAAGGTCTCGAGAACCGGGCATTTCTCGTCGCTGACCGTCTGCACGTCGGTGTTCACCGTCCCGACGCCGGGGATCGCGCCGAGCCCGTCGCGCAGGCGCGTGACACCGAAGCTGCGCGGCAGATAGCCCTCCACGCGCAGGGTTCCGCCCTCGACCGATGCGGCGAACGCCGAGCACGGCACGCGCGCGAGCGCCGGCGTGACCGCGGCGAGCGACAGCGGCGGGGTTGCGGGCGCCTCGGCGGCGGTGGGAGGTTCGGCCGTTGCGGGCGCCTCGTCGATCGCCGGGACCTCCTCCTCGGGGATGACCGCCGGCGGTGCCGAGCCGGGGCCGAGCGTGCCCGACGGTTCGCGGAAATAGAGCAGCCCGAGGGCGACGAGCGCGACCGCGGCGACGCCGGCGATCCCGGCTGCGGCCGGCGTCGTGACGCGGCGCTCGGGGTTCATCCCGGCGAGGAATTGTGCGACGGTCGGCGTTCGCGCTTCGCGGTCGAACGCCAGCGCGTTGCGCAAGGCTCGCCACTGCCGCGCCGGCAGCTTCTTCGGCCGCTGCGGCCGCAGTCCCGCGGCGCGCGCCTGCGTCGCCGGCAACTGGCCGAACGGATGCGCGCCGGTCAGCAGCTGGTAGGCGATGCACCCTAGCGCGTAGATGTCGTCGCGCGGATCGGGCTCGCGGTGTTCGAGGATTTCCGGGCTCGCGTACGCGGGTGTGAGGCCGCCGAGCGTCCCGGCGTCGAACACGGTCGCTTCGGCTTCCTCTTCGGAGCGGCGGAAAACGCGCGCGATGCCGAAGTCGATGATCTTGACCTGTCCCTTGTCGGTCACGAAGACGTTCGCCGGCTTGAAATCGCAATGGACGAAGCCGCGCTCGTGCGCGTACGACAGTGCGTTGCCCATGCCGACGATGATCGGCAGCGCCTGCGGATACGGCAGGCCGTGGAAATCGGGCGCGCGCAACCGTCGGCTCAACGGCTGCCCGGCCAGGTACTCCATCGTCAGGTAGACCATCGAGCCGTCGCGGTCGAAGTCGTACACGGTGACGATGTTCGGATGCGCGAGCGTCTGCGCCTTGCGCGCCTCGCGCTGCAGCGCGATCAGCGATTTCGGGTGGCCGCGGAACTGGACGTTCAGCACCTTGATCGCGATGTACGGGTTGCGGTCGGACGCTTCGAGCTTGCGCAGGTCGAGCGCCTTGTACACCGTGCCCATGCCGCCGAAGCCGAGACATTCCTCGAGCAGGAAGCGGCCATTGATCGTGTCGCCGACGCCCTTGACGCGCTCCGCTTCGGGCGTGGCGGCGCCCGGCGCGGCGGCGTGAGCCGACGGCGCGGCCCCGGCGATCAGCATCCGCGTCTGGTCGTCGTTCTCGGCGTGGCCGGACT
Source organism: Aromatoleum sp. (assembly GCF_032027225.1). Classification (GTDB taxonomy): domain Bacteria; phylum Pseudomonadota; class Gammaproteobacteria; order Burkholderiales; family Rhodocyclaceae; genus Aromatoleum. The sequence continues at coordinate 122,097 of NZ_JAVSMM010000012.1, read as the reverse complement.
CCGCGAGGTGCTCGATGCGGCGATGGACTTCGGCATAGACATCGGGCGGCAGCGGGATTTTCGTGTGCTCTTCGCTGAGGATTTCGAGCAGGCGCGCCGAGTCGTTGCGCTCGGCCGCGAGCGCCTGGTCGACCTCGGCGAAAAACTCGTTCGGAGAGAGACCGCCGGCCTGAAAAGCATGCAGCGCGTGTGAAAGGCTCGCCATGCGCTTCCCCTCAGCCGGCCTGGCATCTCCCGGGCCCGGATTCTCGTTCGCTGCGGATGACGAGGATGAGCCCGGCGAGCGCGCGTGCCGGACGATGCGTGCATCGCGGCGTGGTGTCGGACGAAGGGAGCAACCGCGGCGTCACCGGCATGGATTCCTCATTTGGGGTTCAAGAAAAATATAGTCCATCTCGAACGGCTTGGCCGGACGCGGAAAGCGCCGGCGGGTAACGGGTTGGCGGGCGGGTCGCGCGGGACCGCCGGCGGCCCGCGCCGGGGCCGGCAGCGGAAGGTGTTCGCAATTTACCGACAGGTGCCGCGCGCGTTGTTCGGCGCGGCCCACCAGCGCAGTCGTCGTCGTTTCCGCTCGCGGGCCCGGAAATCGCGTGATGCCGGAGAAAAACTACGAAAAATCAGTTAATTAAGTGATTTTTGGGGCGGCCGTCGCCCTGCTGGCACGCTCTCTGCGATAGGTCTGTCGAGCGCACCGAAGTGCTCGAATCAGACCCCCAACCTCAACGACGTACCAGGAGAACCGCCATGAAAACGCTGACGATCAAGGACCTTTCGATCACTGAAGAGCTGGGCCACGACGCGATGAGCGAAGTGCGCGGCGGCATGAAGCTCGGCCCGTACTATCCGTGGTACGGCTACTCTGACAACTCGGTGAAGAACTTCTCGTTCGACGCGATCCAGCAAATCAACCAGGGGCAGCAGGTCGCGACCGACGTCAATAAGAACGTCGCGGTGCTCGGCGGCATGGCGTCGCCGTCAGTGCCCGTCACTGCCAAGCAGCACGCCGACATCACCAACAACGTGACCTTCTGATTTTCCTCTCGGGTGGAGGCCGCGGGCCTCCGCACCGAAGACGACGACCCTTTCCCTCCAGGAGAACTGCAATGACGACGCTGACGATCAACGATCTTTCGCTTTCTGAAGAACTGGGCCGCGCCGCGATGAGCGAAGTGCGCGGCGGCATGACGATGGGGCACTACGGGCTGTTTCCGTGGTACGGCCACTCCGACAGCTCGGTGAAGAACTTCTCGTTCGACGCGGTCCAGCAGATCAACCAGGGGCAGCAGGTCGGGACGAACGTCAACGCCAACGTCGCCGTACTCGGCGGCATGGCCTCGCCGTCGGTGCCGGTGACCGCGAAGCAGCACGCCGACATCACGAACAACGTCACGTTCTGACGACCGACCCGCAGGGGCGGCGGCTCCCCCTCCGCCCCTGTCCCGACCTCCATCCGCCGATGCCCACCGCGACGATGCGAACCCTTGGAAAGCCGCCGAGCGACATGGACAGCCGGAACCGCGTGTCCCGGCCCCGGTCGAATTTCGGTGGACCTGCGGGTCTGGCGGAAGCGGGGGAACGGGGGATGCGTAACACGGCGATCATTCCCGAATCCGAAGGCCCGGTGACGGCCTATCTCGAAATGACGGGGAGCGGCAAGGTGTTCCCGCTGCACGATGAAGTCGTCATCGGCCGGGACCCGCAGGACTCGCTCGCGTCCGACCGCTTCCTGTGCATTCCGGACCACACCGTCAGCCGCCGGCACGCGCGCGTGTGCCTCTCGGGCGGCGAGTATTTCATCGAGGACCTGCATTCGTTCAACGGCACTTTCGTCGGCGGCGAACGGCTGACGCCGGGCACCTGGCACCCGCTGCACGACAACGACGAGGTGTCGGTGTCGTCCGCGCAACTCGTGTTCCATTCGCTGCTCGTGCCGGTCCGCGAAAGCCTGCCGACGCTGATCAAGCAGACCGTCGACGCGACGCAATACGCCCGCCCGCTGGAGACACCGGCCGACGGCGGCGGGAGCGATCCCGAAGTCACGATCCGCAAGCTGCACGCGATGGCGCAAGTCGGCATCGCGCTCGGTGCGGTCACGGACTCCGCGACGCTGATCGAGAAGATCATGAACCTGATCTTCGAGCTGTTCCCGCTCGCCGAGCGCGCCTTCATCCTGCTCGCGAAGAACGACGGCGAGGCGCCGGTCCCGGTCGCCGCGCGCCGGCGCGACGGCACGGTCGAAGATCCGGCGTCGGTGCGGATCTCGCGCACGATCGTCGACGAAGTGCTGAACAGGAAGCTGTCGATCCTGTCGGTCGACACGCTCGCCGATCGGCGTTTCGGCAACCAGGAATCGATCATCGCGCAGGCGATCCGCAGCGTGATGTGCGTGCCGCTGCTGCTCGAAGGCGACGTGCTCGGACTGGTGCAGGTCGACACCTCGTCCGACCCGTACGCGTTCAAGGGGCCGGACCTCGAAATGCTCACCGGCGTGTGCGCCGAGATGGCCGTCGCGCTGAAGAACTTCCAGCTCTATTCGGACATCGAGCGCCTGCTCGACGGCTTCGTCCGCGCGTCGGTGCAGGCGATCGAGGAGCGCGACCCGGTGACCGCGGGGCATTCGTTCCGTGTCGCGAGCTACGCCGAGAACCTCGCGAAAGCGGTCGATCGCGCCGACGGCTCCGAGCTGCGCGCGGTCCGCTTCACCGGCGAGCAACTGCGCGAGATCCGCTATGCCGCGTTGCTGCACGATTTCGGCAAGGTCGGCGTGCGCGAGCACGTGCTGCGCAAGGAGAAGAAGCTGCATCACGCCGAGATGCGGCGGCTCGAACTGCGCTTCGACTACGCATGCGCGAGCCTCGAACGCCAGGCATACCGGGCTCTCGCCGAGCGGCATTGCGAACACGGGCTCGATCTCGCGGCGTTCCGCGACGAAAAGCGGTGCATCGACGAGCGGCTGCGCGACGAGTTCGCGCAGCTCGATGGCTTCCTCGCGACGATCCGCCGTGCGAACGAGCCCGCGATCACGCTGAGCGAGCGCCTCCCCGAGCTCGACGCGATCCTCGACTACCGCTTCGAGGATGCCGCGGGCGGCCGCGTGCCGTTGCTCGACGCCGAAGATTTCCTCGCGCTCAGCGTCGCGAAAGGCTGCCTGACCGCCGACGAGCGCCGGCAGATCGAGGCGCACGTCGCGGATTCGTATTCCTTCCTGATCCTGATCCCGTGGACGCGCGACCTCGCCGGCGTGCCCGCGATCGCGCACGGCCACCACGAAAAGCTCGACGGTTCGGGCTATCCGATGGGGCTGCGCGGCGCACAGATCTGCGTGCAGACGCGGATCCTGACGATCTGCGACATCTACGACGCGCTGACTGCCGGCGACCGGCCGTACAAGAAGGCCGTTTCGCTCGAAACGGCGCTCGACCTCCTCGACGCGGAGTGCCGCGCCGGGCACCTCGACCCGCGGCTGTTCCGCGTGTTCGTCGAATCGAAGGCATGGGCCGCGGCCTGACGCCGGCCACCCGACACCGGAGCGAACGATGCTGCGCCAACCGACCCTTCCGTCCGTCCTGCCGCGCTGTGCGCGCATGCCGCGGAGCACCGCGAGCGACGGCCGTCGGGGCCGCGGTTTGTCGCGGAGCGTCCGCCTGGTGCTCGCCGCCGCCGCGCTGGCGCTGCTCGCCGGCTGTGCGGGCCTCGTCGATGTGCCCGAGCATGCGCGCCCCGAGACGCCCGAGAAGACCACGTGGTCGCGGCCGAACGTGTCCGCCGCCGACACGATCGCGCCCGACTGGTGGCGCGCGTTCGGCGACCCTTATCTCGAGCAGCTCGTCGACCGGGCGATCGCCGGCAACTTCGACGTCAAGATCCTCGCCGCGCGCATCCAGGTCGCGAAGGCGCAGATCGCCGAGGCGCGCGCTGGCGCGCTGCCGACGCTCGACATCGGCGCCGGCGCGAGCTTCGAAAAGAGCACCGGCCAGAAATTCTCCAAGACTTTCAACCTCGGCACGCAGGTGAACTGGGAGCTCGACGTTTGGGGCAAGGTCGAGAAGGGCGTCCAGGCGCAGACCGCGGAATTCCGCGCGTCCGAAGCCGACTGGCGCGCGGGCTACCTCGCGCTGGTGTCCGACGTGTCGTCGACCTACTTCCAGATCCTGCAGCTCGACGAGCAGGTGGACCGCCAGCAGCGCGCGCTCGAACGCAACCGGCTGATCCTCGACACCTACACCGCGATGCTCGGCCAGGGGCTGATCCCGAAGACGCAGGTGCTGCGCCAGGGCGCCGAGAACAACCGGTTGACGAACGACCTGATCGAGCTGCGCCGCGCGCGCGAGCTTGCCGGCAACGCGCTCGCGACCCTGCTCGGCGTCGCCGCGGGCGAATTCACGGTGCCGCCGGGCCACCTCCAGGACCGCGTCAAGCTGCCGGTCGTGCCCGCTGGACTGCCGTCGGGGCTCCTCGCCCGCCGGCCTGACATCGTCGCCGCCGAATTTCGTGTGCTCAGCGCGTACGACCTGGTCGGGCAGGCGAAGCTCGCGCAGCTGCCGTCGATCAGCCTCACCGGCCGCGCCGGCACGTCGAGCTTCGCGCTCGGCGATCTGCTGAAGTCTTTCACCTTCGGTTTCCTGCCGAGCATCAACATCCCGGCGTTCGACCCCAGCATCAAGGCGCGGCTGAAGACCAGCGAGGCGCAGACGAAAGTGTTCGAGCACGAATACCAGCGCACCGTGATCGGCGCGTTCGAGGAAGTCGAGAACGCGCTGACGAACCTCGACGCGCACAAGCAGCAGCGCGTCGAATTGCAGCAGCAGATCGAGCAGTTGGAGGTCGTCGCGGAACAGATCGCGGCGCAGGTGCGCGAGGGCGTGGTGTCGCAGCTCGAAGTGTTCGAGAGCGAGCGCTCGCTGCTGTCGGCGCAGCTCGCGCTGCTCGCGAACCACCAGCAGATCCTTGCCGACACGGTGACGCTGTACAAGGCGCTTGGCGGCGGCTGGCCCGCCGTCGAGGTCGCGAACGCGCCGCGCGAGCCGCAATCCGCGCAGTAGCTCGGGCGCGAAGATCGCCGACGAACACCTCAACGAGGCGTGCATGACGGTATCCGAACATGACCGATGACGGCGCGTTCATCGCCGAAGCGAGCGCTCCGGCGGGCCGGGAGACTTCGGTGCTCCTGCGCGCGGTGTCGCACCCGGAATTCGGCGACATCCTGATCGACGCGACGCCGTTCGCGGTCGGGCGCAACGAGCTGCCGTTCGCGTCGTACGACCCGGACGTCGTCGCCGCGCTGTCGCGTCGTCACGCCCGGATCTTCTGGGAAGGCGGCGAGCTGTACGTCGCCGACCTCGGCAGCAAGAACGGCACGAAGGTCAACGGCGCGACGGTCGGCGACACCGCGTGCCGCCTGCACGAGCGCGACGAGCTGCGCTTCGGCGACGTGCTGTCGTACCGCGTCAAGCTACTGCCGCGCGCGCGTACTCCCCGAAAGGCCGGCACGCTGCTGAGCCTGACGCTGACGCCCGAGCGCGACGACCTGCTGCTCGAACCGATCGTCATCACGCGCTTCCCCTTCCTGGTCGGCAAGATCGACGACGTGTTTGCGCGCTATAAGGAGGCTTATCCGCATCAGGTGACCTACGTGTCGCGGCGCCACGCGCACATCTTCGTCAAGGACGACGTGCCCTTCATCGAGGACCTCGGCAGCACGAACGGGACTTTCGTCGGCGGCACGCGGCTCGACGAGCGCGCGGTCGAGCTGCACGACGGCGACGTGCTCGCGTTTGGCGGCAGCCACTTCGTCTACAAGATTGGCCTGCAGCGCGAAGTCGAGACCGAACCGACGCTGACGCGCTTCCGCCCGTCCGTGCCGTCCGCGGACGGCGGCAACGCCGACAGGACGACCTTCGTCGCCGCGCCGGACTCCTTCCTTGACATCTTCTGCCTCGCGCCGCCATCCGCCGACGAAGCGGCGGCCGAGGCCGCGCCGAAAGGCGATGACGCGGTCCGCCCGACGCCCAAGCGCGAGCGCCGCGCTGCGGTGTTCGCGCGCGAGTTCGGCCGCGCGTTCGCCGGCGAGGACCGTCGCGCCGGCCGTCGCGCGCTGAAGTGGAGCCTGCCCGTCCTGCTGCTGATCGCCGCGGCGGCGGTCGGGCTGCGGCTCGCCGGCAGCGACGAGCGCGAGCTCGAAACGCTCGTCGCGGCGGGTGACTACGCGCGCGCAGCGAGCGTTGCGGACGCGCAGCTCGCGCGCGATCCGCGCGACGCGGGCGTGAGGACGATCGGCACCGACGCGATCCTGAAGGCGAAGCTGCCGCAATGGATTGGCGAGGTCGAAGGCGGCGAATTCGACGCCGCGGGCGCGGTGCTCGCCGAGATGAAGGCGCCGGTGCGGCACAACGCCGAGGCGCAGGCGCTGCTCGCCGAACTCGGCTGGGTCGCCGACATCGAGCACTTCGTCGCCGGGCGCGGCGGGCCGGACGCGCCGATCCGCATTTACGGCGACGAGGCCACGATCCGTGCGCTCGTCGGCCGCTGGCAGGACGATGCGAAGGCGCACCAGCGTGCGCTCTCGCGGGTCGCGAACGTCGTGCCCGAGTTCCGCGAGCTGCACGCCGAGGCGCTGACGCACCTGCGCCGGCTCGAAAGCGACGAGTCGGTGTATCTCGCGGCGATCGACCGGCTCGACGAGACGATCGGGAGCGATCTCGCGGCGGGTCGCGCGGAAGCGCTCGGCGCGGTGCTCGACGACTATGCCGGCAAGTATCCGCGCCTCGCCGGCATCGACCGGCTGCGCGAGGACTTGCGCCAGTACGTCGCGCTCGACCGCGAGCTGCGCGAGCGCCGGCTCGGGCCCCTCGTCGCGCGGCTCGCGACGCTGCAGTTCGCGACGCCACCCTTCCAGCGGCAATTCGCGCAGCTCGGCGCCGGTGCGCTGCCGTCGGCGGAGACCGTGAGCCGCTACCGCAGCGCGTCCGACGCGTGGCGCAAAGGCGAAACCGCACAGGCGCTCGACGCGCTGCGGCGGATCGATGCCGGGCCGTGGGCCGACGCTGCCGTGGAGGAGTTGGCGCGCAAGGAAGCGATCGCGCGGGAATTCGGCGCGCTGCAGCAGGGTGGCGCCGCGAAAGTCGGTGCGAAAGCGGGCGACACGAAGGGCCGCGACGCCGGCACGCGCGACGAGCGGCTGCTCGCGTTCCACGCGTCGCTCGACCCCGACGAGGACGTGTTCTTCGTCCGCGCGACCGCGGCAGAAATCGGTGGGATGCGCGGCAAGGCGCTCGCGCGTGCGAGCGGTTTGCTCGACCGCGCCGAGGGCACGTGGAGCGCCTATCGCACGAGCGGCGGGATCGGCGGCGAGCAGCGCCTCGAATCCGCGGTGTCGCCGAAGTTCCGCGAACAGGCGCGCCGGCTCGCGGACGCGCAGGCCGACGCGACCCAGGGCGTGCGCATCCACGAGATGCTGAAGGCCGACGTCGCCGAGCGCTGGCGCCGGCTCGCGGACGAGATCGACACCGAAGCGGCGCTGCAGCGCCAGTCGCTGCAGGAACTCCACACGGTGCTCGAGCCGGGCGTGCTGCAGGCGAAGCTCGCGCTGATCGGGGGACGGAGCGATGAAGAACGAAAGCAACCTTAAGCCGCTGAGCGACGCGCTCGAGGACCACAGCGCCGAAGGCATCGCGATCCTGAGCGCCGAGCCCGGCCGCTTCAGCCAGATGCTCGTCGTCGCGATGGCGGTGATGATGCTCGCGGCGCTCGTGTGGTCCTTCGTCGGCCGCGCCGACGTGATCGTCACCGCCGACGGCGTGCTCGCGCCCGAATCGGACGTGCGCCGCGTGTACGCGCCGATCGACGGCGAGCTCGCCGACATCTACATGGAGCCGGGGCAGCCGGTGTCCCAAGGCGACGTGATTGCGCGGCTCGACGCGCGCGGTGCGGTCGAGGCCGCGGCGCAGGCGCTCGAAGCGCAGCTGAAGCTCGAGGACGCCGAGCGCGAGTGGAAGAACTTCCCGGACAAGAAGGCGCTGCTCGAACGCCGCGCCGCCGCGCTGAAGCAGCAGATCGAAGTCGCGCTGAAGGTGCACGAGAAGCGCACCGCTGAGGGGACGACGAAGCTCGCCGAGGCGCAGCGCGCGCAGGTGCTGCAGGCGCGCAGCGAACTCGACAACGCGCGCCAGCTGCGCGACGCGGCGCGCGAGGAGATGGCCCGCTTCCAGCGCCTGCTCGCGCTGCCGGGCGGCGGCGGGGTGTCCGAGCTGCAGGTCGAACAGAAGAAGACCGCCTATCTCGCGGCCGAGAACGCGCTGCGCGCGGCGCAGGGACGGCTCGGCGAACTCGAATTCCGGCTGTCGCAGGAGTCCGACCGCGCAAGCGTCGAGTTGGAGACGAGCGACCAGGAGCTGACGCGGCTGCGCCTGCAGTACGACGCCGCGCTGCGCGAGATGACGAACGAGGAGAACAAGCTGCGGCTGCAGCTGCAGAGCGCGCGGCTCGCCGCGAACGCCGCCGAACGCGTCCGCTTCGAGAACATCGACAAGGACAACTTCCTGTTGATCCTCGCGCCGGTGTCCGGCGTCGTCACCGATGTCGCGACGACGCAGCCCGGTGACAAGATCCAGGCGAACACGCCGCTCGGCGGCATCGCGCCGAAGGACGCGCGCGCGGTGCTGAAGCTGCAGATCGCCGAGCGCGACCGCGCCTTCCTGCGCGAAGGGCAGCCGGTGAAGCTGAAGTTCGCCGCGTTCCCGTACCAGCGCTACGGGCTGATCGATGGCAACCTCGAATACATCTCGCCGACCACGCTGCCGGCAGCGAAAACCAAGGAACCGGTCTACGAAGGACATGTGGCCCTCGCGCGCGACCACTACGAGGTCGCCGGCGAGGCCTACCCGGTGCGCTACGGCATGACCGCGGTCGCCGAGATCGTCGTGCGCGAGCGGCGGCTGATCGACCTCGCGCTCGACCCGTTCCGCCAGATCCGCGGTTGAGCCGCGCCCGTTACCAGCAAGGAGCCCGAGATGACGGCGATAGTGCGAATCGACGACGAGACGATCGGCAGCGAGGATTTCGTCCGCATCCTGAAGCTCTCCGGCCGCTTCGAGAGCCTGATCGACGAGATCGTCCGCGATCGCGTCGCGGTGCACGCCGCGAAGAAGCAGGGCATCCCGGTGTCGCCCGACGAGATCCAGGCGCGCGCGGACCAGTTCCGCCGCGTGCTCGGCCTGCACCGCGCGGCGGACATGAACAACTACCTCGACGGGATGGGCGTCACGCTCGACGAGTTCGAGGCCTTCATCGTCGATGGGCTGTACCAGGAAAAGATGATGGAGCGCGTCTGCAGCGAGCGCGCGGTCGAGGAATATTTCCAGCTCAATTCGCCGCGCTTCGATTGCATCGAGGTCAGCCACATCGTGCTCGAAACCGAGGACCAGGCGAAGGAGATGCTGTCGCTGCTCGAAGAGGAGCCGGACAGCTTCGCCGACCTCGCGCGCGAGCATTCGATCGCCGACACGCGCGACGACGGCGGCTTCGTCGGCCGCGTGCTGCGCGGCTCGCTTAAGACCGACGTCGAGGCGAAAGTCTTCAACGCTGCGGTCGGCGATCTTCTCGGACCGTTTCCGGCGCCCGACAAGTCCTTCCACGAGATCTTCCTCGTCAGCGCGAAGCACCCGGCGCGGCTCGACGACGACACGAAAGCCGAGGTGCGGCGCCTGTTGCGCGACGGGTGGCTCGCCGCCCGCGCCCAGGAACATGTGATCGAAGCGCGCTGAGCGCGAAGGCTGCAGCATGGACGTGCCCCCGAACAACGCCCCCGTCGCCGATTTCCTCGCGGACTTCCTGTCGTCCGTTGAGCTGCTGTCGCCGTTTTCCGCCGACGAGCTCGAACAGCTCGCGGCGCAGGGCGAGCGGCGCTTCCTCGCGTTCGGCGAGACGCTGTGCCGCGCCGGTGACGACGCGGCCGGCGTGTTCGTGATCCTGTCGGGGTCGGTGCGCGTGTTCGCCGACGAAGGCGGAAAGGAGACGAGCCTCGGCGTGCGCAAGGCGCGCGAAGTCGTCGGCGAAATGGCGGCGCTGCGCGAGTACCGCCACGAGTTCTCGGCGCGCGCGTCGGCGAAGACCGAGCTGCTGTACCTCCCGCGCACCGCGTTCGAGCCGGTGCTCGCGAGGAATCCGGCCGCGCTCGCGTTCGTCACGAGCTTCGTCGCGATCGGCTCGGCCGGCGGCGTCGTCGCGCGGCTCTTCGACCTGCGTGGCAAGGTCGACCGCGCCGAGCTCGAAGAGCTCGTGCGCAGCGTCGGCGTCAAGCGCGTCGCCGCCGGCCGCGAGATCCTGAAGCAGGACGCGCGCGACGACCGGCGGCTGTACGTCGTGCGCCAGGGCGAAGTGCGCCTCGTGAGGAGCGAGCAGGGCACCGAGTTCCCGTTCGCGACGCTCGGCCACGGCGAGATCTTCGGCGAGAAGGCGTGCCTGATGCGCCAGGAGCAGCCGGCGAGCGCGGTCGCGGTCGTCGATACGACGCTGCTCGTGATCCCGGAAAAATCCGTCCACCAGATCCTCGAACGCCACCCGAAGCTGCGCGAAGTGCTCGAAGAGCGCATCCGCGTCCACGAGCGCGAGTTGCAGCGGCGCAAGACGCTCGCGGAGCGTCGCCAGCTGCGCGTGATGCTCGACCTGGAGTCGAAGCCCGAGTTCGGCGAACGGCTGATCCGGCGCTTCCCGCTCGTCGAGCAGGCCGAGGAGATGGACTGCGGCGCGGCCTGCCTAGCGATGATCTGCCGCCACTACGACATCCCGATGACGCTCGGCAAGCTGCGCGAGATGGCGAACGTGACGACGCAGGGCGCGACGCTCGACAGCCTCGCCCGCACCGGCGAGACGCTCGGCTTCACGACGCGCGGCGTGCAATGCACGTTCGACGCGCTGCTCGGCTTCGAGCTGCCGTTCATCGTGCATTGGGAGGGCTACCACTACGTCGTCGTGTACGGCGTGTCGAAGGCGCAGGTGTGGGTCGCGGATCCGGGCCTCGGCTTCCGCAAGATGACGGTCGAGGAGTTCGAGCGCGGCTGGAGCGGCACCTGCCTGCTGTTCACGCCCGGACAGAACCTCGTCCAGCTCGCCGCCGAGCGCTCGCCGTGGGTGCGCTTCGTCGGCTACCTGCGGCCGTACAAGAAGATCCTCGCGCATCTCTTGATGGCGACCTTCGTGATCCAGATGCTCGGCCTCGTGCCGCCGATGATCATCCAGAACATCCTCGATGGCGTGATCGTGCACGAGAACGTCAGCCTGCTGCATCTGCTGATCGTCGGGCTGATCATCGCGAACCTGTCGTCGCAGGTTGTCGCCACGGTGCGCGCCTTCCTCGCGAACTTCATGGTGCGCAATCTCGACTTCTCGATGATGTCGCACTTCTTCAAGCACACGCTGTCGCTGCCGTTCTCGTTCTTCGCCAAGCGCAAGACCGGTGACATCATCGCGCGCTTCCAGGAGAACCAGACGATCCGCGCCTTTCTGACCGAGGCGACGATCAACACCGTGCTGAACCTGCTGATGGTGTTCATCTACTTCACCGTGCTGTTCCTCTACAACGCGAAGATGACGCTGCTGTTGATCGCGTTCGTGATCCCGATCATGGCGCTGACGGTGTTCGTGACGCCGCGTATCAAGAACTACGCGCGCGAAGTGTTCAACACCGGCACCGACGCGCAGGCTTTCCTGATGGAAGCGCTCGGCGGCGTCGAGACGGTCAAGGGCATGGGCATCGAGCGCCCGGTGCGGCTGAAGTGGGAGAAGAAGTACGCGAAGGCGCTCGAAGTGCAGTACCGCGCGCAGATGTTCAGCGTGAAGGTCGGCTTCGCGAGCCAGTTGCTGAACGCCGCGACGACGATCGCGATCCTGTGGGTCGGCGCGACGCAGGTGCTCGCGCACGAGCTGACGATCGGCCAGCTGATGGCGTTCAACGCGCTGATGGGCAGCGTGCTCGCGCCGCTGATGGGACTCGTCGCGCTGTGGGGCCATGTGAACGACGCCGCGGTCGCGATGGAGCGGCTCGGCGACGTGCTCGACATGGAGCCCGAACAGAAGCCCGAGGACGCAGGGTCGCGCGTAGTGCTGCCGGACCTGCAGGGCGACATCCGGTTCGACGGCGTGTATTTCCGCTACGGCGGCGACGAGACCGCCTACGTGCTCGAGAACATCAGCTTCGACATCAAGCCGGGCGAGCTCGTCGCGATCGTCGGCAGGAGCGGCTCGGGCAAGACGACGCTCGCGAAGCTCCTCGTCGGCTTCTACCCGCCGACCGACGGGCGGATCCTCGTCGACGGCTACGACATGGCGACGATCGACAAGGCGTACTACCGCGCGCAGGTCGGCTACGTGATGCAGAGCAACCTGCTGTTCTCCGGGACGATCGCCGAGAACATCGCGAGCGGCGACGTCGCGCCGGACCGCCGCCGCATCGAGGAGGTCGCGAAGATGGCCGACGCGCACGCGTTCATCCGCAAGCTCCCGCTCGGTTACGAGCAGGTCGTCGGCGAACGCGGCGTGGGCCTTTCCGGGGGGCAGATCCAGCGCCTGTGCATCGCGCGCGCGCTGTACCACGACCCGCGGCTCTTGGTGTTCGACGAGGCGACATCCGCGCTCGACACGCAGTCCGAGAGCAACATCATCGGCAACATGCAGGAGATCCTGAAAGGCCGTACCGCGGTGATCATCGCGCACCGGCTGTCGACGATCATGCGCGCCGACAAGATCCTCGTGCTGTACGAAGGTGCGATCGTCGAGCAGGGCCGCCACGACGAACTCGTCGAACGGCGCGGGATGTATTACCAGCTCGTGCAGAAGCAGCTCGCTGCCGCATGAAGATCCTGCCCCCGCGCGGCCGTGCCGGGTCCGCGATCTCGTACGCCGGGTTGCTCGAAAAGATCGAGATCCTGCGCTCGGCGCTGCGTTGGGCGCCGACGCTCGCGCGCCCCGACATCGAGAAGCTGTTGCGGCAGACGAACGCATTGCGCGACGAGGTGATGCAGCTGTCGCACAAGGAGCGCTTCGTCGAGGCCGCCGCTGCCGGAGCGGAGCCGGCCGCGGCCGAGCCCGTCGTCTCAGCGCCCGGCGAGCGGCGCCGCGCGCTGCTCGAACGCAGCTTCCAGTTCGAAGGCACGTTCGGCGACAACCCGCTGCTGCTCGAAGCGCTCGAAATCGCGGAGAAGGCCGCACCGACCGATCTGCCGGTGCTGATCGACGGTGAGAGCGGCACCGGCAAGGAGTTGATGGCGAAGGTCATCCACGCGAACGGCGCGCGGGCCGACCGGCCGTTCGTGTCGGTGAACTGCGGCGCGATCCCGGAAAACCTGCTCGAATCCGAGCTCTTCGGCCACCGCAAGGGTGCCTTCACCGGCGCGGTCAGCGACCGCAAGGGCAAGTTCGAGAGCGCGCACACCGGCACGATCTTCCTCGACGAGATCGGCGAGCTGCCGCTGACCGGCCAGGTGAAGCTCCTGCGCGTGCTCGAATCGCACGACATCCAGCGCGTCGGCTCGGACGAGCGGATCACCGTCGACACGCGCATCGTCGCGGCGACGAACCGCAACCTGCGCAAATGGAGCGAGGAGGGGCGCTTCCGCGAGGACCTCTTCTACCGCCTCGGCGTGATCCACGTGACGCTGCCGCCGCTGCGCGAACGTCGCGACGAGATCCCGTTGCTGATCGCGTTCTTCGGCGACGAGGCGGCCGAAGCGCTGAAACGGCGGCCGCTGAAAACGACGCCGCGGCTGCGCGACTTCCTGCTGAACTACGCCTATCCCGGCAACATCCGCGAGCTGCGCAACCTGATCTACCGCCTGTCGTGCCTCGCCGGCGACACCGCCGACGTCCAGCACCTGCCGCCGGACATCCGTCCGGGCGCGCCGCGCAGCGCGGGCGCGGAGTTGGAGACGGCGACGCCTTCGGCGGCCGGGGCCGCGCCGGCTTCGCTCAGCGACGCGAAGCGGGCGGCGAGCGACGAGGCCGAGCGGCAGTTTCTCGAACGCGGCCTGCAGGAAGTCGGCGGCACGGTGTCCGAGCTCGCGCGCCGCTGCGAGATGAACCGCTCGCATCTGCAGACGCTGCTGAAGAAGCACGGGCTGCACTCGAAGGATTTCCGCAACGCGGCCCGCCAGCGCGAGGAGCGCCGCTGAAGCGGGCGCAGGGCGGGAGCCCACCGCCCGTCACAGCGCCGGATTCAGCACGGTCAGGTCCGACCCGTACGGATCGTCCGCGCGCACGACGACGATCGAGATGTTGTCGCGGCCGCCGCCCTTCAGCGCGAGGTCGAGCAAGGTGTCGGCGGCGACGCGGCAGTCGGACGACGCGAGCGCGGCGGCGATGTCGTCGTCGCCGACGTGGTTCGTCAAGCCGTCGCTGCACAGCAGGAAGATGTCGCCGTCGGCGACCGGCACGCCGCCGCCGTCGAGTTCAAAGGCATCGACGGCGCCGACGGCGCGCGTGATCAGGTTCTGCGCGGCGGCCGCCTCTTCCGCGCTGTACTCGCCGCGGGCCTTCAGCTCCTCGAGCTGGCTGTGGTCGCGGGTCAGCAGCTTCAGCCGGCGGCCGCGGTAGAGGTAGAGGCGGCTGTCGCCCGCCCACAGGTAGGCGCAGTAGTTGCCGCAGTCCAACAGCGCGACGACCGTGCTGCCGATGAGCGGCACTTCCCGCCGGAGCGCTTCGCCGCGCAGTTCGCGGTTCACGCGCTGCAACGCCTCGCGCGCGGCGGTGACGCGGTCGCTCGGACGGTCGCACTGCGGGAGCGCGTCGAGCGCGGCAACGACGCTCGCGCTCGCGAGATCGCCGGCCTCGTGCCCGCCCATGCCGTCGGCAACCGCCCACAGCCCGCGCTCCGGCCGGTCGAGGTATGCGTCCTCGTTGGTTTCGCGGACCAGGCCGACGTGGCAGCGCGCAACCGACTGCCAGCGGATGCGGTTCCCCCCGCTCACGGCCGCCGCCGCTCAGCCGTCGTGCGCCGCGGTCGGGACGCTCGGCGGCATCACGGCGCACTCACGGACACCTGCTTGCCGAGGTCGGCGTTCTCGCCGAGCGTGACACTGATCGTCGAGCCGGGGGCCGAGTTCTTGACGTCGACAACCTGGAACTGGTTGATCATCTGATCGGCGTAGAAGTTGTTCGTGACCTGGTAGAGGTTGATCGCGGAGCCGAAGCTCGGCTTCGCGGACACGTACGGGCGGATCCAGCCGAACACCCACGGTGCGCCGCCGCCGCGGATCGCCGCGAGCGCGTCGCGGTCGAGGTTGCGGCTGAGCGACAGATCGTTGATCGCGATCGAAGCCATGATCGATCTCCTGTGAATGCGTTTCGCGGCACGCGCGCCCGGCGGCAGCGCGGGCCGGACTCGGCGCCGAAGCGCCTCTGTTTAGTCCTGACCGGACCACCTGATCCCGTTCCCGGCCGCCGGATCGGTCCCCGGCAGGCAAATACCGTTCGGGCTGAGCTTGTCGAAGCCCGCTTTGCGCGAGGCGCCGTTCGACGAGCCTGGAGCTTGCTGACGGACTCAGCGGAAACGGCGGCGCCGTTTCATCGCCGGCTACTTGAACAGCACGCTCGGCGACGGTCGCCGCGACGAGTCCTGCCGCCCCGACGCGGCGGCCGGGCGGGCGGCGCGTGTCGGACGCGACGGACGCGACGGACTCGCGCCGCGCAACCGCGCCCCGCCGATAACCGCGCGCATCGCCTCGCGGTCGAGGTCGACGTTTTCCGGCAGATCCTTGATGACGATCGTGGCCATGGCTTGTTCCTCGCAAAGTGCGGTCGGGGTGAGGCCGGTCCTGCCTCAGTATAGGTCACCGCTGATACCCGTCCGGGCCGCGGCGGTGACGACGGAAGCCGCGAGGCTCCCGTCGTTGCGCCGGCTAGACGGTCAAACCCGCGTTCGCGACTTGCGCCGCGTTCAGGTCCAGCTTGAAGCCGAGGTCCGCGCCGAGGACGCCGATGTTGTTGAGGGCGTTGACCTCGATCTGTTGGAACTGCGCGATCGTCTGGTCGATGTCGACATTGACGTTGACGTTTGCGAACGGCGAATGCGCGGGGGAGGCGAGCTTGCCACCACGGACGTCCGACATCGCCTTGCTGCCGAGCGTCTCGCTGTGGGCCAGATCGCGAATCGTGATCGACGACATGATGTACTCCTTGAAAGGGTGGGGTCGGTGGAGGTGCGGACGCCCCCACCTCGTCGTCCGGAATCAGAACGTCACGTTGTTCGTGATGTCGGCGTGCTGCTTCGCGGTGACCGGCACCGACGGCGAGGCCATGCCGCCGAGCACGGCGACGTTGGTGTTGACGTCGGTCAGCACGCTCTGGCCCTGGTTGATCTCCTGCTTCGCGTCGAACGAGAAGTTCTTCACGGAGCTGTTGGAGTAGCCGTACCACGGGAAGGGGCCCATTCTCATGCCGCCGCGCACGTCGCTCATCGCGGCGCGGCTCAGTTCTTCGGTCACGGACAGGTCGGTGATGGTCAGCGCTTTCATTTCGATTCTCCTGATACGTCCTGGGGTTGGGGATTTGCGTCGAGCACTTCGTGCGCTCGACGGACCTATCGCAGGGAGCGTGCCAGCGCTGCTCGAAGCTGATCGGTAGATCTATAAGTTGTTGAAAAGAATGGGGTGTTGGCGAATTCTCGAGGCCTGGTCGCCCACCCACGCGAGCGCCTTGGCACGCCGCTGACGGGTCGCGGCGAACAGATTCCGCGCGACTGTGTGCGCGGAGGCAACAGGTTTCGTTGCTTCCCGCTCCGCTTCCGCGTGCGTTGGTCATGCGCCTGTCGACCGCCGCACGCGGAGCGATCCCGCACTGCCTTGAACCGAGCAGGGGCGCACGCTAAATTACCGGCCGACTGCCCGGCGCACGTGCCGCTGGCCCCATTCCCCGCATCACGCACAACGGCGCGACGCGCCGCGAGCGTCATGACAGGCGTGTCGCCAATACCCCAGCCGCTTTCGATCACGTGCCGAACGGGCGTGCGCGTGGCGCGAGAACCGCGGAGAAGATCAATGAAGAAGGCGGGAGCGCTGCTGTTCGCGAGCGCATGGATCGTCGCGGGAACGGCCTGCTCGCCGCCCCCGACCGGGGAAAAGGCGCCCCGGACGGTGCTCGTGCACACGGTGGCGCAGGCGATGGCGGTGCCCACCCTGAACGTCTATACCGGCGACGTGCGCGCGCGCCACGAAACCGACCTTGCGTTCCGGATCGGCGGCAAGATCGTGGAGCGTAGCGTCGATGTCGGCGAACGGGTCCGGCGCGGTGACGTGCTCGCGCGGCTCGATCCGCAGGACGTTCGCCTCGCCGCGAACGCCGCGGCGTCCCGGGTCGCGGCAGCCGAAGCCGACCTCGCCCTCGCGCGCGCCGAACTCGAACGTGGCCAGAGCCTGCGCGGACGCAATTTCATCAGCGAATCGGCGCTCGACACCCGGCGCACCACGATGCAGGCCGCCGCGGCCCGTCTGCGGCAGGCGCGCGCCGAGGCCGCGAGCGCCGGCAACCAGACGGAGTACGCGTCGCTCGCGGCCGATCGCGACGGCGTCGTCGTCGCGACCCCGGCCGAGGCCGGCGAAGTCGTGGCCGCGGGCCAGGCGGTCGCGCGCGTCGCGCGGCTCGACGAGCGCGAAGTGTCGATCAACGTCCCCGAAAGCCGAGTCGCCGCGATCGCGGTCGGCAGCGGCGCGACCGTGCGCCTGTGGTCGGCGCCCCAGCGCGAATACGCCGGCACGGTGCGGGAAATCGCACCCGCGGCCGACCCGACGACGCGGTCGTACGCGGTACGCGTCAGCGTCCCGCACGCCGACGCCGCGCTGTCGCTCGGCGCGACGGCGACCGTCGCCTTCGCCGCGCCGTCGGACGTGCAGGCGGTGCTGCCGCTGCCGGCGCTGACGCGCATCGACGGGCAGCCCGTCGTCTGGATCGTCGACGACAGGTCGACCGTACATCCGGTCCGCGTCGAGCCGGGCGAGTTCCGCGAGGGCGGCGTCGGGATCCGCGGAGGCCTTTCCGCCGGCGTGCGCGTCGTCGTCGCGGGCGTGCATCGACTCGTCGAAGGCGAGACCGTGCGGGCGGTGGACACGGCCGCCCCCGTGTCGCTGGACGTGAGCCGATGAGCGGCGACGCGGGGACCGGCCACGGTGGCGCCGACCACGGCCGCTTCAATATCTCCGAATGGGGGCTACGGCATCAATCACTGGTGCTGTACTTCATCATCGTGCTGACGGTGATCGGGATGTTCTCGTACCGGCAGCTCGGGCAGTCCGAAGATCCACCTTTCACGTTCAAGGCGATGATCGTGCGCGCCGAGTGGCCGGGTGCGAGCGCGGAGGAGGTCGCGCGGCAGGTCACCGACGAGATCGAGAAGAAGCTGCAGGAGATCCCGCAGGCGGACATCATCCGCAGCTATTCGAAACCGGGCGAATCGATGGTGTTCTTCATCGCCAAGGATTCGACGCACGCGCGCGACATTCTCGGCGTCTGGTACCAGGTCAGGAAGAAGATCGGCGACATCCGCCACCTGCTGCCGCAGGGCGTCGTCGGCCCGTTCTTCAACGACGAGTTCGGCGACACCTACGGCAACATCTTCGCGGTCGTCGGCGACGGGCTCCACTATGCGGACCTCAAGCGTTACGCGGAGGCGATCCGCGGCGAGCTGCTGCGCGTGCCGGACGTCGCGAAGGTGAGCCTCTTCGGCGAGCAGCCCGAGCGCGTCTACATCGAGTTGTCAAACACCAAGCTCGCGACGTTCGGGCTGTCGCTGCGCGAGTTCGTCGATGCGCTCGCGGGCCAGAACGCGGTCAGCGGCGCCGGGTTCTTCGAGACCGCCGACGAGCGCGTGTGGTTGCGGCCGACCGGCTCTTTCGACGACCTCGACGCGATCCGCGACACCGTGATCCGCGCGCAAGGCCGCGCGTTTCGCCTCGGCGACGTCGCCGAAGTGAAGCGTGGCTTCGCCGATCCGCCGCGCGAGCGCATGCGCTTCAAGGGGCAGGATGCGCTCGGGGTCGGCGTGTCGATGCGAGCCGGCGGCGACATCATCGCGCTCGGGCGCCGCCTCGATCACGCCGTCGCGCGGATCACGGCGCAGTTGCCGGTCGGCGTCAGCCTCGAACGCGTCGCCGACCAGCCGCACGCGGTCAGCCGCTCGGTTAACGAGTTCGTCCAGGTGCTGGCCGAAGCGGTCGTCATCGTGATGGCGGTGAGCCTGCTGTCGCTCGGTTTTCGCACCGGCGTCGTCGTGCTGATCATCATCCCGGTCGTGCTCGCGATCACCTTCCTGTTCATGAACGTGTTCGGCATCGGCCTGCACAAGATCTCGCTCGGCGCGCTGATCCTCGCGCTCGGCCTGCTCGTCGACGACGCGATCATCGCCGTCGAGATGATGGCGACGAAGATGGAAGAGGATTGGGAGCGCGTGAAGGCGGCGAGCTTCGCGTATTTCTCGACCGCGATGCCGATGCTGTCGGGCACGCTCATCACCGCCGCGGGCTTCCTGCCGATCGCGACCGCGGCGTCCGGGACCGGCGAATACACGCGCTCGATCTTCCAGGTGACGGTGATCGCGCTACTGGTGTCGTGGGTCGCCGCCGTGCTGTTCGTGCCCTACCTCGGCTATCACCTGCTGCCGGATTTCCGTGCGCAGCGCAGCCGGCCGTCGCTGCTCGCGCGCGTCGGCGCGCGGATCTCGCCGCGGCTCGGGCGCTTCTTCGCTGAGCGCGCCGCGTACGGACACGAAGTGCACGACGAGTACGCGATCTACCACACGCGTTTCTACACGCGTTTTCGCGCGCTCGTGACCTGGTGCGTCGCCCACCGCTGGATCGTGATCGTCGCGACGGTGCTGATGTTTGTCGGTTCGATCTTCGTCTTCGGCCGCTTCGTGCCACAGCAGTTCTTCCCGGATTCGACGCGGCCGGAGCTGCTCGTCGACCTGCGCCTCGCCGAAGGCGCGTCGCACGAGGCGACCGAGCTCGCGGTGAAGCGGCTCGAAGCCTTCCTCGGCGAGCAGGACGGCATCGAGAACTACGTCGCGTGGCTCGGCGGCGGCAGCCCGCGCTTCTATCTGCCGCTCGACCAGCAGCTCGCGCAGACGAATTTCGCGCAATTCGTCGTTCTCGCGAACGATTCCGCGGCGCGCGAGGCGGTGCGGGCGAAGCTGCTGCGCTATTTCGTCGAGGCGCCCGACGGCGTGCTCGGCGTCGTCAACCGGCTCGAAAACGGTCCGCCGGTCGGCTTTCCCGTGCAATACCGCGTCAGCGGACTCGATTTCGACGAGATGCGGCGCATCGCGCACGAGGTCGCCGCCGCGATGCGCGCGCATCCCGAGCTGTCGAACGTGCATCTCGACTGGGAGGAGCCGTCGAAGCGGGTGCGCCTGAAGATCGACCAGGACAAGGCGCGGCTCGTCGGCCTCTCCAGCGAGGACATCGCGAACCTGCTGAACACGTCGCTGCAGGGGCGCGCGGTGACGCAGTTCCGCGAAGGCACCGAGACGATCGACGTCGTGCTGCGCGGCGCCGAATCCGAGCGCGTGCATCTCGGGCTGCTGCCCGACCTCGCGATTCCGACCGCGAGCGGGCGCAGCGTGTCGCTCGCGCAGATCGCCACGCCCGAATACGGCTTCGAGCAGGGGGTGATTTGGCGGCGCAACCGGCTGCCGACGATCACGGTGCGCGCGAACCTGTATGGCCACGTGCAGCCCGCGGTCGTCGTGGGCGAACTCGCCGGCCAAATCGGCGAACTGCGCGCCAAAATCCCGCTCGGCTACCGCATCGAGGTAGGCGGCTCGGTCGAGGAGAGTGCGAAGGGCGGCAGCTCGGTCGCGGCGGGCCTGCCGCTCTTCCTGCTCGTCGTGCTGACGGTGCTGATGCTGCAGCTGCGTAGCTTCTCGCAGATGTTCATGGTGCTGCTGACCGCGCCGCTCGGGCTGATCGGCGTCACCGCGTTCCTGCTGCTGTTCGACAAGCCGTTCGGTTTCGTCGCGATGCTCGGCACGATCGCGCTGTCGGGGATGATCATGCGGAACTCGGTGATTCTCGTCGACCAGATCCGCCAGGATCTCGCCGCGGGGCGCAGCACCTGGGACGCGATCGTCGAATCGACGGTGCGCCGTTTCCGTCCGATCACGCTGACCGCGGCCGCGGCGATCCTCGCGATGATTCCGCTGTCGTGCAGCGCGTTCTTCGGCCCGATGGCGGTCGCGATCATGGGCGGGCTCACCGTCGCGACGCTGCTGACGATGCTGTTCCTGCCGGCGCTCTACGCGGCGTGGCATCACGTCACGCGGGAGCCGAAAGCGTGAGGGCAGACGCGATCCCGCGCGCATCCGGACGAGTGCAGGTGCGATAGAATGCTGAGGTTTTTGTTTGTTCGCGCGCTTTATTAGCGTGTGCTAATATTTGCTCAGGAAGCCCAAAATGAATTTCGAACAAGCCCGCTTCAATATGGTCGAGCAGCAGATCCGCCCGTGGGAGGTGCTGGATCAGGACGTGCTCGATCTCCTGATGGCGGTCCGGCGCGAGGAATTCGTCCCCGCCGCGTACAAGACCCTCGCGTTCGCGGACATCGAGATCCCGATCGGCTGCGGGCAAGTCATGCTCAAGCCGGCCGTCGAGGGGAAGATCCTGCAGGCGCTGCAACTGAAGCGCTCGGACACGGTGCTCGAAATCGGCGCCGGCACGGGCTACTTCGCCGCGCTGCTCGCGAGCTGCACCGACTGGGTGCGCACGATCGACATCGAGCCGGAGCTCGTCAAGCTCGCCGCCGAGAACCTCAACCGTTACGGCGTGCAGAACGTCATCGTCGAGGACGGCGATGCCGCGACCGGCTGGAGCGAGCGTGCGCCGTACGACGTCATCGTCGTCTCCGGCGGGCTGCCGATGCTGTCGGAATCGCTGCTCGCGCAGCTGAAGGTCGGCGGCCGCATGTTCGCGTTCGTCGGCGAGGCGCCGGTGATGAAAGCGCGGCTCGTGACCCGCGTCGGCGAGACCGAATACACGAACGAAGACATCTTCGAAACCGTCGTGCCGATGCTGAAGAACGCGCCGCGCCCCGACGGATTCCGTTTCTGAGGGACCGACCCTTCCCCGCGAGCCGGACGGGCGACGGAAGTCGGAACGCTTGATCGAGGACTGACATGCGCCAGATGACCGTTGCCGAACTTGCCGAGCGGCTCGCCGTGGGCGGCGACAAACCCGTCCTGCTCGACGTGCGCGAGCCGTGGGAATTCGAGATCTGCCACATCGAAGGCTCGCAGCCGATGCCGATGGGCTCGGTGCCGGCGCGCGCCGGCGAACTCGATGCGCAGGCCGAAACCGTGGTCGTCTGCCATCACGGCGGACGCAGCGCCCAGGTCGGGATGTTTCTCGAACGCCAGGGTTTCCGGAACGTCATCAACCTCGCGGGCGGTGTCGCGGCATGGGCCGCGCAGGTCGACCCGGCGATGCCCCGTTACTGAACCGGAAGGAAAACGCATGAAGCGCGTCATTGCCACGCTCGCGGCGGGACTGTTTCCGCTCGCGGCCGGGGCCGCGGATCTGCTCGAGGTCTATCGGGACGCGCTGGCGAACGACGCGCGTTATGCGTCGGCCCGTGCGCAGTTCGACGCCGGGCAGGAGCGCGTCGTCCAGGCTCGCGCCGGGCTGCTGCCGGTTATCGGCGCCTCAGCCGATACGATCTGGAACGACACCGACAGCAATATCTTCGGCAAGCGCCGCTACAACACGAACTCGTACGGCGTGCAACTGACGCAGCCGCTGTTCCGCTGGCAGAACTGGGTCCAATACAAGCAGGGCGAACTGCAGACGGCGCTCGCCGGCGTGCAGTTCGGGCAGGCGCGCCAGGATCTCGTGCTGCGCGTGTCCCAAGCCTACTTCGACGTCCTCACCTCACAGGACGTGCTGAATGCGCAGACGCAACTGCGCACCGCCGCCGCCGAGCAACTCGATCTCGCGAAGACGAGCTTCGAGGTCGGCACCGTGACGATCACCGACGTCCACGAAGCGCAGTCGCGTTTCGATCTCGCCGTCGCGCAGGAAATCGCCGCGCAGAACGACCTCGACGTGCGGCGCCACACGCTCGCGCAGATCATCGGCAAGCCGCCCCAGCCGCTCGCCGGACTGCGCACCGGCGTCGCGCTCTCGCGCCCGCAACCCGACAGCATTCTCGAGTGGGCCGGCGCGGCAGAGCAGGGCGCCTACGGCGTGCAGGTCCAGCAGATCACCCGCGAGATCGCGGAGCGCGAAGTTCAGGTCGCCCGCGCCGGCCACTACCCGACCGTCGATCTCGTCGCGACCTACGGCGAGCAGAATTCGGGGATCGCCAGTTCGAGCAGCCAGGCCATCCGCGGCGGCACGAACACCGACGCGCAGACGATCGGCGTGCGGATGAATCTCCCGTTGTTTCAGGGCGGCGCGGTGTCGTCGCGCGAGCGCGAAGCCGCGGCGCTCCGGGTGCGGGCCGACTCTGATCTCGACGACGCGCGGCGCAGTGCGGCGCTCGCCGCGCGCGAAGCCTATCTCTCCGTCACCAGCGGCACCGCGCAGGTGCGCGCGCTCGAAGCCGCCGAAGTCTCATCCCGCTCCGCGCTCGAAGCGAACCGCCTCGGCTACGAAGTGGGCGTGCGCATCAACATCGACGTGCTGAACGCGCAAAGCCAGCTCGCCGACACCCAGCGCCAGCTCGCCCGCGCCCGCTACGACACGCTGCTCGCGCAACTGCGCCTGAAAGCCGCCGCAGGCACCCTCGGCGAAGAAGACATCCAACTGATCAACGGCCTCCTCGCCGAGGACCCCACGAGCTTCGCCCCGGCGCAGCTCGGGACGGAGCGTTAGCCGGCGGGCGCGTCTGACCTTCGTCACCCCGCGCCGGCTACGCCTCGCCCCCGTCTCCGAGCATCTTCTCGAGGATCTCCATCGTCCGTTCCGTCGCGCCGCGGTGCGCGCCGGCGAACCGCCGCCCGGCGTCGCCCATCTCCTCCCGCCGTGCATCGTCGGCGAGCAGCGCGATCGCCGCGTTCATGCCTTCGGCGACATCGCTCGCCCGCAGCGCCGCGCCGGCCGCGACCGCCTGTTCGGCGACGAGCGTGAAATTGAAGGTGTGCGGACCGAGCACGACAGGAGTGCCGACTGCGCACGCCTCGATCAGGTTCTGGCCGCCGAAGGGCAGCCAGCTGCCGCCGATCAGCGCGACGTCCGCCGCAACGTAATACGCGAACATCTCGCCCATCGAGTCGCCGAGCCACACCCGAGTGGCCGGATCAACCCGACGGTCGTCCGAGCGTCGCTGGAATCGCAACCCGCGCGCCTCGACCAAGCCCGCGACCTCGTCGAAGCGCTGCGGATGCCGCGGCACCAGCGTGAGCAGTGCGTCGGCAGGGGCAGCGGCCGCGAACGCATCGAGAATCACCGGCTCCTCACCTTCGCGCGTGCTTGCCGCGAGAATCACCGGCCGGGCGCCGAAGCGCGCGCGAAAAGTTTCGCCGAGCCGCAACTGCGGATCGGGCGGCGCGATATCGAACTTGATGTTGCCGGTGACGGCGACGCGGCGACCGCCCAGCGCGGCAAGCCGTCGCGCGTCCGCATCGGTCTGCGCGCCCACCGCGCTCAACGCGCCCAGTGTGAGCCGGGTCAGCGTCGGCCAGCGTGCATAACGCGCCGCCGAACGCTCCGACAGGCGCGCGTTCGCGAGCAGCACCGGGACGTCGCGACGACGGCACGCCGCGAGCAGATTCGGCCACAGCTCCGTTTCCAGGATCAGCCCCGCGACCGGCCGGAAATGCCGCAGGAAACGCGCCGAAAAGAACCCGAGGTCGTACGGCAGATAGACGCGCAGCACGCGCGGGTCGTCGCCGAACAAGGCCTCCGAGGTCGCCCGGCCGGTCGGGGTCATGTGGGTCAGCACGATGTGGCGTTCCGGCCAGCGCGCGAGCAACGCACGCACCAGAGGCTCGGCCGCGCGCGTCTCGCCGACCGACACCGCGTGCACCCAGAATGCCGGCGCGCCCGTGCGCACGCGGTAGTGCCCGAAGCGCTCGGCCACATGCTGCAAATACTCCGGCTGCCGCCGCGCCCGCCACACTAGGCGCAACAGCACGGCCGGCAGCGCAAAAATCCAGAGCAAGGTGTAGAGCAGACGGGCGATCATCGGCGGTCGTCGAAAGGCGGGACGCAAGTATAGCCGGCAGCATGAGGCGGTTTTTTGTAACCGAAGATATGCCGGGCGGCAGCCGAATTCGCCATGCGATAATTTCGCCATTCGATCCGGATCGGCGGGATGGCAAATGAAAATACTCGTAACAGGCGCAGCCGGCTTCATCGGCATGCACACGTGTCAGGTCTTGCTAGCGCGGGGCGACGAAGTCGTCGGCCTGGATAACCTGAATGATTATTACGATCCCCGCCTCAAAGAGGCGCGCCTCGCGCGCCTCACGCCGCACAAGCGCTTTCGCTTCGTAAAACTCGACGTCGCCGACCGGCCGGGAGTCGAGCGCCTGTTCGCCGAGGAATGGTTCGACCGCGTCATCCACCTCGCCGCGCAAGCCGGCGTGCGCTATTCGCTGCAGAACCCGCACGCCTACGTCGAAAGCAACCTCGTCGGCTTCATGAACATCCTCGAAGGCTGCCGTCACAATAGCGTCGAGCACCTCGTCTACGCGAGCAGCTCCAGCGTCTACGGCGGCAACACGCTGATGCCGTTCTCCGAGCACCACAGCGTCGATCACCCGGTCAGCATCTACGCGGCGACGAAGAAGGCCAACGAGCTGATGGCCCACACCTACAGCCACCTCTACGGCCTGCCGACGACCGGCCTGCGCTTCTTCACCGTCTACGGCCCGTGGGGCCGGCCGGACATGGCGCTGTTCCTGTTCACGAAAGCCATTCTTGAAGGCCGTCCGATCGACGTCTTCAACCACGGCAAGATGAAGCGCGACTTCACCTACATCGACGACATCGTCGAAGGCGTGGTCCGCACCCTGGACCGAACCGCCGCCCCCGACCCCGCCTTCAACCCCCTAGAACCTGATCCCGCCCGCAGCAACGCGCCCTACCGCGTCTTCAACATCGGCAACCACGACCCCATGCCGCTGATGGACTTCGTCGAAGCGATCGAAGACGCGCTCGGGAAGAAAGCGGAGAAGAACTTCCTGCCGCTGCAGGACGGGGATGTGCCGGCGACGTATGCCGAGACGGCGGAGCTGAATGCGTGGACGGGGTTCAAGCCTGGGACGAGCGTGAGGGAGGGGGTGGGGAGGTTTGTGGAGTGGTATCGGGGGTATTACGGCCTTTAATTGCTTACTGAATTCGAGATCGATCGCGAGGGCTCAGGGTCAGGCTCAGCCGCCGTTTGTCAAGTGCTGAAGTTAGCCCCGCAACAGGCTATTACTTTCGTTCAGTTCCGAGCGTGACGGGCACCGTGCGATAATTCTGCGGCTTTTCAGGCGGTTGCGGATGGTTGAGGCTTTCCCCGGGTCGTTCTGAAGTTTGCATCTTTCGAGCCACCCGTGACAACCATGAATCATCCCTCGAACTCCGCCCTGCGGGCTGACCAGCCCTCCGTGATAGACAACGACGAAATCAGCTTGCTTGAGCTATGGGTCATTCTTGTCCGGCGCAAGCTGTGGGTATTGTCGGCGCTTGCCATATGCATGGGAGGCGCAGTCGGCTATCTGCTGGTGAAAACCCCAGTTTATGAAGCGCGCATCAAACTACGCATCGGACAGGTCGCTGGAGCGGGTCTATTCGAACTTCCGGAGGTCCTGTCATCGCGCCTTCTCGCAATGCACGGTGAAGACGCCGCCGACGGGGTCAAGCGAGAACGGCCGTTTCTGAAGCAGGCTTCAGTGCCGAAAAGCATTCCGGCTACGGTCGAACTTGTCGCGGAGGCGGACAGCCCCGCTGATGCCGTGGCGCTGCTAGCGCGTGTCTTCACCGAAGTACAGAAGACACACGATCAGACCTTCCGCGCAAATCTTCGCCTCATGAACGAGCGCATTCAAAATCTCGATGCGCAGCGGGTCGCCTTGCAACAGCAGTTCGATGATGCGTCAGGTCTGATCGAACAATTGAAACCGCGCGATCCCGTCCAGGCCTCCCTGATCATGCTGGAGCGGGGCCGAATCTCCGTTTCCATGAACGATTTGGACGCCGAGAAGCCCGCCCTTGCACAGAAGCTCACGCCGCCGCAAACGCAGTCTACCGAACTGCTCGGCGAGGTCGTCGCGCCCGAGAAGGCCGCAGCACCAAAGCGTGTGCTTGTTTTAACCCTCGCGCTCGTTCTTGGGTTGATAGGTGGTGTGCTCCTCGCGTTCATTGTCGAGTTTCTTTCGAAAGCCCGCGAAAGACGCGGTTCTCCTATCGATTGCGCCACAGATTCATCAGCTCGCCGTGACGCGTAGTCATGAGTTTATGCGACAGTGCGCTCTTGTTCCGTTAATGAAAATGGGGGTGTTAGCGCGGGAGGAACTGTCGTGCCGTCTTTCAGAGGGGTGGAACACGAGGCGCGATCTTGCGCAGCTTCGTTTGACAGCGTCGCCGAAGCGCGAAGACCGACTTGTGCAGTTGTCTGAGGCGCTGAAGGTCGCACAGGCAGTTGGATTGACTGACCCCGAGATCACGAATGGGCGTCTTCCAGAGCAGGAGGAGTTGTGCCCGTGGATGGACGGGAGTCAGCTCTACGCTCGCGGGACGAGATTGCTTCGCGCCGAATTGGACGTGCTGAAAGCGCGCGAAAGTGGCGATCCTTTCATCGTCAACTTACGAAATACTCAGGCGCGCCTGCGGCAGCTGAATTCGATCCAGCTCGATTCGAAATCGGAACGCGTATTCAATGCCGACGGCGAAATACTCGTTCATGCAAAACCGGTTGCTCCGAAGAAGGCGCTTATCGTTGCACTCGCAGTTGTTCTCGGTTTGATTTGCGGGATCGCGGTTGCTTTTGCCGCCGAGTTTCTTGTGAAAGCGAGCGAAGGTGCTTCAGTCCGCCGACTCAGGAACCGAACCTCCCTGACCAAAACTGTTGCCGTTGACTAACCTAACGGCCCGAATAATACGCATATATGGATTCTTCGTCGGCGTCGGTCATGACAAGGCATCGCTCCCTCTCCCTGGTCGATCGGTTCAGAGAGCGCGAATACGAGGTTACAATTCTGCGTGCGTTGTCGTCCTTTAGGAGGGTTATGTCGCGCGCGCGAACCGCAGCTCGTATTGCCGAACTAAAGGCTGCGACTGAAGATCGTGCGGCAACTACCCGCACCACCCATACCCGGGGGGCAATGGGGACGTTTGTGAGCGTAACGTCGATTTGGACATGTTCGTCGGTATCGTTGCCGCCCATGCGGCTGCCCGTGCTCGAACAATCACTTACCCCGAGGCGTATGCGCCTGAATAATGAGCCTGAATGACGTGAAATCTATTTTTCTAGTAGCGGGTGCTCGTCCTAACTTCATGAAGATCGCTCCGCTCGTTCGCGCTCTGCGCGCGGATGGGCGCCTCGGTTGGCAATTGATTCACACAGGTCAGCACTACGATCGCGACATGAATGACGTGTTTTTTGAGGAGTTAGGAATCCCTAAGCCCGACGTTTTCATGGGGTGCGGCGGCGGTTCCCACGCCGAACAGACGGCAAAGGTTATGGTGGGCTTCGAGGCGCTATGCCTAGAGCGCAAACCTGATTGTGTCTTAGTCGTCGGGGATGTCAATTCGACTCTCGCCTGCGCTATCGTCGCCAAGAAACTGCAGATCCCCGTTGCCCATGTGGAGGCGGGCTTACGTAGCGGCGACCGCTCTATGCCCGAGGAAATCAATCGTCTGGTGACCGATGCTATCTCGGACTTGTTTTTCGTCACTGAACCATCGGGTGTCGAGCACTTGGTTCGAGAAGGCAAGAGTTTGTCGGCCGTTCATCATGTGGGCCACGTGATGGCCGACAACGTTCTCTATCAGGCCGCCCAGTCTCCCGTGGTGAGTTATTCCGCGCCTTGTGAAGTGGCGGAATTTAAGGAGCTCTACGGACGAGGGCGATACGGCGTCATTACGCTACATAGACCAAGCAATGTGGATGACGGTAGTACCTTCTCTGCAATCGGCGGGGCGCTACGGGAATTTTCGCGGGAGCTGCCGTTAATTTTTCCGGTGCATCCTCGCACACGGAGCAACCTTGAGCGCTTTGGAATTGACCTTGGAGCGCGCATTACGCTGGTCGGTCCGCAGCCCTATATGTCATTTCTGAACTTGTGGAAGGATGCAGGTGTCGTGCTGACCGACAGCGGAGGGCTCCAGGAAGAAACGACCGTGCTCGGCGTGCCATGCCTCACACTGCGCGAGAATACCGAGCGGCCGATCACTCTTGACGAGGGCACCAACGTGCTCGTTGGCACCAACCCGCACGCAATTCTTCGCGAGGCACGTGCTGTGCTGGCGGGGCGCGGCAAGTGTGGGCGACGCCCAAAGCTCTGGGACGGTCGGGCCGCTGAGCGAATTGTCTCCACGCTGGTCCGTGAACTCGGCGTCATCTGATTCGGATAACACTATCATGACCACCATTGCAGTCATTGGACTTGGCTATGTGGGCTTGCCCTTAGCCGTGGAGTTCGGCAAGAAGTATCGGACCTTCGGTATTGATCTCTCCGAACAGAAGGTTGCCGCCTACCGCGACTTCCATGACCCGACCGGCGAAGTGTCGTCGGATGATTTGCGCGCTGCAATGCTGCTGTCGTGTCAGACGAACCCTGAAGTCCTGCGCGAGGCTGATTTCATCGTCGTTGCTGTTCCCACACCGGTGGACTACGCTCATCAGCCTGATTTTGCACCTCTAGTAAAATCCTCAGAATCGGTCGGCAAACACATCAAGCGTGGAGCGGTGGTCGTGTTCGAATCCACCGTCTACCCGGGGGCGACCGAAGAAGTTTGCATTCCGGTTATCGAGAAGTACTCCGGGCTAAAATGGAAACGGGACTTCTTCGTTGGCTACAGTCCGGAGCGTATCAACCCTGGGGACAAAGAGCGTACGCTCACCAAGATCGTGAAGGTTGTTTCGGGCGACACACCAGAAACGCTCGAGAAGATGAAGGGACTGTACGAATCAATCATTGATGCCGGCGTATATCCAGCATCAAGCATCAAGATCGCTGAGGCCGCCAAGGTGATCGAGAATACACAGCGCGATTTGAACATCGCGCTGATGAACGAATTGGCGGTGATCTTCCACAGCATCGGCATCGATACGCTCGAAGTTCTTAAGGCAGCCGGCACGAAGTGGAATTTTCTGCCCTTCCGCCCGGGGCTGGTTGGCGGACACTGCATCGGCGTCGATCCGTATTACTTGACACACAAAGCGGAGATGCTTGGTTACCACCCCCAAGTCATTCTCGCCGGTCGTCGGATTAACGACAGCATGGGCAAGTACATAGCTGAGCAGACGATCAAGCAGATGATAGTTAACGACCTCCCGGTCAGGGGCGCCGATGTCATTGTGCTCGGACTCACCTTCAAGGAAAACTGTCCCGACCTACGTAACAGCAAGGTAATCGACGTCATTCGTGAACTTCAGACGTACGGGGTAAGCGTGCACGTGCACGACCCGATCGCCGAGGGCTCCGAAGCCGAGCACGAATACGGAGTGAGCCTTACGCCTTGGAATGACCTGCCGAAGGCCTCGGCTATCGTTGCGGCCGTGAACCACAAGGAGTACGCACAGTTGAGCGTGACCGCGCTGTCGAACAAGTTGTTGCGCGCTGGAGTGGTCATCGACGTAAAAGGGGCTCTTCCGTCCGAAGAATTGCAGCAAGCAGGAATTCCTGCCTGGCGTCTCTAATTAGCTACCGGCATTGATACACAGTTACTATGCAGAAACGAGCACTGATCACCGGTATAACCGGTCAAGACGGCGCCTACCTGAGCGAATTGCTCCTTGGTAAGGGATACAAGGTTTTCGGAACCTATCGCAGAACGAGCTCCGTTAACTTCTGGCGTCTTGATGAGTTGGGGATTACTCACCATCCCGATCTTGAACTTGTTGAATTCGATTTGACGGACCCCTCCGGCATTATCCGCCTCCTGCAACGCATTGACGTCGCAGAGGTGTACAACCTTGCGGCTCAGAGCTATGTGGGCGTTTCCTTCGATCAACCCATGACGACGGCGCAGATTACTGGGGTGGGTGCCCTGAACCTACTAGAGGCGATTCGAATCGTGAATCGAAACGTCCGTTTCTACCAAGCCTCTACGTCAGAAATGTTCGGACTGGTACAAGAAGTTCCGCAACGCGAAAGCACGCCGTTCTATCCCCGTAGCCCGTATGGCGTGGCTAAACTCTTTGCGCACTGGTCAACTGTTAACTACCGTGAGGCATATGGTCTCTTTGCGACCAGCGGTATCTTGTTCAATCATGAGTCTCCGCTGCGCGGTAAGGAATTTGTGACGCGCAAGATTACCGATGCCGTCGCAAGGATCGCGCAAGGAAAGCTTGAGCATCTCGAACTCGGTAATCTCGATGCCCGCCGGGACTGGGGATTTGCCAAGGAATATGTAGAGGGCATGTATCGCATGCTGCAGGCTGATCGACCTGGCACATATGTTCTTGCGACCAACCGCTCTGAGACAGTCCGCGATTTCGTGACGATGAGTTTTCAGGCTGCAGGAATGAAAATCGAATGGTCCGGCTCCGGTGTCGATGAGATTGGTATCGATGTTCGAAGCGGCACTCAGCGCGTTCAAGTCAATCCTCGCTTTTATCGTCCGGCCGAAGTCGAACTACTGATTGGTGATCCGAGTCTCGCGCTTCGAGAGCTCGGCTGGTCCCCGAAGACTACTCTCGAAGAACTATGTCATTCGATGGTCGATGCCGACATGCGAAGGGTGAAACGTGGATTTTCTTGATAACCGTAGGGTCCTGATCACCGGCATTTCAGGCTTCACCGGCACACACTTGTCCCACTCGCTTGCCGCTGCGGGTTGGGAGGTGCTCGGACTTGGTCAGCATCGACTCCATGCCGGAGATGCCCATCTGGATGCGGATCTGCTGGATACGGTAAAGATTGCCGATTGGCTCGTGAACGCGAGGCCGACCCACATCGTCCATCTTGCGGCACTTGCGCATGTTGTCGGTGACCCTTTGTCGTTTTACCGAACAAACGTGCTCGGGACTGAGAGTTTGCTCGAAGCAATCGCAGCGGCTGGCCTAAAGCCCAGAAAAGTGATACTTGCGAGCAGCGCGAATATTTACGGAAACGCGCAGCGCAGTCCCATCCGTGAGTCCGATCCGATAAAGCCGGTCAATCACTACGCGTTAAGCAAAGCCGCGATGGAAATGGTCGCGATGAAGTGGTTTGGGCGCATGCCGATTATTATCGTACGGCCGTTCAATTATACGGGCCCGGGACAATCAGAAGCATTCGTTTTTCCCAAAATCGTAGCCGCATTTCAGCGACGTGATCCGGTTCTGCGTCTGGGCAACCTCGACGTCGCGCGAGATCTTTCCGACATACGGTTTATTGTCGAGGCCTATGTGCGTCTCCTGATATCCGATGCCGTTTCGGAGGCCTTCAACATCTGTTCCGGTCGTAGCGTCACGCTACTTTCGGTTCTTGACTTGATGGCTGATGTCGCCGGTTACCGCCCCGAGATCGAGATCGATCCGACCTTCGTGCGGCGGGACGAGATCAAGGATCTATGCGGCGATCCCTCACGGCTAGTCGAACGGGTCGGGCCAATTGACCCTATTCCACTTCGCGAAACCCTGGTGTCGATGTACAACGCATTTGGTGAGCAGGGACCTGCTATTTCCTGTGCCTCGAATTTGAGGAACTGAATTGCGAATCTGCTTCTTTGCCAACATGTCAGGTCACGCCAACTGGCGCGAGGTATTCGAAAAGGTCGAGTTCTACCGGGTCGATATCCGATTACTTCGCGAGTTGGGGCACGATGTCGTGCTGTCTGGTGGACCTGGATCGATCGACTGGCATGCCGATGCCTATTTCTGCTGGTGGTGGGGGCATGCGGCGCTCCCGCTGCTGGTCGGTAAGCTGCGACGCAAACCTGTGCTGGTGACGGGGGCGTTCGACTATTCGGCCTGTCGCACCGAACTTCCAGGACTCTGTTATCTCGACCGGCCCGAGTGGCAGAAGGTGATGTTGCGAAGTGCCTTGCGCTTCGCCGATCGGAATCTTTTCATCTCGCGTTTTGAATATGACGAAGTGACGACCAACCTACGCGTTCGCCATCCAGTGTCCGCCCCTCTGGCGATCGATACGGCCTTTTATCGTCCGAACGACAGACGGGGCGCGCTCGACAACTATTTCTTTACGGTGTCGTGGACAAGCTATACCAATGCTGTGCGTAAGGGCTTGGTCGCCACCTTAGAAGCATTCGCACGCCTCGCTGCGGAACTGCCGCATTGTCGACTGCTGGTGGCAGGAAAGCCCGGCGATCATCAGGGAGCACTGGAGCAACGGGCACGGCAGCTCAAAATTGGGGATCGGGTCCAGTTTCTTGGGATGATTTCCGACGAGGAAAAACGTGAGCACTACAGGCGCTGTGTCGCCTATGTCCAGCCCACGCTGCACGAGGGCTTCGGCCATGCGATCGCGGAGGCCATCGCGTCAGGTGCACGGGTTGTAGTTTCGCCACGTGGTGCGGTACCCGAGGTTGCTGGGGCCTACGCGACTTGGGTCGATCCCCTTGATATCGAGTCCATCCATCAGGGCATGCTCAAGGTTCTGACTGAACCTTGGCAGGCCTCTGAGGCCGATCAGCGACACCAGTGGATTGACAGGAATTTTTCGATGGAGCAGCGGCGCGGCACCCTGCGTCGGGTTATTGATGGTCTGTGCGTGTGAAGCCAACAGGGCCGCGCCCTTTTCTACCAAGATGTCTGATCCGAGAGCACTCCTAGAATGAACGTCGACAGGATCCTGTCCGCGTCGCCATGGATCGAGGTTTTTGTGAAGAACCTCTACTGGCGCTCCAGCTTGGTACACAAGTTCCTCGCCCCGCGGGCGCGTAACCACGCCAAGCCGGCAAATGCTCGGGTAGCAGGCGTTGAATATTTGTCTTTCGACCGCATCATCGATCAACTCCGCACCTTTGGTGTTCAGGAGGGAGACATCGCGATCGTTCACTCCTCAGGCTCCGCCCTCAAATCGACCGGACTCTCCCCTGCCGAGATCTGTGAGCGGCTACTTAAGTTTCTCGGGCCAGAAGGAACTCTCGCGCTGCCAGCAATTCCACTGTTACGCGAAGAGCCGACTGGTCTGGGGCGGTTGACCGATGCAATCTGTACTAAACGTCTTGTCTATGACGTACGCAGGACGCCGCCATGGACCGGCGCTATCCCGAAGGCGCTGTTGGCGATGTCAGGGACCATACGCAGCCGTCATCCGCTCAACACAATGGCCGCCGTCGGACCGCATGCCGCGCCGATGATGAAGGCTAATATCGACGGCGATCGTCCCACGGCGTGTGGCCCACGCTCTTCATGGAAGTATTGCGCGGACCATAATGCAAAAATCGTGTGTCTGGGCGTGGATACCGCACATAGCCTCACGATGATTCATGTGGCAGAAGACAGTTGGGCCGAACGATGGCCGATTGCCAATTGGTATCGCGATCGGCTGTTCCACGTCCAAGATGGCGAGTTCGAGGTCGACCTGACTGTTCGTGAGCGACGCCCTCATTGGGCGATGTACTACGGAGAGCGAACGCTTCAAAAGGAGTTAATCGGCCATGGGATTCTCAAGGTCGCCAATGTCGACGGTCTGCGCATCGAAAGTTGCGAATCCACCGCATTGGTCGAATTTCTCAACGCCAGAAAGGCGAAGGCTTACCCATATTGGTTACCATTCTGGACTAGGTCCGCGCGATGAGTGCCTGGACTGTCAGAGCCCTCCGCAAGGCGTTGCGACCGTTGGTGGCCGACAAGAGGGGCATGGTCTGTCATTCGCATGGGGCGCTGTATCGTTCCAACTATGCTCTGGATCGCTCGGAGTTCATCTGTCAGCTTCCCCCGCTCGGATTTCTGGGCCGGATCGGCCGACAATTCCGCTCTGTGGACCGCGTGCTTAGGATCTCTCCGAGCCACGCAATGATTATGGACGGCGGTTTGTTCATCGCGCGCCGCTCGGAGATCTGGTGCTGCGATTTACGAACTGGCCGACTGACGCTCGATTTTCACATTCCAGACGGGCGACGTGCCCTTGAGTTCAGTTGCATAGAGCAGCCTGGCGGCGACTCCTTGCTTGTCTTTGGCGAGTACTTCGATAATCCGCATCGAGGTCTGGTCCGTATTTGGGGACGCTCAAATCAGCGAGGAACTTGGACTGTGTTGGCCGAGATTCCGGCAGGCGAAATCGAGCATATTCATGCGGTGACTGCGATCGGAGATCGGGTTTGGGTGCTATGCGGTGATTTCGAGCATTCGGCGAGTATATGGACGAGCGATAGTGGGTTTTCGTCGATAACCCCAGTGCTACGCGGTCGACAGGCATATCGGGCAGCATGGATCGCGAAGGTCGGCGGACGTCTGCTCTATGCGACCGATACGCAGCTCGAGACGAATCACGTCTTCGAACTCTTGGAGGAAGGGGGGGGCGGGGGTATCCGGGAGATCGCAAGTATTGATGGCAGCTCGATATACAGTGGTCGCGGACCTGGCTGTCTTTTTTTTTCGACAACAGTCGAAAGCGGGATGCCATCGGGCAATTTGCTGCTCGACATGCTGGATTCTCGTCGTGGTCCGGGAATCCTGTCAGAACGTGCGAAAATCATGATGATTGATGCTCGAGGGCAGCCCGAGGAGCTTTTCTCCGCGGCGAAGGATGCCCTGCCCTTTCGTTTGGCCCAGTTCGGCACCTTCACGTTTCCCTCTGGCGAGATGCCGGAGGACATTACGGTGGCCTACGGCACCGCGGTCAGAGGGTTTGATGACACTTGTCTCGTATTCTCGAGATGACTCAAACGGTTATTGTCATTTGCCCTTTCGCGCGGGAATTGGGATATTGAAAAATCTGCGCTCGCTACTCGATGGGCTGGAACAGAGCGGGCTCTTACCGGTGCTAATGGTGACGGTCTGCATTCAGGGAACGGTGATTCTCGGGCAGTTCCTCGTAGCACTGATTCTCAGTCCCTCTGAACTCGGCGTGATCCGTTCGCTCGAGAGCGCCTTGTCGGTCTTGGTGCTAGTTGGTAGCGCGGGCACGCAGGCTCTATCGATTCGAGATATCGCCGAGGAGCAGAACCCTAGGCGGCGGATGATCGCCCTGCGCAACATCTACCTCGTTGTCATCACTGGCGCTCTGATCGTAGGACTAACCGTAGTCGGCGCGCGTGCGCTAATGAGACCATCGGCGATTGTCGATGCGGTTGCCCTGTGTGCTGGAATGGTGCTGTTGACGAACATGCTCAGGGCAACAACCGGGTTCGCGCAGGGGGCGGCCCTCGTTCAACACTGCTATCGGCGACTGATGGTCCTTTCCGGCGTTTCAATCGTCTTGCAGATTTCGCTCGCCGGGGCGCGGGGCATTCCCGGCTGGATTGCGGCGCGTTATCTCGGTGAGGCAGTGACTCTGATCGGCCTACTGATCGTGCTGCGTCGAGCGACCCCGCCCGTTCCCTGGCGTGCACCGCTGGAGTGGGTGGAGTTGATGCGCAGCGTTCGGCATGGTAGCGCGGTCAATCTTGCGCTGGTACTGCGCCTGCTTGCCGATAGCCTGCCGGTACTCGCGTTGACTGCGTTCAAAGTTCCGACTGACCGGATCGGGGTATTTGGACTGGCAATGCTGGCGCTTACCTCGGTCACCCTTCCTCTGGCGGTTCTCGTGCAGCGTGCGCTTCCGAAGATGGTGTCCGCCCTCAGCCGGAAGGGCGCGATGGAAGCTCAGATGTCCGAACTAGTGCGCATGACGCTGCTAACCGGCGTTGTCGGAGCCGCTGCGTTGTGTGCTGTCTCCATGATTGCCTACTGGTTGATCGGTGGCGCGTACTCGTCGGCTTTTTTGTTCGCCGCCGTGCTCAGCTGGATCCTGCCCATAAAGGCACTAGCCCTCGCGTACGGGACGCGTCTGATGGTGGTACGTCGTTATGGGGCATCGGTCTGGATCAACCTGGCCGAAGTCGCGCTCGGAGGAGGCGTATGCTTTTTAGGCATACCAGCCTGGGGGGCGCAGGGTGCGGCGGTGGCTGTTGCACTGGGCACCGTCTGGTCGGCGGCCGCCCTTTGTGCGGTTTCTTGCCGGATGAAACGATGGAGTTTGTAATAGTGCTGGATCAACCCATTGGATTTCGCGGACGTTTTGGTCCGCTGCGTCCTCAGATACTATTTCTTGCATTCTGGATGGCGGGAATCTTGCTGCCCCTGATGCCCTTCATCGACGAGACTGACGGTTTTTCGATCTTTTGGGGCTATTCGTTCCGCGACAAGACTCAGGCTATCCAGAGCGCACTCCTGATTTACGGCAGTGTGCTTCTGCTCGTGTTTGCAGGTGTATCAGCGGGAATCGCTTGGTCCCGGGTCACCGTACGTACACGTAGGGTGCGATGGAGGCGGGGTTGGTCGTTCGAGCGGCGCGCGCGGCTGGTGATCGGCGTTGGCTTAGCATCCATTCTCGTGACCATAGTGCTGCTCGGTGGGGTAGAGAATTGGCTATTGGCCGGCAGCGACCGGATTCGCCAGTTTGCTGGGCTGAACTTCATCGTGATGTTGCAGAACAGCCTGCTGTCCGTATCACTCGCCTGGTTTATCAAGATTGCCTCTCGGCATCAGCCGTTGTCATTGTTGTGCCATCTCCGCTTCATTGCGTTCTCGGTTCTTGCGCTAATGCTAGTGGCCCTACAGGGGGCCAAGTCGACGGTCTTTGTGTACTTGCTGGCGATGCTGATCGTCTGGCATGTCCGGGTTCGTCAGTTGTCGTTTCTTAGGCTGGCGTTAATTGGTTGCCTCACGTTCGTGCTGCTGATGGTTTATCACGTGGTCAAGCAGGAGTACCTGGTGGTTGGCGAGTTCGTTTTCTACGACCAGCAGGAGGGATTCTTCGCGAGCTTCTCCCGGATGCTGTTTCAGCAACTCACTGGAAATCTGATGCAGTTGCAGTGCATGGCAGTCCTGGTGGATGCGATACCGAACGAACTGTCCTTTCAGCAAGGGGAAACCTTGAAGATGGTATTTCTGATCTGGCTACCCTCGCTCCTCTTCCCCGACAAGCCGCCCACTGCGCCCGGAGTCTTCACCCTAGCGTTGTGGCCGGAGAAGTGGGAGAACGAAGCAACGACCATGCCGCCAGGTCTATTTGGAGAGTTCTACTTGAACTTCGGATGGGTGGGTGTTGCATTTGGTGCCCTGATCTTCGGCGCTGTCTATGGTGTTGCCTACGGCCGGGCTGCCCGGAGCGGGAGGGATGTGCCGCTTGGGATCTACGTAATGATGGCAGGTGTGATGCTGCACTACTTCCGCGGTGAGCTTGCTGCCGTGACCGTATTGCTATTGTCGATGTTAGTCCCGCTTGTCTGGATGCTCCGGGGCGAGCTTAGAACGGACCGGCGCATGGTGCTCAAGCATGCGACAGTGATTGCCGCGGGGAAAAACTGAGATGTGTGGAATCTATGGGGCTACGGGTCCGTTACGCAAGCCATTATTCGGCTTATCGGCGATACGGCGGCGCGGGCCGGACGACTGCGGCCACTGGGCCGACGAAGAGGCTCGGGTCTGGCTGGGTCACGTGCGGTTGTCTATCCTCGATACTTCAGCGGCCGGCCATCAACCTATGGTCTCGCACGACGGCCGCATTGTGATGGCCTATAACGGCGAGATATATAATTACCGCGAGTTGCGAGAGGCGCTGGAGGTCCAGGGGGAGCAGTTCAGCGGGAACTCGGATTCGGAGGTGCTCCTCGCGCTGTTTGCGCGTGACGGTGTCCGTTGCTTCGAAGCGCTTAACGGGATATTCGCCGCCGCGTTCTGGGAGCGAGACAGCGCCACGCTGACGCTGGTGCGCGATCCACTTGGCGTAAAACCCTTATACCTTGCTGAATGCGCTGGGCGCCTTGCGTTCGCCAGCGAATTGAAAGCTCTGCTGCGCGCGGGCGATGTAACGCCTGACCTCAACCCGCTCGCCGTGCTTCACCACCTCGGCTACCTGTGGTCGCCCGGTTCTGGGACTATCGTCAAAGGCGTGCGCAAGCTCTTGCCAGGGTACGCTCTGCAGGCTCGGCATGGAGAAGTGTTGCGCGAATGGCGCTACCGCGATATCGGCTTTTCGTCAGCCGTTCAAGTCTCGCTGTCGGTTGATGAAGCTGCACGGCAAGTTGCCGCGGCTGTCGAGGAAGCGGTTCGGCGGCAGATGGTCGCCGACGTGCCGCTAGGTGCATTTCTGTCGGGGGGGCTGGACTCTTCAGCCGTGGTCGCATTTGCCCAGCGTCATCGTAGCGCGGCCAACCGGCTGCAGTGCTTCAGCATCGAGGTAACCGACGGATCGACTGCGACAGAAGGATTCGCCGACGATCTTCCCTACGCGCGCCGCGTAGCAGACCATCTTGGCGTCGATTTGCACGTTGTCAAAATTGGCGGCGAGATGATGGATCGGCTGCCTGAAATGATCTATCTGCTCGATGAGCCGACGCCCGACCCGGCGGCACTGAATGCGCTGTTTATTTCGGAGTTGGCTCGATCGCAGGGGATAAAGGTTCTGCTGTCAGGCGCCGGGGGTGATGACATCTTTACCGGTTACCGTCGCCACTTTGCACTGACCCAGGAACGCTGGTGGTCGTGGTGGCCGGCTCCGCTGCGTCGTGGGTTGAGCGATCTCTCGGGAAGTTTGTCCGCGCGCACTCCTCTTCTGCGTCGTATCGGCAAAGCGTTCCAGTACGCAGGTCTCGATAGTGAGCGCCGGCTCGCGAGCTATTTCCTGTGGATGGAGCCTGCCCGCGCTTTGTCGCTGCTGTCGCCCGAAATGCGACAGGGCTTGAGCGTCGAAGCGATGTTCGATCCGCTCGTCAGGACGCTCAGGGAATTACCTGCGGACACCGATGCGCTTAATCGCATGCTTTACCTGGAGTGCAAGCATTTTCTCGCCGACCATAATCTGAACTACACCGACAAGATGGGTATGGCTGCAGGAGTGGAGGTGCGAGTTCCCCTACTTGATCTGGATTTGGTCTCGCTTGCCGGTAGTCTCCCTCTCAACTATAAGCAGCACGGCCGCATCGGCAAGTGGATCTTCAAGCGTGCGATGGAGCCGTATCTTCCGCACGACGTGATCTATCGGCCTAAGACCGGCTTCGGGGTGCCTTTGCGGCGCTGGTTGCAGGGGCCGTTGCGAGACATCGTCGACGAATCCTTGTCGCCGCAGAACATTGCTGTGCGAGGCGTTTTCGACGCGGGCGAAGTTCAGCGCCTGGTGAACGAAGATCGCGCGGGGAGGCTTGATGCTTCCTACCCAATTTTCGGCCTAGTCTGTCTTGAGTTGTGGTGTCGCCAGTACCTGGATGGTCACTACGCACTCGATCCCAAACTTTAGCTGGTGAGTAACTTCAGTTTGGTTATTCATGGGGCCCCCTTGCCTACTGCCGAAATCCTCGTTGTCGGGTCTGATGGTGAGCTCCAGGTATTACGACCCTTGGGTCTGACCGGATTGTGAAATGGTTGAGGTATTGATGAAACAAATTGTTCAAAACATGGGTAGCGGTGAGACGTCCGTGCTCACAATCCCCGCGCCAGCACTGCAGACCGGCACGCTACTGATCCGGACGACGAACAGCCTGATTTCCGCGGGGACCGAGCGGATGCTGATTGACTTCGGGCGTTCAAACTGGATCGACAAGGCTCGCCAGCAGCCCGACAAGGTCAAGATGGTGCTGGAGAAGATCCAGACCGATGGGCTGATGACTACCATCGAGGCTGTCCAGTCCAAGCTCGCGCGACCCTTACCGTTGGGTTACTGCAACGTGGGCGTGGTGGCTGAACTTGACTCGGCGGTGGATGGTTTCAAACTGGGCGACCGTGTGGTGTCCAACGGGCCTCATGCCGAGGTGGCGAAGGTGCCGAAAAACCTATGCGCCCGCATTCCGGATGCTGTGGACGACGAGTCCGCTTCTTTCGTAGTGTTAGCCAGCATCGGCCTGCAGGGTATTCGCTTGGCGAAGCCGACGCTGGGGGAGGCCTTCGTAGTCACGGGAGTAGGACTGATCGGTCTGTTGACCGTTCAGTTGCTCCGCGCCCACGGTTGCCGCGTGCTTGCCATTGATTTTGACGAGGCTAAGCTGGCTCTGGCTCACCAATATGGCGCTGTCACCTGCAACCCCAGCAAGGGGGAAGACCCAGTGGCTGCCGGCATGGCCTTCAGCCGGGGGCGGGGGGTAGATGGGGTGATCATCACCGCCTCCACCAAGTCTACCGATCCTGTCGCGCACGCTGCGCGTATGAGCCGCAAGCGCGGGCGGATCATCTTGGTGGGCGTGACCGGACTAGAGCTGAATCGGGCTGACTTTTATGAGAAGGAGCTGAGCTTTCAAGTCTCCTGCTCCTACGGCCCTGGTCGGTATGACCCGAACTATGAAGACAAGGGGCAGGATTACCCGCTGGGCTTTGTCCGATGGACGGAACAGCGCAACTTCGAGGCCGTGCTCGACATGTTGGCCGGCGGCCAGTTGGACGTGAAGCCGCTCATTACGCACCGCTTTGCGTTTGAAGACGCCCAAAAGGCCTATCGGATCCTTACCGAAGACAAGAGCAGCCTGGGAATTTTGCTTCGATACACCTCGCCGATCGCCGAGCGTCCCGCGCGCAGCGTTACGTTGGCGCCCGGCGCCCGCTTTGACGCGGAGCGCCCGGTACTGGGTTTCATCGGCGCGGGCAACTATGCTTCACGCATGCTGATTCCGGCCTTCAAGGCGGCAGGTGCGCAATTTCACACGGTCGTCACGGCGGGTGGCATCAATGGCGTGATCCATGGTGAAAAGGCGGGTTTCGCCGAGGCATCCACCGATATGGCCGCCATGCTTGGCAACGCTGCTGTCAACACGGTGGTTATTGTCACCCGCCACGACACGCACGCCAGTTTTGTGGCCCAGGCGTTGAAGGCCGGCAAGAACGTTTTTGTGGAGAAGCCGCTGGCGATTCACCATGCCGAGTTGGCCGAAGTGCAGGCGGCTTATACCGAGGCGCACCGGTACGGCTGCGGGGGCGGTCAGGGTCCGCGGCTGATGGTGGGCTTCAATCGTCGCTTTTCTCCACACGTGCAAAAGATGAAGGCCTTGCTGCAGGCGGTGAAAGAACCTAAGTCGTTCATAATGACCATGAACGCGGGCGCCATTCCGGCCAACCACTGGACGCAGGACAACGCGGTGGGCGGCGGCCGGATCATTGGCGAGGCCTGCCATTTCATCGACCTGATGCGTTTTCTGGCAGGCAGCCCCATCGTGTCCGTCCAAGCGCGGCGCATGG
Source organism: Aromatoleum sp. (assembly GCF_032027225.1). Taxonomy (GTDB): domain Bacteria; phylum Pseudomonadota; class Gammaproteobacteria; order Burkholderiales; family Rhodocyclaceae; genus Aromatoleum. Next base: position 79,659 of record NZ_JAVSMM010000012.1, on the reverse strand, counting down.
GAGATGCGCCCGGGGTGCAGATTACGGAGGACAAGGCGTCCATCACCCTTGGGTTTGAAGACGGGTCCTTCGGCACCATTTTTTACCTGGCTAACGGTGCGGCAAGCTTCCCGAAAGAGCGGGTCGAGGTATTTGCCGCGGGCCGTGTGCTGCAACTGGACAACTTCCGCAAGCTCAAGGGCTACGGCTGGCCGGGTTTTAACAGGCTCAATCTGTGGAAGCAGGACAAGGGCCAAAGGGCCTGCGCGGCGGCGTTCCTGAACGCTGTTGAGAATCGAGTGCCGGCCATTCCGCCGGACGAGATTTTTCAGGTGGCGCGGGTGACCATCGACGTGGCGGAGCAGTTGCGCAAGCAATGAGCGCTTTCATGTCCAAAGCGGGGACAGCGCTCGCGCTGGGCCTGCCCAACATAGCCCGCGCGGCCTCATACCGCGTGGGCGTCAAGCTGGGGTTGAACCCTGTGCGCCGGCTGCACGCCGCCGTGCCGCAGCGGCCGTTCTTTTCGACGCCCACGTTGGAGGAAGTGCCATGGCCGCCCGTCGGTGGCTGGCAGACGTCGGCGCGGTTGTTCAGCTATTGGCCCTATACGGTGACGGCCCAGCCGCCGGACTGGCAGGCCAATCCGTTTACCGGGGAGCGTGTGGCCGCGCCGGAGCGCGGTTGGTGGCAGATTCCCGATTTCGATCCTGAAGTGGGCGACATCAAGGTCATTTGGGAATTGTCTCGGATGGACTGGGTGCTGGCTTTTGCGCAGCGCGCACGCAATGGTGATGACAAAGCGCTCGCCCGGGTGAACGACTGGCTGGCCGACTGGTGCGCCCACAATCCACCTTACCGTGGCCCCAACTGGAAGTGTGGGCAAGAGGCCTCTATGCGCGTCATGCACCTGGCCATGGCGGCGCTCATGCTGGGCCAGGCGCGGCAGCCCGCGCCTGGCCTGCTTGATCTGGTGCGCCTGCATTTGCAGCGTATTGCGCCGACCGTGCAATACGCCGTGGCGCAAGACAATAACCATGGCACTTCGGAGGCTGCGGCGCTGTTCATCGGCGGTAGCTGGCTAGCTCCGCTGGGGGTGGCTGAGGGGGAGCAATGGCAGAAAATTGGCCGCCGCTGGCTGGAAAACCGCGCCGCTCGGTTGATCGGACCGGATGGCAGTTTCAGCCAGTATTCGCTGAATTACCACCGCGTACTGTTGGACACCTTCTGCATGGCAGAGGTGTGGCGCCGCCACTTAGGGCTGCCGGCGTTTTCCGCGCCTTGGTGTGAACGTGTGCGGGCGGCCACCCAGTGGCTGTACTACATGCTCAGTCCGCGCAATGGCGACGGCCCTAACCTGGGCGCCAACGACGGCGCTCGGCTGCTGCAATTAACGGATACTGCTTACCGCGACTACCGCCCCAGCGTGCAGCTGGCTATGGCCTTGTTTGCGGACCAGCGCGCTTTTGCAGAAGACGGCCTATGGAACCGTCCCTTGCAGTGGCTGGGCGTGCCAGTGCCGCAGGCACTGGCACCGCAGCCAGGGAGCCGTGTGGCGGACGATGGTGGCTTTGCCGTGCTGCGGCGTGGGTCGGCCATGGCCATGTTGCGCTACCCGCGCTTTCGTTTCCGGCCCAGCCAGGCCGATGCCCTGCATCTGGACTTGTGGCTGGATGGCGACAACCTGCTGCGCGATGCCGGTTCCTACAGCTACAACAGCGAGCCGCAGTGGCTGAACTACTTTGGCGGCACGGCCAGTCACAACACCGTACAGTTTGATGGCCGCGACCAGATGCCGCGCCTGAGTCGTTTCCTGTTTGGAAACTGGCTCAGAACCTCGGTTATCGAGCCGCTGACGGAAGAGGGGCTGACGGTTCGTTTTGCGGCCGGCTACCGGGACCGCCAAGGGGCCAGCCACCGCCGCCGCATCAGCTTGAGTGACTCGCACCTGATAGTGGTGGACGAGGTGGCGGGCTTCGCGCGCAAGGCCGTTTTGCGCTGGCGCGTGGCGCCGGGCACGTGGCAATTGGAAGGTCGGCTAGACGAGGCGCGCCTGACGAATGGGACGCATGTGCTGACGGTGCTGGCCAGCATGCCCATCGTCCGCTGCGACGTGATCGAGGGTTGGGAGTCGCGTCACTATCTTGAGAAGACCCCCGTGTCGGTGCTTGAAATTGAAACTGCGCAGCCAGGCACCTTGACGACGGAATATCGGTGGGCAGCATGAAAGTTCTCTATTTTCATCAGCATTTTTCAACGCCCAAGGGATCTGCCGGCATCCGCTCTTATGAAATGGCGCGCAAACTGGTGGCGCGCGGGCATCAGGTCACCATGGTATGCGGTAGCTATAGCGGGGGCGAAACTGGCCTGAGCACGGCGTTTGCGCATGGGCGGCGGCGCGGCGTTGTGGACGACATCGAGATCATCGAATTCGACTTGGCCTATTCCAACGGCGATGGCTTCGTGAAACGCGCACTGACGTTCCTGAAGTTCGCCCTGCGCAGCTGCGGCTTGGCGTTCACCGAACGGTATGACGTTCTATTTGCCACCACTACGCCACTTACAGCGGGCGTTCCCTGCATCCTAGCGCGCTGGCTGCGTGGCAAACCGTTTGTATTTGAGGTGCGGGACCTGTGGCCTGAGCTGCCTCGGGCCATGGGTGTGATTCGCAATCCACTAGTGCTGGGCGCCATGTCCGCGTTGGAGTGGGCCAGTTATCGTTCGGCCCACCGACTAATTGGGCTGTCGCCCGGAATTGTGGAAGGCATTGCGCAGCGGGGCGTGCCGCGGGAGCGTATTGCGCTAGTGCCCAACGGGTGCGATCTGGGTATTTTTGCTGGAACGGCGGAGCCGTGGCGGCCCCCGCAGGTACGGGCAACTGACTTGCTGGCCGTGTTTGCCGGCACCCACGGCATGGCCAACGGCCTTGATGCCGTGCTGGATGCCGCTGCCGAACTCAAACGCCGTGGCCGCGATGATATCAAGCTGCTGCTAATTGGCCAGGGCAAGTTAAAGGCAGGCCTGCAGGCACGCGCCGAGCGCGAGGGGCTGGACAACGTCGTGTTCCACGACGCCGTCAATAAGGTGCGTCTTGCGGGCCTGATGGCGGCCACTGACGTGGGCTTGCAAATACTGGCCAATGTGCCGGCTTTTTACTATGGCACTTCGCCTAACAAGTTTTTTGACTACATAGCCGCCGGGCTGCCGGTGCTGAACAATTACCCTGGTTGGCTGGCCGAGCTGATTGGACAGCAGCGCTGTGGCTTCGCCGTGCCGCCCGACAACCCTGCTGTCTTTGCCGATGCGCTGGAGAAAGCTGCCGGCGACCGCGCCGCCCTGAAGGTCATGGGTGAGCGTGGCCGAGCGCTCGCTGAAAAGGAATTTGACCGGGCGTTGCTGGCGGATCGATGGGTGGATTGGATGGAAAGTACGCAATTGTCGGCTCGGACCGTCCACTCACGTGCCAGCTAACACAGATTATGTATTGAGACTATGAAGCGTTCTTTTGACATCGTTTTGGCCTCTCTGGCTCTTCTGCTGCTTGGTCTTCCGCTCCTGTTCCTCATCGGGCAGGTACACCGCAAACTCGGTAGCCCGGTGTTTTTCCATCAGACGCGGCCAGGCCTGCGCGGCGAGCCGTTCCAGATGTTGAAAGTTCGCACCATGACGGATGCACGGGGGCCCGATGGTCAGCAGCTACCGGATGCAGAGCGGCTTACTCCGTTTGGCCGCTTGCTGCGATCCACCAGTTTGGACGAGCTGCCGGAGCTGTGGAACGTGTTAAAGGGCGATATGAGCCTTGTTGGTCCGCGGCCGCTGTTGATGGAATACTTGCCGCTTTACACCGCAGAGCAGCGTCGGCGGCATGAAGTCCGGCCCGGGATCACCGGCTGGGCGCAGGTGAATGGACGCAACGCGCTCAGTTGGGACGAGAAATTCCGCCTCGACGTGTGGTACGTCGACAATCATTCGTTCCTTCTCGACCTAAAGATTCTTTTCCTCACGGTCCGTAAGGTATTCAAGCGCGAGGGTATCAGCGCGGCCGGCGAGGCTACGATGCCGAAGTTTACCGGCACCCTCCCGCAGGAGGAGCGGTGAAAAAAATCTTGTACGGAGTCTATGGCGCCAGCGGCTGTGGCCGCGGTGTGATGCCCTTGGCTCGCGAGGAGTTGCAGCGGTTGGGCATCCCGTTGGAGAGGCTCGTATTTGTCGATGATAATGCCGCCCGCACGGTGGTAAACGGGCATAGCGTGGTCAGGTACGAGGATTTCCTTGCCATTCCGGCGGACGAGCGCCGCGCCGTTATCGCGGTTGCGAACGGTGGCGTGCGCAGCAAGCTGGCGGCGCGTTGCGCGGACGACGGTGTAGGTGCTTGGTCCATTGTCGCGGGGAATGTCGTTGTTATGGATGATGCTGCGGTTGGGGCAGGATCAATCCTTTGTCCGTTTGTTACGCTCACGTCCAACATACGTGTGGGGAAGTACTTCCACGCAAATCTTTACAGCTATGTTGAGCACGACTGCACGATTGGTGACTACGTTACCTTTGCGCCGGGAGTGAAGTGCAACGGAAATGTTTTCATCGAGGACTTCGCATACCTGGGATCGGGGGCGGTCATCAAGCAAGGCAGGCCGGGGATGCCCCTCCGGATCGGCCGCGGAGCAATCGTCGGAATGGGTGCGGTCGTTACGAAGGATGTTCCCGCGGGAGCAACGGTCGTCGGCAATCCTGCCAGATTGATGAGCAAGGACTGAAAGTGCTAAATACCCCATTTAACCCGTGGCCGAGTTTTTCCGATGAAGAGGCGGATGCGGTCCGCGCGGTGCTCCTTTCCAACCGGGTCAATTACTGGACTGGGGATGAATGCCGGCAGTTCGAACGGGAGTTCGCGGCCTGGGCCGGCACTGAATACGCCGTCGCGCTCGCAAACGGCACGGTGGCGCTCGACGTCGCGCTCAAGGCGCTGGAAATCGGCGGGGGGGACGAGGTCGTTGTTACCCCGCGCACCTTTCTCGCGTCGGTTTCGAGCATTGTCAACGCCGGCGCGACGCCCGTGTTCGCCGACGTCGACCGCGACTCGCAGAACATCACCGCGCAAACGATCCGTCCGCTGCTGAACGAGCGGACGAAAGCGATTGTTTGCGTTCATCTCGCCGGCTGGCCGTGCGACATGGATCCGATCCTCGAGTTGGCTGCGGAGCACGAGCTGCGCGTCATTGAGGACTGCGCGCAGGCGCATGGTGCGCAGTACAAGGGCCGCTGCGTGGGCTCGCTGGGCGACGTTGCGGCATGGTCGTTCTGTCAGGACAAGATCATGACGACGGCCGGCGAAGGGGGGATGGTCACAACAAACGATCGCGAATTGTGGTCACGAATGTGGTCGTACAAGGATCACGGCAAGTCGTGGGAAGCAGTGTACGAGCGCGATCATCCGGCAGGTTTCCGGTGGCTGCACGACAGCTTCGGTACGAACTGGCGGATGCTCGAGATGCAGGCGGTCGTCGGCCGCATTCAGTTGCGGAAGATGCCGGACTGGCATTCCGCGAGACGCGAGAACGCGCGGCAGATCTGGGAGACAGCACGCGAGCTTCCCGGGCTGAGGGTGCCCCCCGTGCCAGACGAGATCGTTCACGCGGCGTACAAGTGCTACGTGTTCGTCGAGCCCGGACGCCTTCGTGGCGGTTGGAGTCGGGATCGCATCATTGCGGAAATCAATGCCGGCGGGGTGCCCTGCTATTCGGGTTCGTGTTCGGAGGTCTATCAGGAGAGGGCTTTCGACGGAACCGGATGGAGGCCGGCCGAGCGTCTGGCGGTCGCACGCGAGCTCGGCGAAACGAGCCTGATGTTTCTCGTGCACCCTACCTTGACGGACGTCGAGATCGGAAAAACTTGTGATGTGCTCGCCACGGTCATGGGGCGCGCTGCGAAGTAAGGAAATACGTGGGGATGGGGCGGACTAGGGCCGCCTCTTGTCGTCCCCTGTCGCCGGTTCGCCAGCCGCCCATGTCCGAGAGACCCGTGTTGCAGGCGGCCGGGACGAATAAAGGAGCGTCAAATTGCAGAGAAGACTCCGTTCGCTAATGATTTTCTCGTTCGATTTGCTCGCCGTCGCGCTCGCGTGGATCGGCGGCTTTCTCGTGCGCTTCAATTTTGAGTGGCCGACCGCATACGAACACCAGATGGCCGTTGGCCTCGTGGTCCTGCTGATCACGCAGACGCTCGCGTCGCGCTGGGCGGGGCTTTACCGCGGGATGTGGATATTTGCCAGTCTCCCCGACCTGAAGCGTGTGTTAAAAGCAGTTATGGCGTCCTCCGTCGTGCTGATCGCGCTCGTGGCCGTTGACCGAGGCAATCCACCGATCCCGCGCTCGCTGATGCTCGTCTATCCGGTCCTGCTGCTTGTCGTCATGGGCGGGGGCCGCGCGATGTGGCGGATGTGGAAGGAACATCGCCTCTACGGGGGGCTGATCGCCCAAGGCAAGCCCGTCGTGGTCGTAGGGGCGGGGTCCGGCGGCTTGATGCTTGTCCGCGCGCTGGAGCGTTGTGCTGACTGGCGCGTAGTCGCCCTGGTCGATGATGACGGCTCCAAGCACGGCCTCGAACTTTGTGGTCGGCGCGTTACGGGCTCGGTTAGGGACCTCCCAGCGGTTCTCGAGGATTCCCGCGCGAAGCACGTAATCCTCGCGATGCCGTCTGCCGCGGGCGAAGTACTCCGTCGCGCGACAGACCTCGCAGTCCGCGCGGGCGCGCAGGTGTTTACGGTGCCCGGTTTGGAGGATCTGATGAGCGGCCGCGTCGCGATCAACTCGATGCGTCCGGTCGCGATCGAGGACTTGCTCGGGCGCGATCCTGTCCGGATCGACGTCGCGCACGTGGGCGCGATGTTGTCGGGCAAAACCGTGATGGTGACGGGAGCCGGCGGCTCGATCGGAAGCGAGCTGTGCCGCCAGCTCGCGCGGTTCTCGCCGCGCCGGCTGATGCTGTTCGAGGCCAATGAGTTTGCGCTGTATCAGATCGAGCAGTGGTTCACGCAGCATAAACCGGAAATCGAAATCGTCTGTCTGGCCGGCGACGTCAAGGACGGCACCCGTCTCGACGAGGTTTTTATCGCACACTCCCCGCAAGTCGTCTTCCACGCCGCCGCCTACAAGCACGTTCCCCTGATGGAAGTCCGCAACGCGTGGCAGGCGGTGCGCAATAACGTGCTTGGGACGCTGCGCGTTGCGGAGCACGCTCAACGCTACGGCGCGGAGCGCTTCGTGCTGATCTCGACCGACAAGGCGGTCAATCCGACCAACGTGATGGGTGCGACGAAGCGCCTAGCGGAAATGGTGTGCGAGGCGCTGCATTCGCGGGGTGGGGCGACGCAATTCGAGATGGTGCGCTTCGGCAACGTGCTCGGCAGCACCGGCAGCGTGATCCCAAAATTCCAGGAGCAGATCGCGCGCGGCGGACCGGTGACGGTGACGCATCCGGAGATCAACCGCTACTTCATGTCGATTCCTGAGGCGGCGCAACTCGTGCTGCAGGCGGCGGCGATGGGGCAGGGGGGCGAGGTGTTCGTGCTCGACATGGGTGAGCCGGTCAAGATCGTCGATCTCGCGCGCAACATGATCCGGTTGTCGGGCTACTCGGAAGAGGAGATCCGGATCGAGTTCACCGGGCTGCGGCCGGGCGAGAAGCTGTATGAGGAATTGCTCGCAGATTCGGAGGTGACGCGCGAGACGCCGCATCCGAAGCTGCGCATCGCGCGGTCGCGCCCGGTGGCAGCGAGCTTTCTCGCGGAGCTCGAGGCGTGGCTCGCGCGGTCGGGGCCGGTGTCGGATGACGAGGTCCGCAGGGGGCTGCAGCGCTGGGTGCCGGAGTACGCGCCGGCGCCCGCGCGCCCGGCGTTGCGCGTTGTGGAGGGCGCCGGAACGGTGTTTGCTCCCGCGAGGGCGGCGGGCGGCTGAGCGTTCGAGCGGCTCCGCGCCCGGACTGCTCGTTTGCGTGAACCCCGCCCAGGACGGAAATCCTGTTCCGTTGGCAGGGGGCCTGTGGCGGACGTCTTCGGCCGGACTGTTACAGCTTGCGCGTCCGACGTTTCCCCAAGTCGCTTATCGCGTACGCTGCCCGCTACAATCGGTTCATTTCCGCTTCCCGACTGCATTTCCCGGACACAGATGGCGACATACGCGATAGGCGACATCCAGGGCTGTTACGACCCGCTACGGCGACTGCTCGACCGGACGAAGTTCGATCCTGCCGTGGACCGGCTGTGGGTTGTCGGCGACCTGGTCAATCGCGGCCCCGCGTCGGTGCATGTGCTGCGCTTTTTGCGCGATCTCGGCGACGTGGCGAAGGTGGTCCTCGGCAACCACGATCTTTACTTGCTAATGCGCGCGGCGGGCTACGAGCGGCGCGAACAGGGCGACACGCTGTATCAGGTATTCGAGGCCCCGGACCGTGACGAGCTGATCGCGTGGGTGTCGCGCCAGCCCTTGATGCACGTCGAGGGCGATTTTGCGATGGTGCATGCGGGACTGCTTCCCGGCTGGTCGATCGGCAAGGCGCAGTCGCTCGCGGCCGAAGTCGCGGCGGCGCTGGCCGGCCCCGACGCGAAGAGTTTGCTGCTCAACCTCGCGGGCAACACTCCCGAGGGCTGGTCCGACGACTTGTACGGATGGGATCGGCTGCGAGTCGTCGTCAATGCGCTGACGCGGATGCGCTTCTGCACGCCCGATGGTCGGATGGCGTTGGAGGCGAAAGGCTCTCCCGATGGGGCTCCGCCGGGAACGATGCCGTGGTTCCGCGTCCCCGAGCGCTCGTATCGCACGCACACCGTCGTTTGCGGCCACTGGTCCGCGCTGGGCTTCCATCGCGAACCCGGCTTGATCGCACTCGATTCGGGCTGCGTGTGGGGCGGCAAGCTGACTGCGGTGCGGCTCGAGGACGGAGAAGCGTTCCAGGTGCTGGGATAGGTTGCGCCTGGAGTGTCGGCACTTTCCGGTCGGATGGCGTCGCATCGCGCGGGGTGGAAGGAGAGTTCGTGCTTCGGCGGGAGGTTCGACGAAGCGTACTTCCCCTCAAGAGTGAACAGCGTTTTCGGCCGCAACGATCTCTTCGCAGCTGATCGGGAAGGTTTGCCGATCCAATGTCGGAGCCGGCTTGTCGGCGATTCCCCGTGCGATGACGTCGCGGGCGGTCTCGGCGAGCGCGCGCCGCGTCACGCTTTCCGTTGTCGGCAACGGCGGTGCCGCGAGCGTCCGCGCGACGAGCCGCGGCTCCGCGATGATCGCCGCGAGACACTCGCCGAGGCTCACGTCCCCGATATACGCCGGGGCCGGGCTCAAAGAGCCTTCCGGCGAGCGGTACGAAATCGACACCGGCTGAATTGCATGCCTGGACTCGATCGCGGGCTGCAGCAGCGCGGCGTGGAAATGCAGCACGTGCGTGCCGTCGGTCGTCGTGCCTTCGGGGAAGAGCGCGACGTTGCGGCCGGCGTCGAGCAGCGTGCCGATCTCGCCGTTGATGATCTTCGCGTGGCCCCGGCTCCCGCGCCGCAGGAACACGGTTTCGTTCTTCGCCGCGAGCCAGCCGACGACCGGCCATCCGCGCACTTCGGCCTTCGACACGAAGGCCGACGGCGCGAGCGCGTTCAACACGAAGATGTCGAGCCACGAGATGTGGTTCGCAACCACCAGGCAGCCGGGCTGGATCGCGCCACTCGCTTGGAGTTCGACGCCGAGCAGCGCGAGCAGCCGACGCGACCAGCGCTGGCGCAGTCGGCGGTGCGTGGCCGACGAGGTCAACGGATGGACGGTAAGGACCGTCGCGACTCCTTGCGCTACATGCAGCGCGAGCCGCAGGTAGCGCCAGGAGCGGACGGGAAGGCTGGCGCGCAGTCGCGCGGGTGAGGTCGGGTGTTTCAGTCTTTGCGTCCCATGAAGTGACGAGCGTAGCGGCCGTCGACCTTGTCCATCGACAGCAGGATCGGCAGGTCGGCGGTGTTGAAGTCGGGATCCCACGCCGGTTCGCCGCAAATCCAGGCGCCGGCGCGCAGATAACCCTTGATCAGCGGCGGCGCTTCCGCCGGCAGGTCGCCGCGCAGGCGGTCGAGCGGCAGCGGACTGCGCGGGAACACGCGGTATTCGAGCGGCGCCGCGTGAGAATCCTTGAGACGATTATATAGGCTCGCGGCGCCATGCCCGCCGTCGGCCATGCTGACCGACGCGCAGCCGATCAGATAGTCGTAGCCGTTGTCCTGCATGTAGCGGGCGAGACCCGCCCACAGCAGCGCGACGACCGCGCCGCTGCGGTAGTCGGCGTCGATGCACGAGCGCCCAATTTCGACCATGCGGCTGCGCAAATGCTGCAGGCGAGTGAGGTCGAATTCGGTTTCGGTGTAGTAGTTGCCGACCAGGCGCGATGCGAACGGTGGCAGGATCCGGTAGGTGCCGACGATCCGGCCGGCGTCTTCGTCGCGGACGACCAGGTGTTCGCAAAACGGATCGTAGATGTCCCGATCGACGCCGGGCGTGTGCGTCGGCAAGCGCGCGCCCATCTCGTCGGCGAACACGCGGAAACGCAGCTTCTGCGCTTCCAGGATTTCGGACTCGCAGGTCGCGAGGGCGACGTGCAGGTTACGGCGACTGCGGGGGGCGGATTGCTGCAGTTTCTCGAGCATCGAGGTTCGCCTCGTTTCGTTTTCGATGACGCCATTCTTGAATTGCCGCATTGCGGCACGGTGAAGCGGCCGTTACGATGCCGTGACATCGGGTTCCGAAAAGCAGGAGGGAAGAAATGGAAAACTGCGTGTTCTGTCGTATCGCGAAAGGAGAGTTGCCGGCGTCGAAAGTCTATGAGGACGATTCGACGATCGCCTTCATGGATCTGCAATCGGTGAATCCCGGCCACATGCTCGTCGTCGTGAAGCCGCACCGCGCGAACATCTACGAGCTCGACGACGAGCTTGCAAGCGCAGCGATGCGCACCGCGGCGAAGATGGCTCGTGCGGCGAAGAAGGCGTACGGCTGCGAAGGGGTCACGCTGTTGCAGGCGAACGAACCGGCCGGCGCGCAGACGGTGTTCCATTTCCACATCCACGTGCTGCCGCGCTGGGAAGGCGACGGCATGGCGCTGGCGTGGCCGGCGAAAAACCCGACGCGCGACGCGCTCGAGGAGATGGCGGCGAAGCTGCGCGCCGCGCTTTGAACGAAGGCGCCGGGGCGCTGCGGGCGATTTCGCCCCGCGCGTCCCGCGGACCGGGACGCCTATAATGTCGGCCTGTCCCGTCCTCTGGCCGCCTCATGTCCATCCTCGTCTGCGGTTCCGTCGCCTACGACACGATCATGGTGTTCCATGATCGCTTCAAGCAGCACATCCTGCCCGAGCAGATCCATATCCTGAACGTTTCCTTCCTCGTGCCCGACATGCGGCGCGAGTTCGGCGGCTGCGCCGGCAACATCGCGTACAACCTGAAGCTCCTCGGCGCGGACGCTCTGATCATGGCGACGGTCGGCGACGACGCGGGGCCCTATCGCGAGCGCCTGCAGAAGCTCGGCTTGCGGCAGGACCACTTGCGTCACGTGCCGGACACCTTCACCGCGCAGGCCTTCATCACGACGGACCTCGACGACAACCAGATCACCGCGTTCCATCCGGGCGCGATGAATCACTCGCATCTCAATCGTGTCGAGGACGCAGTCGACGTGAAGCTCGGCATCGTCTCGCCCGACGGCCGCGACGGGATGATGAATCACGCGGCGCAGTTCGCCGCCGCGGGGATCCCGTTCGTGTTCGACCCGGGGCAGGGCATGCCGCTCTTCTCCGGCGGCGAACTCCTGGAGTGCCTGAAACTGGCGCGGTACTGCACGGTCAACGATTACGAGGCGCGCCTGCTGTGCGAACGAACCGGGCGCTCGCTGTCCCAGCTTGCAGAGGTGGTCGAGGCGCTGGTCGTCACCTTGGGGCCGGAAGGCGCCCATATCTACGCCGAGGGACGGCGTATCGAGATCCCGTGCGTGCCCGCGCAAGCGCTGGTCGATCCGACCGGCTGCGGTGACGCGCATCGCGCGGGGCTGCTCTACGGCATCGCGAACGGTTATGACTGGACACGCACCGGCCGGCTCGCTTCGCTGATGGGGTCGATCAAAATTGGGAGCCGGGGCGGACAGAACCACGCGCCGGCGCGCGCGGAAATCGCCGATCGCTACGCGGCGGCATTCGGAGAATCGTTATGGTGAACAGGAAAGGGGAAGTGCGGTCAGCGGTTGCCGTGATGGCGCTGGCGGCTGTGCTTGGGGTGACGGGATGTGCGTCCGGTCTCGGCGGCGGGACTTACTCCCGCGGCGAGACGCGGCGGACGATGGTGGTGCAGTACGGGACGGTCGAGGCGACCCGCGCGGTGCAGCTCGAAGGCACGAAAACGCCGATCGGGCCGGGCGCGGGCGCGGTCGTCGGCGGCATCGCAGGCAGCGGCGTGGGCGGTGGCCGCGGGCAGGGCATCGCGACGGTGCTGGGCGCGGTCGCAGGCGGCCTCGCGGGCGCAGCCGTCGAGGAGGGTTCCACGCGCAAGCCGGGCATCGAGGTCACGGTGCGGCTCGAAAACGGGCAGGTGCTGGCCGTCGTGCAGGAAGACGACGGCGCGGTCTTCCGGCCCGGCGACCGCGTCCGTGTGCTGCGCGACAGCGGCACGACGCGGGTCACGCACTAAGGCGGTTAGCCGAGGATCACCAGGCCCCACACCGCGACGAGATTCAGCAGCGCGATCAGCACCGCCGCGCTGCCGATGTCTTTCGCGCGCTTCGCGAGACGGTGGCGCTCGAGCGACACGCGGTCGACGGTCGCTTCGATCGCTGAATTCACGAGTTCCACGATCAGCAACAGCAGCACGCTGCCGACGAGCATCGCCTTGCCGACCGCCTCGACGGGCAGCAGCACCGCGAGCGGAATCAGGATCGCGGCGAGGATGCATTCCTGGCGGAACGCGTCTTCGTGCCGAAACGCGGCGCTGAGGCCAGCGAGCGAATAGCGGAACGCGTTCCAGACGCGCATCAGGCCGGTTTTCCCTTTGAACGGGCTTTCGCGGGTCTCGGGGTTGCGGTGTTCCATCGGGTCTTCCGGCAAGAGTCGGTGAGCGCCGGCGAGCGGCGGATTCTGAAGGGGCGAATCGTACCCTGATCGGTCGTCGCCGATGTCGCGGTCGGAGGTGGTCATCGCCTGCGGTGGGGCCGTTACGGATAGAAGACGTAAAGCCGATAGCCGACTGCCGCGACGCCTTCGGCCTCGAACGGCAATTTCACCGCGATTTCGCTTCCACCGCGAAAGCCGTCCTCGATCCCGGCGCGTTGGAGTTGTAGCGGCGGCACCCATTCCTTCGGTTCCAGCACGCGGCGGACGACGGGGCGGTCCTGTGAGTCGGTCAGCGTCAGTTCGAGATAGGGGTAGGCCTGCGGGTGCGATGCGCGATTGCGTACTGTCGCGTTGAGGATGAAACGACCCGGCCGCCCGGGTTCCGACTGCAGATCGGAAGTCCCGATGCCGACCAGATCCGCGAGGCGCGGGAGCGGGACGGTACATGCGAGCGCCTCGCAGGCCTTCAGATAGGCGGGGCGGAGCGGCGGCCACGCGCGGGTGATTTCGTCGCGGAAGACGTACGCCGCCTGGACGCCGAGCATCCCGAGCAGGAGGCCGATGCCGAGTCCGAACAGCCAGCGCTTTGCCGGGGAAGCGGGGCGCGCACCATAAGCGGCATCGAGCCGCGCGGTTTCGAACGCGTCGACCGAGGCGTGCCGTTTTGTCAGTCCCCCGTCGGCATCCGAAGTCGTGGTGGCGGGCTCCGCATCCGCCAATACCGTTGGGGGCGCCGACAGATCGATGGAGGAGGTCGAGGATTCGCCGGAAGGTGCGTGAAGCGTCGGCTGGGGCTCACGTGCAATGTCGGGCTGGGGAACGGTGTCGGCCTCCGGGCGTCCGCCGTCGGCAGGAATCGGGGAGCGGCTCCCGGTTTCGCCCCGGTCGCCCCCTTTGCTGCGGACCCGTTGCGCCCACGCATCGAAGGGCACCCGGCGACCGGAATCCGACAACTCGTCGCTGGGGGCATCCGTGATGGAGGACGATGCCGGCTCCGCCGGCTCGAGTTCGGACAGATCAATGAACTCGGGAAATGACGGTACGCTCGCGATGGTCGAGGGTTCCGCTGCGAACGGCGCGGATTCTTTCGGTGGCGATTCGATCGCGGGTTCGCCGATCGCCGGTTCGCGGCGCAGCAGATCGGAGGTGCGCAGCGGCCGGCGCGGCACGAGGAGCCTGTCCGGAATTTCGAAATCGAGTGAGCCGCCGATTCGATCCCCAGCGCTCGCGACTCCGGGAGCGGCGGTTTCATCGGCAGAAACGCTCTTCGCTTCGGCGGGAGCAGGCGGCTCCGGCCCCGATGGCGCGCCGAAGGGCGGGGCGTAGCCGGCGGGGAGCGTTGAATCGCCGACCTCCGGTTGCCGTTCTTCGAGAATGAAGAAGCTGCTGTCGGTGAGATCCCCGGTCGTCGGCCGGACGCGCCGGACATCGGGGAGCGAGGTCGTTGGTTCGTTGACCGCAGCCGCGCTCGCCGTCGTCGCCCGCGTCTCCGGCTCGGCCGAGCTCGAGTCGGCCTCGAGCAGATGCTCGAGCGCGTTGAAGGCCGTCTGGCAGCGGCCGCAGCGTACTTCTCCGCGGTGCGCGCGCAGCTGCTCGGGCCGCACCCGGAATACCGTCTGGCAGGCCGGGCAGCGGGCGAACATCATGGTTGCGGAGTGTCCGCCGGGCGCACACCTTCGAGCCGCGCCCATCCATCGTGCACCGCGCCGACGTTTAGGCGGAGGAACGGGGCATACGCGTCGATGACCTGCTGCGTCTGCGTCTCGAGCACTCCGGACAGCGCGATCCGGCCGCCCGGCGCGACGCGGGCCGCGAGCAGCGGCGCGAGCACGCACAGGGGATTCGTGAGGATGTTGGCGACGACGACGTCGAACCGGGCGTCGAGCGGCTGGCGCGAGTGCTGCAAGCGCAGCGCCGTACCGTTGCGCTCGGCATTGTCGCGGGCCGCTTCGAGCGCCTTGTCGTCGATGTCGACCCCGAGCACGTCGGCTGCGCCGAGGCGCACCGCGGCGATGCCGAGGATGCCCGAGCCGCAACCATAATCGAGCACAGTGTCGCCCGGCCGTACCGCGTCGCACAGCCATTCGAGGCACAGGCGCGTCGTCGGATGCGAGCCGGTGCCGAAAGCCATGCCCGGGTCGAGCTCGATGTTGATCGCATCGGGATCGGGGGCGGTGTGCCACGACGGCACGATCCACATCCGCTCGGTGACGCGGATCGGGTCGAACTGGCTCTGCGTCAGCTGCACCCAGTTCTGCTCGGCGACTTCTTCGAGCGTGAAGGGCGGAACAGCGTCGAAACCGGCGTCCGCCGCGGCGCGGGCGAGCGCGACCGCGAGGTCGGCTTGCGCATCGAACAGCGCGATGACCCGGCTGTGATCCCACAACCCGACGGGGTGATGGCCGGGCTCGCCGAACTGCGGCTTCTCGGCGTCGGTGCCGGCGTCGGCATCCTCGATGCTGATCGACAGTGCGCCCGCGTCCATCAGCGCCTCGGACAGCGCTTCGGCCTTTTGCGCTTCAGCCTGGAGGGTGACCGATATCCACATGGTCCCGGTGTCCGCGTCAGGGCGTCTTGACTTCGTTGCGATCGGCCAGCTTGTGTTCCAGGTAGTGGATGCTGGTGCCGCCTTCGACGAAGCGCGCATCGAGCATCAGTTCCTGGTGCAGCGGGACGTTCGTCTTGATCCCTTCTACGACCATTTCGGACAGCGCGATGCGCATCCGGCGGATCGCCTGTTCGCGGGTGTCGCCGTAGGCGATGAGCTTTCCGATCATCGAGTCGTAATGCGGAGGGATCGTGTAGCCGTTATAGACGTGCGAATCGACCCGCACACCCGGTCCGCCAGGCGTGTGCCAGTTCGTGATCCGCCCCGGCGAGGGCGTGAATTTGAATGGATCCTCGGCGTTGATGCGGCATTCGACCGCGTGGCCGCGGAACTCGATCTGGCGCTGGCGGAACCACAGCTTTTCGCCGGCCGCGATGCGGATCTGTGCCTGGACGATGTCGATGCCGGTGATCAACTCGGTCACCGGATGTTCGACCTGCACCCGCGTGTTCATTTCGATGAAGTAGAACTCGCCGTTCTCGTACAGGAATTCGAAGGTTCCCGCGCCGCGGTAGCCGATCTTGCGGCACGCTTCGGCGCAGCGCTCGCCGACCTTCGCGATCGCCTTGCGGTCGATGCCCGGCGCCGGCGCTTCCTCGATGACCTTCTGGTGCCGGCGCTGCATCGAGCAGTCGCGTTCGCCGAGGTACACCGCGTTGCCGTGTTCGTCCGCGAGCACCTGAATCTCGATGTGCCGCGGGTTCTCGAGGAACTTCTCCATGTATACGACGGGATTGCCGAACGCCGCCTGGGCTTCCGAACGCGTCGTCGTGACCGCGTTCAGCAGCGCGGCTTCGGTATGCACGACGCGCATGCCGCGGCCGCCGCCGCCGCCCGCCGCCTTGATGATCACCGGGTAGCCGATCGCGCGCGCGATGCGGATGATCTCCTTCGGATCTTCCGGCAGCGCGCCTTCGGAGCCCGGGACGCAGGGCACGCCCGCTTCCTTCATCGTGTCCTTCGCGCTGACCTTGTCGCCCATCAGGCGGATCGTCTCGGGTCGCGGCCCGATGAACACGAAGCCCGACTGCTCGACGCGCTCGGCGAAGTCGGCGTTCTCGGACAGGAAGCCGTAGCCCGGGTGGATCGCCGCGGCGTCGGTGACTTCGGCGGCCGAAATGATCGCGGGAACGTTGAGGTAGCTCATCGCCGACTGCGGTGGGCCGATACACACGGACTCGTCGGCGAGCTTGACGTATTTCGCTTCCGTGTCGGCCGTCGAATGCACGGCGACGGTGCGGATGCCGAGTTCGCGGCACGCGCGCAGCACGCGGAGGGCGATCTCCCCGCGGTTGGCAATCAGGATCTTTTCGAACATGGGCGCGATCAGGCGATGACGAACAGCGGCTGGCCGTATTCGACCGGCTGGCCGTTCTCGACGAGGATCGCCTTGACCGTACCGGCGCACTCCGACTCGATCTCGTTCATCAGCTTCATCGCTTCGATGATGCACAGCCGGTCGCCGACCGCGACCGACTGACCGACGTCGACGAGCGGCTTCGCGCCGGGCGCCGTCGCGCGATAGAACGTGCCGACCATCGGCGACTTCACGACCGTCCCTTCGGGGAGCTCGTCCACCGGCGGCGCAACGACGACGGACGGTGCGGGCGCGAGTTGCGGCGCAGCGACCGGCATCGCGGGCACGTAGTTGGCCACCGGCGCGCCGTTGTGCTTGGCGATGCGTACCTTCTCTTCGCCTTCGGTGACTTCGAGTTCCGAGATGCCCGACTCCTGGACGAGGTCGATCAACTTCTTCAGCTTGCGCAGATCCATGATGTTCTCCGTGACGACGGCGCCGCGAGGGGCGCCGTCCGAGGGTGTTGTTCAGGTTTTCCGTACTTGCGAGAGCGCGAATTCGAGCGCGGCCATGTAGCCGTAGGCGCCCAGCCCGCAAATCACGCCGGCGGCGCGATCGGAAAAATAGGAGTGATGGCGGAAAGGTTCCCGCGCGTGGATGTTCGAGAGGTGGACTTCGACGTACGGCACTTCGACCGCGGCGAGCGCATCGCGCATCGCGACGCTCGTGTGCGTGTATCCGGCGGGGTTGATGATGACGAAATCGACGTTCTCGGTGGCCGAAGCCTGGATGCGGTCGATCAACTGCCCTTCGTGATTGCTCTGGAACGATTCCACGACGACGCCGTCGGCCCGCGCTCGCGCGTCCATTGCAGCATGGATATCCGCGAGCGTTGTTCGCCCGTAAATTTCGGGCTCGCGAGTGCCGAGGAGATTGAGGTTCGGGCCGTGGAGAACCAGAATCCGGGTCGGTTCCGGCGGTTCCGCGTCTGAATCTTTGCTGCGTTTTGAGCGCGTCATGCCAGCAAGTTTGCCGCAGTTCGCTACCTGTTGTCCACTATTGCGCGGAGTCTGACCGGGTGTTCTTCGTCAGCAGTGCGCGGATTTTGCCTTCTAGTTCGGACTTGTTCAAGACGCCGAGCTTGAGGTGCCCGATCTCGCCGCGTGCGTCGAGGATCACGGTAAAAGGAAGCGCCTGGGCGGTGTTGCCGAGTCGCGCGGTGGCTTCGAGCGCCTGGGGTGGGGCGATCAGCAACGGGTAGGGGACGTCGATCCGCTCGTCGAATGCCTTGACGTTCTCGACGCGATCGATGCTGATTCCGACGAACTGCACCGGTTTGTCGGCGAAGTCCCGGGCCACGCTCGCGAAGTCAGGAATTTCCTTCATGCACGGCGGACACCAGGTGGCCCAGTAATTGATGATCAGCACCTTGCCGCGCCACTGCTCCAACGCCTGCAGGGTCCCATCGGCGTCCGGCAGCCGGGTCGCGAGCAACGCGCGTCCCGCGTCGGCCGGGACTTCGACCCCGGCCGTATCGCTTCGGCTGAGCTCACGCGTCAGGTATCCGGCGACGCCGGCGACGCCGGCGACCGCGAGGATAGCGAGGAGGCGGGTAGGCCGTTTCATTCGGCAGGCGGCTCGCCGGCGCGCAGCATGGCTTCCACGGCGGGGAGGCGTGCCCGCACGTCGCTGCGCCGGGCGCTCCGTTCCGCGTTCGCGTCGTACAGGGACAGTCGCACCGGCACGTGATCCCAGTCGAACACGAGGATCGCTTCGGGAGCGTTGGGCGCTCCGCGGCGCGGTTCGCGATGCTCGTAAGCGAGGTTTTCGTTCAGGAAGAAGATCTCCACCTCCTTCGTGCTCTCCGGATACAGCTCGATCTCCACCTCGGTGTAACGCCCCGCGGTGCCGTCGAGCGCGCCGCCGGTGAGATAGGGGCGGAATTCGTCGAGGAGGCGCATGACCTCGACTGCGGTGCGGCGCATTTCGTGCACGCGCTCGGCCTGCTCCTCGTCCTGGTAGAGCGCCTGCCACGCGCGCAGCTCGGCCTCGATTTCGGCATTGTTCGGCAGCGACGCTTCTGTTTCGCTCACACCGAGCTGGCGCGCGGCCTTTCGCTTCGCGAACCCGAAATCGCTGATACCGTCCTCGGCCATCATGCGGGCAGCCAAGGCAGCGATTTCGCGCCGCAGGGTTCCGGGTCGGGAAAGGTTCGCGCGAGAAGGCATGGTCGCGAGTCCGGGAAGCCGTCGATGTAGAATGCCGCCCATTCTACACGCGGGCTTTTCAGGAACGTTGCAGGCCGCGGTTTTCGGAGTCTTCATGCACATCCATATACTCGGCATCTGTGGGACCTTCATGGGCGGCATAGCGCTGCTCGCGCGCTCCGCCGGCCACACCGTGACCGGCTGCGACGCGAATGTCTATCCGCCGATGAGCACCCAGCTCGAGGATCAGGGCATCCGCCTGACCGAAGGGTTCGCCGCAGAGCAAATCGAGCTCGAGCCCGACGTGTTCGTCGTCGGCAACGCGATTTCGCGCGGCAACCCGCTGCTCGAAGCGATTCTCGATCGCGGCCTGCCGTATGTGTCCGGTCCGCAATGGCTCGCGGACAACGTGCTGCAGGGGCGGTGGGTGCTCGCGGTTGCCGGCACGCACGGCAAGACGACGACGTCGTCGATGCTCGCGTGGCTGCTCGAAGACGCCGGCCTGAATCCCGGCTTCCTGATCGGCGGCGTTCCGGGGAATTTCGGCGTTTCGGCGCGCCTCACCGATTCGCCGTTCTTCGTCATCGAGGCGGACGAATACGACACCGCGTTCTGCGACAAGCGCTCGAAATTCGTCCATTACCGCCCGCGCACGGCGATCCTCAACAACCTCGAGTTCGACCACGCGGACATTTTCGCTGACCTCGCGGCGATCGAAACCCAGTTTCATCATCTCGTGCGCACGATTCCCGCGTCGGGCCGGATCATCGCCAACGCCGCCGAAGCGAGCCTCGAGCGGGTGTTCGCGCGCGGATGCTGGTCGGAGCTCGAATGGTTCGGCGAAGGTGCGAAATGGTCCGCGGCGCCTGGCGGCGACGAGGCGGAGGCGGTATTCAGCCTCGACGGCGCGGTGGTCGGACGAGTCGCGATGCCGATGGCCGGCAGTCACAACCGCAGCAACGCGCTGGCCGCGATCGCCGCGGCCCGGCACGTCGGCGTCACGCCCGCGCAGTCGATCGCAAGTCTCGCCCGCTTCGAAGGCATCAAGCGGCGGATGGAGAAGCGCGGGGCGGTCGACGATATCACCGTCTATGACGACTTCGCGCATCATCCGACGGCGATCGCGCTGACGGTGGAGGGCTTGCGTCGCCGGGAGCCGAAGGGGCGGATTCTGGCGGTGCTGGAGCCGCGCTCGAACACGATGAAGCTCGGCGTGATGAAGGAGCGGCTGCCGGAAAGCCTGGCGCTCGCCGATTTCACCTACTGCTATGCGAACGGGCTGGGTTGGGATGCGGCGGGTGCACTCGCGCCGCTCGGAGATCGCGCGGTCACGTTCGACGATTTGGATGCCCTCGTCGCGCGCATCGCCCGCGATGCACAAGCCGGCGATCACGTCCTCGTGATGAGCAACGGTGGTTTCGGCGGGATCCACGACAAGCTGCTCGCGGCGCTGGAGCGCCGTCGGCGCGCCGCGTAGCAGCGCAGACGAAGGGCGCGCGCTTCGTCGTCGTCGCGCCCTACGAGAGCTGGAGTCCCCGGATTTCTTCCTCAGGCGGGCGACGGCGCCGCGCTGTCGCCCGTCGAGCGCTTACTGCGAGGACGTCGAGCGGCCTTCGAGCCGCCGGGCTTCGTCGTCGGTGATGTATTCGAACACGCGCACGACTTTCCGCACGCCGCTGGTCCGGCGCGCCACATCGCTAGCCGCGTCCGCCTCGCGGCGCGTCACCAGTCCGAGCAGGTACACAGTGCCCGCTTCGGTGACGACCTTCACGTGGTTGGCGCCGAACGTCGCCGCGTCGACGAAGCGCGCCTTAACCTTCGACGTCACGACCGAGTCGTTGCTGCGCGAAGTCAGCGACGAGATGCCCGCGATCTGCACCTCATTCGTGATGCCGCGCACGTTCGGCACGCGACTGACGACGCGCTCGATTTCGGCGCGGTGCGCTTCCGACGGTGCCTCGCCGGTGAGCAGCACGTTGCGGTTGAACGACGTGACGTTGACGTGCACCGCGTCGCCCATCCGATCGCGAATCGCACTCGACGCCCGCCACTCGATCCCTTCGTCCTCGACGTAGGCGCCCGACGTGCGCCGGTCGGCCGCCATCGCGGCGCCGACTCCGACTCCGCCGGCCACCAGCGGGAAGCAGCCTTGCAGGGCGGGCAGTGTTGCTGCGGCGGTCAGGCCGAGGAGAAGGGTCCTGCGGCTGCCGGATGCGCCTTGCTTGCTCATTCGTCTTCTACTCCAAGTAACAGACAATCGATGCCGTCGCACAGGCAGTGCAGGACGAGCAGGTGAACTTCCTGGATGCGCGCCGTGCGGTCGGCGGGCACGCACAGGTGGATGTCGTGATCGCCGAGCATCTCTCCGATGCGGCCGCCGCCTTTGCCGGTCAGCGCGATGACTCGCATGTCGCGCTCGTGTGCGGCAGTGATCGCTTCGATGACGTTCGGCGAGTTGCCGCTCGTCGAGATCGCCAGCAGCACGTCGCCGGGTTGTCCGAGGGCACTGACCTGTTTCGAGAAAATCTGGTTGTAGTCGTAGTCGTTGGCGATCGACGTCAGCGTGGACGTGTCGGTCGTCAGCGCGACCGCCGCGAGCGGCGGGCGCTCCATCTCGAAACGATTCACGAGTTCGGCGGCGAAATGCTGGGCGTCGGCCGCCGACCCGCCGTTGCCGCAGGACAGGATCTTGCCGTTGTTCAGCAGGCTGCCGGTCATGATCTCGACCGCGCCGGCAATCGGGGCCGCAAGGGCTTCGATCGCGTCGAGTTTGACGCGGGCGCTGTCCTCGAACTGGCGTGAAATGCGATGGATGAGGTCCATGTAGGAGTCTCTCGGGTCACTTCGTCGGGGGCAAAGTCTAGCATGCGCGCCGATTTGGCGGCTCGGAGGCCCATTGCGCCGCTAACTCGCGTCGAACGCGCCCCGAATCCACTCGACGCCCGCGTCATCGACGCACGAGAGCAGCGCGGCGTCGAAGCGGCACGGGTAATCCGCATAACGTCGGCCCGCTCCGGCGAGCCACCATCGCGCAGCGAGAACGACGCGCTGCTGTTTCGAGAAAGTGATGCTCGCGGCCGCGCCGCCGAAGCGCGGGTTGCTGCGCAATCGGACTTCGACGAACGCGACGGTGCCGCGGTCGAGGCAGATGAGATCCACTTCGCCGCCGCGGCAGCGCACGTTGCGTCCGAGGACGGTGACGCCGTGCCGACCGAGAAAGCGCTCCGCCGCCGCTTCGGCCGCGCCGCCCCGCGCTTGCGTCGTTCCCGATCCGCGACCGACAATCGCCTTCCAGATTTTGCCCCCGGCGGCCTCATGTCCCATCATCCATCGTCCCTGTCCAGTACACCGTCATTGTATGTGGTGGCGACGCCGCTCGGGAATCTGCAGGACATCAGCATGCGGGCGCAGGCGGTCCTGGCGGGCGTCGACGCGATTGCGGCGGAGGACACGCGGCACAGCCAGCGGCTCCTCGATGCGCTCGCGATCGGCACGCGCCTCTTTCCGCTGCACGAACACAACGAGCAGGCGGCCGTCGGCCAGGTGATCCGGATGCTCGAGGACGGAAAGCAGGTCGCGTTGATCAGCGATGCCGGCACGCCGGCGATCTCGGACCCGGGGGCGCGGGCGGTCGCGCGTGTGCGCGAAGCGGGATTCCCGGTCGTCCCGGTGCCCGGGGCGTGTGCGGCGATCGCGGCGCTGTCCGCGTCGGGATTCGTCGACAGCGGCTTTCATTTCGTCGGTTTCCTGCCGGCGCGCGCGGCCGGCCGTCGCGCGGCGGTCGAGGCTTTGCGGGACATCGCCGTCCCGCTCGTATTCTACGAATCGCCGCACCGGATCGCCGAGTGCGTCGCGGATCTCTCTGCGGTGCTCGAGCCGGTGCGCGAGATCGTCATTGCGCGCGAATTGACCAAGCTCTACGAGCAGATCGTCCGGTTGCCGCTCGCCGAGGCGGGAGCGTGGCTCGCCGAGGATCCGAACCGTTGCCGCGGAGAATTCGTGCTGATCGTGTCCGCGGCGCCCGAAGTGGAAGGACTCGACGCCCAGGCGGAGAAGGTGCTCGCGCTGCTGGTCGCGGAGCTTCCGGTGAAGACCGCGGCGCGCCTCGCCGCGGAAATCACCGGAGCTCCGAAGAACGCGCTGTACGCCCGCGCGCTCGAACTCAAGGCCGGCTGAAGCTGCCTATAATCGGAGCGCCGAGTAACGACTTATTTCAGTTCCGAACGTCGTTCTCGAATGCGGCCTGCCCGATCGATCTTTTTTCCATCGAGACCATGCAAACGATTTCCCTGATCCGCCCCGACGACTGGCACCTGCACGTGCGCGACGGCGATGCGTTGTCTACGGTCGTGCCGCACACCGCCCGCCGTTTTGGCCGCGCGCTGATCATGCCGAACCTGCGACCGCCGGTGACGACGACGGAGCAGGCTCTCGCGTACCGTTCCCGTATCCTGGCGGCGGTGCCCGCGGGCCTGGATTTCGAACCCCTGATGACTTTGTACCTCACCGACAATACCGCGTCCGACGAGATCGAGCGTGCGAAGGCGAGCGGCGCGATCATCGCGGTGAAGCTCTATCCGGCGGGTGCGACGACGAACTCCGATGCGGGCGTCACGGCGATCGACAAGGTGTATCCCGTGCTCGAGCGCATGGAACGGCTCGGCATGGTGCTGTGCGTGCACGGCGAAGCGACCGACCCCGACGTGGACGTTTTCGATCGGGAGCAGGTCTTCATCGAACGCGTCCTCGCGCCGCTCGCGGCGCGCTTTCCGGCGCTGCGCATCGTGTTCGAGCACATCACGACGGCCGACGCTGCGCGTTTCGTGCTGGATGGCGGCCCGAACATCGGCGCGACGATCACGGCCCATCATCTGCTGCTCAACCGCAACGCGATCTTCGCCGGCGGCATTCGCCCGCATCACTACTGTCTACCGGTCCTGAAGCGCGAAACGCACCGCAGGGCGCTCGTCGCAGCCGCGGTCTCCGGTAATCCCAAATTCTTCCTCGGCACCGACTCGGCGCCCCATTCGCGCAGCGCCAAGGAGGCAGCCTGCGGCTGCGCCGGCTGCTACACGGCGCACGCAGGCATCGAGTTGTATGCGGAAGCGTTCGACCAGGCAGGCGCGCTCGACAAGCTGGAAGGTTTCGCAAGTCTTAATGGTCCGGCTTTCTACGGCTTGCCGCTCAATCCGGATCGCATCGCTCTGGTCAAGGACAGCTGGGAAGTGCCGGCGGCGTACGACTATCCCGGCGACGACGTGCTCGTGCCCTTGCGGGCCGGTGAGTGCGTCGCATGGCGCCTCGCGTGAAGGAAGCCCGATGACCCGACCGGCCCTCTTGCGCTCGATTTTCGCGGCCGCCGCGCTCCCGATGCTCGCCGCGTGCGAAAACAGCGCAACGGCCTACATGATCGACGGCAGCCAGCACGCGTTGATCCTCGTTCGCGAGAAACCGTATTTCTGGACCGATACGGTCAATCAGGCGGTGATCGCGTCGCGTTTGCCGCAATGCCAGCGGCGCGTCGCGATCCACCCCGACGCGACCGAATTGACGGACATCGAAGTCTTCGAAGCGGGCGATCGTCTCTGGGCGTTGCGGCAGGGCGAGCGCTGGTATCTCGTCAGCACGACCGAGTGCCAGGTGCAGGACTGGGACAACTCGACCAACACGCCGCCGGGGCCGTTGGTCGGCACGTTCCGGATCAAGGACGGGCGTGCGGCCTTTGTTCGGGCGGGAGACTGAAGTCCGCGTATAATCGCCGACGGAAGTTCGCCAGGCAGTCGCTGCGCATCTCGGTGCGTGGAGGAAAGTCCGGGCCCCGTAGAGCAGGATGCCGGCTAACGGCCGGGCGTCGCGAGGCGACGGAAAGTGCAACAGAAAGCATACCGCCGATGGCTCCGCGAGGAGATCAGGCAAGGGTGAAATGGTGCGGAGCGCAAGCTCCGGGCGGGCGCGAGTCTGCCGGGTAAGAGCCCACCGCAGGACTGGCAACAGGACTGGCATGGCAAACCCCATCCGGGGCAAGGCCAAATAGGGGAGCAATGGCGCTGCTCGCGCTGCTCCCGGGTAGGCTGCTCGAGCGCCGTGGTAACACGGCGCCCAGATGAATGACTGCCCGGCGGTCGCGGTCACCCCGCGGCCGCTCGACAGAACCCGGCTTATCGGCGGACTTCCTTTAATTCCATTTGCGATTTTTCGCTATCCCCGGTCGTCGGTAAGCCGTGGATCGGACCTCTCCTCGTTTCTCATGAAAACACGGTATATGCCTTGATTTTTCAGGGTTTATGCCGTCGCCCCCTGCTTTCCATAAGTCACTGTGTAACAAAGGAAAAGTCGCAAGCGTCGGCTTGACCGTGCACGTCCTTTACCCTAGAGTGGGAACCAGTGGGAAAAAGTGGGTCGAAGTGTCATTCGAGGCTTCGTTTTCGCAATTCAGGGGGGTAAATGTTCCAGGGAGCCATCGCGCTCAGTCTCGATGCCAAGGGTCGCCTTGCGATCCCCGCCCGGCATCGTGATTCCCTCGTCCCCGACGGGGCGCCCCTGGTCATCACCGCCCATCCCCACCAGTGCCTTCTCGTCTATCCCCGCTCGACATGGGAAGGAATCCGCCAGCAAGTCTCCGCGTTGCCCGGTCTCGATCCAGTGACGGCATCGCTGAAGCGGCTGTTGATCGGTTTTGCCCAGGAAGAAGAGCTGGACGCGGCTGGACGCGTCCTCGTTGCGCCGTCGTCGCGTCAGTGGGCCGGGCTCGACAAGCAGGTATGGCTGGTCGGGCAAGGCAGCCATTTCGAGCTGTGGTCGGATGCGGGTTGGCAAAAACAGCAGGAGGCGATGCTGGCGTTGTCGAGCGGCGCGCTTCCGACAGGATTCGAGAGTCTCGCGCTGTGACCGCTGAGCAACAGCATGTCAGCGTTCTGCTGGCGGAAGCGGTGGAGGCGCTCGCGGTCAAGGCGAGCGGCGTGTACGTCGACGGGACGTTCGGGCGTGGCGGCCACAGCAAGGCGCTCCTCGCGAAGCTCGGCGCCGAAGGGCGCCTGATCGCGTTCGATCGCGACCCGCGCGCGATCGAGGTCGGTCGCACGATTGCCGATTCACGGCTTGAAGTGGTGCATGCACCGTTCAGCGCGCTCGATGAAGAACTCGCTCGCCTCGGGATCGACGCTGTCGACGGAGTGCTGCTCGATCTCGGTGTCTCGTCGCCACAACTCGACGAGCCTGAGCGGGGGATGAGCTTCCGATTTGATGCTCCGCTGGACATGCGGATGGATACGAGCCGCGGCCAGACCGTGGCGCAATGGCTGACCGACGCGACGGTCGCGCAAATCACGGAGGTGCTCAGGGATTATGGGGAAGAACGGTTTGCTCATGCGATTGCAAAGGCGATTGCAGCTGCTCGGGCAGGGGGGGCTGTTGCGACCACTCGACAGCTTGCCGCGATCGTGGAAAAAGCGGTCCGCACACGCGAGCCGGGGCAGCACCCGGCGACGCGGAGCTTTCAAGCTCTACGGATTTTCATCAATCAGGAGCTCGAGGAGCTGACGTCCGTTCTGCCTGACGCGGTCGCGCGTCTGAAGGCGGGAGGGCGGCTGGTCGTCATCAGTTTCCATTCGCTCGAAGATCGCATCGTCAAGCGCTACATGCGCGACGAATCGCGCCCGGCGCAGTTGCCGGCTCGGCTGCCACTGCGTGCGTCCGAGTTGCCCGCTCCGCGGCTCCGGCTCGTCGGCAAGGCGCAGCGTCCCGGTGCCGATGAAGTTGCGGCCAATCCACGCGCCCGCAGTGCAGTGATGCGTGTCGCGGAACGGACGGAGGCGCCGACATGATCCGTGTGGATGCTTTCCTGCTGGCGGTCGCGGTCTGCAGTGCGCTCGGCGTGGTCGCCGCGCAGCACCAGTCGCGCAAGCTGTTTTCGGAACTCGAGCGCGAGCAGACGCGCGCTCATGGCCTCGACGTCGAGTGGGGGCAATTGCAACTCGAACAGAGCACCTGGGCTGCCCACGCGCGCGTCGAAAAGATCGCGGGCGAGCGCCTTCGCATGCGTCCGCCCGCCCGGGGGCAGATGATTTCGATCGGAGGGCCAGTCGTGGCTGCCCCTCCGGTCGTGAAACGGTGAGGACGCCGGCATGAAAAGGCGTTCAGTGACGTTCAATCACAATCCGCTGCTGAAGAACGGGCTCCCCGAATGGCGCCCGCGTCTGGTGATGCTCGGGTTGCTCGCCTGTTCGTTCGCGCTCGTGGGGCGCGCGCTCTACCTTCAGGGCTTCAATAACGAGTTCCTGCAGGCGAAAGGCGAATCGCGCTACGCGCGGGCGATCGAAGTGCCGGCGACGCGCGGACGTGTGACCGACCGGCATGGAGACATGCTCGCGGTCAGCACGCCGGTGCGCTCGATCTGGGCGATCCCGTCCGACGCGCGCCTTTCGCCGGCCGAGGCCCGCAAGCTCGCGCAACTGCTCGAGATCGACGTCGGCGAGCTGAATCGCCGGCTCGGCGGTGGCCGCGATTTCGCGTATCTCAAGCGCCAGGTGTCCCCGGAACTCGCCGGCGAAATCGCCGCGCTGAACCTTCCCGGAGTTCATCAGCAGCAGGAATACCGTCGCTATTACCCGGGCGGCGAGGTCATGGCGCACATGCTCGGCTTCACCGGTGTCGACGACCGGGGCCAGGAAGGCGTCGAACTCGCATTCGACAAGCGGCTGACCGGCAAAGCCGGCGCGCGTCGCGTCATTCGTGACCGCCGCGGCCAGGTGGTCGAGGACGTCGAGGCGATCCGCCCCCCGCGCGACGGGGAGGATCTCGTCCTCGCAATGGATTCGAAGATCCAGTACCTCGCGTATTCCGCGCTGAGTCAGGCGATGCAGACGCACAAGGCGAAGGCCGGCGCGGTCGTCGTTCTCGATGCCCGCAGCGGGGAAATCCTCGCCCTCGCGAACGCGCCGACCTACAACCCGAACAATCGGACGAACCTCAGCGGCGCGCAGTTGCGCAATCGCGTCTTCACCGACACCTACGAACCCGGCTCGACGATGAAACCTTTCGCCGTCGCGCTCGCGCTCGAGCAGGGGAACGTGAAGCCCAGCACCGTGATCGACACGGCCCCGGGGCGCATCACGATCGGGCGCGCGACGATCTCGGATTCGCACCGTCACGGCCTGCTCACCGTCTCGGAAGTGATCCAGAAGTCGTCGAACGTCGGCACCGTGAAGCTGGCGCTGAATCTGCCGCCGGAGCAGATGTGGCGGATGTTCAACGACCTCGGCTTCGGTTCGCCGCTGAACCTCGGCTTTCCGGGAGAGGCCGGCGGACGGTTGCGCCCGGCGCGGACCTGGAAGCCGATCGAGCAGGCGACGATGTCTTTCGGCCACGGCATTTCCGTGAGTCCGATCCAGATGGCACACGCCTACCTCGCGTTCGCGCGCGACGGCGAGTTGCTGCCGCTGTCGCTGACGCGGCTCCAGGCGCCCCCGTCGGCGGGCAAGCGCATCTTCTCGGTCGAGACCGCGCTCGCGATGCGGCAGATGCTCGAACTCGCGACCCTGCCGGGCGGCACTGCGACTCGCGCGCAGATCCCGGGCTACCGCGTCGCGGGCAAGACCGGAACCGCCCGCAAGCTCGAAGGCGGGCGCTATACGACCGCGAAATATGTCTCATCTTTTGTCGGATTCGCCCCGGTTTCGAACCCCCGACTTATCGTGGCGGTGATGATCGACGAACCTTCTGCCGGCCAGTATTACGGGGGAACCGTCGCGGCGCCGGTGTTCGCGCAGATCACCGAAGGCGCGTTGCGCGCGCTGGGCGTCGCGCCCGACGCGCCGCTCGTGCCGCTGCAAATGGCACGCAAGTCCGACGCGGCCGTCCGGGAGGAAATGTGAGCGCCGCCCGCGGACGCGAAATTCTCGAGCGCCTGCGCATCGCCGGTGTGCGCCCGCGTGGCGTGACGGCCGATTCGCGTCGCGTCGCGCCGGGTGATCTTTTCGTCGCCTGGCCGGGGTTCGCGACGGATGGTCGCCGCTTCATCGCGTCGGCGATCGAGCGTGGCGCGGCCGCGGTGCTGTGGGACGATGCGGGTGGATTCCGCGCCGAATCGTTGCCCGTTCCGAACTTTGCGGTGCCCGGCTTGCGCGGGGTCAGCGGCCATCTCGCGCACGAGGTGCACGCCTCTCCGTCGTCGCATCTGTGGGTCGTCGGCGTCACCGGGACGAACGGCAAGACGACCGTCACGCAATGGCTTGCTCGCGCGCTGACCGATCTCGACCAGCGTTGTGGGGTCATCGGCACGCTCGGCTGCGGATTTCCGGGCGAGTTGGCCGACTCCGTCAATACGACGCCCGATGCGCTCGAACTGCATCGCACGCTGGCCGGCTTTCGCGCCGAAGGCGCCGCGGCGGCAGCGATGGAAGTGTCGTCGATCGGTCTCGACCAGGAGCGCGTGAATGGGGTCGAGTTCGACGTCGCGGTGTTCACGAACCTCACCCGGGACCACCTCGACTATCACGGCACGATGGAACGCTACGCCGAGTCGAAGGCGAAGCTGTTCGACCTGCCCGGCATCCGGACGGCGGTGCTGAACCTGGACGATGCGTTCGGGCTCGCACAGGGGCGCCGGCTCGTCGCGCAGGGAATGCCGGTCATCGGCTACACGCTGAACGAGGCGATGGCGAAAGCGCTTCCCGGCGCGCGCGTGCTCGTCGTCGGCGGACTGCAGGACGAGCCGACGGGCCTGCGCTTCTCGCTCGACTGGAAGGGCGTGCGCAGCGACCTGCAGGTGCGGATGGTCGCGCCATTCAACGTATCGAACCTGATGGCCGTCATCGGCGCGTTGCTCGCCCGCGACCTGCCGGTTGACGATGTGCTGCGCGTCGCCTCGCGGCTCACGCCGCCGCAGGGGCGAATGCAGCTCGTCGGCGGCGTCGCTGAACCACTGGTCGTCATCGACTATGCGCATTCGCCGGACGCGCTCGCGAAGGTGCTCGAATCGGTCCGCGACACCGTGCGCACCCGCGGCGGCCGGCTCGTCTGCGTGTTCGGCTGCGGCGGCGACCGTGATCCGGGCAAGCGGCCGATGATGGGCGAAGTCGCGCGGGAACTCGCCGACCGCGTCATCGTGACGAGCGACAACCCGCGCAGCGAGGATCCGGTGAAGATCATCGACGCGATCGTGCAGGGCACCGGGTCGCAGGCCGAACGGGTCGTCGACCGCGCGCAGGCGATCGGCATCGCGATCGGGGAGGCGGGGTCGGACGACGTCGTCGTCCTCGCCGGCAAGGGACACGAACCGTACCAGGAAACGCTCGGCGTGCGAGTGCCGTTTTCCGACATCGAGCAGGCGCGCCTTGCGCTGCTCGCGTGGAATCGAAAGCAGGGGACTTCCCGATGATGTCGTTGCAGGAAGCGGCGCAAGCCCTCGGTGTCGAGGCGCCGGGCGAGGGCCGGTTCGACTCGGTCGGGACAGACAGCCGGAAAACCCAAGCCGGGCAGCTCTTCGTTGCCCTGCGCGGCGAGCGTTTCGACGGCCACGACTTCGTCGCGCAGGCCGCGGCGGACGGGGCGGTCGCGGCGCTGGTCGACAGCAAGTGGGCGGCGACGCAGGCGGCCGCGCCGCTTCCGCTCCTCGTCGTCGAGGACACGCGTCTCGCGCTGGGGACCCTCGCCGCGGCGTGGCGCGCGCGCTTCGACATCCCGGTCATCGGCGTCACCGGCAGCAACGGCAAGACGACGGTGAAGGAGATGTGCGCGGCGATCATGCGCGCGCAGGCACGCCTCGATGGCTACCCGGACGAAGCGGTCCTCGCGACCGCAGGCAACCTCAACAACGACATCGGGCTGCCGCTGACGCTCCTCGCGCTGCGTGCAACCCACCGCACGGCGATCATCGAGATGGGCATGAACCGTCCCGGCGAGATCGCTTACCTGACCGCGCTGACCCGACCGACGGTCGCGATCGTCAACAACGCGCAGCGCGCGCATCTGAAGGGCATGGGGACGGTGATCCAGATCGCGCAGGAGAAAGGCGCGATCTACGACGGCCTCGGCCCGGACGGCGTGGCGGTCATCAATGCGGACGATGCGCACGCCGGCTATTGGTGCGAGCTCAATGCGGGCCGTCGCATCGTGACTTTCGGGCTGACGGCGAAGGCGGATGTCGTCGGGCATTTCGCGTTACGCGGGCTCGGCTCGCAGCTCGAGATCGACGCGGCCGAAGGGCGGGTGGCTCTGACGCTGCAGGTGCCGGGCGAACACAATGCGCGTAACTCCGTCGGCGCGGCGGCGGCTTGTCTCGCGGCAGGCGCGAGCCTCGCGGCGGTCGAGCAGGGGCTCGCGGGCTTCACCGGCACGCGCGGGCGGCTGCAGCGCCGTCCCGGAATGAACGGCTCGGTGATTCTCGACGACAGTTACAACGCCAACCCCGACTCGGTGCGCGCGGCGATCGACGTGCTCGCAGCGACGCCGGGGCGCAAGGTGCTGGTGCTCGGCGACATGGGCGAAATCGGCTGGACGAGCGCGCAGGTTCATGACGAAATCGGCGGCTACGCGAAGAGCAAGGGTGTCGATGCGCTGTTCGCGCTCGGCGAAATGAGTGCCGTCGCGGCGAAGAATTTCGGCGACGGCGGCCAGCATTTCGACTCCGTCGAGGCGCTCGTCGCGGCGCTGTCGCGCAAGCTCGATCCGAGCACGGTCGCCGTCGTGAAGGGCTCACGTTTCATGAGGATGGAACGGGTGGCAGACGCGCTTGCCGCAGTGCACAATAGCGCCCCTTCCCCAGACACGAATTAACCATGCTGCTCGAACTCGCCCTCTGGCTCGGTCAGGATATCCGCACCTTCAACGTGTTCGGCTACATCACGCTGCGCACGGTTCTCGCCGCGATGACCGCGCTCGCGATCTCGTTCGTCTTCGGCCCGCCGGTGATCCGCTGGCTGACGGCGAAGAAGATCGGACAGGCCGTGCGCGACGACGGCCCGAAAACGCATCTGGCGAAAGCCGGCACGCCGACGATGGGCGGCGCGCTGATCCTGATCGCGATCGCGGTGACGATCCTGTTGTGGGGCGACCTGCGCAATCACTACGTGTGGGTGACGCTGCTGGTGACGCTCGGTTTCGGGGCGGTGGGCTGGGTCGACGACTGGCGCAAGGTCGTGCATCGCGACCCGAAAGGCCTCGCGAGCCGCTGGAAATATCTGTGGACGTCGCTGATTGCGCTCGGCGCGGCCGTCTTCATCGCGCTGAGCGCGAACGAGCCGGCCCAGACCGAGCTCATCGTGCCGTTCTTCAAGGCCGTCTCATATCCGCTGGGGATGATCGGTTTCGTCGCGCTGTCGTATTTCGTCATCAACGGCACCAGCCATGCGGTCAATCTGACCGACGGCCTGGACGGCCTCGCGATCATGCCGACGGTGATGGTCGCCGGTGCGCTCGCGATCTTCGCGTACGTCGCCGGCCACGCGGGATTCTCGAAGTACCTCGGTGTCCCGTACATCGCCGGCGCCGGCGAACTCGCGGTGTTCTGCGGCGCGCTCGCCGGTGCGGGCCTCGGTTTCCTGTGGTTCAACGCGTACCCGGCCGAAGTCTTCATGGGCGACGTCGGCGCGCTCGCGCTCGGTGCGGCGCTCGGCACCGTCGCGGTCGTCGTGCGCCAGGAGATCGTGCTCTTCATCATGGGCGGACTGTTCGTTGCCGAGACGTTGTCGGTAATGGTGCAGGTGCTTTATTTCAAGATCAGCGGCGGCAAGCGTGTTTTCCGCATGGCGCCGCTACACCATCACTACGAGCTGAGTGGCTGGAAGGAGACGCAGGTCGTGGTCCGCTTCTGGATCATCACCCTGATGCTCGTGCTGTTCGGCCTGTCGACGCTGAAGCTCAGATGAAGACGCTCTCCGACAGATCCGTTCTGGTCCTCGGGCTCGGCGAATCGGGCCTCGCGATGGCGCAGTGGTGCGCGCGCAATGGCGCCCGTCTTCGCGTCGCGGACACTCGCACGGCGCCGCCGGGACTCGAGGCGCTGCGCGCCGCGGCCCCTTCGGCCGACGTCGTCGCGGGCCCGTTGTCCGATGCGCTGCTCGAGGGCATCGATCTCGTTGCGCTCAGCCCGGGCATCGACGCGCGCATCGCGCTGCTCGCCGAAGCGCGCCGGCGCGGCATCGAGATCGTCGGCGAGATGACGCTGTTCGCGGACGCGCTGAGCGCGCTCGACGCACGCAAGAACACGCGCATCCTCGCGATCACCGGCACGAACGGAAAGACGACGACGACGACGCTCGCTGCTGCGCTGTGCAAAGCGGCGGGTGTCGATGCCGTCGCCGCCGGCAACATCAGCCCTGCGGCGCTGACGGTGCTGATGGAGCGCCTGGACGGCGGGCGCCCGTTGCCCGAGTGCTGGGTGCTCGAACTGTCGAGCTTCCAGCTCGAAACGACCGTGGGCCTCGATGCCGACGCGGCCACCGTCCTCAACGTCACCGACGACCACCTCGATCGGCACGCCGATCTGTCGACTTATGCGGCGGTGAAGGCGCGGATCTTCGCCGGCGACGGCGTGCAGGTTCTGAACCGGCAGGACCGTCGCGTGATGGCGATGCGGCTTCCCGGCCGGCGGGCAGCGTCGTTCGGCACCGATGCGCCCTCTGCGCCCGATGATTTCGGTCTCGTTTCCGCCGTTGATGGCGTCTGGCTCGTACTTGGGGACGAGCGCCTCGTGCGGATGGACGATTTGAAGATCGCCGGGCTGCACAACGCCGCGAATGCGCTGGCCGCGCTCGCGCTGGGGACGGCGATCGGTCTGCCTCGCGATGCGATGATCTCCGGCCTGACGGCGTTCCGGGGTCTGCCTCATCGCGTCGAGCCGGTCGCGCAGCGCGCTGACGGCGTCGTTTTCTATGACGACTCGAAGGGTACGAACGTCGGCGCGACGCTCGCCGCGCTCGAAGGACTCGGACGGCCCGTCGTGCTGATCGCAGGCGGCGACGGCAAGGGGCAGGATTTCACGCCGCTCCGTGACGCGGCAGCACGTCATGCCCGTGCCGTCGTGCTGATCGGCCGTGACGCAGGGCGGATCGAAGCGGCGCTCGATGGCTCCGGGATCCCGGTCGAAAAGGCGGCCGATATGGACGCCGCGGTCGCGCGCGCCGCCGTCGTCGCGCAGCCCGGTGACGCCGTCCTACTGTCGCCCGCCTGCGCGAGCCTCGACATGTTCCGCAATTACGCGCATCGGGCGGAAGTGTTTGTCGCCGCGGTGCGACGCGTGCCGGGAGTCGTTGCGACATGAAGATCGTCTCGGCACTCTCCGGACTTTTCGCGGCGCGCGAGACGAGCGGCGGCGTGCAGACGAGCCGCGCCGTCGACCGGCTGATGCGTCCATCGGACGCGCTACGCGAACTCGATCCGTGGCTGATCTGGTCGGCGGCCGGTTTGCTGCTGATCGGCATGGTCATGGTCTATTCCTCGTCGATCGCGACTGCCGAAGGCAGCAAGTTCACCGGCTATCAGTCGCATTACTTCCTCACGCGCCATGCGCTCTTCCTCGCGGTCGGCGTGGGCGCCGGGCTCGCCGCGTTCCAGCTGTCGATGCGCCAGTGGCAGCAGTTCGCGCCGTGGCTGTTCCTCGGCGGCGTCGTGCTGCTCGCGGTCGTGCTGATCCCCGGCGTGGGGCGCGAAGTCAACGGCGCGCAGCGCTGGCTGCCGCTCGGCTTCATCAACCTGCAGCCGTCCGAACTGATGAAGCTTTTCGTCGCGCTATATGCGGCCGACTACACCGTGCGCAAGCTGCCCGACATGGGGAGCTTCCGGCGCGGCTTTCTGCCGATGGCGATCACGATCGTGTTCGTCGGCTTCCTGCTGCTGCGCGAGCCCGACTTCGGCGCCTTCGTCGTCATCACCGCGATCGCGTTCGGCGTGCTGTTTCTGGGCGGCATCAACGTGCGCGTGTTCGCGCTGCTCGCGCTCGTTGCGGTGATCGGCTTCGTGCTGCTCGTATGGCTGTCGCCGTACCGGCGCGATCGGCTGTTCGGTTTCATGGATCCGTGGCAGGACGCGTTCGGCAAGGGATACCAGCTGTCGCACGCGCTGATCGCGTTCGGTCGCGGCGAATGGTTCGGTGTAGGACTCGGCGCGAGCGTCGAAAAGCTCTTCTATCTGCCGGAAGCGCACACGGACTTCCTGCTCGCCGTCATCGCGGAGGAACTTGGCTTCGCCGGCGTGCTGCTCGTGATCGCGCTGTTCGCGATCCTGATCCACCGCGCGCTGATCATCGGCCGCGAGGCGGTCAAGCTCGAACGCTACTTCCCGGGCCTCGTCGCGATGGGCATCGGCCTGTGGATCGGCGTGCAGTCGTTCATCAACATGGGCGTGAACATGGGCCTGCTGCCGACGAAGGGCCTGACCCTGCCGCTGATGAGCTTCGGCGGCTCGGGCGTCGTCGCGAACTGCCTTGCCCTCGCGATCCTCCTGCGGGTCGATTGGGAAAACCGCCAAGTCATGAGGGGGCGCTCATGACTTGGCGGTTTCGCGGAGCGCCGCAAGCTTTTCCCGCGGGGGCGCGCACGCAAATCTCCTCCTCTCTGAGGGGGCGCTCATGACGACCCTGCTCGTGATGGCGGGCGGCACCGGCGGCCACATCTTCCCGGGGATCGCGGTCGCCGAGGAACTGCGCAAGCAGGGTTGGCGCATCGTGTGGATGGGGAATCCGGACGGGATGGAAGCGCGCATCGTGCCGCAGCGCGGTTATGACCTCGTGTGGGTCCGATTCGGCGCGTTGCGGGGCAAGGGCCTCTTGCGCAAGCTGCTGCTGCCCCTGAACCTGCTGCGCGGATTTTGGCAGGCGCTCGTCGAGCTGCGCCGGATCCGGCCCGACGTCGTCCTCGGCATGGGCGGCTACGTGACTTTTCCGGGCGGCATGATGGCGGCGCTCCTCGGGCGTCCGCTCGTGCTGCACGAGCAGAACTCCGTCGCAGGACTCGCGAATCGCGTTCTCGCCGGCGTCGCGGACCGCGTGCTGTCGGGGTTCCCGGAGACCTTGAAGAAGGCCGGCTGGGTCGGCAACCCGGTGCGCGCGGACATCACCGCAGTCGCGGAACCCGCCGAGCGCTTCGCGGGCCGCAGCGGGCCGCTGAAGCTGCTGGTCGTCGGCGGAAGCCTCGGCGCCGCGGTGCTGAACGAAACCGTGCCGCAGGCGCTCGCGCGGATGCGGCCCGAGGCGCGCCCTCGCGTCACGCACCAGGCGGGCGCAAAGCAGATCGACGCGCTTCGCGCCGCGTACGCCGCGGCTGGCGTGGACGGCGAGCTGGTGGCCTTCATCGACGACATGGCTTCGAAATACGCCGAAGCCGACCTCGTCGTCTGCCGTGCGGGGGCTCTGACGGTCGCCGAACTCGCGGCCGTCGGCGCGGCGAGTCTGCTGGTGCCGTTTCCGTACGCGGTCGATGACCACCAGACCGGCAATGCGCGCTTCCTCGCCGACCGCGGCGCCGCGTACCTGTTGCCGCAGCCCGAGCTCGACGCCGAGCGGCTCGCGGGCATTTTCGAAAATCTCGACCGCGGTCGGCTGCAGGACATGGCGACGAAGGCGCGCGCGCTTGCGAAGCCGCGCGCGGCCGAAGCCGTCGCGCGAGTCTGCGAGGAACTCGCTTCCGGCACGAGGCCGGGGAGAAATACGTGAAACACAAGGTCAAGCACATTCATTTCGTCGGCATCGGCGGCGCCGGCATGAGCGGGATCGCCGAAGTGCTGGTGAACCTGGGCTATTCCGTCAGCGGCTCGGATCTCGGCGAGAACGCGGCGACCCGCCGGCTGCGCGCGCTCGGCGCTCGCGTGCTGACCGGCCATTCGGCCGAGAACATCCTCGACGCGGACGCCGTCGTGATCTCGACCGCCGTGCGCAACGACAACCCGGAGGTCGTCGCGGCGCGCGCGCGCCACGTGCCGATCGTGCCGCGCGCGCAGATGCTCGCCGAGCTGATGCGCCTGAAGCACGGGATTGCAATCGCGGGCACGCACGGCAAGACGACGACGACTTCGCTCGTCGCAAGCATTCTCGCGGAAGGCGGCATGGATCCGACCTTCGTGATCGGCGGCAAGCTCAACGCGGCGGGCGCGAATGCGCGACTCGGCAAGGGCGATTTCCTCGTCGCCGAGGCGGACGAGTCGGATGCATCTTTCCTGCTGCTGACGCCGGTGATCTCGGTCGTGACGAATATCGACGCCGACCACATGGATACCTACGGTCACGACTTTGCGCGGCTCAAGCAGGCGTTCGTGGACTTTCTGCAGCACTTGCCGTTCTACGGCGTCGCGGTGTTGTGCGACGACGATCCGCACGTGCGTTCGATCATGCCGCTCGTATCGAAGCAGATCGTGCGCTACGGCCTGTCGGAGAGCGCGACGATCCGGGCCGAGAACGTGCGTGCCGACAGTGGACGCATGTTGTTCGACGTTGTCCGCGTCAACGGGTCCGAAACCCGGCTCCCGATCGAGCTGAATCTGCCCGGGATGCACAACGTGCTGAACGCGCTCGCGGCGATCGCGGTCGCCACCGAACTGCAGGCCACGGACGACGCGATCGTGAAGGCGCTGTCCGAATTCCGCGGCGTCGGCCGTCGTTTCCAGCGCTATGGCGAAGTCGCGCTGCGCGACGAGAGCGGCGCCGAACGCGGCAGTTTCACGCTCGTCGACGATTACGGCCACCACCCGGTCGAGATGGCGGCGACGCTCGCCGCCGCGCGCGGGGCCTTTCCGGGACGCCGCCTGGTCCTTGCCTTCCAGCCGCACCGCTACACGCGCACGCGCGACTGCTTCGAGGATTTCGTCAAGGTGCTGTCGACGGTCGATGCGCTGTTGCTCGCCGAAGTCTATGCCGCAGGCGAAGCGCCGATCATCGCCGCCGACGGGCGCTCGCTCGCGCGCGCGATCCGTGTCGCGGGCAAGGCGGAGCCGGTGTTCGTCGAGGACATCGAGGAGATGCCCGCGACGGTCCTCGCGGCGGTCCAGGACGGTGACGTGGTGATCACGATGGGGGCGGGCTCGATCGGAGCCGTGCCCGGAAAACTGACGAGTGGCGAGGAGCCGGCGTGAACGGCGCCGGCGATGCTGACGGGATGAAAGTGAATCGGAAGTTCGGAAAGGTCGCGGTGCTGCTCGGCGGCACGTCGGCGGAACGGGACGTTTCGCTGATGTCGGGGAACGCAGTGCTCGCGGCGCTGCGCGCTGCCGGCGTGGACGCGCACGGCTTCGACCCGGCGGAGCAGGATCTGCATGTGCTGAAGGAGCAGGCTTACGAGCGCGCCTTCATCGCGCTCCACGGGCGCGGCGGCGAGGACGGCACGGTACAGGGGATGCTCGAGCTGCTGGCGATTCCCTACACCGGCAGCGGCGTGATGGCCTCCGCGCTCGCGATGGACAAGTGGCGCACGAAGATGGTGTGGGCCGCTTGCGGTCTGCCGACACCGCGCTACGCGATTCTGACGGCCGATACGGATTGGGAGGCGGTGGCGACCGACCTCGGGCTGCCGATTTTCGTCAAGCCGGTGCATGAAGGTTCGAGCATGGGCGCGACGAAAGTCGTCCAAGCCGGTCAGCTGAAGGCCGCGTGGGAACTCGCCGCGCGCTTCGACGATCTCGTGATCGCCGAGGAATTCATCAGCGGCGCCGAACTGACGATTCCGTTCCTCGACGACCGCGCGCTGCCGGTGATCCGCATCGAGGCGCCGGACGGCAAATACGATTACCAGAACAAGTACTTCAACGACGACACGCGCTACCTGTGTCCGAGCGGCCTGCCGGCCGCGCAGGAGCAGGCGCTGCAGGCGCTCGTGATGAAGAGCGCGCAAGTCCTCGGCTGCCGCGGCTGGGGCCGCGCCGACTTGATGCTGACCGACGACGGCCGGCCGTATCTGCTCGAGATGAACACGTCGCCCGGCATGACCGGCCATTCCCTGGTGCCGATGGCGGCAAAGGTCGCCGGCATGGATTTCACCGAGCTGTGCCTCGCGATCCTCGAAGGGGCGCGCCTTGGCTGACTTCCGCCCCCGCTCCGCGAGTGCCGAACGCGTGCCCGGCATCCGCCGGGCGCCGTCGCGCGCGCGCGAACGCGAGGGCCTGTGGCACAAGCCGGGGCTGCTGAACCTCGTCTCCGACCTGCTGATGCTCTTCGCGGCGGTCGCGCTCGGGTATGCGCTGGTCGTCTGGTTCATGTCCCGGCCGCTCTTTCCGCTGCGTGAAGTGGTCGTGCTGACGCCGCCGGCGCAAGTCACGAGTTCGCAGCTCGAATATGCCGCCCGCACCGCCATCCGCGGCAACTTCTTCTCGGTCGACCTCGAAGCGGTGCGCGCGAAATTCGAGAAGCTGCCGTGGGTGCGGCGCGCCGAGGTTCGGCGGCGCTGGCCGGACGTCCTCGAGCTGCGGCTCGAAGAGCATCAGGCGATGGCGTACTGGACGGTGTCCGACAGCGGCGAATCGCAACTCGTCAACAAGCAGGGCGAAGTCTTCGTCGCCGCGAGCAACGCCGACATGCCGGCGTTTTCCGGCCCGCAGGGGTCGGCCGCGTACCTGCAGGCGAAGTACCACGAGTTCAACCAGACGCTCGCGCCGCTCGGTGTCCGCCTCGTCGGCGTCGAATTGTCCGCGCGCGAAGCGTGGCAGCTGCGGCTCGCCGACGGCATGGTCATCGTCCTTGGTCGCGACCAGGAAAAGGCGCCGATCGACCAACGGCTCGAACGCTTCGTCTCGGCGTGGCCGCAGGCGCAGGAAAGCATAGGTGTGCAGATCGCGATGGCGGATCTGCGCTATCCGAGCGGATTCGCCCTCACTCCCGTGGCGGAAGAAAAAGGATCGAAAGGCAAGAAATGACGAAGGAATACAAGGACCTGATCGTCGGACTCGATATCGGCACCGCGAAGGTCACCTGCATGGTGGCCGAGGCGCGGCCCGACGGGCGCCTGAACGTGATCGGGCTCGGGACGCAGCCGACGAGCGGCCTCAAGCGCGGCGTCGTCGTCAACATCGAAGCGACCGTGGACGCGATCTCGCGCGTGATCCAGGAAGTCGAGCTGATGGCCGAATGCAAGATCCGCGATGTCTATACCGGGATCGCCGGCAGCCATATCAAGAGCTTCAACTCGAACGGCATGGTCGCGATCAAGGACAAGGAGGTCACGCCGATGGACGTCGAGCGCGTGATCGAGGTCGCGCGCGCGATGCCGATCCCGGCCGAACAGCAGATCCTCCACATCCTGACGCAGGAATTCATCATCGACGGCCAGGGCGGCGTGCGCGAGCCGATCGGCATGAGCGGCGTGAAGCTCGAGGTCAAGGTGCATATCGCCACCGGCGCGGTGTCGGCGGCGCAGAACGTCATCAAGTGCGTGCGCCGCTGCGGGCTCGAAGTGATGGACCTGATCCTGCAGCCGCTCGCGTCGAGCTACGCGGTGTTGACCGAGGACGAGAAGGACCTCGGCGTCTGTCTCGTCGATATCGGCGGCGGCACGACCGACATTGCGGTATTCACGCACGGCGCGATCCGCCACACCGCGGTGTTGCCGGTCGCCGGCGACCAGATCACGAACGACATCGCGATGGCGCTGCGCACGCCGACGTCGGAGGCCGAGGAAATCAAGATCCGCCACGGCGTCGCGATGCACACGCTCGCCGACCCCGAAGAAATGATCGAGGTGCCCGGCGTCGGGGATCGGCCGCCGCGTCCGCTGTCGCGTCAGCGGCTCGCGGACGTCATCGAGCCGCGGGTCTCCGAACTGTTCGAACTCGTGCAGGCCGAGCTGCGCCGCAGCGGCTACGAGGAACTGTTGTCGTCGGGCATCGTGCTGACCGGCGGCTCGTCGGTGATGGCCGGCATGGTCGAACTGGGCGAGGAAGTGTTCCACATGCCCGTGCGCATCGGGTCGCCGCAGTACGGGGGCGGACTGGCCGACGTCGTGTGTCACCCGCGTTACGCCACGGCGATGGGGCTCGTGATGGAAGGATATGCGC
The DNA here is from genome assembly GCF_032027225.1 of Aromatoleum sp. Lineage (GTDB taxonomy): Bacteria > Pseudomonadota > Gammaproteobacteria > Burkholderiales > Rhodocyclaceae > Aromatoleum. The sequence goes on along the minus strand of NZ_JAVSMM010000012.1, from coordinate 38,489 downwards.
AACGCCGGCGCGGGATTCTCGCGCGGGAGACGCGCAGCGTGCGCCAGATGTTCGGACGCATGAAATCGTGGTTCGAAAAGAATTTCTGACAGGGTGGACGAGTGGTCCGGAAAATTTGAAATGAGTACCTGTGGCGGGCCCGCATTTAGTAATAAGATTCGCGGTTTTTACTAGATATGGGTCCGGCTGGGGATTCAGGTCGCTACAGCAGTTCTACAGGAGGCGCGGCAAATGTTTGAAATCGTTGAGAGGGAGCAGACCGGCACGATCATCAAGGTGATCGGCGTCGGTGGGGCCGGCGGCAATGCCGTCGATCACATGATTCGCGAAGGCGTGCACGGTGTCGAATTCATCGTCGCGAACACGGACGCGCAGGCGCTCAAGCGCTGCCTCGCGCCGAACAAGATCCAGCTCGGCAGCTCCGGCCTCGGTGCCGGCTCGAAGCCCGAAGCCGGTCGCGCCGCAGCACAGGATTCGCGTGACGCGATCGCCGCCGCGCTCGAGGGGGCGCACATGTGCTTCATCACCGGCGGCATGGGCGGCGGCACCGGCACGGGCGCGGCGCCGGTCGTCGCCGAGATCGCGCGCGAGATGGGCATCCTGACGGTCGCGGTCGTCACGAAGCCGTTCGACTTCGAGAACCGCCTGCGCGTCGCCGAGAGCGGTGTCGAGGAGCTCACGCGCCACGTCGACTCGCTGATCATCGTGCTCAACGACAAACTGCTCGAAGTCTACGGCGACGACGCCGGCTTCGAGGACTGCTTCCGCTCGGCCGACAACGTGCTGCGCAGCGCCGTCGGCGGCATCGCCGAAATCATCAACGTGCCGGGCCTCGTCAACGTCGACTTCCAGGACGTTCGCACCGCGATGGGCGAGATGGGCCGCGCGATGATGGGTTCGGCCGAAGCGTCGGGCATGGATCGCGCGCGGATCGCCGCCGAACAGGCCGCGGTGAGCCCGCTGCTCGAAGGGACCGAACTGTCCGGCGCGCGCTGCGTGCTGATCAACATCACTGCGAGCCGCTCGCTGAAAATGTCGGAAGTGCGCGACGCGGTGAAGACGGTTCAGGCGTTCGCGGCGCCCGAAGCCTTCGTCAAATACGGCACCGTGTTCGACGAGTCGATGGAAGACACCGTCCGGGTGACGGTCGTCGCGACCGGTCTCGGTTCGCCGCGCTCGGCGCGCCAGCCGGTGATGCAGATCGTGCAGGGCACCGGCACGTATGGACCGTCGATGGGCACGATGAACACGCAAAACCTCGACGTCCCCGCGGTAATCCGCAGCGGCCGGCGCACGACGGTCGAAGCGATGAGCGCGAACGGCATGGGCACTTACGACATCCCGGCGTTCCTGCGCAAGCAGGCCGACTGAGTCGTTTTTGCGTCGCGCCCGACGGGCGCCTCGATGCGGACCGCTGCCTCCGGTCCGCATCGGGCGCCCGTCGCCATTTCGTCACGCGGCGCACGCTTCGCGCAATTGATTGTTGCCTCGCGGCTGCGACGGGCACCGGTCCGGCGCGTCGAAGCCTCGTGATAAACTGCTGGCGTGAAACAGGAAATTAACAAGTGATGCGGCAGCGCACCCTCAAATCGATCGTCAAGGCCACTGGCGTCGGCCTGCACGGCGGACGCAAGGTCCAACTCGTGCTCCGTCCGGCGGCGCCGAACACCGGAATCGTCTTCCATCGCGTCGACCTGACTCCGCCGGTCGACCTGCCTGCCGACCCGTACTCGGTCTGCGACACGCGAATGTGCTCCGGGCTCGAGCGCGAGGGCGCGAAAGTCGGCACCGTCGAGCACCTGATGTCGGCCCTGGCCGGTCTGGGCATCGACAATCTCCATGTCGACGTCGACGCCCCCGAGATTCCGATCCTCGACGGCAGCGCCGGGCCGTTCGTCTTCCTGCTGCAATCGGCGGGCATCGAGGAACAGAAGGCGCCCAAGCGCTTCCTGCGCGTGAAGAAGGCTGTCGAATACCGTGAAGACGACAAGTGGGTGCGGCTCGAACCTTACGACGGTTTCCGCCTGACATTCTCGATCGTCTTCAACCACCCCGCGATCGAAAAGACGTCGACGAGCGTGACCGTGGATTTTGCCGAGCAGTCGTACGTCCGCGACGTCGCCCGCGCGCGCACTTTCGGCTTCATGCAGGACGTCGACATGATGCGCGCCAACGGCCTGGCGCTCGGCGGCAGCCTCGACAACGCGATCGTGATGGACGAATACCGCGTGCTGAACGCGGACGGGCTGCGCTATGTCGATGAGTTCGTCAAGCACAAGGTGCTCGACGCGATCGGCGACCTCTACCTGTGCGGCCATCCGCTGCTCGCCGCGTACAGCGCGCACAAGGCCGGGCACGCGCTGAACAACCAGATCCTGCGGGTGCTGCTCGAGGATCGCTCGGCGTGGGAAATCGTCACGTTCGAAAAGACCGCTTCGACGCCCGCGGCGGTGACTCATCAGTTCGAGCTCGTGCCGGCGGGCTGAGGATCATGCTCGTCATCCGGCTTTTCGGCGTTCTCGCGCTGATCGGGATCGGCGGTTCGCTGATCGCCTGGATGCTCACCGGCAACCCGCGCTATCGCGTGTGGGCGTGGAATTTTTTCCGCGCCGCGCTGATCGTCGTGTTCGTGTTTCTCGCGCTGCTGGCGCTGGAGCGGGTCTTTCTGCCGCTCGCGTGAGCGTTTCAGCCGCCGCGGCTACGCGCGATCAGCCGTTCGAGCGATTCGCGCAGCGGCGAGTCCGCCGGCAGCGATTCCGAAAAGTCGGCGAGACTGCGGCGCCCGACGTCCGACAGCTTCCGCTCGGGCGGCGGTCGCGGCGCGTCGTGCTGCTCGATGATCCTGACCTTGACCTGCACGCTCTTCACCGGCAGTCCGGCGGCGGCGAACTGTTCGGCCAGCGTCGGCGCGATCTGCTTCAGTCGCGCGGCGACGGCGCCGCCGTGCGCGAGCAGCACGAGCGTGTCGCCCTTCAGGTTCGCGACCGAGCACGCAGTCGCAAGCGCCGGCGGCACGTGCTGCTCGAGCACCGTCTGCAGCCGCCGCAGGCGGGCGGCATGGTCGCGGAGCCGCGCGAGCGCGTCGCCACTGCCGAGAAAACGCTGGATCAGCTGAGTCATCGATAAATGTCCGTATCGCCGGCGATGGTAGGGACCGCACGGCAGCGGCGCAAGCGTTCATGACGCACATGCCGCCTGACGTCCCGCCCCGTCCGCAACCGGCCCGGATACGACCCCCATGCTAAACTGCTGCCTTTGCCGAATCGACCCACCGACACCTCATGATCTCCGGCCTTCTCAAGAAAATCTTCGGCAGTCGCAATGACCGCCTGGTTCGCCAGTATTCGCAGACCGTCCGCGCAATCAACGCGCTCGAGCCGGAAATCTCCGCGCTTTCCGACGAGGCCCTGCAGGCGAAAACCGTGGAGTTCAGACAGCGCGTGGCGGATGGCGAGTCGCTCGACAGCCTGCTGCCGGAGGCCTTCGCGGTCGTGCGCGAGGCCGGCAAGCGCGTGCACGGGATGCGGCATTTCGACGTACAGCTGATCGGCGGCATGGTGCTGCACAACGGCAAGATTTCCGAGATGCGGACGGGCGAAGGCAAGACGCTCGTCGCGACGCTGCCCGCGTACCTCAACGCGCTCACCGGCAAGGGCGTCCACGTGATCACCGTGAACGACTACCTCGCGAGCCGCGATGCCGACTGGATGGGCCGAATTTTCGGATTCCTCGGCCTGACCACCGGCTGCAACCTCTCGCGGATGGCGCACGGGGAGAAGCAGGCGGCGTACGCGGCGGATATCACGTACGGCACGAACAACGAGTTCGGCTTCGATTATCTGCGCGACAACATGGTGTATTCGGTCGGCGAGCGGGTGCAGCGCGGGCTGAACTTCGCGATCGTCGACGAGGTGGACTCGATCCTGATCGACGAGGCGCGCACGCCGCTGATCATCTCCGGCCAGGCCGAAGATCACACCGATCTCTACCTCAAGCTGAACCAGGTCCCGCCGATGCTCACGCTGCAGGAAGGCGAGGGCGACGACGTCACGAAGCCCGGGGACTACACGCTCGACCTGAAGGCGCGCCAGGTGCTGCTGACCGAACAGGGGCACGAGAACGCCGAGCAGATCCTGACCCGCATGGGCCTGCTCGCCGAGGGCACGAGCCTTTACGACCCGGGCAACATCCTGCTGGTGCATCACCTGTACGCCGCGCTGCGCGCGCACGCGCTGTATCACCGCGACCAGCATTACGTCGTGCAGAACAACGAAGTCGTGATCGTCGACGAATTCACCGGCCGTCTGATGGCCGGGCGCCGCTGGTCCGACGGCCTGCACCAGGCGGTCGAAGCGAAGGAAGGCGTGCGCATCCAGGCGGAGAACCAGACGCTGGCGTCGATCACCTTCCAGAATTACTTCCGCATGTACGGCAAGCTCGCCGGCATGACGGGGACGGCCGACACCGAAGCGTTCGAGTTCCACTCGATCTACGGCCTTGAAACCGTCGTCGTGCCGACCAATCGGCCGATGGTCCGCAAGGACGAGAACGACAAGGTCTATCGCACCGCGAACGAGAAGTGGGACGCGGTGATCGCCGACATCCGCGGCTGCGTGGAGCGCGGCCAGCCGGTGCTCGTCGGCACGACTTCGATCGAGATCAACGAGTTCATGTCCGGCGAACTGAACCGGGTCAAGCTGCCGCACCAGGTGCTGAACGCGAAACAGCACGAGCATGAAGCCGAGATCGTCGCGCAGGCCGGGCGGCCCGGCGTCATCACGATCGCGACGAACATGGCCGGCCGAGGCACCGACATCGTGCTCGGTGGCAGCATCGAACGGCAGATCGCGGCCGTGCGGGCCGATGCCTCGCTCAGCGACGAGCAGAAGGAGTCGCGCATCGCGACCATGCGCGACGACTGGAAGAAGGTGCATGACCAGGTGCTCGCCGCGGGTGGTCTGCACATCATCGGCACCGAACGGCACGAGTCGCGCCGCATCGACAACCAGCTGCGCGGCCGCGCCGGTCGTCAGGGTGACCCGGGGAGTTCGCGTTTCTACCTGTCGCTCGAAGACCCGCTGATGAAGATCTTCGCCGGCGAGCGGTTGAACGCGATCATGGTGCGGCTGAAGATGCCCGAAGGCGAGGCCATCGAGCACGCGATGGTGACGCGTTCGCTCGAATCGGCGCAGCGCAAGGTGGAGCAGCGCAACTTCGACATCCGCAAGCAACTTCTCGAGTACGACGACGTCGCGAACGACCAGCGCAAGGTGATTTACCAGCAGCGCAACGAGCTGCTTGCGACCGACGACATCTCCGAGACGATCCGCGCGATGCGCCAGGGCGTGTTGCACGACACCTTCCGGATCCACGTCCCGGCCGACACCGTCGAGGAGCAGTGGGAGGTCACCGCGCTCGAACAGGTGCTGGCCGCGGAGTTCCAGCTCCGCGTGCCCGTTGGCCGCTGGATCAAGGAGGAGCCCAATCTCGACGACGAGACGATCCTCAAGCGGATTCTCGATGCCGGCGAAGAGGCGTACTCGACAAAGGTGGCGCAGGTCGATCTGGCCGCGTGGCATCAGTTCGAGCGCAACGTGATGCTGCAGAGCCTCGATACGCACTGGCGCGAGCATCTCGCCGCCCTCGACCACCTGCGGCAGGGCATCCATCTGCGCGGCTACGCGCAAAAGAACCCGAAGCAGGAATACAAGCGCGAAGCGTTCGAGCTCTTCGAAACCTTGCTGGATACGGTAAGGGCCGATGTCTCGAAACTGCTGATGACGGTTCAGGTGCGCACCGAGTCGCAACTCGAAGAAGCCGAGACGCCGCCCGAACTCGACAACGTGCAGTACCACCACGCGGACTATGACGAGGCGCTCGGGGGAGGCGGCGACGCGGCCGCGGTTGCCGCGCCCGTACAGGCCGGCCCGAAAGTCGGTCGCAATGACCCGTGTCCCTGCGGATCGGGCAAGAAGTACAAGCATTGCCACGGCAAGCTGAGCTGATCGGCCATGGTGAACGCAGTGGGGCGGCGCGAGCGCGCTGATCGCCGACACGGCGCTGCTCGCCGAGCCTACAGTTGCGGGTTCGAGCATGGCGAGAGGCGCTGACGCGGTTCCGCCCAAGCCGGGTCCGGCGCTTTACCCGGAACTCTCGCTCGGCATCCCGGAGGAGACTCTGCCGTCGGGGCGGCGCGAGAAGCGGACGCTCGCCCACTGGGTCACCCACATCCGCGAGCAGGAAATGCCCGCGCTCGGTGCGACCGTCGCACTGATCCATTCGGTGGCTGACGACGAGAAGGCGTCGACGAACCATCTCGCGCAAGTGATCCTGCAGGACGCGGCGATGACCGCGAAAGTGCTCAAGCTCGCGAACAGCGCGCTGTACAACCCGTCGCGCCAGACGGTAAGCACGATCAGCCGGGCGATCGTGGTGCTCGGATTCAACGTCGTCGTCGAAATCGCGGTCGCGATCCGGCTCGTCGATGCGCTGCTCGCGGGAGGCGTGCGCAAGCGGGTGATCGAGGAGATGGCACGCGGCTTTCACGCTGCCGTTCAGGCCCGGTCGCTTGCCAGCATGCGCCGGGACGGGCGCAGCGAGGAGGTGTTCATCGCCGCGCTGCTGTCGCGGGTCGGCGACATGGCGTTCTGGTGTTTCGGCGGCACCGTCGCGCAGTGTCTCGACGAGGTTCTCAAAGCGGGCGGCCAGACGTCGGACGAGGCGCAGATGAGCGTGCTCGGCTTTCGTCTGCGGCAGCTCACCGCGGGCCTCGCGCGCGAGTGGAAGCTCGGGCCCTTGCTGCTGTCGGTCGTCGAAGGCGGCGGCCGCGGCGGGCCGGAGCAGGCGATCGTCTTCGGCCAGCGGCTGGCGGTCGAAGTCGAGAGCGGTTGGGATGCGCCGGGAACGCGCAAGCTGATCGAGGAAATGGCTTCGTTCGCCGGCGTGGCACCGGAGGCGTTGCGCGAGACGCTCGCCGAGAACGGCATGGAGGCCGCGCGGATCGTCAGCTATTTCGGGGCACCCGAGGTCGCGCACCGTATCCCGCAGGCCGGGCGAATCGCGGCTGAAGAGCCGGTCGCGGTCGACGACGCCTTGACGCCCGATCCGCATCTGCAGCTGAGGATCCTGCGCGAAATTTCCGGCCGAATCGCCGCGGGGGCGAACCTCAACGAGATCCTGAACCTCGTCCTCGAAGGCATTTACCGTGGCGTCGGCTTCGACCGGGTCCTGTTCGCGCTGTTGTCGCGCAACCGTTTGCAGCTGATCGGCAAGACCGCGCTCGGCGCGGGAGCCGAGGGGCTGCGCCAGCGCTTCATCTTTTCGCTCGACGATACGCCAGGCGACTTGTTCAACGAGTTCTTTCGCAATCCTCGGGCGCTGCGCCTCGGTGCGGGGCAAACGCCTCCCGTGTTGCGCGTCGATCGATTGCAGCTCGTCACGAACACGACCCTTGCCTGCATCGCGCCGATCCAGGTCCAGGGACGCGCAATAGGTATGTTCTACGCCGACCGGCTGAACCCCGCCCGCGGTCTCGATGACGAAACCTTCGAAGCCTTCCAATTGTTCGCGCAGCAGGTTTCGCTCGCGGTGACCGCGGCGGCCTCGGCGCGACAAACCCAGTAAGACGCCGCCGTTCGTTCGGCGGCCCCGCGAATCGACATCACAACCCGAGGCTTCCGCGAAACCTCGACCAGAACATGGAGAACTGCCGTGCCCGTCAACCTGCCCGTCCTGCAGCCTGCCGACCTTCTGCCGGTCCCGGGTGTCCGCCTCGGAGTCGCCGAAGCCGGAATCCGGAAAGCGAACCGCCGCGACCTCACGCTGATCGAGCTCGCGGCCGGCAGCCGTGCCGCCGGCGTCTTCACGCTCAACCGTTTCTGCGCGGCACCCGTGCAGCTGTGCAAGCAGCACCTTCCGGGCGGCAGGATCCAGGCACTCGTGATCAATACCGGTGTTGCCAACGCGGGCACCGGTGAGCAGGGTCTAGCGAACGCGCATGCGACCTGCGTCGAGGCCGGCCGCCTCCTCGGTATCGCGCCCGAGCAGGTGCTGCCGTTCTCGACCGGTGTGATCCTCGAGCCGCTGCCGGTCGATCGGCTCGTCGCCGGACTGCCGGCGGCGCAGGGGGACCTGCGGGCGGACGGCTGGTTCGACGCCGCGCACGCAATCATGACGACCGACACGGCGCCGAAGGCCGTGTCGCGCCAGATCCAGATTGGCGGACGCACCGTGACCTTGACCGGTATCAGCAAGGGCGCCGGCATGATCAAGCCGAACATGGCGACGATGCTCGGCTTTCTCGCGTGCGACGCATCGGTCGCCCAGCCGCTGCTCGATTCGCTCGCCAAAGAGGCCTCCGAGGTGTCGTTCAACAGCATCACGATCGACGGCGATACCTCGACGAACGATTCATTCATCGTCATCGCGACCGGACAGGCCGGCAACGATGAAATCGCCGATCCGCTCGGCGCCGACTTCCACACGCTGCGCGAAGCCGTCATCGACGTGTCGATCCGGCTCGCACAGGCGATCGTGCGCGACGGCGAGGGCGCGACGAAGTTCATCACGATCGTCGTCGAAGGCGGTGTCGATCGCGACGAATGCCGCAAGGTGGCCTACGCGATCGGGCAATCTCCGCTCGTCAAGACGGCATTCTTTGCATCCGACCCCAACCTCGGCCGGATCCTCGCAGCGATCGGCTATGCCGGCATCACCGATCTCGATGTCGACCGACTGCGCGTGTGGCTCGGCGCCGCGAACGAAGAGGTGCTGGTCGCCGAACGCGGCGGCCGCGCCGCAACCTATCGCGAGGAGGACGGCGCGCGCGTGATGAAGGAGTCCGAAATCACGATCCGCGTCGATCTCGCGCGCGGCCAGGCCGGCGCCATCGTCTGGACCTGCGATTTCTCGTACGACTACGTGAAGATCAACGCGGACTACCGCAGCTAGCACGGTTCCCGCGACTCGCCCCGGGGCGCCGACGTGTCGACGACGGGAGCCGGGGCGATCGGCCTTACTCGCGCGGCGGCGGGACCGCCCAGTCGGTCAGTCCGGCTTTCGGTAGATCGGCGGCCCCATCTCCGTCACGTGCTGGAATGTTGTCGCTCCATCGGGTTCGATGATGCCTGCGAGCGCTGCATATTGTCGGGAACCCGGATAGAACTACCGAGACGCGCCGCGACTTTCTACGCGGCCCGCTGAAAGCGCCAGCGCGACGAGTTCGGCGATCGAGCGCTTTCCCGTCTTGTGCATGATGCTTGCCCGGTGGGTTTCGACCGTGCGCTCGCTGATTCCGAGTTCCGCGGCGATCGTCTTGGTGCGCTTGCCGGCGACGATCCCGTCGAGCACGTTGCGCTCTCGCGGCGTGAGGCTCGCGACGCGGACGGCCGCGCCGCCATCGGGCGATCGACGCTGGACACGACACTGGGAACAGGCCCGCAAGGCGTCGCGAGTGCGCTCGATCAGGTGCTGGACGTTGAACGGCTTTTCGAGAAAGTCGAACGCGCCGAGACGCATCGCGCGAACTGCGGTCGGGACGTCTGCGAAGCCGGTCAGGAAGATCACCGGGATGTCCGCGTGAACCCTCCGCAACCACTCGTGGACTTCCGGGCCGGACACCGCGGGCATCCGCACGTCAAGGAGGACGCAAGTCGGCCCGTCCGGCTTCCAGTGTCGGACCAGCAGGTCCCCCGACGCGAATTCGTGCACTCTCAAGCCGAGGCTCGTGAACACTTCAAGCAGAAAGGCCCGCATATGAACGTCGTCATCGACGATGCAGACCGATCCGTTCAGCGCCCAGGAATGCATATGGAGTTCGAGTTCGACGGAAATGGCGCGGATTGTAGCGGCTTTTGATGTCTATGGAGTTACGCCAATGACATATAACGAATGCGTTCGCGGAGCGGCCCGCGGCGGCGTGCGGGATATAATGACAGGAGCAAATAATTGGCAGGGAGATGTCTTGGTGAACTTTCCATTCTTGCATCAGGCAGGAGTCCGGGACGGACTCGAGCCGCTATTCGACGCGATGCTCGAGGGTGTGATCGCGCGCGACGGAGAGGGAAGGGTTCTTGCATCCAACTCGGCGGCTCATCGCATTCTCGGCCTGTCGCGCGAAGTGCTGCAGCAACATGATATCCAGAGTCTGCCGTTGAGCTATCTGCGCGAGGACGGGTCGCCCTTTCCGGCTGACCTGCATCCGGCGCTCGTCACGCTCCGTTCCGGGCAACCGCAGCGCAAGATCGTCATGGGCGTCGTGCAAGACGACCGGGAGCCGGTGTGGGTTCTCGTCAACAGCCAGCCTATGCGGGACGCAACGGGCCGGATGGCGGCGGTCGTCACGACCTTTGCCGACATCACGGGAATGAAGCACGCGGAGTCCGCGCTGCGGGCGACGGAAGCCCGCGGCCGGACTCTCGCCGAGGCGATCGCGCAGTCCGGAAGTGCCGTCATCATTACCGACCGCCACGGCTGCATCGAGTACGTGAACCCCGCCTGTTGCGCGGCGTACGGATATGCGGAGGGGGAGCTCATCGGCGCCTCGCCGAGAATCTTCAAGTCCGGCGAAACGCCGGCCGAGGTCTATGCAGCGCTATGGAGCACGATCCTCGCCGGCGGAACGTGGCGTGGCGAACTATCCAACCGCAGCCGCGATGGGCGTCTGATTCGCGAGACCGTGTCGGTGTCGCCGGTGCGGGATGAGGACGGGGTCGTGCGTCATTTCGTCGCCGTGAAGGAGGACATCACACAGTTGCGCGAAGACGAACGGCGACGCCACGAGTTGTTCGAGCGCGTCGCCCGGCTCGAGCGGACCGAACTCGTCAGCACGCTGACGAGCGGGATCGCACACGACTTCAACAACATCCTTGCGGCCATCCTCGGTTATACGCAACTCGCGGAAAACCAGATCAGGGCCGATGGGCGTCTGCCCGAGGTCGCGCGCCACCTCGATGAAATCCGCACTGCCGGACAGCGCGCGCGAGCGCTCATCCAGCAGTTGCCCGGTTTCAGGCAGACGGGATCTTGTTCCGCCCGAGCGACGCGTCTCGACGCCCTTGCCCGCGAAGTCGCCGGCCTGTTGCGTGCGACGCTGCCCGATACGGTCGCGCTTGTCACGGACATCGATCCGGCGCTGCCGTCGTTATCCGTCGACCCCGGCCACGTCCATCAGCTTCTTATGAATCTTCTCGTCAACGCGAGGGATGCGATCAACGGCGCCGGTACGGTCCGCCTTTCGGCCCGTCGCGAATCGATGAAGACGCATGCGGTCTGCGATTCGTGTGGTTGCGAGTTCTCGGGCGACTGGCTCGCGATCTCGGTGCGGGACGACGGACCGGGAATCCCTCCGGAACTGCGCGCTCGGCTTTTCGAGCCGTTTTTCACGACGAAGGAAGTCGGCCAGGGGACGGGGATCGGGCTGTCGGTCGTGCACAGCGTCGCGCATCTCTACCTGGGGCATGTTCGCGTCGTGTCGGCTCCGGCGACGGGCTGCGAGATACGCGTGCTGCTCCCGGCATCGATCCTGGTCAGGGAAGTGGACGCGGGCACGCGGGAAATGGACGAGGGCGCGGCCTCGGCGTGCGGTGCGCGCGCCGCAGCCGACTTCCGCGTGGCCTGACCGTCCTCAGTGCAGGACCCGCGGCATCGCGAGCATGAACGCGGGAATCTCGGCTTCGAAGCGATGTCCATCGTCGGCCGCCATTTCATAGGTGCCGTGCATCGTCCCGACCGGCGTTTCGATCACCGAGCCGCTCGAATAGGTGAACTGCTGGCCCGGAGCGAGCGTGGGTTGTTCGCCGATCACGCCCAGCCCGCGGACTTCCTGCGTCTTGCCGGTGCCGTCGGTGATGACCCAGTGACGGCTGATCAATTGGGCAGCCACGGTGCCGACGTTCGTGATCGTGATGTGATACGCGAAGACGTAGCGGTCGTCTTCGGGAGCCGACTGTCCGGCAACGAACTCGGCGGTGGCCTCGACCTTGATGCGGTATTTTTCCGATTCAGTCATGAGTTCTCTCTGACGCGGGTTGAGGTCCTGCTTCATCGGCGCAGACCGTCAGCTTGTCGAATGGACCGGCCGACGCTCGGCGGATGGCCCGGAGAGGTAAAATAGCACTTTTGCCGGAAAATCCGTTATGTCCGTTTCGTCCCTCATGGCTCTTTCCCCCCTCGACGGCCGCTATCACGGCAAAGTAGCGGGACTGCGCGATCATTTTTCCGAGCACGGCCTGATTCGCAATCGCGTCAGAGTGGAAGTCGCCTGGCTGAAGGCGCTCGCGGCCGAACCGGGGCTCGCCGAGATCGCGCCGTTCTCGGCCGCGACCGTCGCCGAACTCGACGCCGTCGTTGCGGAATTTTCCCCGGCCGACAGCGATGCGGTGAAGGCGATCGAGGCGACGACGAATCACGACGTCAAGGCGATGGAGTACTGGCTCAAGGAGCGGCTCGGGCACAACGCGGAAGTGACGAAGGTGTCCGAGTTCATCCATTTCGCCTGCACGTCCGAAGACATCAACAACACGTCCCATGCACTGATGCTGCGCGAGGGGCGTGACGCGGTGCTGCTGCCCGCGCTCGACGCGGTCATCGCGCGCTTTCGCGAGCTCGCGTACCAGCTCGCCGACCTGCCGATGCTGTCGCGCACCCACGGCCAGCCGGCGAGCCCGACGACGCTCGGCAAGGAGATGGCGAACATCGCCGCGCGACTCGTTCGTGCCCGCGGTGCGATCGCGCAGGTCTCGCTGACCGCGAAATTCAACGGGGCCGTCGGCAACTACAACGCCCACCTGTCCGCGTGGCCGGCTTTCGACTGGGAAGGTTTCAACCGCGCGTTCATCGAGTCGCTCGGCCTCGAATTCAACCCGTACACGATCCAGATCGAGCCGCACGACGCGATGGCCGAGCTGTTCGACGCGATCGCACGGACGAACACGATCTTGATTGACGCCTGCCGCGACATCTGGATGTACATCTCCTTCGGCTACTTCAAGCAGAAACTGAAGGAAGGCGAAGTCGGCTCGTCGACGATGCCGCACAAGGTCAATCCGATCGACTTCGAGAATGCCGAAGGCAACCTCGGGATCGCGAACGGTGTGCTGCGGCATTTTTCCGACAAGCTGCCGATCTCGCGGATGCAGCGCGATCTCACCGACTCCACGGTCCTGCGCAACATGGGCGTCGGCTTCGGGCACACCGTGATCGCGCTCGACTCCTGCTTGCGCGGGCTGAACAAGCTCGAAGCCGACCCGGCCCGGGTTGCCGGCGATCTCGAAGCGGCGTGGGAAGTGCTTGCCGAGCCGGTGCAGACGGTGATGCGCCGCTTCGGGATCGAAAATCCGTACGAGCAGCTGAAGGCGATGACGCGCGGCAAAGGCATCACGCGCGACGCGCTGCAGGATTTCATCAGGACGCTGGCGATTCCGGAAGCTGACCGCGAACGTCTGCTCGCGATGACCCCGGCGAGCTATGTCGGCAAGGCCGCCGAACTCGCGAGACGGATCTGACGCGTAATGTTGTGCTGGAACGCCGCCGCGGCGCGGCCTTCCGAGTTTGAGGGAACGAGGAAAATGGCATTCGCCGACAATCTCAAGCAGCTGCCGAAAGTGTCGCATCTGGCAGCGCTGAATCTGCTCGACGCGAACGACGCGATCGTCGCGTCGATCGAGAACAAACCGGGGCAGGCCGGTTCACTCGCCGTTTATAACCACCTCGCGCAGCTGTACGGCGCGATCGGACCCGAGGCGGCGAAGAAGGGGTTGGAGCTGTTCGCCGAGCATGCCGACGATGCGCGGGCGAATCCGGGCAGGCACCCGAACATCGACCGCTTGATCGGCCTCATCGAACGCCGCGAAACGCTGCGCGTGAAGCAGGTGTTCGAAGTCTAGAGGCGAGGCTGCGTCCGTCCCGCCTGTCGCATCTCCCCGCCGACCGGAAAGCACAGCGCATCCCGCTCGGTGGGGGTGGCGATTCACGAAAGCCCCATCCGCATCCGAAACGAGAGCTGCGAGCGGCCGCGCGGGTTTCCTTGCTGCCCGGCATATTTCGCGGGCGCCGACAGGGCGGTGTCGGTTCGAGCCCGAAGCTGCAACGCTCGCTTTCCGCTGGGCGGGTCCGCGGGAGGGCGAGTGCGCACGCGCCTCCTGCGCCTGCCTCCGCATCGGTCGCCGATGAACGCCAGCTCCGGCGCATCATCGCTCCGCTCCTGGCGGAATCTGTAGGTCGTTCCGCCGGATAGCGCCAAAGCGGGCACACCCGTCCTCTCGCGCGATGATCTTCATTCGACGCGATCGACTCCTCACTCGATTCGGACCCTCTCGCGTCCAGCAGAGCCCTGGCGGCTGTACGCGCCGCATCGATCCTCACGGGCTCCCCGGAGGTCGGGCCGGCAGCACGTCAATGCGTCGAAACCCATTCATTCGGCGTTCAGATATGGCGGCGTAGTGTGCGACTCCGAACCCACCGTCAGGAGCCCGTCATGAATTCGAACGTCCTTGCCCTCGCCGTCGCGGCCGCGGTCTCGATCGCAACAACCTCAGCCACCGCCGCAGTGCGGGACGCGCCGCCCTACGAGGCGGCGGTCCAGCAGCAGGATACCGGGGAGCCGTGGCGGGTCGATGCGACGGTGCGTCGCGGAATGGGGGACTTGCGCTCGACCGTCGACGCGGGGGTGGCCGGCCGGGCAATCGGCAGTATTTCGGGAGAACGCCTCGGGGAATTGGGGCGGGTCATCGAAGCGCGCGTCGGCGAGATGATCGCGTGTTGCGCGACCCGGGAAACGTCCGGGCGTCATCTCCATATGGTCCTTGCCGAAATGGCCGATGGCGCAACGCTGATGATGCAGGGCGGGCATGCCGACGCGCGACGCATGGGGCTCCTTAAGGTCGTGCAGGCGCTGAACCTTTACGGCGATCTGTTCGACCATTCCGGTTGGCAGCCACTTAACGAATCCATCGCGGTTTCCGCAAGGTAAGAGAGGGCGTCATCGCCTTGCAGTCGCGGCTTTATAGGTCGCCTCCCGAGCGGCATCGACAAGAACCCGGACCGGGGCGCGCACTCGTTTTATTCGGAGCAGGAGGAGTTTGGGAAATGAATGCAACAACCGCAAAGCAATTGCTTGCCGCTTGTGCCACCGTCCTCGTGGGGATCGCCGGCAGCGCGGAAGGCGCGCTACCCGAAAACGGTCACGATCGGAACGTCGCTTCGACCGAAAAATGGCAGACCGATCCGGCGCTGCAGCAAGGGATGCTGAGTATCCGTGACATCGTGGAGCAGAACCTGCCGGCGATTCGGGCAGGTGACTTCCGCTACCGCCAGTACAGTGATCTGGGCAAGGCGGTGGAGGCGCAGGTTGCTTATATCGCGAGCAACTGCGACCTGGAGCCCGAGGCGGACGCCGTATTGCACGATCTCCTGGCGGAACTCTGGGACGGCGTCGACGGTGTGGCGGGCAGGATGAATGTCGGCGGACGGAGCAAGGGCGCCGATCGCATCGTCAGCGCGCTGGACCATTACAGCCAACATTTCGACCACCCCGGCTGGACGGCGCTCGAATCCGGGCTCTGAGGATCGCCGCACGCGAGGCCGGTTTTCGACCTGGGCCTCGCGTGCGGCGCCGGTGACTAGGCGCCGCCCGATCCGAAGAAATCGCGGATGCCGAGCATGCCGATCTGGAATCCGATCGCGACGAGGATCAGCCCCATGAAGCGCGTGACGATCCGTTCGACGCGCGGTGTCACGAGACGCTGGCGGGACAGCGCGAGATGCAGCGTCGCCCACAGCACTAGCGCCGAGCCGGCCGCGGCGATCAGGGCGATCACCGGGAGGTAGAGGCGCGACGGGTAGGTCACCGACAGCGTGATCGCTGTCGTGATCGCGCCGGGCCCGGCGACGAGCGGCATCGCGAACGGGACGAAGACCCGATCGCGCGGATCCTCGGGGGACGCGGCGTCCTGCTGAATCATGCTCGGGCTGCCGCGCAGCATCTCGAGCCCGACGAGGATGATGACAAGGCCGCCGGCGGTGCGAAAGGCGTCGAGCGAGATGCCGAACAGTTCGAGGACGTAGCGTCCGCCGAGGGCGGCGCCGGCGAGGATCGCGAACACGGCGAGGCCCGCATGGCGGGCGGCGCGGCGCTTGCCGTCGAGCGGCAGGCCCGCGACGATGCCGAGGAATAGCGGTGCGGCGACGATCGGATTCGTGATCGCGAGCAGGCTGACGAAGGCCTGCAGGAACTCGTTCATCGCCGTCAGGCGTCAGACGACCGCCTCTTCCTTTTCCTTTTTCGGCTTGACGAACTGCTCGCGCGAGACGCCGAGCCACATCACCAGCGGGCTCGCGACAAGCACCGACGAGTAGATGCCGAACAGGATGCCGATCGTCAACGCCATCGCGAAGTAGTGCAACGTCGCGCCGCCGAACAGCAGCATCGCGAGCACCATCATCTGCGTGCTGCCGTGCGTGATCACGGTCCGCGAAATCGTCGACGTGATCGCGTGGTTCAGGACTTCGGGCGTCGTCATGTTGCGGCGCTTGCGGAAAGTTTCGCGCACGCGGTCGAACACGACGACCGATTCGTTCACCGAGTAGCCGAGCACCGCGAGGACCGCCGCGAGCACCGGCAGCGAAAACTCCCACTGGAAGAACGCGAAGAAGCCGAGAATGATGACGACGTCGTGAAGGTTGGCGATGATCGCCGACACCGCGAAACGCCATTCGAAGCGCAGCGCGAGGTAGACGACGATGCCGAAGATCACCAGCAGCAGGGCCATCGCGCCGTCGCTCGCGAGCTCCTTGCCGACCTGCGGGCCGACGAACTCGACGCGCCGCAATTCGGGCGTGGGGCCGGCGACGGCCTGCAAGGTCGCCATCGTCTGCTCCGACACGCGCGCGGAGTCGAGCCCTTCGCGGTTCGGCAGGCGGATCAACACGTCGCGGGCGCTGCCGAAGTTCTGCACCTGCGCGTCGGGATAGCCGCTGTCGGCAAGCGCGTTGCGGATCGGCTCGAGCTGCGGCGCTTCCGAGTACGTGACCTCGACGAGCGTGCCGCCGGTGAATTCCACCGACAGGTGCAGGCCGCGTGTTGCGAGAAAGAACACCGCGAGCAGGAAGGTGATGATCGAGATGACGTTGAACGTCAGCGCGTGTCGCATGAACGGGATGTCGCGCTTGATGCGGAAAAATTCCATGTCTCAGGCCTTTTGTTGCGTGAGCGGCAGCGCGCGGCGCTGCCGTGTGCGTTCGTGGTCGTTCAGTTGCCCGGCTTCCAGATCTGCCCGATCGACAGCGAAGTGACCTTGCGTCGGCGGCCATAGATGAAGTTCACGAGCATCCGGGAGATCAGGATCGCGCTGAACATCGACGTGAGGATGCCGAGGCAATGCACGACGGCGAAGCCGCGCACCGGTCCCGAACCGAAGACGAGCAGCGCGATGCCGGCGATCAGCGTCGTGATGTTCGAGTCGAGAATGGTGTCGAACGCCCGCTCGTAGCCCGCGTGAATTGCCGCTTGCGGCGTCATGCCGGCGCGCAGCTCTTCGCGGATGCGCTCGTTGATCAGCACGTTCGCGTCGATCGCCATGCCGAGCGTCAGCGCCATCGCGGCGATGCCGGGCAAGGTCAGCGTCGCCTGCATCAGCGACAGCAGCGCGACGAGCAGGAGCAGGTTCGCCGCGAGCGCGATCACCGACACGAGGCCGAACAGCGCGTAATACGCGATCATGAAGATCGCGATCGCGATGAAGCCCCACAGCGTCGAGTTGAAGCCTTTGGCGATGTTGTCGGCGCCGAGGCTCGGCCCGACGGTCCTTTCCTCGATGATCTCCATCGGCGCGGCGAGGCTGCCGGCGCGCAGCAGCAAGGCGACGTCGTTCGCCTCGGCGGTCGTCATCCGGCCCGAAATCTGCACGCGGCCGCCGCCGATCTCGCTGCGGATCACCGGCGCCGTGACGACTTCGCCCTTTCCTTTCTCGATCAGCAGGATCGCCATGCGCTTGCCGACGTTCTCCCGCGTCACGTCGCGGAAAATCCGGCTGCCGGCGGCGTCGAGCGTCAGGTGAACGGCCGGTTCGTTGGTCTGACCGTCGAAGCCGGGTTGTGCGTCGGTGAGGCGGTCGCCGGTCAGGACGACTTGCGAGCGCACGAGCAGAGGAGAGCCGCCGCGCTCGGTGTAGAGCTCGGTGCCGAACGGCACATTGCCAGCGAGGGCCGCTTCGAGTGCGCCGGGGGTGTCGTCGACCATCCGCACTTCGAGCGTCGCAGTCCGGCCGAGGATGTCCTTGGCTTTCGCGACGTCCTGGACTCCGGGCAACTGCACGACGATGCGGTCGAGGCCCTGCTGCTGGATCACCGGCTCGGCAACGCCGAGTTCGTTGATGCGGTTGTGCAGCGTGGTGATGTTCTGTTTGATCGCGAAGTCGCGGATGCGCTGCTGTGCGACCGGCGTCAGCGTCGCGATCAGCTTCAGGTCTTCGGCCCCGTCGTTGCGGTCCGTGAGCTGGAGGTCACTCGTGCTCGCTGCAATCGCGCTGCGTGCGGCCTCGCGCTGCGCCGCATCGCGGAAGCGCAACTGCACGGTGTTGCCTTCGCGCGTGATGCCGGAGTGGCGCACGTCCTTGTCACGCAACAGCGTGCGCAAGTCGCCGGAGGTCGAGTCGAGGCGCTTCGTGATGGCACCCGGCATGTCGACTTCGAGCAGGAAATGCACGCCGCCGCGAAGGTCGAGGCCGAGGTACATCGGCAGCGCGTGGATCGCGGTGAGCCACGCTGGTGAGGCCGGCAGCAGGTTCAGCGCGACGATGTAGGAGGGGTCTGAGGGATCGGGGTTGAGTCGTTTCTCGACGACGTCCTTCGCGCGCAATTGCGCATCGGGCGACTCGAAGCGCACCCGGATGCTGTTCTGGTCGACGAAGAGCCCGGAATACGGAACCTTTTCCGCTGCGAGCGCCTGTTCGACGGTGCTGGTCAGCGCCTGATCGAGCTTCACGGTTGCCTTGCCGCTCGAAATCTGGACCGCGGGCACTTCGCCGTAAAAATTGGGAAGGGTGTAGATCAGGCCAAACAACAGGACCAGACCGATGAGGATGTTCTTCCAGAGCGGATAGCGGTTCATGACTCGCGCGGGGTGAAAAGTGGGAGTGCGGCAGGACGCTCGCGGTGGAGGCGGGGCCTCCAGCCGCGCACCCCGGTCTCAGAGCGTTTTCAGCGTGCCCTTCGGGAGCACGGTTGCGACGGCCTGGGCTTGAACGACGATGTTGACGTTGTCGGCGACTTCGACGTGCAGGTAGTTCTCGCCGATCTGCGTCACGCGCCCGGCGATACCGCCTTGCGTGACGACTTCGTCACCCTTCGCGATCGCCGCAACCATCGCTTTGTGTTCCTTTGCGCGCTTCATCTGCGGGCGGATCATCAGGAACCACAGGACGATGAACATCAGGATCAGCGGCAGCATGCCCATCAGGCCGCCGGTCGGGTCGGACCCGGCTGCGGTCTGGGCGTAAGCGTTGGAAATGAACACGTCAAACTCCGGTTGGTTGCATAAGGCGGCCGATTATAGCAGCAGCAAAAGTCGCGCTCGGCGCATGGAAAAAGGGCACGGGTCCGGGGGTCAGGCCGTGCCGGTCGCACGTTCGGCGGCGAAACGCGTGACATATTGCGCGAATTCGCCCGCGTCGATCGCCGCCCGCAGTTCCGCGGTCAGCGTCTGGTAGTAGCGCAGATTGTGAATCGTGTTGAGCATGCTGCCGAGGATTTCGCCGGCGCGGTGCAGGTGGTGCAGATACGACCGGCTGAAGTTGCGGCATGTATAGCAGTCGCACGACGGGTCGAGCGGGCGCGTGTCCTGTCTATGGCTCGCGTTCTTGATCTTGATGTCGCCGAAGCGCGTGAACAGCCAGCCGTTCCTCGCGTTGCGGGTCGGCATCACGCAGTCGAACATGTCGATGCCGGCGGCGACGCCGGCCACGATGTCTTCCGGTGTGCCGACACCCATCAGGTAGCGTGGTTTGCCCGCGGGCAGCCGCGGGGTCGTGTGCGCGAGGATGCGGGCCATGTCTTCCTTCGGCTCTCCGACGGAGAGGCCGCCGATCGCATAGCCGGAGAAGCCGATTCCGGCGAGCGCCGCCAGTGAATCGTCCCGCAGGTCCTCGAACATGCCGCCCTGGACGATGCCGAACAGCGCGTTCGGATTGCCGAGGCGGTCGAATTCGTCGCGCGAGCGCCGCGCCCAGCGCAGACTGAGTTGCATCGACTGCGCCGCCTCGTCGTGCGTCGCGGGGTGGGGCGTGCACTCGTCGAAGATCATCACGACGTCGGAGTTCAGCACGGTCTGGATCCGCATCGACTCTTCCGGCGTCAGAAAAAGTTTCGCGCCGTCGACCGGGGACGCGAACTTCACGCCTTCCTCGGTGATCTTGCGCAATGCCCCGAGGCTGAACACCTGGAATCCACCCGAGTCGGTGAGGATCGGTTTGTCCCAGCCCATGAAGTCGTGCAGGCCGCCGTGCGCAGCGATGACGTCGAGCCCCGGCCGCAGCCACAGGTGGAAGGTGTTGCCGAGGCAGATCTGCGCGCCGACGTCCGCCAGCGCTGCCGGCGTCATCGCCTTCACGGTGCCGTAAGTGCCGACCGGCATGAAGGCCGGCGTTTCGACGGTGCCGTGCGCGAGGGTCAGGCGGCCGCGCCGCGCGTGCTCGTCCCGGGTGATCAGGTCAAATTGCATCGTGACGTTGGGTGACGAACATCGCATCACCGTAGCTGAAGAAGCGGTAGGAATGGGCGATCGCATGAGCGTAGGCGCGGCGCGTCGTTTCGGTGCCGGCGAATGCCGACACCAGCATCAGCAGCGTCGACTTCGGCAGATGGAAGTTCGTGATCAGCGCGTCGACGACCTGGAAGCGGTAGCCCGGCAGGATGAAGAGTTCCGTTTCACCTGCGCCCGCTTCCAGTGCGCCGTCCTGGGCCGCGCCTTCCAACGCGCGCAGGCTCGTCGTGCCGACCGCGATCACGCGGCCCCCGGCGGCGCGCGTCGCGGCGATCGCATCGACCGTCTCCTTGGGAATCACGAAGCGCTCGCGGTGCATGCGGTGCTCGCCGAGATCGTTGACGCGGACCGGCTGGAATGTACCGGCGCCGACGTGCAGCGTCAGCCACGCTCCGCGCACCCCTTTCTTCGCCAGCTCCGCGAGCATCCTCTGGTCGAAGTGCAGGCCGGCGGTGGGGGCGGCGACCGATCCCGGCTCGCGCGCGTACACCGTCTGGTAGCGCGACTCGTCGTGCGTATCGGCGGCTCGCTCGATGTACGGCGGCAGCGGCAGCTTGCCGTGCCGTTCGAGGAGGTCGAGAAGATTGTCGGAATCGGGGAAGCGCAGGTGGAAAAATTCGCCGACACGGCCGAGCACCGTGACGTCGAACGCGTCGGCGAGGTGCAGTCGCGCGCCGCTGCGCGGCGACTTGCTCGCTCGAACCTGCGCGAGCGCTTCGTGCGGGCCGACCGCGCGCTCGATGAGGACCTCGACGCGGCCGCCGGTTTCCTTTTCGCCGTAGAGCCGCGCGTGGATGACGCGGGTGTCGTTGAAAACGAGAAGGTCGCCGGGTCGTACGAGATCGGGCAGATCGGAAAAGCGGCGGTCATCCAGTTCGTCGCCATCCACCACGAGGAGGCGGCTGCCGCATCGCTCGGGTAGCGGGGCCTGCGCGATCAGTTCGGGCGGGAGCGGGTAATCGAAATCGTCGAGAGTCAAAGACATGCGCTTGCTGCGTGCGGGGATATTCGTGGATAATGCGGCGCTTCCCAGCCGGGATGGCGGAATCGGTAGACGCAGCGGACTCAAAATCCGCCGGTGGTGACACTGTGAGGGTTCGAGTCCCTCTCCCGGCACCAGTCAGGAAGAGCCTGAACGCGCGATAAAGCCGCGGATTCTATCAGAGTTCGCGTGCTGTCGAGATCGTGGCGGCATTGTTGCCGGTGGATTTCCGGCGCTGCGGTCGCCCCGGGTTTCATCGCGTTGCACGGCTGGCGCTCGGGATATTTCCGTCGCATCACGCTCCCCTTCGACGACGTGGCCGAGAGCGGTCACGCTCCGCCCGTCCGGGGGAGACCGGAGCGGCTGATCGCTAGGGTCGCCGGATGCGAAATGCGGCGCTCGACCGAGATCGCGTAGTACGCCTCCCGGACGTCTTCCGCCTCGCCGAGGCGGCGAACGTCGTGCTGACGGCAAATTTCATCCGCGATCAGCGTTGTCGCCGGAAACACCCCGACGCCGCGCTCCCCGAACGCCTTCATCAGCGCACTATCGTCGAACTCGCCGACGATCCGCGGCGCGATGCGCTGCTCTTCGAACCATTGCAGCAG
This sequence comes from Aromatoleum sp., assembly GCF_032027225.1. Classification (GTDB taxonomy): domain Bacteria; phylum Pseudomonadota; class Gammaproteobacteria; order Burkholderiales; family Rhodocyclaceae; genus Aromatoleum. The sequence goes on along the minus strand of NZ_JAVSMM010000012.1, from coordinate 16,144 downwards.
CGGTCGGCGCACCGCCGCGTCGGCGCCGGGGATCAGCATCGGCGCGCGGTCTAGGCACGCGGGAAACTGGGGGCCGAGGCGGCCGGCGAGGGCCGGGGCGGCGAAGAAACTGATCGTCGATTCGCCGAGCTTGTGGCTGTACCCGCGCACGTCCATCCGGTCCGGCATCGGGCTGTCCGCGAGGACGACGTCGAGCTTGTGGATCGCGAGTTCGCCGAGCAAGCGTTCGAGCTTGTTCTCGTGACAGACGATGCGGACCGCCTCGGGCAAGTCCATCGACGGCGCGAGCAGCACCGATGCGATCGCCTTCGGCACGACGTCGGCGATGCCGACCCGGAACGGAACCGCGCGTCCGGCGGCGCGGCTCTTCAGTGCTTCCTCGAGTTCGCTGCCGACGCGGAAGATCTCCTCGGCGTAATCGAGCACCATTTGCCCGGTTTCGGTCAGCACGAGTCCGCGGCCCCGGCGGTGGAAGAGCGTCGCGCCGAGGCTTGCTTCGAGCGCACCGATCTGCCCGCTCAAAGTCTGTGGTGCAAGGCCCGAACGCTCGCTGGCGCGCACGATGCCGCCGGCGCGAGCGACGCTCCAGAAGTGATGAAGCTGCTTGTAGTTCAGCATCGACGCATCGTCACAGTACGAGAAAACCGGATAAACATTCAGTTGAACCCGTATTTTATCGAAGTGTCAGAGCCTTAGCATTCGGAACATTCGTTTGCGCTCGGCATTCACCCGGGGATCGGGTTCAATCCCGGCACGGAATGGGGGTGGGCCACCGGGTTCCGTTGCCGAACGCGCTCTTGGGCGCCGCTCGGTGAATGGGGCGCGATGCGCCGGTTCCGCGCCGCGACTGCGGATCGCGGTGACCGGGGCGCCGCGAGCAATTGATTGATTCGAATAATCGTGACTACAGGAGGTAGACGTTCCATGGAAAACCGAATCGGAACGATGACCCGTTCGGAGGCTTCGGTCCTCTCGACGAACCGGGTGATTCGCAACACTTACATATTGCTGTCGCTGACGCTGGCGTTCTCCGCGCTCACCGCGGGCGCGTCGATGGCGCTCGGGCTGCCGCATCCGGGCCTGATCATCACCTTGGTCGGCTATTTCGGCCTGCTGTTCCTGACGACGAAGTTCCGCGACAGCGGGCTCGGGATCCTGTGCGTGTTCGCGCTGACCGGCTTCATGGGTTACACGCTCGGACCGATTTTGTCGAAGTATCTCGCGCTGCCCAACGGCTCGGCGATCGTGATGCAGGCGATGGGCGGCACGGCGGCGATCTTCCTCGGCCTGTCCGCGTATGCGCTGACAAGCCGCAAGAACTTCTCGTTCATGGGCGGCTTCCTGATGGTCGGCATCCTCGTCGCGTTCCTCGCCGGACTGGGCGCGATCTTCTTCGAGATGCCGGGGCTGTCGCTGGCGGTGTCCGCGATGTTCGTGCTGCTGATGTCGGGCCTGATTCTCTACGAGACGAGCAACATCATCCACGGCGGCGAGACGAACTACGTAATGGCCACCGTGACGCTGTTCGTGTCGCTCTTCAACCTCTTTACCAGCCTGCTGCACCTGCTGGGTTTCGCCAACAACGAGTGACGAGGCGCTGCAGCGCGCCCGACGCAGACGGGGCGGTTCGCGAAAGCGGGCCGCCCCGTTTTGTTTGAAGGGCCGTCTCGCGCGGCAGAAGCCGCGGCGCGGTCGTCGAGCGTCTTGCTTGGTGAGAGCCGGGCTCCGTCGCCAAGCGCATCAGCCGATGCGTCGAATGTCGGGTCCCGAAGTCGAATCGGCCGCCTTGGTTGCGTCGAGTGATCACCCTGACCGGTGCGCGAACCGCTCCCCGTCAGGGGCGCCGCCGCGATCGCGCGGTCAGGCGAACCGGGCCCGGATCCTCACGAGCAGCTTTCTCGCCTCGTCGAGGAACAGCACGCTCGAGGCCACCAGCGCGCATGTCGCCCAGTCGATTGCGCCGAGATGTGTTGTGGTGAAGATCTCCTGCGCGGGCGGCCAGTGGACGACGACGACCTGCAGCGCGAGCACGCCGCCTAGCGCGAGCCACAGCCGGACGTTGCGCAGAAACAGCGGATTGAACGCGCTGCCGTACTCGCTGCGCGCGTTGAAGAGGTTGAAGAACTGGAACAGCACGAAGGTCGTGAAGGCCATCGTCAGCGCGTGCTCCTGCCCGTGCTCCTGCCCGTGCTCCTGCAGCGTCGAGTGGAACAGCCACAGCGTGCCCACCATCATCGTCGCGCCGTAGAGCGACAGCCGGCCCAGCCGCGCCGGCGTGAGGATGTGGGCATCCTGCGGGCGCGGCGGTGCGTTCATGATGCCGGCGCGCGGCGGTTCGACGCCGAGCGTCATCGCTGGCGGGCCGTCCATGATGATATTGATCCACAGTAGCTGGATCGCCGTGAAGGGCGACGGCAGTCCGGTCAGGGTCGCCGCGAGCACGGTCAGGATCGCGCCGATGTTCGTCGATAGCTGGAAACGGACGAACTTGATGATGTTGTCGAAGATCACCCGGCCTTCCTCGACCGCGCGGACGATCGTCGCGAAGTTGTCGTCGGTCAGGACCATCGTCGCGGCTTCGCGCGTCACCGCTGTACCGGTGATGCCCATCGCGACGCCGATGTCGGCCGCCTTCAACGCGGGCGCGTCGTTCACCCCGTCACCGGTCATCGCGACGATGTGGCCGGTCGCCTTCAGCGCCTTGACGATCCGGACCTTGTGCGCCGGCGACACGCGCGCGAAGACCGTCAGCGCATCGGCGCGCGCCGCGAGTTCCTCGTCGCTCATCGCATCGAGCTCGGCGCCGCTGACGACCCCTCCGCGCAGGCCGAGTTCGTGCCCGATCGCGGCCGCGGTGGCCTTGTGGTCGCCGGTGATCATCTTGACGCGGATGCCTGCCCGCGCGCAGCGTTCGATCGCCTCTGCGGCCTCGGGGCGCGGCGGATCCATCAGGCCGGCGAGGCCGAGGAAAGTCCAGCCGTCGGCCCACTTCCACAGGTCGCCCGTGGCGTCGAATTCGTCCTCGGAGATCAGCCGCCGTGCGACGGCGAGCACACGCAGCGCCTGTCCCGCCAGATGTTCGTTCTCGGCGGCGAGTCGCGCGCGCGCAGCCGCGTCGAGCGGCGCGGGTTCGCCGCGTTCGTCGAGCCACCGCGACGAGCGCGCGACGAGCACGTCGGGCGCGCCCTTGACGAACATCGCGATGCCGCCTTCGACGCGATGGAAGGTCGCCATGAACTTGTGGCGCGAGTCGAACGGAATCTCCGCGATCCGGGGTGAGGCGGCTTGTTCGGCCGGCGGTTCGATGCCGCCCTTCTGCGCGAGCACCCAAAGCGCCCCCTCGGTCGGATCGCCGACGAGTTCGCCCTCGCATACCTGCGAGTCGCAGCACAGCGCCATCGGGAGGAGCAGCGGAGCGAGCACGCGCGACTCGTCGACCGTGATCCCGCCTTCGGGCCGATAGCCCTCTCCCTGTACGGAAAAGCGGCTTCCTGCGAACCAGCCGGCGCGCGCAGTCATCTGGTTCAGCGTCAGCGTGCCCGTCTTGTCGGAGCAGATCACCGTCGTGCAGCCCAGCGTCTCGACCGCCGACAGCTTCTTCAGGATCGCGCGGTTTTGCGCCATCCGGCGCATGCCGATCGCGAGCGTCACGGTGACGACTGCGGCGAGGCCCTCGGGGATCGCCGCGACGGCGAGCGCGACGGCGCTCATCGCGGCCTCGGTCCAAGGGTTGCCGCGCAGCGAGTCGAGCACGAAAATCACCGTCACGACGACGCCGGCGATCGCGGCGAGCTTCTTGCCGAGCGTGTCGAGTTGGCGCTGCAGCGGGGTTTGGTCGTCGTTGCCGCTCGCGATCATCCCGGCGAGTCGACCCATCTCGGTCTGCATGCCGGTTGCGACAACGATCATTTCGGCACGGCCGCGCGTGACGACGGTGTTCATGTACAGCAGGTTCACCCGATCGCCCAAGGGAAGATCCGGATCGTCGAGCGCGTCGGTCCGCTTGCCGACGGTCTGGGATTCGCCCGTCAGCGCGGCTTCCTCGACTTCGAGGTTGTGCACGCTGATCAGGCGGCCGTCGGCGGGGACGCGGTCGCCCGCTTCGAGCAATACGACGTCGCCGGGAACGAGGTCGGTGGCCTCCACTTCGCCCAACCGGCCGTCGCGGCGCACGCGCGCGTGCGCCGCGAGCATCTCCTTGAGCGCCGCGAGCGTACGCTCCGCGCGGTGCTCCTGGTAGAAGCCGAGCGTGGCGTTCAGCACCACGACGACGAGGATGACGATCGCGTCCTCGAATTCGCCGATCGCCCACGCGAGCGCGGCGGCGAACAGCAGCACGATGACGAGGAAATTCGCGAACTGGTCGGCGAACTTGAGCCACGCGGGCCGCGGCTTCGCCTCGGCGAGACGGTTTTCGCCATACTGGCGCAGGCGGTCCGCGACCTCGGGCGAGGCCAGGCCCGTCGCCGGGTCGAGCCGAAGCGCTTCCGCAGTGGCACGCGTGGTCAGGGTGTGCCAGTCGCGGGTTTCTTCAGCATCGACCATGAAGCGGGCGCCCCGGCGCGGGGTTTTCGTGAAAGCGTGCCCCGGCGATCGGGCACGGCTGGGGTCAGTCGGGGCGGGAAGGGTCGGGTGAGTCGGCGGGCGTGGCTTCGACGGGCTTCGCGATCCGCGTCGCCAGCACCTTGTCGATGCGCTTGCCGTCGAGGTCCACGACTTCCAGGCGCCATTCGTCCCACTGCGACACGTCTCCGGTGTGCGGCAAGCGTCCGAGCAGCCACATCACCATGCCGCTCAACGTGTGGTACCGGCCGCGGTCTTCCTCGGGGACGCTCTTCAGTTCGAGCCGGTCCTTCAGTTCCGGAATCGGGATCATGCCGTCGAGCAGCCACGAGCCGTCCTCGCGCTGCACCGCCCAGGCCTCCTCGAGGCCCTGCGGCTGAAATTCGCCGGTGACCGCTTCGAGCACGTCCTGCAGCGTGACCATGCCCTGGATTTCGCCATACTCGTCGATGACGAACACCATGTGCGTGCTCGATGCGCGGAACTGGTCGAGCAGCTCCATGCCGGTCAGCGATTCGGGCACGTACACCGGCGGCTGCAGCTGTGCCGTGAGATCGGCCTGGCCGCCGCGGAGGGTCTGGTTGAAGAGCTGCTTCGACGAGATGATGCCGAGGATGTCGTCGAGACTGCCGCGGCAGACGGGGAAGCGCGAGTGGTCCGATTCGGCCATCCGCGCGAGGTTCTCGTCGAGCGGGCGATTGACGTCGAGCCAGACGAGGTCCGAGCGCGGCACCATCAGCGAGCCGATCTGGCGATCGTCGAGGCGGAACACGTTGCGCACCATCTCGTGCTCGCTCTTCTCGATGATGCCGGCCTCCGAGCCTTCTTCGAGCAAGGCGTGGATTTCTTCCTCGGTCACGCTCGGGCCGCCTTCGTCCCGCTTGCCGAGGAGGCGCAGCAGCAGCGCGGTCGACCACGTGAGCAGCCGGACGAACGGACGCGATGCGGTCGCCAGCGCTTTCATCGGGCGCGCGACCAGCAGCGCGATGCCTTCCGGATTGATCTGGCCGATGCGTTTGGGCACCAGTTCGCCGACGACGATCGACACATAGGTGATGACGACGACGACCAGCACTGTCGCGCCGACCTCGCTCGACTGTTGCTCGAGGCCGAGCTCCTGCAGCCACCTCGCGAGCGGCGCGGCGAGCGCGGCTTCGCCGAAGATGCCGTTGAGGATGCCGATCGACGTGATGCCGATCTGGATCGTCGACAGGAAGCGCGTCGGCTCTTCGCCGAGCTCGATCGCGACCTTCGCCGCTGCGTCGCCTTCTTCGGCGAGGCGGGCGAGCCGGCTGCGACGCGCGGCGATGAGCGCGATTTCAGACATCGCGAAGGCCCCGTTCAGCAGGATCAGCGCGATCAGAATCAGTATTTCCATTATTTCGGCAGATCCGGAACGGTCATCGGCAGGCCGTGCCGAAGCAGGGCGCGCGCCGCGCGTACGGGACGCTGGAAACCGGGGGGGAGAAGGTCTGCGCCGCGGGCATTGCGCAGTCGGACGACGCGCGTGTCGGAACGGCGCGCGGGAGCGGAGTGTCGAGGCGCGCGTCGTCGCGCCGGGAATATGGAAGTGTGTGTGCGAGGGCGGCGCGCAATGCGACGACCGCGCGCGGTCCCGGGCGGAGTCGCCCGAAAGAGGGGGAGTTCCGTCCGCGTACAACATCGGCCACGCGATTCGCGGGCGGCTCCGCATCGTGCCGCGGGAAGGCGCTGTCCGTCCCGACCGGCCGCGGGATATGTGTTGCGACTACTCATGGGGCGGGGAAGGGTGCTCCCCGCGGCTCCTTGCTGTTGTTCTGACCCGACGCATGATGCCTTATCGCCGTCGCGCATGTCACCTTTCCCGCTCGTTGACGGCGACGGTGGCCCGACGTCGGAATGCTTCTTCGCGTCGCGATCCGTCCGCGCGCGAAATGCAGCGGACGCAGTGGCAACGGCGCGGAAAATGTACGCAAGTGCGTGATGTGCGACGGCTTTCCGAACGGAGGCGTTACAATACCGCACATTTTTTTTGGGACCGGGTGGATGAAGACCACTTTTCTCGATTTCGAACAGCCCGTCGCCGATCTGGAAGCGAAGATCGAGAAGCTGCGCTTCGTGCAGGACGATTCCGCAGTCGATATCTCCGAGGAGATTTCGAAGCTGGAATCCAAGAGCCAGGCGCTGACGAAGGATCTGTACGGGAAGCTGACGCCGTGGCAGATCGCGCAGGTCGCGCGCCATCCGCAGCGGCCCTACACGCTGGATTACGCCCGCCTGATCTTCACCGATTTCGTCGAGCTGCACGGGGACCGCGCGTACGCCGACGACCAGGCGATCGTCGGCGGCATGGCGCGCTTCAACGGCCAGAGCTGCGTCGTCATCGGCCATCAGAAGGGCCGTGACACCAAGGAAAAGATCCTGCGCAATTTCGGCATGCCGCGCCCGGAAGGCTATCGCAAGGCCTTGCGCCTGATGCGCCTCGCCGAAAAGTTCGGTCTGCCGGTGTTCACGTTCGTCGACACGCCGGGTGCCTATCCGGGCATCGGCGCCGAGGAGCGCGGCCAGTCCGAGGCGATCGGGCACAACCTTTATGTGATGGCGGAACTGAAGGTGCCGATCATCTCGACGATCATTGGGGAAGGCGGCTCGGGCGGGGCGCTGGCGATTGCGGTCGGCGACCAGGTGATGATGCTGCAGTACTCGACGTACTCGGTGATTTCGCCCGAAGGCTGCGCTTCCATTCTATGGAAGAGCGCCGAAAAGGCGCCGGAAGCGGCGGAAACGATGGGAATCACGGCCGCGCGGCTGAAGTCGCTCGGGCTGATCGACAAGGTCGTCAACGAACCGCTCGGTGGCGCCCACCGCGACCATCGCACGACGGGACAGAACCTCAAGCGGGCGTTGCAGGACGCGCTGCGCCAGGTTTCCGATCTTTCTTCGGCCGAACTCGTCGAAAAGCGTTTCGAGCGCCTGATGAGCTATGGCCGATACAAGGAACAGAACGCCGCCTGATGCGCGGCTGACCGAGGCCGTTGCGCAGGTCCTGCAGACGGCAGGCGTCGCGCCGCGGCAAACGCTCTGCGTCGCCTTCAGCGGCGGCGTCGATTCCACCGTTCTGCTGCATCTGCTGGCCGGACTGCGCCCCCGCTTCGGCTTCGAACTCGCCGCTGCGCATGTCCACCACGGCTTGAGCCCCAATGCCGACACGTGGCTCGCGAGCTGCGCCGGGCAGTGCGCCGCGCTCGGTGTCCCGTTCCATCCTTTCCAGGTCGCGGTTCCGCGCGATCACCCGGCCGGGCTCGAAGCGGCGGCGCGCGAACTTCGCCACGCGGCGCTGTCACGCGTCGCGTGCGACTGGCTCGTGTTCGGCCATCACCTGGACGATCAGGCCGAGACGATGCTGTTCCGCCTGCTGCGCGGCGCCGGTGTGCGCGGCGCCGCCGCGATGCGGGCCGTCGAGGAGGGGGCGCCGGGCCGGTTGCGGCCGCTGCTCGGCGTGCGCCGCTCGGAGATCGTCCGCTTCGCAGAGGCGGCGTCGCTCGAATGGGTCGAGGACGAAAGCAACGCCGATCCGGGTTTCTCGCGCAACTTCCTGCGCCACCGCGTTCTGCCGCTGGCCGGCGAAGCCTTTCCGGGCGCGGTGCCGGCGCTCGCGCGCGCAGCCGACCATTTCCGCGAGGCGGGCGAGCTGCTCGACGAGCTGGCGGCGCTCGACGCGGCCGCCGGCGGCGAGGACACACTCGTGCGCGAGCGCCTGCTCGGCCTGTCGGACGCCCGCGTGCGCAACCTGCTCCGCTACCGGGTCCGAGGCATGGGATATGACGCACCCGCGCGGGCGCGCCTTGCCGAAGCGGTCCGACAGCTTCGCGACGCCGGCGAGCGGCCGCTCATCGTGTCGCTGGGTGCGGTGAACTGCTGCGCGTATCGAGGCGAAGTGTGGCTGGAGGCCGGGTTCGACGAGGCTGCGGCGGAGCCCGTCGCGTGGCGAGATGAGACGAGCCTGCGATGGGCAAGCGGGGAAGTGCGCTTCGCCCCGGTCGTCGGCGATGGTATCGGGCGGGCGGCGTTCGAAGGGCGCGATGTGATGCTGACGCCGCGCTGGCCGGGGCTCACGCTGCGCGGGGACGTCGGCCGGCCCCGTCGCACGTTCAAGAATCTTTGCCAGGAAGCCGGCATTCCCGCGTGGATGCGACCGCGCCTGCCGGTGCTCCGCGTCGGCGACGACGCGGCGTGGATCGCGGAAATCGGCGTCGCGGCGGAATTCCGCTGTGCGCCGGGCGAGCAGGGGGTGCTGCCGGTGTGGCGGCGACGGGAGCTGCCGCCGAAAGGGTGAGGCGGCGGGGACAGGACGTCCCGGCCGCGCGCTTCCGGGTCGCTCCCGGCTTCAGCCCGCGGACTTCCCGCCGAGCAGATTGATCATTTGCGCGAGTTCGACCGCGGAGCGGACCTGCATCTTGTCGAACACTTTCGAGCGGTGCGCCTCGACGGTACGCATCGAAATGTTCAGTTCGTCGGCGATCACCTTGTTGTATTTGCCGGCGAGGATCTGGTCCATCACTTCCCGTTCGCGCGCGGTCAGCAGCGCAAGCCGCGCCTCGATGGTCTCGCGGCTTGCCGCGGCGAGCTGGCGTTCGGCGTCGGTTTCGAGCGCGTGCAGCACGACGTCCACGAGGTCGCTGTCGTTGAACGGCTTCTCGATGAAGTCGAAGGCGCCCTTCTTCAGCGCGGCGACCGCCATAGGCACGTCGCCGTGGCCGGTGATGAACACGACGGGCAGCTGGTTGCCGCGCGCGCGCAGGATGTCGAAGCACTCGAGCCCGCTCATCCCTGCCATCCGGATGTCGAGCACCGCGCAGCCGCGCCAGTCCGGCTGCACCGCAGCGAGGAAGCTTTCGGCACTGGCCCACGTGGAGCAGGCGACGTTGCGCGTCTTGAACAGCCACTGCAGTGCATCGCGAATGGCTTCGTCGTCATCGATGATGTGGGCACAGACCGGACTCATTGGGTTTCCACGGGTAGCGACAGGATAAAGATGGTACCGCCCTCGGGATTGCTTTCGAAGCCGAGGCGGCCGTGATGGAGTTCGGCGATCGAGCGGCAGATGTTCAGACCCATGCCCATGCCTTCGGCCTTCGTCGTGAAGAAGGGCTCGAACAGGCGCCGCGCGGTCTCCGGGTCGATGCCGAACCCGCGGTCGGCGACGCGCACGACCAGATTGCCGCCTTCCTCGCGCGTGCTGATCGCAACCGTGCGGCGCCCGGCGGGATTGTCGCGCATCGCGTCCATGCCGTTGCGCAGCAGATTGACGACGACCTGCTCGATCATCACCGGGTCGGCCGCGATTTCGGACAGGTTCGGCGCGAGGTCGGCATCGATCCGCATCCCGCGGCTGCGCGCGTCGGCGTCGATCAGTTCGACCGCGTCGCCGATCACCTCGTTGAGGTCGAGGGCCTTGCGTTTCGGTTTCGAGCGGCGCACGAAATCATGCACGCGGCGGATGATGTCGCCCGCGCGGCTCGCCTGGCGGCCGAGCTTGCGGTGGGTGTCGCGCAGCTCCTCGCGGTCGATGTCCGGTTGCTCGAGGCGGTTCAGGCAGCCGGTGTTGTAGCTCGCGATCGCGGCGAGCGGCTGGTTCAGTTCGTGCGCGAGCGTCGACGCCATCTCGCCCATCGTGATCAGGCGCGAGGTCGCCTGCAGTCGTTCTTCCTGCTGCTGCGCGAGCTCGCGCGCTCGCTTCTGTTCGGTGATGTCGAGCATCGAGCCCATCCAGCCGGTGTGACGGCCCGACACGTCGATCAGCGGCGCCTCGAAGATCAGCGCGTCGAGCCGCTCGCCGTTCTTGCGTCGCAGCCGCAACTCGACGCCTTCGGGCGGGGACTCGCCGGCGAGGATCATGTCGTGCACTTCCTGCGTGTGCTCGAGATCGTCGGGATCCCAGTACGGCAGCGGCGGCAGGCGTCCGATCAGCTCTTCCGGCCCATAACCGACCATCTTGCAGAACGCGGGATTCACGTAGGTGATGCGGCCGGCGAGATCCCGCGCGCGCAGACCGGTCAGCAGCGAATCCTCCATCGCGCGGCGGAACAGTGACTCGCTGCGCAGCGCCTGTTCGGCGCGGTGACGGTGCGTCAGCTGGCGGCGCAGTTGCCAGACGCTCCAGACGATGATGCCCGCGAGCAGGACGATCGATGCGACGAGGAGCAGCGGCACCCAGCGGGTTTCGTCGCGATAGGCGGTGATCTCAAGGGTCAGCCCCTGGCCCGGCGGATCGAAGGGCATCGTGTAGCTCTGTTCGTTCGAGACCGGCGCGACCTTCGATTTCGCGACGATTTCGCGTCCGTCGGCATCGAGCACGCTGACGCGATAGCGCTCGGAGAACCACCATGGCAGCTCGCGCAGGATCAGGTCCTGCAGTGAGTAGATGCCGACCACGGCGCCGAGAAAGGCGTCGTTCGAGTAAACCGGGACGTGGACCTCGAACTCATGGCTGCCGTCCGCGACCTGGTATGTCGGGCTGTAGGTTCGCCTGCCGACGGCGCGGGCGAGGCGGAACACGGAGTCCGCCGGTACCGCGCCGGTGGACTCGCCGATCAGATGGTCGTCGGACATCGGCGGCATCGCGCCCTGTGTGACGCCGTCGGCGTCGAGCCACAGCACCCGTATCAGCCCGCTCTGCGGTCGCAATATCTGCCTCAGGCTCGCGTCCGTCTGGTCCTGGGGACGGCCACCCGAAAGCAGCTCGAGGCCGACCTGGTCGAGCAGCGCGACATTGCGGTCGAGCTGGAACTGGAGGTTCTGCTCCATCCACAGCACGTCGTTGATCAGGGTCATCCGTTGCTCTTCCTTGTCGTGCGAACGCGTCAGCCACACGAGGGCGACGATCACCGACAGGAACAGCGGCAGCGCGAGGTAGGGCAGCGTCCCAAGCCATTTCGTCGCCCTGGACGAATCGGTCACGCGGCGGCTGGGCATCTGATGGAGATCGGAGAAACGTCTTTTCGGCTCAGGGGTCATGGGCGGGACAAACTGCACGTCCAGTTGCGGACTTCCACAATAGTGGATCGCAGAATACAGGTACTAAAGTGCACTTGTATCTCGTGTCTTATAGCTTTTCTCGGATAACCGGCACGGGAACAAGTCGTTCCTCAGGAGGAGAAGGTAATGAAATTTCGTGCGCTTTTCGTCGGTCTGGTTGCAATGGGCCTGTCCGCCGCGTCGGTCGCCGCAGAACCGATCGTGATCAAGTTCAGCCACGTCGTCGCCAACGACACGCCGAAGGGCAAGGCCGCTGACAAGTTCAAGGAACTCGCGGAGAAATACACTAAAGGCGGCGTCAAGGTCGAAGTCTATCCGAACAGCACGCTGTACAAGGACAAGGAAGAAATGGAAGCGCTGCAGCTCGGCGCCGTCCAGATGCTCGCGCCGTCGCTCGCGAAGTTCGGTCCGCTGGGCGTGAAGGAATTCGAGGCATTCGATCTGCCGTACATCTTCGACGGCTACGACGACCTGCACAAGATCACGACCGGCCCGGTCGGCCAGAAGCTGCTTGGCAAGCTCGAAGCGCGCGGCATCAAGGGCCTGGCGTTCTGGGACAACGGCTTCAAGTCGTTCTCCGCGAACAGCCCGATCAAGAAGCCCGAGGACCTGAAGGGCAAGAAGATGCGCGTGCAGTCGTCGAAGGTGCTCGAGGAGCAGATGCGCGCGCTGGGTTCGATTCCGCAGGTGATGGCGTTCTCCGAGGTCTATCAGGCCTTGCAGACCGGCGTCGTCGACGGCACCGAGAACCCGCACTCGAACCTGTACACGCAGAAGATGCACGAAGTGCAGAAACACATGACGCTGACCGACCACGGTTATCTCGGTTACGCGGTGATCACCAACAAGAAGTTCTGGGACGGGCTGCCCGGCGAGACGCGCACGCAGCTCGAGCAGGCGATGAAGGAGTCCACCGAGTACGCGAACAGGATCGCGAAGGAAGAGAACGACAAGTCGCTCGAAGCCGTCCGCGCGTCCGGCAAGACCGAGATCTACAAGCCGACCGACGCCGAGAAGCTCGCGTTCAAGAAGGCGCTCGTGCCGGTGCATAAGAAGATGGAGTCGCGCATCGGCGCCGACACGATCAAGTCGATCTACGAAGCGACCGGCTTCGATCCGTCCAAGCTATAAATCCAGGCTGTTACAACACATCACCGAACGCCCGCCGGTCTTGGATCCTGACTGGCGGGCGTTTTCGTGACGGGAGTTCCCCCAATGAAAGTGCTCGATCACCTCGAGGAATGGCTCATCACCTTCCTCATGGGCGCGGCCACGCTGATCATCTTCGTGTCCGTCATCCACCGTTACGGCTCCGGCCTATCGATTCCGGGTCTGCAGGACTGGCTGCTGTCGCTGAACCTCGGCTGGGCGCAGGAGCTGACGATCATCATGTTCGTGTGGATGGCGAAGTTCGGCGCGGCCTACGGCGTGCGCACCGGCATCCACGTCGGCGTCGACGTGCTGATCAACCGGCTGTCGGCCCCCAACCGCGCCAAGTTCGTCGTCATCGGTCTGGGCGCCGGTGCGCTCTTCACCGGCATCGTCGGCACGCTCGGGCTCACCTTCGTGCTCGAGAACGGCGCCGAATATCAATTCCTGACCTGGTTCGGCATGGACGTCGGCGACCTCTACGAAGGCCCGACCACGCCCGACCTCGAATGGCCGACGTGGATCGTCTACTCGGCGATTCCGCTCGGTTCCTACCTGATGTGCTTCCGCTTCCTGCAGGTGATGGCCGGCTTCATCCGCACCGGTGAGCTGCCGACGCACGACCACGGCCACGTCGACGGCATCGAGGAGGAACAGATCCCGCTCGACGCGAACTACCTCGACATGGACGACAACCTGCATCCGCACGACCTGACGCACAAGCAGATGGGCGAGAACGGCAAGGGAGACAAGCAATGAGCGCCGCCATCATCTTCGTTCTGCTCCTGGTGCTGATGCTCACCGGGATGCCGATCTCGATCTCGCTGGGTCTGACGGTTCTGACCTTCCTCTTCACGATGACTCAGGTGCCGATCGAGTCGGTCGCGCTCAAGCTCTTCACCGGCATCGAGAAGTTCGAGATCATGGCGATCCCGTTCTTCATCCTCGCGGGCAACTTCCTGACCCACGGCGGGGTCGCGCGGCGGATGATCAACTTCGCGACCTCGATGGTCGGCCACTGGCACGGCGGCCTCGGTCTCGGCGGCGTGATGGCGTGCGCGCTCTTCGCGGCGGTGTCGGGCTCGAGCCCTGCGACTGTGGTCGCGATCGGCGCGATCCTGCTGCCGGCGATGGTCAAACAGGGCTTCCCGAACAAGTTCGGCGCAGGCGTCATCACGACCTCGGGCGCGCTCGGCATCCTGATTCCGCCGTCGATCGTGATGGTCATGTACTCGGTGTCGACCAACACCTCGGTCGGCGCGCTCTTCATGGCCGGCGTCGTGCCGGGCCTCCTGCTCGCGGCCTTCCTCGGCTTCACGACCTGGTGGCGCGCGCGCAAGTTCGGCTACCCGCGTCAGCCGAAGGCGACCTGGGGCGAGCGCTTCAAGGCCTTCCGCGAATCGGCCTGGGGTCTGTTCCTGATCGTCGTCGTGATGGGCGGGATCTACACCGGCATCTTCACGCCGACCGAAGCGGCCGCGATGAGCGCGGTGTATGCGTTCTTCGTCGCGGTGTTCGTGTACAAGGACCTCGGCATGAAGGACGTGCCGAAGGTGCTGCTGAACTCCGCGAACATGAGCGCGATGCTGCTCTACATCATCACCAACGCGGTGCTGTTCTCGTTCCTGCTCACGCACGAGAACATTCCTCAGGCGATGGCGGAGTTCATGATCGGCACCGGGGTGGGCGTGATCGGCTTCCTGATCATGGCCAACATCCTGATGCTGATCGCGGGCAACTTCATGGAGCCGTCGTCGATCGTGCTGATCCTCGCGCCGATCCTGTTCCCGATCGCGGTACAGCTCGGGATCGACCCGGTGCATTTCGGCATCATCATGGTGGTGAACATGGAGGTGGGCATGTGCCACCCGCCGGTGGGCCTGAACCTCTACGTCGCCTCGGGCATCACGAAGATGGGGATTACCGAGCTCACGGTGGCGGTATGGCCGTGGCTCGTGTCCATGCTGGTGTTCCTGGTGCTCGTGACCTACTGGCCCGCGATGTCGCTCGCGCTGCCGCGTGCACTCGGGATGATGTAAGCCCGGCCTCGGCCGACGTTCGAAAAAACCCGCCGTCGTGGCGGGTTTTTTTTGCTCTGCCGAGATCGCGGTCGCCGGCAGGGGAGAGCGCCCGATATTGCGCTCCGCATTGGAGTCGCCGCCGCGCCGGCAACGAGCCGCGCGGCACAGCATGTGGCGGCCCTCGACCCGTTTCGCCCGTCATCGGGTCGCGCTCGATGGTCTCGCGCGCGGATCGTGCGACATCCAGGAACGGCGCTAGTCGATGATCTCGGGCGCCTGCACAGCACGGGCCCCCTCGGGAGGCTTGCGGTACTTGAACGTCCCCATCCCTTTCGCGACGAGGTGACCGCGACCGTCGCGAACTTCGGCCTCGCAGAAGCAGACGGACTTCCCGCCGCCGACCACGCGAGCGTCGGCGATCACCCGGCCGAAGCCGGGACTCATGAAATTGACCGATACGCCGGTGGACACGACCGACAGGCGGAATTCCTGTCGTGACATCGCCGCGCGCGCCATCGTGGTGTCGATCAGCGCCATCAGCACGCCCCCGTGCACGGCGCCGTGCATGTTGCTGAAATCGGGGCGGTGTTCGACCGCCATGCGTGCCGTGCCGTCCGCGATGCTGATCTCCTCGATCTGGAGCAGGTCGGTGAAGGGATTTCTGAAATTCGGCGGCGAAGTCATTCGTCTGTCCTTCTGAAATTCGAGGGAGGAGCACCGCCCCCCGATTGGCGAACGCATCGTCATGCGCGAGACGACTTAGCGTCAATTCAGGTTTTCTTTATCCCCCGTTTCGATCGCGTGAAGTCGGGACGAATCCTTGTTATTCCTCAGCATTGCCTTTGCGATTCCTGAAGCCTCTATTAAGAAAACGCGAATTGCACGCAGCATGGAAGCAACTAGACTCGTCCCGACGGCCGAAGGAGCTCCCCTCCGGGAACCGGGACTTCGCGGTCAGCCTCCCGAGCGACGGCGGGTGCCGTGTTCATCGGATTCGAAGCGCATGTACCGCGGCAGCACGGCAACAGGATCGCGCCGGGATGGAAGTGCCGAAAGGGGTGCTGCCGGTTTCGATCGATTGAAACCCTGCCGACGACGGAGCGGAATGCGGTCGCGAAGGCGACGCACGTAAAACCCGGAGATGCGATCGCTGCAAGGGACTTGCGGGTCGAGTTCAATCGAGTATCGGCGCGACGACGATGTCATGGCCGCCGGTTCGATTTTAATGGAGTAGAGACATGAAGATTCTGGTCCCCGTGAAACGCGTGGTCGATTACAACGTGAAGGTGCGCGTCAAGAGTGACGGCAGCGGCGTGGATATCGCCAATGTGAAGATGTCGATGAACCCGTTCGACGAGATCGCCGTGGAAGAGGCGGTGCGGCTGAAGGAAGCG
>NZ_JAVSMM010000011.1:0-161577 GCF_032027225.1 Aromatoleum sp. | reverse complement strand
CGCGGGTTTGCGCCCCCTCTAACTTACCTAACAAGAAATACATAACTTTTAGTAGAAGCGCGCCGTTTCGGTGGAAAACCACCCAGCGGCACGGCCAGGCCGGCTTTCCGGCAGGGAGGGCCGCGCCATGATCGTCGCGCTTCTCAATCAGAAAGGCGGCGTAGGCAAGACCACGCTCGCCACGCACATCGCCGGCGAGCTGGCGATGCGCGGCCAGCACGTCGTGCTGCTGGATGCCGACCCGCAGGGTTCCTCACTGGACTGGACGCAGCGCAGAAGCCAGCAAGGCTTGCCACGGCTGTTCAGCGCCGTGGGCCTCGCACGCGAAACGCTGCACCAAGAGGCACCAGAACTCGCCAGGCGAGCAGATCACGTCGTCATCGACGGCCCGCCGCGCATCGCCGCCTTGGCGCGCTCCGCGCTGCTGGCGGCCGAGCGCGTGCTGATCCCGGTGCAGCCGAGTCCCTACGACCTGTGGGCCAGCGCCGAGATGGTGGCGCTGATCCGCGAGGCGCAGGTGTTCCGGCCTGCGCTGCGCGCGGCCTTCATCATCAATCGGCGTGTCAGTACCACCGTGATCGGGCGCGAAGCGCGCCAGGCGCTTGCCGACCAGCCGCTTCCTGCGCTGCGCGCGGAAGTGCATCAGCGCGTCGTGTTCGCCGACAGCGTGGCCGCTGGTCGGCTTGCACGCGAGACGGCGCCGGACAGCGCGGCCGCGCGTGAAATCACCGCGCTGGTCGATGAACTGCTGCGGTGGCCGTCATGACAGCGAAGCCGCCACCACGCGCCAAGCGTGTCGGCATCGGCGCGCGTCCGCCCGCGAATCCACACGCCGAGGCGTGGATTCGCCAAGGTGATGCCGATGCGCTGGGCAAGGGCGACCTCTACACGGCTCGCCTCACTCTCGACATCACGCCCGCCATGCGGGCGCGCATCAAGGTGTCGGCCTTCACGCAAGGCGTGACCGTGGCCGACCTGCTGCGCGGCCTGCTGGAGCGCGAGTTTCCAGAGAGCCGCAGGGAGAGCACCCCATGAACATATCCGCTTCGCCGGCCGCTGGCGCGGCCACGGCTGCGCTCACAGCACCTACCGGCCAGCCAGCCAGCGCGCCGCTGACGCGCGTGGCGCTGGCCTACATCGACCAGCATTTCGACCTCTATCTGCGCTTCGGTGAGCCTGCGCGCATCGTCCGGCTCGACCGCTGGCGGCGCAGCGCCGTGTTCCTGCCGAACGCGGTTCTGTGCCGTGTCCGTTGGCAAGCCAACGACTACGGCACGATCCGCTGGCAGCTCATGGTGATGCAGGCTTGCACGCCGCTGGACGCGGCGCAGCGCATCCCCGGCGTGCGGCCGGGCGCGCGCCTGCTGCTGCACGCCGAAGGCGAGAACCAGGTGCGCGCCGTGCTGGAACGCATCGACGCCATCGAGGCGCTGGGCATCGCGC
The DNA here is from genome assembly GCF_032027225.1 of Aromatoleum sp. GTDB lineage: Bacteria > Pseudomonadota > Gammaproteobacteria > Burkholderiales > Rhodocyclaceae > Aromatoleum. Next base: position 160,134 of record NZ_JAVSMM010000011.1, on the reverse strand, counting down.
CCGTCGCCGTCTCGCCCGCGTACTGGCGCACGCTCGCCAACCGGCTCGCCGCGCGCCTGCCGCTGCCCGAATACACCGCCGAGCGGCACGCCGCCTGGCTGACCGGGAGGGCACAGCCATGACCACCGTTTCTACTGTCGCCGCCGCGCCGCGTCCTCGCTCGCCCCGCGCACGTTTGCGCGCTCGCCTCGTACTGGCGAGCCTGTCCGCCTGCAGCCTCGCTGCGCTGGCCTGGGCGTCCTTCGTGCAGCCGCTGCCGCGCCTGATCTACAACCCGTCAGATAGCGTGGCGGTTGGCTGGTATCGCGTCGATCCGTTCGACCCACGCGCCGCCTCGCTGCCACGTCCGCCGTCCGTAGACAGCATCGTGCTGGTGCCGCTGCCCGCCAGGGCCGCCGCGCTGGCTGCGCAGCGCGGCTACCTGCCGACGCGCGTTCAGCTGCTCAAACGTGTGGGCGCGGTCGCGCCGCAACACGTTTGCATCGTCGCCGGTCAGGTACGCATCGACGGCGTGCCGGTGGCCGCCGCGTTGCCTGCCGACCGGCTGGGCCGGCCGCTGCCGTCCTTGCAGCTTTGCCGACGCCTCGACCCGGGCGAGCTGCTCCTGTTGAGCGTGACGAATCCGGCATCGTTCGACAGCCGGTATTTCGGGCCGGTCAGCGCATCCGCCGTGATCGGCGTCGCGCATCCGGTCTGGCTGGAGGCTCGCCCATGATGGCCGCCGACTCGCTGTACGTTGCCGTGCATCTTGTCGTGCCATCGGGCATGCCGATCCAGTGGCTTTCCGCGTGTCGTCGCGCGTGCAGTGCGAGCGCATCCGCGCTGCACTTCGCGCTGCCTTCCCATGTGCAGGCGTCTTGCCTCGAACGCGCCCGGCCTGCGGCCGTGTCCGCGTTCGCCGGTGCGCTGGCTGCTTACGCAGCAGCGCCGCCGGGCCGCCGCTGCCCGGAGCGCCAGCGAGGGGCAAAGGCGGAAGGCAAGACAAAAGGACGCGGCACAGGGCCGCGTCGAAAGCCAGTCTGCACGTGGGGGTGGCGCGGCACACAGCGGCTTCGCCGCCGTGCCGCTTGTGGCGCGAAGTCCGCGCCAAGACAGGGCGGCCCGCGTGCTTCGCACGCCGTGGCACGCCATAGCTTTCCTTGGAGACTGCCATGAGCGACCGCCGCGACGACGATTTCCGCGTGCGCCCCAGTGCCCCGAAGAACCGGGGCCAGGGCTTCGTTTCCAAGGTGCTCAAGCAGGCGGGCAAGGCCAGCGGCGGCAAGTCCTCTATGCGCAATTCCGCAGCCGGTGGCAGCGGCGCACGCGCCGGCCAGCGCCCCGGTTCGCGCTTGGGGCGCGGCCATACGGCGGCGCGCTTCGCGGGCGCGAAGCTCACGCCCTTGTCGCGGCGTGTAACCATCAAGACGCTGCTGGTCAATCAGCGCAATGCCAGCCCGCAATCGCTCGCCAAGCACCTGCGCTACATCGAGCGCGATGGCGCGGGCCGCGATGGCGAGCCGGGCCGAGCCTACGGGCCGCAAACCGACGAAGCCGACCTCGACGCCTTCAAGGAGCGGGCCGCCGACGACCGGCACCATTTCCGCTTCATCGTTTCCCCGGAGGACGGCGCCGAGCTGGACGACCTGCGCACCTACACCCGGCACCTGATGAATCGCATGGAAGCCGACCTGGGCACGCGGCTGGATTGGGCGGCGGTAGATCACTGGAACACCGACAACCCGCACACTCACCTGATCGTGCGCGGGCGTGACGACACTGGCAAAGACCTCATCATCTCGGGCGACTACATCGCGCAAGGCTTTCGCCATCGCGCCGCCGAACTGGCGACCGAATGGCTGGGGCCGCGCACCGAACTGGAGATCCAGCAGACCTTGCAGCGCGAGGTGGAGCAGGAGCGGTGGACGAGCCTGGATCGCACCCTGCAACGCGAGGTCGGCGAGGACGGCCGAGTGCAGATCGAACGCTTCAACGAACCGCGGCTGCAACGCCAGCGCCTGCTGCTAATCGGCCGCCTGCAACGCTTGCAGCGCCTGGGCCTGGCCGACGAAATACAGCCCGGCACCTGGGCCGTCTATGCCGACGCGGAAGAGACCCTGCGCGCCCTGGGCGAGCGTGGCGACATCATCCGCACCATGCAGCGGGCCATGCGCGGCGAGCCGCGCGAGCTGGCGGTGTTCGAGCCTGGGGACGATGGCCGAACCATTCTCGGCCGGGTGGCCGCGAAGGGGCTGGCCGACGAGCTGCGCGACCGGGGCTATCTGGTCATCGACGGCGTGGACGGCAAGGCCCACTACGTCGCGCTCAACGCCCGCGACGAGTTGGCGAACTACCCGGCCGGCGCCGTGGTGGAGGTGAAGGGATCTGCCGACGTGCGGGCAGCCGACCGCAACATCGCCGCGCTGGCGAGCGGTGGCCTGTACCGCACCGACCATCACCTTGCCGTGGCGCGGGGTCAGGCTGTGCCCGGCCGCGATCCGCAGGAAGTCGTCGCGGCCCACGTCCGCCGACTGGAAGCCCTGCGCCGGGCCGGCATCGTGGAGCGCGTGGCCGAAGGGCTATGGAAGGTGCCGGGCGACCTGCCCGAGCAGGGCCGCCGCTACGACGCGCAGCGCCTGGGCGGCGTGGCCGTGGAACTGAAATCGCACCTGCCCATCGAGCGGCAGGCCCGCGTGATCGGGGCTACTTGGCTCGACCAGCAGTTGATTGGCGGCTCGGGCCTGGGCGACCTGGGCTTTGGCGGCGAGGCCAAGCAGGCCATGCAGCAGCGCGCCGACTTCCTGACCGAACAAGGGCTGGCCGAGCGGCGCGGGCAGCGCGTGATCCTCGCCCGGAACCTGCTGGGCACGTTGCGCAATCGGGAACTGGCGCAGGCCGCCAAGGACATTGCCGCCGAATCCGGCTTGGAGCACCGTCCGGTGGCCGACGGCCAGCGCGTGGCCGGTATCTACCGGCGCAGCATCATGCTCGCCAGCGGGCGCTACGCGATGCTCGATGACGGCATGGGGTTCAGCTTGGTGCCGTGGAAGCCAGTGATCGAACAGCGGCTGGGCCAGCAGCTCGCGGCCACAGTGCGCGGTGGCGGGGTGTCTTGGGAGATTGGGCGCGCACGCGGGCCTGCTATCAGTTGAGGCGGTAAACAAAACGCAGCTAGCAACACGATACGGAGGGCTTGCACACCTTCCGATCAAGAAAACATCGAGCGAGCACGGAGGTCATCCGCTCGTTCCGCACTTGACCAAATTATTCGATAAAATATAGTTCGATCGTACGAACTCTATTAGAATCTGACATAACCAAGACCTTCGAGACACTCATGAATCGCTTGACTACCTATGCGCTCGACCTCCATAGACCCGTGCCGTCGGTCCGGGAGACTGGCACTTTGAGCACGGGCAGGAGCGTGCAGGCGTGCACGGTGGCCGTGCTGTCCATGTGTGTACTTCTGCTCGCTGCCTGCACTGATGGCTCAATCTCGTCTAGATCCGTGGCCACGCCGGTGGCTGCAGAAGTCGCTGTGGTACGGCAGGCACGATTACCTGTTACCAACGATGTGACTGGCAGCGTCGTCTCTGACGGACGCATCGACGTAGCTTCGCGCGTGACCGGATTCATTCGCCAGCTCGATGTTCGCGAGGGCCAGGCGGTCAGGCGCGGCGACCTGCTGTTGCGCATCGACGCCTCTGACATCGACGCGGCTATCGCGCAGGCACGCGCCGGCGTGCAGGCCGCCCAGGAGGCTTGGCGGGATGCGCAGTACGACGTGAACCAGAATGCGCAACTGGTGCCGGCTGGCGCGATCTCGGCCGACGCGCTGCGCAAGTCCAGGGTGCGGGAGGAAACCACCCGCGCGACGCTGGAGCAAGCGCAATCGGCGCTGGCGGCGGCACAAGCGCAGCGCAACTACGTGGCCATCACCAGTCCGGTGGATGGCGTGGTCGTCTCGGTGGCCCGGCGCAGCGGTGAGATGGCCACTCCCGGCGCGCCGCTGATGACGGTGGAGTCGCGTGAGGTCTTGCTGTTCAAGGCGTTCGTACCTGAGCGCAGCCTGGCGGCAATCAAGTCCGGTGACTTGATTCCCGTGCGCATCGACGCGCTGGGCGATGAGCGCTTCAAGGGACGGGTCCGGGGCGTGGTGCCATCGGGCGATGGCGTGACCCGCCGCTACGAGGTGGACATCGTGCTGCCGCGGGACGCGCGCCTGCTGCCGGGAATGTTCGGCCGTCTCGAAATCCTGCTGGACGAGAAGCGGGCCGTCACGGTGCCGCGTACGGCCCTCGTGCGGCGCGGCGGTTTGGACGGCGTGTTCGTGCTGCAGGAAGGTGTGGCGCGTTTTCGCTGGCTGCGCACAGGCCAGCGCCTGGGCGATGTGGTGGAGGTGACCGCGGGCCTGTCGGACGGAGAAACCATCCTCGCCAGCGTCGCCGACACCGTCCATGACGGCATGCCGATCCAGGCCGTCGGGGGCGCGCGATGACGTCGCGGCGCCTGAACTTCGCGGGTTTTCTCGCGAAGCACTTCATCACCTCCAAGCTCACGCTGGTCTTCATCATCGCCGTGGCGTTGATGGGTGTCGTGGCGGTGCTGCAGACCCCGCGCGAGGAGAACCCGCAGATCATCGTGCCCGCCGCCGCCGTTATGGTCGGCTTGCCGGGCGCCTCTGCCAGTGAGGTCGAATCGCTGGTGGTCACGCCCCTCGAAGGCATCCTGAGCGAACTGCCCGGCGTCGATCACATCGAGAGCACTTCCCGCAACTCACAGGGAATCGTTCAGGTGCAATTCAAGGTCGGCGAATCCAAGGAGCAGTCACTGGTCAAGCTCTATGACCGCGTGATGGCCAGCCGCGCCTGGCTGCCTGCCGATGCCACGACGCCATTGGTGCAAAGCGTCGACGCGGACGACGTGCCGATCGTCACCTTCACGCTGGCTTCGTCGAAATACGATGACTACGCGCTCAACCGCATGGCCGAACGCATGGCCGAGCGCCTGCGCAGTACCGAGAACGTCTCGGTGGTGTCGCTGCGCGGCGGGCAGCACCGCGAAATCACCATCGAACTGGACCCCGATCGCCTACAGGCTTACGGCGTGACCCTGGGCCAAGCCCGAGCGGCCTTCCCAATCAGCAACCTGACGTTGCCACTGCCGCCCACCGTACGTGACGGCCAGGTACAAGCCATCAAGCTGGATGCGGCCTACACCTCGGCCGAGGATGTGCGTAACCAGCTCATCGCCGTGCGCGACAAGCGGCCGGTTTACGTGCGCGACGTGGCCACCGTTACCGACGGCCCGCCGTCGGAGCCAACCACGGCCAGCCGCCTCTCCTTCGGTCTCGGTGATCCACGCTTTGGCACGGCCGATGCCACAGACCTGCCCGCCGTCACCATCGCCGTGGCCAAAAAGAAGGGCACCAATGCCGTGGTGGTCGCCAATGCAGTGATCGACCGCATGCAGCGCATGCAGGCCACCTTCGTGCCCCAGGACATCCAGGTCGTGGTGACGCGCAACGACGGCCAGAAGGCCGACGACGCGGTCAACCTGCTGCTGGAACACCTGACGATCGCCCTGGTCACCGTGGGCCTGGTGCTGATCCTCTTCCTGGGCTGGCGCGAGGCGTTGATCGTGATGATCACGGTGCCGTTGATCATGGGTATCACGCTGACGGCCAACCTGCTGGGCGGCGTCACTATCAACCGCGTCACGCTTTTCGCCCTGATCCTGGCGCTAGGACTGCTGGTGGATGCCGCCATCGTGGTCATCGAGAACATCCACCGCCACTACGCCAGCCGCAAACCGAAGGCAGACAAGGAAGCGGAAACCGTGCTGGCGACCAACGAGATCGGCAACGCCACCAACCTGGCCACCTTCGCGGTGATGCTGGTTTTCATTACCTTGCTGCTGGCCTTGACCGGCATGCCGCGCCAGTATTTTTTCCCGGTGGCGGTCACCGTGCCAGTTGCCATGGCCGCCTCCATCGTGGTGGCCTACATCGTCGTACCGTGGGCATCCAATCGCTGGCTTCATCGCCACGACATCCGGCAGGAAGAATCAGCGCACGGGCAACAGTCCCATGGCCATGATACACCGGGGCGGATCGAGCGCCTCTACCTGCGCCTGTTCAGCCCCTTACAGCAATACAGAAACGTGCGCATCGGCTTCGCTCTGGCGGTGCTGCTGCTGATGACGGTCTCGCTGATGCAAGGCGCCTGGCAGTTCGTCCGTCCGGCGGGCGTGGGCGGGGCCGTGTCCGCGCTGGGCGTGCCGATCGGCTTTCTGCCCAAGGACGACCAGAACACCTTCAACGTGGTGGTTTCGATGCCGGAAACCACGCCGGTGGAAGACACCGATCGCCTGGTGCGCCAGGTCACCGCAGTGCTGGCGCAGGAATCGCAGGTGCTCAACTACCAGACTTGGGTCGGCCAGGCAGGTGTGGCCGACTTCAACGGCCTGTTCAAGGGCACGGCCGCGCGTGCCGGCAGCCACATCGCGGAAATCCGCGTCAACCTCATCGACAAGCGTCACCGCAAGGAAAGCTCCATCGACATCGTGCGCGAATTGCGTCCCAAAGTGGAGACCATTCGCGCTGCCTGGCCCGGTGCCGAGGTGGCGCTGGTCGAGCAGCCGCCGGGTCCGCCGCTGCGCTCGACTGTTTTGGCGGAAATCTATGGCCCGGACGCCGAGGGTCTGCGCGCACTGTCGGCCCAGGTACGCGGGGCCTTCGCACAGACCTACGACATCGTCGATATCACCGATACCGAGCCGGAAGACGTGCCGGAGCACCGCATCGTGCCGGACAAGGACAAGGCCGCGCTCTCCGGCGTCTCGACTGCGCAGATTGCCGAGGCGCTGGCGCTGGTCTACGGCGGCACCACCCTCGGCCGCGCCCACCTGCCGGACGAGAAACTGCCGGTATCAGTCAGGGCCTTCGTGCCGCGCCGCTTCGAGGTCGATCCCGCCCGGCTCGACCGGGTATTCGTGGACAACGCTGCCGGCCAGCCCGTGCCGCTGGCGGAGTTGGTCAAAGTGGCCCCCGCATCGGTCGATCGCCCCATCCTGCACCGCGACAACGAGAAGGTCACCTTCGTCGGTGCGGAACTGTCGGACTCGGTGCCGCTGTACGCCGTGCTCGACCTGCAACGGCGCCTGCATGGCATCACCGCGCCGGACGGACGTCCGCTGCGCACCGGCAACCTGCGCTTCAAGGAGGACGTACCCGACACCATCGACGGCTACCAGTTACTGTGGGGCGGCGAGATGCGCATGACGATGGACGTATACCGGGATCTCACGATCTCGCTCAGCGGCGCGCTGCTCATCATTTATTTCGCGCTGGTCGCTTATTACCGCTCGTTCATCATTCCGCTGGTGGCCATGTCAGCCGTGCCGCTGGGCATCATCGGCATTTTTCCGGGGCACTGGCTGGTCGGCGTGGATTTCTCCGCGACATCCATGGTCGGCATCATCGCCCTGGCGGGCGTGGTGATCCGCAACTCGCTGCTGATCATCGACTTCATCCAGGACAACATCAGGCACGGCATGCCGCTGGAGGATGCCGTACGCGAGGCCGGCGCGGTGCGTCTGCGGCCGATCCTGCTGACGATGCTGGCGATCATCTTCGGCTCGGCCATCATGGTGACCGACCCAGTCTTCGGGGGGCTGGCCATTTCGCTGATCTTCGGCACGCTGGTCTCGACTGCGCTGACTGTGTTCGTCGTGCCGCTGCTCTATGAGTTGCATGCAAAACGTCATGCGGCCCCTACGTCCCCAGGAGCAGATCATGCATGAGAAGGACCACGGCACATCATCGGCTAGCCATCGCCAAGCCCGCGCAGGCCATGAAACCGGCCCGTCGGTTCACCATCGGCTCGTCGGCACGCTGGCCGTGGCAGTGCTGGCGATGCTGAGCGGTTGCGCCTCGCTGGCACCCGCGCTCGATCCCATCGCACTCCCCGTCGCATCGAACTGGCGGACGCAGCCTGACGCGCCAAGTGGTGCGGCCGCGACTGAATTGGCCTGGCGCGAGTACTTCACCGACCCGGCCTTGCAGGCGCTGATCGAGACCGCGCTGGAAAACAACCGCGATCTGCGCGTGGCGGTGCTGCGCACCGAGGAAGCGCGTGCCGCCTTTCGCATCCAGCGTGCGCAGCAGGCGCCAATGGTCGGCGTGGGGGCGCAGCAAATCCGCGCCGGCCTGCCCGATGGGCTACAGCCGCTGGCGGGCCGCTCGGTCCTGGAGGTCAACGTAGCCTCCGTGGGCATCAGCAGTTGGGAGCTGGACCTGTGGGGCCGCGTACGCAGCATGAAGACCGCCGCATTGGAGCAATGGCTGGCCACCGAGCAGGGCCAGCGCGCCGTGGAATTGGCGCTGGTCGCCCAGGTCGCTGATGCCTACCTGGGCCTGCGCGAACTCGACGAGCGCATTTCGCTGGCAAGGCGCACGGTTGAAAACCAGCAAGAGCTGGCGCAAATCTTCCAGAAGCGCTTGGAGCTGGGCCATGGCTCGCGGCTGGAACTGACCCAAGTGCGCACCCTGCTCAGCCAGGGCAAAGCCCTGCAGGTGCAACTGGAGCTTGCGCGCGAACAGCAGCGCAATGCCCTGGCGCTACTGCTCGGCAGCGAACCCCAATTGCCGCCGTCATCAGCCCCGATGGATGAAGCCCTGGTCATGCCCGAACTGAGGCCCGGGCTGCCATCGGACCTCTTGGTCAACCGCCCGGACATCCTGGCCGCCGAGCATGCGCTGCGGGCACGCCAAGCCAACATCGGTGCGGCGCGCGCCGCATTCTTCCCGCGCATCGCACTGACCGGTGGTGCCGGCTCGGTCAGCACCAGCCTGAGCGACCTGTTTTCGTCGGGCACCCGGGCGTGGTTGTTCCAGCCGACGATCGAACTACCGATCTTCGATGCCGGCATGCGACAGGCCAATCTCGACGTTAGCGTCGTGCGGCGTGACATCGCCATTGCCGAATACGAAGGCGCGATCCAAGCAGCGTTTCGCGACGTTTCCGACGCCCTGGCCGCAAGGCAGAAGCTCACCGAGCAGCTTATCGTGGCACGCCAGGCCCACGCCGAGCAGAGTGAGCGTTTGAAACTGGCGCGAACGCTGTTCGATGCCGGCTCGGCGGCGCACCTGGAGGTGCTGGACGCCGAGCGCGACCTGCTTGCCGTCGAGCAGCAACTGGTGCAGGTACGCAGGGCGGCATTGTCAAGCCAAATCGGGCTGTACGCAGCGCTGGGCGGTGGCATCAACCAGCCCCCGAAAAGATGAGGAGGCGCAATGCTCTGGCAGGCACTGACCGCGATGCGTGATCTACGGCGTTTGCACGAAATCGCCTCGATCCTGATCCGCTACGGGTTTGGCGACATGGTGCGCCGGATGGGGCTGTCCAACGCCTTGGAGCGGGCGGGGACGGCACTGCACTGGAACGAAGCGACAGACTTCGCCCACATGACGCCCCCTGAACGAGTGCGGCGGGCGCTGGAGGAGATGGGGCCGACTTTCGTCAAACTCGGCCAGGTGCTCGCTACCCGGGTCGATCTACTCGAACCCGAGTGGACCGCCGAATTCGGGAAATTACAGGACAGCGCGCCGCCCGCTCCCTGGGCAGCCGTACATCAGCAGCTCACCGAAGACCTCGGCGCGCCGCCCGAGGAAATCTTCGCGGCCTTCGATCCCGAGCCCTTGGCGGCCGCTTCCATTGCGCAGGTGCATCGGGCGCGTCTCGACGATGGCAGCGAAGTCGTGGTCAAGGTGCGCAGGCCCGGCATTCGGCCCATTCTGGAAGCCGATCTGCGCTGGCTTGCGCGCTTGGCCGAACTCGCTGAGACGGAGAGCGCGGAATGGCGCGTCCTGCATCCGCGCGAGATGGTGCGCCAGTTCGGCCAGTCGCTGCGCAATGAACTCGATTTCGCCGGCGAATGCCGCAATGCCGAACGCATCGCCGAGAACTTCACCGGCTATACCGATCAGGACTCTCCTCCTGTCGTCCCGGGCGAGGAGAAGCCGGACGCGGATGGCGCACATCCCATCATCGTCATTCCCCGCGTGTATTGGCAGTGGACCGGCGAGCGGGTCTGCGTACAGGAATTCATTGGTGGTATTTCCGGGCGCAGGCTTCAGGCCGTAGATCAGGCTGGCCTGGACCGCAAGATGCTCGCACGGCGTGGCGCCAATGCCGTACTGAAGATGATCGTCGAGGACGGGGTGTTTCACGCTGACCCCCATCCGGGCAACGTGTTCTATTTGCCGGGCAATCGAATCGCCTTCATCGACTTTGGCATGGTTGGCAGGCTGGAGGAGGAACGCCGCGACCAGTTGATCCGCCTGCTGCTGGGGCTGGTGAGGAACGACGCCCGCAGCGTCGTCGACGTCATGCTCGAATGGACGAGCGACGGTGTGGCAAATGAGCAGGATCTGTTGTCGGAAGTCCAGTCTTTCATAGATCGCTACCACGGCGTGCCACTGAAGCAACTGCGGTTGAGCGTAATGTTGTCCGACCTCGTGGCGATCCCGCGCCAGCATCACCTCGCCCTGCCCAACGATCTGTCCCTGCTGGTCAAAGCCTTCGTCACACTGGAAGGCTTGGGCCGTGAACTCGATCCCGGTTTCGACATGGCCAACCAGGCACTGCCGCTGCTGGAGCGTGCCATGCACGCGCGCTACTCCCCGGCAGCGCTGCTCAGACGGGGGCGGCGGGCGGCCGGTGACATCTTCTCGTTGTTGGCTGGCTTGCCCCAGGACATCTCCCGGTTGCTGCGAGCCGCCCGCCGCGGTCGCCTGGAAGTACACATCGACGTCACCCATCTGAGACGGGTCGGCGATCAGCTCGACAATGCCGCCAACCGTCTGGTGATCGGGATCGTCGTCGCCGCGCTCATCGTCGGTTCGTCCATCGTCATGACCGTGTCGGGAGGGCCGACGCTCCTGGGGTTGCCGGTCTTTGGCTTTCTCGGATTCCTTGGCGCGACAGTCGGCAGCCTATGGCTTCTGCTTTCCATTCTGCGCAGCGGGAGAGGACGATGAGCACCACCGGGAAGGTCGTCATCTTCTATTCTTCCATCGGATACGGACACATCAGTGCCGCGCAATCCATTCAGGACGAGATACGGCGGCAATCTCCGGCGACCCGGGTGCTGATGCAGGACATCCGCACGTTCATGCATCCGGTGTGGCGACGGGTTGACGAGCGCCTGTACTGGTTCGTCGCCAACCATCTGCCGGAGTGCTTCGAGAGTCTGTTCCGTACGATGCAGGCGCGCGGCAGCCGTGTGGCCTCGCTGTCGATGCTGCCCAACGATTATCCAGAAGAAAGCGTATCGGCCTACTTGACCGCGCAGCGGCCTGATGCCGTTCTCGCCAGCCATTACGGGGCGGCCCAAGTGCTGGGAACCTTGCGGGAAAAAGGACTGCTGTCCGACACGAGAATCGGTTGGCTGCATACGGATTTCTTCGAGGGCTATTTCCCGCGCATCTCCAAGCGGATCGACCGTACCTTTCTTGCCCACCCGGAACTGAAAACGCGCTGGCTGGCCGCAGGCGTTCCGGCCGATAAAATCGTTACCAGCGGCATGCCGGTGCGGATTCCCGCGGCATCCGCCGACGCCCGCCGTGCCACGCTCCAGGGCCTTGGGCTGTCGTTGGAGGTGCCGACACTGCTGCTGACCGGCGGCAAGGAAGGAGCGGGCGACTATCTGGGGGTCGTCGAAAGCATCGTTCGCCGCCGCCCGGGCCGCCTGCAGATCATCGCAGTGTGCGGCACGAATACGCGGCAATACGAGGCGCTTGCCGATCTGCGCGAAAGGCTGCCGGACACGGTGACGTTGAAGCCGCTGGGGCTGCTGCCGCGCAGCGAGATGGCGTCGTGCATGGCAGCCACCGACATCCTGGTCACCAAGGCCGGCGGGATGACGCCCGCAGAGGCTTTTGCCCTCGGGGTGCCGACCGTGCTGCTCGACGTGATCAGCGGGCATGAACGCGAAAACGCCGCGCTGTTCCTGCGCCAGGGCCTGGCCCGGTTCGCGGCCAGCGCCGACGATGCGGGCAGATCCGTGATGGAACTGCTGGGCGACCCTGCCGAGCGCGAGGCCATGCTGCGAGCCCAGCAGGAGTTCCGGCAGGGCATCGACATCGCGAGCATCGTGCGGTTTGCGCTGGACGATGGCTTCCGGCCAGGCCGCCCGCTGCCCGGCTATGGCGTCGAGAACGGCGCGCCCGTCCAGGGCATCGATCAGGCGCTGGCGCAACTGGATTCCGAAGCACCGGCAGAGGTCGAGCTGCTGTTGTCCTACGCCACGTCCAAAACGCCGCAACGGGTCGTTCTCGAAAACCCGTTCGGGCATCTTGCCGTGCGCATCGGCGACACCGTCTACAGCGCGAACTACATCGCGGACCCGTCCGTCGACCCGAACTTCCTGCAGCACGTGAGCCTGGCGGACTACCTGTACGGCATCCATCGTCCGTCCCGTTCGCAAGTTCACACCAACACCTACGGCATGGCCTATGGCCGTGAGACGCTCGGGCTGCGGGTCCAGGGCATTCCCGCCGAGCGCCGTGCGGCGATGGTGGCCGAGGCCCACCGCATCGAAAACGGATTCCGGGACGCAAGCCTGCGCTGGAGCAGGAGCGATCTCAATTGCGCCGACGTGGTTGCGCGAATTCTCGCCGCCGGTGGCTACGACGACCGCTCCTTGTACGACCGGGCGGGTCTGCCGAGCATGCCGCTGGATTTGTTCGAGCGGATGCGGGCGCACTTCGAGGCCGATACTTCCTTGCGGGAAGAACTGGTGGCCTACCGATTGCTGCCTGGAACGCAGGCAAGCTACCGCTTCTCCCGTTTTCCGCTGTCGGTCGGGCAGCCATTGCGCTCGATGGCGCGCGTCCTGAGCGATGCACCGCGGGATGCGCTTGAGCAGGCAGCGACCCGGCAGGTCACCGGTTACTTCGGCGACCGGCGGCTCTACGTGGAGAACCTGCGGGCATGCTGGCCAGCTTCGGAATCTGCGCACTCCTCCTTGACCAGCCGTCCTCATTTGGCGCTGGCGCAGGCCATCCGCGCCGATTTGCGGCGTCTGCTCGCGGTATACGTGAAACTGCCGCTCAAGCGGATCGAACGCCTGGGCAGCTTCCCCGCCGCACAGGAGTTCCACCGTCTCGCCGACCGCGGGCTCCAGCTCGCCCGACTCGCCACCGAGCACGTCGAAGATGACTTGCATCCCCGCACCGATCGCCTGCGCGCGCTGTTCACCCGGCTCGTGGAGGACTACGGGCGGATTAACCCGCAGCGTTTGGAGTCGCGCCACGTGCGGTCATACCTTGCGCGGCTTCGGGCGTTCGAGTCGACGCTGGGACGTGAACTCGTACCTACCGGTACTGCGTGGGCGCTCCTGCCCGCCTGGTGGCACAGGATAGCGGCGCTCGCTCGCACCAGTGCGCGGTCGCACCCTCGCAGCGGGGGGACGAGTGGGTTCAGCGGCATGCGGGTTGATCCGGGCGAAGTCGAGCTTAACGGCGATGCGAAAGAGCACGGTGCGCATCCTCTCGAAGCTGATCCGGCCGCGCGTTTGACGCTTGGTGACCTGGAAGAGCCCACCATGACCGTTGCCACTGACCATGAGGCACCCGATTTTTCGCAGTTCCATTACCATTGAAAAGATCGTTCGTATGAACTATGTCTTTATCGGAACAGTCGGAGGATGTATGCCAAATCATGCCGAAACAACCAGCGGCCACGAGGCGCGCAGTGCCAAGACCCGATCGCAGTTGATCGAAGCAACGATTGACGTTGTCGCTGCCGTTGGCTACGAGGGGGCAACCACACGCGCCTTGGCCCAGGCGGCCAAAACCACGCTGTCGGCCATTCCCTACCATTTCGGCAGCAAGAAGGAACTCTATCTGGCCGCAGCGGAGATGATCGCCGAATATGCGGCCAATCGCTTCGCGGAAGCCGCAGCCTTGCTCGACGATACGCCGGACATCGAGCTTTCCGTTCGCTTCGAACGCGCACTGATCCAAGTGCTCCACACCATGCTGGACGAGGCCGAGCCGCATGCCTGGACGGCATTCGTGGCCCGCTGCGCTTACGACAACGACGACGCCTTCGCCCTGATTCATGAACGCGCGATCGCTCCGCTGCAGAAGCGTCTAGTACATGCCGCCAGCCAGTTTAGCGGCCGATCTTCCGATGACGAGGCGCTGCGGATGCGCGTTATCGCAATTCTGACGGCAATTTTCAGTTTCAGGTTTCTGCGCGGCGTGATGCTCCGTGGCATGGACTGGAAAAGCATTCGGAACGAAGCCACCAAGCAAATCACGGACATGGTCCACGATCTCTGCCGAAGCGGCTTTCTTACTGTTTGGTCGGCTGATGACGGCGCGGACCAAAAAACAGGCCCCTCCCTTTTTGATTCCATCAATCGCTCTCAACTGAAAGGAAATACATCATGACTCTCCAATCCTACGCCTTTCCTGAGATTGTCGAGCAACTCCCTGAAGCTGGATTGCCGATCCCGGGCGTCAAGATTTTCATCTCGCACGCAGGCACGCACGAGGTGTGGTTCCTCAAGTCAGAAATCGATCTGGACTACCCGCCGCATGCCCATGCGGCGCAATGGGCCGTCGTCCTGGAAGGTCGAATTCACATCAAGATGGATGGTTCAAGTCGTACTTACGAGAAAGGGGACCAATACTACCTCCCGCCTGGAGTCGAGCATTCGGTCCGGATCGAAGCCGGCTACGCCGAGGTCATGTTCCTGGATGACCCAGACTTCCTTGGATTGCAGCAAAAGTTGAAACCTGCTGACTGTTCGTCCTGCTGATGACGGCGCGGACAAGAAAACAGGCCCCTCCCTTTTTGATTCCATCAATCGCTCTCAACTGAAAGGAAATACATCATGACTCTCCAATCCTACGCACACCAAACCATCGCATGGGTGAAACAACGCCTCGATGAGGCCGATGCCATTCTTTCCGAGGTCGAAAAATCGGCCGCCGATATCAAGGAGGATGCCCGCAAGCAAGCCGACGCAGCCCGCGCACGCCTCGCGGCATCCCGCGCGAAGCTGCAGCAGTACTACGATGATCTGCGCGCCCAAGCGGACACCGCGAAGCAGGAAGCGGGCGAAATTCAGGACAAGCTCGAAGCCGAATGGATCGAGGTCGAGTCCGCCCTTCAGCAGTTTGTCGCCACGACCGGCGATCAGGTGAAAACCACGCGCAGCATCGTCGTCGTCCGTGCGCACGCACAGCGGGAAGCGTGGCAAAACTCCCTGAAGGAGTTGCGTGACCAGGCGGCCGATGCCGTCGAGAAAGCCCGCGGCGAACTCGATGCCGCGTTCGATCACCTTTCCACTGAGGCCGAGAAATTTCAGGCACGTATCGGTGAGGTCAAGGACGCCGGCGATGAATCCTGGCGTGCCGTCAAGCAGGGGTTCACCAATGCCAAGGCAGCTCACGACGTCACGGTCCAGAAGATCAAGGATGCCTTTTCCAAGGTTCTTTGAACCTAGGCGCCACGTTGCTTTTACTTTGGCTTATCAGGAGAAATCACCATGAAACTTCGCTTTTCCACAATCGCCTTGGCGCTGCTTGCTCAGACAGCGTTGCTGTCAGCTCCTCCCGCCTTGGCACAGAATGCAGAAGCACAGGCCGATTCAGCCGCCGCACAGAAGGAGCCCTCAAGGGTTCACCAAGCACTGGCGTGGTCGCAGGATCGGCTGGCCCAGCTTGATGCCAACATTACTGCCCTGGAAAAAGACGCCAGCAGGCTCCGGGGCGAGGCGCGCACCAAGGCCGATGCGGCGTTGGCGGACCTGCGCAAGCAGCGGGATACCTATCGCCACCGGGCTCAAGATGCCGCAGCCAACGCAAAGAACTGGAGCGATGCCCAGATCGCCGAAGCACGTCAGGCACTTGACAACGATTGGGCCACCTTCCAGGCCACCCGAGACAAATATCTTGAGGAAAGCAAGGCCAGCATCGCTACGCAGCGTGCCGTACTGGAGGCGGAACTGAATGCGCAGCAGAAAGCGCTTGCTGGATTGCGTGCCGACGCGGCCAAGCTCGCGGCGGATCAGCGCGCAGCCATTGAAGGGCGTATTGCTGCACTGAATGCAGATGTGGAGGAGACCAAGGCCCGGGTCTCGAAAGCCTCGTCCGAGGTATGGGAGACCACGAAAAAGAGCTATGGGGAAGCCCAGCGGCTTTTCTCCGAAACCTATGCGTCTATCCGCCAGTCCATCGACGAGGCCAAAAAGTAATTTCCCTAATGCCGGAGACGCAGGCATGTCCTGCGCATTCTCGTCTCTGGCGCATGTGCAGATGCATGGGAAGGTGACAGCCGGAAAATTCTATTGAAGGGGAAAGGCGATGAATCTGACAAGTGAAATCAAAGCCCTTGGCGTAGAGATCGCCGAGCAAGCTCGCCAACGGACGAAGCCGCAAGATGAAGCCCCGCCCCCCACCGAAGAAGTGAGCTGCGTCAGCGAAGCACGTTCTCAATTACACGATGCCGACGCTTTCTTGAAAGCTGTAAACGAAACCCTTGACGAGTTTGCGGACGATCTGAATAGGCACCCGCGCTTGACGGCGCTGGCCGCGCTTGGCATCGGCCTGGCTGCGGGCGTCGTCATCGGTTACCAGGCTCGATAACCGATTTGTGCTTTCCTTGAAAGGTCTCCTATGTCGACTCTCAACTCTGCAAAACTCTACGGCCGCATAGCATTGCTGCGCCGCCAAGTCCTGCTTCGACAGCTCATTCGGCGCAGTATCACCGCCGCACTGGCTATCGCGGCGTTCATCGCCACCTCCGGGCTGGCGACTTATGCGCTGTTCCTGGCCATCAAAGCTCCTCTCGGTGATCTCGGGGCAACACTGGCAATCGCTACCCTTTACTTGGTGGCGGCGCTCATTTTGCTGGGTTACACCTTGCATGAGCCACATTCCCCTGAACTGGAGGCACTTGCCGAAATGGAGGCCGCCGCGCTTGAAACAGTCACGGCCGATACGCAAGGCATCGTGCAACTGGCCACCGCAGCCGGCCACCGCATCGAGAATCTTGGCAGCAGCTTGACTCTTGGCGTTGGCATGCTGGGCGCGCTTCGCAAGCTCCTGGCTTCTCGAAAGCCTTAAAGAACGGGGCGCAACCGACCGGCTGTGCCGGTGAGTACTCACAAGAAGAACGCACCGCGAGACGTAGATCTGTGCCAACGCGGAACTCAGTTATCACGGCAAGGATTTGCCAGCCACCCAGTGAGGAAGGGGACACATGGAACTTCGTCACTTGCGCTGCTTTCTGGCCGTGGCCGAAGAACTCCACTTCGCCCGTGCGGCCGAGCGGCTGCACATCGAGCAGTCGCCGCTATCGCGCACCATCAAGGAACTGGAAGAAGACCTGGGCGAGCAGTTGTTCGTCCGTACTAGCCGCAGCACACGTCTGACGCGGGCCGGCAGACTGTTTCTGGAGCACGTGCCGCGTGTGTTCTCCGCCTTGCAGCAGGCCCGCGACAGCGTGAAGGCGGCAGCCAGTGGCTTCCACGGCCAATTGCGCATTGCGCTGTCCGATGGCATCACGCCCTCACGCTTGCCGACCTTGCTGGCGATGTGTCGGCAGGAGGAACCCGAGGTTGAGATTCGATTGTTCCAAGTGCCGCTGTCACAGCAGATCAAGGGGTTGCAAGACGATCTGTATGACGTGGGCTTTGCACAGTCCGATGAAGTGGGCGATGGCATCGCGGCTGACGCAGTGTGGAGCGACCCGCTGATGGTGGCGGTGCCGGCGCGGCACCATCTACTGAAGCACAAGCGAATTCCACTGGATGAAGTGCTGCACTTTCCTCTCGTGCTATGCGACCCGCAGGCGTGCGAGGGCCTCGCGCGACAAGTCGAGCGTGTTCTGCGCCGCTCTGACCGGGAACCGCTGATCGTCGAGCGCGTCGCCTCGTTCGAGCTGATGATGGTGGTGGTTTCAGCCGGCTTCGCCTTGGGACTGGCAGGCGGCCCGCACATCGCGGCAAGCCGGGAGCCCGGCGTAGTAGCTCGACCCTTGGCGGGACGTTCGCCCATGCTGCTGACCTACCTGCTGCGGCGCGAAGGCGAGATTTCGGAAGTGCTGTCCCGATTCATCGAGCGGGTGCAAGCCATCGATTTGTCCGAAGGCATGAGGTCCGCTCTACCACCTGAACCTGATCTCCAGGAGGAAACCGACCTATGAAGAAATCCATCCTGTTCCTGCTGGTCGTGCTGCTAACCGCTTGTGGCCCGTCTGAGGCCCCCAAGCAGGCCAACGTGCCGACCGTGGATGAGTTGGCCGCCGATCCGTCGCGGCTGAAGGAGTTGCGCCAGCAATGCAAGACCGACCGCGTAATGCTTGGCGACGTGTTGTGCAATCGCGTTGCCGAGGCCACGCGCAAGCGGTTCTACGGCGACGGAAAGACGCCCTACACACCATCGGAAACGCCACCGAAGTTCTGATCGTCAGTTCTCTGCAATAAATCCTGCCCTTCTTTGCAAACACGCCGCAGCGCGCTCGCGCCTGCGGCGTTTTTATTGGTTTCTTCGCAGCCTGAAACCTTGTTTTTTTCATCATCTTGCTTCCGATAACGGTCTTTGACCGGCACTGACTCGGCACTGATCCTCGCGCTATGCGGCACGTCCTTGTGCCGCTTTCTGACGAGGAATCAGCGCAGGGGAAATCGGAGGCCAGTGAATGCAAGCTCAGGGCGTGCTGTTCGGGCAGATCGCCGCCGTCTTCGGCATCGTGATCGCCGGTGTGTGGAGTGCAACGCAATGGACAGCCGCCGCCCTGGGCTATCAACTACGCCTTGGCTCGCCGTGGTTCGACTTCTTTGGAACGCCGGTCTATCACCCCTGGCGGCTGTTCGAGTGGTGGTTCTTCTTCGATGCCTACGCGCCGCACGTCTTCGACATAGGTGGCGCGATTGCAGGCGGCAGCGGCCTGGTAGCCGTGGTGGTCGCCATCGCCATGTCGGTGTGGCGCTCGCGGCAGTCGCGCCTGGTCACTACCTACGGTTCGGCACGCTGGGCCGATGCGGATGACGTTCGCAAAGCCGGGCTGACTCAGCCGGCCGGCGTTTTCCTCGGCCTGCATCGCGGGCAGTACCTCCGGCACGAAGGCCCGGAACACGTCCTGACCTTCGCGCCCACTCGCAGCGGCAAGGGCGTGGGACTGGTGGTGCCCACTTTGTTGAGCTGGCCCGCGTCCGTCGTAGTCCACGACATCAAAGGCGAGAACTGGACGCTCACCGCCGGCTGGCGTTCGCGGTTTAGTCATTGCCTGCTGTTCAACCCGACCGATGCGAAGTCGGCGGCCTACAACCCGTTGCTGGAAGTGCGGCGCGGCGCGCATGAAGTGCGCGACGTGCAGAACGTGGCCGATATTCTGGTCGATCCCGACGGCGCGCTCGAACGCCGCAACCATTGGGAAAAGACTTCGCACGCGCTGCTGGTCGGCGCGATCCTGCATGTGCTCTACGCAGGCGAAGACAAGACGCTGCGCGGCGTCGCCAACTTCCTCAGTGACCCGGCTTGCCCGTTCGAGCTGACGTTGCACCGGATGATGACGACGAAGCACTTGGGCGATACACCGCACCAGGTTGTCGCGTCCGCTGCGCGCGAAGTGCTCAACAAGTCGGACAACGAGCGGTCGGGCGTCCTTTCCACCGCCATGTCGTTCCTCGGCCTGTACCGCGACCCTACGGTGGCCGAAGTCACGTCGCGCTGCGACTGGCGCATCGCCGACCTGATTTCCACCGAGCACCCGGTATCGCTTTATCTGGTGGTGCCGCCGTCCGACATCAGTCGCACCAAGCCGCTGATCCGGCTCATCCTGAACCAGATCGGCAGGCGCTTGACGGAATCGCTCGACGGCAGCGACGGCATCCAGCGCCGCCACAAGCTGCTGCTGATGCTCGATGAATTTCCAGCGCTGGGCCGGCTCGACTTCTTCGAGTCCGCGCTGGCCTTCATGGCTGGCTACGGCATCCGTAGCTTCCTCATCGCTCAGTCGCTCAACCAGATCGACAAAGCCTACGGCCAGAACCATTCGATTCTGGATAACTGCCACGTCCGCGTGACGTTCGCCACGAACGACGAACGCACGGCGAAAAGGATTTCCGAAACACTCGGCACCGCCACCGAACTGCGCGCGCAGCGCAACTATGCGGGCCACCGGCTCGCGCCGTGGCTCGGGCATCTGATGGTGTCGCGGCAGGAAACCGCGCGCCCGCTGCTGACGCCCGGCGAAGTGATGCAGCTTCCGCCGGATGAGTCCGTGGTGATGGTGTCCAGCGTCGCGCCGATCAAGGCGAAGAAGCTGCGCTACTACACCGACGCCAATTTCAAGCGCCGTGTGCTGCCGCCGCCCGCGCTGGCGACCGGGCAGTACGCCGACGTGCCGCCATCGCGGCCCGACGACTGGAGCGGGCTGGCGATCCCGGCCGTACCCGCCGCGCCGGCCACAGCATCCGCCGACGACCTGGGCGGCACCGATGACGGCGGCCCGCGCCGCCAGCCGGAGCTATCCGAAGTTACCGAATACAGCCCCGAACCGCTGTCCGCAGGCAATGACCTGGGGCTGCTCGATGACGACGACGACCTGCCGCTACCGCTTCCCGGCCAGCTCGACCCGGCCATGCAGCGCACGGCCCGGCTGGCTTCCCTCGACCCCAACGACGGAATCGACCTATGAGCCAATACCGCCTCAATCTGTTCATCCAGCACGAGCACGCCAAGCGGCTGGAAGAACTGGCCGCCAAGAAAGGCGTGTCCAAGTCGTCCATCGTCGCGGCGGCGCTGGCGTCCTGGCTGTCGCCGGACGCGGGCGACCAGCGCGAGGCGGCCATCGCCAAGCGGCTGGATCGCCTGTCGCGGCAGGCCGATCGACTGGAGCGCGACCAGAACATCCAGATCGAAACGCTGGCGCTGTTCGTGCGCTACTTCCTGACGGTCAGCACGCCGGTGCCCGAAGCGCATCAGGACGCGGCCCGCGCGCAGGGCAAGGCCCGTTTCGAGCAGTTCGTTGAACAGTTGGGCCGCCACCTGCTGCGCGGGCGCAGCCTGGTGCGCGATGTGGTGGAGGAACTGCACCCCGACCCAATGCGGATGGATGACGCGGCGGCGCAGGCCGAAGCCCATGAACGTGCTGCGGAGCGTGCCTCATGAGCGCCGTCCCGCAGATCCCGCCCGAACCCCGTTCATCGGCCGCGACCTCGCTGGATCGCCGCATCCAGATGCTGCGCACGGCAATGGGGCCGCTGATCGCCGCCGCGCTGGAAGACCCGGACGTGGTGGAAATCATGCTCAACCCCGACCGCACCCTATGGGTGGATCGGTTGTCGTCTGGCCGCACGCCGCTGGGCGTCGAACTGCCCGAAGCCGATGGCGAACGCATCATTCGCCTGGTGGCCGCGCACGTCGGCGCGGAAGTGCATCGCGGCCAACCGCTCTTGACCGCCGAGTTACCCGAAACCGGCGAGCGGTTCGAGGGCATCTTGCCGCCGGCCGCGCCTGGCCCGGCCTTCGCGCTGCGCAAGCGGGCCGTGAGCATCATCGGCTTGGATCGCTACGTCAGCGACGGCATCCTGACCGCAAGCCAAGCGGACTTCCTGCGCCGCGCCGTGCGCGAGCGCCAGAATATCTTGATCGCCGGAGCCACGAGCAGCGGCAAGACCACGCTGGCGAATGCGCTGCTGGCCGAGATCGCCGCCACGGGCGACCGCGTGCTGGTGCTCGAAGACACCATCGAGCTGCAATGCGCGGCCCGCGACCATGTACCGCTGCGCACCCGCGCCGGCGTCGTGTCGATGACCGAGCTGGTGCGCGCCACGATGCGCTTGCGCCCCGACCGCGTGATCGTCGGCGAAGTACGCGGCGGCGAAGCCCTCGACCTCATCAAAGTGTGGGGAACGGGACACCCCGGCGGCATCGCCACCATCCACGCTGGTTCCGCGCTGGGCGCATTGCTGCGCCTCGAACAGTTGATTCTCGAAGTCGCGGTGAACCCGCCGCGTGCGCTGATCGCCGAGGCGGTCAACGTCGTCATCCACATCGCCGGACGTGGCCGCAAGCGCCGCGTCGGAAGCATTGCCCGCGTCGTCGGCTTCGACGGCATGGGCTATCGCCTGGCGGACGCGCTGGAAACGCCGTTTCCCGAGTTGCCGCCGCTTTCTTCTCCGTCCCCTGACCAACCTGGAGAACTGCCATGACGCAGATGCACGCTCACGCTTTCCGCTTTTCCGTAAATCCGCTTCCCCGCCTGTCCAGCCTTGCGCGGCTGCGCAGCCTAGCCCACCCGGCGGGGCAAGGTCTGCTGCTGGCCGCGCTGCTGCTGTTGCTGGCTGGCACGGCACAGGCCGCCGGTTCCTCGATGCCCTGGGAAGGGCCGCTGCAATCCATTCTGGAGTCGATTCAGGGGCCGGTGGCGCGCATCGTCGCGGTCATCATCATCATCGCCACGGGCCTCGCGCTCGCCTTCGGCGATACGTCGGGCGGCTTCCGCAAGCTGATCCAGATTGTGTTCGGCCTGTCCATCGCCTTCGCTGCGTCCTCGTTCTTCTTGAGCTTCTTCAGCTTCTCCGGCGGGGCTGTCGTATGAGTACGGCCAACGATCTTCCGGGCTTCGAGGTGCCGCTGCATCGCTCGCTGACCGAACCGATCCTCATGGGCGGTGCGCCGCGAACGGTCGCCATTGCGAACGGCACGCTGGCCGCCGCCGTCGGACTGGGCCTGCAACTCTGGATTCCTGGCGTGGTGCTCTGGATCGTCGGCCATTCGCTGGCGGTGTGGGGCGCGCGCGTCGATCCGCAGTTCATGGTCGTGTTTGCCCGGCACATCAAGCACAAGCCGCTGCTGGACGTGTAGGGGGATGCCGCCATGCTGAACCTTGCCGAATACCGCCAGCGGCCCGCGCTGCTGGCCGACTGGCTTCCCTGGGCCGGGCTGATCGCGCCGGGCGTCATCTTGAACAAGGATGGCGCTTTCCAGCGCACGGCGCGCTTTCGCGGACCGGACTTGGACAGCGCCACGCAAGGCGAACTGATCGCCACCTCGGCCCGGCTCAACAACGCGCTTCGCAGGCTGGGTTCGGGCTGGGCACTGTTCATCGAGGCCGAGCGCCGTCCCGCCGCCGACTATCCGCGTTCCGACTTCCCCGAACCACTGTCGTGGCTGGTGGAGGAAGAACGCCGTGCCGCGTTCGAGGAATCGGGCCATCACTTCGAGAGCGGCTATCACCTGACGCTGGCCTACCTGCCGCCGGAGGAATCCCGCGCCCGCGCCGCCAAGCTACTTTACGAGAACACGCCCAGCGACGGCGTGGACTGGCGCGGCCGGCTCGATGCCTTCGTGGCGGAAACGGATCGGGTCTTTGACCTGCTCGATGGTGTGATGCCGGAAATCGCCTGGCTCGATGACGCTGAAACGCTGACCTACCTGCACGCCACGGTGTCCACGCGGCGCTACCGCGTGAGCGTGCCGGAAGTGCCGTTCCATATCGACGCGCTGCTGGCCGATTCCGCTCTGGTCGGCGGCCTCGCGCCGACGCTGGGCGACCAGCACCTGCGGGTGGTGTCGGTACGGGGCTTTCCGACTTCCACCTGGCCGGGCCTGCTGGACGACCTCAACCGCCTGGGCTTTGGCTACCGCTGGAGTACGCGCTTTGTCTGCATGGACAAAGCCGAGGCGGAAAAGGAGTTGGGCCGCCTGCGCCGCCAGTGGTTCGCCAAGCGCAAGAACGTGGTGGCGCTGCTGCGCGAAACCATCTTCCAGCAGGAAAGCCCGCTGGTCGATACCGACGCCAGCAACAAAGCGGCCGATGCCGATGCCGCCTTGCAGGAGCTGGGCAGCGATCAAGTCGCCTTCGGCTACCTCACCGCCACGGTGACGGTGCTCGACGCCGACCCGGCCGCTGCCGATGAAAAGCTGCGCATGGTGGAGCGCGTCATCCAGGGCCGGGGCTTCGTCACCATCCCCGAAACCTTGAACGCGGTCGATGCCTGGCTGTCGTCCATTCCCGGCAATGCCTATGCGAATGTGCGCCAGCCCATCGTCTCGACGCTGAACCTGGCGCACATGATGCCGCTGTCGGCGGTATGGGCCGGGCCGGAGAAGAACGACCACCTGGGCGGCCCGCCGCTGATCGTCACCCGCACCGATGGCGCGACGCCGTTCCGGCTGGTGACGCACATCGGCGACGTGGGCCACACGCTGGTCGCTGGCCCGACCGGCATGGGCAAGTCGGTACTGCTCGCCATTTTGGCGATGCAGTTCCGCCGCTACTTCGGCTCGCGCATCTTCGCATTCGACATGGGGCGCTCGATGCGAGCCACCATTCTCGGCTTGGGCGGCGAGCACTACGATCTCGGAGCCGATGGCGGCATTGCCTTCCAGCCGCTCGCCCGCATCGACGGCGAGGGCTACCGCACCTGGGCGGCCGAATGGGTGGAAGGCCGTCTTCTGCATGAAGGCGTCACCGTCGGCCCGGACGAGAAGGCGGCGATCTGGTCGGCGCTGGGGAGCCTGGCCGGTGCGCCGGTGGAGCAACGCACGCTGACCGGGTTTTCCGTGCTGCTGCAATCCAACGCGCTGCGGCAGGCTCTGTCGCCGTATGTACTGGGTGGCGCGCACGGCAAGCTGCTGGACGCCGACCGCGACCGGCTGGGCATGGCCGCCGTGCAGGGCTTCGAGATGGAAGAACTGATGCACAGCCCCGCCGCCGTGCAAGCGGTGCTGCGCTACCTGTTCGCCCGCTTCGATGAGCGCTTCGACGGTGCGCCCACGCTGCTGATCCTCGATGAAGCCTGGTTGTTCCTCGATGAGCCGTCTTTCGCGGCGCGCATCCGGCAATGGCTCAAGACGCTGCGCAAGAAAAACGTGTCGGTGATCTTCGCCACGCAATCGCTGGCCGACATCAAGGACTCGACCATCGCGCCCGCGATCATCGAAAGCTGCGCCAGTCGGATTTTTCTCCCTAACCCTCAGGCGACAGAGCCTCAGATTCGCACGATCTACGAGGGCTTCGGCCTCAACAGTCGGCAAATCGAGATCGTCGCTACCGCGCAGCCCAAGCGCGATTACTACTACCAATCGCGCCTGGGCAATCGCCTGTTCGACCTCGACCTGGGGCCGGCCGCGCTCGCTTTTGCGGGCGCATCTACACCACAAGACCAACGCGACATCGACCGCGTGCTGACGCAGGCCGGCGCTCCCGGCTTCGCCGGCGCGTGGCTGCGCCATCGCGGCCTCGATTGGGCCGCCGACCTGCTGCCGTCCTCACCGGCGGCGGCTTCTTTCCTCAACTCCCCACCACTGGAGGTTTCACCATGAATACCAAGCACCGTTTGCTGTCTGCCTCGCTCGCCACCGTGCTGTCGGTGTCGCTGTTGGCCTCACAGCCTGCATCCGCACTGACGGTGTTCGACCCGTCCAACTTCGTGCAGAACACGCTGACCGCCGTGCGCACACTGGAGCAGATCAACAACCAGATTAATCAGCTCCAGAACGAAGCGCAGATGTTGATGAACCAAGCGCGCAACTTAGCGAATCTCGACTTCAACATCGTCAATCGCCTGCGCTCGACACTGGCGACTACCGAGCGCCTGATCACCGAGGCACGCGGCCTGGCCTACGACGTGCAGAGCATGGATGCCACCTTCGCCCGGCTGTACCCGGAGCAGTACGCAGCGACGGTGAGCGGCGACCAGATGCTACGCGACGCGCAAGAGCGTTGGAAGAACACCTTGAACGGCCTGCACACCGCGATGCGGATGCAGGCGCAGGTGTCGCAGAACCTGGCCCAAGACGAAAGCGCACTGGCCGACCTCGTGAGCCAGAGCCAGTCGGCCACCGGCGCGCTGCAAGCCATGCAGGCGACGAACCAGCTTCTCGCCTTGCAGGCCAAGCAGTCCATCCAGGCCCAGCAGCTCCAGATCACGCAAGACCGGGCGGCCTCGCTGGAACTGGCGCGGCAGGCGGCGGCCACCGAGCGCGCCCGCGAAGTGCGGCGGCGCTTCCTCGGCACCGGCACGCCGTACACGCCGCAGTCCGTCAACTTCTACAACAACTGACAGGAGGCGGCCATGCGATGCGTTCACGTCCTGCCGGTTTCGTTGCTGGCCGTGCTGCTGACCGCGTGCGGCCAGCAACCGGCCGAACACCTGGCCGCGACCTTGGCCGCCGATGCCGTGCGGCTCAAGGCGCTACGCGCGCAATGCGCGGCCGACCGGCAGGCCGTGGGCGAAGACGCTTGCCGCGCCGCCGCCGACGCCTTCCGGCGGCGCTTCTTCGCCGGCCACACCGGGCCGGACGAATACGGCTCGCTGGCCGACCTGCCACCGATCCCGGCGAGCTTCGACACGCCCACCGATGACGCTGGTGATGCGCCGCTCGCCGCTACGGAGGACACGCCATGAATGACGTGACCATCATCGACAAGTTCCTCGATACATTCTCGCGCTACATCGACTCCGGTTTCGGACTGCTGCAAGGCGAGGTGGCGTTCCTGACGGCCACGCTCATCGTCATCGACATGACCATCGCGGGACTGTACTGGGCCATGAGCCATGCGACTGGCCAAGGCGAGGACGTGATCGCCAAACTGGTTCGCAAGGTGCTCTACGTCGGCGCCTTCGCCTACATCATCGGCAACTTCAACTGGCTGGCAAGCATCGTGTTCCGCTCGTTCGCCGGTTTGGGCATCACTGCCACCGGCTCGGCCATCACGATGGAGAACTTTCTTCAGCCGGGGCGACTGGCAAAGACCGGCATCGACGCGGGTGCGCCGATCTTGGAACAGATCGGCGACATGGCGGGCTTCCCCGAGGTGTTCGTGAACATCGACCCCATCGTGGTGATGTTCCTCGCCTGGCTGGTGGTGATCCTGTGCTTCTTCGTGCTCGCGGTACAGCTTTTCATCACGCTGATCGAGTTCAAGCTGACGACGCTGGCCGGCTTCGTCCTGATCCCGTTTGCGCTTTGGAACAAGACGAGCTTCCTGGCGGAAAAGGTACTCGGCAACGTGGTGTCGTCAGGCATCAAGGTCTTGGTGCTGGCCGTCATCGTCGGCATCGGATCGGGCCTGTTCACGGAGTTCCAGGTTCACCCCGACGAGCCATCCATCGACCACGCGCTGGTCGTGATGCTGGCCTCGCTCGCCTTGCTGGCGCTCGGCATCTTCGGCCCCGGCATCGCCACGGGCCTCGTGTCCGGTGCGCCGCAACTCGGCGCGGGCGCGATGGCCGGCGCGGCGGTTGGTGCTGTCGGCACGGGTGTTGCCATCGGCGCCGCCGCTACTGGCGTGGGCGGCGCGGTCATGGCTGGAGCGCGCATGGCCCCGGCCGCCGCCAAGCTGGCCGGCGCGGGTGCGCGTGCCGCGACCTCGGCGGCTGGTAGCGCCCGCTCGGCGTTCCAGGCCGGTTCCGCCGCTGCTGGCGGCGGGGCCAGGGGTGCAGCGGCTGGCCTAGGCAATGTCGCCAAGACGGGCGCACAGGCGGCGGGCCGCCGCGCCGCGTCTGGCGCTTCCGCTGCCGGGCAGAAGGTGGCCGATTCATTCCGCGCCGGCTGGAACGGCACAGGCGCTGGCGCTGCTGGCGCAGGCCAGGCCGCCGCTGGCGAAGCAGCAGACGGTGCTGCCGGCTCGCCCAAGCAGGAACAACCCGCCTGGGCCAAGCGGATGCACCGCCGCCAGCAAATCACCCATGCCGCGACCACCGCCGCCCACACGCTTCGCGGGGGCGACGGCGGCGGCTCCGGGCAAGGCCCGAGCCTGCGCGATTCCGATACCTGACCTTCAAGGAGAAACCCATGCGATTCAAGCGACCGCAGGTGCGCTATGCCGACACGCCGCAGCCTGCCACCCCATACCAATCCGCCGCCCAAGTTTGGGACGACCGTATCGGCTCGGCCCGCGTACAGGCGAAGAACTGGCGTCTCATGGCGTTCGGTTGTCTAGTGCTGGCACTGCTGATGGCCGGTGGCCTGGTGTGGCGCTCGGCGCAGTCCATCGTCACGCCCTATGTCATCGAGGTGGATGAAGCCGGCCAGGTGCGCGCCGTAGGCGAAGCCGCCACGCCGTACCGGCCAGGCGATGCGCAGATCGCACACCACTTGGCGCGCTTTGTGACGATGGTTCGCTCGCTGTCCGTCGATCCCATCGTCGTGCGGCAGAACTGGCTCGACGCCTACGACTACACGACCGACAAAGGCGCGGCCGCGCTCAACGATTACGCCCGCACCAATGACCCGTTCGCGCGCATCGGCAAGGAGTCGGTGACGGTGCAGATCACCAGTGTCGTCCGCGCAAGCGACACGTCATTCAACGTGCGCTGGACGGAACGCCGCTATGTCAACGGCGCGGCCGCCGGGCTGGAGCGGTGGACGGCCGTGGTGTCCATCGTCCTGCAAACCCCGCGCACCGAAGAACGCCTGCGCCGCAATCCCTTGGGCATCTACGTCAATGGCCTGGCGTGGAGCCGCGAACTGGATTCTTCCGAAGGAGCCAAGCCATGAACCTGCCTTTCCGCTTTTACGCTTTGCCGTCGATCCTGCTTGCCCTTGCGGGCTGCGCCTCGCAGGGCAAGCCGCCTCCGGTCATTTCGCTCGATGGGCCGGTGCAGGCGCAACCGCTGCCCGAGCCGCCCAAGCCGGTCGAAGTCGTGGCCGTCCCCGAGCCGCTGGCGCTGCCCGCGCAGTTGAAGCCGCTGCCGGAGGTCGATATGGCCCCGGCTGCGCCGGAGCCAGCCGACGAGAAGGTGCGCGTTTCGCGCGCCAACGCCGAGGCGCGCATCGCGCCGACCCGCGAGGGCTACGTCAATGCGATTCAGGTGTGGCCCTTCACGGACGGCGCGCTCTATCAGGTCTATGCCGCGCCGGGGCGCGTGACCGTGGTTTCCTTGCAGCCCGGCGAGGAACTGATGACGGTCGCCGCTGGCGATACCGTGCGCTGGATCGTGGGCGATACGTCCAGCGGCAGCGGCGAAGCGCTGCGCGTCAATGTGCTGGTCAAGCCCATCCGCTCGGGCCTGAAAACCAATCTGGTCATCACCACCAGCCGACGCACCTACCTGCTGGAACTGACCTCGACGGAAAAGGCGTGGATGGCCTCGGTGTCCTGGGACTATCCGAAAGACCGGATGCTGGCCTTGCAGCGCCAGTCGCAGGCGGCCAGCGCCGCCGCGCCGGTCGATACTGGCTTGTCGCTGGAGAAGATCCGTTTCCGCTACGCGGTCAGCGGTAGCAATCCGCCGTGGAAGCCGCTGCGCGCCTTCGACGACGGCGAGAAGGTCTATATCCAGTTCCCGCCCGGCATCGCGCAAGGCGAATTGCCGCCCTTATTCGTCATTGGTGCGCAGGGCGACGGGCAACTGGTGAACTACCGCTTCCGCTCGCCGTACTACATCGTGGATCGGCTGTTCGGCGCGGCTGAACTGCGCCTGGGCGGCGATGGCGGCGACGTGGTACGCATCGAGCGCACCGATGGCGTGGCGCGGAGGAACTGACCATGAGCCAGGACGACACTCCCGACCTCGCCACGCCGCAGGCGGCGGACAAGATCGCGCCCGAGGCGGTGGCGCTGCGCGCGCAGCCGCGCCCGGTCACGCGCCTGAACCGGCGCACCCTGGCCATCCTTGCCGGCGGCCTCGCGGTCGCCGTGCTCGGCGCGCTGATGTGGTCGCTGCAACCGCAGAGGCGCGGAGCCAGCGAGCAGGCCGAGCTTTACAACGTCGATCGCGTCTCGAAGTCGGAAGGGCTGGATGCGCTGCCGGCGGATTACTCGAAGCTGCCGCCCGCCGTTCCCGAATTGGGGCCGCCGCTGCCGGGCGATCTCGGCCCGGCCATCGTGAAGTCGCAGCAGCCGGTGACGGCCGCCTATGCGGCCCCCGGCCACGATCCGAACGACGCGCTGCGCAAGGAAGCCGAAGCGGCCGCGGCTTCGTCCGTGTTCTTCCGTTCGGGTGCGCAGGCGGCTGCGCCGGTCGCGCAGTCGCAGGTCGCCGCCGCGCCGGGCTTCGCCGCCAATGCGGCCTTCGACCCGATGGCCGCAGGGCCGGCTTCGACGGCGGCCCTGCCTGCCGACCCGACCGCCGTGCAGAACCGGCAAGACCAGAAAGAGGCTTTTCTGAAAGGTGGTTCTACGGAAACCCGCAATTCCGGCAACCTGACCCTGCCGGCTTCGCCGTACCAGGTCATGGCCGGAACGGTGATCGCAGGTGCCTTGGTAACCGGCATCAAGTCGGACTTGCCGGGCGACGTGATCGCCACGGTGACGGAGCCGGTCTATGACACGGCGACCGGGCGCTTCCTGCTGATCCCGCAGGGTTCGCGCATTTTGGGCCGCTACAACAGCCAGGTCAGCTACGGGCAGAGCCGGGTGCAGGTGGTGTGGAACCGGATCATCCTGCCGGACACGTCATCGCTCACGCTCGACAACCTGGCCGGCACCGACCCGGCCGGCTATGCCGGCCTGGAAGACGATGTGGATTGGCATTGGGATCGCATCTTTGCCGGCGCGGCGCTGACCACGCTGCTAGGCATCGGCGCCGAGCTGGCCGCGCCGGAGAACCGGCAGGACGGCGATCGCATCATCATCGCCGGGCGCGACAGCGCGCAGGACAGCATCAATCAGGTCGGCCAGGAGATGACCCGGCGCAACCTCAACATCCAGCCGACCTTGACCAGCCGGCCCGGCTTGCCGGTGCGGATCATCGTGGCGCGCGATCTGGTGTTGCGTGCCTATCAGCCGCTCTTTTTCAACAAGGGAACTTCACGATGAGCACGACCAGGAAATTGCGGCTTGGCCCTCTGCCTCGCCATGAAGTCATGAAGCTGACCTTCTCCTGCCCGGCCAGCCTGAAAGCCGACCTCGATGCCTACGCCGCGCTGCACGCGCAGGCGTATGGCGAAGCGGTTGATGCGGCCACGCTGATCCCGCACATGCTCGAAGCCTTTATGGCGGGGGATCGAGGATTCAGGAAGGGAAGTGTGGGCAAGGCCGCAGCCCCTAAGCCTGGTTGACGATGCAGACGCATCCGCCATACGCGCACGATGAAAGCGCAGCCCGAGGGCTGCGCTTTCGCTTTGAGAGGTGGTTTGTGACACGCTAGGGCTATGATGACGATGCGACCTTGCCCGCTGTGCCGCCCCTGGGTTTGCCGCCGCGAAGCGCCTATCCGGCACCTAGCTCGAAAAGAGACAAGCGTACGCGATGGCCGAAATCTGGCCTAACCTGTTGCCCCATAAGACCTTTCGCGCCGATGCATCCCTGCGCCAAAGACTTGACAGCGGACATTTTTTAGGATGTCGCGCTCCTCGGTCACGCGCCGCAACTCGGCCTTCAGCCGCCGGATCTCGTCGGCCCGGCTGTCGTGCTGGGCGCGCTGCTCCGCGGGAACCGAATAGCGCTTGATCCAGGTGTAAAGGCTGTAAGCGCTCACGCCGAGC
The DNA here is from genome assembly GCF_032027225.1 of Aromatoleum sp. Classification (GTDB taxonomy): domain Bacteria; phylum Pseudomonadota; class Gammaproteobacteria; order Burkholderiales; family Rhodocyclaceae; genus Aromatoleum. Next base: position 128,690 of record NZ_JAVSMM010000011.1, on the reverse strand, counting down.
CTCACGGACACCTCGGCAACCGGATGCCCCCGTTCGGTCACCTGCTTGACCGCTTCGATCTTGAACTCTTCGGTGAAGCGCCGTTGCGCCTTCTTCGTTTCCATCAACACCTCCATGACGCCTCATTGTGAGGCAAAAGGGTGTCTAGGAAACCCGGGGCGATTCAGTCGTCACTAAGATCGACGAAGTGTAGGGCTGCTTGAGTTCAACTTGCCGGACTTGTAACGACGAAAAAAATGCGCCTTGCCGATCTCCGTGCAAACAATGTATCCAGTGACGATGAGGAGCAACGTCGCGAGCAGTTGAGCTGACAGTGGCACGAAACTGAAGACCGATGCCAGGGGCTGGAGATAGGGCAGCGCAACGGCGAGTGCGCCAAAAACGACGGTTCCCCACAGCAGCAACGGCCCCGGTCCGCTGCGCCATGCGGGCAGTGCGGTGCGGAGCACGAGCAGCACCGCAAGTTCGGTCAGAAGCGAGACGACGAACCACGCCGTCTGGAAAGTCGGCTCATCCGTGTGGAAGAAATTCAGCAGCACCAGAAAGGTGAGCAGATCGAACGAACTGCTGATGAGTCCGAACACGATCATGAAGCGCCTCACCTCACCCACGTTCCACCGCTGCACATGGGTGATGTGGTCACGATCGACGCGATCAGTGGAAATCGCCATTGACGGCAGATCTGAAAGGAAATTGTTCAGCAGGATTTGCTTCGCTGCGAGCGGCAGGAAAGGCAGGAAAGGCGTGGCGAATGCCATGCTGACCATGTTGCCGAAATTCGCGCTCGTCGTGATGGAAATGTATTTGAGCGTGTTGGCGAAGGTGCGACGGCCATCTTCCACGCCGCTGCGGAGTACGTCGAGATCGCTGCGCAGCAGCACGACGTCCGCGCTGTCGCGCGCGACATCGGCTGCCCCCTCGACCGAAATGCCGACGTCGGCGGCATTCAGCGCGGCTGCATCGTTGATGCCGTCCCCCAGGTAACCGACGGCATGACCGGTACGCTGCAGTGCGCGCACGATGCGCTCCTTCTGTTGCGGGTCGACTTCGACGAACAGATCTGTGCGTTCCGCCAGATGCCAAAGTGCTTCGTCACTGAGCCGTGCGACCTGCTCGCCGGTCAGCAGGGCGGCAGGATCAAGACCAATACTGGCCGCGAGGTGGGCCGTGACGAAGCGGTTGTCGCCGCTGATGACCTTGGTACGGATGCCGAGTCGGGCGAGGTTGCCGATGACGCGACCGGCATCTGCCTTCGGCGGATCGGAGAACAGCAGGAAGCCGACGAGACACAGGTCGGTTTCGTCGTGGTGGGTGTAGCTCTCCCGCGCTTGTAACAATCGCGTGGCCACGGCCAGCACGCGGTAGCCCTCTTCACCGCTGCGGCGGAAATAGTCGGCCGTGCGTGCCCGCTGCGCATCGTCAAGCGGCTGTTCGCTGCCGTCGACGAGCACGCGGGAACAAATGTCGAGCACCTGCGTGTATGCACCTTTGGTGATCATGCGGTGTCGATCGGATGCGTCGTCATGCCGACTGACGACAATCGTCATCCGTTTGCGAATGAAGTCGTAGGGGATTTCGTCGATCTTCACGCACGCTGTAGTGCTCAAACCGCCACTCACACCGTTGGCGACGATCGCAGCATCCAGCGGATTCGGAATACCGGTTTCGAACGATGCGTTCAGCCATGCAAGCTGACGTACGAATGCGGAGTCGGAACCTGACGTGTCTACCGCAGCGACCAGGGTGATCACGCCTTCGGTCAGCGTGCCGGTTTTGTCGGTGCACAGCACGTCCATGCTGCCGAGGTTTTCGATCGCTTCCAGGCGGCGTACGATCACTCCTTGCGCGGCCAGCGCACGCGCACCATGTGACAGCGTGACGCTGACGATCGCTGGAAGCAACTCAGGCGAAATGCCGACTGCGAGCGCGACCGCGTACAGCAAAGACTCGATGACCGGCCGCCCGAGGGCTTGATTCACCATCAGGACGAAGACGACCATGATGATCATCATGCGCACCAGCAGGTAGCCGAACTGCCGAACGCCACGGGCGAATTCCGTTTCGGGCTGGCGGGCTTTGAGCCGCTCCGCGATTGCGCCGAACTCTGTCCCGCGTCCGGTTTTCACTATCAGAACGGTGGCTGACCCGCTCCGCACCGAGGTGCCCATGAATACCGAATTCAACCGCCCGGCCAGCGGAGTATCCGTCGGAACGATGCTGGCCCGTTTCTCGACCGGAAAGGATTCGCCGGTTAGGCTCGCTTCGGTGACGAGGAAATCGACCGCTTCGAGAACTACGCCGTCTGCGGGAACGAGGCTACCGGCGGCAAGCCGGATGACATCCCCGGGGACGACCTCGCTCGCCGGAATCGTGGTGATCCGCCCGTCGCGCAGCGCCTCCACGATCAGTGCAAGACGGCGCCGCAGCGCAGTGACGGCCACGGATGCGCGAAATTCCTGAACGAAGCCGAGCGCGGCGCTGCCCAGAATGATCGTGAGGATAATCACGGCGTCGATCCAGTCGCGCACCCACAGAGAGATGCCGGCGCCGAAGATCAGGATCAGCACGAGAGGGCTTTCGAACTGGCGCAGCATCAGGCGCAGTGCCGTCTGCTGGTCGCGATCCTCCACGGTGTTTGCGCCCACTCGGCGCAACCGCTGTGCGGCCTCAATGGCGGCGAGTCCGCCAGGCGCACTCTCCAGCCTGACCATCAGGGCTTCGACCGGGGCGCTCCAGTAGGCTGAATCCGACTCAACGTCCTGCATGTCCACCTCCTGCACGACCCGCAGATGTTCGAGGGCACGGCCTTTCCTGCCGCCGCAGAAGAACTATTCCGGGCAAGGCCCATGCCAGAACACCAAGCTCCAAGCGGCGGCGGCTGACCGTGATAGGTGCTTCGCCGCCCGCTGCCGACAAGGGTGTTCTCTCCGCTCAAGGCCCGGCGCTAAAGAGCCAGTCCCGGATAGAGCTTCGAGGCCACGGCCAGCAAAAACGGCAAACACCATCAACATCACACCAAGACTCGTAGTGTAGGCAAAGGTGCTGACACCGCCGACAATCATCGCCCCGCTCTGTGCATCCACCAAATAAGTCAGCGGATTGAACACGGCGATGGACTTCAGCCAAGATGGCATCAACTCCAGCGGGCAGATGGCATTCGACGCGAAGAACAGGGGCATCGTCAGCATCTGCCCGATTCCCATGAAGCGTTCCCGGGTCTTGACGATACAGGCGATGACCAGCGAGAAGGTCGCGAAGATGCAGGATTCCAGGAAGACCCGGCCGCGACGGCGAGGACGGACCAGGCTTCCCAGCGAATATCGACTTGAAGCGCGATCGCCACCAGATAGACGACCGCAGCCTGAACCAGCCCTTGCAACCCGGCCGCGATCGCCTTACCCAGCACCAGCGCGCTGTGGTGGGTCGGTGTGACTAGGAACTTGTGAACGATCCCCAGATCGCGCTCCCTCGTAGCCTACCGCTCATTATAAAGAGCGGCTTGTTCCAACTCGCGATCGTACTGCTCGATGCGGCTACCGTGTGGATTCTCATCTACTCACTCGGTGAGATGGCGTCCCCAGCGGGCGTGTTCGCGAGCTTTACTCTTTCCAGCCTGCTTCGCACCATCAGCATCGTACCGGGAGGTCTGAGTGTTTTCGAAGCCGCCTCAGTCGTGACGTTAAGGCTCGCTGGCGTTTCGCTCCCTGTGGCTCTGGCCGCAACACTATTGTTCCGGGGGCTCAGCGTCTGGCTGCCCATGGTGCCGGGTACCTTCTTCTCTCGTGGGGTAAGGCGACTGGCATATGCAGTAACCTGCGCGGGGCGGAAATCCCCCCGATGATTCCGATTTCCCCTGATGCAATCGTCGCAGAACGGTTCCTTGCCATATTGAGCAGCAACTCTGACAAGGGACACGACGAGGCTGCTAAGCGAGCGATCGTCACCTGTCTGGGTAGAGCCGACCCTCGACTGGCCGTTTCGAGGAAGGAACGGATGGCGGGAGATGGCCGGAAGCTTACATTCGGCTGGCACGAATCCCTGCCGTTCGTACTAAGCCTCGCCCGAGCTGCAGCTCCGTCCGACTCCTTCAGCCGAGCTCGACCGACTGCTGACGGTTAAAGTGCCAAAGTTCCGTCGCCAGCTACTCGGGTTGAGCGGTCAAAAGCTCGGAAATTTCTATCAGATTCCCGTCGGGGTCGCGCAGATAGACGGAAAGAATAGGACTCGTCGCCCCTGTACGTTTCACGGGGCCTTCGATGATGGGCCATCCGCACTCCTGAACTCTCGAGATGACCGCACTCAAGGGGATCGAGGAGATGAAACAAAGGTCCAACGCGCCCGGGGTCGGCAGGTTGGCTTTAGGTTCGAATTCTCTGCCCTTGAGGTGCAAATTGATTTTGTGATTTCCGAACTTGAATGCCTTCCGCTCAACAGGAGGTGTGCCGCCAATGAAGGTTTCGAGTGACATCCCCATCACGCGTGTATAGAAATCGACGCAAGCCGTTTCATCGGCCGTGGTAAGTACCAAATGGTCCAAGTGGCTAATCATGATGCAACCCTGTGTTGGGGGAGTGGATACGAGGAGCAGTTATGAGCTTCCTGTATCGGAGTTTGGCAGACATCGACACTGAAACCTGAGCAGTAAAGTGAGGGCCCGCTATGGCCGATCGGTGAAGACGTGCGGCGATTGGTGCGGCCCGCTTGGAATGAGGAAGTCCTCCGGCTTCAGCTTCGCCGGGAGTGTCAGGATTTCTGTGTGTGAGGCGTGAAGAGACTTTTCCACGCTGCCACCGCGGGCCCTGCTGAAGCCGCGGGGGCGATGCGGTAGGGGGAAGCCGGCGGTCATTCTAGCCTCGGCTCGCTTCAAACCGCTCGGCGTACAGGATGGCGAACTGGTTCATCGCCTGTTTCCAGTCCTTGGCCGCCCGTCCCCAGTCGGCGGTGATGTTGCGCAGGGCGAGCCAGATCAGCTTGGTCGCGGCCTCGTCGCTCGGGAAATGCCCCCGCGCCTTGATGATCTTGCGCAGCCGTGCGTTGATGCTCTCGATGGCATTGGTCGTGTAGATCACCCGGCGGATCGGGGGTGGAAAGGCGAAGAAGGGAATCACGCGATCCCAAGCCCGGCGCCAGGCGGCGGCCACCGGGGGAAACTTCTCGCCCCAGGGGCCTTGGGCGAACGCGTCGAGTTCGGCCAGTGCGGCTTCGGCATTGGGCGCGGTGTAAATCGGCCGGATCGCTGCCGCCAGCGCCTTGCGCTCTTTCCAACTCGCAAAGTCGAGGCTGTTACGGATCAAATGCACGATGCAAGTTTGCAGCGTCGTGGCCGGAAACACCGCCTCCAGCGCTTCGGACATGCCCTTCAAGCCGTCGGTGACCGCGATCAGGATGTCGGCCACGCCGCGCGTCCTGAGGTCATTGAAGACCTTCATCCAGAACTTGGCGCCCTCGGTGCTCTCGATCCATAGACCCAGAATGTCACGAGTGCCGTCGGGCAACACCCCGAGCGCCAGATAGATCGCCTTGTTGCGCACTACGGCGTCCTCGCGAATCTTCACTCGCAGAGCGTCGAAGAACACCACCGGGTACATCGGCTCCAACGGGCGCGACTGCCAGGCGGTGACCTCACCCATCACCGCCTCGGTGACCGAGCTGATGAACTCGGGCGAGACCTCGGTGCCGTACTGCTCGGCCAAGAAACCCTGGATCTCGCGGATCGTCATTCCGCGCGCGTACATGGCGACGATCTTGTCGTCGAAGCCGGTAAAGCGCCGCTCGTGCTTCGGAATGAGCACCGGCTCGAAACTGCCGGCGCGGTCGCGTGGCACGTCGATCCGCAACGGCCCGTCTTCGGTCAGCACCGTCTTGCCGGTGGCGCCGTTGCGGTGATTGCTGCTCTGGGCGGGCTTGTCAGCGCCGGGCGGGTAACCCATCAATACCTGCTATTGCATTTCGCGGAGCATGAATGTCCGCATCGGGTCGAACGTGGTCACTCCGAGCATCTCGGCCGGCCATCAGTTTCTGCCGATACCGAGTCATCGAGATGGCACATGCGAACGATGGCTGTCTGTGTCGGTGCAGTTTTTGCCCATGTCGGTCGCCCCACAGCGCCGTAGCTTGCTCGTCATGCTGATGAGGGGTATGGGACCGACTTCGCTAGGCCGTGACGGGCCCAACGGCTTCCTCGGATTGTCGAGCGCCCCGCGGGCGGGCATTACCGGCGGCCGACCATGACTGCCTCAAATTGGAAGGCGGCGACAGCGCATATCGGCAGCTGGGTGATCTTCCCCCGAGGCGATGAGCGAGGTCGATCAGCTCGGGGGCATCTGCATCACGCGGTAATGGCTTCCACGGCGCAAGCGAGCGTACCGGGCGTCGACAGGATGAGTTCAGGCTTGAACGCGCTTTGCCAGCCGCTGCTGATATCGAGTTGGCGAAATCTCGATCTGGACGGATCGAAACGGCATCCAGAGCGTTGCCTCCGTGTATCCCAAAAGCTACAATTGCCAGCATGAAGACGATTCTCACGACCGAAGTCTTCGACGCTTGGTTCGCCGATCTGCGAGATCCCCAGGCGGCGGCTCGCATCAAGATGCGAATCGGTCGGGCAGAACTGGGTAACTTCGGAGACTGCGAACCGGTGGGAGAGGGGGTTTCGGAGATGCGAATCCACTACGGACCGGGCTACCGACTGTATTTCACGCAGCGCGGCCTTGAGGTGGTGATCCTGCTCGCGGGTGGCGACAAATCCACCCAGGCCAAGGACATCAAGACCGCTTTGAAACTGGTACGGGAATTGTAGGAGAAGGCGATGGCACTCAACCTGCGCAAGTGGGACACTGCGGAGCATCTCAAGACTGAAGAGGAAATGGCGCTTTACCTTGAGGCTTGCCTGGAAGAAGCCGGGGACGACGGCGCCTTCATCGCCAAGGCGCTGGGCGACATTGCCCGGGCCAAAGGCATGACGCAACTGGCAAAGGAAACTGGCCTCGGGCGAGAGAGCCTGTACAAGGCGCTTTCCGGCGAGGGCAATCCGAGCTTTTCAACTATTCTCAAGGTGACGCATGCGTTGGGTCTGCAGCTTCACGCGGCGCCGCGCCACCCTCCGGGATGACCGGCCCCCGCCGTGCAAGAATCCCATGAGGATGGGTGAGTAGCAGCGAGCGTCTGCGCGGGGAAATCGTGTCACGCCGGGGGCGTGGAACGGTGATGGTAGCGTTTCAAGTCGGATGGAAGGCGGTATGAGACCGTTCGGAAGCACTGGCAGAAAGCGGAGAAAGCGGTGCTAAGCGGCGCCGAAAAGTGGCAAACGGAGTGGCAGCGGCCCTGAAACCCGCGCCAACACTGAGAATCATACGGCCTGCAAAGCCGTGTACATCGGTTCGATTCCGGTTCGCGCCTCCAAAAGAATCAAATACTTAAGCCCGCCGTCGCGGGCTTTTTTATTATTCCGGCATGAGTGGCAAAGCGCACGTGGCGCGCGGTACGACCTCGCGGTACGACCTTGTTGCCGGTGGGTTCGAGACGCGTCGCGGCAGTGTCAAGCATTCCGTCGAGACTTGGAACAGGCTCTCAGTACAGGCCGGTCAGATAATAGAAGGCGATGACCACGAACACCGCGGCGGTCTTGATGCAGGTAATGGTGAAGATGTCGCCGTAGGACTGACGGTGGGTGAGGCCGGTGACGGCCAGCAGGGTGATGACGGCGCCGTTGTGGGGCAAGGTGTCCATGCCGCCGCTGGCCATCGAGGCGACCCGGTGCAGGACTTCCAGCGGGATGCCGGCCGCGTTGGCCGCGGCGATGAACTCATCCGCCATGGCCGCCAGCGCGATGCTCATGCCGCCGGAGGCCGAGCCGGTAACGCCGGCAAGCGTGGTGACGGTGATCGCCTCGTTGATCAGCGGGTTGGGAATCGCCCTCAGTGCATCGGCGATGATCAGAAAGCCCGGCAGGCCGGCGATGATGGCGCCGAATCCGTATTCCGAGGCCGTGTTCATCGATGCCAGCAGCGACCCCGCCACCGCCGCCCTGGTACCTTCGGCGAACTTCGCGCTCACCGGTCTGAACGCGAACACCAGCACGGTGAGTATGCCCACCAGCAACGCGCCTTCCACCGCCCAGATGGCGGCGATCTTGGAGACGTCGGTGACGATTGGTTTGGTGGCGCCGGCCAGCGTCATTTCGTGCGTGGTGCCGTAAGCTTGTGGAATCCACTCGGTGAAGATCCGGTTCAGCACGCCCACCAGGACCAGGGGCAGGATCGCAATCAGCGGGTGGGGCAGCGCCTCGTCGGCAAACAACTCGGGCTCGTTGTGGTGACCCTCGCCATAGCCTTCGCCCCTCGCCGCAGCCTGTCTGCGCCGCCAGTTCAGATAGGCGAGGCCGGCCAGTAGGATGAAGATCGCGCCGATCACGCCGAGCCAGGGGGCAGCCCAGGTATTGGTATTGAAGAAGGTGGTCGGAATGATGTTCTGGATCTGAGGCGTTCCGGGCAGCGAGTCCATCGTGAAGGTGAACGCGCCGAGGGCGATGGTCCCCGGAATGAGCCGCTTCGGTATGCCGCCCTGCTTGAACATCTCGGCGGCGAAGGGATAGACGGCGAACACCACGACGAACAGCGACACTCCGCCGTAGGTGAGGATGGCGCAGACGAGCACGATGGAGAGCATCGCCCGCTCGCGCCCCACCAGCTTGATCACCGAGGAGACGATGGACTTGGAGAAGCCCGACAGCTCGATCACCTTGCCGAACACCGCGCCAAGCAGGAAGACCGGGAAGTAGAGTTTGACGAAGCCGACCATCTTGTCCATGAACAGGCTGGTGAACATGGGCGGCACCAGCGACGGATCGGTGAGGAGCACTGCGCCGAGGGCGGCGACCGGTGCGAAGAGGATCACACTGAAACCGCGGTACGCGACGAACATCAGGAACACCAGCGCCGCGACCACCACTATGAACTCGTATATCGGCAGGCCTCTTTCCGAGTGCGTTTCGAAGGGAAAGTCCGATCAGTAGCTTCCGCCGGTATCACCGCGGTACTCGATGCGCTCGTGTTCGAGATCCTTGATGAGGTGCTCGTCCTCGGCGACCACCTCCTCCAGCACGTCGCGCAAGGAAAGCATGCCGATCACGTTGCCCTGCTCCATCACCGGGAGATGGCGCACGCCCCTGTTGCGCATCACCGCCATGCAGTGCTCGCTCGAGGCGTCGGCGGACACGCAAACCGCTTCGTGGGTCATGATCTCGTGCGCGCAGGTGTCCTTCGCCGTCCGGCCCTGCAGTTGCACCTTCAAGGCGCAGTCGCGCTCGGTGATGATTCCGACCAGTTGCCCGTTGTCGATGACCAGCACGCCGCTGACGTTCCTGTCTGCCATGGCCCGCAACACTGCCATCACCGGCTCGTCCGGACCGACCGAAACCACTCCGAGCCCCGACTCCTGCACCAATTGCCCGGCCGTCTTCACGCTCTTCTCCATTGACCGTCTCCTTCATGCCGGGGGCACGGAAATCGTCTCAGGCTGCATTAAAGATGGCGATCGAGCGATCCGCAATTCCGGTGCAGCCCCGTCGGCGGCCGATGCGTTTCCGTGCAGCAGGTGGCCGACGCCGTTGCCGGGTTCGCCGCAGTCAGCCCGGAGGTGGTCCGGCGCGGGAGGGGTGTCACAAGCCCTTTTTGCCGCCCTTCAGCATCACCGGCAACATCTTGAATGCGCTTCGACGTGACCGCGTGCGGGCGCCCGCCGGGATCAGCACTGTCTGCCCCTCGCTCAGCCCGCAGCTCGAAGACCCGACTCGATTCCTTTGGGGGCGGGTCACGCCATGGAAGTCGTTCCGATTGGAAGTGCATCCATTGACGGCGATCGGCAGGAATGTTTCGATAGCCCATGGCCCAACCCGCATGTCCCGACGACCCTGACGATCCGCGACCCGCGCGCCCGGAGATCGAATTCCGCGACATTCCCTTCCAGGGGATCATCGAGCAGTCGTTGGCGGGCGTGTACCTGGTTTTCGACGAGCGGTTCCAGTATGTGAACTCGACCTTCGCCGAAATGTTCGGCTACACGCAGAAGGAGTTTGTCGGGACGTCGATCCGGGACCTCGTGCTCCCCGATTTCGTCGGGGAAGCGATGGAGAACTACCGTCTTCGCGTTTATGGGGGCGTGCCGTCGATTCGCTATATCACCCGGTGTCGGCACCGGGATGGCCATGTCGTGCATATCGACGTGCATGGCTCACTGGTCGACTATCGGGGGCAGCCAGCGCTGGCGGGAGTCGTGATCGACGTCACCGAGCGGGTCCGCCGCGACAAGGATCTCCAGCGCTCACGGCGGCGCTTGCGCGAACTGGCGTCGTATCTCAACAGTACGCGCGAGGAGTTGCGTAGTCAGCTCGCGCGCGAGTTGCACGACGTCCTCGGCGGAATGATCAGTTCCATCAAGCTCGATGTCTTTCGCATCCAGCGGAGGACTTCCGATCCTGCGCTGGCGGAGATCCGGGAGATTACGCAAGAACTCCTGCCGCTGATCCAGGACACGATCGATACTGTGCGACAGATTTCGGACGAGCTGCGACCGCGCATGCTGGATACGCTCGGGCTGGTTGCCACCATTCGCAGCGAGCTCGAAGCCTTCGGACGGCGCAACGAAATCCCGGTCGGGTTCACGGTGGAGGGCGGCGAGCCGGACTTGACCGTGGAGACGGCCACCCAATGCTTCCGGGTGCTGCAGGAGGCCTTGACGAATATCGGACGGCACGCGGAAGCGGAAACGGTCGAGGTGCAGGTAAGGAGCCGGGACGGACGCTTCGAGATGCAGGTTCGCGACGACGGGAAAGGCATCGATCGCCATTCGATGCGGGAAGGGTCGATCGGAATGTTAAGCATGACCGAACGCGCGCGTAGCATCGGTGGCTCTTTGTACGTACATGCGCGCGCCGGCGGGGGGACCGTCGTGCTCCTGGCCGTGCCGGGTCACATGGGGCAGCGGGGAAATGATCGAGCTGCTGATCGTTGATGACCACACGATCTTCCGCTCCGGCCTGAGGCGCATGCTCTCGGATGAGGCGGACATCCACGTCGCGGACGAGGCCAGCGACGGGGCGAGTGCGCTAGCGAAGATCCGTGCTGGCGAGTTCGACGTCGTGATCATGGACATCAACATGGCCGGGCGCAGCGGTCTCGACACCCTGGAGTCGATCCGCGTCGAGCGTCCGGACCTGCCGGTGATCATGCTGTCCATGTATCCGGAGGAGCAGTACGCGGTGCTCGCGTTGCGCGCGCGGGCGAACGCCTACCTTTCGAAGGACGTGGAGCCGCAGGAACTGCTGGCCGCGATTCGTCACGTGGTCGGGGGAGGGCGCTATGTGTCGCCGCGCAGTGCCGCGAATCTCCTGATGCAGATGGATCGGACGCGCGAGGGCGCGCCCCATGAGAAGCTCACCGCCCGCGAGATGCAGGTGATGATGAAAATCGTGCGCGGGATGTCGCTGACCGACGTGGGCGTGCAGATGTGCCTGTCGGTCAAGACCGTGAGCACCTACCGCAACCGCATCCTCGAGAAGCTCGCGCTCACGAGCAACGCGGAGTTGGTGCAATACGCGATGCGCAACGGGCTGCTGGACTGAGTTTTGCGATCCGCTGCCGGCTGGCTCATTCCGCTGTTGCGCCCGGGCCTGAGGTGGCACGTTCCGCGCTTCATGGCGCTGCTTTGGCTGCTGCCGACATTGCACGCGGCAGGCGCCAGCGCGGCCACCGTGATCGGAGGCCCGATGGCCGGACCCGCGACGGCCACGGGTATCGGCGTGTGGCTGATGACCGGCGCCGCTGCCGAGGTGCAGCTCGAATACTGGCCGCACGGACGGCCCGAAGCGGCGCAGCGTAGCGTGCCGGTGGCAGCGAGTCCGTTGCGCGGCCATACCGTGCGCATCGACCTCGACGGTCTGCTGGCCGACACCCGCTATGCCTACCGAGTGCTGCTCGACGGGGCCGCCGTCGAGCTAAGCGAGTTGACCGTGTTCACCACCGCGCCCGCGGATCCCGCGGCGCCTCGCGAGCTGGTCATCGCCACCGGCTCGTGCAACTACGTCCCCGACCCCCCTTACGAGGTCACGGCGGATTCCTTCGGAGCCGGCTTCGAGATCCTCGATACGGTCGCTGCACGGCGGCCCGATGTGATGCTGTGGCTCGGGGACAGCATCTACTACCGCGACGATGACTTCGCGATCGAGGACCAGGCAGCCGCCCGCATGGACGAGCGCTGGGCGGCCACCCGCAGCTTCGCGCCCTTGCAGCACCTGTTGCGCGCCGGGCAGCATGTGGCTATCTGGGACGACCACGACTACGGCCCGAACAACTCGAACCGCGACTTCGTACACAAGGCGACGGCGCTCGAGCTGTTCCGGAACTACTGGGCGAACCCGGGCTACGGACTGCCCGGCTTGGCCGGGATCTTCACCCGAGTGCCACTCGGCGATGTCGAACTGTTCCTGCTCGACGACCGTTATCACCGCGACGACGATGGCGCCGAGGATCCGGAGCGGACGATGCTCGGCTTGGCGCAGCTCGAGTGGCTCAAGGGGGCGCTGCGCGATTCGCGCGCCACCTTCAAGCTGGTTGCCAACGGCAGCCGCATGCTCAGCGACCGGCCGTCGCCCGAGACGCGTGGCGGCGAGGGCTGGCACAACTTTCCGCGCGAACGTCAGGCCTTTCTCGACTGGCTTGCAGCGGAGCGCATCGACGGCGTGTTCTTCCTCTCGGGCGACATCCACTACACGCACCTGACCGAGCGCGAACGCCCCGGCACTTATCCGCTCACCGAACTGACTTGTTCGCCGCTGACCGCACGCGTGCATCCGCGACCGTTTCCGGTGCGCGAGGTGCCCGGGACTCTGGTTACGCAGCGCAACTTCTGCACGCTGGAATTCTCGGGGTCGGCCCGCGAGCGTTTGATGCGTGTCGCTGCGTGGAATGCCAACGGCGTGCGCCTGTGGGAAGCAGAATTCCCCGCCGCGCGCCTGCGAACCCCGAAAGCGCGTCCTGCTCGTTAGCGAAATCGAGGTCCGGCGCGCGGCGCGCACGAAGAGACGGGCGCTTACTCATCTGCCCCCCGCTCGCGATAGGGCGAAAATCTTCTGCGGCTTGCCCACGCCCTGACGCCGCCGTAGCCCTGCAGCGACTTCCAGAATGTCCCGGTGCATCGACATCGCCCTTTCGGTGCGGTCGGGCTGACGTGATCCAAGAGATCCCTTAATTTGTTGATTCTCTTGTATCGCAATCACTTGCAGATCGCCGTGGCGTGCTCATCGCATAAGGCTCTTGCCGCCTACCGTAGTTCCGCCGCGAGCAATCAGAAAATTCCTACAAGAGGTCGGGAACATGCCGACAGTCCGGCCCGGGCTGCTGCCATAGGATTCGTTCCAACGCGCGATTGTCATGAGTCGCGGCAACCAAATGCAGCGCGAAGAAACGTATCACGTTGCAAGACGGATGAACGAACCCCGAGAGAGGAGGAACAGCATGTACGCCCAGATGGTGGACACAGGAATGAAGCGGGTGCAGGGGCTCGACGAGATGTCGGCCGAGGAGCGCGCATTTCAGGAAAAGATCGACGCGGGCATCAAGATCGAGGCGAAGGACTGGATGCCGGAAGGCTACCGCCGCACCCTGATTCGCCAGATCTCGCAGCACGCGCACTCCGAAATCGTCGGCCAGCTGCCCGAAGGCAACTGGGTGACGCGCGCGCCGACGCTGAAGCGCAAGGCAATCCTGCTGGCCAAGATCCAGGACGAGGCGGGTCACGGGCTCTACCTCTACAGCGCCGCCGAGACGCTCGGCGTGACGCGCGACCAGGTCTATGCGGACCTGCTGTCGGGCAAGGTCAAATATTCCAGCATCTTCAACTACCCGACGACGAACTGGGCCGACATCGGCACGGTCGGGTGGCTGGTGGACGGCGCGGCGATCATGAACCAGATCCCGCTCTGCCGCTGCTCCTATGGCCCGTACTCGCGGGCGATGGTGCGCGTGTGCAAGGAGGAATCCTTCCACCAGCGCCAGGGCTACGACCTCGTGATGTCGATGGCCAAGGGCACGCCCGAACAGAAGGCGATGGCGCAGGACGCGTTGAACCGCTGGTGGTGGCCGGCGCTGATGATGTTCGGGCCCCCGGACGGCGAGTCCGTGCATAGCGCGCAGTCGATGCAGTGGAAGATCAAGATCCTGTCGAACGACGAGCTGCGCCAGAAGTTCGTCGACCAGACCGTGCCGCAGGCCGAATACCTGGGCCTGACGATCCCCGATCCCGAGCTGAAGTGGAACGAGGACACCGGCCACTACGACTTCGGTGAGATCGACTGGGAGGAATTCCGCCAGGTCGTCGCCGGCAACGGCCCCTGCAACCGCGACCGCCTGCGCACCCGCGTGAAGGCTTGGGACGATGGCAAGTGGTTCCGCGACGCGCTGCTCGCGCACGCCGAGAAGAAATCCGAAAGACAAGTCGCGACCGCGAAGGCCGCCTGACGACAACACAGCCACCGGATACCCCCGTTCGCCCTGAGCTCGTCGAAGGGCAGGCAGGGCTTCGACAGGCTTAGCCCGAACGGGTTTGTTTGGTCGCTGAAGTGATAACGAGATTGAGAGGAGAAGAGAAATGAAGGAATGGCCCCTTTGGGAAGTGTTCATCCGCAGCCAGCACGGCCTCGCCCACAAGCACGTCGGCAGCCTGCACGCACCGGACGCGGAGATGGCGATCAACAACGCCCGCGACGTCTACACGCGCCGCAATGAAGGCCTGTCGATCTGGGTGGTGCCCGCCGCTGAAATGACCGCGAGCAGCCCGGCTGACAAGGAAGCGCTGTTCGAGCCCGCGAACAACAAGATCTACCGCCACCCGACCTTCTTCCCGGTGCCGGAAGAAGTGAAGCACATGTGATCGGCGGGACGGAAACAGACATGCTGCTCGATGACAAGTCCGTTTATCTGATGCGCCTCGGCGACAACGCGCTGGTGCTGTCGCAGCGCCTGTCCGAATGGTGCGGCAAGGGCCCGGCGTTCGAGGAGGACATGGCGCTGACCAACACCGCGCTCGACCTGATCGGCCAGGCGCGGATGTGGCTGTCCTACGCCGGCGAGGTGGAAGGGCGCGGCCGCGACGAGGACGCGCTGGCCTTCCGCCGTGATTCGCACGAGTTCACCAACCTGCTGCTGGTCGAGCAGCCGAACGGCGACTACGCCCACACGCTGGTGCGCCAGTTCTTCTTCGACGTGTGGCACCAGCTGGTGCTGGACGCGCTGATGCGCTCGTCCGACGACCGCATCGCCGACATCGCGGCGAAGGCGATCAAGGAAGTGGCCTACCACCTGCGCCGCAGCAGCGACCTGGTTGTGCGCCTGGGCGACGGCAGCGCCGAAAGCCGCCGCCGCATGCAGGACGCGGTGGATGAGCTGTGGATGTACACCGGCGAGATGTTCAACGCCGACGAGACCGAGGAGCTGCTCGGCGCGCAGGGCCTGGCGTGCGATCCCTCGACGCTGAAGGACGCGTGGCTCGCGATGGTGAGCGAAGTCTTCGCCGAGGCGACGCTGACGCTGCCGGAAGGCGAATGGATGCAGAAGGGCGGCAAGCAGGGGCGGCACGGGGAACACCTGGGCCTGCTGCTGGCCGAGATGCAGTTCCTGCAGCGCGCCTATCCCGGCGCGACGTGGTGACAACGTGGTAAGTGAGGCAGCGATGGGCGACTTGCGCGAACGCAGCGAGAGAGTTTGGGGCTGGCTGGCCGACGTGCCTGATCCTGAAATTCCGGTCATTTCCATCGTCGATCTGGGGATCGTGAGGGAGGTGAACTGGCACGACGAGCCGGCCGGGGCGGTGTGCGAGGTGGTGATCACGCCGACCTATTCGGGATGCCCGGCGACCGAGGTGATCGGCCGCTCCATCGAGGAGGCGCTGCGTGAGCGGGGCGTGGAGCGTGTGCGGCTGGAAAGCCGGATCGCGCCCGCTTGGACGACGGACTGGCTGACCAGCGAGGGACGCCGGAAGTTGAGCGAATACGGGATCGCTCCTCCTGCCCGACGTGCCGATGGCCGCCAGGTGATCGACATCAGCGGGCTGCGTCGGCGCACCGTCGACGATGCGCCCGCGGCATGTCCGCACTGCGGCTCGACGCATACCGAGCCGATCAGCCGTCATGGTTCGACCCCGTGCAAGGCGCTTCATCGTTGCCTCGACTGCCGCGAGCCGTTCGACTACTTCAAGTGCCACTGAGAAAGGCACTCCGAGAGGAGCAAGAGACATGAGCAAGTTCCACGATATCCGGGTCGCCAGCGTGCGCCCCGAAACGCGCGACGCGATCGTCGTCAGCTTCGACGTGCCGCCTTCCCTTGCGGAGTCGTTCCACTACACCCCGGGCCAGCACCTGACCCTGCGCACCGAGATCGGTGGCGAGGACGTGCGCCGCTCGTATTCGATCTGTTCGGGCACCGGCGAGCGCGAACTGCGCGTGGCGATCAAGCGCGTGCATGGCGGCCTGTTCTCGAACTGGGCGAACGACTTCCTGAAGCCGGGCGTGAGCGTGCAGGTGATGCCGCCTTCCGGCCACTTCGGCATCGCGTCCGATGCGCACGTCGCGCGACGCTACGTCTGCTTCGCAGCGGGTAGCGGCATCACGCCGATCCTGTCGCTGGTGAAGACGCTGCTCGCCGGCGAGCCTGGCAGCCGCTTCACGCTCGTGTATGGCAATCGTTCGTCGTCGAGCGTCATGTTCCGCGAAGAACTCGCCGACCTGAAGGACCAGTACGGCGAGCGCCTGAACCTGGTGCACGTGCTGTCCCGCGAGCAGCAGGACATCGACCTCTTCAACGGCCGCATCGACCGTGAGCGCTGCGACGCGCTGCTGGCGCGGTGGATCGATCCGAAGCGCATCGACATGGCTTTCATCTGCGGACCGATGGACATGATGGAAGCGGTGTCCGCGTCGCTGCAGGCGCACGGCATCGAGAAGCCGGCGATCAAAATGGAGCTTTTCGCGACCAGCCTGCCGAAGGGCCCGCGCCCCGCGCATTCGCATCCGGTGAAGGGCACCGAGGACTGCGAGGTCACCGTGATCCAGGACGGCCGTGTGCGTCAATTCACGATGCCGAAGAACCGTGACTCCGTGCTCGACGCCGGCCTCGCGCAGGGCATCGAGATGCCGTACTCGTGCAAGGGCGGCGTGTGCTCGACCTGCCGCTGCAAGGTGATCGACGGCGAGGTGGACCACGACACCAACTTCGCGCTCGAAGACTACGAGATCGCGCGCGGCTTCCGTCTGTCGTGCCAGAGCTATCCGGTCACGGACAAACTGGTGCTGGATTTCGACCAGGAAACCTGAGCCACCGCCTGACGCACCGCCGGCAGCGATCCGAAAGAGATCGCGCCGGCTCCAATGCCCCCTATAGAGAGATCGAAATGACCCACCCCATGTTTGCTCGCCATCAGGCGATGCTCGACCGCGCCGTCCAGGCCGTCGCCGACCGCGGCTACTGGAGCCCGTTCTCCGAGATGCCCAGTCCCAAGGTGTATGGCGAGAACGCGATGGCCGAAGGCCGCGCCGCTTTCGACGCCTATTGCGGCACCGACTTCCAGCTCGATCAGCCCGGCTGCACCGGCACCGCCGGCGCCGAGCGCTCGCCCTACGGCGTGCCGATGAACATCCGTTACCCGCGCTGCAGCGGCGAGGCGCTGATCGAGGCCTCGCAGGCCGCGCGCGGATCGCTGCAGGCCCTCGGCGCCGAAGGTCGCATCGGCGCGCTGCTCGAAGCGCTGGTGCGCCTGAACAAGCGCAGCTTCGAAATCGCTCACGCCGTGATGTTCACGACCGGCCAGGGCTGGATGATGGCCTTCCAGGCCGGCGCCGCCCATGCCCAGGACCGCGCGCTGGAAGCCGTCGCCTACGCCTGGCGCGAGATGTCCGTCATTCCCGCGGAGACCGTCTGGGAAAAGCCGCAGGGCAAGAACCCGGCGCTGGTCATGAAGAAGCGCTACGAGATCGTCGGCCGCGGCACGGCCCTGGTGATCGGCTGCGGCACCTTCCCGACCTGGAACACCTATCCGGGCCTCTTCGCGGCACTCGCCACCGGCAATCCGGTCATCGTGAAGCCGCACCGCAACGCGATCCTGCCCGCAGCGATCACCGTGCGCGTGCTGCGCGAAGTGCTCGTCGAAGCCGGCGCGGATCCCAACGCCGTGCTGCTCGCGGTCGATGATTCGCGCGAACTGACGCGCTTCCTCGCGACGCACAAGGCCGTGAAGTCGATCGACTTCACCGGCAGCAACAGCTTCGGCAACTGGCTGATCGAGAACTGCCGCCAGGCGCAGGTGTATGCCGAGCTCGCCGGCGTGAACAACGTCGTCATCGAATCGACAGACGACTACAAGGGCATGCTGCGGAACCTCGCCTTCACCCTGTCGCTGTACTCGGGCCAGATGTGCACGACGACGCAGGCGATCCTCGTGCCGGCGAACGGCATCGACACCGACCAGGGCCACAAGAGCTTCGACGAGGTTGCGGCCGATCTGGGGCGTTCGATCGACAAGCTGCTGGGCGATCCGGCGGTCGCCGCCGCTGTGCTGGGCTGCATCCAGTCGTCCGACACGCTGGGCCGCCTCGACGAAGCCTCGCGCTGGGGCGAAGTCGTGCTGGCGTCGAAGCCGGTCGCGCACCCCGAATACGCCGAAGCGACGGTGCGCACGCCGGTGCTGCTGAAGAGCGACGCTGCCGACGAGGCCGCCTACATGGAAGAGCGTTTCGGCCCGATCGCCTTCGTCGTGCGCACCGCCGACGCGGCGGCAGCCCTCGCGCTGTCGGAGCGCATCACGACGGAGCACGGCGCCCTCACGGTCGGCGCCTACAGCAGCAAACCCGAGTTCGTGCAGCAGGTGACCGCCGCGACCCAGCGAGCCGGCGTTGCGCTGTCGTTGAACCTGACCGGCGCCGTCTATGTGAACCAGTCGGCGGCGTTCTCGGATTACCACGGCACGGGCGCGAACCCGTCGGCCAACGCGAGCTACTCGGACAGCGCCTTCGTCGCGAACCGCTTCCGGGTGATCCAGCATCGGTTTGCGGTCTGAGCGGCGGGAACGCCCGCCCGAGACCGTTCGGGCTGAGCCTGTCGAAGCCCTGGCAGCGCCCTTCGACAGGCTCAGGGCGAACGGCTGCGCTCGGACGCTTCGACAGGCCTGTCCTGAGCGAAGTCGAAGGGCTCAGCCCGAACGGTGCGGGAGAGCCGGACCAGTAAAGATCAAAAGAAACACCCCAGCATCAAGAACGGTGAAGCGTACCCGCCCAGAAGGTCCGCCGCCGTTCCAACCCCAAGAGAGAGGAGTACAGGAATGAACGCACGCATGGAATATGGCATCGGCTTCGACCCGATCGAGACCGCGAGCCGCGACGAACTGAGCGCGCTGCAGCTCGCGCGCCTGAAGAAGACCGTTCAGCACGCCTACGACAACGTGCCGCACTATCGCCGCAGCTTCGAGGCCGCCGGCGTCCATCCGTCGGACCTGAAGACGCTGGCCGACCTGTCGAAATTCCCCTTCACGGTGAAGAAGGACTTCCGCGACAACTACCCCTTCGGCCTCTTCGCCGTGCCGCGTGAGGAAGTCGTCCGTGTGCATGCCTCCAGCGGCACGACCGGCAAGCCGACCGTCGTCGGCTACACGCAGAACGACATCAATAACTGGGCCGACCTCGTCGCGCGCTCGATCTACGCCGCGGGCGTGCGCAGGGGTGACGTCGTGCATATCTCGTACGGCTACGGCCTCTTCACCGGCGGCATGGGCGCGCATTACGGCGCCGAGCGCCTCGGCTGCACCGTCGTGCCGATGTCCGGCGGCCAGACCGAGCGCCAGGTCCAGCTGATCCAGGACTTCAAGCCGAAGGCCATCATGGTGACGCCGTCCTACATGCTCAACATCCTCGAGCAGTTCGTGCGCCAGGGGCTCGACCCGGCCGAGTCGTCGCTGAAGATCGGCATCTTCGGCGCCGAACCCTGGACCGAGGCGATGCGCCACGAGATCGAAGCGCGTGCCGGCATCGACGCGGTCGACATCTACGGCCTGTCCGAAGTGATGGGGCCGGGCGTGGCGAGCGAGTGCATCGAAAGCAAGGACGGCCCGGTGATCTGGGAAGACCACTTCTACCCCGAGATCATCGACCCCGAGACCGGCGAAGTGCTGCCCGACGGAGAGGAGGGCGAGCTCGTCTTCACGTCGCTGTCGAAGGAAGCGCTGCCGGTCATCCGCTACCGCACCCGCGATCTCACGCGCCTGCTGCCGCCGACTTCGCGCTCGATGCGCCGCATCGGCAAGATCACCGGCCGCTCGGACGACATGCTGATCATCCGCGGCGTGAACGTCTTCCCGAGCCAGATCGAGGAGCTGATCCTGAAGCAGAAGGAGCTGTCGCCGCACTACCAGATCGAGCTGACCCGCGACGGCCACATGGACAAGATGGAAGTCGTCGTCGAACTCTCGACCGAAGCGGCCGAGCTCGGCCCGCTGCGCCAGCAGGAGATTGCGAAGCTCTTGCAGCACAACATCAAGTCCTACATCGGCATCAGCACGAAGACGACGATGGCGCAGCCGGGATCGCTGTTCCGCTCGGTCGGCAAGGCCAAGCGCCTGATCGACAAGCGCAACGTGACGGCCTGAGGAGGGAAGGGACGATGAACAACGCCTATATCTGCGACGCCATCCGTACCCCCTTCGGCCGCTACGGCGGAGCGCTGTCCGCGGTGCGCGCCGACGACCTCGCGGCGCTGCCGATCCGTGCGCTGGTCGAACGCAATCCCGACGTCGACTGGGCCGCGGTCGATGACGTCATCTACGGCTGCGCCAACCAGGCCGGCGAGGACAACCGCAACGTCGCACGCATGGCCGCGCTGCTCGCGGGCCTGCCGCAGGACGTGCCCGGCACGACGGTGAATCGCCTGTGCGGTTCCAGTCTCGATACGGTCGGGATGGCCGCGCGGGCGATCAAGTCCGGCGAGGCCGACCTGCTGATCGCCGGCGGCGTCGAGAGCATGAGCCGCGCGCCCTTCGTGATGGGCAAGGCCGACAGCGCCTTCTCGCGCAGTGCGAAGATCGAGGACACGACGATCGGCTGGCGCTTCGTGAATCCCCTGATGAAGGCGAAGTACGGCATCGACTCGATGCCCGAGACCGCCGAGAACGTGGCGACCGAGTTCAACATCAGCCGCGCCGATCAGGACGCGCTGGCGCTGCGCTCGCAGCAGCGCTGGGCGGTCGCCAACGAGGCGGGGCTCTTCGCGAGCGAGATCGTGCCGGTGGCGATCCCGCAGAAGAAAGGCGAGCCGAAGCTCTTCACGACCGACGAGCATCCGCGCCCCGAGACGACGCTGGAGACGCTCGCCAAGCTGAAAGGCGTCGTGCGTCCGGACGGTACGGTCACGGCGGGCAACGCGTCGGGCGTCAATGACGGCGCCTGCGCGGTGCTGCTCGCGTCGGAAGCCGCCGTCGATCGCTACCGCCTCAAGCCGCGCGCCCGGGTCGTCGCGATGGCCGCTGCCGGACTCGCGCCGCGCATCATGGGCTTCGGCCCCTCGCCGGCGTCGAAGAAGGTGCTCGCGAAGGCCGGCCTGACGCTCGCCGACATGGACGTCATCGAGCTCAACGAAGCCTTCGCCGCGCAGGCGCTCGCGGTGACGCGCGATCTCGGCCTGCCGGACGACGCCGCGCACGTCAATCCGAACGGCGGCGCGATCGCGATGGGCCACCCGCTCGGCGCCTCCGGCGCACGCCTCGTCACCACGGCGTTGAACCAGCTCGAACGCACCGGCGGCCGCTACGCGCTGTGCACGATGTGCATCGGCGTGGGGCAGGGCATCGCGCTAATCATCGAACGGGTTTGAGCGGGAGACATGCCGTGGCCAATCTCCACGATTCGAAGGACAAACTTGCCGAACCGCTGGTCCTGGCCGAGCGCCGGGGCCGCGTCGCGCTGCTCACGCTGAACCGCCCCGACCATCTCAACGCCTTGAGCGACACCCTCATCGACCTGCTCGGCGACGAGCTCGAGGCGATGGACGCCGACGAGTCGATCGGCGCGATCGTCATCGTCGGTGCCGGCAAGGCTTTCGCGGCCGGCGCCGACATCGGCGCGATGGCGGAATGGAGCTACATGGACGTCTACAAGACGAACTACGTGTCGCGAAACTGGGACCGCCTCGCCCGCGTCCGCAAACCCTTGATCGCGGCGGTTCGCGGCTTCGCGCTCGGGGGCGGCTGCGAGTTGGCGATGACCTGCGACATGATCATCGCCGCCGAAGACGCACGCTTCGGCCAGCCCGAAATCCGTCTCGGCGTGCTTCCGGGCGCGGGGGGCACTCAGCGACTGCCGCGGGCGCTAGGCAAGGCGAAGGCGATGGACCTGTGCCTGACCGCGCGCATGATGGACGCGCAGGAAGCCGAGCGCGCGGGGCTCGTGTCGCGGATCGTTCCCGGCGAGCGCCTGCTCGACGAGGCGCTCGAAGCGGCCGAGCGGATCGCGGCGTTCTCGCTGCCGGTCGCGATCATGATCAAGGAATCGGTGAACCGCGCCTTCGAGTCGGGCTTGTCGGAGGGACTGCTGTTCGAGCGACGCACCTTCCACGCGAGCTTCGGCCTGCAGGACCAGAAGGAAGGCATGGCGGCCTTCGTCGCCAAGCGCCGCGCAAGCTTCACGCATTGCTGACCGGCGGCGAACGAGAAAACGGGGGATCGAAGTATCACAAGCTGCATCCATCGAACGGCACGGCGATGTCGTCTTGCTCGTGATCGGCAACTGCATCAAATTGGAAGGCGGCGACTGCGCATGACGAGGACGTGCGCATTCGGCTCTCGGCCTCCAAGCGAGGATGGAGCGCGCGGTGCGACCTCGTAGCCGGTGGATTTGGGAGGCGCCGACGTAAGGCCCGGTCTCTACACGCGTCCTGGTATATCCAAAATATACGTTTCTGGTTCTTTTGACTGAACGACCGCGCTTACATACTCTTGGCATGCCCAGGCGTAATCTCGACCCCGTCTGCGCCCCGTTTCGCTTCATATCCTCTCCCAGAAGCCCGTCAAATGAACCCTCCCGGCTCTAATCCACGCAGCGCTTGGGCGCTAATGATCGTGTCGGCCTTTAGTGCCTTGTCGCTCGCAGCTTGCAGGGGCGACGACGCCGGCGCGGCATCGGCGCCACCGCTACCGCAGGTCAGCGTCGCGCAGGTGGTGGTCAAGGCGGTGAGTCAGTGGGATGAATACAGCGGTCGCATCGAGGCGACCGAAAGTGTCGACCTGCGCCCGCGCGTGTCGGGCTACATCGAGCGCGTCGTCTACCGCGAAGGCCAGGAAGTGAAGAAGGGCGACGTGCTGTTCGTCATCGACGCACGCACCTATCGTGCCGAACTGGCACGCGCCGAAGCTCAGCTGGCACGTGCCCGCAGCCAGGCTGCGAACAGCCGCAGCGAGGCTGAGCGCGCGAAGATGCTGGTCGGACAGCAGGCCATCTCCACCGAGGTCTGGGAACAGCGCCGCGCCGCGGACGAGTCCGCGCAGGCCGAGGTCCTGGCCGCGCAAGCGGCGGTGGAAACCGCGAGGCTGAATGTGGAATGGACTCAGGTCCGGGCACCGATCTCCGGTCGTGCCGGGCGCGCGCAGTTCACCGCGGGCAATCTCGTCGCCGCCGGCGATGCGGCCAGCGTACTCACCACGCTGATGTCGCTCGACAAGGTCTATGCCTACTTCGACGTCGATGAGAACGCGTTTTTGCGCTACGGCCAACTGGCGCGCAAAGGCCTGCGCGTCAGCGAGCGCGACGGCAAGGTGCCGGTTCAAGTCGGCCTGGCCAACGAGGACGACTTCCCGCACGCCGGTCAGGTCGAATTCGTCGACAACCGGCTCGACAGCGGCAGTGGCACGATCCGCATGCGTGCCGTTTTGGACAACCAGGGCCGCATGTTAACTCCGGGCCTGTACGCGCGAGTGCGCCTGCTCGGCAGCAGCGAGTTGAATGCGGTGCTGATCGACGACAAGGCGGTACTGACCGACCAGGACCGCAAATACGTCTACGTGGTCGACAAGGACGGCAAAACGCAGCGTCGCGACGTGCAGCTGGGCGGTAGCGCGGACGGGCTGCGCATTGTCGACAAGGGCCTGGCCGAAGGCGACCGCGTGATCGTCAACGGTTGGCAGAAGGTATTCATGCCGGGTATGCCGGTCGATGCGACGTCGGTGCCGATGCAGGCGGCAGCCGTGCCGGCCACCGCCTCGAACTGACGATTCCCCATGGACTTTTCCAAGTTCTTCATAGAGCGGCCGATCTTCGCCGCGGTCTTGTCGATCGTGATCTTCGCCGCCGGCCTGATCGCGATCCCGATCCTGCCGATCAGCGAATACCCCGAGGTTGTTCCGCCCTCGGTGGTGGTGCGCACCGTGTACCCCGGTGCCAACCCCAAGGTGATCGCCGAGACAGTCGCTTCGCCCTTGGAAGAAGCGATCAACGGCGTCGAAGGCATGATGTATCTGAAGTCGGTCGCCGGTTCGGACGGCGTGCTCCAGATGACCGTGACCTTCCGGCCCGGCATCGACGCCGACGATGCCGCAGTGCGGGTGCAGAATCGCGTCGCCCAGGCCAACGCTCGCCTGCCCGAGGACGTACGCCGCCAGGGCGTGACGGTGCAGAAGCAGTCGCCGACCTTCTTGATGGTCGTGCACCTGACCTCGCCGGACGAAAAGTACGACACGCTGTACCTGCGCAACTACGCGCGACTGCACGTGAAGGACGCGCTCGCGCGTATCCCCGGCGTGGGTGACGTCAATGTCTTCGGCGGTGGCGACTATGCGATGCGCGCGTGGCTCGATCCCGATGCCATCGCAGCTCGCGGTCTGACTGCCGGCGACGTGCTTGCGGCGATGCGCGAGCAGAACGTGCAGGTCTCCGCCGGCCAACTCGGCGCGGAGCCGATGCATGGCAGCCAATTCCTGAAGCTGATCAACGCCCAGGGCCGGCTTCGTACCGAGCAGGAGTTCGGCGACATCGTGCTCAAAACGGGCGCGAGCGGCGAGATCGTGCGCCTGCGCGACGTGGCACGGCTCGAACTCGGCGCCGGCGACTACACCCTGCGCGCCAAGCTCGACCGCAACAATGACGTCGTCGGCATCGCGGTATTCCAGGCGCCAGGCGCGAACGCGCTCGAAATCCGCGACCAGGTGATCGCGGCGATGGACGCGATGCAAAGGAACTTTCCGCCGGGGATCAAGTACGAGACGGTGTATGACACGACCGTATTCGTTCGCGAATCGATCAACGCGGTGGTGCACACGCTGCTGGAAGCGGTGCTGCTGGTGGTGCTGGTGGTGATCCTGTTCCTGCAGACCTGGCGCGCTTCGATCATTCCGCTGATCGCGGTGCCGGTGTCGATAGTCGGCACCTTTGCCGGACTGCACCTGTTGGGGTTCTCGATCAACACGCTGAGCCTGTTCGGCCTGGTGCTGGCGATCGGCATCGTCGTCGACGACGCGATCGTCGTGGTCGAGAACGTTGAGCGAAACATCGAGGAAGGGCTGTCGCCCCTCGACGCCGCGCACCAGGCGATGAAGGAGGTCTCGGGTCCGATCGTCGCGATTGCCCTGGTGCTGTGCGCGGTATTCGTGCCGATGGCCTTCCTGTCCGGGGTGACAGGCCAGTTCTACAAGCAGTTCGCAACCACCATCGCGATCTCCACGGTGATCTCGGCGATCAACTCCCTGACCCTGTCGCCGGCGCTGGCCGCGCGTCTGCTCAAATCCCGCAACGCCCCCCAGGACGGCCCCACTCGTGTGATCGAGCGGCTGTTCGGCTGGGTGTTTGTCCGATTCAACCGCTCTTTCAGCGCCGGCGCCGAACGTTACCAGGGTGCCATGTCGCGCATGCTGGATCGTCGCGGCGTGGTGTTCGCGGTCTACGCGCTGCTGCTGGTCGGTACGGGGCTGATGTTCAAGGCCGTGCCGGGAGGTTTCATCCCGATGCAGGACAAGATGTACCTGATCGCAGGGGTCAAGCTGCCCGAAGGATCGTCGCTCGAGCGCACCGATGCGCTGCTGACCAAGGTCGTGGACATCGCGCTGCACACCGACGGCGTTGCCCACGCCGCGGTCTTCCCGGGCTTGAACGCGTTGCAGTTCACGAACACGCCGAATGCGGGCATGACTTTCCTGCCCTTGAAGCCGTTCGACGAGCGCAGCCGCAGTGCAGCGGAGATCAACGCCGAGATCAACCAGAAGATCGCCGGCCTGCAGGAGGGCATCGCCTTTTCGATCATGCCGCCGCCGATCCTGGGCCTGGGCAACGGCGCCGGCTATTCGTTGTTCATCGAGGACCGCGCCGGCCTCGGCTACGGCGCGCTTCAGGACGCGGTGATGGCCTTGCAGGGCATGGCCGTCCAGACTCCCGGACTCAGTTATCCGATCACCAGCTACCAAGCCAACGTGCCGCAACTCGACGCGGAAGTCGACCGCGTCAAAGCCAAGGCCCAGGGCGTGCCGCTGACCAACGTGTTCGACACCCTTCAGACCTACCTGGGTTCGGCCTACGTCAACGACTTCAACCAATTCGGCCGCACCTGGCAGGTGATCGCCCAGGCCGACGCCCGGTTCCGCGACAGTGTCGAGGACATCGGCAACCTGCGCACCCGCAACGACCGCGGCGAGATGGTACCGATCGGCTCCGTCGTGAAGATCAAGCAAAGTTACGGCCCCGACCCGGTGCTGCGCTACAACGGTTACGTCGCCGCCGATCTGGCCGGCGAAGCCAACCCGCGCATGCTGTCTTCGAGCGAGGCGATGGCCAAGGTCGCCGAGTTGGCGCGGCAGGTGCTTCCACCCGGCATGGAGATCGAGTGGACGGACCTCAGCTACCAGCAGGCCACGCAGGGCCGCGCAGCGCTTCTCGTGTTCCCGCTGGCGGTGATGCTGGTGTTCCTGGTGCTGGCCGCCCTGTACGAGAGCTGGACCCTCCCGTTGGCGGTGATCCTGATCGTGCCGATGTGCCTGCTGTCCGCGCAGGTCGGCGTGTGGCTGAGCGGCGGCGACAACAACGTGTTCGTGCAGGTCGGCCTGGTGGTGCTGATGGGCTTGGCATGCAAGAACGCGATCCTGATCGTCGAGTTCGCCCGTGAACTCGAGATGCAGGGCAAGGGCATTGCCGAATCGGCGCTCGAAGCCTGCCGCCTGCGGCTGCGCCCGATTGTGATGACCTCGATCGCGTTCATCGCAGGCGTAGTGCCGCTGATGCTGTCCACCGGCGCCGGCGCGGAGGTGCGCTCGGCCACCGGCGTCACGGTGTTCGCGGGAATGCTGGGCGTGACCCTGTTCGGCCTGTTCCTGACCCCGGTGTTCTACGTCGCGCTGCGCAAGCTGTCCGGCCGCGCGCTCGTCCAGCACGGGGAATCGAGCTTGGCCGGCCATCCGCTGCGCACATGAGCTTTTCCATCGGAGCGATCTTCACGAACTCGGTGGCCATCAGGCGTGGCTCCAGACCGAGCGCCTGCATCGTGCGCTCCGCGCGCTGCCATGCCCATGAGCGTGCCGCATGGCAGTGTCGACAGCCACCCACTCCAGGAACCCGCGTCGTTGAGCTCTCGCATCTCGACCACGCGCCCGGCGTCGTCGGCCATGCAGGCCGCGAACATGTTCTTTGCCGCTGTATTCGCTGGTCATGACCCGCTGCGGGCACACTGCTGCATTATTAACCCGGCAGCTAAGTACCGTTCGGGCTGAGCTTGTCGAAGCCCTGCCAACGCCCTTCGACAAGCTCAGGGCGAACGGTTGTATTAATTTGCCGGGTTAATAGTCCAAGCACGCCTTCATCCGGTCGCTCTGGCGACGGATTTCTCCGACAGCTTCGATTGTCTTGCAGGAGCAACATTTCGACCTCTGTGGCCAAGGTCCGCCGGGTGAGGGACGTCCCGTGCTGCTGCAGTCGCCGCTCCTGTCTGCAACAGGCACGAACCGTCGAGGGGGCGGTGGCAGGCGGGCAGCCCACATCGTTGGCGCGATCCATGGCTTAGAATGTCGCGATGAGCTTCGCCGTCCGCGCCATCACCCTCGACCTCGACGACACCCTGTGGCCGTTTGCCCCGATCGGCGCACGGATCGAGCAGGCGATCCACGATTGGATGCTGCGGCACAGCCCGCGCACTGCGGGGATGTTTCCGATCCCGGCGATGCGGGCGCTGCGCGAGCGCACCTTCACCGAAAACCCGCATCTCGCGCACGACCTGAGCGCGCTGCGCCGGATGACGCTGGCGCAGGCGCTGCATGAGAGCGGTGCCGATCCGTCGCTCGTGGAGCCGGCGTTCGAGGCCTTCTACGCCGCGCGCAACGAGGTGGAGTGCTATCCGGACAGTCTCGATGCTCTGCAACGAATCGCCGCGCGGATGCCGGTAGCGGCGATCACCAACGGCAACGCAGACCTGCAACGGATCGGTCTGGGCGAGCACTTCGTCTTCCAGCTGGGCGCGCGCGAGCACGGCGCGGCCAAGCCGGATGCGGGCATTTTCCTGGCCGCGTGCATGCGCCTGGGCTGCATGCCGGGCGAGGTGCTGCATGTCGGCGACCACGTCGAGATGGACGTGGCTGGCGCCGCACGCGCGGGCCTGCGTGCATGCTGGCTCAACCGCGTCGGCGGACGCTGGGAGCGCGAGGACTTGCAACCGGACCTGGAGTTCGTCACCCTCACCGAACTCGCGGATTGGCTGGAGGCGTAGGCAGGAGAAGAGGGAATTCGGCCGGAGCCGCCGGAGCACGGCAGACTGGCGCATCGCCCCGTGCGACCCCTCGATGCCAGGGCTGTAGTGCGGGCAGGGCAACGGCCCGTGTTGGGGAACGAACGCTCGACGCCCGCCAGCTCGACACACTCACAGAAAGCAGCGGAGATCTGGTGGTCGGGCCACGAGTCTTGATGGGCAGGGTCAGTGACGGCGGCGAGCCGGTCACTGTTTTCGAGAGTGGGGCGGTCATGCTGCGTTGGTGACCGAAGGCCTCGTCCGTACGGTGTTTCCTGACCGCCGCTAAATGGAGACTAGATAACTCCACGTTTTTCTTGCGCAGTTAAACGCGGAGTTATACAGTCCTGGTTATGGCACACATCACAACCAGCGTCGAATACGCGATCCATTGCCTCCTGTGGCTCGTCAGCTCGGATGGCAGAGCTCTGAGCAGCCGGGATCTCGCGGACTTGCAGGGGATCTCCCCCAGCTTCCTCGCAAAGATTCTGCCGAAGCTGGAAAAGGCGGGCGTTGTCGTCGCGAACGAAGGCGTTCGTGGCGGGTATCGCCTTTCGCGCCCGCCCGAGCAGATCAGCTTTCTTCAGATCGTCGATGCCATCGAAGGCGAAAAGCCGCTGTTCGATTGCCAGGAAATCCGGGACCGCTGCGCTGTCTTCGACGATGAGCCGCCGCAGTGGGCCGTCACAGGCGTCTGCGCAATCCACGCCGTCATGCTGAAGGCCGAACAGGCGATGCGTGCGGAGTTGGCCGCGAATACCCTGGCCGATGTCGCCGGCACCTTCGAGCGCAAGGCGCCGGCCGAATTCATTGTCCAGCTCCACGACTGGGTCAGCGACCGTATCGACAGCCGAAAACCGGGACGTCCTCCCAAGGCTTCCAAGCCGCCTTCCTGACCTCACTCAGGTCTGCCCCCTTACAACTCGGATCCAACTCCCGGTCCTTCGCCGGACGGGCCGGGAGTGTGCTGCCGCGCCTCTTCGGCAGGGATTCCTTCGTCCGGAATTCGTAAAAAAGGAAAACACCCAATGCGAAAACACATCCTTATCGCTGGCGCGGGCTTCGCCGGCACCTGGGCCGCGATCTCGGCTGCGCGCGCCGTCTCCTTGGCCGGCAAGGAAGCGGAAGTCGCCATCACGATCGTTTCACCTTCCGCGAACCTCGTGATCCGCCCCCGTCTCTATGAAGCAGTGATCGAGGACATGAACCCCGACATCAAGCCCTTGCTCGACGCGGTCGGCGTGCAGCACGTGGCGGGCACCGTGACGGAAATCAGGCCTGACGAGCACCAGGTCACCGTTGCCAAGGCCGATGGCAACGCGGCGGTGATGCACTACGACAAGTTCGTCCTTGCCGCGGGCAGCCAGCTGTTCACGCCGCCGATTCCGGGACTGACGGAAAATTCGTTCAACGTGGACCAACTGGAAAATGCGCGAAGGCTGGAAGCCCACGTCAAATCGCTGTCGGCCCGCACGCCGACCCAGGCGCGCAACACCGTGGTGATCGCAGGAAGCGGGTTGACCGGCATCGAGACCGCTGCGGGCATGCGGGGACGATTGCAGGCTGTGCTGGGTGACGATGTGGGGATCCGGGTCATCATCGTCGAACAGGCAGCGACCATCGCCCCGCACCTGAGCGCCGCCGCCCGTGTCGTGGTGGAGGAGGCGCTTGCCGAGTGCGGCGTCGAGTTCAAGGTCGGTGCTGCCGTCGTGTCGGTCGACGCGGATGGCATCGAGCTGTCGTCGGGGGAACGGGTCGAGAGCAGCACCATTGTCTGGACTGCCGGTGCGAGGGCGCATGTCCTGGCCGCCCAGATACCCGGAGAACATGATCGACTTGGCCGTCTGGTCGCCGACGCCTGCTTGCGTGCGCAGGGCACGGCCGATATTTTCGTGACCGGCGATGTCGCCCGCGCGGCCACCGACGATCACGGCAACTTTGCACTGATGTCCTGCCAGCACGCGATGAGTCTGGGCCGTGTCGCCGGTCATAACGCGGCAGCGGAACTGGTCGGTTTGCCGCTGCACTCCTATAGCCAGCCGAAGTATGTGACGTGCCTGGACCTGGGTCCCTGGGGCGCGCTCTACACCGAGGGTTGGGACCAGCAAGTCTCCCTGGTGCGGGAGGACGCCAAGTCGCTCAAGCGGGAAATCACGACCAAATGGATTTACCCGCCGGCCGCGGATCGTGAGGCAGCTTTCGCGGTCGCCAATCCCGATTTCGTGATCGTTCCGTGATCGTGGTACCAGACTCGATATTCCGTTAGTGCGGTGCGGCGGTGCGCGGAATCGGGATTCCCGGAAACGCGCATCCAATGTCTTCGCAGGTGCGACGAATTCGCTGTTGTACGCAGCGCGGTCGCTCGACTCCACGAGGGGTAACGCCTCGTGGAGTCGGGGTCGTAGTCCTCCGGGAAAGCAGCGCCTCCGCTTCGGTCTGAATCGCATAGGCCGTGTCGAAAGTCAGTAAGAAGGCGCTGTGATTCGGCCGGGCCACGCACGAGGTCCACGAAAGAAAACTTTGCTTACAGAGCCCAGTTTGGGTCGTTGCAGCGGCTGGCCTAATCTTCATATTCCATAAGGAATCCGACGCGATCCTCCAACGCATTCAGGGGCTTCCGCAGGTCCGGGAATCCGCCGGAATGATCATTGAATCGCCATAACCTCGAGTGGCGTTGCCCGTGGTCACGAAGCTTGAACTTCGGTGCGCGATAATGGCTCCCCCGCATGACGGTGGGGCAGTCGCCGGCTGGATGGCGCGCTATCGGCCCCTCGACGGGATGATCGTGCATCCCCTGGATGAGGTCGACGAAGGTCTCGTCTCGAAGATCCTGCACCGCCATCCTGCCGCGCCATTCGATGCCATCCTGATGCTGGTTGCGGGCAGTAATCTGGCGGCGGCGAGGCGCTGGCTGGGGGCAGGGGTGCAGGGGGATATGCCGGTCGTCGTCCTCAACAGGGGGCTGCGCACCGCCGCGATTCGCTCGTTGCTGCAGCTGGGGGCACGGGATTTCGTTGCGAGTGACTGCGATCCCGAGGAACTGCATCTGCGGCTGTGGCGCCTGCGCATTACGGCTCGGCGCCACCCGGGGACGGATAGCGCGGGGGCGGTGTGTCACCCCTTGCTCCTGCATCTGATCGGGTCGAACGGGCCGTTCCTCACCCAGATCGAACGCATTCCGGTGATCGCGGCGTGCGATGCGGGGGTGCTCGTTCTCGGCGAGACGGGAACGGGCAAGGAGCTGTGCGCGCGGGCGATCCATGAGCTCAGCGGACGGGCCGCGCGGCCCTGGGTGGCGGTGAATTGCGGTGCGTTGCCGGAAGATCTGGTGGAATCCGAGCTGTTCGGACATGCGCGGGGCGCCTATACGAGCGCCAACGAGTCGCGCATCGGACTGATCGGTGAAGCGGAGGGAGGTACGGTCTTCCTCGACGAGATCGACAGCCTGCCGCTGGCGGCACAGGCGAAGCTGCTGCGATTCCTGCAGGACAAGGAGTACCGGCTGGTCGGGGACGCGCGGCCGCGCCGGGCGAACGTGCGCGTGATCGCCGCCACCAACAGCGATCCCGATGCGCTGGTCGAGGCGGGGCGCCTGCGCCGGGATCTGTACCACCGGCTGAACATCCTGTCGCTGCACCTGCCGCCCTTGCGCGAGCGTCTCGAGGATCTGATGCCGCTGATCGATCATTTCATCTGCCGCTTCGCCGGCGAGTTCGATCGTCCGGTGCGCGGGCTGACGCGCGCGGCCTTGGCGCGCCTGGCGGCCTACCGCTGGCCGGGCAATGTGCGGGAGCTCGAGCATTCGATCCAGCGCGCGGTGCTGTTTTGCGGCGGAGAATTCATCGACGCCGGCGACCTCGAGTTGCCGGCCGTGGAAGCCCCGGTGTGCCAGAACTTCCGCGCCGCCAAGGACCATGCGGTGAAAGCCTTCGAACGCTCGTACATTGAGCGCCTGCTGCTGATGTGCGACGGTAACATCACCCATGCGGCCGAGGCTGCGGGGAAGGACCGTCGCGCCTTCTGGCAGCTCATCCGCAAGCATGGCATCGACGCCGAACGCTACCGCGCGCCGGAAAGGCACGACGGTTAGCGCGTCCCCAAACTTTGCAGACAGGTCGACCATCATGGACTTCGTCACGGCCCACGACGTGAATCTCGCGCAGTTGGGCGCCACGCTCGACGATGAACGGGAACTCCTGGAGCATAAGCGCCGTTACCTCGACGCGACCTTGTCGGTGCGCCTGCTGCATTCGGCGATGACGGATGCCCGCCGGTCGGTGGACGTCATCGCCCGTCTCGCGCCCGCTTCGCGGGAGCTCCCCGAGTGGTGCGGCTTCATCGCGCGCGCGACCGCTGCGTTGTTCACGTTCGCGCGCCGGCCGGAGCGCGCGCAGTGGCGCCTGCTCGACATCGACCGCACGCTGAGCGAGGAGGTGAGGCGCGAGTCCTTGGAGGCTTCGAGCTGGCTCACCGGTTTCTGGCTGGCGTGGGCGAGCCGGGACGCGTGCTCGCTGGCCTTGCTGACCCAGGTGCCGGCGACGCTGATCGTGGAGGACGAGGCCTTCGAGCGCCCGCTCGTGCAGGCGCTGCAGGGTGCGATGACGGGCTCCCCGGCCACCGGGGAGCGTCTCGTCGAGGCGCTGGAGTTGGCCGACCCGGAGCGCGTGCGACGCACCGACCGCGACTGGCTGCTCGACATCTTCGTTCCGGTCTTCGGATGCCTGACTCCGCTCATCGACCGTGACGAAGGGCGTTTCACCGCGGCGCTGGTGAAGCTGCTCGAGCTGCGGCGCGACTATTTTTCGGGTGGCCGGGCGCGGGGCATGGATAGCGTGCAGCATCTGTCGGAGGAGGGGACCGGTCTCGTCGCCTGGGCAAAGGCGCTGGGGTTCGACGTGCCGGTCTCCTCGCCTTACCTGCCGCAGGCGCTGCTCGACCTCGATCTCCCGGAGGTCGTCGCCTGCGCAATGTGCGCGACGCCCAGCGGCGACGGCGAGCGCGAGTGTCATGCCTGCGGCCACCTGGCCGCCGACGACGAGTTGCGCTTCGAATTCGACGAATGGCTGGCGCTGGACCGCGACGCCTGCCGCCAGTGCGCACACCGTTATCCCCTGCTCGCCGGGACGTGCCCCGTGTGCCTTGCCGCGCGCTAGGGGGGGCCGGGATCGGGCCGCGGCCTACTTGAGATCGAAGGGGGTGATCTCGATCTTGGAAGCGACGCTTTTCTCCTTGAGGATCGTGCGCGGGGCGTCGACGATGTCGACCGGGATCTGCACCTTCTCGTAATGGATTTCCGCGGCTTTGCCGCTCAGGTCCTTGCCGGTGCTCAGTGCCGCGCGCAGCTCCTTCGCCGCCTGCTGCGATTCCTTCGATGACGTGGGCCGGCTCATGTCCTCGAGGATCGCCTCGAAGTACGCCAGGCTTCCCTGCTGCACATACTTGCCCTTGTACCACTTGCCGCCCAGCGGACTCGCGCCGCCCTTGGCTTCGATGACGAGGTAGTGGACCTTGCCCTTGGCGTCGGTCCATTTATCGACGCGGTCGAAGTCGCCCGAGCGCGAGCCTTCGCCGCCGTAGACCTTGGTCGGCCGCGCGTCGGCCAGCCACGCGCGCTGTTTCGCCCAGGCGTCGGCGGCCTGCTCGCCGAGCTTCTGACTGGCGTCACGCACCGCCTGGTCCCACCGTCGGGCGGCGGCGTCGTTGTTCTTCGCCAGCGCGTCAGTGCGTTCGCGGCGGGCGCGGTCGCGGGCGGCGATCAGCTTGTCGATCGATGCCCGCTGGCCCGGCGTGAGCAGGAGATCGCTCTCGGCGCGCTTGCCGCTGGTCCTGAACGACAGCTCCTCGGTCTTGCCGGGCTTTGCCGGCTCGTCGTACTTCTCGACGGTGCGCGGCACGCGGTTCGGGTTGTCCGCGCGCTTGGCCTTGGTGTACATGGCGTCGATCTCGGCCTTCGTCAGGTTCGCGTTGGGGTGCGCCTTTTCGAAGGCCGAGTTGAATTCGCTCAGCGTTCCCTGGCTCCATGCCGTATCGATGCTGAAACCGTCGATCGTCTTCTTCGCGTATAGGGTCGCTGGCTCGCTGAGGATGTCCGGCAGATTGGCTTCGCCGAGCTTGCGCGGCTTGATCTGCGCGAGTTCGAGCTGCTTCGCGCGCAGGTTGCTGATGTCTTCGTAGGCGCGGATCAGTTCGTCGGCCGACAGCGGGTCGTTCGACTGCTGCAGCCGTTCGGCGATGCGTTTCTTGGCGTCGATCTCGATCTGGATCGCGGCTTTGGTCGCCGCGAGCTTTTCCTTGGGCGTGAGCTCGGCCCACGGTTTGCCGGGGTCGAGCTGGGCGAAGAGCTTCTTCATGCGCGGGTCGAGCGACTGCGCGGCGTGCACGCCTTCCTCGTACACCGCGCCGGGAGAGGCGTCCTCGGAGACGAGGATCTTGGTGACCTTGCCGTTCTCGATGACGACCTTGGCGGTTCGCTTGCTG
This sequence comes from Aromatoleum sp., assembly GCF_032027225.1. Taxonomy (GTDB): domain Bacteria; phylum Pseudomonadota; class Gammaproteobacteria; order Burkholderiales; family Rhodocyclaceae; genus Aromatoleum. Next base: position 93,435 of record NZ_JAVSMM010000011.1, on the reverse strand, counting down.
CCGGCCGGCCCGATCTGGTCGGCGCTGACGATCTCTACCGGCGGCGCGACGTCGCCGGGCTTCACCGGCCCCATGCCGGCTTCGACCGCGGATTTCAGGTCGGCGTGGTGCTGGCTGCGGGCCTGGTCGGCCATGCGCTTGACGTCGGCCTCGGGCAGCCCCGCCTGTTTCGCGGTTTCGGTGGCCGCGGCGATGCGCGTGGCGAGCGTCGGCTTTTCGACCGGCACCGGCGCCGGATGCGGCTCGCCCGGCGGCGGGGCGCCGAGGTCGGCTTCCAGGGCCTTGAGCGCCTGCACTTGCGGGTCGTTGGCGCCCTTGGATTTTTCCAGCCGCTCGCGCGCGGCCTTGACTTCGGCGTGCGCGATCGGCAGCTGGCTGGGTTCGAGCCACGCCTTGACCGCTTCGCTGACTTCGCGCGTCGTCTTCGGCGCCCAGCGCGACGGGCTGCCCCATTTGCGCACGTTCTTGGCGAGGCCGCCGACCACCTTGTCCTGGACGAAGGCGGCCAGCGCGTCGACGACGTCGACGGCGAAGTAGGCCTGGGCGCGCGCGCCGGCGAAGTGGTTGACGTGCATCGCGTCGAAGATCCAGCTCACCAGCGCGAGCACTGTGCCGAGCGGCGAGCCGCCGCCTTTCGCCATGATCTTGCCGATGATGCCGGAGAGGAGCCGGCCGATCGGCCCGAGGAGGGCGAGCGCCTCGAGCAGCAGCGAGATGGCGACCGCCTGCGCGACCGCTTCGGCCAGCACCTTGGGCTCGAAGTACTGCAGCACGACGTCCTTGAGATCGTGCTCGCGGTAAGCGACGTAGAGGGTTGCGCCGACGCGGAACACCGGCGAGTCGTTGCGCGCGAGCCCTTCGCTCATCGAGCGTTCGAGCGACGCGATGATGTGCCCGGCCGACAGCTGGCTGCTGTCGAAGCGCTTGCGCAGATCTTCGATGCGCGCGCGGGCGGTGTCGACGGTGACGTTGGTCGGTGCCGCGGTGAGGCCGTAGCGCGCCTGGCTGCGGCCTTCGGCGCCTTCGATGCCGTGCTCGCGGATCGCCTTTTCGCCGAGCGGGGCGCCGCGGGCCGATTTCGGATGGTGCGTCTGCGCGAGCAGCGCGCCCGCCTGCGCCGAAGCGCCGCTGTACTCGGCGAGCGGGGCGGCCATCGTCTTCTGCTCGGCGACCTTGTAGCTGTCGTCGAGGATGCTTTCGTAATAGACGAGGTAGTGCCAGCCTTCGGCGGCCGTCGGATCGCGCAGGAAGAGGTAGGTCGCGGCGGGCGGGGCGAGCTGCATCGCGCGCGCAGCGGACAGCACCGGCACGCCGGCCTGCTGCATCGCCCACAAGGCACGGAAGGCCGCGGCCGACACGCCGATGCCCTGTTCGAGCGCGATCTGGCGATCCTCCGCGTGGGTTTCGATGGCGCCGTATTCGGGGACGAATTCGTGCACGAATTCGTAGTCGGGCACGAGGCCGGCGCCGGTGAAATCGCGCAGGCGCGGCGCGCCGAGCGGTCCCCACAGATTGGGCAGCGCCAGCATCGCGTAGTTGGAGTAGCCGACCGGCTTCAGCAGCTGGTTCGCCATCCAGCCTTCGAAGCCGAGCTGCATCAGGCCCTGCGAGGCGCTGCGCCAGCCGCGCATGGCGTCGTTGATGGTCGGGTCGTTGGCGATGGCGCGTGAGGGCAGGAAGGTGAACCAGCTGTCGAAGACCTTGATGAAGTCCTCGAGCGTTTGCGGCGGCGTCGCCGGGACGATCTTGCTGCGCGTGGTCTCGAGGTCCTTGAACACTTCGTCGGCGCGATTGGCGAGCGCGACCGACCATTTTTCGGCGGCTTCGTCGGCGGTGCGCGGGAAGGCTTCTTCCGGCGCGACTTCGATGGCCATTCCGCCCGGCATCGTCGCTGCGAGGAGGTCGGATTTGGCCCCCAGGGCCTGCTGGGTGGCGGCTTCGGTTTTCTCGGTCTCGCGCATTCCTGCGAGGCGGCCGGACAGCGGGCCGAGCTGCCGTTCGAGCGGCGTGGGCGATGACGGGTCGAGCGGCGTTCCGACCAGCGCCTGGTCCTTCATCGCCTGGTCGAGGAGCAGCGCGTGGCGCGCCGTGCGGTTGATTTCGTCGCCGACCGCGCGCCGCTTCGCGAGGTTGGCAGTGGCGGTTGCGGCCGGGTCGTCGTGCAGGTCGGCGAGCCGCTGGCGCAGCTCGACGAGGTGCATCAGCGTATCGTGCAGTTCGAACCACAGCAGCGACGCGACCGAGCCGAAGCGCACAGCCGTGCCGGCGACCGCGTCGATCAGCTCGCCGAAGCGCTCCTGCGCCTGGAGGTCGTCGGGGGCGGCGAGGTAGCGCGCGATGGTCAGGGTCCAGCTGCCGAGGAAGGACTCGGTGCCGACCGAGGGCAAGCCGGATTCGAGCTCGCTGGGCAGGCCGGACACGGCAGCGATCAGGCGCGGCGCGGTGACGAGGTCCCACGGCGGGCTGATGACATCCGGCAGATTCGCAGCGCGCGCCTGGAAAGCCGCCAGTTCGCTGGCGTCGCCGATGTGCAGTGTGGCCTGCTCGACGAGCTTGGCGACGAAGTCGTTCACCGTCAGGCGCTGGTCCGCCATCGCGTCGATCAGCACGTCGCGCACCCATCCGGCGTAGCGGCGCTCCTTCTGCTGCTGCGGGTCGGGCGGCGTGTCCGGGTCGCGCGCGATGCGCTTGTCGCCGCTGCGGCGTTGCTGCTGCACGTGTTCCAGTTCGTGCGCGAGCAGCGCGCGGCCGGCAGGCGTGTCGGGGGCGAAGCGGCCGGCGGCGAAGTAGACGTCATCGCCGAACGTGAAGGCGCGCGCCTGCAAGGCTTGCGCTCGCTGTGCCGCGGCGGCGTCGGTGTGCAGGCGCACGTCGTCCGGTAGCGCGGGCAGCGAGCCGGGGATGGCGCGTTCGCCGGCGGCACGGGCGGCGGTTTCCTCGGCGGCGATTTCGGTTGTCGTCGCGCGCGCAGGCGGCTGGGTGGAGCGGACGGCGCGCTGTGTCGCCATGTTGTCGCCGCCCCGCTGTTCCGGGACCGGCGCGGCAGATGGTGGCGGCCGGCGTGCGTGCGGAGAGCGGTCGCGTGGTGCGAAGCGGGACAGGTGCGTCATCGTTGCTTCCCCCCGGCGCTCACAGTCGCCGGTGTCCGTTCGCGTCGAACACCGCCGAGATCGCATCGTCGTCGATGATCACCGCGTACCCGGGGGGCAGCGCGAGCGCGGACAACACGACCGGTCGCCGCGCGAGGAGGGTGAAGGCGCGCAGCGCGTCGAACGCGTCCGCGTCCTGCGGCGATCCCGGTCGCTCGGGCGACGAGACCGTCCAGCCGCTGTCGTCGCCGCCGCCGGGCGGGGAGCGCAAGAGCTGCAGCGTGTGCGACTCCAGCGCCCCGCGGGCGACCACGACGAACTGCTCGAAGCCCGTGTCCACCGGCGTTGCGCCGACGCGGCGCACGAGCGCGGCTTGCCCGGCGAGCACGTCGAGGGTCGTGTCTGCGCCCGGATGCTGGTCGTGCAGCGGATCGCCGGCGAAGTCCGGCTCGCACACGACGAGGCCGTCGCCGTCGTCGCGCAGGGTCAGGATCGACCAGCCGAAGCGGACCGTCATGCCGGCGCGCAGCGGGTCGTCATCGGCGATGCGGGCGAGCGTCGCGAGGAGGTCTTCGGCCAGCGGCTGGCGCGACGGCGCGCAGGCGAGCGCGACGCGACGTCCGCCGATCGTGCGTGACACCGTGGTCGTCGTCATGGGCCGACTCCTCGCCGCGCCAGCATTTCATTGATCCTGGCCTGCAGCGTCTCGCGCAGTTTGGCCTCGGCCTGCGCCATCGCAGCGAGTTGCTCCTTGGTGTAGTGCTCCAGGCCTTGCGGCCATGCGGCGAACGGACGCGTGTTGCGCGAGCGGTTGGCCGCTGCCTTCATGGCTTTCAGGTTGCCGAGCTCATTGGCCAAGGCAAGCTGCTCGTCGGGGAGGAGCCGGAGGAAGCCATCCATGTCGATCATTTCGCGCAGCGGGACCACGTGATCGACCCACATGTCCGACGTGGCGAGGGGCGCGTTGCTGATCTCGTCGATGGTCTTGCCTTCGGCGTTGCGGGCGCGGGCGATGATCTGATCGCGCACGTCCGTGGGCGAGCGGGCGCGCAGCTGCGCGTAAACCCCTTCAGCGGTTTCGCGGCGCGCCTTGTCCGCGGCCTTGAGCAGGTTCGGGATCTCGATCTGGGTCGTCTTCGCCAGCTCGCGCGCCCGATCCGCGCGCGCGGCCTGGACGTCGGCCAGCGTCAGGCTGGCGGGGTCACGCTCGCCGAAAACGGCCGCCAGGGTTTCGCGCTCGGAGGGACTGAGGTTGCCGACGCGCATCGGCGGCTGCTGCGTTTCCAGCTTGCGCAGGAGGTCGTATTCCTCGCGGATGGAGACGACTTTTTCCTGCGCCTCGACGACCCGCGCCTGCGCCGATTCGAGCTTCTGCAGTTTCTGCAGCTGCTCGGGATTCGGCGGTTTGGCGCCGGGGATAGGGGTTCCGCACAAGGTCTTGCGGCTGAACCGGCACCACGTGCCGTCGGGGCGCCGGCGCCAGACGTGCTGGTTGCCGAGGTCGACCTCGTCGACGTAGCCCGCGACGGTGCTGGGCTGCGGTTGGCTGGCGGCGACGACGTCGATTTCGGCCTGCCGCTCGGCCGCGGTCAGGGCTCGGCCGTCGGACTTGCCGGCACTCTTCGCGAGGACCGCTTCCTGTTCCTTGCCGACGACCGTCCCGGGCGGGTGGCGGGCGACGCCGCGGAAGTCGGCATAAAGCTGTTCGCGCAGCACGCGCGCCTGGTCCTGCGTCAGGTGCGCTTCGAGCTTGTCGGCGAGTTCGTTCATCGCCTTCAGGTCGCCGCGCAGCGCCGCTTCGCGCGCGGCTTTCAGTGTCGGCTCGACTCCCGCCTGCCTGAGCGTGCTCTCCAATCCCTGCATCGCGATCGCGTTGCGCAGCAACGAGGCGCCGTGCCCGAGCGTGACCAGCGCGGCACCGGCGAGCGCGCCGCCGCCGAGGCCGGCGAGTCCGCCGACGAGCGCCGCCTGGCCGACCTGCGCGAGGCCGTTGACGATCCCGCGCCGCCACGTGCGGGCATCGGTCATCGCGCCGAAGGCTTCGCTGATGCTGCCTGAGAAAGCGCCATCGAGCGCGCCCTCGACGGCGCTGGCGGCGACCTTGCGGGCGAATTTCTGCGTCGCCTGTTCGGTCACTTCGCCGGCCAGGCGTGCGGCGTTGCGGGTCAGCGCGTGGCCGCCGAAACCAAGCAACTCGCTGCCGCGCGACGCGAGCTGGCCGCCGACGACGGCGAGCGCCGCGTCTACCGCGCCGAGCAGCGCGTCGCGCGCGCCCTCGTCGCTCAGGGCCTTGTAGTAGTCACCGCCGAACATCTCGCGCGTCACAACGCGGCTGCCCGCGCCGGCCGCGGCGGCGACGGCGATGACGGCGGGCGTCGCGACGCCCCCTGTGGCGGCGACGATGACGATGCCCGCAACGGTGGCCGCTACCATGCCGGCCATCTCGCCGATCATGTTGCCGGTATCGACGAACTCCTGCGTGCGCGACTCGAAGCGCAGGTGCAGCGCGACCAGCGTCGAGTAGTCGATCATCGACAGCGCTTTCCGGTCGCGCACGCGCAGCCACAGCGCCTCGAACTCGCGCGCGGCGGCGTCCATCGTTTCGTCGGTCTCGGTGAAGTGCTGGACGACGCCGCGACCGAGCGCGAGGCGCGCGAGCTGCTGCTCGTACATGATCGCCGCCGCCTGGTAGCGCCCCTCATCGGTCGCCAGCTCTGCGGCCGTGGGTTCGGCGCCGAGCACCGCGATGAGCACCGCGGTGAAACCGCTGCGGCTGAAGATGCCGGCGGTGGTCTGGGAGGCGCGCACTTCGCCTTCGAGCTTGCGGTAGGCCTGCAGCGCGTCGTCCTGCGCCTTCGTCGGCGGGCCGACCGGCGGCTGGCGCGTCAGGAAGTAGCCGAGCCGCAGCTGCGCACGCTGTGTCTCGCCGATGTCTTCGAACGCGGCGCGGATCAGCTCGACGTCGCCGCTGTAGGCGAGGATCGCGGCCAGCGGCAGATGCTGCGGGTCGGCCAGGATCTTGCGCATGACCTTGCCCGGCTCGCCGGCGGCGTCGGCGCGTGCGAACACGCTTGCGGCGCCGACGTGCTGGGTCGCTTCCTCCTCGAACTTCTTCTTCCACGCCGGGTTCTGCGCGATCTTGAAGACGGCCTGGAAAAACTCGCCCCAGCGCGCGCCGTTGAGGGCGGCATGGGCCTGCGCGTAGACCTCGTCGTAACGGTCGGCGGCGATGGCGTCCTTCACCCGCGCCTGCTCGCTGCCCTTCAGGCCGGCGATCACCCCCTGCACCGGGCCGTTGTCGAGCACCTTCTGGCGGAAAGCGATGTTCGCGAGGTGCTGGCGATGTTCGCGCTCCTGCGCTTCGGTGCCCGGCGCGAGATCGACCGGGGGTGCGTGCAGCGTCTTGATGATCAGGGCGATCGCGTCGGCGTCTCCGGCGGACAGGAGGATGCGCTGGCGGGCGGCGTCGATAGCGAACTTCTCGGCGTCCTTCGGATCCACGAACTCGGCGAGGCGCGCCACGTCGCCGCCGAAGCCTTCGGCGCCGCGCGCCTCGGCGAGCATCGCCATGAAGGTGTGAGGTGGCAGCACGCCGGTCTCGCTGCGCTGGAAGTCGAGCAGCTTGTCGAGCTCTTTGAGCTCCTCGATCCGCGCTTCGGCCTTCTTGCGTTCCTCGGCGGACAGCCCCGGCGTCTTGAGCTTGAGCTGCAGCGTGCGGCGCTCGCGGAACAGCACGACGACGCGGTCCACGACCGCCTGCACGCCGGCGGGGTCGTCCTTGCGCCGCTCGGTGGCGAGCTGCAGGCGCGCGATCAGGGCCTGCACTTCGCCGCCCTGGACCAGCTCCTGCAAGCGTTTCAGGCGCAGGTCGGGGAACACGTCGTCCAGGACGAGCGCGCGCAGCTTCTGCTCGCGCGCCGTCCACAGGCGCTTGCGATCGGCCGGCGACAGCTGCAGCAGGGCGGTGAACAGCGGATCCTCGTCGTCGCTGACGATGCCCTGCGCGCGCAGCACGAAATGGTCGACCGCCTCGTAGCGGTCGTCCGGCTTGATCAGCAGCCGCGCCTCGTATTCCTCGGGCGGGTCCATCTTCTTGTAGACGGTGTCGAGACGCGCGACATCGCACAGGGCTTCGCGCCGCTCGGCCATCGGCGTCGAGCAGATGACCTCGATCTGCGCCTGCTCGACCACGCGGTATCCCTCGTCGTACAAGGCGAGGCGTTCGAGCAGCGGGATCGCCGGCCACAACAGGCTCAGGCCCTTGTTGGCGCTGGCAGCGGCGGCGCGTCCGCTGGTGCGCAGCGACTGCGCGAGCAGCGGCGCTGCCAGGCCGGCGCCCGGCACGAGCGGGCCGAGGAGCGGCAGGGCGGTCGCCGCGGCACGCTTCCAGGCCGCCGCCTGCACCGGCGAAATCAGCCAGCGCTCGAGGAGAACCTTGTTCTCGTCATGGACGACGCGGCGGATCGCCTTGAGTTCGGGAACCGTGCGCTTGTCGAGGCCGCCGGTGACGGCGTCGAAGTCGCCGCGCCCGACTGCATCCACGACGGGCTTCGTGACGCTGCTGTCGGCGAGGCCGGGCGAGGGCTGGCAGCTGGGCGCGGGCGGGTTTTCCGGCAGCGCCTCCTTGCAATGCTCGGTCTTGCGACGCACCTGGTCGGGGCCCGTCTGCAGGGTGTGGGCGAGTTCATGCGCGAGCAGGTGACGGCCATTGTCCGACGCGGGCGCGAAGCGGCCGGCGCCGAAATAGATGTCGGCTCCGCGCGTGAAAGCCTGGGCGCCGATCGTGCGGGCGGCGTGCGCGGCGACGGAGTTGTCGTGCACGCGGACGTGGCGAAGGTCGGTGGCGAAGAAACGTTCGAAGGGACGTCGCTCGGCCGGCGTCATCGCCTCGCCGCGGCTGCCGTCGAGGCCGGGGAGCGCACGCGTCGCGACGGGCGCCGGGCCGGCGCCGTCCGCCTTCCGTGCCAGCGTGTGGTTGTTGTCGGGCACGCAGCCGGCACACGCGCGGGCGAGGGGGCGGGTGGTCGCGAACGCGTCGGCCTGGCGGTCCGCCTCGCGCTCGTCGGCGTCGCCGGGCTGGCTGAGCGTGAGCCGGGCGCGAATGCCGAGTTCATGGAGAACGTCCTGGTTGCCGGCCGGCTGAGGCGTCTGCGGCACGGGCGGCACGACGGCCTGGGAGGCGGGGCGCGAGCGCGGCGTCGGCACGGGCGTGCGGCGGGGCGGGGCCGCTTCGAAGTCCCGCGCCTTCATCGCATCCGCTCTCCGGCGGGAGATGGTTCGGCGAGCCCGTCGCTGCCCGCGCTTTCTGCGAGCAGCGGGAAGTACTCGCGGAACTCGGCGACGGTGGACACGCGGCCGCGCTTCGCGTTCTGCCTGGACACCGCGCGCAGCAGATCGGGCATGGCGATGGCACGGTCTGCGCGCGCCGCCTGGTAGGCCGCGTCGAGGACGATGTTGCGGATGTCGCCGCCGGCGAGGGTGAACTGGCGGGCGAGAAAGGCGAAATCGACGTCGGCGGCGAGCGGCGCCTGCGGCGGGAGCATGCGGCGCCACAGCGCTTCGCGGCTTGCGACGTCGGGCATCGGGAACTCGACGACGAACTGCATGCGGCGCGAAAAGGCCTCGTCGATGTTCTTCGCGAGGTTGGTGGCGAGGATCACGATGCCGTCGTGGTCCTCCATCTTCTGCAGCAGATAGGCGGTTTCGATGTTGGCGTAGCGGTCGTGCGCGTCCTTGACTTCGGAGCGCTTGCCGAGCAGCGCGTCGGCCTCGTCGATGAACAGCACGGCATTGGCGCGGCGCGCGGCGGCGAAGGCGCGGTCGAGGTTCTTCTCGGTTTCGCCGATGTATTTCGACGTCACCTGCGCGAGCTCGATGCGCTGCAGGTCGAGCTCGAGCGTGCGCGCGATGATGCCGGCGGCCATCGTTTTGCCGGTGCCCGACGGTCCGGCGAAGAGCGCCTTGACGCCTCGGGCGGCGCCGAGGCGCGCGGCGAAGCCCCAGTCGTCGAGGACGCGCCCGCGCAACTCGATGGCGGCGACGAGGTCGTGCAGGCGCGCGCGGACTTCGCCCGGCACCATCAGGTCGCCCCACTCGAACGGCGTGGGGACGGTGCTGGTCGTGCCGGCGCCGGGGTCGACCGAAGCGGCGCGCGCGGCCGCGAACAGCTGCCGCGGCGACGCCGCCGCTGCGCCGGCGAGGAGCGCGGCCTGGGCTGCGGTGGTGGCGGCGCTGCGGATGCGCTCGGCGCCGAGGACGAAGCGGTCCGCGAGCGCATCGACGGGTGCTGCTTCGCCGTGCACGCCGAGGGCGCTGCGCCAGAGGCGGCGGCGGGCTCGGGCGTCCGGTTCGGGGAGCCTGATTTCGAGCGCGTGCGCTTCGCCCAGCGCCGGGTGCCAGCGGCTGCCGTCGGACGCGGCGAGGATCAGCGTGGGCGAGCGCTGCGCCAGTCCGCGCAACTGCGCCGCGATGGTCTCGATGCTTCGGCCGTCGGCGTCGAGCAGCGCGTCGAGCGGCGATGCGACGATGGCGACGCCGAGCACTTTTTGCATCAGTTCGGCGGCAGAGATGGCATCGGCGGGCGACGGTGCGGCGGCGAGCGCGGCGAGGTCGAGGACCAGCGCCGGGCAGGCGGCGCGGGCGAAGACGGACTGTGCCGCGAGGGCCGCGTCGGCGGCGGCAGGGGCGGTGACGACGAGCAGCGGCAGCGCCGCGCCGTCGTCGAGCAGGCGCTGCGCGTGCGCTAGTTCGTCGGGCAACTCGACGGCCCAGGCGGCGTCCGGGTCCTGCGGCCGGACCACGTCGGCCAGGCGTTCGTCGACCCACGGCAGGCCTTGCAGCCAGCCGGCGAGCGCCGGCGCGACGCGCAGCGCGCGGCGCGCGCGAGCGAGCTCACGCTGGCCGCCGACGACTTCGATCGCACCGCAGGCGAGCAGCGGTGCTTGCGGCGCCAACAGGCCTTTCAGCGCAACCGCGTGGGCCGGGTCGGCGGCCAGCAGCCGTGCCGCGAGTTCCGCGGTCGGTAGCCGCCGCGTCACGTCGTTGTTGAGATAGGCGTACAAGGTTTCGTACTTGCCGTCGAGTTCGGGCGCGAGGCAGACGAGCAGCAGGTCCCGTTCGTCGTCGCTCAGGCCGAGTGCAGCGGTGACGTGCGACCAGGGCGACAGCGGTGCAGCGACGCGGCGCGCGTCACCCGCCGGATCGTCGGGCATATCGACGTCGATGGCAGCCTTGCCGCACAGCAGGGCGTCGACCTGTTCGTCGCTGATGTAGAGGCCGCGGAATTCGTCGAGCGACAGCTCGTAGCGCGCCCGCAGACGCGCGATCGCGCGCGCGACCCGGGCGTCGAGGCGGACGAGTTCGGGAGCGAGCGCGGCGAGGGATTCGGTGATCATGTAAATGCCATCGTCACGGTGGATCGCCGTCCCATTGCCTGTCCTTCACCGGTCGGTCTCGATCCGCAGCGCGCGCCCGTCCGGCAGCACCGTGGTGCCGCGGTTGATGCCGGCGAGCGTCAGCAGCACGTCGAGCGGGGCACGGCCGAGGCGCACGCCGATGCACGCGTCGTCCAGCGTGACATGCGCGCTCATCGACAGGCATTGGCTGCGCAGATAGGCCGGGCTCGATTCGCGGCAGCCGGGAAGGCGCGACGCGAATTCGCGCAGCAGGTTCAGGGCGACGATGGCGAGAAGGTCGTCGAGGTCGTCGAGGTCGTCGAGTGCGCCGTGCGATGCTGCCGGGCCGTGGGCTTGCCACCACGCGATTGCGGCGGCGAGATCGTCCGGCGCCTCGGACGAAGGCTCGCCGGTGGAGACGAGCACCGCATCCGCGGGCAGCGCGGCGGCAACCGCTGCCGCCGCCTGCGCCGGCCGGAAGAGGCCGACGATGCTGCCGCGGTCCGCCTCGATCAACGCCACGCGGCGGCGACGGCCGGCGCCGAGCGGCGTCGTCGCGAACGCCGAGGCGCGCGGAGGTGCGAGCGGCAGCCGCAGCACGTGCCGCAGCCACCCGGCGGCGGGCGCCGGATGGGGGTCGCCGAAGATGCGGCGCAGCAGCGGATCCTCGGTGAGCAGCGCATGCGCATCGCCGAGCAGCGCCCGCGCCGCGACTGCGAGCACGAGACTGTGGGCCAGGTCGCCGGCGTGTTCGCCGCTCGCGTCGCGCCCGGCGTCCTGCCAGCGTTGCCACCAGCCGAGGCGCGCCAGCAGCGCGACGAGCAGCCACGTGCCGCCCCACGCGCTGCGTTCGGCGTCGGCCGTCGCGACGTCTGGCGGAGACGGCGCGGCGCGGCGCAAGGTGTCGAGCAGCTCGTCGACGTCGGCCTCGCTCCACGCCGCCAGCGCATCCGGCGCGATGCCCGTGGCTGCGCAGCAGCGGGCGAGCGCGACGCGGGGCGACGCGTCGGCGGTGAGGTGGGTGGCGAGCGCGCCGCTGGCCGCTGCTGTGTGCAAGGCGGCGAGGGCCTGCAGCGCATCCACGGCGCGGGCGCCGATGCTTGCTGGCTCCTCGCGGGCGAGTGCGACGAGGGCCGCGAGCACGCGATGCGCAGCGCCGGGCACGCGCTCGGCCAGCGGCGCGGCGAGCGCGCGGCGCAGGCCGGCGAGCGGTGGCGCGAGGCCGCCGTCGGCGCGACCGAGTGCGGACATCAGGCGCCGCGCATCCGCGGGTGTCAGCGTCTGCAGCACGCGCTGCGCGGCGGCGTCGGTCAGCCGTGCGAGCGCCGCCCATGCGGCCGCACCCTCGCCGCCGAGCACCGTGCGCAGCGCCGACGAGCGCGGCAACAGGCGCAGTCCCTCGAACTCGTCGAACCACCAGCACCGCTCGGCGTCGCCGTCGGCGAGCGCGATGGCGAAGCTGGCGACGAACTCGGCGCGGTCGGCGAAGCGGCGGACGCCGGCAGCGTCGGCCTGCGCCGTCAGCGCGTGCACGAAGTCGCGGGCGCAGGCGCGTGCAAGCTGCTCGTCGTCCCACGCGGCGTTCAGCGCGCAGTCGAAGTCGAGGCGGTCGATGAAGACGACGCTTTCGTCGGCGACATCGGGCAGGCCCGCGGCGATCGCCTCCCCCAGCTTGCGCGCCGCGACTTCGCGCAGGCGGGCGAGCAGCGCGTCGGCGCGCGCCGGTGCGGCGCTGGCGACGACCGACAGGTGCAGGCGGTCGATGATGCAGGTCGTCGGCATTTTCACGGCGCGCCGATCGCGATGAAGCTGAACGCGGTGTCCTGTGGCAACGGTGCCGCTGCATCGACGACGTCGCGCACGCGTACGGCGAAGCCGGCCGCGGTGATGCCCCCCAGCGTCAGGACGTTGTCGTCGTTGAGCGAGTCGATCGGCGTGGCGACGACGATGGGCACGCCGCTGAAGGCAGGTGCGAAGCCCACCGTGTAGTCGCCCGAGCCGACGCCGTTGCGGGCGGCGACGAAGCCGCTGCCGGTGAAGCTGCCGTTCGCCTCGATCCGCCCGAACACCATGCGCATCGCCGCGCCGGCGCCCACCGCGAAGAGGTCGGGCACGGCGCCGAAGAGGATGTTGCCCTTGACTTCGAGCTTCTCGGCGTTCGGCACCAGGCCGATGCCGACGAGGCCGTCGGGCTCGCCCCCGGGGCTCGGGTTCATGACGATGTGGCGGTCGGCGGGGCCGCCCGGGTGCGTGCTGCGCAGGTACAGGTGGCTGGTGTTCGACTGCACGTCGACCGCGCTGCCGTCGGTGCGCAGTTCGAGCACGCGCGAGCCGGGCGCGCCGGTGACGTTCTCGACGCGCACGCGATTGCCCTGCACGTGCAGCCGCGCCGCCGGCTGCAGCGTGCCGATGCCGACGTTGCCGCCCTGCTGCAGGTACAGGCGGCCGTCGGCGACGTCGGTTTCGGCGAAGTTGAGCGCCTTGCCGGCCGCATCCTTGTGCAGATTGAGGTGCCACTTGCCCGCGCCGCCGCTGTCCTCGAAGCTCACCAGTTCGTCGAAATCGGCTGCGGCGCCCGGCTGGGCGCGCACCGCGAGCGGATTGCGCGGCGCGTCGGCGCCGATGCCGACGCGGTGGTCCGGCGTGAGGAGGACGACGTTGCGCCAAGTGCCCGGCCCGGTGCGGTGGGCGAGGCGCAGCGCCCCGGCCGGCGCGGCGGCGAGCTGGGCGATCCAGGTCTCGCCGCCCACGCCGCCGTCGAAGCGCAGCGTCGCCTGCGCGCCCGACAGGCGCAGCGCGCCGTCCTCGTTGCCGGCCCAGTCGCCCTTGACTTCGAGCGCCGCAGCAGGGGTCGCCGTGTTCACGCCGACGCGGCCCTCGGCGGCGTTGGCCGCGGCGCCGCTGACGACGACGAGCCGCGGCGCGAGCGTGCCGGCCGCTTCGACGGGGCCGACGACCAGCCGGTTGTCGATCTGGCTGGTGTCGCCGATCGCGACGCGCAGCTCGCGCTTGCCGTCGCCGCCCGCGTCGTCGCCGAAGCGCGCGATGTACAGCGGCGTCTTGCGCTCCTCGCCGTCGCCGTCGCGAAAATGCAGCTTGCCGCCGTTGAGCTTGGCGTCGCCGCCGACGCGCAGGTTGCCTTCGACCCACACCAGGTCGTCCTGCAGCGCGAGCGCCTTGGCGGGGTCGCCGAGCAGCCGCGCGTAGCGGTGCAGCGCGTTCGGGTCCTCGCCGCGCGCGTGCAGCACGATCACGCGCCCGGCCGATTCGATGCGTTCGGCGACGACGCCGGCATAACGGCGCAAGCCCGCGATGCGCCCGCCCACTTCGTCGGCGGCGACGAGGTCGCGTTTGGCGAAGTAACCGAGCGCGTTGTCGCGTGCGATCCAGCGCACGAAGCCGAGCGGGACGAGCCAGCGTGGCGGCTTGCCCGCGGGAAAGCTCTGGTGGGGCACCGAGGTGTCCCACAGTTTCGCCGCCGTCGGGTCGAACTGCGTCAGCGCGTCGAGCGCGTCCACGGTCGCGGTGCCGATCGTAATCGGCGAGCGCTGCTGCGCGGGGGGCTGCTGGCCGACGACGAAGCGGAAGGTTTCGCCGATGCGCGCGCTCTGGTCGTCGGTTGCGCAGGTCTCGAAACCGGGCTGCGGATTGCCGGTCGCGATCTCGTCGTAGGCGATCCAAACCGGCACGAGCCGCCCCGGGCCGTTGTTCGGGTCGTCGAGCGCGGGGCTGAACGGAATCTGCGCGAACAGCGTTTCCGGCAGGCGCGTCGGCCGCGACACGGCGATCGGGCGACCGAAGCCGTCCCAGCCGAACCCCGGCTGCAGCGTCACGTCGACGCGGTTGGGCGCGCCCGGCGCGGCGCGCTCGCCCAGCGTCAGGCCCACGGCGATGCCCCAGGTATGCGCGCCGAGCGCATGGCGCGCGTCGCCGATGCGCTGCGCGTCGACGATCGCGGTCAGGTCGTCGGCGCCGAGGTATTGGCCTTCGAAGAAGCGGGGTCGTTGGTCCTGGGCGCCCATGGCGTGCTCCTGGGGGTGGCTCGGGAATGGCGCGCGCGCCGGCTGCGAGCGCCGCGGTTATCGCTTGCTCAGCTCGTTGATCTGCTTCTGCTGCGCGGCGACGAGGCGCTCCAGCTCGGCGAGCTTGCGCGACAGGTCGCCGACCTCGGGGGGCGCCCCCGCGAGCGGGGCCAGCGCGGAGGCGTCCGAGGCGCGAGCGAGCAGCGCGGCCCACAGCGGGTGCTGCGTCGAGGCGGCGCCTTCGCTGCGTAGCGACGCGTAGTCCTTGAGCATGAAGTCCAGCAGATGGTCGGCGCCGAGCGCGTCGGCGAGCGGGTCGCCGCCCGTTTCCGCGGCCGCTCCGGCCGCCCCCCTCGGCCCTGCCATCCTCGCCATCCGCGCCATGCGCGGCGCGGCCGCGGCCTGCTGGCCGGAGAAGGCGACGCCGATCATCAGCATCAGCAGGCGGTAGACGCTGCGCTCGCGCTCGTCGCCGCAGCACAGGTCGGCAATCCACTTGCGCAGCCGCTGCCACGGCAGCCATGACAGCCAGTACATCACCGTGCGCCAGGTGACGAGGATCTTGCGCGCCTCCCAGTTGCATATCTCGACCACGCGGCAGGTGTCGCCGCCGACGGTGACGACGGCGAGCGGCACGCAGTTGTCGGGCGCAGGCGGCGGGCACGCCGGTAGCAGCGCGGAGCAGAAACACTCGGAGAGGATGTCGAGCCAGGTGCTGTCGAGCGCGAGGACGTGGCCCTTGAGCTGCTGCACCTGGTTCTTGGTGAGCGCCCTCGGTTGGCCGACGCGGTGCACGAAGTCGCGCGCGTCGTCGTACTGGCGCTGCACGCGGGACACGAAGGTGCAGCGGTGCAGCGAAAAGTCGGCGGCGAATTCCTGCAGCGCGGCGGCGTAGTCCGTGTACACGGAAAGCGAGGCGGTGACGTCGAGCGCCTGGCCTTCGCGGATCGCCGCGCGCAGCTCCATCGCGCGTGTGACGCAGCACAGCAGCCGTTCGAGCAGTGGGCCGAAGCGCGCGCGGTTGGCGTACAGCCACGCCCAGATCAGCTCGCCCGAGCGGCCGCCGGCAGGGTCGGGCATCTTCGCGGGCTTCGGCGCGGGGTAGGCGACGAAGCGGTAGCCTTCGCAGACCTGCGTCGGCTCGCATTGCGGCGCGTAGGTCTTGCGCCGGGGCGGCGGCGTCGCTGCCGTCTTGGGCGCGCAGCTGCAGTCGCCGCTTTGGCCCGTCGCGGTCCCGTTGCAGCCGGCGCAGCCGCAGCTCCCCGAGCCGCCGCAGGCGCAACGCGTGCCGCAGGGGGTGTCGCTCATGCCCAGCTGGGCGGTGATGCCGCGCACCGGCCGCTCGTCGTAGCAGATCGCCAGCACCCACTCGCGCGCCTTGCCGCTGCAGTCCTGCGGCGGCGTGTCGTAGGGCGGGTCGCACACCGGCTGGCGCGTCGGGGCGCAGGTGTTGATCAGCGCGCAGATGTCGACGGACTGGTCGGCGCAGACGACGATGTCGTCGCCGCAGGGCGAGACGGCGTAGCCGGTGCGCACGATCACATGCCCGGGCGCGCAGGGGTCGCAGCCGACCTCGAGGCCGCAGGCCACGCCCCAGCCGTGCAGGTAGCGGTTGTGCAGGCGGTTCTTGTCGATCACGTACTGCTCGAGGCGGTTGAGATCGTCGTCGGTCAGTAGTTGGCCGGGGAAGAAACGCGGCCGGCACAGGCATTTGAGCCCGCCGCAGGCCGGGCAGCGCGGCGTGCAGTCCTCGGCGCAGGGGTCGGGGCGCTGGCGCGCCGGCGCCCACGGGTCGGCCGCGTCGAGACGCTGCGTGGCGTCGTACAGGAAGTCGTGCGACATGACGAATCTCCGGACGAAAAGTGGGACCGGACGTGGCGAGAATTAGCCGCGCCTGGCGACCTCGAACCAGCTGAGGAAGGTGCCGCCCTCGATGCAGTCGCCGCTCCTGCGGCCGCCCGATACCCACGGCGGCAGGTGGTTGGCGTCGATGCCGCGCTGCCACTTGGCGTCGCGGAGGAGGTCGCCGTGCAGGCGGACGCGGTAGGTGTTGCCGGGGACGAGCGGCGGCTCGGGGTGGAAGCGCAGCGTGTTGGGCACGCCGTGGATCTCCTCGCCGCCTTCGCACGGCTTGTCGAGCCGCAGCCGCTCGTACTTGCCCCTCAGCTGGCACCAGCAGTCGAGCTGCCGCTCGCGCTCGTCGGGCGCACCGTGGCGGGTCTCGACGACGAAGGACTGCTCGAGCATCGTCTGCTTCAGGTCGGTCGGCTCGAGGTCGCCGTCGAAGGCGATCTCGATGAACGGGATGTCCTGTTCGGCGACGACGTCGGCGTGCTTCCAGTTGATGCGGCAGATGTGCACGAGCTCGCCGTCGCAGCACTTGGGCAGCGTCAGCGTGAGCACCTGGTTGGCGAGCGTCAGCGAGGGCGGGGTCGAGCAGTCGCCGACCTCCAGCGCGACGTCGATGACGCCCGGGCCGCCGTCCTGCCCATCCTGACCGTCCGCGCCGTCCTGGCCGTCGGCGCCATCCTTTCCGGGCGGCCCCGGCGGGCCGGCCGGGCCGGGCACGCCGCCCTTCACCTGCAGGCATTCCAGCCACGCCTGCAGCGTCGCCGTGGTCGCCAGCAGCCGTCGCCCGGCGAGGTTGTCGATGCGGGCGATGGCCTGGGCGATGTCGTCGGCGGCGGCCGGCAGATCCAGCAGCGACATGTCGGGCATGTAGTTGGCGAGGGTGGCGAGCACGACGCAGTCGGCGACGTCGCAGCCGGCGCAGCCGTCGATCTGGTGCACGAGGTGATCCGCGCAGTCGCTGTCGGCGAGCGTCGTGACGTCGAGCGTCGCGAGCTGGCCGTTGGCGAGGATCAGCACGATGTGGCGGACGCCAGGCCCGAGCGCGCGCGGCGCCGCGACGAGCGGTGGGTTGCCGCTCGCGAGCGGGGCGAGGTCGAGCGACTGCACGCGGGCGTGCCCGGCGTCCTCCTCGTAGACGGTGAGCCACGGCGCGGCAGCGCCGCCGCTGGCGGCGAGGAAACGCGGCGTGTGTGCGACGTCGATCGTGGCCTTGAGCGTGCCGGCCCCCTGGTCGACGACATACACGCGCTTTTCGCTGCCGCTCGCGATGCCGACCATGCCGCTCGTTCCGAGCACGAACGGCGCCAGCGCGACCGGTTTCGCGCTTGCCGGCACTCCGCCGAGCGGCGCGACGCCGGGCGTCGTCAGGTTGACGGCCTGCACCTTGCCCGCCGGGTCGACGACGTACGCGAAGCTGCCGTCCGTGTTGGCGGCGAGCACGCCGCTGCCGGCGGGGGTCGCGATCGGTGCACCGTCGTCGGCGTCGGCGATGCCGTGCGTCGCGTCCGCGGCAAAGCGGAAGAGCTTGCCGCTGCCTTGGTCGAGCACGAGCAGCGCGCTCGCCGCGGCCGCGCTCGCCGCCGCGAAGAGCACGCTCGCCGCCGTGGTTCCGGGGATCGTGCGCGTGGCGCCGGCGACGACGGTCGCCACCTCGGCGCCGTCGGCGAGCGCGTAGACATGCACTTCGCATTCCGGCCCGGCCTTCGGCGCGGTGACGACGAAGAAGCGCGCGCCGTCGCCCGCGAGCGCGATCGCCTTGGCCGCGGCCGGCAAGGCGACGCTGATCAGGCTGCGATGCGCGGGGTCGAGGACGAAGGCGCGCGTGGCGTTGCCCGGGTCGACGACGGCGAGCTTGCCCGCGGCCGTCGCCCCCATCGCGCCGACCGCGCCGTGCAGGTCGGTGGCGACGAAGGCCGCGAGCGCCGCCGCGGCGCCGGGGTTCGCGGACAGCGGCGGATCGACCAGCACGTCGAAGGCAAACGACTCGAGGATGCGGTTCGGCGCGCACTGCGTGTCGTCGCAGCCGCACTCGTCGTACAGCACCGGCACGTCCTCGGTCGGGCAGTCGCGGTAGCAGATCGCCAGCTGCAGCGTATGCAGCTTGCCGTCGCCGGCGATCTTCTGCACCGCCGGATGTTGCGCGACGTCGACGATCTTGCGCTGCGGCACGAGGATCTCGTGACCGCAGCAGTCGATCGCCGTGCCCGGCTCGACGATCACGTAGCGCTTGCGGCATTCGGGCGAGGGGTGCTGGTGCACCGCGAGCCCGCAAACCACCCCCCAGCCGTGCAGGCGCACGTTGTGGTGGCGCATCTTCTCGGCGTGGTACTGCGACTCGGTGACGAATTCGCCCGCGCCCATCATCTTCCCGGTGAAGAAATGGTTGCGCACGAAAGGCTCGAACTCGCACTGCGGACAGCCCAACGGGCCGGATAGTGGTTCCGGGTGCGCGTGGTTGTGATGAGCCATGGTCGGGTCCTCTCCAGAGAGTGCCTATGCCGGTCGCTATGCCAGCCGGGTCGATGTGCCGACCCGCGAGCGGCCGACTTCGAGCGACGGCGGGCGCGCGCCGGCCGGCGACCCGGGGACGCCCGACAACACCGTGCCCTGGCGCAGCCGCGCCTCGTCGAGCCGCACGCCGCACGGGGTGCGCGCGATGACGGCGTCGAGTCCGATCGTCGCCTGCACGCCGACGCGAAAGCGCGGCTCCACGTAGCGCACGTCGACTGCCGTGTGCGCCGGCGCCTCGCGCGCGAGCAGGTCGTCGAGCGCGCGCTTCTCACTCGCCGAGTCGCGGATGCGCGCCGGCACAAAGACGCTGAATTTGTACGCGCCGACGTGGAAGGGATCGCGCAGCGGGTCGGGAACGCTGTCGAGACGCGTGACGCCGACCTGCGCATTCCCATGTTCGGGGCTGGCGGAGGCGGCGCTTCCCGAGAGCTGCGAACGGTCGAGGATGCGTTTGCCCCACAGCACCGAGTCGTCGCCCAGCCGGCCGTGGCATGCATAGAGCCAGCGTCGGAGCTTGAAGTGTTCGAGGATCAGCGGAGGCGGTTCGGCGGGTGTGCACGGCGGGCACGGGCCGCAGTTTCTCGGCAGCGGAACGCAGCGCGTCTGCCGGCGTTCGGCGAGGCAATGTTCCGCATAGGCGCGGTCGAAGCCGAGCAGCAGCAGGAGTTGGCTACGCAGGCCGTCGGGGGTGCCGCGGCGGCAGTAGAGCTTCGCTGCCTGCTTGACGAAATGGCGGCGGCGTTCGAGCGGCCAGTCGTGCGACAGCGTCACGCCGATCCAGTCGGCGATCCACGACAGGAAGTCGATCCGGCCCGGCAGCGCGTCGGCCGGGGCCGACAGCGGGTCGAACAGCATCGCCTCGCGGTCGACGTGGGCCTCGATCGAGCGCAGCGTGGCGTCGAAGATCGCCGTCAGCCGGTCGGTGAAGTCGGCGCCGACCGGATCGAAGCCGAACATGCCCGGCAGGTAGCGGCGCAGGCTGATGCGCGGGTATTCCACCAGCGCGGACGAGAGGCAGGGTGTGACG
The DNA here is from genome assembly GCF_032027225.1 of Aromatoleum sp. Taxonomy (GTDB): domain Bacteria; phylum Pseudomonadota; class Gammaproteobacteria; order Burkholderiales; family Rhodocyclaceae; genus Aromatoleum. The sequence goes on along the minus strand of NZ_JAVSMM010000011.1, from coordinate 73,541 downwards.
CGGCCGTCGCCGGCGAGTTTGAGGTCGATCCACAGGAAGCGCCCCGGCGGGCTCATGACCAGGCAGTCCCAGGTGCACGACGACGGCGCGGCCTTGTCGGGCGGCGCCATCGTGGTCGCCACGAGGCGCGTCGCCCACGCTGATTCGGGCAGCGCATCGACTTCCGCCGACGACAGCTCGATCGCCGCCGTGGTCGTGCGCACTTCGACCGCGGCGCCCGGCGGAATGGCGCCGGAGAGCTCGACACGGTGCCACTGGCAGCCGTCGATGCCCGCATCCAGCGCGTGCGAGAGGTAATGGCCGGCGCGCTCATAGCGCTCTCCGTTGAGGCGCTCCTCCGCCGGCACCGGGCGGCCGTGACTGTCGAAGACCTCCGGGCCGCAGACGCCGCACAGGTGCAGGTGGCCGCGCGCATCGATGTGGATCGGGTTCGGCGGGAAGCACGTGACGAGATCGGCGCGCGCCGCGGGCAGGGGCTCGACGGCCTCGCCGACGATACGCACGACACGCGCGCCGGCGGCGATCACGTCGAACGGCGGGGTCGCGGCATGGCCCGGTGCGGGCGCGAGCCTCAGGCGCAGATAGCGGCCGACGACTCCGGCGAGCGGCAGCGGATCGGCGAGCCGCGGCAGCTCGGCGGCGCCGAGCCACGGCGTCCAGCGCGGGTTCGCGGGGTTGTGCAGTTCGGCGAGGGTCCACGGCGCATCGCCCGCGTCCAGCGCGACCGCGAAGCGCGCGCCGGGAAGCGGGACGCTCAGCTTCAGCGTGTGCCAGTGGAAACCGGCGGCGAGCGCGTCGAGCTGCAGCGCGACGGTGGTCGCGCCGACCGCCGTCGACAGTACCGTCGTTTCGAAAATGACCGCGTGCAGCCGGTCGCGGCAGTCGAGCGCGAGGTGGGTGACGCCGAGGCCCGCAGCGACCGCGCTCAGCCACTGACCGCGCGGTCCGAAGCGGTCGACGCGGCCGTTGGCCGGGTCGGACACGTAAAGGATGCCGTGACCGTCGACGGCGAGGCCGGCCGGCTGCCACGGCGGGCTCGTCAGCGCCGCCTGCTGGGCGGGCGGCAGGCGCAGCGCGCCGCGCGGCACCCAGCCGGCGAGACTCAGGCGGACCACGCGGCCATGCCCGCGGTCGGCGATGAACAGCTCGCCGGCACATACCGCAATGGCTCGCGCGTCGAGCAGGCGGTTGAGCGGGACCGGCGGGGCGGATGGGACGCCCGCCGCGCCGCGGTCGAGGCAGCCGGTCGGATCGGGGACCCTCTGCGTCGTGCACGGCAGCGGCTTGAAGCGCCCGCAGCAGGGGTCGAAGCGCTCGAGCTCGCCGGTCGCCGGATCGAGCAGGAGGACATCGCCGCCGGGCGTCCGCGCGACGTTGGGGGGCGGCCTGAGCCCGCCGAAGCTGCCGTCGGCCTCGCTGAGCCAGCGTGCGGCCGCGGGCGAGGGGGCGAGCACGAGGGCGCGCGTGCCGCCGTCGATGTCCACGCGCTCGCTGCGGCGCAGGCGCCAGCCGAGCGCCGGGCGCGGGCCGATGCGGCCGGCGAGGAGCAGCGAATAAGGGTCGTGGGGCGGCGCCGGCACCGGGGCAGCGCGCGAAACGTCGGTGCTCATCGCTGCGCTCCTTCGAACTCGAACGCCGTCAGCACCTCGACCCGCAAGCCCGCCACCGTCACCAGCGCATTCGCCGCGAACGCCGAGATCGCCACGTCGCGGCACTCCGGCTGCTCATCCCCTTCCACCGTCAGCACCAGGCGCGGCACGCTGTCCACGCCGGCGACGGCAAACACCTGCTGCACGATCTTCGAGTAGCGCAAGGCGCCGCCGAACGGCCAGCCGCTACCGTCGTCGCCGCCGCGTAAGGGGTGCAGGTAGCTCGCCAGCGTGTTCTCGACGGCCTGCTTCACCGCGGCAGGGTCGGCCCGGTCGTCGACGACCACCTGCGCATCGACCGCGACCGCGACGTAGCGCGGCGCGACGACGAAGAGCTCCGTGGTCAGCAGCCGCCGCGCGTCGAGGTACTCGCACACCGTGCGCAGCAGACCGTCGCTCGGCAGCGGATTCGGGCCCTCGGCGTCGGGGACGACGATCACCGTCACCGCGCCGGGCACGGCCACGCCGGGAAAGCGCGGGTGCGCGAGCGGCAGCGCCTTCGCGCGCTTGACGTTGCCGGCCTGCTGCGCGAGCAGCTCGAAGTCGTCCACGCTCACCGCGCGCTCGCGCGCCCGGAGCGTGCGACGTGCCCGGACCTGCGCCTCCTCGAAGCGCTCCTCGTCGCGCCCCCCGTAGGCGGCGAAGATGTTCGTCGTCTTGTCGCCGTCGAGGCCGTCGATCGGCGACACCAGCGTCGCGATGGCCGCGGCGGCGACATTGCCGCGCTTGCCGCCGCCGAAGCGGTATTCCACCGCGACGACGTTGGTGTCCGGGTTGTCGGCGTTGGCGACCGGGATCTGGCCGTGCTCGCCGTCGCCCGCGCGCACTTCGCCGCTGGTCCAATTCACCGCCAGCACTTCGTCGGTGGGTCCCGCCCCGAACAGGTCCTCGGCGACGGCCCAGCGGCGCGCGGTGGCGCCGAGCGCCGCGGCCGCGTCGTCGGCGATGCCTTCGTCGATCTCGATGACGAGGCTGCCTTGCACGAGGGGCGTGTTCTCGATCTGGAAAGTCTGGTTGCGCGCGCCGGTCGTGCCGCCCAGGATCTCGCGCTGCACCGTCTGCGCCTGCAGCGCGGGCACGGTGTTCGTGCGCACCGCGGCGAGGCGTGGTGCGCGCTCATACTGGTTGCGGGTGAGGCGCGCGCGCAGCCAGAACAGCGGCTCGCGCGGCTGCTTGGTGACGGGGTCGGTGGTGTCGTACTCGCCGAGGAAGCTGCGTGCGAGCTGGAGCGCGCTGTCGAGGCGCAGCACGACGTGGCCGCTGCGCGTGAAGGCGAGGGTCTCGTCGTTGAGCGCGTCGACGCGCTGCCACGCGGCGCCGTCCCAGCCTTCCCATTCGAGCCGGGCCGGCGCGTAGGCGCGCGTCGCCGGTGCGCACTGCACGGTCAGCGCGTCCTGCGGCTGCTCGAAGGCCCAGAACGCGAGGTCGAGGCTGAGCGTCGGAAACTGGTCGGGCGTCGGGTAGGCCGGCGGGAAACCGAAGCCGAGGACGAGCGCGGCGTCGTCGCGCGGCGCATCGCCGAAAGGCGCGAATCCGGGTGGCGCGGGCCGCGCGGGTGTCGGCGAGACGTCGACGTTGGCCGCGCTGACGTCGTCGTAGACGGCGCCGTCGTAGGCCTGCACCGCGAGCAGCCGGCAGGCGACCGCGGTCAGCGGGCGCTCGGTCTCGAATACGATGGGTGGGCCCTCGTCGGCCGCGGCGCTGACCTGGGTGCGCGCCGGAACGATCACCGTCGGCAGCGGCCACGTCTCGTCGACGGCGAAGCTGACGTCGGCGCGCGCCGGCAGCGCCGGCATCAGCTCGATGCCGATCAGTTCGAGGAACTTCACGTAGTTGAGCTGCGGCACCCGCGCCATGCGGAAGATCAGCATCTCCGACAGCCACGCGAAGACCTGCGCCAGGATCATCCCGGGATCGTTGTCGTTGACGTCGCTCCACTCGGGCTTCCACTCCGGCGTGTAGCGCGCGATGCGCGAACGGATCTCGGCGAGGATGTCGCCGTAGCGGCGGTCGTCGATGACGGGCAGGGCGTCCTTCAGCGGCATTTAGCGCGACTCCCGGATGTAGAACGGATAGACCAGGTTGCCGATCGAGTTCGTCTCGCGCACCCGGTAGTTGATGCGGATGAGCAGCAGGTTGGGCGCGTCGAGGGTGGTCTCGGCGTGCACGTCGAGCACGTCGATGCGCGGCTCGTAGCGCGTCAGCGCCTGGCGCACGTCATGCACGACGAGGGCCACGGTGCGCGAGTCGTTGGGCGCGAACAGCGTGTTGTGGATGCCGCAGCCGAATTCCGGCAGCATCGGCAGCTCGCCCGGCACGGTCGACAGGATGATGACGATGGCCTCCTCGATGCGCTGCTCGTAGCGCGCCTGCGCGATGCGGCCGCCGGGCGTCACCTGCAGCGGGAAGCGCCAGCCGACGCCGAGGAATTCGCGATTCGGGGTGCGTTCGCTGTCCATCACAGTTCCTGTTTCGGCCCGCCGAGATGTGGCTGGAAGCGGATGATTCCGGCGTCGAGCGGGCCGGCGAGCACGATGCTGCGCCCGGTGGCCGGTTCCAGACGGATGTCGCCGCTGTCGAGCAGCACGATGCGCGCGCGCACGGCGCCGCCGGGCGCGCAATTGGCGATCTCGACTTCGCGCCCGCCATCGCTGCGGATCTCGACGTAGCCCGCCGGCGTCAGCGCGCCGTCCTTGAGCAGCAGGCGCACACGCGTGCAGGTCTGCGCGTCGCCGCTGTCCAGGCTCACGGCGAAGCGCTGCGTGTCGGCGAGGCTGACGAACACGAGGTCGGCGGACGCGTCGCTCAGGCCCTGGTAGAGGCCGCCGTCGCGGTGGGCCTTGACGAAGGCGCGCAGCCGGTAGCGCGGCTGGCCGCCCGCCGCCGCGACGATCTTCGGTGCGCCGTTGCGGTCCTTCTGGCCCGCGGCGACGAGGAGGCCCTGCCACGGCAGCGCCTCGCCGGCCTGGAACTGTAGCGGCAGCGGCGTGAGCGCACCGGGATCGGGCGGCGCGGGCGCCCAGCGCTGCTCGGCTTCGTTCCAGATCTCGTCCGCGCCGGCGGCCGCGCGATACAGATGCACGCCGATCCGGTCGATCGCATCGCCCGTGAGCGGCGTGCCGTCGGCGAAGGCGAGCGGCGCGAGGCGCAGCTTGACGGCCTTCTCGAGCGCGAGCGGGCCACCGGGCGGATCGGGCTGGAACTGCGGCGCGGGAAGCGGGAGCGGGAACATGGCGGCGGCTAGATCAGGTTGCCGAGTCCCGGCGTGTAGATCGGGCTGACCACCGAGCCGGTGACGATGGTGGGAGCCTGCAGCACACCCGAGAAGGTCGCGATGCCGCTGGTGACCGACAGCGCAGTCGCGGTGATGCTCGCCGCCCCGCCCGCCGTGAGCGCCACGGCGCCCCCCGCGGTGATCGTCGCGGCCCCGCCGACGCTGATGTTCGCCGCGGCGCCGACCGTCACGTTGGCCGCGCCCGCGGTCGTGATCGACAGCGCGCCGGTGGCGTTGAGCGTCACGCCCGCGGCGCTGACGTCGATGGTGTTGCCCGCGCCGACGGCAATCGACAGCGAAGGCTGCGGCGTCGCGTTCATGGTGATCGTCACACCGACGCCGGAACCCGCCTTCAGCTCGATCTTCGTCGCTGCCGGGTTGTCGTCCATGAGCACTTCATTGCCGCCCGACTTGATGCGCACCTTGCCGAGGCCCTGCAGGTCGTCGAGCAGCACCTCGCGCCCGCCGTTGCTCCTGATCAGCACCTGCGGGCCGCTCGCCTTGTCCTCGAAGGTCAGCGAATGCTTGCCGTGCGATTTCAGCACCACGCGCGTGTCGTCCTTCTTGTCCTCGAAGCGCAGCTGGTGGCCGCCAGGCGTGACGATGACGCGCTGGTGCGCTTCCGTTTCCGGCGACACCTGTTCGCCGTTCCACAGGAATCCGACGATGTAGGGAAAGCCGAACTTGCCCTCGCCGAAGCACACCAGCACCTCGTCGCCCTTTTCCGGCATGAACAGCGCGCCGCGCCCCTTGCCCGACATCGGCGCGGCGATGTACGCCCACGGCGACTTGAGCCGGTCATCCATGCTCTTGTACTTGACCTTGACGCGCCCCTGGCGGGCGTCGATCTCCTCGACGAAGGCCGTGACGACACCGGTTCCCGTGGTCATACCGCCCCCTCGTCGTTGTTCTCGCGGCGCGCGGTGAATTTGGTCAGGTAGCCGCTGTCGTTGATCGTGTGCGTCGTCTTGGTGACGAAATAGACGCCCGAGAAGCGCGCCCCGAGGCCGCGGATGCGCACGCGCTGGCCGGCGCGCAGGTCGGGCAGGCCCACCGTCGTGCCGGTCGCTTCCACCATCTGCTTGAGGCGTTCCGACAGCAGCGCCACGGCGCGGTGATCGGCCTGCTCGGGCGTGTACTGCGGCTCGTTGACGACCACTTCCTCGCGCGGTGTGCAGCCGGGCGGTTCGAGCAGGTGGATGAGGTCGGTATTGACGCGCAGGTCGGGGTGCTTCAGGTCCGCCTTCTTGCGCACCGCCTTGTTGGTCTGCCGGTTCCAGCTGCGCACCTCGATCGACTTCACCTGGTTCGCCGTCGATAGCTTGGGCGTGAAGTCGATCAGCGAGATGCCCCACTTCAGCTCGTAGGTGACGTCGGGCACGCGCGGATTCTTCGCGGTGGAGGGGCCGAAGTGCAGCACTTCGCGCGGCGGCTTGCCCTTGCCCTGCGGTTCGAGGTCGACGTAGATCACGTAGCCGACTTTCCTCGCTTCGAGCAGCAGGAAATCGATGTCGTACTGGTTGTCCTGGGCGATGTAGTCGAGCCGGGGCTCGCGCCGCTTTGCCTGCGCGTCGGTGCGGATCGGCAGCGGGAAGCGCTTCTTGCCGTTGTCGGTGCGCCGGCCGATGTCCTCGGCGACTTCGCTGATCTTCTTCTTCTCCCAGTGGTCGCGGTACTGCTTGGTGCGCAGCTTGAACAGCACGTTGAGCGCGCGCACCGTGAGCGTCGACGCGCCGCCCGCGGGGAAACTCGGCTCCAGGCTGGTCGACGTGCCCTTGACGATGCTGAGCAGGTTCGAGCCGTAGCCCAGCTTCAGCTCGAAGTCCGCGAGGCAGGGCTCGAACAGGCGCTGCACCTGCTCTTCGGGACTGGCGCCGGTGAGCTTCGCCTGCGTTTCGCTGCCGACGTACTTGAAGCGCCTCGTCATGTCGTCCCAGTTATTGACGGTGATGTCGAAGCTGTCGATCTCGGTCGTCGAGTCGTTGTAGCTGACCTGGATGACGTCGCGCAGCACGGCCGGCGGCAGCGCCTTGCCGCCGGCGTGGATCTCGAAGCGCGGGACATAGAAGTCCTCGAAGGTCGCGGAGGCGTCCTGCAGCGTCGTCGCGGGCATGGCGATGTCCTAGGTCAGGGGCGGGATCGTGAGGAACACGCCGGGCGTGAGCCGGCGCGGGTCGTCGATGCCGTTCTTCTCGGCGATCGGCCGCCACTCGGCAGGGCGGTCGTAGTAGCGGTTGGCGACGCTCGCCAGCACCTCGCCCTGCTGCAGCGGATGGACGTGCGTGCGGTCGGGCGAACTCAAGTGCAGTTCCAGCAGCTGGTCGCGCAGCCGCTTGTATTCGCGCAGGCTCACCGTCAGCGTCGCGCGCAGCGGAATGCCTTCCGGCGAGAACAGCGTGAACTTCTGCTTGATGCTCTCGATGATGCAGCGGAAGCCGTTGCGCCGCTGGCTGCCCAGCGGGGGTCCGACCACCGACTGCGCCGCCGCCCCGACACTGCCCGCCGCCTGCACCGCCGCACCGATGGCGGCCCCGGCCGCTTGGGCGGCGCCGCTCACCGCCTGCGTCAGCGCCCCCGCCACGCTCCCCGGCGCGCCGCCGATGTGCGTGCCGGCCATCTCATGGCTCCAGATGAACTCGACGATGGGCGGCGCGTGCCGCTTCGGCTCGATCTTGATCAGCTGGTAGATCTTGTCGGTCTCGGTGGTCACGCTGGTCGCGCCGGCCCCCATGCCCAGCTCGGTCGTGTCGAAGAAGAGATCGAGCGTGAGCTTCTCGGCGTTGCCGCGCACGAACTGCTGCAGCGGCGAGTCGAGGCCCGGGATCTGTACTTCGCCGATCTGCGCCGACTTGTCGAACGAATACTCGGTGGGGTTGTACTGCACCGGGATGTCCTGCGGTTGGTCGAGGCCGAACCAGTACACGCGGAACACCGCTTTGGCCGGCTCGTTCATTTGTGCTTCTCCTCGCAGGCGTCGCAGCCGCCGCCGATGTGCGTGTCGCGCCGGCGCGCCTCGCGGTCGCGCTGCTCGCCCTCCATCGCCGCCATCACCGCGGCGACGATGCGTTCCAGGATGGGCGGCGTCAGCAGCGAGTCGCCGTCCACGACGCGCATCGTGCCCGTCACTTCGCGAATCCGGATTTGCGGTGGCGCCATCGTCGTCGCCTCACAACAGGTTGCCGATTGCGCCCGGCGCGCTGCCCGCCGCCGCGACGCCCGCGCCGAAGCTGCTCCCGGCCACTGCCGAGGCGAGCGCCGTCGCCGCGCCGACGAAAGGCAGCTGGAAGATCCCTTCGTGCGTGATCTCGATCGACTCGATCGCCACGCCGTTCTGCATCGCGTTCATCTGCGGCCCGGTGTATTTGCTCGGCAGACCGCGGCGGAAGAACCACACGTTGTTCGGCACGTGCAGGTCGCTCAGCAGCACGATCAGGCCGTCGCGGCGCTTGCCCTTGCCAACGACGAAGCCGTAATGCCAGTCCCACAGCGTGCTGCCCGACCCGACGCCCTTCTTCAGCGTGATCGCCGCCCACTCGACGCGGCTGGGGAACTGGCGCGTGAAGCCGTTGGCGCCGCCTTCCTTGTAGGGCTCGGGCTTCATCGTCATCTCGATGCCCGAGCACTCGGAAAAGCCGCCGACCGCGACATCGAGCGCGGCCGACAGCGCCGCTGAGCCGATCGTCGCCAGCACGCTGCTGGTGTCGAGCAGGCTGACGACGAAGTTGTGGTTGAGCACCGGGTCGGCGCGCAGCGCGGTCTGGGACAGCAGGGCCATGGCTCAGGGCCTCCTCTGCAGGATGGCGGCGGCGCGGAAAACGGGAACGGGATCGCGGTTCATGCGCCCTCCGTCGCGGCAAGGCCTTCGCCGCTCACCGCGAAGCCGCTCGCGTCGCGGCCGATGCGCAGCACGATGAACTCGAACGGCACCGTCGCCGCGACGCCGACCTCGATCAGCAGTTGGCCGCGGTCGCGCGCGGCGGCCGGGTTGTTGCCGTCGTCGCAGCGCACGAAGTAGGCCTCGTCGGTGGAATTGCCGGCGAGCGCGCCGCGCGCCCACAGCTCGCGCAGGAAGGAGCCGATGACCAGCTGCAGCTTGGCGCGCGTGCGCCAGTCGTTGGGCTCGAACACCGCCCACTGGATGGAGACGTCGATGGCCTTCTCGATCATCGACATGAGGCGGCGCACGTTGATGAAGCGCCAATCGCTGTCCGACGACAGCGAGCGCGCGCCGAGCACGCGCACGCCGCGCCCCGGCAGCGCCCGCACGACGTTGATGCCGAGCGTGTTGAGGAGGCCGTGCCGTTCCTCGTCGAAGGCGAGCGTCGTGTCCTGTACCCATTGCAGCGCGACGTTGGCGGGTGCGACGTGCACGCCGGAGCGCAGGTCGATCGCCGCGCATTGCCCGGCGACGTGGCCGCTCGGAGGAATCGGCCGGGTCAGCGCGCGGGCGCCGCGCGAGCGCAGCGGATCCACGACCGCGACCCACGGCGCGTAGAGCGCTGCGAATTTCGTCTCGAAGCGGCTGCGCCAGGCGCGCAGCTCGTTGACCGAGTAGCTCAGTTTCGCGCATGCGTCGAAAGGCGCGTCGAGCAGTGCCACGCGGTCGCGCTTGCGCTCGCAGTGCGCCACCATCGCCGCCTGCACGCGGTAGATGTCCGCGAGCGGGAAGCGCGGCGGCAGGTCGCCGAGCGGCGGCGGCAGCGGGCTCGGCACCGGCGGCGGCGCGGGCAGGCAGCGGTCGGGCGCGCATTCGGGCGGCGGCAGGGTGCCGTGCGGCTCGCGCGGCTGGATGTGGATGTCGGGCACGGCGACGAGCGCGATCTCGTCGATCGCCTCAAGGCAGGCGATGCCGCGGCGCATCGCGGCGGCAATGTCGGTGGCGGTCCCGGCAGGCGCAATCGAGCCGATGAAGTCGTCGGCCGTCAGCGCGGCGAGCCCGTCGGCGCCGCCGCTCAACGGCACCGGCGCGGCCGGCGCCGCCCCGCCCACGCCCACGAGCGGGCGCAGCGCGTCGCGCCGCGGCTGGCTGCGCAGCTCGCGGATCACCACCACCGGCGGGGCGACCGCGCCACGGTTCCGCGCGACGCGGAAATAGTCGAGCGCGAGGTCGGCCTCCGCGGCGCGCGCCGTGTCCTCGTCGGGGCGGCGCGTATCGGGCGCCTGCCACGGCTGGCGGAGCACCAGCGGCCCGTAGCGCCCGGCCTCAGGGATCAGCGCCAGACCCTCGTGCAGCGCGACCAGGCGGCCGCCGTCGAACACCTCCAGCGCATAAGTGATGGTCTCCACGCGCAGCGCCGCGTTGGCCGGCAGCAGCGCCAGCGGCGCGCCCAGCACGAGGGTACTGGACGCGGCCTCGACCGCGGCGATGCGCGCCGTCTCGGTGAGCGCCCCGGCGCGGCATTCGACCAGCGCGGCCACGGCGAAGCCGGCGCTGTCGGCGACGTGCAGGCGCGTGAGGTCCACCGCGTCGACGACCGCGCGCGTCTGCGCCCGCCGCTGCTCGGTCACGCGCAGCGCCAGCGCGTTGCCCCACACGCCGGGGCTCGACGCTTCGATGCGCCACGCCGGCCCGGCCGCGTCCTGCAGCGTGACTGCCGCCGTCGACGCCGCGTCCGAAGTCACGCGCACCGCCCACATGCGCCGCCCGCCGTTCTCGAAGAAGGCGCGCGCCGAGTAGGCGAGATAGCCGTTGTCGATCGGCGCGCCGAACCACGCCTCGAACTGGCGCGCCGACTCCACCGGCACGGCGATTCCCGGCGGCCCGCGCCGGGCGAGGCCGACGAAGCCGGCGATATCCGTGCGCAAGGCGGCGATGCCGCCGCCGGAAGCGTCGGCGCGCTCGTAATGGACACCAGGAGTTTCGTACACGCGCATGGCCGTGGCCGGGTCACATCTCGAGCGTCAGCCCTTCATGCACCAGCTCGAGCGACTCCATCGCGACGTCGTTCGACGAGGCTTTCAGCGCCGGGCCCTCGATCTTGTTGATCCATGCGTTCTCGGCGTGCCAGCGCAGCACGGGCTGGCGCGCCTCGTTCATCAGCACGATCGTCACGTTCCTCCGGTCGGGGATGCCGTTCATGATGTTGACGTACCACTGCCACAGCTCCTTGTCCTGCGTGTAGCCGCGCTTGAGCGTGATGTTGGTGTATTTCCTGAGGCCCATCAGCTTGCGCACGTTCGACTGCAGGTCGGTGCCTTCGCGGTAGTCCACGCTGTCGCCGTCGGCGGTCAGCCCGCCGACCTCGGAGAAGGCGCCGCGCGAGACGTTGTCGATCTCGAGCGAGAAGTTGTAGCCGCGGACGGGGTCGTTGCGCTGGTCAGTCGCTGGCATGTCGGTTCTCCTAGTCTTCGGCGTGGGCCGTCCACAGGCCGATGCGGACGATGACGAACTCGGCGGGCTTCACCGGTGCGACGCCGACGAGGACGATCAGCCGACCCTGGTCGATGTCGGTCTGCGTCATCGTCGTGCGGTCGCACTTCACGAAGTAGGCCTCCTCGACCTTCGTCCCCTCGAGGCCGCCGTTGCGCCACACCAGCGTCAGGAAGTTGCTGATCGCGCGGCGCACGCGCGCCCACAGCGGCTCGGCGTTGGGCTCGAAGACCACCCACTGCAGGCCGCGGTCGATCGACGCCTCGATAAAGATCAGCAGCCGCCTGACATTGACGTACTTCCAGTCGGAATCGCTGGTGATCACGCGTCCGCCATAGACGCGGATGCCGCGGTTGTTGGGGCGGAAGTCGCGGATGACGTTGATGTTGACCGGGTAGGGGTTGAGGATGTCGTGCTGCTCCTTGTTGAGCAGGCGCTGCAGGCCGACGACGCCGCGCACCACCTCGTTGGCGGGCGCTTTGTGCACGCCGCGCTCGATGTCGGTGCGCGCGTAGATGCCCAGCACGTGGCCGCTGGGCGGGATCGGGTAGTCGGCCACGGCCGCGAGGTTGGTCGGGTAGGGGTCGGGGACCAGCAGCCAGGGGTGGTACAGCGCCGCGTACTTGGTGTCGAACTGCTGGCGCTGCGCCTGGATGTCGCTCATCGAGTCGGCCGGCGGCGGCGCGCCGTCGAGCGCGACGAAGCGGTAGCGCATCAGCTCGCAGTGGTTGATCAGCGCGCTCTGCATCTGCACGCTGGTGCGGCCGGGCGCGGCGACGATGCTGATCTCCTCGACGTTGCGCAGCGTGAAGAGACCCGTGCGCTGCTCGGGATCGACGCTGTCCGTGCCGATGTAGGTCGCGTCGGTGATGCCCGGCACCATGTCGGTGCCGTTGCCCAGCGGCAGCAGCACGAGGCGCGGCGGCACGCCGGGGCGGATGTCGTAGGTGGCGACCGGGCCGGGGCGCAGGCCCGTCGCGGGTGCCAGGTCGAACACGCGGATGTAGTCCGACTCGCCTTCGGAGCGGCGGTCGGCGCGGCGCAGCGGACGGCCGGCGTCGTCGAAGGCGGTGGCCGTCGTCGCCATGTTCCACGTCGTCCCGACGACGCGCTGGAAGTAGCGCGAATGGCGCGGGTCGAGCGACAGGCCGGCGAACACTTCGCGGTCGATCGCGGCGGTGTCGCGCGCCGGGTAGGCCGCGTCGGGCTGGCGCAGCAGCTCGACCACCAGGCGGTATTCGCGGCTTCGCACCGCGTCGCCGGCGATCACGATCCCCGGCAGCGGCGTGGAGGCTTCGAGCGTGATCAGGAAGTCGTTCTGGCGGTCGATCGACAGCACCTTGAGCGGCGTCGTCGTGTTCGTCGAATCGGTGACGAGCAGCTCGCTGCCGGTCTCCACGCCGGCTGCCGAATTGAGGCGCAGGCGGTTGCCGGGCAGCACCTGGCGCACGCGCGTCGTCAGCAGCGGCGCGTCCCGCGGCGGGTTCATCGCTTCCATCGCGACGCGTAGGCGGTTGCCCCAGGCGCCCGCGTCGAGCGCCCGCACGAGGATCATCGGGTTGCGGCGGGCGACGGCGTCGCCGGCCGCATGCGGCTGCGTCAGCGGGTTCACTAGCGCCAGCGTCTGCGGCGCCACCACCGCGGGCGCGCCGGCGACGAGGTGGTAGAACGGTCCGCCGGCCGGCGGCTCGATGCGCAGCGCGTTGCCCGCGGCATAGCCGCCAAGGGCAGCGACGATTGCAGGCGCCCCGGCGGAGGCGGTCAGCGCGACGACGGTATTGAGCGCCGGTGCCGTCGGCGGCGCCCGTCGCGCGACGCTCGCGCCGCCCAGGTGCAGCACGCGCAGCGGCGCACGCAGCACGACGTTGCCGGCGTCGGGTGCGGGCAGGCGCGCCGGCAGCGCGACGATCTCGACGAGCTCGGTGTCGGCGAGCGTGCCGATCTCCAGCATGTCGCCGACGTTCATCGTCGTGCGGTCGAGGAGGGCGATCGTCGTCGTCGCCGGGTGCGCGTCGGCGGCCAGCGCGGTCGCGGGCGAGGTCGCGCCGAGCGTCACCCGCGACACGCGCGTGCCGACCGGGTAGTCGGAATAGGCCGGCTGCGACAGCGTCACGTGCGTCAGCGCGCCGATGCGGCGGTACTCGATGCGTGCGGGATCGGGGTGCGCGAAGCGCACGCCGTCGCCGACGGTAGTCAGGCCAGCGTTGTTGTTCACCAGGACCACCGCGCTGCCCGGCGCGGCGCCGGCCCCGGGCGCGATCTGGCGCGGCGTCGCAATGGCGCCGATCGTCTGGCGGCGCACCTGCGCCGCCGCGGCATGCGCGAGCAGCAGCGGCGCCTGCAGGTTGAGGCGATTGCCGGCCACCGGCCCGGCGGCGACGACCAGCTCCTCCAGGTCGGCAGCGTCGATACGCAGCACGTCTCCCGCGCCGATCGCCGGCGCGAAGGCGCCTGCGCCCAACTGCACGGACGTCGCGCCCACGGCGGCGGGGGCGGCCAGCGACGACGTGTGCGAGGCCGGCGGCGCCGCATCGGTGATGGGCACCTGATCCACCGCCTGCGGAGCGGCGTGGTCGAAGGACAGCGGCTGGCGCAGCGTCACGGTGTTGGCGGCCACGGCCACGGCCGCCACCTGGTCGAACTCGGCGCTGATGCCGTCCCCGATCTGCAGCGTGTTGCCGATCGCAAAGCCCGGGTCGGCATCGATCGTGATCGCCGTGTCGGTCGGTGAGGACGGCACGATCAGCTGCGCCGACAAGGGCGCGACGAGGTCGGGCGCGACGAGCTGACGGTTCGCCGGCAGCGCCTGGTCGATCTCGAGCACGCGCGTGACATACACGCGCTTGCCGCCGTTGATGAAGAAACCCTCGACCCCGTTCGGCAGGAAGCGGTGCTCGCCGTACAGCACCGCGTTGAGGCCCTGGCCGAACAGGCGCTGATACTCGCCGTAGCTCGTGACCAGGATCGGCACGTGCGCCGGCCCGCGTTCGGTCACGCCTATCATGCCGGCGGTGCTCGTCGACACGCCCTCGATCGGCTTGCTGCCGGTATCGACTTCCTCGACATAGACCGCGGGGGACAGGTATTCGGGCATCGAAGTTCTCCTTCAGGTGAACACGATCGAAACGAAGTTGTCGGCCATCTGCTCGAGCGCGTAGTCGATCTGCTGGTCCGGGTGTGGCGGGCGGCGCGCGAACAGCCGCAGCTGCGCGACGCGCGCGAGGGGCGGCCACACCGTTCGCCCGGTCGTGTCGAGGGCGGTCTGATGGGTGAAATTCACACCGTCCCAGGCCGGGTACTGCGTCGCGGTGTAGTAAGCGGCGTGCGGCGTCAGGTGCTCGACCGCGATCAGGCTCGTGGTCGGCAGCCCGCCGACGCCGGCCGCGAATAGCACGCGGTCGCCGGGCAGGGCCTCGCGGCCGACGTTGCCCGCGGGCGTCGCAGCGCCGACGGTTAGGTTGCGCACGGGCTCGGCAGCGCGGTGGATCGCCGCCGTGGGCGCGGTCAGGCGTACCGTCACCGCCGCGGCGGGGTCGGCCACCGGGTCGAAGCCCGCGCTGACGACGATCTCCGCCTCGGGCTGCAGGGGATCGCCGACGCGCAGCAAGTCGCCGCCGAGCGGGTTGAGTCCCGCATTCGGGGCCAGCACCAGAGAAGTCACGCCGCGCGGCGCGAGCGCGCGCAGCTGGCGCGGTGCGCCGACGGGTGTCAGCGTGCAGCGGTGGATCGCGGCGCCGACCGGATGCGCGAAGCGCAAGCCCGGTGCGACGGCGCAGAAGTCGCCGGCAAGCGGAGGCGAAGTCTGCGTCTGCGGATAGGCCCACCAGATTCCGACGATGCCTATCTCGGCTGCGGTCGCGGGCACGAGGCTGGTCGGACTGTTGCGCCGGCGCATCAGGATGCGCAGCGTGAGCGGAGCCGCGCGATGCAGCGCCTGCGTCGGCAGCACCAGCGGCACGCCGGCCACGCGCGTACCGGCCGGACGCAGCACGTTCGGCCCTTCGGCAATCGGCACCGTCGCCGGCGCCGGGGGCGGCGCAGCGACCTTCGTGAACTGCTCGGCTTCGGCCGGCGCCGTGCGCTCGAGCAGCACCCCACGGCCCGCGCGGAACTGCAGCGGCGGAACGGCGTCCGGCGGCAGCACATCGAGGCTCGCCGCGCCGGCGTTCGCCGCCGTGTTGAGCGCGCGCCGCGCGGCCTCGATCGCCGGCGTCAGATCGCGGGGCAGGTAGTTCGCCGCCTCGACGCTTGCGGTCAGCGCGCCCGGTGTGATCAGTGCGGAGGCGACGTCGCGGGGCCGCGCGACGAGTCCGCAGTAGCCGCCGTCGGCGATCCGTGCCGTGGCTTGCCGCAGGTTTGTCGTCAGCCGGATGCGATTCACCGGCGGTGCCAGCGTCAGCTCGTCGATGACGCGCGTGCGCAGCACCGCCCAGGCCGCCAGGTCGGACGGCAGCGGATCGTCGTCGGCGATCGTGTAGCGGATCGCATCGAGCACGATGTCGCGGCGCGCCATCAGCTTTCGCCCCCCACGATCAGCGCCTCGTCGCTGCGTACCGACTCGACGAGCGGCGCGGCGAGCGGGTCCGCGCCGCTGTCGATATGCGCCAGCGTTACCTCGTACGAAACCGCGAGCTGGTAGGAGCCTTCGAGCGCCTCCCACACCCGCGTGATCTCCTCGATGTTGAGTGCCTCGAGGTGGATGTGGATCTCGGCGTCGGTGCCGGCGAGTTCCGCGCGCAGGAAGGCGCCGGCGATCACCGGATGGGTATGGAAGAGCTGCAGCGCGCGGCCGAGGATGCGCTGCTCGGTGTCGGGAATGCCGGGGGCGAGCGGCGTCAGCAGGTAATGCAGGCGCACCGGCAGCGGCGGCGGCACGAGCTGGGTGACGCCGTTCGGCAGCGTGCGCACCTGCGGCGGTTCGTTCAGCCGGAACTCGTCGCGGGCGATGCGGTAGAGCCACACCGACAGCCCCTGGCGGCCCGCGGCGACCATTTCCTGCGGCGTTTCGAGCGAAACCGTCGTTGTTCCGGTGAAGAAGGCCGCCAGCCCGCTCGGTCCGACGTCGGTCGTCATCGCTTCCAACAACAGTTGGCGCAGCGTTTCGCTGGTGGCGGCAAGGCTCGTGTACATAGGATCCCGGATCAACAGGGGCTCGCGCGGAGAGCAAGCTGTCGAACGGGTCTATTGCATCGCGCGTGCCACGCTGCGACTACGGAAAGGCTGAACTCAGCGGTGACCCGGCGCGGCGCCGGGGCAAATTTGTCCGCCCTGCAAAGGGCGCAGAGGGCGGGCCATCAGGAGCCACGGGCGGGCGAGGCAGGCCAAAAGCGATCCGTTCCTGACATGCGCTTGTCCGGGCGAGGTGCAGGGCGGGCAGGGGGGGGCAGCAGGCGGCGAGCCCGTACGGCCTTTTGTGCGCGTCTCGGCGTGCACACGCCGCCGCGGCTCGCGCCTGCCCTTGATAGGGTGCTAGCTGAGAAGATCCGGCACCGTACGTCTTCTGTCGTCGGCGAAGGCGGCGAGGGCCCGCACGAACTCGGCTTGCGCCTCGGCGGAGACCGGCGCGCCGCACTCGTAACAGGTGCCACTGATCCGATCGACCCAGCGGCAGCCGCATTCGTCGCAGGCCAGTTCGGGCGCGCCTTTTGGATTGTTGAAGATCATCGGCACGCCCCCATGAACGCGAAGCCCAGGGCTTCGAGCAACTCGTCGTAGCCTTTCGCCTCGAGGTCGCAGCGCCGGCGCAGCATGTAGCAGACGACGGCGCCGCTGCGTATGCCGCAGCGAAGGGCTTCGAAAAGCTGCCCCTGCACGGCAGCGACGATTTCGGCCAATGCCTCGTTGTCGGCCGAGAGCAGAAGGTCGACGCCGGAGGTCGCAAATCCGGGGAAGGGCGCGTCCTGAACGTCGATTCCCTCGTCGCCGGCGTGCCACACCAGCATTCTCGCCGGCGAGGTGCGCGCGATGAGGCCGATGCGGGAACCGGCGTCGAGCGTCTGAAAGAGCTCGGGCCGGTTCGCCGCCGCTGCCCGCCATGCCAGCGGATCGGGAAGCACGGCGACGTTCATATCCGCACGCCCAGGCGAAACCCTTCCTGGATCGCCTGCTCGAGTCCCCGCGGGACGACCGCATCCCCGATGCCGTGCAACTCGTCGATCATCCACTCGAACTCGTGGAGCAGTTCGTGCAACGGCTTGCGCGGAGAGGCCAGCAGCACCGTATCGGCGGCGACGAAAGAGCGATCGCCCTTGTCGTTCACGATGGTCACGCCTTCTTCGGTGATCCGGGTGACACGGCTGCTCGTGCGGCACGGAATGTCCAGCTCCTCGACCCACGAGGCGTGACGCCACTTGAACGAGGGCTTGATGTCCCCGGCGATGCGTTTTTCCTGTTCGACGATCGTCACCTCGGCGCCGTTCTTGCGCAGAAACTCTCCGACCGTCAGTCCGATCTTGCCGCCACCGATGACCACGACCCGCTCGCCGGCTTGAATCCGCCCGTGCGCGACGTCGAGCGCATCGACGAGCCGCTCGTGGCCTTCGACGTGCGCGAACGCTTCGCGATCGATGGGGGCGCCTGCCGCGACCACGCAGACGTCGTATTGATGCAGGACGCTGCGCATGAACTTGGCGTGCACCTCGGTGTTGAGCCGGAGCTCGATGCCCAGCTTCCTGGCCACGGCCTCGTAGTGGCGGATGATCGAGTGCAGGTCGTCGGGGCGGGCGAGATCGTTGTTCGCGTAGGCGTAGAGGTTGCCCCCGATGCGATCGGCCTTCTCGAAGACGGTGACTTCATGCCCGCGCTTGGCCGCGGTGATCGCGCATTCCATGCCGGCCGGGCCGGAGCCGATCACCATGATCTTCTTCTTCACGGTGGCGGGCGTGACGTGGTACTCCGGCTCGACTTCGTGCCCGAGCGCGGGGTTCATCGTGCAGGTGTAGGGCAGGTCGCGGAACAGGCGCGACAGGCAGTTCAGCGAGCCGACGCAGCGGCGCACTTCGTCGAGCCGATCCTCGGCCGCCTTGTGGATCATCTCGGGGTCGGCGAGCAGCGGCCTGCAGACCTCCCAGTAGTCGAAGATGCCGTCCCGGATGCAGTCATTGGCCATGCGCGGGTCGGGCAGGCGATTGCCGAACGTGACCAGGGTGTTCGGGAACATCTTCTTCGCGCGCTCGGAGAGGTAGTTCCAGTACCCGGGCGGTATATCCCGCCCGATCGACGATTCCGGCGCTTCCTGCCAGCCGACAGTGACGCTGATCATGTCGACGCCGCACTCGACCGCCTGCTGCATGAGCTCGAAGCACTCGTCCTCGGTGTTGCCGCCCCACTTGTCCATCAGCTCGGCGCCGTTCAGGCGCACGATCAGCGGATTGTCCGGGGTCGCCTGCTTGATCCCGTCGATGAGCTCGCGCATGAAGCGGCCGCGGTTCTCGATCGAACCGCCGTATTCGTCGGTGCGCTGGTTCGTGAAGCGCGAGTTGAAGTTGGCCAGCAGGTAGCCCATGAAACTCGTCACTTCCGTGCCGTCGAAGCCCGCGCGAATGCAGCGTTTGGCCGCGTCCGCATGCTGGCGCACGCAGTCGCGGATTTCCTCGCGGGTCATGATCTTGGGCGGGCGAAAGTGCGGCAGCGTCTGCGGCACGTCGGAGGGCTGGACGCAGTAGCCCAGATCGATGCCGCCATAGCGCCCGGCATGCAGGATCTGCTGGATCGCCATCGCCCCCTGTTCCTTGATCATCGCGGCGATCTTCTCGAACTGCGGCAGGAACTTGTCGTCGTAGATCGCGACCTGCCGGAAATACGCCTTGCCCTCGCCCAACGGATCCGGATATGCGCCCTGGTTCGTGATGATGCCGCAGCCGGTATTCGCGATGACCTTGACTCGTGCGAGCTCGCGCTCGGTGATGGCGCCGTCGCGCGTGTTGTAATTCGAAACGCAGCACGCGCCGTATTTGATGCGGTTCTTGATCTTGAAGCGACCGAATTGTCCGGGCTGGAAAAGGTAGGGGAGTTTCTGTTCACCGGGTTTCATGCAACGCCTCCTAAAAGTCGGGTGTCAAAATGACGCGTTTCTTGAGTTCGCCGTGGTGGGCCTGCTCGAAGACGTGGGCGATTTCGCTCATCGGGCGCGTCTCGACAAAGGGCGCGAGCGCGATGCGTCCGTCCAGGCACATCTCGAGTACTTCGCCATATCTCTCGGGGGGGCAGCCCCACGTCCCGATGATTTCGGCATCCAGCGCCATGAGCCGGGAGAGCATGTAGGTGGTCTGATCGGTGCCGTAACCCACTACGATCAGGCTGCCGGTGAAGCCGAGCAGCGCCAGCGCGAGTTCCTGTCCCGCTTTGGTCCCGGTGACTTCGAAGATCTTCCAGCCGTGGTTCGCGACGAGCCCGTGGTCCTTGCAATACGTCTTGAGCAATCCCTTCACGTCGCTGTGCGCGAGGCCGCGCGGATTGATCGTGAAGTCTGCGCCGTAGTCCCGCATCACCTGCAGCTTTTCGTCGTTGATGTCGATACCGACGACGGCTGCGCAGCCCATGCCCTTGGCCACCTGCGTCATGAAAGAGCCGACTCCGCCCGCCGCCCCGATCACGATCGCCCGGTCGCCGGGTTGCAGACGCGCGCGTAGTGCGGCCTGGTATGGCGTCGTCACCGCATCGGCGACCACCGAAAGGTGTTCCAGAGGGATTGGGCCGCGGTGTTCGACAACGCAGAGAAACCTGGCGGGGACCACGATATGGCTCGAGAACCCGCCATAGATCCCCATGGAGTAGCCCGGCATCTGCTGGGACAGGCAGCGGTTGCCGCGACCGCTCGAGCAAACCTCGCATTCGCCACAGGGCATCACCGCCGGAACGATCACTTCCCGGCCGATCAGTCCCGGATCGCCCCCGACCACCACGCCGCTGATTTCGTGGCCGAGCGACAGGGGAGGTTCGTGAATCGTGGGCACGCCCATGTAGAAATACGAAAGATCGGTATGGCACACGCCGCAGCCCGAGATCTTTACCACCGCGTCGCCTGGACGGATCTCGGGCATCGGAACTTGCGTGCGCATTAATTCGCCGGGTTTGGTCATCTGCCAGGCGTCGATTTGGTTCGGCAACATCGTCTCATCCTTCATAAATAGCGATCTCGGCTCCAGGTTGCTCGGCGGTCTGCAGCACGATTGCGCGGCATTTTTTTTTCGATCTTCGTCGTGTATCCCGGACGGATCGATTTCCATACGGAGGCCCGCGCAAATCTTCCTGTCGGGTGAGTCCGGCGGCTTCGTTGCGCCCAGGGAAGTTCGGATCACAATCGCCCCTGAACTAAGTCTCAAAAAACGGCTTCCGAAAAAACCGGCCATGAGCCATCAATAAACAGTAAACGACTGATTACATTACGTTCTCGCTTTTTATTGATTGGCGTCAAAACATCAGCGTGTCCATCATTGCATCCTGACGAAAATTACAAAACCGGCGCTCGCTAATAGTCGGTATTACTGGAGGCAATAATGCGAGGCATCGAGCTCAAGGATCTCGACCTGAATCTGCTGGTGGTTTTTCTCCAGCTTTTGCGCGACGGGCGCGTCACGACGGCGGCCGAAGCACTGGAGCTCTCGCAGCCCGGGGTGAGCAGCGCACTGAACCGCCTGCGCCGCATACTCGGAGACGACTTGTTCTACCGGACCGGCAGTGGAATGCGTCCGACGCCCTACGCCGAGGAATTGGCGGCACCGATTGCCGAGGCGCTGGCACTCATTGCGAGCACCGTGAACCAGCGGTCCACCTTCGATCCCCTCACCAGTTCCCGCAGTTTCGTGATCGCGATGACCGACGTCGGGGAAATCTTCTTTCTACCGTCGCTGATGCGCACCCTCAGCAAATTCGCGCCGAACGTGAGGATCAGCACGGTGCGGAACAGCAGGGTGAATCTCAAGGAAGAAATGGAGGATGGCAAGGTCGACCTTGCGATCGGCCTGCTGCCCGATCTCAAGTCGGATTTCTACCAGCGCCGACTCTTTCAGCAGGGCTATTCCTGCGTGTTTCGCGGTGGCCATCCGCTCGACGGCGCTCCCGTCGGCGTAGAGGATTTTGTCGCCGCCGAGCACGTCGTGGTTGTTTCCGCAGGCACCGGTCACGGCAAGACCGATGAAACGATCGAGCGCGCCGTGCAGCGAAATGTGCGAATGCGCATACCGCACTTCGTGGCGCTCCCCTACATACTTTCCGAGACGAACCTGATAGCCAGCCTGCCGGAAAAAATCGCGACGCGGCTCGCCTCGTCATTCTCGCTTCGTTCCGTGCCCCATCCGCTCGATTTGCCCCAGATTCAAATCAACCTCTTCTGGCACGCGAAGTTCCACCACGAAGCCGGCAATCAATGGTTACGCACTCTGATCTTCGAAACCTTCAGTGAATAAGCCCTGGTGGCATCAGGCCTAATATTGGCCACGGTAATTTGAGGAATTGCCACGACGCGTTGAGCTGCTAGCCGAACTTCCGTACGTTGGATGCAGGTCGAGAACCGACCGATTCCCATCGCATTCGAAGGAGGCTCGTCGCTAATGATCACCGGATATACAAAGTGGCCGGAGGAAACCGCTCGCCGTTATCGAGAAAAGGGATACTGGGAAAATATCGGCGTCGCCGAGATGGTGAGCCGAACGGCGCTCAGATATCCCGAAAAGATCGCGGTCGTGGCTGGAGATCGACGCATCACTTATCGGGAATTGGTCGCGAACGTCGAGCGCCTGGCCTGTCGTCTGATCGAATCCGGTCTGCGGACTGGCGACCGCGTCGTCGTCCAATTACCGAACCTGCCGGAATTCATTTACGTCTATCTGGCCCTTACGCGCATCGGAGCCGTGCCGGTCATGGCTTTGCGCGCCCATCGCGAAACCGAAATCCGACACTTCATTAGCGCCTCCGAAGCCGTCGCCTACGTCATAGCGGATCAGGCAAACGGGTTCGACTACCGCCCGATGGCGGAAAACCTTCGCGCCCAATGCCCGAGCCTCGCGAAGGTGTTTGTCGTCGGCGAACCGGCTGCGGGGCAGCGGTCGATCAGCGCCATGCTCGAGGAGAAGATCGACGCGGCGCGAATTTCGAGCGCACTTCAGCGCGTCAAGGTCGAGCCGGGCAATTTGGCCACGCTGTTGCTCTCCGGCGGAACGACGTCCATCTCCAAGTTGATTCCGCGTACTCACAACGACTACGTGTTGAACGCGCGCTTGTGCGGCAGGGCGGCAGCATTCGACGAGAACACCGTGTTCATGGCGATTCTCCCGCTGGGTCACAACTACAACCTGGCTTCCCCGGGAATCCTCGGGGCTTTCTACTACGGCGGAAAGGTGGTGATCGCCCCTTCGGGGGATGCACACGACGTGTTTGCGTTGGTCGAACGCGAGCGGGTTTCCGTAATCGCCGCCGTCGTTCCGCTGATCACGAGTTGGGTGAGCTGCGATGGACTCGAAAAGTACGATCTGTCATCGCTCAAGATCGTGCAAAACGGAGGGGCCCGGCTCGCGCCCGAATTGCGCAAGCGCATCATCGAGCGGATGAAGTGTTTTCCGCAGGAGATATACGGCACCGCCGAAGGCCTCATCAATATGACGTGCATCGGCGATCCGGAGCACCTGATGCTCGAGAGTTCCGGCGCCCCGGTGTGCGACGACGATGAAATAAAGGTGCTGGATGAATTCGGAAACGAAGTGCCGGACGGCGAAGCGGGGGAACTGGCGGCGCGAGGCCCCTATACCATCCGCAGCTACTTCAATGCCCCGGAGGTGAATCGCACCGCTTTCACGGCGGACGGCTTCTATCTTCTCGGCGACATCGTCCGCAAGGAAGGGCGGTACGTGTTTGCGGAGGGCCGCAAGAAGGACTTCATCAACCGCGGGGGAGAGAAGATCTGTTGTGAAGAGATCGAGAATCTCATCCTGCAGCATCCGAAAGTGATGCAGACCTCGCTCGTGGCGATGCCCGACGAGATCTTCGGAGAAAAGGCCTGCGCCTTTGTGCGTCCGCAACCAGGCGAGACGCTCGGTTTCGACGAACTCATCCAGTTCATGCGTACGAGAAAGATCGCGAGTTTCAAACTGCCCGAACGACTCGAGTTGCTCGGTGCCTTTCCGGTCAGTCCGGTGGGCAAGATATTGAAACGAGATCTCCGGGAAATGATCGCGGCAAAGATCGCGGCGGAGAAGGAAGCCGTGGCCGTTTGAAGCGTCCGGCTCAAGCCGGGATTAAGAGAACGCCCGCCAGAGGCGCGAAATACGCTTAAACACCAAGGGTGGCACGCATCGCCGAGCCGCGCGTTTCGGAAAGAACCCGAAGCTCATTGGCTCGGGCCGTCTTCGGATCTCTGCAAAGCAGGCGGGTGAGGAGCCCGCATCGAAGCGGCCCGCTTCGCGTGACGTCAGAATCGATGAGCATTGTTCGATCAAGGAGACACAATGCGCCAGGTCAACGTTCAAACGGTAGCCGATGAAGTCGAGTTCAACCGCTTTCACGGTCTGATACTTTTTTGGTGCGCGCTGATCATCGTATTCGACGGCTACGACCTCGCGGTCGCGGGCGTCGCGATGCCGGCAATCATGAGTGACATGGGCGTCAATGCGACGCAGGCCGGATTGATGGCGAGCTCGGCCTTGTTCGGCATGATGTTCGGCGCAGTCACGCTAGGAACGTTCGCCGATCGCCAGGGCCGCCGATTGGCCATCGCGATCAGCATCGCGTTGTTCAGCATCTTCACGGCTGCGGCCGGCCTGGCGACCGATCCGCTGACGTTCAGTGTCCTGCGCTTTTTCGCCGGGCTGGGAATAGGGGGCGTAATGCCCAACGTCGTCGCCGAAATGACCGAGTACGCGCCCCGCCGCCTGCGTTCGACGCTGGTGACGCTGATGTTCAGCGGCTATGCGGTTGGCGGGATTCTCGCGGCACTTCTGGGCAAAACGATAATGCAAAGTTTCGGGTGGCAATCCGTTTTCTTCGCTGCGATCGCTCCGTTGTTGCTCGTTCCGTTCATCTTCGGATCGCTTCCCGAATCGATGCTCTACTTGCTGAAAAAGGGCAGGCATGACGAGTTGAGGTCGATCGTCGAGCGAATCGATCCCGCATACAAGCGAGCTTCCGGCTATTCCTTTGTGCTGCCGGCGGGCGCCCGATCCGGGGAGGCCTCGATTCGGCGCTTGTTCGCGGAAGGCCGCGCTCTGAGCACGCTCATGTTCTGGGTGGCGTTCTTCATGTGTTTGTTCATGGTGTATGCGCTCAGCACCTGGCTGACCAAACTCATGTCGAACGCGGGCTACAGCCTCGGGTCCGCGCTGACCTTCTTTCTCGTGCTCAACGTCGGGGCGATGATCGGAGCGGTCGGGGGCGGTTGGCTCGCCGACCGCTTCAGGATCAAACACGTATTGATATCCATGTACGTGCTTGCGGCCGTTTCCATTACCCTGCTTGGACAGCCCCTGCCGACGTGGGCATTGTTCGTCACAGTCGGCCTTGCGGGCGCGTCGACGATCGGGACGCAGATCGTCATCAACGCGTACGCGGGGCAGTTTTACCCGTCGGAGATTCGTGCGACAGGACTCGGCTGGGGACTCGCGGTTGGACGTGGAGGGGCCATTCTGGCGCCGATTGTCATCGGCATTCTCGTAAGCATGACGCTGTCGCTCGAGCTCAACTTCGTGGCCATTGCGGTTCCCGCGGTCATTGCGGCGATCGCGATCTCCATGATCGATCACGGATGTTCTGCCCACGCAAAATCGCAGGAGGCCAAGGTGGCATTAGGCAGCGAGCCGGAAATCGAGCGGTCGCCCGCGTAAGGATTTCCGCTTCGCCCTCGCGATATTCGGAGACTCGAACCCGCTTCGGCGGGTTCTTTCCGTACACGCGGGGAGGGGCAAGGGGCGTCCCAAGCTCGCGCCGGCCCGGGAAGATGAAGATGACCCGCGCCTCGTCACAGCGGTATCCGCCGCTGGGTCCGCGCGAGAGTGCCCGGCGCTCGCCGTGTGCCTGCTTGCCGCTACCGCGCGCTCAGCGCGACCGGCTCCTGTCCTCGCTTGGCCTGCGTCGCGAAGAGATGCTCGAAGCTGTCTGCGTCGAGCGGGCGGTGGAAGAGAAAGCCCTGTCCGAGTTCGCAATGCCGCTCCTTCAGAAACGACAGCTGCGCTTCGGTTTCGATGCCTTCCGCGAGGACGGTCATGCCCAGCGCGTGCGCCATCTGAATGATCGCGGTGACGATGGATCGCTTGCGCGGCTCGCTCTCGATGCCCTGCACGAAGCTCTGGTCGACCTTGAGTTCATGGACGGGCAAACGGCTGAGATAGGCGAGGGACGAATAGCCGGTGCCGAAGTCATCGATGCTCGCGACGATGCCTCTCTCGGCCAGTCGGGAAAGGAGTTCCGTTCCGCCGTCGAGATCTTCCATCAGCGTCCCCTCGGTCAGCTCGAGGCAGATCGCCTTCTGCGGGACGCCGTGGAGCTCGAGAAGCTCGCAGATGTGCTCGACGAAGCGGGATTCGTGAAACTGCTCGGCGGCGATGTTGATCGAGATCCGCGGCGGCTCGTAACCCTGCTCGCGCCACACCGCCACCTGGCCCACGACCTTGTTCAGCACCCATTCGTTGATCGGGGTGATCAGTCCGGCGCGGACCGCGGCGGGAATGAAACGTCCTGCCGGAACCTCTCCGAGCACGTCGTCCTTCCAGCGCAACAGGGCCTCGGCGCCGACGAGCTTGCCGCTCTCGAGCTCGCTTTGCGGCTGATAGACGATCTCGAAGCGGTCGTTGTCGATCGCCGCTCTCAGGCTGGTCGCGAGCGTTACACGTTCTTGTACCGCCACCTGCATCTGCGACGAGAAAAACTGGAAGCCGTTGCGCCCGCGGCGCTCGGCCTCGTTCAGCGCGGTGCCGGCATGCCGCAGCAATTCACCCGCTTCGGAACCGTCGTCGGGCGCAACGCTGATTCCCATGCACGCTCCGCCGAGCACCTCGTGGGTGCGCAGGCAGAACGAGACCGAGAGATAGTCGAGAACTTCGGCCGCGACGCGTCGAAGCCCGTCGTTGTCCACCCCTCTGAGGATGGCCGCGAACTGATCCGCTCCGACCCGTGCCAGCGTGTGAGCGTCGCAGAGGCTGCGCCGCAGCCGCTCGGCAGCCTGGCGCAGGAGCAGGTCGCCGATCTCGTGTCCGAGCGAGTCGTTGACGCCCTTGAAGTCGTCCAGGTCGATCAGCAGCACCGCGACCCGTTCGCCGGTTTTGCGCGCTTCGGCCAGGCAGCCGGACAGCCGCGAGGTCAGCAGCTCCCGGTTCGGCAAGCCGGTGAGGCTGTCGTGAGTGGTCGCGTATTCCGCCCGCTCGCGCGCAGTGGCCAAGGCGGCGCTTTCGCCGAAGATCGCGACGTAGTTCTGGGTCCGGCCCGCAGCGTCCTTCACGCTGTAGATCGTCAGCCATTCGGGAAAGATCTCTCCGCTCTTGCGTCGATTCTGGATTTCTCCCTGCCACTGCCCCTGTTCGATCAGTCCGCGCCACATGCGGTCGTAGAACTCCTTCGAATGCAGGCCGGACTTGAGCAAGTTGGGGCGCTTCCCGACGGCCTCGTCGCGCGAGTGGCCGGTGACGCGGGTAAAGGTGTCGTTCACCGTGAGGATGACGCCCTCGGCGTCGGTGACCATGACTCCGTCGTCGGCGCGGCGAAGCGCTTCGGCCGGGGAGGCGGCGGGTGCAATGTCCGCCGCGCGATCGAGCTCGGTGGCCTGCAGGCACAAGGCCACGACCTGGCCCTGATCGTCGAAAACCGGAAAGCGGCTGGTCGCGAGCCGCACGTGCCGCGGGCCGAGGTCGAGTTCCACGTTCGACGCGGTCGGTGCCGTTCGCTCCATTGCCTCGAGATCACGCGCGCGAATCTGCCGGGCGGCGTCCGGCTCGAACAGGTCGGCATCGGTACGTCCGACCACGTCCGCCGACCGCAGCCCGAACACCTCCTCGAAGCGTCGATTGACGAATTCGTAGCGACCGTCGAGATCCTTGAGCGCGACGAGCGTGACGGACTGGTCGATCATCGTTGCGAGCAGGGCGGTATAAGGCGCCGGGTTCCGCCTTCGGGCGGTGCCTGTCTTGCGGCTTCCTGTTTCCTGCGGCGGCAACCCGAACGAGACGACGAAGCCGAGCAGCCCGCCGCGTTGAAACACGGGCTCGACGCGATTTTCGACCACCCACGTCGGTAGCAGGGGATGCTCGTCGTCGCCCGAACGCGCCGCCCCGACAGGAATCCGCACGCCCGCCGTCAGCGTGACGCCGAGGGCCGCGGCCGCAGCCGAAGCCCGCTCGTTTGCCTTGACCAGACGACCATGAGCGTCGAAAACGACGACCCCCTCCGGGCTCGACAAGCGGGTCACGGCCGCGTCGAGCAACCGAAGCCGTTGCTCGGTTTCCATTTGCACCAGCTTCGCTTCGACGCCGTCGCTGATGGCGGAAATCAGCGCGAGACTCTGCGGGCTGTAATCGCGCCGCAGCCCGCTGAGGTCGAACACGCCGAGGACCGAGCGATCGATCGGATCGTGAATCACCGACGCCGAGCAGGTCCATTTCTGGACTTCCTCGCGGTAATGCTCCGACGCGTGAACCTGGACGGGTTGACCGGCGGCAAGTGCGGTGCCGATCGCGTTCGTCCCCATCGTCGCCTCGAGCCAGTTGTACCCGGGCACGAGGCAGGCCATCTCGATCGCATCGCGAAGCTGCGCGTCTCCCTCGACATCGAGAATCGTGCCCTGGGCGTCGGTGAGGATCATCACGGTGCCGGTATGGGCGAGAAAGCCGCGCGCCTGGACCAGGAATGGTGCGCTCGCGGCCAGCAGCCGCTCATTCTGGCGCCGCAATGTCTCGAGCTCGCCCCGCTCCAGAGGCGGGCGGGGATCTCCGAACGGGCTGACGTGTTTCGCAACGCAGCGTCGCCACGACTCGTTGATTGCGGGTCGGATGACGGGAAGCGGGCGCGACAGGTGGCCCGTCAGAAGCGCTTCCCACGCGGCTTTCACCCGCGCGTTGTTCTCGGGTCGGGACAACCAGCTCGCTTGGATCGCTCTCGACATGCGTCACTCCCATTTCTGCGCTGCCATCGACTTTGAGTCGCGGGGAAGGGCGGAAATTCAAGTGGAAACCCGTCGTCAAGCAGAGGAAGGGAGCTTGAAACGGCCGGCTTGGCGATCGAGTTTACGCCGAGGCGCCGCGGCCGTGCGTTCGAGAATCTTGCAGGTACTGGAAGCGCTCGCCCTAGGGAACCGCAATCCCCAGGGCGCCGATGATGCGTTGTCACGCCGCGAGTTGCGCCTCGTACTCCTTCATGTCGAAGTAGTCCCGCCAGGCGGCGATCTTGCCGTCGCGCATCTCGAACACGCCCATCACCGGCATGCTGATCTGCTTTCCGTCCTTGAGGACGAATTCGTCTAGGCGTTCGTTCAGGACCGTTCCTGCGGCATTTTCGGCGGAGTGCAGGATCTCGAATGTGACGGTGTCGGAGCGTTCGAAAGATCGGCCGATGAACTCCGCGATCGCCGTCCGGCCGGTCAGTTTCGGCATCGGGATGTTGTGATAGACCGCGTCTTCGGCGAAGAACGACATCGTGTGCGCGAGGTCGCGAGCGCTCCACGACTCGATGAATTGCTTGACGATCTCGGTGTTTGTCATTGCAGGGCCTGCGAAGGTGAAGAGGTGACGGGAGCAAGCGCACGGTTTGCACGGGAGTGCGAAGCGGCGCGAGGGCGGGAAAGATGCCGTCCGGCGTTCAGGCTCTCGCCGAGGCGCCGGGCGCTCCGGGCGCGGTCGCCTCGAGCGCCTGACGGAAACCCTGTACCCGCGTCGGCGCTTCGGCGGACACCTCCGGCGCTGCGTCCGGACGGGGTCGGCGGGCGATGCGCCAGATCGGGTCGGCGTACGCTTCCGGGGTCGCGAACATCCGCGCGATCTGTTCGCCGATGTCGATGTCGCTCACCCAGTGAGGGTCGGCGAAGTGCCGGGTGCTCGCGGAATCGACGACCGACGCGACGATGAGCTCGTGCACATGCACTTGGCGCGTCCGGAACTCGTGGGCGAGGCCGCGATAGAGCATCCTGAGTCCGGCTTGCGCGACCGAGAGCGCGATTCCGCCTTCCAGCACGAAATCGGCCGAGCCGCCGCCAATGCCGATGAAACTGCCGCCGGGTGCGAGCAGCGGGACCAGTGCCTTGGCGGCGGCGTAATGGGTAAGCATGTCCGTACCGAGCACCGCGGCGAGCGTGTCGGAGCCGTGCGAGAGCAGTGGCGCCGGCGAGCGCGGTGCGTTCACCGAGACGACGACGCCGTCGACGGGGGCATGGCCGGCGACGAGCGCCGCACGCAGCGCTTCCGCCTCCGCGTCGCTGCCGACCGAGCCGGCAAGCGTGCGGAGCCGCGGCGGGTGGCCAAGGGTTTCGGCGAGGCGGGCCAGCTTCTGCGGTTGCCGCCCGACGGCGACGACGCTGTGGCCGTGACGGAGGAGGACTTCGACGATACCGCGGCCGATTTCGCCGCTGCCGCCGATGACGACGATGTTCGCCATTTCAGCGCTCCGGCCGCTCGATCAGGCCGATGCTTCCGCCGCTTCGGCGCGCAGCTTGTCCTCGTCGATCGCCTGGACACGCTGCCATGCGGGGCGCGCGAGGCAGCGATCGAGCCAGGCCTTCGTCGCCGGGAAACGCGACATGTCGACGCGCGGCGCGACAAAGCTCACCGAGATCGCGGTGTTGAGGTCCCCGATCGAGAACGCCGAATGTGCGACGTATTTCCGGCCTCCCGCGAGATGGGTTTCGAGCGTCGCGAGCGTCGTTTCGGTGGCCTTGAGGCAGTTTGCGATCATTTCCTTGTTCGGCTCGTCGTTCGCAGCGGCGGCGCGGCGCATTTCGCGCACGATCATCGTCAGCGGGAATTCGAGTTCGGTCGAGGCCCAGCTCGACCATTGGTAGATGCGGGCGACGGCGCGCGGGTCGGACGGCCAGAGCGAGGTCTGGCGCTTCGACGCGAGGTAGTAGGTGATCGCGACCGACTCGCTCAGCACGAAGTCGTCGTCGACCAGCGTCGGCACCTTGCCGGCCGGGTTCAGCGCGAGATAGTCGGCGTTGCGCGTTTCGCCGGCATTCGGGTTGAGCGGGATATGGCGGTAGCGCAGCGCGAGTTCTTCGAGCGTCCACAGGCAGCGGGCGGTGCGGGTCTGGCGGTTGCCGTAAAGCGTCAGCATGTTCGTGTCTCCAGGTGGCCCGGCGTTCGCCGCGGGCCGATCGTTGTTCTGGTTGTTTGCCGTCTGCGGTCAGACGACCTTTTCCGCGCGCAGCACTTCGATTTCCGCCGCCGTGAAACCGGCGTCGAGCAGCAGCTCGCCGGTGTGCTGGCCGGCGGTCGGGGGGCCCGACTTGATCTGCGCGGGCGTCTTGCTGAACGTCACCGGCGAGCGGACATAGGGCACCGGCTTCGAAAGGCCGTCGACGGGGATGTTCTCCATGTAAACGTCGGTGATCCGGGGATCGCGCAGCACCTGTGCCGGGCTCAGCAACGGCCCGGCCGGGATCTTGCAGCGGGCGAGTTCCTCCAGGGCTTCGGCGGTCGTGCGCCGGCTCGCCCACTGCGTGGCGATCTCGCTCAATGCCTCGCCATTCTCGGCGCGGCTCTCGTCGCTCACGAAGCGCGGGTCCGCGAGGAGTTCTTCCTCGCGCCCGACCATGCGTGCCCAACGCTTGAACATCGGGTTGCCGAGCGCGACGGTGTACACCCAGCCGTCCTTCGTGCGAATCAGATCCGCGGGACCACCCGACTGCGCGCGGTTGCCGGTGCCGACGCGGCCGTACTGGTTGAACGCCTCGTCGATCAGGAAGTAGTTGGAGACCGTCATCGCGGTTTGCAGCAGGTTGGTTTCCACGCGCTGCCCTTCGCCGGTGAGATCGCGGTGGCGCAGCGCTGCCATCAGCCCGTAGGCGCCGAGAAAGCCCGTCGCCATGTCGACCCACGCGGCGGCGCTTTTCATGGGTTTGTCGGGATCCCCCGAGAGGTGCGTCGTGCCGCTCATGACCTGTGCGATCGCGTCGAAGCCGAGGCGGTCGGCGAACGGACCGGTTGTGCCGAAGGTCGTCAGGTGCAGGAAGATGATGTCCGGCTTCACCGCGGCGAGGCGCTCGTACTCCAGCCCGAGCGAGCGGACCGAAGCGGGCGGCAGGTTCGCGACGACGATGTCGGCGGTCTTCAAGAGCTTCTCGAACACTTCCTTGCCGCGCTCGGAGGCGAGATCGAGCGTGAGGCCGCGCTTGTTGCGGTTGGTTTGCGTGAACCCCACGCCGCCGTGGAAGCCTTCGGCGAACGGTAGCGGCGTGCGGTCCTCGCCGCCGCCCGGCGGCTCGATGCGGATCACGTCGGCGCCGAGGTCGGACAGCAGCGCGGTGCAGACGGGG
This sequence comes from Aromatoleum sp., assembly GCF_032027225.1. Taxonomy (GTDB): domain Bacteria; phylum Pseudomonadota; class Gammaproteobacteria; order Burkholderiales; family Rhodocyclaceae; genus Aromatoleum. The sequence continues at coordinate 41,811 of NZ_JAVSMM010000011.1, read as the reverse complement.
CCCGCGACGTAGCGCGTCACGTCGAGGACGCGCACTCCCTGAAGCAGATTTGCCATGAGCTTCCTGTTCCTGTAACTGGGCCTGTCACCGGCCGTTGAAGACGGCCTTGCGCTTCTCGTTGAATGCGCGGATGCCTTCGACAAAGTCGTCGGTGGCGGCGCAGACGCCGAAGTATTCGGTCTCGAGGTCCATCTGCTCGGCGAGCGAACGTGCGGCGGATTCGTTGAGCAGCCGCTTGGTCCGGGCGATCGCGATGCTCGGCGCGGCGGCGAGGCGCTGCGCGAGCTTCTCGGTTTCGGCATCCAGCGCGGCGTCCGGGACCACGCGGTTTGCGAGCCCGAACTCGACCGCTTGCTGCGCGCTCAGCCGATCGCCGAGCAGCGCCATTTCCTTCGCCTTGCGCAGCCCGATCGAGCGCGGCAGATGCCAGGTCACCGCGCCGTCCGGGCTCGTGCCGAGGTGGATGTGCGCAACGATGAAGAGCGCGGTGTCGGACGCGAGCACGAAATCCGCAGCCGCGACCCAGCCCACGCTCGCGCCGGCGCAGGCACCGCGCACTTTCGCGATGATGGGCTGCGGCAGCCGCTCCATCACCGAGAACAGCGGCATCGCGATGCGCGCTCGCTGCTCGAAGTCGCGGCGGCGCTCGTCGGGCGTCGCTTCGAGCGTGCGCCCGAAACCGGCGACGTCGCCGCCCGCCATGAAGTGCTCGCCGGCGCCGGTCATCACGACACAGCGCACCGACGGGTCGTGTTCGATCTGCTTCAGAAATTCGCGCATCGTCTCGACCATGCCGGCGGTGAGCGCGTTGCGGGCGTGCGGACGGTTGAAGGTGATGCGCGCAATCGGTCCGTCGATCTCGGTCAGGATTTCCTGTTCGGCCATTTGCTCTCTCCGTTACCGGTTCTGGTACACCGGCTTGCGCTTGTTCTTGAACGCGTCGATCGCCTCGAGAAGATCCTCGCTCAGCATCCCGTACTGCTCGAGCGCGAGTGAAAACTCGAAGACGTCGACCGCCTGCTTGTGCATCGCGTGGTTCAGCGAGCGCTTCGTGAATTGCACGGCCATCGGCGGCAGCTCGGCGATCTGGCGCGCGATCTTCTCGGCCAGCGGGAGGACTTCGTCGGGCGTATCCACCAGATCCGTGACACCGCCCAGGCGATAGGCTTCCTCCGCGCCGATCGGATCGCCGGTCAGCAGGTGGCGCTTCGCCTTCGACATGCCGAAGGCCGCCGGCCACACGAGGCAGCCCCCGTCACCGGCGGCGAGGCCGACGCGGACGTGCGGGTCGCCGATGCGCACGTTCTTGCTCGCGATAATCACGTCGCCGCTCAGCGCGATCGAGGTCGCGAGGCCATAGACGTCGCCATGCAGCGCCATTACGGTCGGGATCGGAATCTCGTTCATGCCGTAGATCAGCCGGCGGCCCACGTCCCAGGCCTCGAAGCGCCGGTCCTTGTCCTGCGCGAGCCGGCGCACTTCGTCGAGGTCGCCGCCTGCCGAGAACGCGGCGCCGGTCGAGGCGAACACCAGCACGCGCGCGTCGCCCGGGCGCCGCATGCGCTCGACGACGTCGGCGAGTTCGGCGCTGGTGACGTCGTCCATGCGGTTGAGCACTTCCGGCCGGGTCAGCACGACCCTCGCGATCGGGCCGTCCTGGGTGAACTGCAACGTCGAATATTCCTTGGTCACTGTATCGATCCTTTGGCGTTGAACGTCTTCGGGTTGCCGCGGACCGCCCCGCGCGATTCGGTGCGCGGGGCGGTGGCGTCGGTCAGGCGGCTGCGGTGAGCTTGATCACGCGGGCGGGCGCGGCCTTGTTGTCGAGGTCGGCGACGAGGCGCTTCGCTTCCTTCTCGTAGAGCGCGACGTTGCCGTCCTTGATGTGGCCGTAGCCCTTCACGATCTCCGGCAGCGCGGCGATGTCCGCGATCTGCTGCTGGTTGTCGGCCGTGAGGCGCGGCAGCAGCGAGTCGATCAGCGTGCGGTACTCCTCGATCAGCCGGCGCTCCATGCGGCGCTCGGCGGTCTTGCCGAAGGGGTCGAGCACCCCGCCGCGCAGGCCCTTGAACTTGGCGACGATCTTCAGCGCCTTGTACATCCAGCCGCCGATCTCCATCTTCTGCGGCTCGCCGCCTGGCTTGCGCGGACGGGCCAGCAGCGGCGGCGCCATGTGGAAGTGCAGCTTGAAGTCGCCGTCGAACTGCTGCTTGAGCCGGCGCTCGAAGTCGCCGTTCGTGTAGAGGCGTGCCACCTCGTACTCGTCCTTGTACGACATCAGCTTGCCGAGGTAGCGCGCCACCGCGGTCGTCACCGTGAGCTCGCCGTTCGGCACGGCCTTGCGCTCGGCCGTACCGACCTTGTCGACGAACTCGGCGTAGCGTTGCGCCCACGCCGCGTTCTGGTAAGCGGTCAGATGCTTCACGCGCGACGCGATCAGCTGGTCGAGGGTCTGCGAGACCGGTTCCGACGTGTCGGCGGCGCCGCAGCGGGCGAGGTATTGCTGCAGCTTCTGCGGGTCGTGCGCGGCGAGGCGGCCCCAGTTGAACACCTGCAGCGTGCTGGCGACCTGCGAACCGTTCAGGCGGATCGCTTCCTCGATCGCCTCGATCGACAGCGGCACCAGACCTTTCTGCACCGCGACGCCGAACATGAACATGTTGGTCGTGATGCTGTCGCCCATCAGTCGCGTCGCGATCGACGTGCCGTTCAGGCCGGTGAGCTGGTCCGCGCCGACGACTTCGCGCAGGACCTTGAGCTGGGCTTCCGGGTCGAGCGACAGCGACGCGTTCGACTGGAACTGCGCGGTCGGGACGATATCGGTGTTGACGACGATGCGTGTCGCTTCCGCCGACATCAGGTCGATGGTCTGCGGGCTCGCGGTGACGACGAGGTCGCAGCCCAGCACGAGGTCCGCCGAGCCGTTCCACAGCCGCGGCGCGAACAGCGCGTCCGGCGACGAGGCGATGCGGATGTGGCTCAGCACCGAGCCGCCTTTCTGCGCCATGCCCGTCATGTCCATGACGCTCGCACCCTTGTTGTCGAGGTGCGCGGCCATGCCGGCGATCGCGGCGACGGTCAGCACGCCGGTGCCGCCGATGCCGGTCAGCACGATGTTGTAGACCGGCGCGGTTGAATCGCAGGCCGGGGAGGGCAGCGACGCGAAGAGCTGCTTCAGCTCGTCGTCCTTGAACGCCGCGCCGAACTTGCGCACCGATCCGCCATGCACGCTGACGAAGGACGGGCAGAAGCCCTCCTGGCACGAGAAGTCCTTGTTGCAGCTCGACTGGTCGATCTTGCGCTTGCGACCGAACTCGGTTTCCAGCGGCTGCACGCTGACACAGTTCGATTTCTTCGAGCAGTCGCCGCAGCCCTCGCACACGTCCTGGTTGATGAACACGCGCTTCTGGGGATCGGGGAAGGTCTTGCGCTTGCGGCGGCGACGCTTCTCGGCGGCGCAGGTCTGGTCGTAGATGATCGCCGACACACCCTTGAGCTTCTGCAGCTCGCGCTGGACGTCCTCGAGGTCGCGGCGGTGGCGCACGGTCGTGCCTTCGGGCCACTTGATCGCCGCCGGGTACTTCTCCGGCTCGTCGGTGACGATGACGATCGGCTTCACGCCTTCCCAGTACACCTGGTTCGCCATCGCCTCGATCGACAGTTTGCCGTCGATCGGCTGGCCGCCGGTCATCGCGACCGCGTCGTTGTAGAGCAGCTTGTAGGTCATCGGCGCGCCCGACGCGACCGCGGCGCGGATCGCGAGGATGCCGGAGTGGAAGTAGGTGCCGTCGCCGAGGTTCTGGAACGCGTGCGGCACGTCGACGAAGCGGTACAGGCCGGCCCACAGCGTGCCTTCGCCGCCCATCTGCACCGCCCATTCGGTGGGACGGTCGGGCATGAACATTCCGGCCAGGCCGTGGCAGCCGACGCCGGCGAAGGTCAGGCTGCCGTCGATGGTGCGCGTGGAGGTGTTGTGCGGGCAGCCGGAGCAGAAATACGCCGTCCGCATCAGGCCGGTGCCCTTGATGAGCTGGACGTTGTTGCGGTGCGCACGGATGTTCGCGATGCGTTCGGCGAGCCGCTCGTCGGCGAGGCCGAGCGCTTCGATGCGCCGGCTCAGCACATCGATCAGCATGCTCACCGAGGTTTCGCCGAAGTCGGGGATCAGCCGCTGCCGCTGCTCGTCGAGCTTGCCGGTGATCTGCGGCCGGCGGTCCGCGGGCGTCGCGTAGAGCAGCGACGTGAGCTGGTCCTCGATGAACGCGCTCTTCTCCTCGACGACGAGGACTTCCTTGTGGCCGACGCAGAACTGCTCGACACCCTGCGGCTCGAGCGGGTAGATCATGCCGAGCTTGTACAGGCGGATGCCGAGCTCGTGGGCGCGGCTCTCGTCGATGCCCAGCTCCTTCAGCGCCTCGCGCACGTCCAGGTAGGGCTTGCCGGCGGTGAGGATGCCGAGTTCGCGCTTCGGACTGTCGAAGATCGTGCGGTTCAGGTGGTTGACGCGCGCGAACTCGATCGCGGCGGGCAGCTTGTATTCGACCAGCCGGCGCTCGATCGGCAGCGGCATGATGTCGCCGCGGATCTTGTTGAGACCGCCCTGCGGCATCTTGAAGTCGGTCGGGATGACGATGCGCGAGCGCTCGGGATCGAGGTCGAGGGTCGACGTCAGCTCGATCGTGTCGGTGACGACCTTGAATCCGGTCCACACGCCGGCGAAGCGCGACATGCCGAAGCCGTACAGGCCGTAGTCGAGGTACTCCTGCGTGTTCGACGGATAGAGGATCGGCATCAGCGCCGCGCGCCACACCGGGTCCGACGCGGTGGCGGTCACGGTCGATTTGCCGCCGACGTCGTCGGCGCCGACGACGAGCACGCCGCCGTGCGCCGCGGAGCCTTCGAGGTTGCCCTGCCGCAGCACCTCGAACGCGCGGTCGACGCCGAGGTTCTTCGCGTACCAGATCGAGAACACGCCGTCGTACTTGGCTTCCTTGTAGTAGTGCAGCCACTGCGTGCCGCGCACCGACGCCGCCGCCATTTCCTCGTTGACGCCGGGCTGGAACTCGATGTGGTTTTCCTTCAGGTGCGACGACGCCGCCCACAACGCGGTGTCGTAGATCCCGATCGGCGAGCCGCGGTAGCCGGTGACGTAGCCGGCGGTGTTGAGGCCGGCGGCGACGTCGCGCTGACGCTGCATGATCGGCAGGCGCACCAGCGCCTGGTTCGATGAAATGTAGATCCGTCCTTCCTGTTGCGTGAACTTGTCGTCCAGCTTGACTGCTGTCTTGGCCATGCTCTCAGTCCTTCAATGTGTGCGGCGAGGCGTCAGGCCGCCGTCGCCGCGAGCGCGGGTTTGCCGGCGGAGGCCAGCAGGCGAGCCGCGTTGCCGCCGAGAATGTCGTTGCGCGCGGTGCCGGTGACGTCCGCGTCCGCGACGAAGGCGGCCAGATCGGTCTGCCCGATTTCGGTGGGGCCGTCCGAGCCCGCCAGAATCCGGTCGGCGCCGAAGCGTTTCACGAGATAGCCCAGGTAGTCGGGGCTGAACACCGCGGTGTCGTAATGGAAGCCGCGGGCGTATTCGGCGGGCGGCGTCTTCAGCGTCTCGCGCATCGCGGGGAACTTCTCCCATACGTGCGTCATGCGATCGATCACGGAACCGACCGTGCCCCCGCCGTGGCTGAAGACGAGCTTCAGGCCGGGAAAGCGGCCGAGCACGTCAGCCATCATGAACGACGCGATCGCCATCGCGTTCTCGTGCGGGATGCCCATCACCGCGCCCATCAGCGCGGGGCCGACCATCCGCTCGACGCCGGCGGGGCGGACGCCGTGCACGAACACGACCAGCCCGAGTTCCTCGGCCTTCGCGAAGAACGGCTCGAACTCGGGCGATGCCACCGATTTGCCATTGACGTTGCTGCCGACGAGCACGCCGGCAAGCCCCGCGGCCCTCATCGTTTCGAGCTGCCGCACCGCCGCGGGCAAGTTCTGCAGCGCGGCGACGCCGAGGGCCGTGAGCCGCTTCGGCGCCTGCGCGACCATTTCCGCGGCGTAGGCGTTGACCGCATCGGTGATGATCTCGGCGGCTTTCGGGTCGAGCCAGTACGACAGGATCTCGGGCAGCGGCGACATCACCTGGACGTCGACGCCGGTCCGGTCGAGCGTGGCGATGCGGCGCTCGGCGTTCCAGTACTGGTCGTCGAAGCTGCGGAATTCGCGCGCGCCGACGTACATCTTCGCGGTCGTGTCGCCCGTCGCCTCCATTCGCGGCCAGGCCGGTTCGTCGATGCCGGCGGGCTGCGCCGGGAACGCGCGCGGCAGAAAATGGGTGTGGAAGTCGATAATCATTGTCGAATCGATCCTTGGACCATCATTGATCCGGCAAGTCTCGCCGGGGCTCCCCGGATCGGGCCGGGGTTTCTACAGGCGGCAGGGCACCGCACACCCGCAGCGCGGGCATGCGCAGGACTGCTTGGCAGCGTCGGTGATGTTCCATTCGCGCGGCGCCGCTCCGGTGGGAACGGCGCCACGGCGGTCAATCCCGCGCGCCTACTCGGCGGTGAGGAAGCGCGGATTGCGGCCGGCGAACTCGCGGTCCGGGACCGCGCCCCAGAGGTCGAAGTCCTCCGGATTCGACGACATCCGCCGCGGCTCCCGCGCTCCGGTCTCCGGGAACTGCTCCATCCCGAGCGTGTATTCCCAGACGAAGAAATCGTCGTCGTACGCGTACAGGTGGATGCTCCCGGAGGTCGGGTGGCGGCCGATTCCGAACTGGATCCGGGCGTTGTATTTCTTGATCCGGTTGAAGAACTTGCCGATGTCGTCGATCTCCTCGACCATGAACGCGACATGGTGGAAGCCGGTCTTGCCCCCGCCCGGCAGCTGCAGCGGGGCGAAGCTGTGGTGGTTCGGATTCGGGAACGCCCGCAGCAGCGCCGCGAAACCGCCTTCGAGATAGTCCGACACCAGGAAGCCCATGTTCTCCACCATGTAGCGCGTGACCGCCTGACAGTCGGGCACGGCCAGGCCGTAGTGCTTGCCGCCCTGGAACTTCGTCAGCCGGTTCTTCCGCGGCGACGAGATGTAGGTCATCTTCGAGAAGTATTCGTGCGTCGTCTTGAGTACCGGCTCGACGACGCGGAACGCCTTCTCGATCTTGAGCTTTGCGGCTTCGCTGTCGCCCAGCCATTCGGGCGACAGGCCGATGCGCTGGTAGTGCGCGAACGCCTTGTCGACGTCCGCATCGGTTTCGAGCTGCCACGCGCCGCGTGCGAAGGCCGGGCTCTTCGCCGGCGCGAGGATGATGTCGTGGTGCTGCGAACCGGAGCGGAAGAACCGCGAACCGTCCTCGGCCTCGCCGACGAGGTCCAGGCCGAACACGTCGGTCGCGAAAGCGGTCGAACGCTCGATGTCGCTGACATTGAGCACGACGTAGCCCAGACCCTTGTATCTGAAATCGACTGGCATCTTGTCTCCCCCTTTTGGGTTTTGAGCGGGCGATCAGAGGATGATCGTGAGCCGGCCCTGGTTATAGAGGCTGTTCAGGTCGAGGATGCAGCGCTTGCGCCGGATCTTCACGGATTCGCCGTCCTGCACGAGCGTCAGATACGCCTCGCCCATGTACACCGTGGTCGTGTCTTCCTTGGTGCGATACACCGCGAAGTTCGCGCGCACCCGGGTCTCGTCGCCTTCACCGCCGACCACGCGCACGTTGGTGACGAGGTGGCGCGTCTTCGAGTGCGGAAACTCGGCGTGCGCGGTCTTCTTCGACAGGCGCACCGCGCGCCCCCGAATGCGTGCGATGCCATCGGCAACGAGGAACAGCGTCTGGTTGGGGTCGGCGTTGCTCGGGTCTTCGGTTGCCGGCGAGGCGATTTCGTAGCGCGCGTCCTCGCTATACAGCGCGGCCCACTCGTCGAGCTTCCAGTCATCGAGGAGCTCGGCTTCGTGAAAGAGGAAGTCCTCGGCTTGCGTTCGCGTCAACATGTCTCAGTCCGTCCCTGGTCTTATTCTTCAAGCGTGTCGAGGCCGCGCATGATGCGGTCCCACTGGGTCCAGTACGCGCGCAGCTGCACTTCGTCCTGCGGCCCGCCCACCAGTGTGCGGGCGTCGCCGTCGGTGAAGGCGCCCTTCGACATTTCGTTCCATTCGCCGGCCGTGTGCTCGAGACCCTGCTGACACAGTTCGAGCATCTCGATGTCGTCCGGGGAGCCGAAACCGGCCGGGCCGAGGAAGGACACGTAGCCGTCGAGGCGCGCCGCGCGCAGCTCCTCGTTCTCCTCGGCGGGGCCGAGCGCCCAGGAATTGACGCGCAGGAAGTTTTGCGACTCGGGCTCGATGTAGCGGACCGTGATCGCCATGATGTCGTTGATCACGAGGTTGGGGAAAATCACCAGGTTCTTCTGCGTCTCGGCGATGTAGTCGGCGCGCTCCGGGCCGAAGCGCTCGACCAGCGAACGCTTCTTCGCCTCGATCGGCTCCTTGAATTTGGCGCCCATCGCCGGCGTCCATTGCGCGACCGCGCGGCCCGACGGCACGAAGGATTCTAGGACCGCGTGGCCGTTGCCGAGCGAGCGCACCTGGCCTTGCGTCGCGTAGTTGCGCATGACCTCGTCGAACTTCGCCTCGGCGGGCGTGCCCTTCGCGGAGTCGCGCAGAAAGTCGAGGTAGGAGGCGTGTGTCGCCGTGACGTGGTAGCCGTCGTAGCTGTTCTCGGCGAGGTACTTGTAGTTCGCGCGAACGGTGTAGCTCTGCTCCCCCGGCAGGATGATCTGCTCGGTCTCGGCCTGGTCGCAGATCGCGTCGATGACGTCGCGCGCGCCGGCGAGGTAGTCGTGAAGGCTGATCGCCTTCGGATTGAAGTTGATGAAGTAGAAGTTGCGGTACTGCTCGAGACGCGCGACGCGGATCAGGTCGAGGTGCCCGTCGTCGTTGAGCTTTTCGCCGAAGCCGGTTTCGTTCTTCAGCGACAGCAGCTTGCCTTCGGTATTGAACACCCAGCCGTGATACGGACAGACGATGTTGCGCGCGTTGCCGCTCGGCTCGCGATAGATGCGCGCGCCGCGGTGCGTGCAGCTGTTGTAGAACACCGCCACTTCGCCGTTCTTGTCGCGCACGAAGATCAGGTCGCGGCCCGCCAGCCGCCGCGTCCGGAAGTCGCCGTTCTTCTTCAGCTCGCTGCCGTGGCCGATGTACAGCCAGACCTTGTCGAAGATCCGCTTCTTTTCGAGCTCGAAGATCTCGGGCGACGTGTAGGCGGTGCGGCGGACCCGGAAGGACCTTTTGCCCATATCGACGTCGACGATCTCCATCGACTCCAGATTTTTTTCCGACATATCGTTATCTCTCTCTGATTGGAACACCCGTCTCCAGGGGCCACCGCACGGCCAGCGCAGCTCAGCTCAGGGATTCAGCCACATGTCGCGTTCGATGCCCGCGTTGAAGCGCGAAGCATTGATGATGTGGCGCAGGCCTTGCTCGACTTCGAGCGGATCGCGGGTCGCTTCGGTGATCGGACCATGCGTCCAGCCCTCGGCGACCGAATAGCCGAAGCCCCAGGCTTCGATGACGCGACCGGTGATGTCCTTGGAGGCCGGGCTTGCGAGCCATGTTACCAGCGCCGCAATCCACTCCGGATCGCGCCTCAGGATCTCTTCCTCGGTCTTCTCGCGCAGGCCTTCGGTCATGCGGGTCTCGGCGCGCGGGCCGATGCAGTTCACCGTCACGCCGATGCGCGCCAGTTCGCGCGCGATCACGATCGAGAACGACGCGATGCCGGCTTTCGCCGCCGCATAGTTCGCCTGGCCGATATTGCCGAACAGGCCCGAGGCCGACGTCGTGTTGATGATGCGCGCATCGATCTGGTTGCCGGCCTTGCTCTGGGCGCGCCAGTAGTTCGCGGCATGGTGGCAAGGGGCGAACGTACCCTTCAGGTGAACCTTGATGACCGAATCCCAGTCGTCTTCGGTCATATTGACCATCATGCGATCGCGCAGGATGCCGGCGTTGTTCACCAGCACGTCGAGCTTGCCGAAACGCGCGATGGTGTTGTTGATCATGCCCTTCGCGCCTTCGAAGTCGGAGATGTCCGTGCCGTCGACGACCGCGACGCCGCCAGCTTTGGTGATCTCGTCGACGACCTGCTGGGCGGGGGAGAGGTCAGCGCCCTCACCGGCGGCGGTCGAGCCGAGATCGTTCACCACGACCTTGGCACCCTGCGCCGCCAGCATCAGGGCGTACGCCCGGCCCACACCCCGGCCGGCGCCGGTGACAATCGCTACGCGTCCTTCGCAAATCTTCATTTCGGTTCCTTGTCAGAGTCGGAACGCCGGCTGTTCGTACCGGGCGTCATGGGTTTCGAACAAACGTGCTCGTACTATAGCATACGGTATAGAGCAAAAAACAAGTCGCTCGGCCCGGTTCTCACGTCGCGATTGTCCGGGCTTTCGGCGGCCCTGCGCGCTGCGGGAGAAGGCGTGCGAGTGACGACTCCGCAGTTCCGAATCCTGCAAGTCACTGCTGCTTCGGGCCGTTGCAAAAACATACTATATACAAACATACGAATGACGCAAGCCTGTATGTGCGCCCATGCCTCCGGGCTTCGTGATTCGCGTGTGGAACCCGGAAAGTGAAAGGGAAGGCGGGAGTCCGTGCAGGAACGAACTTCCGGCCTCGGCGCCGCATCGCCGGTCATCGCCGGCGCGCGTATCGCTTCGGGAGAGGGCGCCCAGCGGCGGGATCGACGCTACAGCCGCGGAGGGCAGCGCCGCGCGCGGCAGGCGCGCGGCCGAGGTGCATGCGCTTTAGTGGGCGACCTTGTTGACGATGCGCGTGAAGATCGAGCGGAACAGGCGCGCGCTCGCCGCGTTCAGCGGTGCGCGGTTGCTCGCGAACGCTTCGTCGATCTCGACCCAGTCGGCGTCCGTCAGGTGCTTGCGGGCGGCGGGGATGATCGTGCTTTCTTCGAGCGCCAGGTGTTGCCAGTTGAACGCCGCATAACGTTCCACCGCGGCGCTGAAGCGTGCCGCTCCGGTCCCCGGTTTCGCGGCGAACTCGTCGGCCGCGAGCTGGATCTCGCGCACGTACGCTTCCTCGTCGGCGTGCTGCTTGCGCAGCGTCGCCAACTCCGCGTCGACGTCGTGCGTCCGGCGCCCGAGCTTATCGAACAGGAAGGTGTCTTCCTTCGGATGGTGCAGCTTCTCCGGGAACTCGCGGAAGTAGGTGACGATCGCACGGACCGCTTCGAGGTCGTCGAGCCGGCCGACATTCCGCGCCTCCACGGCGATCTCCTGCAAGCGATGCAGCGCGGCGGCGATCGACTGATGCTCGTCCATGATGACGCCGACGGCGTACGCCCCCGGCCCCTCGTTGGTGGCGACGCTCGACACCAGCACCGGGATCTTCGAGTGGATCAGCGTCCGCAGCGTCTCGGACCCGATCATCATCCCGGCCGAGGTATTGCGCCCGCGCGACGACATGAAGATCAGGTCGCAGCCTCGCTCCTCGGCAATCTCGAGGATCGTCTGGTGCGGCGAGTTGCCGACCCGGCTGACGGAGTCGAAGCGCACGTCGGCCGCTTGCGCTGCGGCCTCGGCCTTCGACAGGGTCTCGCGCGCGCGCAACTTGTACGTTTCCGCGAACTGTTCCGGCGCCATCGAATAGAGCAACGCTGCATCGCCGTAAATATCGGAGGCGTGGTCGCGCTCGACGTGCAGGAAGGTCACGCGCGACTTGAGCGAGCGTGCGAGCTGCAGCGCATCGACGATCGTCTGCGCGGACAGGATCGTGCCGTCGGTGGGAACGAGTATGTGCTGGTACATGACGTCATCCTTTGTCCCTTTTCGGGGAGCGTTGTCGATAGGGAAAACGGCACCGGCAGGCAGATCCGGGCCGCGCACTGCAGCTGAAGCGGGTGGCGCCGCTCACGCTTGGGGCGGACTTTTCGGAAGCGCGGGTCGTGCCGTGTCCGAAAAGCTTGATGTGGAAAATATCAGACGATATTCTTGCATACAATAAAAACCACGAACGAACTTGTCGTCGGGAGCAGGGCATCGTTTCCGCTTTGCCTGCATTGCCGGAGCAGAATCGTTATGTTAGCGTACGATATACGTTCGCATCGCGACCGCCCTCATCGTAGGGCGGAGCGCCCGGAGTCGGACGCGAAGATCCACGGCGGCCGCGACCGGACTTCCGGCCACGAGGCGGATTGCGGGCGGCGACGGCGGAGCGCTTTTGCAGCCGCTTCCCGTCGGACGGCTTCACGGTTGGATGGAGACAGGAGTAAAGGACATGAAAGTCAGGCTTTGCAGCACCGATGAAGTCGAAGAAGGCGCAATGATCCAGGCGGTGGTGCCAGGCCGTCCTCCGCTGACGGTGTACCAGGTCGAGGGTGAGTATTACGTCACCGACGACACCTGCACGCATGGCAAGGCGTCGTTCTCCGAAGAGGGCGAGCTCGAAGGCCATTGCGTCGTGTGTACCTGGCACGATGGAAAATTCGACATCCGCACCGGCGCACCGCTCTGCGCGCCGTGCTCGACGCCGATCCAGGTTTATCCGGTGACCGTCGTAGACGGCGCGGTGATGATCGAAATCGACTGAACCGTGCCGGGAGCCATGCGATGAGCGGACCGAAAAATGTTGTCTTGATCGGCGGCGGCCTCGCGTCGCTGGCGGCGATCGAAACCCTGCGCGCCGAAGGTTACGACGGCGCCATTCGGCTCGTCAGCGACGAGGCCGAGATCCCGTACGACCGGCCGCCGCTGTCGAAGGCCTACCTGAGCGGCGAGACGCCGCTCGGCGGCATCCTGCTGCACGACGAGGCATGGTACGAGAGCATGCGCGTCGACCTGGAGTTGGGAAGAAAGGTCGAGGCGATCGATCCGTCCGCGCGGCAGGTCCGCATTGCGGGCGGGCAGGCGCTGGGCTACGACCGCGTACTGATCGGCACCGGCGCGCGGGCGCGCGAGCTGCCCGTGTCGGTGGTCGCGCCCGAGGTGCCCGTCCACTACATCCGCACCCGGGCCGATTCCGACCGTCTGCGTGAGTCCGTGAAGGCCGGCGCGCGCGTGGTGTTGATCGGGGGCGGCGTCATCGGCATGGAAGCGGCGGCCACGCTGGTCCAGCTCGGCTGCGACGTCACCGTGCTGGAAGCGGGCGAGCGCATCATGGCGCGCTTCTTCCCGCCGGCACTCTCCGAGATGCTTGCGGAAGTCCATGCCGCGCGGGGCGTCAAGCTGCATGCGAGGGTCGTGATCGAATCGGTCTCGCGGCAGGGCGACGAATCGGTCGTCACGCTTGGTGACGGTACGACACTGGCGGCCGACATCGTGATCGTCGGCATAGGCTCCGTGCCGAACGCCGAGCTCGCGGTCGATGCCGGGCTCGAGCTGCGATACGGCGGAATCATGGTCGACGTTCGGGCCCAGACCGCCGCGGACGGCGTCTATGCTGCCGGCGATGTCGCCACCTTCCAGTTGCCGGATGGCCGATGGGCGCGCTGGGAAAACTGGACCCACGCACGGCTGCACGGCGCGCACTCGGCGCGTCACATGCTCGGCAAGGGGCAGACTTACGCCGAACTGCCGTGGGTGTGGTCGGACCAGTACGACCTGAACCTGCAGGTGCTCGGCAGCCCCGAGTCGTCGGACCCGCCCGCGATTCGCGGCAGCCTCGAAGCCGGCCGCGTCACCGCCTTTCACCTCGACGGCGGCCGCCTCGTGGGCGCGACGATGATCAACGACGCGCGCAACAAGAGTTCGATCCGCAAGCTGCTCGAGAGAGGCGATGCCGTATCGCCCGAGCAGCTCGTCGACCCGTCGGTCGACCTCAAGAAGCTTGCAGCTTCTGCCTGAGGTGTTCCGAAGACTCCGCACCGCCGTGCGCGTGCAGGCGGTGGCAATGATGAGCGAATGAGCCGGACACCGCCCGGGATGTGAAGCCCCGGGCACTTGCGACGAACCCGAAGGCCGGTCGCGACTGGCCGGCCGGGGGCCTTCCCGCGCCGCTCACGCAGGGCGCACCCCGCTTCGGGACGATCACGATCCCGCTGTGAAGCGCCGCCTCGGCGCGTACCGATCCAACTGAGTCAAAAGGAGAATTCGATGGAAACCCCCGGAGCGAGACTGCAATTCGATGACGGCGTGGCGCTGGTCGCAGGCGGAAGCGGTGGCATCGGCGCCGCGATCACCCGCGCATTGGTGCACGCCGGCACCGACGTCGTATTCACATACAACCGCAACGGCGCTGCCGCCGACGCGCTCGTTTCCGAGCTCGCCCCGATCGGCCCCCGCGTGGAGTGCCGTCAGCTCGCGCTCGAAGACTCGGCGCGCGTAGCCGAACTCGCCGCCGACGTCCGCGAGCGCTTCGGCCGCATCCACAGCGTGATCTACGCGGCCGGCCCGTCGCTGCCGATCAACTTCGTCGGCGGGATATCGGAAGAGGAGTGGGTGAAGACCTTCCAGCTCGACACCCATGCCTGCTTCAACCTGGTGCACGCGATGCTGCCGCTGCTCAAGGAGCAGCGCGGCGGCAGCATCACCGCGGTCACGACGACGCAGTTCGCCCGCCACGTTCCGATGAGTGTGCTGTCGTCGGCACCCAAAGCGGCCATCGAGAGCATGCTGCAGGTCGCCGCGCGGGAATACGGGCGCTACGGCGTCCGCGCCAACTCGGTGCGCTCGGGATGGCTCGACGGCGGCAAGTTCGCGCACGGCATTGGCGGACAGGTCGCCGACCAGGCAAAGCAGGCGATCGTCTCGTCGATCCCGCTCGGCGCGCTCGGCCAGCCCGAGGACGTTGCCGATGCGGTGGTCTTTCTGTCGTCGCGGCAGGCCCGGTACATCACGGGCGAGGCGCTCTCGGTGGACGGCGGCTGGAAGCTGTGAGGTCGGGGGCTGCCGGGCGTCCGCCCGGCAGCCCTGAATTCATTGATCGGACGATCGCCTCGGCGGCGCATCCGCTAACAACGCGGCTGCCAAAATCCGTTCCGGCGGAGCTTGTCGGGGCGCGGCGCCAGTTACACATGAAAGAGGGCATCCGGTCTGGACGACGGTGCATCGCCAGTGTCCGGCTTCATTGTCTCGGGGCGCCGTGGCAAGCCCCTTCGACGAGTTCAGCGCGAACGCTTGTCCTGATTTGCCGCTTCATAATCCAGGGTCGTGCGACAGTCGGAAATTTTCGATCGACGCGCCGCTTTCTAAGCGCACCGCCTGCCGGTCCGCGTTACCGTTATTGCAACAGCGGTTTCCTGTTCGTGAATGTCGCCCGCCCGCGACTGAAGGGGACTTTCTTTTGTCGCGCGGCGGGGAATCTGCATCTTGCGCGCCCGGTGCGGCTACCGCCCTTGCCACACCGGCGGTCTTTTCTCCGCGAACGCCCGCGGGCCTTCCTTCGCGTCCTCGCTTTCGCGGTTGCGGGCGGCGAGACGGTTGCTGATCTCCCAGCTTGCGTCGGAAAAGTCGACCGACGTCTCGAGCGTCCGATACACGACGTCCTTGCTTGCACGTACCGCGAGCGGCGCGTTCGTGCAAATCCGCTCGGCGAGCGTGATGGCGGCGTCGAGGACCTGGTCGTGGGGCACCACTTCATTGACGAGGCCCCAGCGCAGCGCGTCGGCCGCGCTCATCGGGTCACCCGTCATGATGTGATACATCGCGACCTTCAGCGGTACGACGCGGGGCAGGCGCAACAGGCCGCCGCCGATTGCCATTACCCCGCGCTTGACTTCGGGGAGGCCGAGCTTCGCCCGCTCCGAGGCGACGATGAGATCGCAGAACATCGCGATCTCGGCGCCGCCGCCCAATGCGACGCCATTCACGGCCGCGATGACCGGCTTGTCCGTGTAACGGCGCACGAGGCCGGCGAAACCGCCTGTGCTCGTCTCGTGCGCCCCGAGGAGCTCCCCCGCCGCCGCGGCCTTCAGGTCGGCGCCGGCGCAGAATGCCTTGTCGCCGGCGCCCGTAACAACTGCGGCCCACAGCTCGGCGTTGCCGGCGAAGCATTCGAACGCCTCGCCGAGTTCCTTCCACACCTGGCCGTTAACGGCATTCATGGCGTCCGGGCGATTGATCGTGATGATCGCAACCCGACCGCGGGGTTCGAAAAGGACCGTCTTGTCCGTCATGGTCGTGTTGATCTCCGGTTAGGGGGCAGGTGCGGAGGGGGGCGAAACGGAAAGCGGAAGCCGCATTTGCGACGTGCATGTAGCAGCGCGGGACGCGGAGTTAGAGGAACGGGGGCGGCTTCAGCGGGGGCGCGGTCATCGAGTCATTGATTTCCATCGCGTTTGCTTCGCGTTTGCTTCGCGTTTGCTTCGCGTGCCAGCGGCGCCCGCATGGTGCAGAAACGCCTTCCGCGCAGACCAGGACGGACCCCGATCGCGTTTGTGACCCGGTCGTCCGAACGGACCGGACCGCCGCGGTCCGCCCTTTTCGGCCGCTCCGGCAGAGGTCGAAATCAGTCCTTCTCGGGACCGGTCTCGCCCTTGATCCGCAGGAGATTCTGCTTGACCTTCGTCAGCTGCTCGGCGAGCGCGCGGCGCTCTTCCTCGTCGAGGCCTTCGAGTATGCGTTCGCTCATTTCGTGGCTCTGCTGCGCCATTTGTTCGACGAGCTGCTTGCCCTTCGACGACAGGAAGACGCGCTTGACGCGCCGGTCGACCGAGTCCGAGCCGCGCACGACGAGTTCGGACGCTTCGAGACGGTCGATCAGGCAGCCGAGTGCGGCCTTGCCGATTTCGAGCACGTTCGCGAGGTCGCTCTGCGTCATGCCGTCGTGACGCGAAACGTAGGCGAGCACCCACCATTGAGAACGGGTGACGCCGAGCGGGCGCATGAACTCGTCGAACACCGTGCGGCGAAGCCGCGACACGTCGTGCATCAGGAAGCCGAGCCGTTGATCCCAGTTCTCCTGGTCGCCGCTGCGGCGCTGCTTGCCCGGTGCCTTGGCGCGCCTGGGCGTCTGTCCCTGTGCCAGATCGGATTCAATCGTATTGCCCATGGCGGTCATTCCTTCCAACTATATGCTTACATAAATTCTATCATCCGCCCGGCTTGTCGCAACGAATTTCTGCAACATCGAATATCACGGCCGTCATTCATCCGCATCGCGCCCACGCGCCGATCGCCCCCCGGCCCGATGCGGTTCGAGCTTCAGAACGCGACGCGGTCGGCGCCCTTCAGCTGGAGGATGTCGCGCGCTTCGGCCGGCGTTGCAATCTGCAGGCCGAGGCCCTCGAGGATCTCGCGGACCTTAGACACCTGCTGCGCGTTCGACTCCGCGAGCTTGCCGCGACCGATCCACAGGCTGTCCTCGAGACCGACCCGCACGTTGCCGCCCATCGATGCCGCCATCGTCGCGACCTTCATCTGCGCCGCGCCGGCGCCCAGGACGGACCAGCGGTAGTGGTTGCCGAACAGGCGGTCGGCGGTGCGCTTCATGTGCATCACGTCGTCGGGGTGGGTGCCGATGCCGCCGAGGATGCCGAACACCGTCTGAATGAAGAACGGCGGCTTCACCAGGCCGCGCTCGACGAAGTGGGCGAGGTTGTAGAGATGCGAGGTGTCGTAGCACTCGAACTCGTAGCGGGTGTCATTGACCGACAGCTCCGTCAGCACGGTCTCGAGATCGCCGTAGGTGTTGCGGAAGATCAGGTCCTTGCTGCCTTCGAGGTAGGGGCGCTCCCAGTCGTGCTTGAACTCCTTGTAGCGCTCGAGCATCGGGTACAGGCCGAAGTTCATCGTGCCCATGTTCATCGACGCGACTTCGGGCTTGAGCACTTTCGCCGGCTGCATCCGCTCCTGCACGGTCATGTAGGGCGAGCCGCCGGTCGTCAGGTTGACGATCGCGTCGGAGCCCTGCTTGATCAGCTTCAGGAAGGGTTCGAACGCTTCCGGCCGCTGGTCCGGCTTGCCGGTGACGGGGTCGCGCGCGTGCAGGTGGATGATCGCTGCGCCGGCCTCGGCGGCGGCGATCGACGATTCCGCGATCTCTTCCGGCGTGACCGGCAGATACGGCGACATCGACGGCGTGTGGATCGCGCCGGTCACGGCGCAGCTGATGATGACCTTGCCTTGCTGGCTCATTCTTGTCTCCTCGGTTGTTGCAACGACAGCGCAAGCGCGCCGTTTGCCGCCCGCTCAGTACGACTTCGGCAGGCCCAGCACTTTTTCCGCGATGAAGCTCAGGATCAGTTGCGGCGAGATCGGGGCGATGCGCGGCAGCATCGCTTCGCGGAAATAGCGCTCGACGTGGTATTCCTTCGCGTAACCGAAGCCGCCGTGCGTCAGCACCGCGGTTTCGCACGCCTTGAAGCCGGCTTCGGCGCAGAAGAACTTCGCCGCGTTGGCCTCGGCGCCGCAGGGCATGTGGCGGTCGTAGAGCCAGCCGGCGCGCTGGTAGAGGAGGGAGCCGGCCTCGAGCTCGACCCAGCACTTCGCGAGCGGATGCTGGACGCCCTGGTTCTTGCCGATCGGCCGGTCGAACACGATGCGCTCGCCGGCGTATTTCGCCGCCCGCCGCAGCGCGACCTTGCCGAGGCCCGTCGCTTCGGCTGCGAGCAGCACGCGCTCCGGGTTCAGCCCGTGCAGGATGTACTCGAAGCCCTTGCCTTCCTCGCCGATGCGGTCCTCGACGGGGATTTCGAGGCCGTCGATGAAGAGCTGGTTCGAATCGACCGCCTTGCGGCCGAGCTTCTCGATCTCGCGCACCTCGATCTTGCTGCGGTCGAGGTCCGTGTAGAACAGGCTCAGGCCCTGCGTCGGCGATTTCACGTCCTCGATCGGCGTCGTGCGCGCGAGCAGCATGATCTTGTGCGCGACCTGCGCGGTCGAGATCCACACCTTCTGGCCGTTGACGACATAACGATCGCCGTGACGCACCGCCATGGTCTTGAGCTTCAGGGTGTTGAGGCCGGTGTTCGGCTCCGTCACGCCGAAGCACGCCTTGGCCTGGCCCTTGATGACCGGCGGCAGCCAGCGCGCCTTCTGCTCGTCGGTGCCGAACACGACGACCGGGTGCAGGCCGAACACGTTCATGTGGATCGCCGACGCGCCCGACAGACCGGCGCCGGATCCGGACACGGTTTCCATCATCAGCGCCGCTTCGGAAATGCCGAGGCCGGCGCCGCCGTACTCGGTCGGCATCGCGATTCCGAGCCAGCCGGCTTCCGCCATCGAGCGGTAGAAGTCCTCCGGGAAACCGCCTTCGCGGTCCTTCTTCAGCCAGTACTCGTCGTCGAAGCCGGCGCACACGGCTTCGACGGCGGAGCGGATGGCAACCTGCTCCTCTGCCAGGACAAAGTTCATGCTTGTCTCCTAATCGTTTTCGAGCGCGTCGGGCACGCCTCGCCCCCGCCGGGTTGAGGGAGGGAGAGCGGGGAGCGAGGCGGCCGTCTGCCCGGGTGCCCTGTGAGAGCGGTCAAAGTTGTGCGACGAGTTCGGGTACGACCTCGAAGAGGTCCGCTTCGAGGCCGTAGTCGGCGATCCCGAAGATCGGGGCGTCGCCATCCTTGTTGATCGCGACGATGATCTTCGAGTCCTTCATGCCCGCCAGATGCTGGATCGCGCCGCTGATGCCGCAGGCGATGTAGAGCGTCGGCGCGACGATCTTGCCGGTCTGGCCGACCTGCCAGTCGTTCGGTGCGTAACCCGCGTCGACCGCGGCGCGGCTCGCCCCCAGCGCGGCGCCGAGCTTGTCGGCGAGCGGCGCGAGCACCTCGTTGAACTTGTCGCTGCTGCCGAGCGCGCGGCCGCCGCTGACGACGATCTTGGCGCCGATCAGTTCGGGCCGGTCGTTCTTCGCGATCTCGCTGCCGACGAAGCTCGACAGACCGCTGTCGGCGATTACCGGCATCGCGTCGATGGGAGCGTTGCCGCCGTCCGGCGCGGCCCCTTCGAATGCGGTCGAGCGCACGGTGACGACCTTGATCGGATCGGTGCTCTGCACCGTCGCGATCGCGTTGCCGGCGTAGATCGGGCGCTCGAAGGTGTCGGCATCGATCACCTTGGTCGCGTCGCTGATCTGTGCGACGTCGAGCAGCGCGGCGACGCGCGGCGCAACGTTCTTGCCCGCGGCGGTCGCCGGAAACAGCACATGGCTGAAATCCCGCGCGATCGCGACGACTTGCGCGGCGATGTTTTCGGCGAGGCCTTTATCGAAATGCGGCGCGTCCGCGTGGAGCACCCGGGAAACTCCGGAAATGCGCGACGCGGCCTGCGCAGCCGCCGACGAATCGCTTCCGGCGACGAGGACATGAACCTCGCCGCCGCAGGCGAGCGCCGCGGTGACGGTGTTGAGCGTCGCGCCCTTGATTGACGCGTTGTCGTGTTCGGCAATGACGAGGACGGGCATTCAGATCACCTTGGCTTCGTTCTTGAGTTTGGCAATGAGGGTCGCGACGTCGGGCACCTTGATGCCGGCGCTGCGCTGGGGTGGTTCGGCGATCTTCAGCGTGCGGATGCGCGGCGCGATGTCGACGCCGAGCGCGTCCGGCTTCACGGTCTCGATCGGCTTCTTCTTCGCTTTCATGATGTTCGGCAGCGTCACGTAACGCGGCTCGTTCAGACGCAGGTCGGAGGTGACGACCGCGGGCAGCTTGATCTTCAGCGTTTCGAGACCGCCATCGACCTCGCGCGTGACCGACGCGAAACCGTCGGCGAGCTCGATCCGGCTCGCGAAGGTCGCCTGCGGCCGCCCCGCGAGCGCGGCGAGCATCTGGCCGGTCTGGTTGCAGTCGTCGTCGATCGCCTGCTTGCCGAGGATCACGAGATCGGGCTGCTCTCTCGTGACGAGGGCGTTCAGGAGTTTCGCGACCGCGAGCGGCTGCAGTTCGGCTTCCGACTCGACGAGGATCGCGCGGTCGGCGCCCATCGCCAGCGCGGTGCGCAGCGTTTCCTGGGACGCGGTCGTGCCGCAAGAGACCGCGACGACCTCGGTCGCGACGCCCTTTTCCTTCAGCCGCACGGCTTCTTCGACGGCGATCTCGTCGAACGGGTTGATGCTCATCTTGAGGTTCGCGAAGTCGACGCCGCTGCCGTCGGCCTTGAGGCGAACCTTCACGCTGGCGTCGACGACGCGCTTGACGGGTACGAGGATTTTCATGGTCGCTGTTCTTGCTTGTCTCACTGTTGTCTGCGCGCGTGGCCTGATCGACCGCGCGGCACCCACTGCTCCAGAGGAACCCCCTCCGGAGCCTCCCATGCGCGTCACGAATGACGTCGAAGACCCCGGCCGGAGCGCCCTCGGCCGTCCCGCTTTTTCACCGTTGACGAAGCGGTTCGAGCGCGAATGGAACTGATCGTACTATAGCAACTTGTATGCTGCAATACATTATGTATGTTTGAATGGTATGCCTTCGAATGCAGCGAAAGTCGAGCGATGGCGGCAACCTGAAAGGCAGGGCTGGCGCGGATATGCGATGCGAGCGACGCGTTCCGCCGTGGCTATTTGCGCGTCGCGAAGAGGACTGCGGAGCACCTTTGCTCCAGCCGTTCCTGACCTCGACTGCTCGTTCCTCGCTGCTCCCCTTTTGGATTCTCGGTCGACCCGCGAGGTGGTATAGATACTATACCGTCTCATAAACTACGATATGATCTGAAACGACAGCAGGTAACGCGTGCTTCCGTCGCGCGGCGACCACAGGGCTCGGCGCGGGAAGGGGTGACACGCGTTTCACGTATATCCGCAGGCTCGACAGAGGAGGTTTCGAATGCAGGCTTACAAGTGGGTCGCGTTATCGACGCCGGTCCCGGGACGCGAGCGCGATCTCGAGCACTGGTACGACACGCGCCATATCCCGGACTGCCTCGCGCTCGACGGCTTCGTCGCCGCGCAGCGTTTCCGCGTCGAGGAGCAGCCGCAAGGCATCGCCGTCCCGGCTTGGAAGGTGATGGTCGTGTACGACATCGAAAGCGACGACATCGAGGCGACGCTCGCGCAGATCCAGAAGGTTGTGCGCACGCCGGCGATGCCGATCACCGACGCGCTCGACATGTCGACCGCGTTGCGGGTCCTCGCCACCGCGGCGTCGCCGCGCTTCGAAAAGCAGTGATCGGCCGGCGCGCAGCGCCGCCGCCGGGACAAGGAGACCACTGATGACGACTGAAACGAAAGGACGCTTCGCGGGCAAGGTCGCGCTCGTGACCGGAGGCAATTCGGGCATCGGGCTCGCCGCCGCACAGGCGTTCGCGCGCGAAGGGGCGCGCGTGCTGATCGCGGCGCGGCGGCGTGAGGAGGGGAACGCCGCGGTCGCGGGCATTGCCGCCGCGGGCGGCGAGGCGGCGTTCGTCGAGACCGATGTTGCCGATTCCGCATCGGTGCGCAACATGGTCGCGGCCTGCGTCGAGCGCTTCGGGCGGCTCGACATCGCGTTCAACAATGCCGGCTTCCCCGGGCAGGTGGACGCGCTGATCACCGAGGCCGACGAGGAGCGCTTCGACCAGGTGATGGCGGTCAACGTGCGCGGCGTGTGGCTGTCGATGAAGTACGAGATCCCGGCAATGCTGGAAGCCGGCGCCGGCTCGATCATCAACTGCGCGTCGATCACCGGCCTGCGCGGCGGACAGCGTTCGGGGGCGTACTACACGAGCAAGCACGCGGTGGTGGGCATGACGAAGGCGATCGCGATGGAGTTCGCGGCGAAGAACGTGCGCGTCAATGCCGTGTGCCCCGGGCTCGTCATGACCGACATGCTCGGCGCGGCGCTCGCGAAAGCGCCCGAGAAGTTCGAAATGCTGAAAGCCAAGGTGTCGATGCAGCGCATGGGCGAACCGGACGAGGTGGCGGATACGGTGCTGTGGCTCGCGTCCGACGAAAGCCGGTACGTGACCGGGGTCGCGTTGCCGGTCGACGGCGGCATGTCGATCTGAGCCGGCGGCGACGGTCAGCAACGAGAACAGGAAACGGGAGAACGCAATGGACAAGATTTTCGGCATCGTCCGCATGGAGATCGCACCGGGGCGGGCGGACGACTTCCGCGAGCGTGCCGCTGCGTGCATCGAGGCCGCGCGCAAAGATCTCGCGGGGACGACGGCGTACGAATGGTTCCTCTCCGACGATGGCCGGGAGTGCACCGTCATCGAGATCTACGACGGCGCCGAGGGCGTCGCGCATCACGGCAAGATGGTCGGCCACACGATTCCGCCGATCCTCGAGCTCGCGAAGTTCAGCATCCGCTTCGCCGGCGACGTGCCCGACGCGGTGATCGAACGGATGCGCGCGCGCCTCGGGACGGTCGACTATTTCGGCCCGCGCTTCCAGGGGCGGCTGAACAGCCCCGCCGTCGGCGCAGGCGGCCCGGATGCGGGCTCGATGATCTTCGCGGTCGCGCACTTCTCGATCCAGCCGGGCAAGCAGGACGAATTCCGCGCGCTCGCCGCGGAGTGCCTCGCGGCCGTCGAGGCGCGCGAGCCGGGGACGATCGCGTACGAATGGTTCCTCAATGCGGCGGGAACCGAGTGCCTGACGCTGGACGTCTATCGCGACGCCGAGGCGCTCGCCGCGCACATGGCGAATGCCGGCCCCACGATGGCGAACATCCTCCAGATCGTGAAGAGCGAAGTGAAGCTCTACGGCAACGTGCCCGCGGCGGTCCGTTCGCGCTTCCAGGGCGGACTCGGGGTCGAGTTCGTCGCACCGCAACTGCAGGGGGTCATGTGAGCGGGGCGCGTGGGGAGGGCGGGCGATGAAAGTCAGCGAAGCGCTGGCGACGCGCCGCTCGGTGCGCGCCTACCTCGATCGTCCGGTCGACCCGGACGTGATCCGTCGCGTGATCGAGCGCGCGTCGCGGGCGCCGTCGGGCGGCAATCTTCAGCCGTGGCGAATCTACGCGCTTGCCGGCGAGGCGCTCGACGGCCTCAAGCAGCTGATGGAAGAGCGCACCGGCGCCGACCCGAAAGGCGAGGGCACCGAGTACGACATCTATCCGCAAGCGCTCGACTCGCCTTATGCGCAGCGCCGCTTCGCGGTCGGCGAGGCGATGTATGCGCAGATGGGCATCGCGCGCGACGACCGTGCCGCGCGCCGGCGCTGGTTCAGCCGCAACTATCGCTTCTTCGACGCGCCGGTCGGCCTGTTCTGCTTCGTCGAGCGCTATATGGGCCCGCCGCAGTGGTCGGACCTGGGCATGTATCTGCAGTCGGTGATGCTGCTGCTGCGTGAAGAGGGGCTCGACAGCTGCGCGCAGGAATGCTGGGCGCTCTATCCGCGCACGATCGGCCAGTACGTCCGCTCGCCGTCGAACCTGATGCTGTTCGCGGGGATGTCGGTCGGCTATGCCGATCCCGAGCATCCGGTTAACCGCTTTCCGACGACGCGCGCACGGCCCGAGGAGTTCGCGACCTTCCTCGGCTTCCCTTCCTGAAGGCCCGCAACCTCCCGCCGTGCGCGGGCCCCGCTGCCTGCACCGGCGGTCGCTTCACCCCCGACGTCACACCTATCAAAAGACAGGAGACACCACAGTGAATGCAAGCGAGCACAAACCCGGAACGCGGGAGGTGAGCCAGTGAGCACGAACGGCATCGGCTCCGCCGCCACCACCCTCGATACGGGCGTCCTTCCCGGTGACGCCGCGGGCTCCAGAACCGTCGCGGGACTGTCGCCCGCGAACCTGATGCTGGTCTTTCTCGCGCTCGCCTATTTCCTCGCGTATTTCGACCGCATGCTGATGGCGGCGGTCGGCGAGATGGTGAAGATCGAGTTCGCGCTGACCGACGGACAGCTTTCGCTCCTCACCGGGGCGTCGTTCATCGTCATCTACGGCATCTTCAACATCGTCTCGGGCTGGCTCGCCGACCGTTACAGCCGCAAGCGGATCATCGTGATCTCGCTTGCGGTGTGGAGCGGGGTGACGATGATGTGCGGCCTGGCGAGTTCGTTCATCCAGCTCGCGATCGCCCGTGCCGGCGTCGGCATCGGCGAATCGGCCATCGTGCCGACCGCGGCGTCGACGATTCGCGACACCTTCCCGCTCGCCAAGCGTCCGATGGCGGTGGCGCTGTTCTACACCGGCGGCATGGTCGGGATCCTCGCCTGCTTCGTGCTGGGCACGTGGATCGCGACCGAGTACGGCTGGCGCGCGTCCTTCCTCGTCGCCGGGCCGCCGGGACTGCTGCTCGCGCTGCTGGTCGCGCTGTTCGCGCGCGAGCCGATGCGCGAACCCCAGTCGGCGGCCGAAGCCGCTGCCGGTGCGGGGCGGTCCTCGTACCGGCTCGTGTTCGAGAACCGTCCGCTCGTGTGGGTGCTGCTCGCCGGCGCAACCGCGACGTCGACCAACATCGGCATCGCCGCATGGCTGCCCAACTTCTTTCTGCGCAGCCACGATCTGACGCTGCAGGAAGTCGGGATGCTGTTCGGCCCGGTCCTCGCCGCGGGGATGACGGTCGGAATGCTGCTCGGCGGCTGGGTCGGCAACCGCATCGCGAGCAAGTCGGTGACCGGCCTGATCTGGCTGTCGGCGATCTCGATGATCCTGATCATTCCGCTGTTCCTGCTGATGTTCTGGCTGCCGTCCCTTTACGCCGCGCTCACCGCGACGCTGCTCGGCACGGCGATGAGCGTCGTGTACTCGCCGTGCTTCACCGCGGCGTGGCAGTCGATCTGCCACTCCCGCGCGCAGGGCACGGCGGCCGGGCTCTCCGGATGCATCAACTCGGTCATCGGCGGCGGTCTCTACGCCTTCGTCGTCGGCGTGATGAGCGATCGGTGGGCGGCGGATTTCGGGGACGACAGCCTGCGCTATGCGCTCACGGCCGCGACCTTGATCTTCTGCCTGCTGGCCGCTGCGCTGTTCGTGTACGCGGCGCGATTGGTGAAGAAGCAGGCGAACGAGCGCGCCCAGTTAGCTTGAGAGCGGTCGGCCGCCGTCGGCAGTATTTTCGGTATTCCTGCGCCGCCCTTCGGGGCGGTGTTTTTTCGCCGTGACGCACGGTAAAGCGATCGCGATGCGGGGCGCGAGTCGCGTTCCGGGTAAAAAAAACCGAGAGCTTTCGCTCTCGGCGGAATACCCGTGGAGGGTAGGAGGAGTTCAGGTAGAAGTTCGACTACGGGCTCCGGTCTTCGGATGCCTCGCCGCGTGCCGGGGCTCTGCGGCGTTCGGATCGAATGTCCGGAGCGCCTTGCGCGTCAGGCGGCGGCCTCGACGGCGCCGACGGGCACCGCCCGCCTGTGCATCAGCGCCTGGCGCACGCAGGTCGCGACCTCTTCGCCGCGCTGGTTGAAGCCCTGGTGACGGAAGGTGACGATGCCCTGGTTCGGGCGCGACTTGCTCTCGCGCTTTTCGAGCACGGTCGTGACCGAGCGCAGCGTGTCCCCGGCGAAGACCGGTTTCGGGAAGCGCACGTCGGTCATGCCGAGGTTTGCGACCGTCGTGCCGAGCGTCGTGTCCTGCACGGTCAGGCCGATCACGAGGCCGAGCGTGAAGATGCTGTTGACCAGCGGCTGGCCGAACTCGGTCTCGCGGCAGTATTCGTTGTCGATATGGATCTGCGCGGGGTTGTAGGTCGCGCTGCAGAACCAGATGTTGTCCCCTTCGGTGACGGTGCGCCGGATCTCGTGCTCGAAGGTCTGCCCGATTTCCAGCTGCTCGAAGTATTTGCCTGCCATTTCGTTCTCCTTCGTTTCCTTTTGGTGTGGGAGCGGCGTCGAAAGTCGAGCCGGTTAAAGCGCGCTGCGGATTTCCTGCCATTGCCCGGCGAGCGCCGCGCGGAACTGCGGTGCGGCAAGCTCGATCAGGCGGGCGGCGCGCTCGTCGGCCGACAGCCCCTCGAGCCGGGCGACGCCGAATTCGGTCGCGAGGATGTCTGCGGCGTGTCGAGGCAGCGCGACGAAGCGGTCGGCGAGGCGCGGCACGATGCGGCTGACGCGTCCCTTGTCGGCCGTTGCCGTGATGCAGAACACCGCCCGGCCGTTTTCCGCGAGCTGGGCACCCTGAACGAAAGCGGGCATTCCGCCGACGCCGGCGACGAGCTGGGCGCCGAGGGATTCGGTATTCACCTGTCCGAAGAGATCGATCTCGATCGCGGCGTTTACCGCGACGAAATCCGGGATTGCCGCGATGCGCCGCACGTCGTGCGTCTCGCTCGTGGGGCGGAAGTAAAAGGTGGGATCCTGCGCGAGCCGTCGATAGAAGGCCCGGTCGCCGAGCGCGACGCCGGCCTCGATCGCCGCATCGCCGGCGATGACGCCGCGGTCGACGAGCGGCAGCACGTCGGCGGTCACGAGCCCCGAAACCATGCGCAGACCGCGGTGGCCGTCGAGCGCCTTGAGAAGCGCGCGCTGATACCTGCCGATGCCGAGCTGGATCGTGTCGCCGTCGCGAATCACGCTCGCCGCATTCCGCCCGAGCCGCAGCAGTGCGTCCGACGGATCGCCGCTGTCGTATTCGATCAGCGGGGAATCCTCTTCGCAGATCAGATCGCAGTCGCTTGCGGCAACGCGGAACGAACCGCGTGTCGCCGGAAGTTCCGGGTTGAGGTGCGCGACCCTGAAGTGCGCGCGCGCCCACACCGCGGGCAGAAAGTCGTAAGCGAGGCCGAGGCTCATGTCGCCCGAGGCGTCGGGCGCGCTGACTTGTGCGATCGCGATGTCGACCTCCAGTCGGGCGAGGTCGCGCAGGACGCCGAGGTAGTCGGCGGGCACGAGTTCGACGCGGCCCTGGCGGAACGGCTCGCGCAGCTCCGGCTGCATGAAGTAGGCGCGCAGCCGCGCCGCGGGATGAAGCCCGGCGTAATCGTTGTGGTTGAGCTGCGGAAAATGCACCCCGACGAAGCGCACGCCGTCGGCCTTCGCCGGATTGCGCGCGAGCGCGGCAAAGAAGGCCTGCGATTCGCCCGACACGCCGGGGACGAACACGGTCGTGCCCGGCTGGAGCCGCGAAACGACCGTGTCGAGAGTTCCTGTGCGTGCGTTCATCTTGGCGTTGTCGTCTGTCGGTGGTGGCGGGGCATTGTTCCGGTGAGAGGCGAAGCCGGGCCTGTTCGATTCGTTCGTCGCCGCTTTCACGGCAGTCCAGGCGCAAGGGCGCCATCCGGCGATCGCTCTCTTCGAATGGATGAAGAGGTTCGACACACCGCGGTCGTGGCCTGTGGATGAACTTTAGCAAATCGAACCGTATGCAACAATACCGTATATATATTTTAATGATCCTGGTTGTCGGCCGGTGGTTGCCGCTCGCCCGCATGTTCGAGCGCCCCGGGCGAGCAAAGCTCGATGTGCCTCAGCAAATGCACGGTCAGACGCCGAAGCAAGTACAACAATATCTTTACCGTATGGTAAAACACCGTATAGGATACTGACGAAATACGGGCCGGCCGCGGTCGGCGGACTCATCCGGATCGGCGCCCCTGCCGACACAAGACGGGAAGCTCAACGTGCCGCAGAAGATCGATACCCACCTTCATCACGCCCGCCTGTTGCGGGCCGTCGCGCAGCGCCTCGCCGACCGGATCGTGCCGGTGCTCCAGTCTCCCGAAAGCGTCGAGGACATGAACTTCGCGCGCATGGTGCTCGACTACCTCGCGGCCGACCTCGACGTGTCGTCCGTGCTGCTGCGCGACCTGCGCGAGCCCTACCGGCAGGCAATCGCCGCGGCTCTCGGCACCTTCGCCGACGCGCAAATCGTCGCGCCCCATCGGGAATCGCTGCAAGCGATCGAGCGCCAGGACGGGCTCGCCGCGCAGCGCGAGCTCGCGGCGCTGCGCGACCTGGCCGGCCGTGTCATCCGAGATTTGTCCGACGCGCAGCGCGACGTCGGCACCGCGTCCGCCGCGGTGATCCGCGAGCTGGGGCGGCTTGATTTCCAGTGGCTGACGCTCTACGACGAGGCGCGCCAGGCGCGGGTGGCGAATCTCGGCGGCGACGCGGCGGGAGGCGCGCCGACCGCGGGCGGTGACGGTTCGCTCACGCCGGAGAGCGTCACCGACTATCTGCGCGGCGCGTTTCCGGACTCGCCGGCGATCCTCGCGACCGAAGTGTCGGTGGTGCCGGGCGGCAAGTCGAAACGCACGGTGGCGATCACCGTGGCGAACACCGCCGAACTGCCCGCGAAGCTCATCCTGCGCCAGGACCTCGTGCTGAAGTACGCCGTGCGCAGCGTCATCAACGAAGTCGAGCCGCTCAAGCGCCTGCGCGCACTCGGGCTGCCGGTTCCGTCGCCGCTGTATACCGAAACGGGCGTCACCGGCGTCGGCGGACCCTTCTATCTGATGGAGCGGCTTTCGGGCGCGCCGATCGGTGATTTCTACGGCCCGTCCCGCGCCTGCCCGGAATCTGTCGCCGAAATTGCCCGCGCGTTCGCGCGCCTGCACAGCCTCGATCCGGCGGAAGTCGGACTGGAAGTAACCGGCGCCGACCCGCGCGAGCTCGTCCGGGCACGCATCGAGGATTACTGGAAGACCTGGCGCGAAAACACGACGCGCGGCTCGGCGTTGATCGATTACGCCTACGCGTGGGCGCGTCAGGTGATCGACAAGCCGTACGAGGGCAGGCCGGTGATCGTCCATGGCGACGCCGGCGGCTTCAACTGGCTGGTCGACGGCGACCGGCTGTCGGCGATCCTTGACTGGGAGTTCATGCACGTCGGCGATCCCGCCGAGGACCTCGGCGTGATCCGGCCGTTCGCCGAAGCGGCGATGCCGTGGGAGGCGTTCATGCGCCTCTACCGCGAGGCCGGCGGGCCCGACGTCGACGAGGAGCGCATCGCGCTCGCCGACCTGCTGCAGTGGCTCAAGGGCACGACGCTGGTGGCGATGTCCGCGCGCAACTACGTCGAGGGCGCGACCCAGGACTACATGAAGGGCATGAATTCGTTCGCCGGCCTGCGCAAGATCGAGATGAAGATCGCCGCCGCGCTGCAGCGCCAGATCGGTCCTTGACGGCCGGCCGGCACCGCCTTCCTGCGGGCGGCGATTTCCGGCGATGGCCTTTCCGAGGAAGCAGGCGGCAGGGCCCCTGACGCAGGGGCGGTCGCGTCCCGGCCTCGTCCTCCGCCTCGTCCCCACCTTCCTTCTCGAGTCCGCGTCCCGCCGCGGCGACGGCTCGAGTCCCCTTGAAGGAGTTCCGATGTCCGACTCGATCCATCCCTTCACGCTGAACGTCCGCGAAGCCGATCTCGACGACCTTCGCCGCCGGCTCGCCGCCACGCGCTGGCCCGATCGCGAGACGGTCGACGACTGGGCGCAGGGCGCACCGCTCGACCGCGTGCGCGCACTCGTCGACTACTGGCGCACCGATTACGACTGGCGCCGCTGCGAGGCGATGCTGAACTCTCTCGGCCAATACCGCACCGAGATCGACGGGCTGGGCATTCACTTCCTGCACGTGCGCTCGCCGCACCCGGGCGCGATGCCGCTGATCATGACGCACGGTTGGCCCGGCTCGGTGATCGAGTTCCACAAGGTCATCGGTCCGCTCACCGACCCGGTCGCGCACGGCGGCTCGGCCGCGGACGCGTTCCACGTCGTCGCGCCCTCGTTGCCCGGCTACGGCTTTTCCGACAAGCCGACCCGCGCCGGCTGCAACATCGCGCGCATCGCCGAAATGTGGGCGGAACTGATGCGCCGGCTCGGCTACGAGCGCTACGTCGCCCAGGGCGGTGACTGGGGATCGGCGGTGACGACGGCGCTGGGCGCGATGCGTGCGCCCGGGCTCGCCGCGATTCACCTCAACACCGTGATGACGATTCCGCCGAAGCGCTCCGACAACCCCGACGCCGCGGAGAAGGCCGCCTGGGATGCGATCGCCGACTACCAGCGGCACGGCGCGGGCTACTCGAAGCAGCAATCGACGCGTCCGCAGACGCTCGCCTACGGCCTCGCCGATTCGCCCGCGGGGCAGGCCGCGTGGATCTACGAGAAATTCCGCGAATGGGCCGATTGCGACGGCATGCCCGAGAACGTCTTCAGCCGTGACGAACTGCTCGACAACATCATGCTGTACTGGCTGCCGAACAACGCGGCGTCGGCGGCACGGCTGTACTGGGAGAGCTTCCGCGAGCGCCCGCGCAAGGTCGACCTGCCGGTCGGCTGCAGCCTGTTTCCGCGCGAGCTGAGCCGCCCGCCGCGCGCGTGGGCCGAAGCGATGTTCAGCAAGCTCATCCATTGGAATGCGCCGCCGCGAGGCGGGCACTTCCCTGCGTTCGAGCAGCCCGGCCTGTTCGTCGAGGAAGTGCGGAACTGCTTCCGCAGCATGAGAACCACGGCGCCCGCAGCCACGGCCGCCGAAGCGAACTGAAGGAGAGCGAAGATGGCCGAATCATTGCAAGACAAAGTCGTGATCGTCACCGGCGCCTCGTCCGGAGTCGGTGCGGCGACCGCCACCGAGCTGGTCGCCGCCGGCGCGCGGGTCGTCGCCGCCGCGCGCCGGCTCGACCGCCTCGAAGAGCTGGCGAAGCGCCTGGACGCGCGTGACGATCGATTCCTCGCGGTGCAGTGTGACATCCGCGACGAGCGGGATGTGGAGCGACTCGTCGAGCGCGCGCTCGGCTGGGGCGGTGGGCTCGACGCGCTGGTGAACAACGCCGGCCTGTCGCGCGGCGCCAAACTCGAAAGCGCCACTTCCGACGACATCCGCCTGATGCTCGACACCAACGTGTTCGCACTCGCGAATCTCACCCGCCTCGCCGTTCCGGCCTTGCGCAAGTCCCGGGGCAGCCTCGTCAATGTGTCGTCGACGGTCGTCAAGGCGCTGATTCCGGGATCGTCGGTGTACTCCGCGACGAAGGCGGCGGTCGCCGCGTTCTCGGAAGTCATGCGCAAGGAACTCTGTGCCGACGACGTCCGCGTCATCGACATCTATCCCGGCATGGTCGACACCGAGTTCTTCGATCACTTCGACGAGCAGAAAAAGAAGAGCTTCGACCAGATGCGCGCCGCGATGGAGGTGCTGAAGGGCACGGACGTCGCCGAAGCGATCGTGTTCGCGCTCAGCCGGCCGTCGCGCGTGTCGCTGAACGAGATCGTCATCCGTCCGACGATGCAGTCGTTGTAAGGCGACCTGCCGCGTTGAAGGCGCGCGGGCGCCGGTGGATACAGCGTTCCCCGGGCGGCCGGTCGTTGGGGTGGCGTTTATGAACCAGGCGGGATCACCCGTTTCTGCCGGTCGGCGACGACGGCGGACCGGGTGAGCACCGATTCGCAGCGAGAGGAGACAACGTGAGCGAAGTTCTGACGGAAGTGGACGGCGGAGTTCTGACGATCACGATCAATCGACCGCAAGTACTCAATGCGTTCAATGCCGACGTGCATCGGCGGCTCGACGGGCTGTGGGACGAATTCGAAGCCGACCGCGGCCTGCGCGTCGCGATCGTGACCGGCGCGGGCGAGCGGGCGTTCAGCGCCGGCAGCGACCTGAAGTATTACGCGGGGGTCGATGAGATCACGCTGCCGCAGAACGGTTACGGCGGCCTGTCGCACCGGCGGCTGAAGAAGCCAGTGATTGCCGCCGTCAATGGTCTCGCGTTCGGCGGTGGTTTCGAGTTCGCGATCTGCTGCGACCTGATCATCGCCGCTGAACACGCGCAGTTCGCGCTGTCCGAAGTGCGCATCGGCGCCGCGGCACTCGGCGGCGGCATTCCGCGCCTGTGCCGGAAGATCCCGTACAACATCGCGCTCGGGCTGATGCTGACTGCCCGCCGCCTGAATGCCCCCGAAGGCGCGCGGCTCGGCCTCGTCAACGAGGTCGTCCCGGCGGACCGGCTCCTCGAAACGGCGAAGGTGTGGGCACGCGACATCGTCCGCGGCGCACCGATCCCGGTCGAGGTCACGAAGGAACTGGCCGAGGACACGCTGTTCGGCGACACCGACTTCGACGCGCTTGTCGGGCATACGGCGGACGCTCGCAACCAGCGGATTTTCGGCACCGAGGATTTTCGCGAAGGTCTGCGCGCGTTCGCGGCGAAGCGCGAACCGGTGTGGAGCGGCAAATGAGCGCCGACGGGATCCGAGCGCCGGGCGGTCGGTTGAAGGACGTGATCGACGCGCGAGGCGTGGCCCCTTGCATCGTCGCTGACGGCGAGGTGCGGACATGACCGCGCCCAAGCGGGCGGCGCTCGTCACGGGCGGCGGACGCGGGCTGGGGCGGGTGATGGCGCTCGCGCTGCTGCGCGACGGCCACGACGTCATCATTGCCGCCACCGATGCCGATGCGCTCGCGGCGACCGTGGCCGAAGCGGCAGGCCTGGCCGGACGCGCGCGGGCGATCGTTGCGGACCTGTCGCTCGGCGGCGAAGCCGAGCGGCTCGCCGACGCCGCGCTCGCCGCGTTCGGCCGCGTCGACATCCTGATCAACAACGCCGGCCTGAGTCTCAACGCGGTCAGCACCGATTACCTCGTCGATCCCTATCGCTTCTGGCGGTCGGACCGGACCGTGATCGAGCGCTTTTTCGCGGTCAACGCGGTGGCGCCGATGCTGCTCGCCAACCGGCTCGTGCCGGCGATGGTCGAGCGCGGCTGGGGACGGATCGTTGCGAACACGACGAGCCTCGACAGCATGCTGCGCTTTCCGCTGTACGGCGGGTCGAAGGCGGCGCTCGAGGCCGAGACCGCCGTGATGGCGAATCAGCTCGCCGGCACCGGCGTGACCGCGAACGTGCTGATCCCCGGCGGCGGCACCGGATCGCGCATGACGGACCAGGTCGGCATCCCGCGGGATCAGCTCTTTCCGGACACGATCATGGCCGCGCCCGCGGTGTTCCTGTCATCCGCTGCGTCGGACGGCTTCAGTGGGCGCCGCCTCCTCGCGAGCCGCTGGGACGCAATGCTTTCGCCATCGGAGGCGGCGCAGCGGGCAAGCGATCCGATTGCGTGGACGGGATTCGGGTCGCCCGGCGTGCATCCGGCTTCGGCACGGCAAGCGTCTGCGGAGTCCGCGCGATGAGCGGGCGGCTTGCGGGCAAGGTCGCGATCGTGACCGGAGGTGGCGGCGGCATCGGTCGCGCCACGGTCGAGCGCTTCGCAGAGGAGGGCGCGACGGTCGTCGTCGCGGACTGCGATGGCGATTCGGGAATGGAAAGCGCGGCCGCCGCGGGTGCGGGCGCCGTTTTCATGCCGCTCGACGCCGGCGACGAGGCGAGTTGGCGGGAGTTGGGGAACGAGGTTCTGGCGCGCTTCGGCGCGCTCGACGTGCTCGTGAATAACGCCGCGTTTCGCATTCCGCTCACGCTCGACGAGACCACGGTCGACCTGTGGCAGCGCAATCAGCGGGTGACGTCGGAGGGCGTGTTTCTCGGCATGAAGATGGCGAGCGGCTGCATGGCGGCACGCGGCGCGATCGTCAATGTTGCGAGCCTCGCCGCCTTCGTCGGCTTGCCCGAGTCGTTTCCGTACAGCGCGGCGAAGGGCGCGGTGCGGGCGATGTCGCGCTCCGCGGCGCTGCACTTCGCCGCCGACGAGCGGCGCATCCGGGTCAACGTCGTCGCCCCGGGCAGCGTGCTGACCGACGCCGCGGCGCGACAGATGGAGCGCCTGGGCGAGCGCGAGGGCACCGGGGCGGACAGCGTGCTTGCCCGTCTCACCGCGGCCGTGCCGCTGAAACGCATGGCCGAGCCGCGGGAGATCGCGAATGCGATCGTCTTTCTTGCGTCGGACGAGGCGAGCTTCGTGACCGGCGCCGAGCTGCTGGTCGATGGCGGGGCGACGGCCGTGTGATCGGCGACGCAACTCCCGTGGCCGATTCCGCTGCGGGCGGTCGGCCCCGGTCGAAATACAACTCCCGATCGTCCGTCCCCAGGCAGTCCCTGGCCTGGACTGCATCCTGATCGGAACCGCGTGAAGACTTGCGACAACCACACGAGCGAGGAGCACGAAATGTCAGAACTGCTGCTGGAACGTACCGAAGGGGTGGCGACGATCACGATCAACCGGCCGGAGGCGCTCAATGCGATGCGATCCGACATGTGGCCGGCGCTGCTCGAATTGCTGCGGGAGGTCGAACACGACCGCGAAGTACGATGTGTCATGCTGCGCGGCGCGGGCGAGAATTTTTGCGCGGGCGGCGACGTGAAGCAGTTCCATTCGACCGTGCACATGTCGTCGGAGGAGCGCGCCGAGTTCTGGATGCGCAGCGCGGACGAGACGAATCAGATGTTTCTCGCCCTCGAGCGCATTCCGCAGCCGGTCATCGCGTCCGTTCGCGGCGCCGCAGCGGGCGGCGGGCTCGCGCTCGTCGCGCAGGCGGACCTCGCAGTCGCGTCGGAGACTGCGCGCTTCCTCGTCGCGCAGATCAAGCTCGGCGCGATCCCGGATTCCGGCGCGAGCTACAACATCCTGCGGCACATGGGCGTGAAACGGACCAAGCAGTTGTGCTTCCTCGGCGACACCTTCGACGCCCACGAGGCGCTCGACATCGGGCTCGTCAACTGGGTGGTGCCCGATCACGCGCTCGACGAGAAGACGATGGAGATCGCGGCGCGGGTCGCGAAGATGCCTCGAGTCGCCATCGCGAGGACGAAGGCCGCGATCAACAAGGCCCACCGCATCGGCCTGGCCGAGCATTTCGTTCAGGAAAGCCTCGATGTCGGCGCATGCGTCTCGGAGGAGGACTTCGTGGAGCGAGTGCGGGGCTTTCTCGAACGTTCGGCCAGGAAGTAGGCGCGGCAAGCGGGCGGGATCCGCGGCTTCGCCGCATCGTCCTCCGGCGCGAGAGGAGGACGTCCCGCCCACATCGGGGATGGCGTGGGCACGGCCGGGTCGCCGGAAGGGCGGGGCAGGATCAGGCGCCCGAAAGCGAGAGCGCAGCGGCCGCCTCCTCGCGGCTGTAGAAGCGGGCCGCACGAACGAATCCGGCGATCACCGATTCCTTGACGGCGAGCACGCGTCCGCAGGTGGTGCGCGCGACGACCACCTCGTCCGGGAGGCCGTCGAGCAGATGGATCGGAGCGGGACGGCCGTCGGCGAACCGCGACTCATATACCTGTGACGTGTCCCGATCGAGGAAGGCCGGGCGAAAGGCCGCGTGGCAGTTCTCTTCGCTGCGCCCGCCTGTGCCGGCGAAGCGATGATTCTGGTCGGCCAGTTCCCGCGGCGTGAGGGCGAAAGACGGTTTCGTTCGGACCGCGCGGCGCGACGGTGTATGGCTCGCACTGATCCGCTGCGGGTTGACCGCCGGCTGCGATGCAATGAATGAACGGTCGTCGGTTCCCATGATTGCCTCACTTCGCGTTCTGTCTGCTGGTTTGGGAGCAATGCGCGCGCCCGGTCCTGTCTGCCGTCCATACGAGATCCGACCGTCGTGCCCGTGACCGAAGATCTTCGGTGGTCACATCGGTGACGTCGGGCTGCCGCTTCTTCTGTTCGTATGTAGTATATATAGTATGCTTCAGTACGACACGTCAAGCTCAGCCGCCGTGCACTCATCGGGTCGAACCATCCCTCGCAAGAACCGGACGCCGGTGCGGGGGAGGCGGTTCGGCGCCGAACATGAGCGGTAGCGGCAAAACCAGACAGGAGGCGAGAACACATGGATATCGTTGGCGGGGGAAAGATGCACGTCTATCCCCCCTCCGAACAGCTCCCGCACGAGCCGGGGCCGGAGGAAAACTGGCAGGAAAGCTTCGTGCTGATCTGGTACGACCTGAAACAGTCGGTCGGCGGCTTCTTCCGCCTGGGCCACGAGCCGAACGCCGGCCGGTCGCAGTTCATGACGAACATCTTCGCGCCGGAGGGCATCTTCCATCGCTCCTCGACGCTGCCGCTGCGTCCCGAGGACCGCCGCGACAACGGCTTGTCGAACGGGGACGGCAGCCTGGGCTACGAGTACGACGGCCGGAACATCGTGTGGACGGTGCGGGAGCCGGGGATTGAAGCGCGCCTCGTCGTCGATAACTGGGTGCCTGATATCAACGGCTTCGCGCCCCGCGATCGCGCCCCCGGTGACCGCTTCCACCGCGACCACGTGGACGCCGCATGCGGCGTGCGCGGGACGCTGACGGTCAAGGGGCGGACGTACGAAGTCGAGGCACTCGCGGTGCGCGACCATGGCTGGGGCCCGCGTGCCTGGGGCGGCTACCTGAGTCACCGATGGTTGCTCGGCACTTTCGATCGCGACAACTCCTTCCTCGCGGTCACGCGACTCACCGGCGATTCGCCGATCACCCGCGTCGGCTGGGTGATCCGCAATGGGCAGGCGATCTACGCGGAAAAGATCGAAGTCGAGGCGATCATCCTCGCCGACGCCGGCACGAACCGCGGAGGAAACCTGCGCATGACGCTGGAAACCGGCGAACGGTTCGAAGCGAAGTTCGAGCCCCTCGTGCCCTGCCTCGCGAGCTGGGTGCACGGAATCATCTGTTTCGACTCGATGTGCCGCGTGCGCTGGGGCGACCGCGTCGGCTTCGGCATCTTCGAGACGACTGCGAACCTGCAGGCCGGTACGCGCCGGCCGGAAGTCCTCGAGCCCGGCACGATCTGGGCCGAAGGTTGGCATCCCGGCGTCGTTCGTCCCGTCTGAAAAGAGAGAAAACCAATGCGAAACGATTTGCCATCGGCGCGTGACGCCGCACTCGAATCCCTGCTCGTCACCGCGTCGCCCCAACTCGCCGCGGCGTACTTGCGCACCGTCGCCGAGGCGATCGCGGGCGACCTGATGCCGGCGCTCGAAGGGGACACGAAAAAGAAGGCGTTCGACTGCCTCAAGACGGTCGTGCGGCTGGCCTGCGCGGTCGAGCCCTCGGACGACGTGCGGCGGGTGCTGTGCGGGCCGGACGGGCTCGACGATCCGGCCGCAGCGGAGGGTCGCGCGGTCGAACTGCATGACCGCGACGCGCTCGCGCGGGTCGAAGCACTGCTCGCCGGCAGCCGGCCGCCGGCACGCGCGTTCGACGCGGCGGCGCTCGAAGCTTACCTGCGGCGTCACCCGCTCGGTGGCCCCGATCTGCGCATCGACGAGGCGAAGCTTCTCGTCGGGGGGCGACAGAAGGTCACCGTCCTCGTCACCCAGCGCGGCGCGCGCGCGCTGCCGGGCGACATCGTGATCCGCCAGGACTGGACGAACTCGATCACCGGCGGGACGGTCGGCGACGAGTACGACGTGCTCGTGCGCCTGCACGAAGCCGGCATCAAGGTGCCGAAACCCTTCCTCGTCGAGCGCTCCGCCGACGCGATCGGCGCGCCCTTTGTCGTCGTGTCGCGCGAGCCGGGGCGCACTGCCGGTGGCGACCGCTTCTTTGTGCCGGAGTGCGGCACGCCGGCGCTGCTCGAACTCGCCGCCGAGCTGGGCCGCATTCACGCGCTGGGGACGGCGCCGTTCGACGATCTGGAGCGCCTGACGCGGCGCGAGTGCACGGCGGACGAGATGCGACGGGAGCTGAAGGTGTTCGCGCAGGGGATCGCGAACGCGGAGCCGCAACCGTCGCCGCTCCTCCAGGCGGCGATCGCGTGGCTCGACGCGAATGCCGAATGCATCGAGGGCTTTCCGCCGGGGCTCGTCCACGGCGACGTCGGCGTCCACAACATGCTCTACGACGACGAACATCTGCTCGCGCTGCTCGACTGGGAGCTGGTGCACCTCGGGCACCCGGCGTTCGACCTCGGCTACGTGCGGCTGAGCGTGAAGGACGATGGGCTGTACGAGCGCTTCCTCGGAGCGTACCGCGACGCGGGCGGCCCGCGGATTCCGCTGCAGGTGATCGACTACTTCGCGATCCGCGCCTGCGTGTGGTTCCACTACGTTGCGCTCGCCGCGCGCGCCGGCCTGCTGGCGGGAAAGATCACGGAGGTCGACGTCGCGGTCGTCCTCGCGAATACCGTGCCGCAGTCGCTCGCAGCGTTGTCGCGCACCCTCCGCAAACGGCTGTCGGAACAGGAACGGGCGACGTCGGGGACGGAGCAGGGCGGCGCGGCCTGGACGACGGCGGCGGCCGAGAACGCTCCGCTCTGGAGCCCGAGCGACCAACAGATCGCATCGGCCGGCATCACCACCTTCACCGCGCACGCGCGCGCCGCCACGGGGTTGCCGCTCGCCGATTACGCGGCGCTGCACGACTGGTCGATCCAGTCCCCGCTCGCGTTCTGGCGCCAGGTGTGGGAGTTCGGCGGCGTGATCGGCGCGCAGGGTGAGCGCGGCCTGGTGGACGCGGAGCGGATGCCAGGCGCGAAGTGGTTCCCCGATGCGCGGCTGAACTTCGCCGAGAACCTGCTGCGCGAGAGCAGCAACCCGCAGGCGCTGGTGTTCCGCGGCGAGGACAAGCTCGAACGGCGCATGACGCGCGTCGAGCTGCGCATCGAAGTCGCGCGCTTTGCGGCGGCGCTGCGCGCGCTCGGCGTTCAGCCGGGCGACCGCGTTGCCGCGTTCATGCCGAACATGCCCGAGACGCTCGTCGCGATGCTCGCGGCGTCCTCGATCGGGGCGGTCTTCACCAGCGCGTCGCCGGACTTTGGCGTGCAGGGCGTGCTCGACCGCTTCGGCCAGACCGAACCTAAGCTCCTCATCGCCTGCGACGGCTACTGGTACAACGGCAAGGCGATCGACGTCCGTCCGAAGCTCGCCGAGCTCGTGCCGCAACTGCCGAGCGTCGAGCGGCTCGTCGTCGTGCCCTATCTCGCGGCGGGAAAGCCCCTCGACCTCGCCGGCCTGCCGCGGGCGCTGTCCTACGACGACTTCGTCGCGCCGCACCGCGGCGAGACCCAGCCGCAGTACGTGCGCCTGCCGTTCAACCATCCGCTCTACGTGATGTATTCGTCGGGCACGACCGGCGTGCCCAAATGCATCGTGCACGGCGCCGGCGGCACGCTGCTGCAG
This sequence comes from Aromatoleum sp., assembly GCF_032027225.1. Lineage (GTDB taxonomy): Bacteria > Pseudomonadota > Gammaproteobacteria > Burkholderiales > Rhodocyclaceae > Aromatoleum. Next base: position 2,088 of record NZ_JAVSMM010000011.1, on the reverse strand, counting down.
CACCTGAAGGAACACAAGCTGCACGCCGACGTGAGGGAAGGCGACAAGCTCTTCTACTTCACGACCTGCGGCTGGATGATGTGGAACTGGCTCGTCTCCGGACTTGCCGCCGGCGCGACGCTGATGCTCTACGACGGCAACCCCTTCGTCGACGAGGGCCGCATCCTGTGGGACTACGCCGAGCGCGAGCGCATCACGCATTTCGGCACGTCGGCGAAATACATCGAGACGCTCGCAAAAGGCACCGTCCGGCCGGTGGAATCGCATGACCTCTCGGCGCTGCGCTCGGTGCTGTCGACCGGCAGCCCGTTGGCACCCCAGAGCTTCGACTTCGTCTATGCGGCGATCAAGCGCGACGTGCAGCTCGCGTCGATCTCGGGCGGCACCGACATCGTGTCGTGCTTCGTGCTCGGCAACCCGGTGCTGCCGGTATGGCGCGGCGAGATCCAGTGCGTCGGCCTCGGGCTCGCGGTCGAAGTGTGGGACGACGACGGCCGCCCGGTGGTCGGCGAGAAAGGCGAACTGGTGTGCCGGAAGCCTTTCCCTAGCATGCCGATCGGCTTCTGGAACGACCCCGACGGCGCGAAGTACCAAGCCGCCTATTTCGAGCGCTTCCCCGGCGTGTGGTGCCACGGCGACTTCTGCGAGATCACCGAGCACGGCGGTGTGATCATCTACGGACGGTCGGATGCGACGCTGAACCCGGGCGGCGTGCGCATCGGCACCGCCGAGATCTACCGCCAGGTCGAGAAGCTGCCGGAAGTGCTCGAATCGATCGTCATCGGCCAGGACTGGCCGCCCACGGACCCGACCGACGTGCGCGTCGTGCTGTTCGTGCGCCTGCGCGACGGGCTCACGCTCGACGATGCGCTCGCCGCGCGGATCAAGCAGGCGATCCGCGACAACGCGACGCCGCGCCACGTGCCGGCGCGCGTCGTCCAGGTCACCGACATCCCGCGCACGAAGAGCGGCAAGCTCGTCGAACTCGCGGTGCGCAACGTCGTGCATGGCCGGCCGGTGAAGAACATCGAGGCGCTCGCGAACCCGGAGGCGCTCGCGCAGTTCGAGCGGCGGGAAGAACTGGCGAGCTGAACCGACAGGGCGGGTGCGGAGGCGCTTACAGCGTCTCCTCGTCCGTCCTCGCGCTCCCTGTGGTGATTGGCCCGAGGCACGAGAGCGCCTGCGCTCGCCGGATGTCCGGCCTGGATGAGGGTCCCGGCGCCGAGCAGAAAAGCGCCACGCGATCCGCCTCATTTGCGATCTTCTACGTGGATCCTAATAGCTCTCCACTTTGATGTCGGTATTCTTGGCCGGAGTGCTTTCGCACATAATCGCGATCCACGAATGCATTCGTTTTTTGGACGTTTGTGCCGCGGTCGGGAAGCGAAAGGGGAGGCGTCGGGATGCCAATTGCAGACACGGTCGCGCTAGGCGAAAGCGTGCAGATATTCCACCCGGAGCTGGTCAATCTGTACGGGTGCCGCATTGGCGACGGCACGAAAATCGGTACCTTCGTCGAAATCCAGAAGAATGCCTCGGTCGGCGAACGCTGCAAGATCTCGTCGCATTCCTTCATCTGTGAAGGAGTTGTCCTCGAAGACGAGGTTTTCGTCGGACACGGGGTGATGTTCATCAACGATCGCCATCCGCGCGCGTCGAATCCGGACGGCAGTTTGCAGGATGAAAGCGACTGGAGCGTCGAGCCGACGCACGTATGCCGTCGCGCGTCGATCGGATCGAACGCGACGATCATGGCGGGTGTGACGATCGGCGAAGGCGCGCTCATCGGTGCTGGCGCAGTCGTGACGCGGGACGTTCCCGACTTCGCAATCGTGGCTGGCGTTCCCGCGCGTGTGATTGGAGATACACGCAACGAAGCGCGCGGCCTTCCCAAAACGGGGCGCCCCGCCTGAATCGCCTTCCGCGGGGCCGCTTTGACTGCCGTACTTAGCAGGGTGTTGATTTACGATAAATCCTAGTATTGGCGGGTATTTCAGGGCTGATATAATTCCATTCGAATCAACAAATCAATAATCTCGATGCGTGGCACCGACCACAAACAGAACGCTCTGTTCAGTTACGTCAATA
>NZ_JAVSMM010000010.1:0-166928 GCF_032027225.1 Aromatoleum sp. | reverse complement strand
GTCCCCCTTCCCGTCCGGCACGGGCGCAGCACCGTCGCAAAGCAACTCAACCACGGCCGCAGTCTCTTCCCGCACCTCTCGCTTCGCCGATCCTTCTGCTAAAACCCACTCTCTGGAGTTCTGCCGCGCAGACTCCTAGCCACCCGAATCCTCCGCTAGGCGCGCTCGACGTGCGCGAGGATCGCGTTCAGCATCGCGGCGCCGAGCCGTTTGCTACGTGCGCTGCTCCAGCCAGTCTGCCCGTCCGGCAGATTTGCGTTGTCCTTGAACGGCATCTCCAGCGTCAGCGAAACGCAGCCGAAGCGGTGCGCGACCCATTTGCTCGCCAGCGTCAGCAACTCCTCGCCGAAACGTCCGGGCTGATAGCCGTGCTCCGTCTGGAAGTCGGGGCTCGCAGCCGCGAGGGCAGCGATGAGACGGGCCTGTTGCGCGGCCATCTCGGGCGTGAATCCGGGCACTTCCTCGGCGGTCGAGAAGAAAACGTAGGGCAACGATTCGTCGCCGTGGATGTCGAGGAAAAGCTCGCAACCGCTCGCCTCCATCGCCTGCCGCACGTGGAACACCTCCGGACTCGCGGTCGCGTCCGGTGCGCGCCATTCGCGGTTGAGATTCCGGCCGGCGGCGTTCGTGCGCAGGTTGCCGCGGATCGCGCCATCCGGGTTCATGTTCGGCACGATGTACAGGACCGCCTGTTCGCGGATGCGGCGCGCGACCGGGTCAGCGGCGTCCAGCAGACGCTCGAGCAGCCCTTCAATGAACCATTCCGTCATCGTTTCGCCGGGGTGCTGGCGCGCGATGATCCAGACGGCCTTGCGCCCCGGCGCCGGGCGCCCGACCACGATGCTATCGAGGTCGCGCCCCTCGACGGTCGTGCCGACATTTTCGACTTCAGCGAACGGCGACATCTCGGCCCAGCCGAGGAGATCGAGGTGTCGTTCATGCGAGTACGGCTCGAAATACGCGTAATAGACGCTGTCGCGCTCCGGCGTGTGCTCGACGACGAGTTGCCCGTCCTCGACCGTCGTGCCGTGCACGCGGAACCAGTTCCGCCGGTCGTAGGACGCGACACACCGGTATCCGGGCCAGCCGTCCGGATACGCCGCGTCGGCGGCGTTCTCGAAGGTCATCCGGAGCGCGCGGCCCGCCGCGCCCTGCAGCCTGAAATAGAACCACTGGCGGAAATCCGCCGCGTTGTCGGGGCGCAGGCGCAGCCGGATGTCCTGCGGATCGTCGAGACTGACGACCTCGATCGCGCCGGCGTCGAAATTGTGGCTGATCTTCATCGTTTTCTCCCCGCCCTCAGTCAATGCGCCGGCGGAACACCGGCCGGTCATCGTCGGACGCGTCCGCGGCAAACGCATACCCTTCATAGTCGAACCCGCACAGTCCGGCGACGTCCTCGATACGGTTCCGGATCGCGTAACGGCACATCAGCCCGCGGGCGCGTTTCGCATAGAAGCTGATGATCTTGTAGCGGCCGCCCTTCCAGTCCTCGAACACCGGCGCGACGACGCGGGCGCCGAGCTTCGCCGGTTTCACGGACTTGAAATATTCCTCGGACGCGAGGTTCACGAGCACCGAAGCGGCTTCCGTCTTCCGCTCGGCCGCGAGCAGCTTCTTCAGCGCCTCGGTCAGCGTGTCGCCCCAGAACGCATAGAGGTTGCGCCCGCGGGGGTTCTCTAACCGGGTTCCCATTTCGAGGCGATACGGCTGGATCAGGTCGAGCGGACGCAATAACCCGTACAGCCCGGACAGGATGCGCAGGTGCCGCTGCGCCCACTCGAACTCCTCTCGCGACAGGGTCGTCGCATCGAGTCCCTCGTACACGTCGCCGTTGAACGCGAGCACAGCCTGCTTCGCGTTGTCCGGAGTGAAGGGCATGGACCAGCTCTCGTAGCGGGCGACGTTCAACGCGGCGAGCTGATCCGAAAGCTTCATCAGGTCGGCAACTTCAGCCGGACTTTTCCGCCGGAGAATCCCAATCAATTGCTCCGCTTCCTGCAAGTAATCGGGTCGCGTGTGGCTGTCGAGGACAGGGGGCGTTTCGAAATCCAGCGCCTTCGCCGGAGAAATCACGAAAATCATCGGGTCGCTTGTTATCTGTTGTCGTGGGGGTAGCCGGGCCATGGTAGCAAAAGGCGCCGACAGGAGGCTCAACGCGGAGACCCGCCCTCGCCGGCGATCAGGGCGTCCGGACTACACTTCGTCACTTCGCCTCTCGCCGCTTTTACTTCCCGCTCCGCTCTCGCTCCTTCGGCCCCTCACGGTTCCGGTTCCGGCCCCGTTTGACACGCAGCGGTGGATTGCGCGACATTCCCCCGTCCCCACCGGCCGGAACCCCCGATGTCCCCTTCGCCCCTGCTCGAGCGCTCTCTCCGGAGCGTCTGGCATCCCTGTACACAGATGAAACAGCACGAGACGCTGCCGCTCGTGCCAATCCTGCGCGGGGAAGGCCCGTGGCTGATCGATGACCGCGGCCGGCGCTTGCTCGACGGGGTGAGCTCGTGGTGGGTCAACCTGTTCGGACATTGCAATCCGCGGATCAACGCCGCGCTGCGCGAGCAGCTCGAAACGCTCGAACATGTGATGCTCGCCGGCTTCACGCACGAACCGGTCGTCGAACTCTCCGAACGACTCGCCGCCTTGACCGGCCATCGCCTCGGCCACGCGTTCTACGCGTCCGACGGCGCCTCGGCGACCGAGATCGCCCTGAAGATGAGCGCGCATTACTGGCGCAACGCCGGGCGCTCCGAGAAATCCCGCTTCGTCAGCCTCGCCGGCAGCTATCACGGCGAGACGGTCGGCGCGCTCGCCGTGACCGACGTCGCGATCTTCCGCGATGCCTATGCGCCGCTCGTCCGCGCCGGCACGACCGTCCCGACTCCCGATGCGCGGCTCGCCGGCCCCGGCGAAGCGGCCGCAGATGTCGCATGCCGCGCCGCCGCGGCGCTCGAAGCTCATCTCGCGGAGCATCACGCGCAGACAGCCGCGCTGATCGTCGAGCCGCTCGTGCAGGGCGCGTCGGGCATGGTGATGTACGACCCCGAATACTTGCGCCTCGCGCGCGAACTGTGCGACCGCTATGAAGTGCACCTTGTCGCCGACGAAATCGCCGTCGGTTGCGGTCGCACGGGCACCTTCTTCGCATGCGAACAAGCCGGAATCTGGCCGGATTTCCTGTGCCTGTCGAAGGGCATCTCCGGCGGCTATCTGCCGCTGTCGCTCGTGCTGTCGACGGACGCAATCTTCGCCGCCTTCTATGACGACTCCGCGACACGCGGCTTCCTGCACTCGCATTCCTATACCGGCAATCCGCTCGCGTGCCGCGCAGCGCTCGCGACCCTCGACATCTTCGAACAGGACGATGTGCTCGCCGCGAATCGACTGCTCGCCCGACAGCTCGGCGACGCGATCCGTGCGCGCTTCGACGGGCACGCGCAGATCCGCCACCTGCGCCAGCGCGGCATGATCGTCGCATTCGACGTCGACACCGAACGGGCGGATTTCTCGCGGCGCTTCTTCGCCGCGGGCCTCGACCATGGCGTGCTGCTCCGGCCGATCGGCAACTCGGTCTATTTCATGCCGCCTTACGTGATCGACACCGACGGGATCCGCCACCTCGTCGACGGCGCCGCGGCTGCGCTGGCCGCCGCGCTCGCGTGAAGCCGATGCTGCTCGACCAGCTGAAGGCCGACCTGGCCGAACTCGAGACCCGCTCGCTGAAGCGCGTACGCCGCAGCCTCGAAACCCCCTGCGGCCCGCATGCGCGCGTCGACGGCCGCGAAATGCTCGCCTTCTGCAGCAACGACTATCTCGGGCTCGCCGCCGAGCCGACCCTCGTCGCGGCGCTGCAGGCGGGCGCCGAACGCTGGGGCGCCGGTTCGGGCGCCTCGCATCTCGTCAGCGGCCACTACTCGGTGCACGACGAACTCGAAGCGCGCCTCGCCGCATTCGTCGGCTGCGAACGCGCGCTGTGTTTCTCGACCGGTTTCATGGCGAACACCGGCGTGGTCCCGGCGCTCGTCGGCCGTGGCGATGCGATCTTCGCCGACCGGCTGAACCACGCGTCGCTCGTCGACGGCGCGCTGCTGTCGCGCGCGGACCTCCATCGCTATCCGCACGCCGACACGGCCACTCTCGAGCGTTTATTGGCGACGAGTGGCGCGAAGCGCAAGCTGATCGTCACCGACTCCGTGTTCAGCATGGACGGCGACGTCGCGCCGCTTGCCGCGCTGCTCGACCTCGCGGAGCGTTTCGATGCATGGCTGCTCGTCGACGATGCGCACGGTTTCGGCGTCCTCGGACCGCAGGGTCGGGGCGCGCTCGCCGAAGCCGGGCTCGCGTCGTGGCGCCTGCTCTACATCGGCACGCTGGGCAAGGCCGCGGGCGTCTCGGGCGCCTTCGTCGCCGGCGAGGCCGACGTCGTCGAATGGCTGATGCAGAAGGCGCGCCCCTACATCTTCACGACCGGCGCGCCGCCGGCGCTCGCCGAAGCGCTGCTCGCGAGTCTCGCGCTGATCGAAGCGGGCGACGCGCGCCGTCGCCATCTCGCGTCGCTGATCGACCTGTTCCGCACCGAACTGCGGCTCGCGCGCTGGACCTTGCTGCCATCGCGCACGCCGATCCAGCCGGTGCTGATCGGCGACAACGCCGAGGCGATGGCGGTCGCATGTGCACTGTGGGACGAAGGCCTGTGGGTACCGGCGATTCGTCCGCCGACCGTGCCACACGGAACGGCGCGATTGCGGGTGTCGCTGACGGCGGCGCACTCGGCCCATGACGTGCGACGCCTCGCGTCGGCGCTGAATACGCTGGAAGGCAATCCGTGAGCAGCGCTCCACTCGTCCTTCTGCACGGTTGGGGACTGAGCCCGCGCGTATGGGACGTGCTGCGGCAGGCGCTGCCGCGCGGCATCGAGACTCATGCGCCGGCGCTCCCCGGGCATGGCGAAAGCACAATGTTGGCCGCTCCGACCCTCGACGCATGGGCCGACGCCGTCCTCCCGGCGCTCCCCGACGCGGCCGTGCTGTGCGGCTGGTCGCTCGGCGGCATGATCGCGCTCGACCTCGCCGGGCGTAATCCGCAGAAGGTCGCGCGGCTGATCCTGATCGGCACGTCTCCGCGCTTCGTGTCGTGCTCCGCTCCGGACGCCTGGTCGCACGGGCTCGAGTCCGCGACCGTCGAAGGGTTCATCGACAGCTTCGGACGCGACCCGCAGGCGACCCTGAATCGCTTCGTCGCCCTGCAGGCGCTCGGCGACCGCGATCGCCGCGCGGTCGCAGCCAGGCTGAACGAAGCGCTTGCCGACACGGACGGAGCCGCACCAGACGGACTTGCCGCCGGCCTGCGCGTGCTCGCGAACGTCGATCTCCGTGCGGCAGTGTCGCACGTTCGCCAGCCGGTGCAACTGCTCCACGGCACCCGCGACGCGCTGATGCCGCTCTCCGCGGCGGAGTGGCTCACCGCGCAACTGCCCGACGCCCGGCTGACGCGCTTCGATGGCTGCGGTCACGCGCCCTTCCTGTCACGACCGGCCGAATGCGCCGAGTTGATCGCGAGCTTCGCCACATGAGCGATCGGGCGCACCACAAACGAACGATACGCGAGGCGTTCGACAGCGCCGCCGCGAGCTACGACAGCGCGGCCGCGGTGCAGCGGGAGATCTGCCTCCGGCTCGCGGCTTTTGCCGGCGCGCTGCCTCGATCGAGGGGCATGCTGCGCGTCGTCGACGCGGGCTGCGGCACAGGTTATGGCCTGGCCCTGCTCGCACAGCTGTGTCCGGGCGCGACTTCGATCGCACTCGATTTCGCGCCGTCGATGCTCACTCATCTCGATACCCGAACGGGCGTCCCGGCACTTCCCCTGTGCGCCGACCTCGAAGCGATTCCGCTCGCAGCAGCTTCGGTCGATGCGATCTGGTCGAGCCTCGCGCTGCAGTGGTGCGAGCCGGACGCAGCGATGCGGGAATTCGCCCGTATCCTGCGCCCGGGCGGGATTGCATGGATCGCGACGCTCGGCCCGCGGACGCTGCACGAGCTGCGCGATGCCTTCGCCGAAATCGACGATGCCGACCACGTGATCCGCTTCCATCCGCGTGACCGGTGGCTCGCCGAAGCGGTCGCTGCCGGCTTCGAGCTCCGCGCATCCGACGAGGCTCCGGCATTCGCGCTCGCGCCGGACCTGCGCACGCTGCTGCGCGATATCAAGGCGATCGGCGCGCACAGCGTCGGGGCACAGCGGCGCCGGCGACCGCTCGGCCGTGCCGCGTGGCGGCAGCTCGAGACAGGCTACGAAGCGCATCGGCGCGACGACGGCCTTCTGCCGGCGACCTACGATGTGATCCTGCTCGCTCTAGAGAAGGCATGAGCTCGTACTCCGCAGGGCCGATAAGCCGGCCGCGGCCGAATTTGCCAACCCCGCCGCTGCCTGTCGGTTCTCCCGCGTCGCACCTTCGGCGGAAGGCGCTTCGCTTTTCCGCCCTACGTCTCGCTGCGGACAGTCGTCCAATGAGCACTCCCAGCCACTCCCCGCTTTCCAACGGAATGTATCGATGACCAGTTCCCGCGCCTGGTTCCTGACCGGGACCGACACCGAAATCGGCAAGACCTTCGTGACCTGTTCGCTGCTCCACGCCGCACGTTCGTCGGGACGGCGCGCGCTCGGCATGAAGCCGATCGCGGCCGGCGCGGAGTGCGTCGACGGCGAGTGGATCAACGAGGATGCGGCGTCGCTGCGCGCGGCCGGCAGCTTCGACCCCGGTCTCTCCCGGCTCAACCCGTACTGCTTCGCAAACCCGATCGCGCCCCACATTGCCGCCGCGGAGGAAGGCGTCGCGATCGAGCCGGACCGGATCCGTAAAGCCTTCGAGAGCCTGCGCGCCGAGGCCGATGTCGTCATCGTCGAAGGCGTCGGCGGCTTTCGCGTGCCGCTCGGCGACGACTACGACACAGCCGACCTCGCGCGGGATCTCGCATTGCCGGTGATCCTCGTCGTCGGCATGCGGCTCGGCTGCATCAATCATGCGCTGCTGACGGTGGAAGCCATCGCCGCGCGGGGGCTCACGCTCTCGGGCTGGGTCGCGAACCGGATCGATCCGGCGATGCTGCGCTTCGACGAGAACCTCGCCGCGTTGATGGCGCGGATCGACGCTCCGCTGCTCGGCGTCGTGCCTTACGTCCCCGACGGCGATCCCGCCACGGCCGCCGACTTGCTGCGCCTGCCGGACTGACGGCCCGCCCGGCGAGCAGATTTCATTCCGGGGCGGAGCTTGCCGAAGCCCTGCCGCCGCCCGCCGAATGGCTCCGCGCGAACGCATGCAGGAGTCTGCGGGTTTATCGAGGCCGGTAGACGTCCTTCGCCGCCGCGCGCCGCTGCCGCAGCTGCTCGAACAGGCACACCGCCGCCGCGGCCGCGACGTTCAGCGACTCCACGGCGCCCGGCATCGGGATCACGATCGTCCCGGTCGCCAGGGCCGCGGCCTCGGGCGACACGCCGCGCCCCTCGGCGCCGAACAGCCACGCGACCGGGGCACAAAGGTCAGCGTCGTACAGCTCGCGCGCGCCCGCCCCGAGCCCGGTCGCGAGGATGCGATGCGGGTAGTCGCGGAGCGCTCGGCCGACGTCTACCTGTTCGTGAATGCGCAGGCGGAAGTGCCCACCCATGCCGGCGCGCAGCACGCGCGGTGACCACGCCTGCGCGCAGCCAGCGGTCAGCAGGACGTCGCCCAACCCTGCAGCGGCCGCCGTGCGGAGAATCGTGCCGAGGTTGCCGGCATCCTGCACACCGTCGAGCACGAGCAGCGATTCGCTAAAGCGCTGCGCCGCGGGCGGTGCCGGCAGGTCGATCACCGCGAGAAGCCCGGAGGGCGAATCGACCGGACTGACGTGGGCGAAAAGTGGACCCGTCAGGTGCGTGACCGGCAGCGCGGCACAGCGCTCAATCAGCGACGCGATCTCGATCGTGGCAAGCCCGCGGTCGCTGACGACGAGTTCCCGTAGAGGCCAGCCCAAATCGAGCGCGGCCGCGACGAGGTGCGGGCCGTCGAGCAGGGTCTGCCCGTGTTGCCTCCGATCCCGCGCCGACGTCGCGAGGCCGTGCAGGCGCTTGACCGCGGGGTTGTCGCGGGAGGTGATCGTTTTCAATGCCAGCGGCCCGTGGATATCACAGCCCCAGGCCGAGCGTCGCGATCGCGGTCGTGACGACGCCGAGCGCGAGGTTGAAGCCGACCCGCTGCCGGATGCGGTTCAACGCGACCGCCGCCGCCGCCCAGTTCTCGTTCGCGACTCCTGTTCGCAGTGCACGCCACGGGCCGAACCAGATCGCGACGAACACCGCGATCATCACGGCTCCGGTCACGAGCATCAGGTGCCACGCCTTCGGCGCCCGCGCGAACCCGACCTCGTTCAACATGCCGAAGCCGGAACCGACGACCAGCACGATGGCGATCCACACGAGCGGGAAAAAACGCGCCAGGACGTCGCCCCACAGTGGCAAGCGCTGCGCGGGCGGCAAGGCCGTCGCCGCCGGACGCAGGCACAGGTATGCGAACGCCATTCCGCCGACCCAGACGATGACGCCGAGCAGGTGCAGGAAGAGCATCAGGTGGTGGAAGGTCACAGCAGCGTTCCCGCCGGCCAAAGCTCCGGGTTGTCGAGCAGCTCGCGCACCGGCGCAAAGCTGCGCCGATGACAGTCGATGACGCCGTGACGGCGCAGCGCGACGAAATGTTCGCGAGTCGCGTAGCCCTTGTGACTCGCGAAGCCATACGCCGGAAAGACCGCGTCGAGCGCGATCATCTGCGCGTCGCGAGTGGTCTTGGCGAGGATCGACGCGGCGGCGATCGCCGGGACGCTGGCATCGCCTCCGACGACCGCCTCCGACGGGACCGGCAGCGACGGGCAACGGTTGCCATCGACGCGCACGAGATCCGGCACGCACGACAGCGCGGCGACCGCGCGCTGCATCGCAAGCATCGTCGCGTAGAGGATATTGAGGCGATCGATCTCCTCGACGCTCGCTTCGGCAACCGCCCACGCGAAGGCGCGCTCGCGGATCAGCACCGCGAGGCGGTCGCGGGCGCGCTCGCTAAGTTTTTTCGAGTCGTTCAAGCCGTCGATCGGGCGCGCCGGATCGAGGATGACCGCCGCGGCAACGACCGCACCGGCGAGCGGCCCGCGCCCCGCCTCGTCGACGCCGCAGATCAGACCGCTTGCCGGGACGGCTTCCATTCGCTGCTCCGATCGAGATACGGGAGGACTGCGGCCGCCGCACGTTCCGCGGTGTTCTGCCGCAGCGTGAGGTGCAGCTCGGTGAACCGCTCGGCGAGGCGGGAACAGGCCTCGGCGTCGTTGAGCCACGCATCGAGCGCGTCGGCAAGCGCCTCCGGCGTCGCGGCGTCCTGCAGCAGTTCGGGTACGACAGTCTCGTTGCTGAGAATGTTCGGCAGACCGACCCATGGCTGGTACGCCATGCGCTTCATCAGCCGGTACTGCCACTTGCCGATGCGGTAACTGATGACCATCGGCCGCTTCAGCAGCGCGGCTTCGAGGCTTGCGGTCCCGCTGGCGACGAGCACGACGTCGGCCGCGGTCATCGCGTCGACGGCGTGGCCGAAGAGCATCCGGATCGGCAGTTCCTCGGCTTGCTCGGCATGCAGCGCTTCGGCGAAAAGCAGCCGCGTCTCGCGCGTCGCGAGCGGCACGACGAAACAGATGTCGGAGTGGCGTTCCGCGAGGATGCGGGCCGTCGCAATGTAGGTTGCGGCGAGATTCCTCACCTCGGACTGCCGGCTTCCGGGCAGCAACGCGACGACGCGCCGGTGTTCAGACAGATTCAGGCGTTCCCGTGCGGCGTTGCGGTCCGGCAGCAGCGGGAACACGTCGGCGAGCGGGTGTCCGACGTAGCTCACCGGCACGCCGGCCTTCTCGTACAACGCGGGCTCGAACGGAAACAGGCACAACATGTGCGACACCGACCGCGCGATCTCCTTGATGCGCCCGCCGCGCCACGCCCAGATCGAAGGGCTGACGAAATGAATCGCCGGGATGCCCGCGGCGCGCACCCTCCCCTCGAGCCACAGGTTGAAGTCGGGCGCGTCGACACCGATGAACGCGTCCGGCCGATCGCGCTTGATGCGCCGCAGCAGCATTTTGCGTATGCCCGACAGCTCGCGATAGCGCTTCAGCGCGTCGACGTAACCATGCACCGCGAGCCGTTCGCACGGCCACAGCGCATTGAATCCTTCGGCCTGCATTTTCGGCCCGCCGATGCCATAGAACTCCGCGTCCGGCACCTTCTGCCTGATGGCGCGGATCAGATGGCTGGCGAGCAGGTCGCCCGAGGCCTCGCCCGCGACCATCGCGATGCGCGTCGACATGGAATCAGCGGACGATGCCGCGCGGCGAAGACGAGATGAAGTTTGCGAACGCGCCGACTTCAGGCTGCTCCGAGGCGATTTCGCCGACGCGGGCGCGCGCTTCGTCGAGGCTCAGCCCCGAGCGGTACAGCGCGCGGTACGCCCGTTTGATCGCCGCGATGCCGTCGGCCGAAAAACCCCGCCGCCGCAGCCCTTCGCTGTTGATGCCATGGGGTTTCGCGGGATTGCCCGCAACGGTGACGAACGGCGGCAGATCCTGCAGCAGCACCGTGCCGACGCCGCAGAAGCTGTGGGCACCGACGCGTACGAACTGATGCACGCCCGTGAAGCCGCCGAGTATCGCCCAATCGCCGACGTGAACGTGGCCCGCGAGGGTCGCGTTGTTCGCGAAGATCGTATGGTCGCCGACGTCGCAGTCGTGCGCGATGTGGACGTAAGCCATCACCCAGTTGTCGCTCCCGATACGCGTGACGCCGGCGTCCTGGCTCGTGCCGACGTTGAACGAGCAGAACTCGCGGATCGTGTTGCGGTCGCCGATTTCGAGCCGGGTCGGCTCATCATCGTACTTCTTGTCCTGCGGCACCGCGCCGATCGAGCAGAACTGGAAAATCTCGTTGTCGCGTCCGATCCGCGTTCGGCCTTCGACGACGACGTGCGGACCGATGCGCGTGTTGTCGCCGATCTCGACGTGCTCGCCGATGATCGAGTAGGCGCCGACGGCGACATTGGCCCCGAGCTTGGCGCCCGGGTGGATGATCGCGGTCGGATGGATCATGACAGGGTCTTGAGCGCGCACATCAGCTCGGCCTCGGCCGCGACTTCCTCGCCGACCCGCGCAACGCCCTTGTATTTGTAGATGTTGCGCTTGCCCTGCGTGATCGACACGTCGAACAGCAACTGGTCGCCCGGAACGACCGGCCGCTTGAAGCGCGCGTTGTCGATGCCGGCGAAGTACACCACCGAGTTCTCGTCCGGCTTGATCCCGAGCGTCTTGAATGAAAGCAGCGCCGCCGCTTGCGCCATCGCTTCGACGATCAGCACGCCGGGCATCACCGGATGATGCGGGAAGTGCCCCGGGAAGAACGGCTCGTTCATCGTCACGTTCTTCAGCGCGAGAACGCGCTTGCCTTCTTCCATCTCCAGCACCCGATCCACGAGCAGAAAGGGGTAACGATGCGGCAGATACTGGAGGATTTCGTTGATGTCCATGACACTCACTGGGATATTCGTTCTTCGAGGGCGCGTATTCTATCGGCGAGCGCGTCGAGATGACGCAGATGCGCGAAGTTTTTGACCCAGTCTGCGTGCGCCTGCACCGGAAGATTCGCGGTATAGACGCCGGGTTTGCGGATCGATTTCGTCACGAGCGTACCGGCGGAAACGACGACGTCGTCTGCGATCTCGAGGTGCCCGATGACGCCCGCCTGGCCGCCGATCATGCAGCGCGCACCGATCGTCGTACTGCCGGCGATACCGACGCAGCCGGCGATCGCGGTGCGCGCGCCGATCCGCACGTTGTGGCCGATCTGGATCTGGTTGTCGAGCTTGACGCCGTCGCCGATGACCGTGTCGTCGAGCGCACCGCGGTCGATCGTCGTGTTTGCGCCGATTTCGACTTCGTCGCCGATGACGACCCGTCCCGTCTGGGGAATCTTGACCCAGTTGCCGTCGCGCTCGCGTGCGAACCCGAAGCCGTCGGCCCCGATTACCACTCCGGAATGGACGATGCCGTCACGCCCGATCTCGCAGTCGTGGTAGATCGTGACGTTGGCGTTGAGCCGGGTGCCGGCGCCGATGCGCACTCCGCGGCCGATGCGGCAGCCCGGGCCGATGACGACATCCTCGCCGATGTGCGCGCCGGCTTCGACCGAGGCGCCGGCCAAGATCGTCGCCGACGACGGCACGGGAGCGGCGACGATTGCGGACGGGTGGACGCCGGGCGCAAACGCTTCGGGCGGACTGAACAGCTGGGCCACACGCGCGAAGTAGACGTAGGGGTCGCCTGTGACGATCCGCGGACGGTCGGTCAGGTTGCGCGCGCCCAGGCCGACGATGATCGCCGACGCCCGGCAATCCCGCAGTCGTGCCTGATATTTCGGATTGGCGAGAAACGCGAGGTCGCCGTCGCCCGCCTGCTCCAGCGTCGCGACGCGCCGCACCGTGATGGCACCGTCCCCGATTACTTCGCCGCCGAGGCGCTCGGCGAGTTCATCCAGCCGAAACATGGGCCGGAGGATTACTTGCTATCCGCAAGCGCCTTGATCACCTTGTCGGTGATGTCGATGCGCGGGCTCGCGAAAACGGCTTCCTGCAGGATCACGTCGTACTTTTCGGCCTCGGCGATCTGCTTCACCGCCCGGTTCGCGCGATCGAGAACCGACGCCAGTTCCTCGTTGCGGCGCTGGTTCAGATCCTCGCGGAACTCGCGCTGCTTGCGCTGAAAATCGCGGTTGAGGTCGTTGAAGGAACGCTCTTTCGCGCGCCGGTCGGCTTCCGCCATCGTCACGCCGTTGCGTTCGAGATCTTCCTGCAGCGCCTGCAGTTCCTTGCCGGCCTTCTGCAGTTCCTGGTCGCGCTTCTCGAATTCCTTTTCAAGCCGCTGCTGCGCGCGCACTGCCGGCGCCGCCTCGCGCATGACCCGGTCGGAATTCACGAAGCCGATCCTGGATTCGGCCATAGCCGCCGGCGCGGCCACCGCGAGCATCGTTGCCGCAAGAACGGACAGGGATGTAACTTTCACTTAACACTCTCCAACTAGAGCGGAAACAGCGGAAACTCAGAATACCGATCCCAACTGAAACTGGAACTTTTGCAGTTCGTCCCCTTTCTCCTTCCGGATCGGGAAGCCGAGGCTGAACTTGAGAGGACCGATCGGCGAACCCCATGCGAACGACAGTCCGGTACTGTAGCGCAGCTCGCTCAACTTGGCCTTCTCGCCTTCCGCCCACACGGTACCCGCATCGAAGAACGCCGACATCCGGAACGAGCGGTCCATGCCGGTGCCCGGAAGCGGGAAAAAGAACTCCGCATTGCCGATGACGCGGCGATTGCCGCCGAGCGCATCGTCGGTGACCGGATCTTTCGGGCCGATCGAACTCTGGTCGAAGCCGCGCACCGAGCCGATGCCGCCCGCGTAGAAGTTCTTGTAGAACGGAACCCGTTTGCCGCCGAAGCCCTTCGCATAGCCGAGGTCGGTGTTGAGCATCAGCGCGTAATCGCGTCCGATCGGGAACCAGTGCTGGTACTGGTAATTCAGCTTGCCGTACCGCAAGTCCCCGGGCGGGATGCTCATCTCGCCGAAGACCCGCTGGTAATTACCCTTGCGCGGATAGATGACGCTGTCACGCGTGTCTCGTGCCCAGCCCGCAGATGCGACGAGGCTCGTGACCGAATCGCAATCGAAGTCGTCCTTGTTCGGGTCGCAAAAATCGAGGTACTGCTGCGGGCTTTCCGGGAACGTGGTGATCTTCGTCTGGTCGGCGGCGAGACCGAAATTGATCGAATCGTCCTCGCCGATCGGATAGCCCATACGCAGCCCGGCACCGGTCGACACCGTCTTGTATGGCGCGACGGAAAGGCTCTCCGACGGATCGTAGGTGCGGTGATAGACGTCCCAGCCGAGGCTCAGACCATCCGGCGTGTAATAAGGATTCGTGAACGACAGCGCATAGGTCCGGCTCGATTCGCTCGTGTTGAGCGCGAGCGTCAGCGCGTTGCCGCTGCCGAAGAGGTTCTGCTGCGCAATCGACGCCGACAGCACGAGATTCTCGGAACTCGAGAAGCCTGCCCCGATCGAGAGGTTTCCGGTCGGACGTTCCTTCACGTTGAAATTGACGTCGACCTGGTCGGTCGTACCCGGCACCGCCGGCGTCTCGACGCCGACCTCTTCGAAATACCCGAGCCGGTCGACCCGGGTGCGCGAACGGTTGATCTTCTCGGCGTCGTACCACGCGCCTTCCATCTGCCGCATCTCGCGGCGAATGACTTCGTCGCGCGTCTTCGTATTGCCGCCGACGTTGATCCGCCGCACGTACGCCCGACGGCCTGGGTCGACGAAGATCGTGAACGCGACCTCGCGCTTTTCCTTGTCGAGCTCGGGCGCGGCATTGACGTTCGCGAACGCGTAACCTTCATTGCCGAGCCGATCGGAAACTGCCTTCGTCGTTTCCGTGAGTTTTTCGCGCGAGAAGATTTCGCCCGGCTTGATCGCAGTGAGCTTGCGGTACTCCTCTTCCGGCAACACGAGATCGCCCGCGAAGCGCACCGCCGACACCGTGTAACGCTCGCCTTCGGTAATGCTCAGCGAGATGTAGATGTCCTTCTTGTCCGGCGTGATCGAAACCTGCGTCGAATCGATATTGAAATCGAGATAGCCGCGATTGAGATAAAACGAGCGGAGATTCTCGAGGTCTGCCGAGAGCTTCTGGCGCGAGTACTGGTCGTTCTTCGTGTACCACGTGAGCCAGCCTGGCGTCGTCAGCTGGAACAGATCGCGCAGCTCCGATTCCTTGAACGTCTTGTTGCCGATGATATTGATCTGGCGAATCTTCGCGACGTCGCCTTCGGCGACCTTGAAGTTGATGCCGACCCGATTGCGCTCGAGCGGCGTGACCGTCGTCTCGATCACCGCCGCGTATTTGCCGCGGCTGAGATATTGCCGCTTGAGTTCCTGCTCCGCGCGTTCGAGCAGCGCACGGTCGAAAATTCGCGATTCGGCGAGGCCGACTTCGCGCAAACCCTTTTTCAGCGCTTCCTGATCGAATTCCTTCACGCCGACGAAATCGATTTGCGCGATCGCCGGGCGCTCCTGGACGAGAACGACGAGCACGTCGCCTTCGGTTTCGATCCGCACGTCCTGAAAGAATCCCGTCGCGAACAGCCCGCGAATCGCGTCGGCAGCTTGCTTTTCGGTAAACGTTTCGCCGACGCGCACCGGCAGATAATTGAACACGGTTCCCGCCTCGGTGCGCTGAATACCTTCGACGCGAATGTCCTTGACCACGAACGGCTCAAAGGCAAAGACCGGCGCAGAGGCGAACAACGCCAGCAGCAGCCCGGGGAGGAGCTTGTGTTTCATCAGGGATTCAGCCAGAAATGAGACGGGTTATATCGTTGTAGAAGGCGAATGCCATCAGCATTGCGAGCGCGGCCAGCCCGATCTGCTGACCGATTTCCATCACGCGCTCGGGGATTGGGCCGCCTTTGATAATCTCGATCACATAATACAGCAAATGCCCCCCATCCAGCACCGGGATGGGTAGCAGGTTCAGCACGCCGAGACTGATGCTGATCAGCGCGATGAACTTGAGGTAATGGCTCAATCCGAGCTTCGCCGACTGCCCCGCGTAATCCGCGATCGTCACCGGGCCGGAAAGGTTTTTCCACGACACTTCGCCGACGATCATGCGGCCGATCATCTTCAGGCTCAGCACGCTGGTCTCCCAGGTCTGCCCGATCGCCTTCCCCAGCCCCTCGACCACTCCGTAGCGAACGACCGCGAACATCTCTTCGCGCCCCTCGAGCGGCTCCGCCACAGCGATTCCGACCTTCCCGATCCGCACACCGTCCTCTTCGGCCGCCTCGGGCGTCAATGTCGTTTCGACTCGCACGCCGTTGCGCAGCACGACCGCGGCGAGCGGCTCCCCCGGTGCCGTCCTGACGCGCTCGACAAGGTCGATCCACGACTCGACCGGCCGCCCGTCGAGTGCCACCACCGTATCCCCGACCTGCAGGCCCGCCTTCGCCGCCGCGCCATCGTCGACGATCTTTCCGACGACAGCGGGAATCCGCGGTCGCCAGGGTCGCAGTCCCATCCGTTCGACGAGATCCGACTTGCCGTCGTCGATAGACATGCCCGAGAAATCGAGCGTGCGACGCGCCTCCGAGCCGTCGGCACTGCGCACCTGCACCGTCACTTCGCGCTCTTCGAGTGCGTGGCGGACCAGCGCCCAGCGCAACTCGGGCCAGCTGCGCACCCGTTCACCACTTACCGCGGTCACCAGATCGCCGTCGCGGACTCCGGCCTGCGCGGCGATGCTCGGCCCGTCGATCAGCGCGAGCCGCGGCTTCAACTCCTCCGCTCCGCCGACGAAGAGGCCCCAGTACAGCACGATCGCAAGCAGGAAATTCGCGAGGGGTCCGGCCGCGACGATCGCGAAGCGACGCGATACCGGCTGGCGGTTGAACGCGCGGTGAAGTTCCGACGGGTCGACCGGGCTCTCGCGTTCGTCGAGCATCTTGACGTAGCCGCCGAGGGGAAACGCCGCAAGCGCCCACTCGGTGCGATCGGCGCCCGACGTCCACTTCAGCAGAGGACGGCCGAAACCGATCGAAAATCGCAAGACCTTGACGCCGCAGCCGCGCGCGACGAGGTAATGACCGAGTTCATGCACCAGGATCAGCAGCCCGAGCGCGAGAACGAACGGAATCAGGTATTCGAGAAGATTCATCGGGCCGTCTGGCGTTCGAGGATTGCGCTTCGGGCGATCGCGCGCGCTCGCGCGTCCGTATCAATGACCGCTTCGATGGAATCGACGGAGAGACCCTCCGCGCGATCCATGGAAGCGGAAATCACGTCGGCGATGCAGCGGAAACCGAGGCGTCCGTCGAGAAACGCGCCGACCGCCTCCTCGTTCGCCGCGTTCAACACCGCGGCAGCCGCGCCGCCGACGCGCAGAGCGTCATAGGCGAGCGCAAGGCACGGGAAACGTGCGAAATCCGGGCGCTGGAAGTCGAGCCGCGCGATCTCGAACAGATCGAGCGGACGAACGCCGGAGTCGATCCGATCGGGGTATGCGAGCGCATGAGCGATCGGCGTGCGCATGTCGGGATTGCCGAGCTGCGCAAGGACCGACCCGTCGAAGTAATCGACGAGCGAATGGATGACGCTCTGCGGGTGGACGACGACTTCGATCGCCTCCGGCGCGACGCCGAAAAGCCAGTGAGCCTCGATCACTTCGAGACCCTTGTTCATCATCGTCGCGGAATCAACGGAAATCTTGCGTCCCATGACCCAATTCGGATGCGCGCAAGCCTGCTCGGGCGTCACGCCTTCGAGAGTCTCGACCGCCCATTCGCGGAATGGGCCGCCCGATGCGGTCAGCAGAATGCGCCGGACGCCGCGACTGTTCGCGTCGCGCGCGTAATCGTGCGGCAGCGCCTGGAAAACCGCGTTGTGCTCGCTGTCGATCGGCAGGAGTTTCGCGCCGCTGGCCGCGACGGCGTCCATGAAGAGACGCCCCGACAACACAAGCGCCTCCTTGTTCGCGAGCAGGACGCGTTTTCCGGAACGGGCGGCGGCGAGGGTCGGGACGAGACCGGCGGCACCCACGATCGCCGCCATCACCGCATCGACCTCGGGATGCGCCGCGACCTCGACGAGAGCTGCCGCGCCGGACAGGACGACCGTCCGCGAGCCCTCCATCCCGAGTCGGTGCGAAAGCTGGTCGGCCGCTGCCGGATCGGTGAGCACCGCGAAACGCGGCGAGAAGCGCATGCACAGGTCGAACAGGCGCTCGACCTGGACATTCGCAGTCAGCGCGAACGCTTCGAATCGATCCGGGTGACGCGCGATCACGTCGAGGGTGCTCATTCCGATCGAGCCGGTGGCACCCAGCACCGTCACGCGTTGCAGAAGGGGTTCAGACATTGATCACCGGGTCAGCCAGAGCGCCGCGAGGCCGGCAAGAGGTAGCGTCGACGTGAGGCTGTCGATGCGATCGAGGATGCCGCCGTGACCGGGCAGTATCGTGCCGCTGTCCTTGAGTCCGGCTTGGCGCTTGAGGAGCGATTCGAAGAGGTCGCCGAAGATCCCCACCGCGGTGAACGCCGCGAGCAGCGGAACGAGCAGCGCGATCGGGCCCGCAGCCCGGGCGGACGGCGTACTCGCAATAATGACCGCAAGACCGAAGAGGACGACCCCGGCGACCGCGCCGCCGGCGCCTTCCCAGGTCTTGCCGGGACTGATACTCGGCGCGAGCTTGCGCCGGCCGAATGCGCGGCCGGTGAAATATGCGGCGATGTCGGAAACGAA
This sequence comes from Aromatoleum sp., assembly GCF_032027225.1. Taxonomy (GTDB): domain Bacteria; phylum Pseudomonadota; class Gammaproteobacteria; order Burkholderiales; family Rhodocyclaceae; genus Aromatoleum. The sequence goes on along the minus strand of NZ_JAVSMM010000010.1, from coordinate 148,521 downwards.
GATGGCGCCCATCGCAGCGAGCAGGACCCACGGATCGACGAGGCGCAGATGCGCCAGCGCGAGCGCCGGTGGAAGCAACACGATCAGACCGACGACAACCGCAGCCGCGACGCTGCTAAGGCGCCATTTGCGCACGAGCCAGAACGGCACTACAACGAGCCAGAAAAGCGCGCTCGTGACGTAAAGAGGCCAGATTCCCGCGGGGCCGACCGTGAATTCGCTCGCGAGCCCGCTCCTCGCTCCGACGATCACGCACGCCGCGACCATGAGCACCGCGAACACCGCGCGTTGGCCGGAGGAAAATTGCGCGAGACCTCCCCATTCCCATGCTGCCCCGCCGCAGATCAATGCGGCGAATACCAGCCAGCCGAGCGGCGGAAGCAGGAACATTGCGGCGAGCAAGCCGGCCGCAAGGGCCAGCGCGGTCAGAACCCTAGTCTTAAGCATGAGTACCTGGATCTGCCGGCAGCGGATCGGCGTCCGCCTTCCCCGACGCCCGGTCCGCCTGACACAGCTGCTCGCTGGTGCGCCCGAAACGGCGCTCGCGCGTGCGGTACGAGCGGATCGCGTCGTCGAGCGCCGCCTCGTCGAAGTCCGGCCACAGCATGTCGGTGAAGTAAAGCTCCGAATAGGCGAGCTGCCACAGGAGAAAATTGCTGACGCGCTGCTCCCCGCCGGTGCGGATGAACAGATCCGGTTCGGGCCCGTAGTTCAACGACAGCTCCGCGCTCAGCTGCTCCTCGCTGAAACCGCCGCGCTGCTCGGGGTATTTGGCGAGCATCCGATCGACCGCCTGCATGATGTCCCACCGACCGCCGTAGTTCGCAGCGATCGTCAGAGTGAGCTTGTCGTTGTCCGCGGTGCGGGCTTCGGCCTTGCGGATCAGCTCGACCAGCGGCGCGTCGAAGCGGGTGAGGTCACCGACGACACGAAAGCGGATGCCGTTCTCATGCAGCCGGTCGATTTCCTTCTGCAGCGAGCGGATGAACAGCTGCATCAGGAACGAAACCTCGTCCGCCGGCCGGCGCCAGTTTTCGGAGCTGAACGCGAACAGCGTGAGGTAGGAGACGCCGCGTTGAATGCAGCCGCGGATGGCGCTGCGGACCGCTTCCACTCCCCTTCCATGTCCGGCCACCCGGGGCATGAAACGCTTGCGCGCCCATCGCCCGTTGCCGTCCATGATGATCGCAATATGCCGGGGAACTCCCGCTACGTCCGGGATTTCGCAGGTCGAACTGGTGAAGGGTGAGTTCGCCATGATGCGTCTCCCGCGGTTCGTCCGAGTGTGAGGGGCGATCCGGACGGATCAGATCTGCATCAGTTCCTGCTCTTTCTGGGCGAGCAGTTTGTCGATTTCAGCAATGTGCTTGTCGGTGAGTTTCTGGATGTCGTCCTGCGCACGACGTTCGTCATCCTCGGAAATCGACTTGTCCTTGACCGCATCCTTGAGGTGCTGGTTCGCGTCGCGCCGCAGGTTGCGCACCGCGACTTTCGCGTTCTCGCCTTCGTGGCGCACGACCTTCGTCAGATCGCGACGACGCTCTTCGGTCAGCGCGGGCATCGGCACGCGGACGATTTCGCCCTGGTTCGCCGGATTGAGCCCCAGATCGGAGTCGCGGATGGCCTTCTCGATCTTCGCCAACATCGGCTTTTCCCACGCCTGCACACCGATCGTTCGGGCGTCGATCAGCGTCACGTTCGCGACCTGGCTGATCGGAACCATGCTGCCGTAATACTCGACCATGACGTGGTCGAGCAGGCCGGTGTGGGCGCGACCGGTGCGCACCTTCGCGAGGTCCGCCTTGAGCACGTCAATCGACCTCTGCATCTTCTGCTCGGTCGCTTTCTTGAGTTCCGGGATCATCATCGAGTCCTCAGGAATGGACCAACGTACCTTCGTCTTCGCCGAGGACGACGCGCTTGAGCGCGCCCGGCTTGAAGATCGAGAACACGTTGATCGGCAGTTTCTGGTCGCGACACAGCGCAAACGCGGTCGCATCGAGAACCGCGAGATTGCGGCCGATCGCCTCGTCGAAGCTGATGCGATGATAGCGCTTCGCGCTCGGATCCTTCTTCGGGTCCGCGGTATAGACGCCGTCCACCTTGGTCGCCTTCAGCACGATCTGCGCGGCCATTTCCGACCCGCGCAATGCGGCGGCGGTGTCCGTCGTGAAGAACGGGTTGCCGGTGCCGGCGGCGAAGATCACGACGCGCCCTTCTTCCATATGCCGGATCGCCCGGCCGCGGATGTAGGGCTCGACGACCTGGTCGATGCGCAGCGCCGACTGCACGCGTGCTTCGACATCGGCCCGGCGGAACGCGTCGGCGAGCGCCATCGCATTCATCACGGTCGCGAGCATCCCCATGTAATCCGCGGTCGCGCGGTCCATGCCCGATGCTGCGCCCTTCATTCCGCGAAAGATGTTGCCGCCGCCAATGACGACGCCGACCTGCACGCCGAGGCGATTGACCTCGGCGATCTCGGCGACGATGCGGCTGACCACCTCTTCGTTGATGCCGTACGCGTCGTCGCCCATCAGGGCTTCGCCGGACAGTTTCAACATGATGCGCTTGTAGGCGGCGACACTCATCGCGAAATCCTTACTTCTGCGCTGCGGCGGCGGCCTGGGCGGCCACTTCGGCGGCGAAATCGCTCACTTTCTTTTCGATGCCTTCGCCGACGATGTAAAGCACGAAGGTCGCGACCGACGCGTTGCGCGACTTCAGCAACGCCTCGATCGTCTGCTTGTCGTCCTTGACGAAGGGCTGACCGAGCAGCGTGACTTCCTTCAGGTACTTCTGCACCGTGCCTTCGGCGATCTTGTCGAGCATTGCTTCCGGCTTGCCGGCTTCGCGCGCCTTTTCGATCGCGATGCGGCGCTCGGCGTCGATCAGGTCCTGCGACACACCAGAAGCGTCGAGCGACTTCGGCTTCGACGCGGCGATGTGCATCGCGAGGTCCTTCGCGAGCTGCTCGTCGCCACCAACCAGATCTACGAGCACGCCGATCTTCGCGCCGGCGTGGATGTAGCTCGCGACCACGCCCTTCGCATCGATGCGGGTGAAGCGACGAATCGTGACGTTCTCGCCGATCTTGCCGACGAGTGCCGAGCGCACTTCCTCGACCGTCTTGCCGTCGAGCGTCAGCGCGGACAGCGCGGCGACGTCGGCCGGGTTCTGCTTCGCGACGAGCTCGGCGACCTGGCCCGCGAGCGCGATGAAGTCGTCGTTCTTGGCGACGAAATCGGTCTCGCAGTTCAGCTCGACCATCGCGGCAAGCTTGCCGTCGGCCGCGAGGAACGTGCCGACGATGCCTTCGGCGGTGACGCGCGACGCGGCCTTCGACGCCTTGTTACCGAGCTTCACGCGCAGGATCTCTTCGGCCTTGGCCATGTCGCCGGCCGCTTCGGTCAGCGCCTTCTTGCATTCCATCATCGGCGCGTCGGTCTTCTCGCGCAGTTCCTTGACCATGCTTGCGGTGATTTCCGCCATGCTAACTCCTGGATTTCGTATTCGATTCGGTGCCGACAGAACCCGGGACCGACCAGCCGCCGTCATGCGACGGCATCGCCCCGGGCTCCCAGATGCTTATTCCTGCTCGCCGGCGCCTTCTTCTTCGACTTCGACGAATTCATCTCCGCCGGCAGCGACGATTTCCTGCAGCGACTGGCTGCGGCCCTCGAGCACCGCATCGGCGACGCCGCGGGCATACAGACGGATCGCACGGGACGAGTCGTCGTTGCCCGGGATCACGTAGTCGATGCCTTCCGGCGAGTGGTTCGTATCGACGACTGCGACGATGGGGATGCCGAGCTTCTTCGCTTCGGTGATCGCGATCTTGTGGTAGCCCACGTCGATGACGAACAGCGCGTCCGGCAGGCCGCCCATGTCCTTGATACCGCCGATCGACTTCTGCAGCTTGTCCATTTCGCGCGTCGCCATCAGCGCTTCCTTCTTGGACAGGCGCTCGATCGAGCCGTCCTCGACCATCGCTTCCATTTCCTTCAGGCGCTTGATCGACTGCTTGACGGTCTTGAAGTTCGTCAGCATGCCACCGAGCCAGCGCTCATCGACGAACGGCATCCCGGCGCGGCGGGCTTCCTCGGCGACGATTTCGCGCGCCTGGCGCTTCGTGCCGACAAGCATGATCGTGCCGCGGTTGGCCGAAAGCTTGCGAACGAAGCTCATCGCCTCGTTGTACTTGACCATCGTCTTTTCGAGGTTGACGATGTGGATCTTGTTGCGCTGGCCGAAGATGTACGGGGCCATGCGCGGGTTCCAGAAACGGGTCTGGTGGCCAAAGTGGATGCCCGCTTCGAGCATCTGGCGCATCGTGACAGTCATGCAAAACTCCGGATACAAGGGTTGAACCGCCGCCCGACATGGCTGCATGGAAGCAGCCCTAACCGCCGCAGGACTTTCTCGCCCCGCTCCGACGGACCCTTTCGGTGCTCTGCCGGGCGTGTGGATTTTGCCCGCCACCATTGGCAGACAAGCCCGAGATAATAGCAGCTAAGCGAATCGCCGCTCAAGCCGGATCCACGCCCCGGCACCCGGTCCGCATCGATTTGCCGGCGGATGGCGCATGCGCTAGCCTCTGTTCTTTGAAGCCGACCCCGAAGACAACATGAGCATCATCATAAAAACCCCAGAAGAGATCGAGAAAATGCGCGTCGCCTGCCGGCTGGGCGCGGAAGTTCTCGACTACATCACGCCGTTCGTGAAGCCGGGCGTCACCACCGGTGAGCTCGATCGCCTGTGCCACGACTACATGGTGAACGTGCAGCAGACGATTCCGGCGCCGCTGAACTACGCACCCCCGGGCTATCCGCCGTATCCGAAGTCGATCTGCACCTCGGTCAATCACCAGATCTGCCACGGCGTGCCGGGCGACAAGGCGCTGAAGAAGGGCGACATCGTCAATCTCGACATCACGGTCATCAAGGACGGCTTCCACGGGGACACAAGCCGGATGTTCATCGTCGGCGACGCGTCGATCCTCGCGAAGCGCCTGTGCCAGGTGACGTACGAGTGCCTGTGGCTCGGGATCGCCGAAGTCCGACCGGGGGCGCGTCTGGGCGACATCGGAAACGTGATCCAGAAGCACGCCGAAGGCAACGGCTTCTCGGTCGTGCGCGAATTCTGCGGCCACGGCATCGGCACCAAGTTCCACGAGGAGCCGCAGGTGCTCCACTATGGCAAGGCCGGCACCGGCCCGGAATTGAAGCCGGGAATGATCTTCACGATCGAGCCGATGATCAACGCCGGCAAGGCCGCGATCTCCGAATTGCCGGACGGCTGGACGATCGTGACGAAGGACCGCAGCCTGTCGGCTCAGTGGGAGCACACCGTGCTCGTGACCGATACCGGCGTCGAGGTGCTGACCCTTTCGGCCGGAACCCCGCCGCCGCCGGAGTTGGTCGCCGCGCGTTTCGCCTGACACGATGCATCCCGCGCCCGAGCCGGCCGACGCGATCCAGAGCGCGATCGCCGACGCGCGGGAAGACCTCGCTCGCGGACGCGCCCGCATCCGCGCGGCATACGAGGCGCATCCGGCGACGTCGCGGATGCTGCGCGGACGGGCCCATCTCGTAGACGAAGCGATCCTCCGGCTGTGGCGCGCGTGCGCTATGCCCGGCGACATCGCGCTGGTCGCGGTCGGCGGTTATGGCCGAGGAGAACTGTTCCCCTGCTCGGACGTGGATCTGATGATCCTGCTGCCGTCCGCCGCCGACGGTGCGTTGCAGGCGCGGCTGGCGACGCTCGTCGGCGCGCTGTGGGACATCGGCCTCGAGATCGGGCACAGCGTGCGCACGCCCGACGAATGCATCGAAGCCGCCGAGCAGGACATCACGGTGCAGACAAACCTCCTCGAAGCCCGGTTTCTCGACGGCAACCGCGAGCTGTTCGGAGAATTCGTCAAACGCTACCGCGCATCGCTCGACGTCCGGGAGTTCTTCAAGGCGAAGCAGCTCGAGCAGGAACGACGCTACGCGCGCTTTGAAGACACCCCCTACTCGCTCGAGCCGAACTGCAAGGAAAGCCCCGGCGGCCTGCGCGACATGCAGATGCTGGGCTGGATCGCGCGTGCGGCAGGCCTCGGGCGGAACTGGCAGGATCTCGCACGCCGCCGACTGATCACCGGCGCGGAGGCGCGCGATCTGCGCAGCATCGAACGCTTTCTCCAGCACGTGCGCATCCGGCTGCATTACCTCGCCGGTCGCATGGAAGACCGGCTGCTGTTCGACTATCAGGAAAAACTCGCGCACGCGATGGGCTTCGAGGCCACGGCCGCGAAGCGCGCCTCCGAAGTCTTCATGCAGCACTACTACATCAACGCAAAGAAGATCACGCTGACGAACACGATCCTGCTGCAGAACTACGCCGGCGAAATCTTCCCGGCGCGCGGGGGCCCGGCGATCGTCATCAATGAACGTTTCCAGGCGGTGCGCGAACTCCTCGACATGCGCGACGAAGACGTCTTCGAGCGTCACCCGTCGGCCCTGCTCGAATGCTTCCTGATCCTGCAGCAGCGCTCCGAACTCACTGGGATGACGGCGCGCACGCTGCGCGCGCTATGGCTCAACCGCACCCGCATAAACGCCGCGTTCCGCGCCGATCCGAAAAATCGTGCGCTGTTCCTGGAAATCCTGCAGCAGAAGCGCGGCATCGTGCATGAATTCCGGCGGATGAATCAGTACGGCATCCTCAGCGCCTACCTGCCGCCGTGGCGGAGAATCCTCTGCCAGATGCAGCACGACCTCTTTCACGTCTACACCGTCGACCAGCACATCCTGATGGTGCTGCGCAACGTGCGCCGCTTCATGATGGGCGAGCATGCGCATGAATACCCTTTGATGACGCGGCTGATGCTCGGCTTCCACCGCCAGTGGCTGCTCTATGTCGCCGCGCTGTTCCACGATATCGCGAAAGGCCGCGGCGGCGATCATTCACGGCTCGGGATGGGCGAAGCGCGCGAATTCTGCGAGCACCACGGACTCGCACCCGAGGATCGCGATCTCGTCGTGTGGCTCGTCGCGCATCACCTGACGATGTCGCACTACGCGCAGAAGGAAGACACGTCCGATCCCGCCGTCGTCGGGCGCTTCGCCGAAGCAGTGCAAAGCGAGCGCCGGCTCGTCGCGCTCTACCTGCTGACCCACGCCGACATCCGCGGCACCAGCCCGAAAGTCTGGAACGGCTGGAAGGGGAAGCTGCTCGAAGACCTCTTCTTCGCGACGCAGCGGCTACTGCGCGGCGCAACGCCGCAACAGGCGCTCGGCCTCGACGACCGGCAGGAAGACGCGCGCGCGCTGCTCCGATATTACGGTCTGCGCCCGGGCGTCGAAGACGCGTTGTGGGCGCAGCTCGACGCGGTGTATTTCATGCGCCACTCGCCGGAGGAAATCGCCTGGCACAGCCGCACGCTCTACTTCCGCCCGGACGCCGAAGAGCCGGTCGTGAAGGCGCGCGTCGCCGAAGAGGACCACGGCGTCCAGGTCATGGTTTTCACGCGCGACCAGAAGGACCTCTTCGTGCGGCTCACCGGCTTCTTCGGGCGCCTCGGCTTTTCGATCCTCGACGCGAAGGTGCACACGACGCGCCACGGCTACGCGCTCGACAGCTTCATGCTGCAGGATCCGGGCAACGACCCGCATTACCGGGACGTGATCAACCTGATCGAGCACGAGCTCACCGAGCGTCTGAAAAAACCCGGCGCGCCGGACCGTCCCGCCGAGGGGAGGCTGTCGCGCCACGTCAAGCATTTCCCGATCACGCCGCAGGTCAGCCTCGAACCGGACGAATCCGGAAAGCAGTTCATCCTGTCGCTGACCGCCGCCGACCGCCCCGGCCTGCTGTTCGCGGTCGCCGAAGTCCTCGCTCGCAACGAAATCCGGCTGCATACCGCCAAGATCGCGACTCTCGGCGAACGGGTCGAAGACACCTTCCTCGTCAGCGGGGCCGGCCTCACCCGCAACGACGCGCACGTCGTCCGGATCGAACGCGAACTGCTCGAACGCCTCCAGATCTAGCCCGCAGCGCGGAACGCTCCGGCGCCGCTCAGTGCCCCTTGTTCTGCAGCCGGTCCATCGCCGCGTAAAGCAGCCCGGAGATCACGAAGGTCAGGTGAATGCCGACCATCCAGGCGAGATGACGATCTTCGAGAAAAATTCAGGCGGCCCGAATTCTAGCAGCGGACCAACGCCAATCGAATGAACCTGTGGTGCCCAGGAAGGGACTCGAACCCCCACGCCTCGCGGCGCCAGAACCTAAATCTGGTGCGTCTACCAATTCCGCCACCTGGGCACAGCGCGCCGGCGGGATCGACGGAAGTGCGTTCCGTCGAGTGCTGACGCTGGATTGCCCTCTCTTCAAGGGCAGCCACCGTTGCGATGACGCCGCGGATTATACACGGCGTCACATCCGCAGGCGCTCGGCGTATCCCGTCATTTCGAGATAACCCCGTCCGATCTCGCGGCCGTTTTCGAGCAGCCTCACCGCACCTTCCCAGTACACGGCGCCGGTGGAGCGGCGGCTGTCGAGTTCCTGGTCGTCCATCAGCGGCGCGAGCTGCAGACGACGGCCGTCGATGACGAGATTCCAGTCGACCGGATATTCCGCTCCGGTCCGCGGGGAGCGCCAGCGGCGGCCGGGGAGCAATTCGACCTGCTCGGGGGCCAGCGCGCGGGGCTGCCCGTTGCCGGAGGTCAGCGTCCCCGCGGTCCAGATCGGCCGGCCCTGCGCGTCGCGCATCCGAAACGCCATCAGCGAACCGCCAGCGTTCAAGTTGATGCCGATCCAGTCCCAGCCGCGGGCGCCCTCGGGGAGCGTCTCGGTCGACCACTCGTGATCGAGCCACGCGCGACCGCGGACCTCGTGCGCGCGGCCGCGTAAGGTCAGCGTGCCGTCGACTTCGAGCTGCGGGCGGCTGTAGTAATAGCTCGCGTGCTTGGGGTCGGGCGCCTTGCGGCTGAAGCCGCGGTCGCCATTCAGGACGGGCGGGCCGGGCGGGACGAAGCGGAGGTCGAAGCCGAATTCCTCCGCGTCGACGCGTGCCTCGTAGTGGCCGTCCCGCCATTCCAGCGACCAGCCGCGCGTCCACGCACGCGTGCGCCCGCTCTCGGCGCCCGCGAGCGGATCGAGCGCCCGTTCGGCGCGCTCGGCGTGCAACAGGCGGCCTTCGCCTGGGTCGGCAACCGCGGCGTGGGCGAGGATCAGTTGGCGCGGCGCGAAGCGACTCGGATTCTTCTCGCCGACGCGGGTGCGCACGCGGAAGAACGTGACCTGGAAACCGCGTTCGACGCCGTCCTCGTCCGTGAGCCAGCCGGTCACATACCACCATTCGTTGCGGAAAGCGGGATGGGCACCGGTATCGGCCGGAAATTCGAGCACACGCCCTTCGACGACGGGCGGATAAGGCGAAGGCGCGTCGGCAAGCGCGAGAGTGGCCACGGTCATCAGCGCGACAACCGCGGCGAGAAGGCGGGTGGCCAACCGTCGCGGCCGCCTCCGACAGACCTTCCCTGCCCCCTGTCCATACCCGCATTTCCGTTGTACCGGCAGTCCTCGCCCTTTTGCCAGCCTGCCCAGAAGCGCTCCCGCCCGAAAACTTTCCGCCATCACCAATCCTCCCGCACCGCGAGCACCGCGGATTGGCGCATCGCGCGGCGGCCGGCCACGCGAGCGGCAAAGGCCGCGAGCAGGACGAGCGCGACCGCGAACGCAGCGAGCGCGGCCACCGGAACGCGCAGGTCCATGCTCCAGTGAAAGCTCTGGCGATTCACCACCTCGACGAGCACCAGCGCGATCGCGCCACCGGCGGCCAGGCCCACGATGACGCCGACGACGGCGGTGAGCGCGCCTTCGAGCGCGAGCAGGCGGCCGATCTCGGCGCGCGTGACGCCGAGATGGCGGAGCATTCCGAACTCCTTGCGTCGCGCGGTCGCGAGCGCGGCGAAGCTCGTGCTGATGCCGAACAGGCCGATCAGGATCGCGACGGCTTCCATCGCGTAGGTGACGAGAAAGGTGCGGTCGAAGATCGCCAGCGTTCTGGCGCGGATCGCACCCGGCGTCTGGATGTCGATCGTCCTGGCATCCAGTGCGTTAACGAGGGCGGCGCCGACGTCCTCCGCCCGCGCGCCCGCAGCGAGGTGAATCGCGACGTCGTTCGTGCGCTGGTCGCCGGTCAGCGCTCGATAGTCGGCCAACTCGATGACGATCGCGCCGTTCTGCCGCGCATAGTCGCGCCAGATGCCGGCGACGCGAAAGCGGCGTTCGCGGCCGCCAAGCGGCAACGCGACCGCGTCGCCGACGCGCAACCCGAAAAGGTCCGCCATCGCCTCGGAGATCCAGGCCGCGGGATCGCCGGTCATCCCGTATGCCGGCTCGACGTCGCCCGCGACGAGCGGGATACGCGCACCGTCCGCGACCGGACGTGCGATCAGCGTCACCGGCAAATGCGCGTCGTCGAGGCGCAGCGTGTCGAAGCGCACCGGCTGCACTTCGGCGACGCCCGGGATTTCCGCGATGCGGGCGACAGCCTGCGGCGTCAGGAATCCGCTCGCGACCGACGGCGACGCCCGGACGTAAAGGTCCGCGGGAAGCACTTTCGACAGCCAGTCGTCGACCGAGCCGCGGAACGAACTGACCATGATCGCCATCGCGACGGCGAGCGCGACGCTCGCGACGACGCCCGCTCCCGCCACGACCGCCTGTCTGGGCGCGGCGGCGAGCCGGGCGAAACCGAGGCGGACGAGAAATCCGCTGCCCGCACGCGGGACTGCCATCACCAGCCGGACGACGCCGGGAAGCACGAGCACGGCCCCGGCCAGGATCAGCGCGATCGCCACGTAGCCGAACACCGGCACGCCGCCGACCGGCGGCGCGAGACAGGACACTGCGGCCAGCGCAAGGCACGCGAGCGCCGGACGCCAGCGCGGACGGCCGCGGAAGACTTCGGCTTCGTCACCGGAGTGCAGCGCGCGCGCGGGCATCATCCTCGCCGCCTCGCGGGCGGGCATCGCGGCGCCTGCGAGTCCCGCGACGACGCCGAGGCCGAGGTACGCGGCGCTCGCGAGCGGCTCGAAGCGCAGTTGCGGGCGCACGCCCTCGAAGTAACCGGCCCCGAGATCGCCGCCAACGACAGCGAACGCCACCGCGCCGAGGCCGTAGCCGAGCGCGACGCCGAGCGCACCGCCCACCAGACCGAGCGCGCCGCCTTCGGCGAGCAGACCGCGCAGCATCGCGCGACGATCGAGGCCGAGCGCGCGCAGGAACGCGAGCTCCTGGCGCCGCCGCACGACCGACAGCAACTGTGTCGTGAACACGAGGAATCCGCCGGTGAGGAGCGCGATCGCCGCGAGCATCGTGAGGTTCACGCGATACGCGCGCGACAGTCCGGCCGCCTGCGACTCCACCGCGTCAGGCGCGAGCAACTCGACGCCGGGAGGAAGCAATTCGCGCAGCGCGTCCTGGGCCCGGCGCGGATCGACGCCCGGCTCCAGCCTCAGGTCGACGCGCGTGATGCGGCCGATGCGCTCGAACACCTGCTGCGCCGCGCCGATGTCCATCACCGCGAGCCGCTGTCCCACCCCCGCCGCGGGAACGCTTCCGGCGATGCGCAACACCTCTTCACGCGTCCCGACCTGCACCACGAGCGTTTGTCCCGGCGCGAGAGCGAGCGCGGCCCGAGCCGCGGGGCTGAGGAACAGCGCATCCGCGGCGAGCGCTGCAAACGGCGCCGCGCGTTGTTCCGCTCCCGGCGCATGTTCGTCCGCGGTGTCGCCGTCCACATCGGCCTTCCCTTCCCCGTTTCTGGCCGGATCGCGGTTGGCCTCACCAGCCGCGCCCTCGCCCGCCGCCTCCGCCACCGGGGTCAGCGCCGACTGCATCGATGCGGCGCGGAACACGTCGATGCCGAAAATCCGCAGCGTCTCCTGCCGCCCGGGCAGCCGCGCCTCGATCTCCAGCATCGGGCTCGCCTCCGCGATTTCCGGGCGCAGGGCGAGCGCAACGTAGAGACCGTCGTCGAAACCGCCCCGCGGCCCGAGCACCTGCAAGTCTGCCGCCCCGGAAACCCGCCGCATGCCGCGCCCGAATTCGTCCAGCGCAGCGGCGTGGATCAGCTGCACCGCGAGCCCGAGCGCAACCCCGAGCGCGATCGCGACGAGCGACAGCGCAGTCGCGAGCCGCCGGCGACCGAGGCTCGCGAGAAAGATCCGCGCGAGCGCCGGATTCATCATGGAAGCACCTCTGGGTCGAGTCCTGTCGCGGTCAGTCGCAAGATTCGATCAGTCCGAGCGGCGGCGGTGCGCGAATGCGTCACGATGATCCCGCTCGCACCGGCGCTACGGATGCAGTCGAGCAGCAGGTCGAGGATTTCACCTGCGCGCTGCGGATCGAGATTGCCGGTCGGCTCGTCGGCGAGGACCAGCGCCGGCTCATGGACCAGCGCCCGCGCGATCGCGACGCGCTGCAGCTCGCCGCCCGAGAGGTGACGTGGCCAGTCGTCGCCACGGTCGCCGAGCCCGACGCGGGCGAGCATTGCGGTGGCCCGCTGCCGGGCGTCGCGATCGGGACGGTCGAGCAGCCACAGCGGCAACGCGACGTTCTGCGCGACGGTCAGGTGCGGCAGGATGTGGAACGCCTGGAAGACGAAGCCGTAACGTTGCCTGCGCAGTCGCGCGAAGGCATCGTCGTCGAGGTCCGTCAGTTCGACCCCGTCGAGCCGGATGCTTCCCCGGTCCACCGGCTCGAGCCCGGCGATGCAGTTCAGCAAGGTGGACTTTCCGACTCCGGACTCGCCCATGATCGCGACGCATTCGCCGGCGGAAAGCGTCAGTGCGACGTCGCTGAAAAGCGGTCTTGACGCTGTCGTGCCGAAGCCTTTTCCCAGTTCTCGTATCGCCAGCATGTTCAGATGCCCTCGAAGTCCGAAGCCCTGCGCGCGTTACCCGTAGTGGGTAGTCGCATGGCTGCAAATGCCGGCAGCAGGGAATTGACACTCCGCAACACAAATGGAACTCTCATGCCAAAGGGGAGCCGTAATGCAGCGTCAAACAATAACAGCAACGATAAGTCGAACTTCACCCATCCGTAAGCACGCTTCGGTCGGAGCCGGAAAGCTGCGGAACGATTCCGCCTGCTCTCCGCTCCTCGCCGCGCAGTCCATCCTCCCGCTCCCGCGCTGAAGGGAAGACGTGCGTCGTCTCGGCGATCTCTCTATTCACAATCGCCTGCTGCTCGTGGCGCTGCTGCCGGCTGCGCTGCTCGCGACGCTGATCACCGGCCTCGTACTGTATCGGAGCATGGCTACCCTCGACGAGGCGCTGCGCGAGCGCGGGCAGGCCATCGTCAGCTTTCTCGCACCGGCGGCCGAATACGGCGTCATTTCGGCCAACCGCGCGAATCTCTCCGAGCTGCTGCGCGCAGCGCTTGCACAACGCGAGGTCAGTGCGGTGGCGATCTACAACCGGGAGGGGACGCTGCTCGCGAGCACCGGGCGCTTCAATGTGCTCGAGCCGACGGCGCTGCAGGAGATCGACAGGCCGAGCATCTCGCGCGGACCGGTGAATGTGTTCGTCGCGACGGCGCCGGTCGTCTCGCGCGGCGTCGATTTCGACGACGTGTTCCGATCCAGCATCTCCGACGACGAGCCCCCCCCGGTGCGGACGATCGGCTGGGTGTATGTCGAACTCGACAAGGGTCCGTCGCAGCGCGAGAAGCGGCTCGTGATCTTCGCAACCCTCGGGCTCGCCCTCGTCGGTCTGGGGCTGACCGGCATCGTCGGGCTGCGGCTCGCACGATCGATTTCCCGACCCATCGCGGCGCTCGTCGAAGGGGTCGACCGGATGGCCGCCGGCGCGCTGGACGTGGAACTGGCCGAAACGGCGAGCACCGCAGAGCTCGGCGCGCTCGAACGGGGTTTCAACACGATGGCGCGCTCGATCTCCGAGAGCCACCGCACGATGCAGTCGCGCATCGATGCCGCCACCGCGCTGCTCGCGCACCAGGCACAGCACGATCCACTGACGGGGCTGCCGAACCGTCGGGCATTCGAGGAGCGGCTCGAGGAGAGCGTCGCCGCGTCGAAACGCGCCGGCGACCACGGGGCGCTGTGCTTCATCGATCTCGACCGCTTCAAGATCGTCAACGACACCTGCGGCCACGCGGCCGGCGACGAACTGTTGTGCCGCATTGCGCGGCTGATCCGACAGCGCGTGCGCGACCAGGACGTCGTGTGCCGTGTCGGCGGCGACGAATTCGCGCTGATCCTGCGCGGCTGCAGCCGCACGGACGCTCTGCGCATTGCCGAGCATTTGCGCGAAGGCGTCGCGGCCTTCCGCTTCTCGTGGGAGGACCGCCTTTTCTCGATCGGAGCGAGCATCGGTGTGACGTATATAGACGGGACGCATGCGACTGTCGCCGACCTCCTGATGGCGGCGGACAGCGCATGCTACGAAGCGAAAAAGAACGGACGCAACCAGGTCGTCGAATTCACGCCCCAAGCTGACCGCCGCCCCGCGGCGCCCGGGTCGGTGCCCGGCGTCGACGAAGGCTTCGAGGAGCGCATCGAACTCCATGCGCAATCGATCGTCCAGCTCGATTCCGGGAGCGACGAGGCGGGATGGCTCGAAGTGCTCCTGCGCGTGCGCGATACGGCCGGCGACCTTCGGCAGCCAGCCGAATATCTCGCTCATTTCGAGAACGGCGACGCACCGGTCGACCTCGATATCGGCGTCGTCGAGCTCGCCTGTGGCGCGCTCGCGCAACTGGATTCGTCCGGTCTCGGCCTGCCGGCCGGCGTGAGCCTGAACGTGGGCCGGGCGTCGATCCTCCAAGCTTCGGTGTTCCTCGCCCACCTCCGGGCCTCGCTGCAGGGAAATGGGATTCCGCCCGAGCGCATCGTCTGCGAGCTGCCGGTGCACTTCGTCGACCAGTTCCCGGATGAGTGCCGCAACTTCGCCCTTGGTGCACGGGAACTGGGCTGCCGCCTGATGCTGCAACAACTCGACGGCGGCGGCGTGCGGCACCTGAGATCGCTGCAGCCCGATTATGTGAAGATCAGCCTCGACGCGCTGATCGCGGCCTACGGCCTCGAAGCCGGCTGCAATCTCGCGCAGGCGTTGGCGGGCATGGCGGCGGCGCTGGACGTCACGCCGATCGCCTCCGAAGTCGAAGACCCGGTACTGCTCGAGACGCTGCAAGCCTTCGGTTTCGTGTACGCCCAGGGCCATGCGATCGCGTCCCCGGGGCCGATCGGCGACTGGAAGCCTCCCGACCGGGCCCCCTCCCCGATCCCACGCCGCACCGTTTCCTGACGCCTGTCGCCTCCCACGTCGCGGAAGCGCGGGATGTTCATGGTGATCGCGTATACTCGCCGGCGCTTTTCAGCGCGCCGAACATGCCCGTCGACCACTACGAAAATTTCCCCGTCGCATCACTCCTCCTGCCTGCCCGTTTGCGCGAGCCGGTTGAGGCTATCTACGCCTTCGCGCGCAGCGCCGACGACATCGCCGACGAGGGCGACGCGCCGGCGGCCGAGCGACACCGGTGCCTGGACGACTACCGTGCGGCGCTCGACGCGATCGAACGCGGGGAAGCGCCGGCTGAAAGCGAACTCGCGCCGATGTTCGCCCGCCTCGCGCGCAACATCCACGCTCATGGCCTGCCCATCGGACTCTGCCGCGACCTGGTCGATGCCTTCACGCAGGATATCGACAAGACGCGCTACATCGACTTCGCCGAACTCGCCGATTACTGCCGCCGCTCGGCGAACCCCGTGGGGCGGCTGCTGCTGCATCTGTACCACGCCGCGACGCCGGACAACCTGCGGTTGTCCGACCGCATCTGCACGAGCCTGCAGCTGATCAACTTCTGGCAGGACGTCGCGATCGACCGCGACAAGCGCCGGATCTATCTGCCGCTCGACGAGATGGCGCACTTCGGCGTCACCGAGGCCGACCTCGAGGCGTCGCGTTGCGACGACGCGTGGCGCGCGCTGATGGCGTTCCAGGTGCAGCGTGCGCGCGCGATGATGCTCGACGGCGCGCCGCTCGCGCGCCGGCTGCCCGGCCGGATCGGCTGGGAATTGCGCCTGATGGTGCTCGGCGGCCTGCGCATCCTCGAACGGATCGAGGCGGCCGATTACGACGTCTTTCGCCGGCGGCCGACGCTGGTCCGCGGCGACTGGCCCCGTCTCGCATGGCGTGCACTGCGATATCCAGAAACCCGATAACCGCCGAAGACGGCAAGAAAGCCGCACCGATTCCGGCTTTCCGGCCGCGACGAATGCCCGAAATGAACGACAAGCCCTCATGACCCCTCACGAATACTGCCAGGACAAGGCTGCGAAGAGCGGCTCCAGCTTCTATTACAGCTTCATGTTCCTGCCGCCCGTGCGCAGGCAGGCGATCACCGCGCTGTACGCGTTCTGCCGCGAAGTCGACGACGTCGTCGACGAATGCGAGGACCCTCAGATCGCGCGCACGAAGCTCGACTGGTGGCGCCACGAGGTTGCGCGGGTGCACGCGGGAGAGCCGACCCACCCGGTGACGATCGCGCTGAAGGACGTCGTCGCACGCTTCAACTTGCCGCTCGAGCAGCTGATCGAGATCATCGACGGCATGGAGATGGACCTGATGCAAAGCCGCTACCTCGACTTCAAGGGGTTGCAGCTCTATTGCTACCGGGTTGCCAGCGTCGTCGGCCTGCTCGCGGCGGAGATCTTCGGCTACCGGGACCGTCAGACGCTGAAATACGCGCACGACCTCGGCATGGCGTTCCAGCTCACGAACATCATCCGCGACGTCGGCGAAGACGCGCGCCGCGGGCGCATCTACCTGCCGATCGACGAACTGCAGCGCTTCAAGGTGCCGGCGAGCCAGATCCTGGAAGGCCGCCACGACGACAACTTCCGCGAACTGATGGTTTTCCAGGCCGCGCGGGCGCGGAAGTACTACGACCAGGCACTCGACGAGCTGCCCGCGGTCGATCGCAAGAACCAGCGGCCGGGCCTCGTGATGGCCGCGATCTATCGCACCCTGCTCGACGAGATCGAGCGCGACGGCTTCCTGGTGCTCGACCGGCGCACTTCGCTGACGCCGATGCGCAAGCTGTGGATCGCCGGATCGACCTGGGTGCGGGCGTGAGCGCGCGCGCCGGCCGGGATTTGCGCTCGTGAGCGGCGCCGTCGCGATCATCGGCGCCGGCTATGCCGGTCTCGCGTGCGCGGTCGAACTCGCGCGCAAACGCGTACCCGTCACCGTGTTCGAGCGCTCGCACACGCTCGGCGGCCGCGCGCGCGTCGTCGTGAAGGACGGCTGGCGCGTCGACAACGGCCAGCACATCCTGATCGGCGCCTACACCGAGATGACGCGGCTGCTGCGCCTCACCGGCGGCTCGCCGAAAGCCCTCGCGCACCTGCCGCTCACGCTGCACACGCCGGGGGGCATGCACTTGCAGGCCGCGCCGCTGCCGGCCCCGCTGCATCTCGCGGTCGGGCTGCTGCGCGCGACCGGCTTGAGCTGGTGGGACCGGCTCGGCATGTTGCGACTGATGCGTTACCTGAAAAAGCGGCGCTTCCGTGTCGATCCGCAGATGACCGTCCACCGGCTGCTCGCCGAGACGTCGCAGCCGCTCCACCTGTCGAAGCTGATCTGGGAGCCACTATGCGTCGCCGCGCTGAACACCCCGATCGCCGAGGCTTCGGCTCAGGTGTTCGCTAACGTGCTGCGCGACAGTCTCGCGGCCGGCGCGTCGGCGAGCGAGTTGCTGATCCCGCGCGTCGATCTGTCCGAACTCTTCCCGGTGCCCGCGGCCCGCTTCCTCGCGGTGCGGCGCGGCAAGCTGCGCACCGGTACGGCGGTCGACGCGATCCGGCGGGCGCCCGGCGGTTTCCGTCTCGACGGCGACCCCGCGAACCAGCTGTACGAGCAGGTCGTCGTCGCGACCGCGCCGCACCACGCCGGCGCGCTGCTCGCTTCGGCGGGCGACTGCGACCGGCTCGCGACGATGATCGACGCGTTGCCCGCGGAGCCGATCACCACCGTTTACCTTGCGCTCGGGAAGTCGCTGCATCTCGCCCACCCGATGATCGGGCTCGCCGGCGGGCCCGCGCAGTGGGCATTCGACCGCGGCCAGTTCGGTGGCCCGGCGGGGCTGATCGCATGCGTGATCAGCGCGCGCGGCGAACACGACGCGCTGTCGCGCGAAGACTTGCTGCTCACCGTCCATGCACAGCTCGAACGCGAATTGCAGCGTCGCCTGCCGAGCCCGGAATGGTCCCAGGTGATCACCGAAAAACGCGCGACCTTCGCGTGCCGCCCTGGCCTCGTCCGCCCGGGTCCGCAAACGCCGATCCCCGGCCTGTGGCTCGCGGGGGACTACCTCGACTCCGACTACCCGGCGACGCTGGAGTCGGCGGTGCGCTCGGGCGTCGACACGGCGGCGCGGGTGCTGCGCACGCTCGCAACCCCTCGCTGATTGCGCCGCCTCTACCGGGCGTCAGGGTCGGATCACGCGAGGGCTCGTCTCCACGAGGCGGCCCGCCTGCATGTGCAGTACGCGGTTGCAGCGCGCGGCGAGCGATTCGTCATGCGTCACGAGAATCAGCGTCGTCCCGACTTCGCGATTGAGCGAGAAGATCAGCTCGATGATCGCTTCGCCGGTCGCCGCGTCGAGGTTTCCGGTCGGCTCGTCGGCGAGCAGCAGTCGCGGGCGCGGCGCGAACGCCCGTGCGAGCGCGACCCGCTGCTGTTCGCCGCCCGACAGATGTTTCGGGTAGTGGCGCAGGCGCCCGCCGAGTCCGACGCGCTCGAGCCACTGACGCGCGGTCGCCTCGGCCTCGGTCGCGCCGGCGAGTTCGAGCGGCAGCATGACGTTCTCGAGGGCGGTCAGCGCGGGCAGCAGCTGGAACGACTGGAACACGAAGCCGACCGATTCGCCACGCAGCGCGGCGCGCGCGTCCTCGTCGAGCGCAAAGAGCTCGGTCCCGTCGATGCGCACCGATCCCGACCCGGGCACATCGAGCCCGGCGAGCAATCCAAGCAGCGTCGATTTGCCCGATCCCGACGCGCCGACGATCGCGACCGACTCACCGGTGCCCACAACGAAGCTGACGTCCTGCAAAATCTGCAGTGTCCCCTGCCCGTCGGCGAGCGCGACGCTTTTCGACAGGCCCGTCACTTCCATTACCGGTACGGAGAATTCGATGCCGCTGCTGCGATCCATGGTGATCTTCTTCTTTGCCGTAGTTTTCTCGGGCGCCGCCCAGGCGGCGACGATACTCGTTTGGGGCGACAGTCTCTCGGCCGGCTACGGCCTTAAGTCGCAGGAAGCGTGGCCCACCTTATTGCAGACGCGCCTCGAACGCGAAGGGTTCCGTCATACCGTCGTCAATGCGAGCGTCAGCGGCGAAACCTCGGCCGGAGGCCGCTCCCGCCTGCCGGCCGCGCTCGACCGCCACAAACCCGACCTGCTGATCCTCGAACTCGGCGCGAACGACGGACTGCGCGGACTGAAGCCGAACCTCATCGCCGACAACCTCTCCGCGATGATTCGGGCGGCGCGCGAAAAGGGTGCCCGCGTCCTGCTCGTCGGCATCCAGATGCCGCCGAATTACGGCCCCGCCTATACCCGGCGCTTCCAGCAGACTTTCGTCGATGTCGCGCGCGAGCAAGACGTGCCGCTCGTACCCTTCCTGCTCGACGGCTTCGCCGAGCGCCGCGAGATGTTCCAGAGCGACGGCATCCATCCGACAGCCGAGGCGCAGGAGATCATCGTCGACACCGTGTGGAAGCAGCTCGCGCCGATGCTGAAAGGCTGAGAAGGACCGGCGGAGAACGTGAAACTCAGACGACGTTGAGAACCGGCTCGCCGGCCTGCATTCGTCCGACGACACGGCCTTCCGTCCCCTGCTCCGCGCGAATCGCCTCCAGAACTTCGTCGGCCGTTTCCGCTGCGCAGGCGACGAGCAGCCCGCCGCTCGTCTGCGGATCGGTGATCAGCTTGCGCTGCCATTCCTCCGCGTCGGCTCCCATCCGGATCGCCTCGCCGTAGCTCGCCCAGTTGCGCGTCGAGGCGCCGGTCGCGATGCCGTCGCGGACGAGCTCGAGCGCGGCATCGATCGTCGGCAGATCCGAAAACGACACCGTTGCGCCAAGTCGCGAGCCGCGGCAGATTTCGAGCAGGTGCCCGGCGAGCCCGAAGCCGGTCACGTCGGTCACCGCGTGCACGCCCTGCATACCGGCGAGACGCGCGCCGACGCGGTTGAGCTGCGTTGTCCACCGGATCATTTCGGCGTAGCCGGCGTCGTTCAGCAGCCCCTTCTTCAATCCGGCCGACAGGATGCCGACGCCGAGCGGCTTGGTCAGGATCAGCACGTCGCCGTCCCGCGCGCCGGCGTTCGTCTTGACCTGGGCGGGATCGACGATGCCGAGGCCGACGAGGCCGTAGATCGGTTCGAGCACGTCGATCGAGTGGCCGCCGGCGATCGGGATGCCGGCGTCGCGACATACCGATGCGCCGCCTTCGAGAATGCGGCCGATGACTTCGGGCGGCAGCTTGTCGAGCGGCATCCCGACGATCGCGAGCGCCATGATCGGCGTGCCGCCCATTGCGTAGACGTCGGAAAGCGCGTTCGTCGCCGCGATGCGGCCGAAATCGAACGGGTCGTCCACGATGGGCGTGAAGAAATCGGTCGTCGCGACGATCGCCTGCCGGTCGTTGAGCCGATACACCGCAGCGTCGTCGGCGGTTTCGGTGCCGACGAGGAGATCGGGCGGAACGAGGCCGGCGGGAGCGTGCTCGAGCAGTTTGGACAGCACGGCCGGCGCGATTTTGCAGCCACATCCGCCGCCGTGGGAGAATTGCGTGAGTTTGATCTGATCCATGGATTCCAGGGGGAAAGACGGCTGTCCGGCGCGGCCGGGCGCCGCAACCAGCATGAAAAAAGGCCTCGCGACCGTAGCACAGCTGTCCGCCTTTGACGAGATCATCGACGCCCGCAGCCCCGCCGAATTCGAAGAAGATCGCATTCCCGGCGCGATCGGCTGCCCCGTGCTCGACAACGAGCAGCGGGCGATCGTCGGCACGATCTACAAGCAGCAGTCCGCGTTCGAGGCGCGACGCATCGGCGCGGCTATGGTCGCCGAGAACATCGCGCACCATCTGCGAACGCGCTTCCAGGACAAGCCGAAGGGCTGGCGCCCCCTCGTTTACTGCTGGCGGGGCGGACAGCGCAGCGGATCGTTCGTGACCTGGTTGCGGCTGATCGGCTGGGACGCGTGCCAGCTCGAAGGCGGGTACAAGAGCTGGCGACGGATGGTCGTCACCGAGCTCGAAACCCTGCCGCAGCGCTTCGATTTTCGCGTCGTCTGTGGCGCGACCGGCAGCGGCAAGACACGCATCCTCGAAGCGCTCGCGGGGCTCGGCGCGCAAGTGCTCGACCTCGAAGGGCTGGCGGCGCACAAGGGGTCGGTGCTCGGGGCGCTGCCCGACCGGCCGCAGCCGACGCAAAAATCATTCGAGACGGAGTTGTTCGAGACGCTGCGCGGCTTCGATCCCGAGCGTCCGGTTTTCGTCGAAGCGGAAAGCCGGAAGATCGGCCGCATCCAGGTGCCGGAGGCCTTGATCGTCAAGATGCGCGCGAGCCGGTGCGTCGCGATCGACGCGACGCGCGATGCCCGCCTCGAATTCCTCGTCCGCGACTATGCCTATCTCGGCGACGACGTCTCCGAGCTGCAGCGGAAGATCGACTTCCTGAAGGGGCTGCAGAGCAATGAGACGATCGAACGCTGGAAGGCGCTCGCCGAAGCTCACGACTTGCCGACGCTGTTCGGGGAGTTCATCGACCTGCACTACGATCCGCTCTATCACCGCTCGCAGAACCGGAACTTCGCGCGCTTTCCGGACGCGCCGTCGTTTTCGACGGGCGACCTGTCACCCGCGGGCGTGGCCGCGCTGGCGGACGAAATTTGGGCGGCGAGCGACTCGTCTCTGGTTGCGAGCCCCCGATTTGAACCTCTCAGCCCTGATCTTCCCGCCCGGTAGGCAGACGCGGCGTTGCGGCCGGATGCCGGATCGCGCACACCCGCTGCACGACGGCCGGGCGCGGTAGCGCCACTTCGCCCTGTTCGAATGCGACGATCAGGTAGCCGTCGTGCAAGCGCTCAAGGAGCTCTCCCGGACGCAGCAGGAAATCCGGGTTGCTCGGTTTGCCGTGACGCTCGTTGCCGAGCATGAAGGTTTCGTAGATCAGCACGCCGCCGGGGACGATGCAATCGAGCAGCGCCGCGAAGCGCGGCCGGAAAAGATAATTGGTGACCACGATCCCGTCGAAGTGCCGCCCGTCGTATGGCCACGGACCGTTCTCGAGATCGGCTTCCCGCACCTGCACGCCGGGGACCGTCGCCAGCGAAGCCAGCGCGCCCGTATCCCGGTCGACGGCCTCGACGCGAAAGCCCCGCTCCGCGAGCCAGCGCGCATGACGTCCGCCCCCGCATGCGAAGTCGAGCACCTCCCCGCCGGCGCGCAGCAGCGGCGCGAAGCGGACGATCCACGCGGAGGGCGCGAGCGAGCCGCCACCAAACCTCGCCGTCATCGCCACCCCGCTTCGGCCGGTTTCCGCCGGGAATCGCGTCGAACCGCACCGGCCCATGCCGGAAAGCCGATGTACCCCGTTTCGATATCGCCCTTGGGCGGAATTTCGTTAGACATGATGGAGCCCGTTCGATATGACCGGCCGATTCTAGCCTCCCCGCTTCTCATCCGAGCGGTGCCGGTAAATGGGATGGATGGATTTCAAAAATAACGTCGCATTTCTGCAGTGCAGCAAAAACCCCGTAAACCCGGATAATTACCCTTTCGAAAATGCGGTTACCATCCGCCGGAAGGACTTCGACAACCGCCGTGAGTTCGACCGAAACTTGAAAGCCTTCCTCCGATCCTTGCTCCGCCTGCCCGGGCGTTGTCGGCCTTGGGCTTCGGCCCTGAGTGCGCTGGTCGCTCCCGGAATCGCTGTCGCCGGCTCTCCGCCACCGCAGGCCTCCCACGCGCTGCCATGGATGATCGCCCTCGTCGGAACGCTGGCGGCCGTGCTCGCGGCTTGGCGCTGTCGGGCGACTCTGCGCAACAATCTTCTGCTGCCGGCAAGACTCCCGGAAAAGCGCCTGGAGGGGTTCGACCCCGACGATCTCGTCGCGCTGCTGGATATTTCTTCAGACTGGTTGTGGAAGACCGACGACGAGCATCGCTATGTTCATCTGACTGCGGGCCTGCACGACCACTCGATGATGGACCCCGCCGATTTTCTCGGACGCCGCCCGTGGGAGATCGACAGCGAGGCAAGCCCCGAGACCTGGGAACGCTACCGCCGCAGCATCGCGCAGGGGGAACCCGTACGACTCGAAATCACCCGGCACGACAGACTCGGCGGGCGGCGGCATCTCGAACTCACCGGCGGTCCGGTTTTCGTGGACTCATTGTTCGTCGGCTATCACGGCTTCGGCCGCGACGTCACGCGCTACGTCGAGGTCGAGCGCGCGCTGCGCGAAAACCAGGTCCGCTATCAGGAGGTCATCGAATCGATCAAGGAAGTTATCTTCCGGACCGACACGAACGCGCGATTCACCTTTCTCAATCGGGCGTGGGAGCGAAGCTTCGGTCACCCGCTGCGTGACACGCTGACGACATCGATCGTCGACTACATCCACCCGGACGACCAGAGTACGGTGGTAACCGAGTTCGCGCGCGTGATCAGCGGTGCGGCACCAGCCTACGCGGGCCAGTTCCGTCTGCGCGCCCATAACGGCGAAACCCGCTGGATCGAGGCGACGGCCCACCCGGTCAGCAAGCGGGGCGGCGCAGCCGAGCCCGAAGGCCTCGTCGGCACGCTGTTCGACGTCACGGTGCGCAGAATCGCGGAAATGACCTTGCGCAACCTGAACCAGGAGCTCGAAGCACGCGTGAAGCTGCGAACGGCCGAACTCGAGGCGTCGAACCGCGAACTCGAAGCCTTTTCGTACTCGGTTTCGCACGATCTGCGCGCGCCCTTGCGCGCGATCGAGGGTTTCGCGACGATCCTCGAAGACGAACTCGCAGACCGGCTCGATGAGGAAGCACGCGGGCATATCCTGCGTATCCGCAAGGCGAGCCAGCGCATGGCGCAGACGATCGACGATCTCCTGAAACTCGCGCAGCTCGCGCGACAACAATTGCACGAAGAGACTTTCGATCTGTCCGAGCTTGCCGTGCAGATCCTCGACGAACTACGCGCGGCGGACCCCGACCGGAAGGTCGCGGTCGACATCGCCCCCGGCCTGATCGTCACGGCCGACCGCAACCTGATGCAGGTCGTGCTCGAGAATCTCCTCGGCAACGCGTGGAAGTTCTCGGCGGGCCGCGACGAGACGCGCATCTCGCTGTCGGCGGAAACGAACCGCGACGGCCAGGTGTTCTGCATCACCGACAACGGGGCCGGGTTCGACATGGCATTCGCGAACAAGCTCTTCCGGCCTTTCCACCGCCTGCACGGCAGCTCCGAGTTTCCGGGCACCGGCATCGGTCTCGCCAACGTGCACCGCATCGTCATGCGACATGGCGGGCGGATATGGGCGACTGCCAAGCCCAATGAGGGCGCCAGCTTCTACTTCACGCTCGGGCATTGAGCGGTCATGAACCGCTTTCGTACAAATTCTTTCCGCATCGCGCCGGGCCGCGATCTCCTCGCGCCGAGACTTGTGTCACAATGCGCCATGGTGCACTGCAGTAAGCTTGCACTGAGCGCAGTTTCGGCCACACTGAAGCACCGCTCGCAGCAGCAGGCCGGCGTGCGTTGAACCGCGTGCCGCCGGGAGTCGCAGCTCGACCCCTCATCCAGGCGACCGAACATGAAAGAAAAGCACTACCTCAGCCCCCTGCTCGAACCGAAATCCGTCGGCGTCATCGGCGCCAGCGAACGCGAATCCTCACTCGGCAACGTCGTCGTCCGCAACATGCTCAACGCGGGCTTCCGCGGCCGGCTGTTCGCCGTCAACCCGAAGCACGAGGCCGTCCTCGGCGTGCCGTGCTACAAGTCGGTCGAAGACGTCCCCCACCGGCTCGATCTCGTCGTCATCGCCGTGCGCGCCGACCGCGTGCTGTCGATCGTCGAAAGCTGCGGGCGGGCCGGCGTCAAGGCCATCATCATCATGTCCGCCGGTTTCTCGGAGACCGGCCCGCGCGGAGCGCTGCTCGAACGTCACGTCGTCGAAGCCGCGCGCCGCTACCGCATCCGCCTGCTGGGCCCGAACTGCCTCGGCATCATGCGCCCGGTGCTCGGCCTCAACGCGACCTTCGCGCACGTCAGCGCGATCAAGGGGACGATCGGCCTGATTTCGCAGTCCGGTGCACTGTGCACGTCGATCCTCGACTGGGCCGAGCCAAACAAGGTCGGATTCTCGGCAGTCGTCTCGCTCGGCTCGTCGAGCGACATCGACTTCGGCGAAGTCCTCGAATACATGATCTCGGACCCGCGTACCGAGAGCATCATCATGTACGTCGAAGGCATCCGCGACGCGCGCCGCTTCATGAGCGCGCTGCGCGGCGCCGCCCGCGTGAAGCCGGTGCTGCTGATCAAAGTCGGCCGCCACCCCGACGTGTCGCGCGCGATTCGCTCGCATTCGGGTTCGATGAGCGGCAACGATGCGGTCTTCGATGCTGCGCTGCGGCGCGCGGGTGTCATACGCCTGTACAACATGGGTCAGCTTTTCGCGGCCGCGAACGCGCTGTTCTCGCACTTTCGCCCGCGCGGCAACCGGCTCGCGATCGTCACCAACGGCGGCGGGCCGGGCGTCATGGCGGCCGACCGTGCAGCCGACCTCGGCATTCCGCTGTCGGAGTTTACCGAAGGCACGATGGAGAAGCTCAACGCGTCGCTACCGTCGGGCTGGTCCCACGGCAACCCGGTCGACATCCTCGGCGACGCGGACGTCGAGCGCTACCGCAAGACGGTCCAGACCGTGCTCGAAGGTCCGAACGTCGACGGCGTGCTGGTGATGCTGACGCCGCAGGCGAACACGAACCCGACCGCGGTCGCTCAGGCCGTCGTCGAACTCGAGAAGAACGCCGACAAGCCGGTCGTCACCTGCTGGATGGGCGAGGAACTCGTGCGCGAAGGCCGCAAGGCGTTCGAGGCCGCGGGCATTCCGACCTTCCGCACGCCCGAGCCGGCAGTCGAACTCTTCAGCCATATCTCGGCGTACTACCGCAACCAGAAGCTGCTGATGCAGACGCCGGCGTCGCTCTCGCATCTGAATCCGCCGAGCGTCGAGAGCGCCCGCCTCGTCATCGAGACCGCGCTCGCCGAGCGGCGCCGCGTGCTCAACGAGATGGAATCGAAGGCGCTGCTCGCCGCTTTCCGCATCCCGATCGCGCAGACCGTCATCGCGCGCTCGGCGACCGAGGCGATGGTGCTCGCCGAGGAAATCGGCCTGCCGGTCGTGATGAAGATCGACTCGCCGTCGATCATCCACAAGGCGGATTCGGGCGGCGTACGCCTGAACCTCGGCAGCCTCGCCGCGGTACGCACCGCGTACCAGGAAATTCTCGAGGAAGTCCGCAAGAACAAGCCGGCCGCCGCGATCAACGGCGTCGCGATCGAACCGATGATCCTCAAGCGCAATGGCCGCGAGCTGGTCGTCGGCGTCAAGCGCGACGCGGTGTTCGGCCCGGTGATCACCTTCGGCGAGGGCGGCAACCGCGTCGTCGCGAACCGCGACCTCGAAGTCGCGCTGCCGCCGCTGAACAATTACCTCGTGCGCGACCTGATCCGCTCGTCGCGGGTGTCGATGCTGCTCGGCGAGTTCCGCACGATGCCGCCGGTCGACATGGAATCCCTCGAATTCGTGCTGCTGCGCGTGTCCGAGATGATCTGCGAATTGCCGTGGATCACCGAACTCGAGATAAACCCGCTGATCATCGACGAGAACGGAGCGGTCGCGGTCGACGCGCGCGTGACCGTCGAGAACGTCTCGCCGTCGGTCGATCGCTACGCGCACATGGCGATCCATCCGTACCCGTCGCAGCTGATCACGAAGTGGCATTACGACGCGGTCGAAGTCACGATCCGACCGATCAAGCCCGAAGACGCGGACCTCGAAGTCGAGTTCGTGCGCAAGCTGTCGGCGGAGACGAAGTACTACCGCTTCATGAATACGATGCGCGAACTGCCGCCGGCGATGGTCGCGCGGCTGACGCAGATCGACTACGACCGCGAGATGGCCTTCCTCGCGACGATTCAGGAGGACGGTCGGGAGATCGAGATCGGCGTCTGCCGCTACGCGGTCAATCCGGACGGCGAGTCGTGCGAGTTCGCGGTCGTCGTCGCCGACGAATGGCAGCATCGCGGCCTCGCGCGCAAGCTGATGGGCGTGCTGATCGAGACCGCGCGCAACAAGGGCATCATGTACATGAACGGCGTGTTCCTCGCGAACAACGAGCGGATGCTCAAATTCGTGCAGGGTCTCGGCTTCCAGCTGTCGAACGATCCGGAAGACAACACCGTGAAGCTCGGCGTGCTGCCGCTGCAGGACTGAGCGCCGATGCCGTCCTCGATCGAAACGAAGGTTTTCCACGGCCGCCCGGCGCTCTTCCTCGAGACCCCGAATGGCGCCCGCGCGGTCGTGTCGCCGTTCGGCGCGCAGGTCTTGTCATGGTCGCCGGCCGGTGGCGACGAGCGCCTTTATCTCAGTCCCGCCGCGCGCTTCGACACCGACACCCCGGTGCGCGGCGGAATTCCGGTGTGCTTTCCGCAGTTCGGCGCGCTCGGCCGGTTGCCCAAGCACGGCATCGCACGCACGCGGAACTGGTCGGTGGCCGAGCGTCGCGTCGAGGACGACTATGCGCTCGCGACGCTGCGGCTAACCGAAGACGACGACAGCTGGGCGATCTGGCCGCAAAATTTCATGGCCGAACTCACGGTCGTCATCGAAGGCGAGCGTCTCGACATCGAATTCGAAGTCACGAACACCGGCCACGCGCCGTTCGCCTTCACCGCCGCGCTGCACACCTACCTGCGCGTGCACGAGGTGGAAAACGCCCGGCTCGAAGGCCTGTACGGGCACGAGTATCGCGATGCGGCCGGCCACGACCGCCTCAAGCACGACAGCGGGGACGTCCTCGTCGTCGGAGAGGAAACCGACCGCGTGTATCACGACGTGAAGCGCCCGCTGCTGCTGCTCGACGACGGCCGCAGCCTCGGCATCAATGCGGAAGGCTTCCCCGATGTCGTCGTCTGGAATCCGTGGGAGCAGCGCTGCGCGGAACTCCCCGACATGCCGGCGAACGGCTTCCGCCACATGCTCTGCGTCGAAGCCGCCGCCGTGCGGCATCGTATCGAACTCGACGCGGGCGAGGATTGGGTCGGACGGCAGAGCCTGATCGCGCTCTGAGCGACGGACGTCGGCGGGGCTCGACGCCGCCCCGGCACCCTGCTCGGTTTTTTCCGTCGAACGCCGACGCGAGGCACGTATCGGAACGCTGGCGCCGCTTCACGCCAACCGCGCCTTCCGAGAAACCCGCTCTTGCCCGCGCCTCCCCGATTAATGCACCATCCGGACCTTTTCCCTGCCGAGCCGGACCCCGCGCCTCAACCATCGCCCATGCTCCCGCCGATCGAACACCGCATCGCCACCGAACTCGCCGCCCAACCCCGCCAGGTCGTCGCCGCGATCCAGCTCCTCGATGAAGGCGCAACCGTCCCGTTCATCGCCCGCTACCGCAAGGAAGTGACCGGCGGCCTCGACGACACGCAGCTGCGCAACCTCGAAGAGCGGCTCGGCTATCTGCGCGAGTTGGAAGACCGCCGCGCCGCGGTGCTGAATTCGATCGCCGAGCAGGGCAAGCTCACCGACGCGCTGAAGGCCGACGTCCTCTCGGCCGAGACGAAGCAGCGCCTCGAAGACCTCTACCTGCCGTACAAGCAGAAGCGGCGCACGAAAGCGCAGATCGCGCGCGAGGCCGGCATCGAGCCGCTCGCCACCGCCCTCCTCGCCGACCCGACGCTGAATCCGGAGGCCGAGGCGGCCGCCTACCTCAACGCCGAGGCCGGCTTCGCCGACACGAAAAGCGTGCTCGACGGGGCGCGCCAGATTCTCATCGAGCGCTTCGCCGAGGACGCCGAACTGCTCGGCGAGCTGCGCGAGTGGCTGCACGACAAGGGCGTCGTTGCGTCGACGGTCGTCGAAGGCAAGGAAACCGAGGGCGCGAAATTCCGCGACTGGTTCGACTTCCGCGAGCCGATCGCGACGCTGCCGTCGCATCGCGCGCTCGCGCTGCTGCGTGGTCGCAACGAAGGCATGCTGCGGCTCGCGCTGACCGTCGACCAGCCGGACCCCGACGCCCCTCACCCCTGCGAGACGCGCATCGCCGCCCGTTTCCGCGTCCGCGACGAAGGCCGTCCCGCGGACCGCTGGCTGCGCGAGAGCGTCCGCTGGGCGTGGAACGTCAAGATCTCGCTGCACCTCGAGCTCGAACTGATGAACGAGCTGCGCGAGCGCGCCGAGGAGGAAGCCATCCGCGTGTTCGCGCGCAACCTCAAGGACCTGCTCCTCGCGGCGCCGGCCGGAGCGCGCTGCACGATGGGACTCGACCCGGGGATCCGCACCGGCGTGAAAGTCGCGGTCATCGACCCGACCGGCAAGCTCGTCGAGACCGCGACGGTCTATCCGTTCGAGCCGCGCCGCGACGTCGACGGCTCGCTCGCAACACTCGCCGCACTCGCGAAGAAGCACGGCGTCGATCTCGTCGCGATCGGCAACGGCACCGCGTCGCGCGAGACCGACAAGCTCGTCGCGGACCTGATGGAGGCCTTGCCGCAACTGCGCCTCACGCGCGTCACCGTGTCCGAGGCCGGCGCGTCGGTCTATTCGGCGTCCGAGCTCGCCGCGCGCGAATTTCCGGATCTCGACGTGTCGCTGCGCGGCGCGGTGTCGATCGCCCGGCGCCTGCAGGACCCGCTCGCCGAACTCGTGAAGATCGACCCGAAGTCGATCGGCGTCGGCCAGTACCAGCACGACGTCAATCAGTCGCGCCTCGCGAAGAGCCTCGACGCGGTCGTCGAGGACTGCGTGAACGCGGTCGGCGTCGACGTGAACACCGCGTCGGCAGCGCTGCTCGCGCGGATTTCCGGTTTGAATGCGACGCTCGCCGGCAACATCGTCGAGTTCCGCAATGCCAACGGTCCGTTCCGCAGCCGGGACGCGTTGAAGGCCGTCCCGCGCCTCGGCGCGAAGACCTTCGAACAGGCCGCCGGCTTCTTGCGCATCCCCAGCGGCGACAATCCGCTCGACGCGTCCTCGGTGCACCCGGAAGCCTATCCGGTCGTCGAGCGCATCCTCGCGAAGGTCGCGCGCAACGTGCGCGAATTGATGGGGAACGCCGCCTTCCTGAAATCGCTCCGCCCCGCCGATTTCACCGACGAACGCTTCGGCCTGCCGACCGTGCAGGACATCCTCGCCGAACTCGAAAAGCCGGGCCGCGATCCGCGCCCCGAGTTTCGCACCGCGACTTTCCGCGAAGGCGTCGAGACGCTCAAGGATCTGGCGCCGGGCATGATGCTCGAAGGCACGGTCACGAACGTTACGAACTTCGGCGCTTTCGTCGACATCGGCGTCCATCAGGACGGCCTGGTCCATATCTCCGCGCTCGCCGACCGTTTCGTCAAGGATCCGCACAGCGTCGTCAAGGCGGGCCAGGTCGTGAAGGTCAAGGTGCTGGAGGTCGATCTTCCGCGCAAGCGCATCGCGTTGACGATGCGGATGGGCGACGAGCCTGCTCGGGCGGCGGGTGCTGCAGCGCCCCAGGGCGCGCGCGGGCGAAACGATTCGAAGACTTCATCCCAGCCGCGGCGCAACGGCAGCGAAGGGCATAACGACAGCCGCGGCAGCACCGCGGGCGGCGCGATGGCCGACGCACTCGCGCGCGCGCTGCGCAAATAGGACGGAAACACGATGACCGCGACGATCTACGGCATCAAGAATTGCGACACGATGAAGAAGACCTTCGCCTGGTTCGAGGCGAACGGCGTCGCCTATACGTTTCACGATTACCGCAAATCCGGCATCTCGCCCGAACTCCTCGCGCGCTGGTGCGACAAACTCGGGTGGCAGGCGCTGGTCAATACGCGCGGGACGACGTGGCGCAAGCTCGACCCGTCCCAACAGGCGGTCGCGGACGCGGATGAAGCGGTCGCACTGATGGCCGCGCATACGAGCCTGATCCGTCGTCCCGTCGTCGAGACCACGGAGGGCGAAATCCTTGCCGGCTTCGACCCCACGCGACTCGGGGCGCTATTCGGCATTTCCGGAGCATCGGCATGAAAGCAGAACCCAGCTACGTTCGCCGCTTCCTGCTGGAAGACCTCGACATCCGCGGCGCCGTCGTGCGTCTCGATGACGTCTGGCGGGCGCTGCAGACGGGCCGGGACTATCCGGCCGAAGTCGCCCGCCTCCTTGGCGAGATGAGCGCGGTGTCGGCGCTGATCGCGGCGAACCTGAAGCAGAACGGCCGCCTGACGTTCCAGATCCAGGGCCACGGGCCGGTCCGGCTGCTCGTCGTGGACTGCAACGAAGCGCTGAACCTGCGCGGCTTCGCCGGTCTCGACGACGACGCACCGCTCCCCGCGGAGGGGGGCCTGTCGAACCTCATCGGCGACGGCATCCTGCAGCTGACGCTCGACGTCGCGGGGATGGAGCAGCCATACCGCAGCCTCGTGCCGCTCGACGGCGACAGCATCGCCGCGACCTTCGAGCACTATCTGGTCCAGTCCGAACAGCAGCCCGCCGGCTTGTGGCTCGAGTGCAATGAGCGCGCCGCAGCCGGCCTGTTCCTGCAGAAACTCCCGGGCGCCGATCTGCGCGACGAAGACGGCTGGTCGCGCGTGCATCAGCTCGCGCAGACGGTGCGGGCGGACGAACTCCTCGATCTGCCTGCGGAAATCCTGCTCGGCCGTCTCTTCGCGGAAGAAAACGTGCGCCTCTTCGACCCGCGCCCGGTGATCCACGACTTTCCGCCCGACCGTGACAAGGTCATCGGCATGCTGCGCAGCCTCGGCGAGGCCGAAGTGCGGCGCATCTACGCCGAGCACGGCGAACTCGTCGTGCGCGACGACCTGTCGAATCACGACTACCGTTTCGAACCCGGCGAGATCGACGCGCTGTTCGCCTCCCATCCCGACCTGGGCACGCCGCCTTCCCTGCACTGAAGATTTCGCGACACGTTCCGGCACGCCCCCCTCGCAGCGCCGGCATCCGTGCCCCGCCGAGCGGCGGCACGGCGTTACCATCGGCGCCGAGCCTTGCCCGAATCCCTCTGCGTCATTAGACTTCGAGCCTTTTAGGATTGCCCCGTCCATGTCCGCCGTTCCGCCCGCTGCTCGCCCGATCGAGTTCCGCAATGCAACACTCGGCGCGACTGTCGCGGTGCTGCGCGAAACCGAGCCCCCGAAGCTCGCGGACGCGCTGCACATGATGCTCGGGGGCATGCCCGACTTTTTCAGCGGTGAAGCGGCGGTCCTCGATTTCGGCGCGCTCACCGAATTCCCGTCACGCATCGACTGGCCCGGCCTGACGAGCCTGCTGCGCCGCTACCAGCTGCAGCCGATGGGCGTGCGCAATCTTCCGCAGGAGCTTGCGGCGAAAGCGCGCCAGGCGGGACTTGCGATTCTGGACGGTGCCGAGCTCGGCGAACGGCAGGACGTGCCCCGCCCGATGCCGCAACCCGTTCCGGAAGTCCGCCCCGAACCCGCACCGGCCGCCGCGCCCGCGTTCCCGGCCGACACGCTCTTCATCGATCGCCCGCTGCGCTCCGGCCAGCAGGTGTACGCGCGCGGCGGCGACATCGTGCTGCTCGCGGGCATGAGTAACGGCGCCGAAGTGATCGCCGATGGCAGCATCCACTGTTACGGCCCGCTGCGCGGACGGGCGCTCGCCGGCGCACAAGGCAACGCCGCGGCCCGCATCATCTCGACGAATTTCGGCCCGGAGATCGTCTCGATCGCCGGCGTCTATCGCACTTTCGAGCAGGGCGTTCCGGCCGCCGTCGCCGGCCGCACCGTGCATGTCCGCCTGCTCACGGCCGGCACCGAACACAAACTTGACATCGAACCGCTGCAGCTCGACTGAGCGCGGCACAATCTTCAGAAAAAAGGGCAAACCGTGACTCGAGTCGTCGTCGTGACATCAGGCAAAGGTGGCGTGGGCAAGACCACCACCAGCGCGGCATTTTCTTCCGGGCTCGCACTGCGCGGCTTCAAGACCGCGGTCATCGACTTCGACGTCGGGCTGCGCAACCTCGACCTGATCATGGGCTGCGAGCGCCGCGTCGTGTATGACTTCGTCAACGTCATCAACGGCGAAGCGAAGCTCAACCAGGCATTGATCAAGGACAAGCACTGCGAGAACCTGTTCGTGCTGCCCGCCTCCCAGGCCCGCGACAAGGACGCGCTCACCGAGGAAGGCGTCGAGAAAGTGCTCGCCGAGCTCGCCCACATGGGCTTCGACTACGTCGTCTGCGACTCCCCGGCCGGCATCGAGCGCGGCGCGGTGCTGGCGCTGACGTTTGCCGACGAGGCGATCGTGACGACGAACCCGGAAGTCTCTTCGGTGCGCGACTCGGACCGCATCCTCGGCATCCTGCAGTCGAAGTCGCGGCGCGCGGCCGAGGGAAAAGAAGCGGTCAAGGAGCACCTGCTCGTGACCCGCTATTCGCCGAAACGCGTCGATGAAGGCGAGATGCTGTCGTACAAGGACGTGCAGGAGCTGCTGCGGGTACCGCTGATCGGCGTGATCCCGGAGTCCGAATCGGTCCTGCAGGCGTCGAACCAGGGCACGCCGGCGATCCATCTGAAGGGTACGGACGTCGCCGAGGCGTATTCGGACGTCGTCGCGCGCTTCCTCGGCGAGGAGCGCAGCCTGCGCTTCGTCAATTACGAAAAGCCGGGGCTGATCAAGCGCCTCTTCGGAGGCAAGTGACATGTCGTTTCTTGCCCGCCTCTTCGGCGAGAAGAAGAAGAGTGCCGAGATCGCGAAGAACCGCCTGTCACTGCTGATCGCGCACGAGCGCAGCGGCGGCGGACCGACGGCCGATTTCCTGCCCGCCCTTCAGCGCGAGCTGATCGAAGTGATCTCGAAATACGTGTCGGTTAATGCCGATGACATCAAGGTGCATCTCGACAAGCAGGACAACGTCGAAGTCCTCGAAGTCAATATCGTTCTGCCCGAGCAGAACAGATAGCTCCCGGGCGGGCGAAAAAGTGCTCGAAACCCGCCTCGCGCAAGGCGGTCTGCGCACGCCCCGCATTTGCCGGCCTCGCCTGCGCATGCCACAATTCTTTCTTTTCTTTCCCCGACCCAGCCATGAGCGACCAGAACAATAGCCCCGCCGCCCCGCAGGACGAGAACCACCTCATGGCCGAGCGGCGCGAGAAACTGGCGGCCTGGCGCGCGTCGGGTCGCGCCTTTCCCAACGACTTCTCGCGCGAGAACACCGCCGGCAAGCTCGACGAACTCTACGGCGACAAGGAAGGGGAAGAACTCGAAGCGACGGCGATCGAAGTGAAGGTCGCGGGCCGCGTCATGCTCAAGCGCGTGATGGGCAAGGCGAGCTTCGTGACGATCCAGGACCTGTCCGGCCAGATCCAGTTGTACGTCACGCGCGACGCGGTCGGCGACGAGGTCTATGCCGATTTCAAGCACTGGGACATCGGCGACATCGTCGGCGCGGTGGGCACGCTGTTCAAGACTCGAACCGGCGAACTGTCCGTCAAGACGAACGAAATCCGGCTGCTGACGAAGAGCCTGCGGCCGCTGCCCGACAAGTTCCACGGCCTGACCGACGTCGAGCAGAAGTACCGCCAGCGCCACGTCGACCTGATCATGAACGAGCAGGCGCGCTTCACGTTCGTCGCCCGCAGCCGCATGGTGCAGTCAATCCGCAACTACATGGTCAGCCACGGCTTCCTCGAAGTCGAAACGCCGATGATGCACCCGATCCCGGGCGGCGCTGCGGCCAAACCTTTCACGACCCATCACAACGCGCTCGACATGGAGCTCTTCCTGCGCATCGCGCCGGAGCTCTACCTCAAGCGCCTCGTCGTCGGCGGCTTCGAGAAGGTTTTCGAGGTGAACCGCAACTTCCGCAACGAGGGGCTGAGTCCGCGGCACAACCCCGAGTTCACGATGATGGAGTTCTACGAGGCGTACGCGAACTACAAGAGCCTGATGAACTTCACCGAAGGCCTGCTGCGTCAGGCCGCGCGCGAAGCGCTCGGTACCGAGGTGTTCGTCTACCAGGGACGCGAACTCGATCTTTCGAAGCCGTTCGCGCGACTGACGATCGTCGAGGCGATCCACAAATACCAGCCGGGTTTCTCGATCGCGCAGCTGAACGACGCCGACTGGCTGCGGGCGAAGCTCGCCGACCTGAAGGCCGCCCCGCGGGCCGGCGCCGGGCTGGGGTCGCTGCAGCTGATGCTGTTCGAGGAGACCACCGAGGCCGAGCTGTGGGAGCCGACCTTCATCGTCGACTACCCCGCCGAAGTGTCGCCGCTCGCGCGCCGCAACGACGCGAACCCGGAGATCACCGAACGGTTCGAACTCTTCATCGTCGGCCGCGAGATCGCGAACGGCTTCTCCGAGCTGAACGACCCAGAAGACCAGGCCGCGCGCTTCCTCGAGCAGGTCAAGGCGAAGGAAGCCGGCGACGAGGAAGCGATGTTCTTCGACGCCGACTACATCCGCGCGCTCGAATACGGCTTGCCGCCGACCGGCGGCTGCGGCATCGGCATCGACCGTCTCGTCATGCTGCTGACCGACAGCCCGAGCATCCGCGACGTGATCCTCTTCCCGCAAATGCGACCGGAGTGACACCCGGCCACCGCTGCTGCAATCGAGGCGCCGAAAGGCGCCTCGTCGTTTCCGGAGCCCCGCCGTGCCGATCGAACCCGCCCGCCTTTCGTTTTCCGATGACGGCACGCCGCGCTCCGAAGCCTTCGGCGACGTGTACCACACCCGCGACGGCGGCCTCGACCAGGCGCGCTTCGTGTTCCTCGGCGGCAACGGTCTGCCCGAGCGCTTGCGACATCGTGAGCGCTTCACGATCGTCGAGACCGGCTTCGGCCTCGGGCTGAACTTTCTCGCGACATGGTCTGCGTGGCGCGCCGATCCCGAACGGTGCGGACGCCTGCACTTCGTCTCCGCGGAGCTCCATCCATTCACGCGCAACGACCTCGCGACGCTGCACGCGCGCTGGCCCGAGCTCGGAGCGCTTGCCGATGAACTGCGCGCGCAGTGGCCGCCGCTGACGCCCGGCGTCCACCGCCTGCACCTCGACGACGGCTGCGTCGTCCTGACGCTGCTCTTCGGCGACGCGCGCGATCTGCTGCCACAACTTCGCTGCCGCGCCGACGCGTTCTATCTCGACGGCTTCTCGCCGGCGCGCAATCCCGAACTTTGGTCGGACGCATTGCTCGCGGAACTCGGCCGGCTGGCGTCGCCCGACGCGACGCTCGCGACCTGGTCGGTCTCCGGAGCGGTGCGTCGCGGGCTCGCGCAAGCCGGCTTCGACTGCGAAAAAATCGAGGGTTTCGGCGGCAAACGCGAGATGTGCCGCGGCCAACGTGCGACGAACGCCTCCCTGCAAGCTGACGCCCCATCCCGCCGCGGCGCGCGTCACGCGATCGTCATCGGCGCGGGACTCGCCGGCACGAGCGTCGCCGAACGTCTCGCTGCACGAGGCTGGCGCGTCGACGTGATCGACGAGGCGGCCGGACCCGGACAAGGGGCGTCGGGGAATCTCACCGGCGTGCTTCGGCCGCTGCCGAGCCTCGACGACAACCGCCTCGCGCGAATCACCCGTGCCGGCGCACTGTATGGGCTGCATCATCTGCGGCACCTCAGCGATCTCGGGCTACCGGTGCGATGGGACGCGTGCGGCGTGCTGCACCTCGCCCGCGATCCTGTCCATGAAGGCAAGCAGCGGCGCGTCGTGGAAGCGCAGCAGCCGCCGGCCGAATTCCTGCGCTTCGTCGATCGCGACGAAGCCTCGGCGCTCGCAGGCTGGCCATTGCCGCTCGGCGGCTGGTGGTTTCCGCAAGGCGCCTGGGTAAGTCCTCCGACCCTGTGCGCGGCGAACCTCGCCGCCTGGCCGGAGCGCATCCGGACCCACTTCGGACGGCGGATGCAGCGCATCGAACCCGCCGGGGACGGCTGGACGGCCTTCGACGACGAAGGGAATCCGATCGCCAGCGCGCCCGTCGCGATCCTCGCGAATGGCGCTGCGATCACCGCCGTCCCCGAAGCGCGCGCGCTACCGGTTCGCGCCGCACGCGGCCAGGTGACCCATCTCCCCGCCGCGAGCGGAAGCGCCCCGGACATCGTCGTTTGCCGGCTCGGCTATGTGAGCCCGTCGGTCGACGGAATTCGCAGCGCGGGCGCGACTTTCGCGATGAACGACGAAGAGCCGGCATTGCGCGACGGGGACCATCGCGAGAACCTGGCGAAGCTCGATTTCATCCTTCCCGGCTACGCGGCAGGTCTCGCCCCCGGCGACATCGGCGGTCGAGTCGGCTTTCGCCCCGCATCCCCCGATCGGCTGCCGATGATCGGCGCGGTTCCTGCGGGCACGCCGGATTCGCCCCCAAGTCGCGAAACGCCGCTGGCCGCGATCCCGCGCCTGCCCGGCCTATACGCGGTGAGCGGCTTCGGTGCGCGCGGACTCGTCTGGGCCAGTCTCGCCGGCGAGCTTCTCGCGAGCGAACTCGACGGCGATCCGCTGCCGCTCGAACGCGACCTGGTCGACGCGCTCGACCCCGGGCGCTTCCTCCTCAAACCGGTTCGCCGCTTCGATACCGAGAACTGAGCACCCGCATTGCCCAAATACCGGAATCAGTAAATCAAGTACAAAGATCACGGTATTTTCGCTCCCGGTAGCCGTCGGTATGATTCGCCCATTCGAAAACGCGCGAATCGCAAAAGACGAGCAAGCGCGACAGGGACGGCAAGATAAAAAACCGGCAGAGAGTCGTCGTCCAATAAGAACGTGGTCCGCGACGATACGGGTCTGATGGATCGAAAAGCGGGTCGGAGGAGACAGCCCTATTCCGCGAAGGCGCGTATCGGCAAAGCCGAACGCGCCTTCGAATTTATCAGCCGGGCAGCCCTGCCCACTGGACAGTTGCTTACGGGCCTTGCATATTGCGGTTGGCTCGCCATCCTGGCACGGGTCCGGTTTTCGTGCGCCACGCACGGCGCACGGCAAATGGGGATTTAATGACATACGAGAGGGAGCGGGTCGCAACCGCGCGACCCGATGAGGCGTCCCCGCGTGGCGCATCGTCGGACGTCGTGTTCGACTCGATGCTCGTTGAAAGCAACGACCAACTCCTCGCCCTGCTCGACGCGGCGGGGACAGTGCTCCGCGCCAACCCGTCGCTGGGGGCGCTCTTCGATCTTCCGGTATCCGCCCTCGCGGGCAAACCTTTCTGGTTCGAGTCATTCTGGCGCGACCGCTGCAATCTCGGCACCGAATTCATCCGGCATGCAATCGAGGACGCCGGGCGCGACGGCAAAGCCCGCCTTCGCGTGCAGCTCGACGACAAGGCCGGCCCCGAACGCAGCATCGAGCTGACGTTCAAGCGCGTACCCGCTCCCGGCGGTGGCACCTGGATCACGGTAATCGGCCTTCTCGACGTCGTCGCATGCGAGGTCGCCGACGCGCGGGTGTCGCGTCTATCGAGACTCTATTCCGCGATCTCCGAAACCAATGCGGCGATGCTGCGAAGCGCCGGCCCGGAAGACGTCTACCGCACGGTGTGCGCGGCGTGCGTCAAGCATTGCGGCTACTGGCTGGCGTGGGTCGGTATCTGCGACCCGGTCAGCAATCGCATCGTGCCGGTCGAGTCCGCGGGTCGCGCGACTTCCTGGCTCGAAGGCGCCGTCATCAGCACCGACATCAGCTGCACCGAAGGCCAGGGGCCGTGCAGCACGGCTTATCGCGAGCAGCAGGTGTGCCAGGTGACGGATCTGCGCAGCGCGATGGACCTCGCGCCGTGGCAGAGCTCGCTCGTCGCCCGCGGCCTGACGTATGCGATCGCGCTTCCGCTACGACGGGGGGGAGCGCCGTTCGGAACGCTCGCGGTGTATGGCGACGACGACCAGTTCCTCGACGAAGAAGCGGTCAAATTGCTCGAGGAGATGGCGGACAACATTTCGTTTGCGCTCGACCACTTCGATCGCGACGCGCTGCGGCAGCAGGCCGAGCTCGCGCTGCGCGCCAGCGAGGCGCGCCTGCACGAGGCTCAGGCGGTGGGCCGCATCGGTGACTGGGAGCTCGACCGCGACAGCTGCGCCATGACCTGGTCGCCGCAGCTGTTCCATCTTTTCGAACGACCTCTCGCGCTCGGCGCCCCCGACCTGGACGACGCGCTCGGGTATTACGGCGCCGAATGCGTCGAGCAGACGCGCGAACAGTTCCAGCACGCGATCGACAGCGGCGAACGCTGCAAGCTCGAGCAGATCGTGCGGCTGCCCTCGGGTTCGACTCGCTACCACGTGACCGAAATCGTCCCGCTCAAGGATGACGACGGGCGCGTGTTCAAACTCTTCGGCACTGTTCAGGACATTACCGAGCGCAAGCTCGCCGAGCAGGAACTGCTGAAGAAAACGCGCGAAATCGAGGACCTGTACCAGAACGCGCCCTGCGGCTATCACTCCCTCGACGGAGAGGGACGCATCGTCCAGATCAACGACACCGAATTGAAGTGGCTCGGCTACACGCGCGACGAAGTCGTCGGCAAGATCCTTGTGGCGGACCTCCTGACCCCTGAATCCCGCGCGGCGTTTGAAGGGAATTTCCCGCTCTTCAAGCAAGGCAGCATTCTGAACAACGTCGAACTCGATTTCGTTCGCAAGGACGGAAGCACGTTCCCGGTGCTGCTTACCTCCACCGCCGTTTTTGATGTCCACGGCAACTTCGTCGCGAGCCGCACGGTCGTGTCCGACAACTCGGCGCGGAAGCAGCTCGAGCGCGAGCGCAGCACGCATTCGGCGCGACTCGCCGACCTGTCGCGCCACATGGTGGACGTGCAGGAGAACGAGCGCCGCAAGCTCGCCGGCGAACTCCACGACCGCGCGAGCCCGAACCTCGCCGCGCTCCAGTTGACCTTGTCGAACATCGCACGGGCTCTGCCGTTCGACGTGCTGAACGAAGTCGAAGCGCTGCTCGACGACGCCCAGGCCCTGCTGCTCGACACCACGACCGGCATCCGCGACATCTGCACCGATCTGCGCCCCGCGACCCTCGATTACGCCGGCCTGATACCGGCGCTGCACGACTACGCGCAGCAGTTCGGCCACCGCACCGGCATCGCGGTGCATATGAAGACCGACGAATTCAACGCGCAACTGCCCCCCAACATCCAGTCGCTGCTCTTCCGCATCGTGCAGGAAGCGCTGACGAACTGCGCGAAGCATGCGCAGGCGGGCACGATACGCGTAGAGCTGACGAGCACTCCCGCACGCGTCGAGATGACGATCATCGACGACGGCATCGGCTTCGAACCTCAGCAGCTCGGCGAAACTGGAAACACGCCTGGCCTCGGCCTGATCACGATGAAGGAACGCGCGGAATTCGCCGGCGGCCGCTTCACCATCAAATCGCATCCCAGCAGCGGGACGGAAATTACAGTGACTTTCGACAACTACACGGTAAATGCACAGTGGACAGCTACACCCTTGCGCCGCGCCACGGATCGCGCGGGACTGATTGGGACGGGCTCACGATGACCACGCGCCTCGTACTCGCCGACGACCATCAAATGTTCCGGCACGCGCTGCGCGCGATGCTCGAAAAACAACCCGGCATGAAGATCGTCGGCGAGGCCAGCAACGGCGACGAGCTGATCGACATCGTCACGCACCAGCCGGTCGACATCGTCTGTGTCGACATCGGCATGCCCGGAATGAACGGCATCGAAGCGACGCGGCGCCTGATGGCGCTTCGCCCGCAGATCAAGGTCATCGGCCTGTCGGCGTTCTCGGACCGCCAGTTCGTGCTCGATCTGCTCAATGCCGGCGCGACCGGCTATGTGACCAAAGCCGAGGCCGGCGAGGAGCTGCTGCGCGCGATCCAGACCGTGCAGCTCGGAAAGACCTACCTGTGTCCCGACGTCGCGGCGACGGTGACGAGCGCCCTGCTGGACAATTCGCCGAACGACATCTCGGCGCCGCGGATCACCGCGCGCGAGCGTCAGGTCCTGCAGCTGATCGCCGAAGGCCACACCTCGGCGCGTATCGCCGATCGCCTGCATCTCGCCCCCTCGACCGTCGAGGTCCACCGCCGCAACATCATGCGAAAACTCGATCTGCATAGCGTCGCGGAATTGACGAAATATGCCATCCGCAGCGGCATCACTTCGATTTCGAGCTGATGTGACGGTTCTGATTCCGAATACCCCATTTCGGGGAATCAAAACACGCTAAAGAATGTATGGGCGCTCAGGACAGGGACACGTAGCATTCCGTCACCCCGGGAGCACGCGGAACCGCCCGATCGGATCGCGTAGATGAGCGAATACGGATCCGTTAGAGGCGAGAGGGAGAGGGGACCTGCCGCGTACCCAACGAGAATCCCCAGGGGACGGGCTCGTTTCGATGAGACTTACGCACTTCTGCCATTAGGAAATCAAAGATGAATACTCTGCCTTCCGTACAGAAACTGACCCAGACCGCCGCCGAAAACATGCAGATGTTCCAGTCGTACGCGGACATCATGCTGAACGCCTCGGAGCGTCTGGTTTCGCTCAACATCGAGGCCGCCCGCATGGCGTGCTCGCTCGCCTCATCGAACGTCCCCGTGTCGGCTGACGATTTCCGCGCCCAGCTCGCGTCCCGTGCGGACGTCCAGAGCGAGGCGCTGGAGCAAGCGACCAAGTACTTCCGCGACGTGAACGATCTGTGCATCCAGACCCAGTCGGAAGTCTCGGAACTGAACACCCGCCGCCTCAACCAGATCACCGAGTCGGTCCAGGCGCTGCTCGACAACGTCGCCAGGTCCGGCCCGACCGGCACCGCCGACTTCGTCTCCGCGATGAAAACGGCGATGAGCAACGCTACCGCGGCCTACGAGAGCTTCGTCCGGACGTCCCGCGACGTTGCCGAAAACAACCTCGCCGCGGCGAGCAACGCGATGCAGCCGATGGTCGCCGCAGGAAAGGCCGCCCGCAAGGCAGCCTGATCGACGTCGTGCCGGCTCAGTGCGAAACCCCGGGGCTCCCCGGGGTTTTTTTATTCCGGCCCCTGTTTTCGGACGGCCGCGTGGACCGCCCGGTGCTCGGCCCGACTTACTCGGTGCACCGGGGACTTCGCGGCTGCACCGACTGGGCGAGGCGGAACCGGACGTGAAAGGCTCCGGCAGCCGCCGACGCCGCCCCGCGCTTCAGATGTAACGTCCGACGCGCGCGAGCACGCGGTCGCGCCCGAGCACTTCGAGCACGGCGTCGATCGACGGCGTCTGCGGCACACCGAGCGTCGCGACGCGCAGCGGAATCGCGACCTGCGGCATCTTCAACCCGCATTCGGCCATCGTGTCCTTGATCGCCTGGCTGATCGCCGGCTTTTCCCAAGTGATCGTCGCAAGACGCGCCTTCAGGCTCGCGAGCGCCGACTTCGCAGCGTCCGTGAGGTGCTGCGCGACGAGTTCGGCCGCGGGGTGGACTTCGGTGCAGAAGAGCTCCGCGCAATCCGCGAGCTCGTTGAGGTTCGCGACACGCTCCTTGTATAGCGCGACGACCGACTCCAGCGCAGGCCCCGCCTCCGGGTCGACGCCGCGCTTCGCCAGCCGGTTCGCGACGTCGGCCGCGAGCCGCGCATCGTCGGCGTGCTTGATGTAGTGCGCGTTGAGCCAGTTCAGCTTTTCGGTGTTGAACTGCGCCGCGGACGGCGTGATGTGGTCGAGGTCGAACCACTCGACGAGTTGCTCGCGCGAGAAGATCTCGTCGTCGCCGTGGCTCCAGCCCAGACGCGCGAGGTAGTTGATGACCGCCTCGGGCAGGTAGCCATCGTCGAAGTACTGCATCACGCTGACCGCGCCGTGGCGCTTCGACAGCATCGTGCCGTCGTCGCCGAGGATCATCGACAGGTGCGCATAGAGTGGCACTTCCGCGCCGAGCGCTTTCAGGATGTTGATCTGGCGCGGGGTGTTATTGACGTGGTCGTCGCCGCGGATCACGTGCGTGATCCCCATGTCGCGGTCGTCGACGACGACACAGAAGTTGTACGTCGGCGTGCCGTCGGCGCGCGCGATCACGAGGTCGTCGAGTTCCGTGTTCGCGATCTCGATGCGCCCCTTCACGAGGTCGTCCCAAGCGACGACGCCGTCCGCGGGGTTGCGGAAGCGGACGACCGGTGCGACGTCTTCGGGCGGCGCCGGCAGCACCTTCCCCGGTTCGGGACGCCAGCGTCCGTCGTAGCGCGGCTTCTCGCCGCGCGCGCGCTGCTCCTCGCGCATGCGGTCGAGCTCGTCGGGCGCGGTGTAGCACAGATAGGCGCTACCGGCAGC
Organism: Aromatoleum sp.; assembly: GCF_032027225.1. Classification (GTDB taxonomy): domain Bacteria; phylum Pseudomonadota; class Gammaproteobacteria; order Burkholderiales; family Rhodocyclaceae; genus Aromatoleum. Next base: position 104,931 of record NZ_JAVSMM010000010.1, on the reverse strand, counting down.
GAGCATTTCCTGGATCACCGCCTTGTAGCGATCCATCCGCTGCATCTGGTAGAACGGCCCCTCGTCGGCATCGAGTCCGAGCCAGCTCATGCCGTCAAGGATGGCCTGCACCGCTTCGGGGGTCGAACGCGCGACGTCCGTGTCCTCGATGCGCAGGATGAAAGTCCCCTCGTGCCGGCGCGCATACGCCCACGAAAACAGGGCGGTGCGGGCGCCGCCGATATGAAGGTAGCCGGTCGGGCTCGGAGCGAAACGGGTGCGGACGTTGGAAGCCATCGGAATACGGGACTCGGAAGGTTCGAAAGCGGCGGATTTTACGCCATCGTCCCGCCCTTCCCTACTCCGGCGCCATCCGCCGGTCGCAACGCGCAAACAAAAAACCCCGACGCGCGAGCATTCGGGGTTTCGGACCTGGTGGGCGGTACTGGGATCGAACCAGTGACCCCTGCCGTGTGAAGGCAGTGCTCTACCGCTGAGCTAACCGCCCTTGGGCTGCGGCATCTTCGACGCTGACTGGTGGGCGGTACTGGGATCGAACCAGTGACCCCTGCCGTGTGAAGGCAGTGCTCTACCGCTGAGCTAACCGCCCCCCGGGCGAAGAGGCCGAATTGTAGAAGGAGGTCGATTCGCTCGTCAAGGCGGCGAGCATCACCGCTCCCATTCAATGCGGAACAACCGGGAAGTCGCCGCGCGCTCGCCGGGTCGGCCGTCATGCGGCCTTCGACAGCTCGGGCCGCCGCTCTTCCATTTGCTTCGCGACCGGCCGCAGATCGCATTTTTCGTCGATGATCTTCGGAAACAACTGCTCTTCTTCCTCTTTCACGTGATGCCGGACGTACTCGCCGAGCACGGTGACCTTGGCGTCGAAAAGCTCGTCCTCGGGCCCCATCTTCGCGATCTGCGTGATCAGGTCCTTCGCGCTCGCGTGCTCGACCGTGGCTTCATCGAGGAGCTTGCCGAACTTCTCCGGCGAGAGCTCGCGCACCGCCGGATAGAACAATTCCTCCTCGAGCGCCGCGTGCACCGCCAGTTCATTGCAGACGGTGATCGCGATCTGCTGCTTTTCCTCCGACGACTTCGCCTTCTCGAAATCCTTGAAGAGCTTGTCGACCTTGCGGTGATCGTTGAGCAGGGACCCGATCGCGTCCTTTTGGCCAGTGGGCAAATCCGACTTGTTCATGCGAAACTCCAACGGTTCGTGATCATCGGGAGGTCGCGATACCTACCTCCCATTCGGGCGGCCGGATGGCCGTCGGTGAATTAACGGCCTGCGATTCGTGCAAGAGCAATGCCCGTCCGGGAGGCCGCGGGCGCACGATGGCGTCATTGGAGCTTCGTCACCATCAGGTAAAAGATACCGACGAATGCAAGAAATGCCGGGATGCCGAGCGCGAACCACATGCGGAACAGCCGCCAGTAGCGCGGCGGCAGCGGATGGCCATTGCGGGCCGCGTCGTTGGCGACGTCGCGCAGGCGAATCTGCAGATGGACGACCGGCAGCCAACAGGCGATCGCTAGCACATACAGCACGATCGACCATTTGAGCCAGAAGCTCGACAGCGCAAGGCCGCCGAGATGGACGAGCCAGAAGCCGGTGAGCGGTTGCAACACCGCGGTCGTCGACGTGAACAGCCAGTCCGCGATCACCACCGTGCGCGTGACCGCGGCAACGACGACCGGATCGCGCCGGAGGGTCGCCGTGAGGAGATAGAACGCACTGCCGATGCCCGTTCCGAACAGGATCGTGGACGTCAGCACATGCAGCCATTTCACGATCACGTATTCCAATTGCGCGACTCCAGTTCGTACAGCAGCCAGATTGCGGCGAGCATCGGCAGGTTCTTCGAAATCGGGCCGTAGGGATGCAGCCAGAACTCGGGCAGCTTCACCGTGATGATCAGCATGTAGCCGACGATCAGCGCGACTTGCGCCTGCCATACCCACGCGCGGCGATACGAACACAGTGTCAGTGCGCCGAGCGCGAGATCGAGCACGGCCGCGCCGTAGAGCGCAGCGGGACGCAGCGCCGCGGGGACGCCGGCCTCGGCGAGCAGCGCATGGCTCGCTTCGACCGGATAGAGGCCGAACGACACGATCGCGGTCAGGATCCAGACGAACGCGATGCTCAGGCGCAGCACCGGCAGCAGCCACCCGAGCTGCGCGCGCAGCCGGAGCGGCTCGACGAGCGCCGGCGGAACGAAGTCGGCGACCGGGCGCGGATCGTGACCGAGCACTTCGCGCATCGCGCCTGGGTCGGCGATGTTGCCGCGCCGGAGCATCTGCAGCGTTTCGGTGTCGAGGAACGCACCCGGGAGATGTCCGGCGAGCTTCGCGCCCAGCGTCGTCAGGCCGTCGGGCAGCGGCAGAAAGCGCGGCGTGCGGCGAATGCCCAGGACGGTCCGCAGCGCCCCCAGAAACGCCCGCAAGGTCAGCGGCCGCGGTCCTACGACAGGCACGCGCGTGCCCGACTCGATCCGCAGGTCGGGCGTGGCGACGAGACGCGCGATCGCATCGACGAGGTCATCGACATGCACCGGCTGCACGCACTGATCCCCGCGCCCCGGCAATGGAATCAGCGGCAACGACGCCATCGTGCCGAACATCCGCGCGCTCGCGCCGTCGATACCGAACACGAGCGACGGCTGCACGATCGTCGAGCGCAGCGGCAGGCTGCGCAGATGCTCGTCCGCCGCGCGCTTGCTGAGGTGATAGCGGCTTTGGGCGTCCTCGTCGGCGCCGAGCGCGGAAATCTGGATCACGTGGCGCACGCCGGCGATCGCGCACGCCGAGAACAACGCCGACGGCGCACGCGTGTGCAGGACGTCGAAACTCTGGCCCGGCGCTTCCCTCAGGATGCCGACCGCGTTGATGACGACGTCGATGCCGGCGAGCAGCGGGAGCCAGCGTTCGGGCTCGGTCGCGCGGTTGAAGTCGGTCGCCACGAAGTCGAACGTCGGGCGGCGCTCGCGCGCGGAATCGGGATTGCGTACCGCGCAGGTCAGGCGGTGGCCGTCGCCGGCGAGCCGGTCGGCGATGTGCCCGCCGAGGAACCCTGTCACACCCGTGATCAAAATCTTCATGGCCTATCCCAAACTTTTCGACCGGCCGGCGCTTCTTATGTACACCGATTCCGAATGCGTGCATCGCGGCGCGGGCTGGCGGATCCGATTGGAGTTCCGGATGACGAACTGGTTACAGACACTGCGCCGTGCGGCCGTCTCGGGCACCGCCGCGAACACCTTGTCGCTCGCGGCGCTGACCGTCGGCGGCGTGCGCGACTGCCGCAGTGCCTTCGCTCCGGTCAACGCGGTCAGCCACTGGATCTGGGCCAGGCGCGCACTGCGCCAGGAGGACGGCTCCCTGCGATATACGCTCCCGGGCTACGCGATCCACCACGCAGCCTCGGTGTTCTGGGCGTTGTTCTACGAAGAAGGTGTCGCGTGGCTACGCCCGGCGGGCGCCGCGCAGCACCTCGGCGCCGGCGCGAGCGTCGCGGCGATCACGTGCTTCGTCGACCTGCGCATGACGCCGGAACGGCTCACGCCGGGCTTCGAGCGCCGGTTGAGCAACCAGTCGCTCGCATGGGTATACCTCGCGTTCGGCGTCGGCCTTGCGCTGCCCGAAGTGCTGAAGGCGATACGCCGATGAACGCCGCCCCACTGCCCTTCGCGCCGGACCTTGCACCGCGCTTCGGCCGTCCCGCACGCTTCGCCCGCCGCCTCCCGCAGGCGGGAAGAGCGTCGCAACCTCCGCCCGACACGACGAATCGCAGCAAATCGACCGGCATGGCGATTGCTGCTACGCCGTCGAGCGGGACCGTTCATTTCCTGCGAGAAGAGGCCGGCATCCCCGGCCGCGACAAGGAAACGCAATCATGGGATCCATTGCAGAAATTGCATCATTCATGAAGAAGAACGAGCTGATGCTCGTGACCGCCGAATCCTGCACCGCCGGCCTGATCGCGGCGCGGCTCGCCGACATACCCGGCGCGGGCTCGCTGCTCGACTGCGCTTTCGTCGTGTATTCGTCCGACGCGAAGCAGCACTGTCTCGACGTGCGGGAGGAAACGATCAAGCGCTTCAACCTGACGAGCGAGGAAGTCGCCCGCGAGATGGCGGAAGGGGCGCTCGCGCGCAGCCGCGCGAACCTCGCGATCGCGAACACCGGCATCACCGACCCGGTCGACAACGACATCCCGCCCGGCACGCAGTGCTTCGCGTGGATCTTCCGCCACGCGGTGCCCGACGGAAAGACGAAGATATTCACGACGACGCGGCGCTTCGCGGGTAGCCGCAACGCGATCCGCAACGCCGCCGCGGAATACGCGCTGCGCCGGATTCCGCATTATTTCGGGCTCCTGCACAACGGCGGCGTCGAAACCGCCGAGTAACCGGCGCGGAATTCCGCCGGTGCCGACGCCCGGGGCCAGACCGGAGAAACACGATATGACGATTTCACAGATGCACCGCTCGCAATTTCGCACGGTGCTGCTCGAAGGCATTCACCAGACCGCGATCGACGCGTTCGGCGAAGCCGGCTGGCCCGTTTCCGCGCAGCCCGGGGCGCTCGTCGGCGACGCGTTGGCCGAAGCGATCGCCGACGCCGAGTTCGTCGGCATCCGCTCGCGCACGCGCCTGACGCGGGAGGTCCTCGAGCGCGCGCCGAAGCTCGTCGGCATCGGGGCGTTCTGCATCGGCACGAACCAGATCGACCTCGACTTCGCCGCGAAGCGCGGCATTCCGGTCTTCAACGCGCCGTTCTCGAACACGCGCAGCGTCGCCGAACTGGTGATCGCCGAGATCATCATGCTGATGCGCGGCATCCCGGAGAAAAACGCGGTGCTCCATCGCGGCGGCTGGACGAAGAGCGCGGCGAACTCGTGGGAAATCCGCGGCAAGACGCTCGGCATCATCGGCTACGGCCACATCGGCACGCAGGTCGGCGTGTTGGCCGAACAACTCGGCATGAACGTCGTGTTCCAGGACATCGAGGCGAAGCTCGCGCTCGGCAACGCGCGTGCATTCGCGACGCTCGACGAACTGCTCGCGGTATCCGACGTCGTCAGCCTGCACGTCCCGGAAACGCCGCAGACCGCGAATCTCTTCGGCGCGCGGCGCATCGCGATGATGAAACCGGGCAGCTTCCTGATCAACGCGTCGCGCGGGAACGTCGTCGACATCGACGCGCTCGCCGAAGCGCTCGAGTCGAAGCGTGTGCTCGGCGCGGCGATCGACGTGTTCCCGGTCGAGCCGAAGAGCAACGACGACGTCTTCACGTCGCCGCTGACCCGCTTCGAGAACGTCCTGCTGACGCCGCACATCGGCGGATCGACAGCCGAAGCGCAGGAGAACATCGGCCGCGAGGTCGCCGCGAAGCTCATCCGCTACGGCAACAACGGTTCGACCGTGTCGGCGGTGAATTTTCCCGAAGTGTCGCTGCCGGCGCACGTCGGCCAGTGCCGGATCATGCACATCCACCACAACGTCCCGGGGATGCTGGCGAAGATCAACGAGCGCTTCTCGGAGGCAGGGATCAACATCGCGACCGAATACCTGCAGACGACGAAGGACATCGGCTACGTCGTGATCGACGTGGACGCGCAGGCGAGCCGGGTGGCGGTGGACGAACTGGCTGCGATCGAAGGGACGATCCGCTGTCGCGTGCTGTGCTGAGGGCGGGCGCCGCGCGCCCGCGCAGGTTCGTGGCGGCGCCGGGGTAGTTCGCGCCGGCCTTCGCTGCGCTCACCCAAGCTACGCGCTTCGAGTTCAGCACTCGAAGCGCACCTGACGCGGATCCCCTTCGTGGCGTCGGCCTTCGCTGCGCTCACGCCGACCTATAGCGGAACTCCTCGGGCGCGACGACCGCTTGGCGCGGGGCCAAGCAGCTGCGCTGTTGAAGCGGCTGACCGCCACCCGCCCCGCTACGGTTTGTCCGGCACGTCCTTCCGGTCGCGGTCCTGACCACCGGTGCTCGCGGGTTTGTCGCAGGGATGGAGCTCAACCGGATCCTTTCTTGGCGTGATCGCAGGCGGGTCGCTCGCCGGGAAGCTTTCGTCCACCGATTCGTCGATCAGGTCCTCGACGTGCGATTCCTTCTTCTTCGGGACGGAAGGGTCGATGTCCTGGGTCTTGTTAACCATGGCCTGCCTCCTTTTTCCAATATGCGCGCCACCTCATTCGGCTGTCGCGCTGCCGCGCCTCACCGCATCACGACTCGTCGCCTGAATCGTTGATCTCCGTCCAGCGCTCGAGTTGCCTCAATATCGAAAGTACCGCCCAGGTGCCGACGGTCGCGAGCAATGCGACGCCGAAGCGCCCGAGCCCGACGCTGACGCCGATCGCCGCGGTCATCCAGATGCCCGCGGCGGTCGTCAGGCCGCGGATGTCCCGCTCCTTTTCGCGCTTCAGGATCGCGCCGGCACCGAGAAAGCCGATGCCGGTGATCAGCCCCTGAACGACGCGTGACACGGCGTCGTCCTGCATCGAAGTTTCGAGCGCGCCGACGATAAAAAGCGTCGAGCCGGTCGCGACCAGGATATGCGTGCGCAAGCCGGCCGATTTTCCCGCGCGTTCGCGCTGCAGGCCGATGACCGCGCCGCAGATCAGCGCGACCGCCAAGCGCACCAGCGGGCGGGCGAGGTCGTCCGGGGAGCCGAATCCCGCGACCAGCTCGGCAACGATCGGGTTCAAGCCCACCTCCTGTCGCCCGCCCGCGTTCCTCGCGCGTTGTTCCGGACTGCGAACGAACAATCGACATGCCTGGATGCCGAGCCGTAGCTTCGGGCTAGGTTCGCGGGCGCGGCTCGAGGGCAAGCGTCGCCTGCTCGGCTTCGCGCGCTTCACGTGCGAGCCCGCGAAGCGACAGCGCGACCGCGCCCGCAAACACTTCGTCATAGCACGGAAACGCGCCGCTCGCCGCGACGACGATGCCGTCGATGCAGACACCGCCGGCCAGCAGGCAATCGCCGGTGCGCAAGAGGTGCGGCAGCGTGTGCTGCAACGTGCGACCGTCCTTGCCGGTCGCCCAGCTGAGCTTCGCCTTCGCGCGCGCGAACGCAGCGTAGTCCGCGTCCCAGCGGCTGCGGTCGCCGAACGCGTGCTCGTACAGGATCGCCTCTTCGAAGGTTGCGGTCCCGGACGGGAGCGCGGGATCCATGACCACGACGTAAAGAAAGCCGCTGCCGACGATGCTGCGATCCTGCATCGCGTGCTCGACCATCGGCGACACGAGGGCGATCGCGCGCCGCGCGGTTTCCGTGGTGACGTAATGGCTGCCGCTTTGCGTCGTCGGCGCTTGCAGTCGGTCGAGCGTCATTGGCGGTCCTCCTGTCGTGATGGGCTCGCTTGCGCGTCGTGGCGCTCGCGGTGTTACGTACGGTCTGCCTAGCCGGCGTCCTCCTGCGGAGGCGGTTCGTCCGACGGCCTGCCGTCTCCGGTCGTCCGCGGCCCGACGCGATGACGGACGAGGCTCGCGATCACCAGGACGAGCTCCTCCGGATCGACGGGTTTCGTCAGGTCCACCTGGAAGCCGGCAAGCAGCGCGCGCATGCGCTCGTCGCCGCCGCTGCGCGTGCTCAGCGCGATCGCGGGCAGGCGGTCGCCGAGATCGAATTCCCGTTCGGCTTCGACGCGGCGCAGCCGCTGGATGATCTGGTAGCCGTCCTCGTCCGGCAGCGCGACGTCGCACACCATCACGTCCGGCCAGTCCTGGCGCGGCAGCCCCAGCAGCCATTCGAGCGCGGCGGCGCCCGACGAATAGGCACGCGACAGCGCCTCGTGCCGGTGCAGCGCCGCTTCGATCTCCTCGCGCGCGTCGCTGCTGTCGTCGATGATGAGCACGCACGCACCCGCGATCGATAGCGTCGGCAACACGAGATCCGTCATCGGTCGCGGCGTGTGCTCGAGCGCCGGCGCGGCGGTCTCGCCCAGGACCGGCACGGCGAATTCGACGACCGCACGCACCATCCCGTTCGCATCGGTGCGCACTTCGAGCGTTGCGCCGTGCTGCTCGACGATCGCGCGGATCTCCTTGAATTCGAGCGTCGGCAGCGGCGTTCCGGAGACGGGCCTGGGCGGCGGCGCACCGATCTCCGGCCCTTGATGGATGACGCTGACCCGCAGTCGGCCGGCGACGCGTTCGATGCGCCATTCGACCCGCCCGCCGCGGGGGCTCGACCAGATCGCCTGCTCCGAAAGGGCCCACATCGCCTGCTGTAGCGCGCCGGGGTCGCCGGTGATGCGCGCGGAGTCCGTCATGATCGTGCTGTAGAAGCCGACGCCGCGCGCGTCGAGGGTCGATTTCAGGCCATCGACGATGCCGGCGAGCAGCGCGATGAGGTTGATCGGCTGCATCGCGAGGCCGCGCTCGGCGTGCTCGATTTCCTGCTGCTGGCGTTGCAGCCGCCACAGCTGCGCATAGAGGCCGTCCTTCTTCTGCAGGTCTTCGTGCCTGCCGCGCTCCACGACGCGGCCGTGTTCGAGCACCAGGATCTCGTCGGCGTCGACGACCGTCGACAGCCGGTGCGCGATGATCAGCGACGTGCGGGTGCGCGCGAGGCGGTCGAGCTCGTCCTGGATCGCGCGCTCCGAGCGCGTGTCGAGCGCGGAGGTGGCTTCGTCGAACACCAGGATCGGCGGGTTCTTCAGGATCGCGCGCGCGATCGCGATGCGCTGCTTCTCGCCGCCCGACAGCATCACGCCACGCTCGCCGACCTGCGTCTCGTACTGCTCGGGCAAGCCCGAAATGAATTCGTGCACATGCGCTGCCTTCGCCGCCTCGATGACGTCGGACAGGCTCGCGCCGGGGCGGCCGTAGGCGATGTTGTACGCGATGGTGTCGTTGAAGAGGATCGTGTCCTGCGGGACGATGCCGAGCGCCGCGCGCAGGCTGCGCTGCGACACTTCGCGGATGTCGACGCCGTCGATCGTCACGCGCCCGGCGCCGACGTCGTAGAACCGGAACAGCAGCCGCGCGAGCGTCGATTTCCCCGACCCGCTGCTGCCGACGACGGCGACGGTGCCGCCGGGCGGGATCGTGAAGCTGACGTCGTACAGGATCTGCCGGCTCGCCTCGTAGCCGAACTCGACGTGCTCGAAGCTCACTTCCCCGCGCTCGACGACGAGGTCGGGCGCCGCCGGCGCTTCATCGATTTCGGGCTTCTCTTCGAGCAGCCGCAGCATCTTCTCGGCGTTGACGACCGCGTCGCGCGCCTGCCGGAAGACGAAGCCGAGCGAATTCAGCGGCAGGCAGATCTGGATCACGTATGCGTTGACGAGCACGAGATCGCCGACCGACATCGTGCCCTGCACGACGTTCTGCGCCGCGAGCAGCATCACGCTGGCGACCCCGATCGCGATGATGCCGCTCTGGCCGATGTGCAGCGTCGATAGCGCCTTCTGGTTCTGCACGCCGACTTCGACCCAGTCCTTCAGGATGCTGCCGAAGCGGCCGTGCTCGTAGCGCTCGTTGGTGTAGTACTTGACCGTCTCGTGGTTCATCAGGCTGTCGACGAGGCGGCCGTTCGCGTTCGAGTCCAGCTCGTTCAGCGCGCGCTGGTAGATCGCGCGGCGCTCGGTGAAGGCGACGGTGAAGGTCGAGTAGACGACGAAGGTCGCGATGATGACCCCGGTGAACCAGTCGCTGTAATTCACCGTCAGGATCACGATGACCGCGACGATCTCGACGACCGTCGGCAGGATCGTGAAGAGCCCGACGCCGAGCAGGAAGCCAATGCCTGCGGTGCCACGCTCGACGTCGCGGGTCACGCCGCCCATCCGGCGGCGGGCGTGGAAGCGTGAAGTCAGCCGGTGGAGATGGCCGAAAACGTCGAGCAGGAAACCGGAGACCGTCGTCTGCGTCACGCGCACGAAGATCACGTCGCGGATCTCGCTGAACGCGCCGGACAGAAAGCGCAGCACCGCGTAGCCGAGCAGCAGGAAGACCGGCAGCACCGCGACCTGGGCGGTCGGACCGAGCGCATCGACGATCGCTTTCAGCGAGATCGGCACCGACACGGCGGCGAGCTTCGCGAGGATGACCAGCGCGAGTGCGGCGGCGGTGCGCTTCGGGTAGCGCATCACCGACGCCGTCAGCAGTCGCGCGACGAAGCCCAGCGTCGAAGGCGGCGGAGAAGGCGACGGGGGTGAAGAAGTCGACGAGGGCGAACTGGCTCGCATGGACAGGAAGGTCTAGCGGGCTCTAGGCGCGGAGCACCTTCCCGCGACCGTGCGGTTCGTCCGAAAAAGCATGCGGGGATGTAAATCCGGCAGGGGGAAAAAGCCGAGGCCGGCGCGGACAACTCCCCGCGCCGGCCTCGCGGGCCGCATTACAGCACGCGGTCCTGCCAGTAGCCGCGCTGCCCGTAGTAGGCGTGGATTTCATTCGCCCACGTCGTATCGGCCATGGTCGGCCAGTGGTCCTTGTCGAAGCCCGGCGCGTTCTTCAGCCGGTCCTTGTCGACGTCGAGGATGAAGCACTTGCGATCGGTGTCGAGGACCAGCGCGCCCCACGGGATCGCGAACAGCTTGTCGCCCATGCCGAGGAAGCCGCCCGACGACAGCACCGCGTAGGCAATGCGGCCACCCATCACGTCGAGCATGATCTCCTTGATCTTGCCGAGATCCTCGCCCTGGTTGTTGATCACATCGTTGCCTTCGAGCGTGCTCGCGGCCATGACCTCGGGGCCGGGGCCGTTGCGCACATCGTTTTCCGCTCCGACGATGCCGGCCGAACCGCCGGTCGCAGGGGTGGTGGTACCGGTAGAGTATTGGCTTGCCATGAGTAGGTTCCTCCTGTTGGGAAACGTCTCGGGTGGAGCCCCTCCGACGGGTAGCCGAAGGGGCGGGTGGTCACTCCTTGTCCCTGCCCTGATGGGACTTCTCGCGAGTTTTCGGTGATGTCATGCCGCTTTGCGAGCCGACAGACGATTGGTTGCTCGATCCCGGACCGCCGGCCGCTTCCGCGGTCGTCGACCCCGTCGTGCCGGTGAGCCCGGTGCTGCCGCCGCCGGTCGTGCCGCCGGAGCTGAGCTGACCGGAGCTGAGGTCTTCCTGCCCGGAACCGGGGCGCCCGGACGGCGAGACGACACGGATGCGGTTTTCGACGTCCTTGACCCCCCAGGTGTTGTCCGCGGCGTCTTCGATCTGGTACTTCATCCCGCGCTCGGGCACCGTGCCGTCGAGCATCACACGGCCGTCGCGCACTTCGACGCTGACGTCGTGGACGTCGAGATGGTGATGCTGGGCGAGGCGCTCGCAGATGAACTCGCGGATCCGCTCGTCGGAGCGCTGGTAGCCGCGCGGTCCCTGGCGGTTGCGATCGAGATCCTGACCCGCGTAGCCGCCGCCGAGCTGACCGCCGCTGTAGCCGCCGCTCGACTGGCCACCGCTGTAGCCGCCCCCGGTCCGACCGCCGCCGGTCGGGCTGCCGCCGAAGCCGCGGCTCATCGGCGCGCCGCCGAAGCGCTCGCCGATGTCATGATCGAAGTCGCTGCGCTGCCCGACGAAGCCACCGTACCCCGCCCGGCCGAGCCCGCCGCCATAGCTGCCGCCGTATTCACCGGCGCGGCCTGCGGAGAAGTTTCCGCCGACGTCGCCGCCGTAGTCGCGGTTGACGCCGCCGTAGTCCCGGCTCATCCCGCCGCGCATCTGCGACGCCGCGCTGTTCGACGTGCGGCCGCCGTAGGTCGAGCGCGAGGCGTCATCCGACGCCCATTGGTTCTCGGAGCCGAAGTCCTCGCGCCCGAAGCCGCGCCGCATTCCGCCCTGGTAGCCGAACCGGGGCTCGTCGTATTCGTCGGGAGCGTTCCAGCCCCGACCGCCGCTCGGGCGCGCGCCCTGCTCTTCGCGCCCCCAGTTGCCGCCGTACGAGCCGCGGCCGTAACCCTGCTCCTCGCCGCGGGGGCCGCCGCTGTAGCGCTGCCCTTCCTGGCCGCGCATGCTGCCACGGAAGCCTTCTTCGCCGGTGTAGTCGTCCCCACTCTGACGCCCGTAATCCGACTGACCGCCGAAGCCGCCCGGCTGCGAGCGTCCTTCGTAATCCTGGAAGCCGCCGGAACGGCGCTGCTGGTGCGCGTACTGCTCTTCCTCGTGTTCCGGATATCCGCCGCGATGGCGGCCGTACTCGGACCCGTAACCGCCGCGCATGCTTTCACTCCGGTTCGGGTCCCGCTCCCCCTGGAACTGGGAGGGTTGTGGATGTCGTGATTTCATTGCGTCGACTCCTCTTGAATCGCTGAACCGTGGTACCGGGGGCGAGCCGCCGATCGTCGCCGCGCGCCCCTCTTCTCTCAGGGGAAGGCAAGCGCCGTGCCGCGATCGACGCCCGCCCGACGGGGCCGGGAGGCGGATCAGCGCGCGCGGGGCGTGAAAAACTTACAGTCCGCTGTAGTTCTTTTCGGCGCGCAAAGGGGCCGGGACCGAGCTGGACGGGGATCGCGGGGACATCGGGCGCATGTCGGTCGGATGTTCGGCGCCTGCGGTTGGCGATCCGGCACACGGGTGGTGAAGACGCCGACACCTCATCGGTGCGCGGTGCGCGGTGCGCGGGTCAGCAGCGTAAGGCGCGCCGTCCGACGCGACGTCCGCTCCTTTCAGGCGAAGGGAGCGGCGGCGGTGCGCTCGTTTTCGGCGACTTCGAGAATCCCGCGGATCGTCCCGACGAGCAGGTGCGCATCGACCGGTTTGCCGACGCAGCCCTGGAAGCCTTCGACGGCGAACTTGCCGCGGTCCAGATGCGCGAGCGCCGTCACCGCCACCGCGGGGACGAAAGGCAGCGCAGGGTCGCCGCGCAGTCGCTTCAGCACGTCGAAGCCGCTCTCGGTCGGCATCGCGATGTCGAGCAGCAGCACGTCGGGCGTGTCACCGTCTTCATGGAGCATCCGCAGCGTCGCCGCGACACCTTCGCCGGAGTCGAACTCGCGCACGCTCGCACCGGCCTGCGTGAGGATGAGGCGCATCACTTCGCGCGCGTCCGGGTCGTCGTCGACGAGCAGCGCACGCACGCCGTCCAGATCGCGCGGCACCGCCGGTTTTGCGTCCTTGCCATGGCGGTCGTCGTCTGCTCGGTCATCGGCTTCCATCTGCGCCGCCGGAAACTCGACCGTGAACACCGAACCGGTGCCACTGCCGCCGCTCTCCGCGCGCACCATGCCCCCATGCAGCTCGACGAGGTTGCGCACGAGCGCGAGGCCGATGCCCAGGCCGAGGTAGCGGCGCGTCACCGAGGTATCCGCCTGGCTGAAGCGGTCGAACACGTGGGGCAGGAAATCCGCCTCGATGCCGACGCCGTCGTCGCTGACCGACAGCAGCACCGTATCGTCGGGGCGCGCGAGCCGGATCACCACCTTCCCGCCTTCCAGCGTGAACTTGATCGCGTTCGACACCAGGTTGATGACGATCTGCTGCAAGCGGTCGCTGTCGCCGTTGACGACGGCCGTGGCGCATTCGGCGGCGAATTCCAGCTCGACGCCCTTCGCCGCGGCGCCGTCGCGCAGCAGTTCGATCGCCGCGCGCACCACCTCGACGAGGTCCACCGGCCGGTTGTCGAGCTCGAGCTTGCCGCTGATGATGCGCGACGTGTCGAGCAGATCGTCGATGAGCCGGGTCTGGTGATCGATGTTGCGCTTGATCGCATCGGCGGCCCGCGCGACGAGCGCGGGGTCCGGGTTGCCGATCGACAACAGCACCTGGCTCCAGCCTTTCAGCGCATTCAATGGCGAACGCAGCTCGTGCGAGACGATCGCGAGAAACTCGTCCTTCGCGCGGTTCGCCCGCTCGGCCTCGCCGCGGAGTCGATGTTCGGCGACCAGCAGGTCCTCGAGCTCGCGCTGCGCACGCTTGCGGTCGGTGATGTCCTTCGCGACGCCGACCAGTCCGAACACCTGCCCCTGCGAATCGCGCAGCGGGGATTTCGTCACGAGGTAGGTGCGCAGCCCGGCTTTCGTCATGCGCGTCTCCTCGACCGCAATCGGCCGGCGGGTCTCGATCACGCGCCGGTCGTTCTCGAGGGTGCGGCGCAGCTCCTCCGTGTCCTCGAAGAGTTCCTGCTCCTTTTGCCCCAGCACCTGCGCGCGGCTCAGGCCCATCGCCTGCACCGCCGCCGGATTGACCATCATGATCCGGCCTTCGCGGCTCTTCGCGACGATCAGTTCCGGCGTGCTCGCCGCGATCGTCCGCAGCAGCGTCGTGCTCTCGCGCAGCACCGTCATCGTGCGTTCGAGCGCGCGCGTGCGCTCGCCGACCCGCCGGTCGAGCGCCTGGAACGCCTGCCGCTCCGCATGGGCGCGCGCGCGGCGTGCGCTGACGTCACGCAGCACCAGCACGCCGCCAACGAGGCCGCCGCTGGCGGCGCGGATCGGCGTCGCGCTCGCCTCGATGCCGCACAGACTGCCGTCCGCTAGTCGCACCGCCGGCTCGCCGTCGAGCGTCACCGGGCGAAGGTCGTGGAACGCCTTACGGAACGGCGACTCGATCGTCTCGTACGTGCGCTCGTCGACGAGCTGCATGAGATCCCGGAGATTGCGCCCGATCGCGCCGGCGACGTCGACGCCGAGAAGCTGCGCGGCCGCCGGATTAAGGAAGCCGACCCGGACCTCGTCATCGACCGCGATGACCGCGTCGCCGATGTTCGCGAGCGTCACTTCGAGCCATTGCTGCTGCGTGTTCGCGCGCAGCTCGGCCATCGAGCGGTCGACGTTCATTTCGTCGAGCTTGCCCGCGGTCCACAGGATCAGCGCCGCGCAGCCGACGATCATCCCGACCGCGATCACGCCTTCGCTCTCGCCGACCGCGAACCAGCCCAGGCGCAGGCCCAGCGCCTGCACCCAGCCGGCGAGCAGCGGAACCGCGACGACGAGCGGCAGCAGCCGACGGAAGATCACCGCGCCGGGTGAATCGTGTTCGAGCAACCGCAGCAGGCGCGGCGATGGACGGCTGACGATCAGGCTGACGCTCGCGGCGAGCATCCCGAGCGCGACCGGCAGCGCGATGCCCACCGTCGGGATCACGACGCTGAGCCGGACGAAACGGAAAGTCAGTCCGACGATCGCGACGAGCGCGACGCTGCCTGCGGCAATCGCGAGGAGCCGGGCGAATCCGCGCACACGGGCGTCATCGACGGCAGCCAGCGTCAGCGCGAGCGCGACGAGGATGTAGCAGGTCGCGGTGCCGACCGGGTTCGGTGCTGGGGCGAACACCGGGATGCGCTCGAAAACCCGGTTTTCGAGGCCGGTCCAGGTTTCGAGCTGCAGCAACAGCGTCAGCACCGAGATCGTCGCGATCACGAACGCGAGGAAGAAGATCGCGTAGCGGTTGCGGCGTTCGTCGGCGGCTTCTAGGCGCCGCAACGCGATCGCGATCAGCAGCAGCTTCACGATGCTGCTGAAGGTCGCCGGCGGTAGCCCGGGGCCGAGCGACGCGAGCATCGGGATGCCGGCGATCCAGCCGGCGAACGCCGTCAGCGCGAGCGCCGCGACGAACCAGCTCGCATATTTCGAAGTATTCGCGAGTCGCGTCGACCATGCCCCTTGCGGGAGCGACGTCGGCGACGGCAAGGAAACGGTGGAATCCATGCGGTTCGATCAGAGGTAGGAGAAAGACATCCCGGCTTGCGGGCGGGGATCGCAGACGGATCGCACGGGAAGCCGGATCGGCGGACGCTGCTCGCCGCCCGCGCTGCTGCGGCTTCGCGCACTGGTCGAAGATAGGACTCTCACCCTGCCGAACCATTCCATTGTCGAAGCGGCCTACGCGCGGCGCTCCCTCCGCACGGGCGGCATTGCGCGCGAGCGCACCGTCCGGTTCGCGTAGCGGCGCGCGTACTGCTCGCGCCCCCAGGTCAGGAACACCGGCACCGCGTTCCACGGATTGCCGTAACGCATCCGCAGGCCAGTCATCGCGAGGCCGCCGAGAATCGCGGCGATGCCCTTGCGTTTTGTCTCCGGCTTGATCACGGGATCGTCGTGCCGCACGGAGCCGCGCGGGCGCCGCTTCACGAGCGCGGTCGCGAGCAAGCCGACGGCGGCCGCGGCAATGCCGATGCCGCGCAGCGAAGTCGCCTGCGCGACCGCCCGCTTCTTCGTCTCGTCGCGCCACAGCGCGAAATCGCGCCCGAGCGCGACTCGCTCCTGCGCGACCAGCATCTCGGTTTCGTCCAGCGATCTCGAAATGATCCTCATGGCCCGGTCCTCGCGACCGCTTCGACTGCGCCGGCCTCACTGGCAACCGGCATTGCCGCCGGCGGCGGGTCGCCGCGCAGCTGCCGCAGCGTTGCCGCGAACGGCATCTTCTTCACCCGCTTCCACAGCCACCATCCGGCAGCCGCGGCGACGACCACGTTCGCCAGCGCCGCAAACGCGAGCACCGCCGGCCACGGCACGCCATCGGCAATCAGCCAGCCGGCGATCGCGACGACGAGCGCGAGCCACGCCGTCACGAGCAGGACGACCGCCGCGATCGCGACGCACATCACCTGCAGCAGTTCGTGGAACGTCTGCCTCGCATCGAGCACCACGAGCGATGCGAATGCCGACGCGAGGCGCCGGGTGCGGTGCAGCAGGCCGGAAAGGGAACGGTCGGTGCCGATTCCTTCGCTCGTCGTGGCCGCCATCGGTTGCGGTCGGCCCGTCAGTGCTGCGTGAAGCGGCTGAACAGGATTCCCACACCCACGGCGATCATCACCGACGCCACGGGGTGCCGACGCACGCACTCGCGTGCCCCTTCCAGCAGCTCATCCTGATGATGCATCCATTCCTGGCCGCGTTCGCCGGCGTTGCGCAAGCGGCTCGACGCTGCGTGCGCGACGCGGTCGATCGCGTCCTGCGCCTTGCTCGACAGTTGCTCGATCTTCGCGGCGCCGGTGTCGGCGGTTCCGGTTACGTTCGATCCCGATGTCGTCGTCTGCATTTTCATTCCTCCTCGTTATTGGTCCGAACGGGCCCTTGCCGGCCCGGAACATGTCGCGGCACCCGGAGCAGCAAACGTCGTACCCGCATGTCGTCGGCGGCGCGCGCGGGATGCGTTGCCGCAGCCGCTTGTCATCTCCCGTGTCGCTTCTGCCGCGGCGGGTGCGCGACGTCCACGCCCTCCGGCGGCACGTCGGCACCCGGCGAGCGTTCCGGGTCGTCTCCGGGTCCGGGAACGTCGGTCGGCACGCCGTGCTGGTCGGTGTCGCGCAAACCCCGGCCGATGTCCCGCGCGGCCTGCTCGATGACTTCGCGGTGCTCGTGCAAGCCGGGCTCGTGCTTCTGCGGCGCCTCGTCGCGCTCGTGAGGCAGCGGCAGCTCGCCTTTTCCCGGCGGCTTGCGGATATTCGTGTCCTCGGCGTCGAACATCGGGTCGAGCCGCTTTTTCCCGGGCTCGCCGGTCTGGTCCTGCTTGCTCATCGAATCGATCCTCCTCGCGTAAGCCGACGCGTCTTCAACGCGCCGGTGCTGCGGACGAACGCTGTCGAAAGCTCAGTAAGACTTACGCCAGCGTGCAGGACTTACACGCGGCGCGGGACGCTCATTCCGCCGCGCTGCGCTCGGGGTCGCGCTCCCGCTCGTCCTGCACGCTGTCGTCCGTTTCGTCGCTGTCGGCCTCCTCGTCCACCGGGAGCTCGCCCTTTTCCGCCTGGTACACCGCGAGGCGGTTGTAGAGCGTCTTCAGGCTGATCCCGAGCATTTCGGCGGCCTTGCGCTTAACGTTCCCGCATTCGGCCAGCGTCGCCTCCATCACGCGCCGATTCACCTCTTCGAGCGTCGTGCCGACCCGGATGGTCAGCACCGAGCTGTGCGATTTCTGCAGAAAGCTCTCGGGCGCGAGTTCGGGCTCGATGACCTCGTCGGCGAGGATGTACGCGCGATGGACGTAGTTCTTCAGCTCGCGGACGTTGCCCGGCCAGTTATGCGCGTAGAGCGCCGCGATCGCGTCGGACGAGAAGCGCTTGTTCGTCTGCTCCTGTTCGTTCAGTTCGGCGAGGAAATGTTCCGCGAGCAGCTCGATGTCGGTTCCGCGCTCGCGCAGCGGCGGCAGGATGATCGGGAAGACGTTGAGGCGGTGGTAGAGGTCCTCGCGCAGCTTGCCGTCGGCGACCGCCTTCTCGGGCGAGCGGTTCGTCGCTGCGATCAGACGCACGTCGGTCGCGATCGGCTCGTTCGTGCCGACGCGCATGAAGGACCCGGTTTCGAGCACGCGCAGCAGCTTGACCTGCAGGTCGGGGCGCATTTCGGTAACTTCGTCGAGGAAGAGCGTGCCACGGTTCGCGCGCTCGAAGAAACCATGGTGCTGCCGGTCCGCGCCGGTGAAGCTGCCCTTCTCGTGGCCGAAGAGTTCGCTCTCGACCAGTTGCGGCGACACCGCGCCGCAGTTCAGCGGCAGGAAGGGTTGGCGCTTGCGGCGCGACAAGTCATGAATCGTCTGCGCGACGACTTCCTTGCCGCTGCCGCTCTCGCCGACCAGCAGCACCGACGCCGACGTCGGCGCGACGCGCGAGAGCTGGTCGTAGAGGCGGTGCATCGCCGGCGAACTGCCGAGGATGTGGCCGAAGCGGCCGAGCTTGCGCAGCTCGTTGCGCAGCTCGCCGATCTCCTCGCGGAAGTGTTCGACTTTAGGAATGCGCTGCAGCACGCCGCGCAGGCGCTCGATGTCGACCGGCTTCACGAGATAGTCGGTCGCGCCGCCGCGCAGCGCTTCGATCGCGCTTTCGACGCTCGCGTGGCCGGTGATGACGACGACCTCGGTCGAGCCGCCGGTGCCGATTTCCTCCATCAGCTCCATACCGAGCCCGTCGGGCAGCATCAGGTCGGTCAGCACGACGTCGGGCATCGAGCGTGTGAGCCGGATGCGCGCGCCTCTCAAAGAGTCGGCAACCGCGATCGTAAACCCTTCCGCCTTGACGAATTCGGACAGCCAAGCGCCGGTTTCGGGATCGTCGTCGACAAGCAGTACGTTGGGCAATTTTCTCTCCTGCGGGACTGATCCACCCGTAGATACTAGTCGGCTTTCAACCCCCCTCCGTTGCCAACAATTGTAATTTTTTCAGTCACTTCCGACGTTTTGCGTGGGACTTTTTCACACGCGCCGACGGGAGGCCCGATTGCTGTGCAACAGAAAGTGACGAGTCCGCCCTTGCCTGGATGGAGCGGCTGTCGCGATTGCCGGAGGATCGGATATGGATATTTCGTGGAGCGAAGTCTTCGGTCTCACGGTGTCGCCGGTGGAACTGATGATCCGCGGCACCGCCGTCTATCTCTTTCTGCTTTTCGTGTTCCGCACCGTGTTGCAGCGCGACATCGGCGCCGTCGGCGTCGCGGACGTCCTGCTGCTCGTGATCATCGCCGACGCCTCGCAGAACGCGATGGCGAGCGAATACAAGTCGGTCACCGACGGGCTGATCCTCGTGTCGACGATCCTCGGCTGGAACGTGCTGTTCGACTATCTCTCGTTCCGCTTTCCGCGCATGCGCAAGATCCTGCAGCCGCCGGTGCTGCGGCTCGTGCGCAACGGCGAAATCCTTCACCGCAACCTGCGGCGCGAATTCATCTCCGAAGACGAACTGTGGGCGAAGCTGCGCGAAAACGGCATCGAGAAACTCGAGGACGTCCGCTCCGCGATGATGGAAAGCGACGGCACGATCAGCGTCATCAAGCGCGAAAAGGGCGGCGGCGAAGACCCGAAACCGCCGAAGCAGCACCGCCCGATCTAGCCGCCCGCGGCCGCGCTGCCGGCTGCGGCAGTAAGTTTTTCCTCGCCCGCTCCGAACTTACACGGTCAATCGCGCGCCACGGCTGGCGATTGCGGCGAACGGCAGTATCCCGTGCGGGCACAGGGCTTGCCGAAGCACAACGCATCACCTCCGCAGGACCGAGTCCAGCGTTCCGACAAACCCATAGGCGGCGCACATATGAAAATCGCACTGATAAGCGAACACGCATCTCCTCTCGCCACCCTTGGCAGCATCGACAGCGGCGGGCAGAACGTCTACGTGGCTTATGTCGCGCGCGAACTCGCGCAAGCGGGGCACACGGTCGACGTCTTCACGCGCCGCGACAGCCCCGAGTTGCCGCCGGTCGTCTATTTCGGCCGCAACGTCAGGGTGATCCCGGTCCCCGCGGGGCCGGCCTGCTTCATCCCGAAGGAATCGCTGCTGCCCCACATGGAGGAATTCAGCGACAACATGGTCACCTGCTGCGCGCGTGCGCGGCCGTACGACGTGATCCACGCGAACTTCTTCATGTCCGGGCTCGCCGCGCAGCGCATGCGCGACGAGTACGGATCGCCGTTCGTCATCACCTTCCATGCGCTCGGCAAAGTGCGCCGGCTCCACCAGGGCAGCGCCGACGGATTTCCGGCGTCGCGCGTGGATATCGAGGAAATGCTGGTCGCGTCCGCGGACCGGATCATCGCGGAATGCCCGCAGGACCGCGACGACCTCGTGAACCTCTACGACGCGCGGCTCGACGACGTCGACGTCGTGCCTTGCGGCGTCG
This sequence comes from Aromatoleum sp., assembly GCF_032027225.1. Taxonomy (GTDB): domain Bacteria; phylum Pseudomonadota; class Gammaproteobacteria; order Burkholderiales; family Rhodocyclaceae; genus Aromatoleum. The sequence goes on along the minus strand of NZ_JAVSMM010000010.1, from coordinate 84,464 downwards.
AGACGACCGAACTCGGCCCCGGCAGCCGGCACCTGCGCAAGGAGTTCGGCATCGGCGACGACGAGTACCTCGTGCTGCAGCTCGGCCGGCTCGTGCCGCGCAAGGGCATCGATAACGTGATACGCGGCGTCGCGGCGCTCGAGCGCGAGGACGGCATCACCGCAAAGCTCCTCGTCGTCGGCGGCGAGTCGGACGACCCGGATCCAGCGACGACGCCGGAGATCGGCCGGCTGCAGGACATCGCGGAAGCCGAAGGCGTCGCCGATCGCGTGATCTTCGCCGGGCGCCGGCCGCGCACCGCGCTGCGCGACTTCTACTGCGCCGCGGACGTGTTCGTGACGACGCCGTGGTACGAGCCGTTCGGCATCACGCCGCTCGAAGCGATGGCTTGCGGCTGCCCGGTGATCGGCGCGTCGGTCGGCGGCATCAAGCACACCGTCGTCGATGGCGTCACGGGCTACCTCGTGCCGCCGAACGACCCTTCGGCGCTCGCCGACCGCCTCGCGCGCGTGCGGGTGAACCCGGCCCGGGCGCGGATGTTCGGGCGCGCCGGGATGCGCCGCGTGCGCAGCGCCTTCACGTGGCAGCGCGTCGCCGCATCGCTCGAATCCGTCTACCACAGCCTTCAACCCCAGCCCGAAATCCGCTTCGACGAAAGGACGGTGCGCCTATGACTCCGAACAACTCCTCCCCGCTTCTGAACAAGACGGCGCTGGTCACCGGCGGCGGCCGCGGCCTCGGCAAGGCGCTGTGCGAAGCGCTGTGCGCGGCCGGCGCCCAGGTCGTCGTCTGCGACGTCCGCGCGGACGCCGGCGAACAGACCTCGTTCGAGCTCAACAAGAAGGGCTATCAGACGATCCACTGCACGGTCGACGTCACCGACGACGAGCAGGTGCTCGCGTGCCTGCAGTGCGCGCGCGAACGCTTCGGCGCGCTCGACGTCCTGATCAACAACGCCGGCGTCGATTACACGCTGCCGATCGACGAGCTCGAAATCGAACAGTGGGACCACGTCCTCGCGGTGAACCTGCGCGGCCCGTTCCTGTTCTCGAAGCACGTGGTCGCGCAGATGAAGCCGCTGCGCAGCGGGCACATCATCAACATCACCTCGACCGCGGCGAAGCGCGCATGGCCGAACGCCTCCGTCTATCACGCGAGCAAGTGGGGGCTGCTCGGCTTCTCGCACGCGCTGCATGCGGAGCTGCGACCGCACGGGATCAAGGTGACCGCGGTCGTTGCCGGCGGCATGCGCACGCCCTTCCTGCTCGACCGCTTCCCGGACATCGACGTCGCGACGCTGCAGCCGCCCGAGTCGGTCGCCGCCGCGGTGGTCAACGTGCTGTCGCTGCCCGAAGGCACGGTCGTACCGGAAATCACCGTGCTGCCGATGGGAGAGACTTCTTGGCCCTGAACGCGGCGGTTTTCATCGACAAGGACGGGACGCTGATCCACGACGTGCCGTACAACGTCGACCCGGCGCGGATCCGGCTGCGCGACGACGCGGGCACCGCGCTCGCGCGGCTGCAGCGGCACGGCTTCCACCTGATCCTGATCACGAACCAGCCCGGCGTCGCGCTGGAACTCTTCGAGCACGACGCGCTCGAGGCGGTGTGGGCGAAGATCGCGCTCGACCTCTCGGCGTTCGGCGTCGTGCTCGACGCGGTCTACCACTGCCCCCACCACCCCGAGGGCAGCGACGCGCGCTATGCGCTCGCGTGCGACTGCCGCAAGCCCGAGCCGGGGCTGCTGCTGCGCGCCGCGCACGAGCATCGACTCGACCTCGGCCGCTCGTGGCTGATCGGCGACATCCTCGACGACGTCGAAGCCGGCCGCCGCGCGGGCTGTCGCACGGTGCTGCTCGATGTCGGCTCGGAAACCGAATGGCGTGGCGGCCGGCTGCGCGAACCCGACCGCGTGGCAAAGAGCCTGACCGAAGCCGTCGATGCGATCCTCGCCGAGGCGGATTCGCCTGCGGCCCCTTCCCCCGCAGCCGGCTGGTCCGCATGGACCGCGTGATCGACGCGGCACGCTGGCAGTCCGCCCGCCGCATCCTCGCGGTGCGCCTCGACAACCTCGGCGACGTGCTGATGACGACACCGGCGCTGCGCGCGCTGCGCGTGTCGGCGCCGGAGCGCCACATCACGCTGCTCGCGGCTGGCTCGGGAGTCGCCGCCGCGCCTTACGTGCCCGAGATCGACGAGGTTCTCGTCGCGAACGCCCCGTGGATGCCCGGCGCCGAACCCACCGCGGACGCGATGCTCGCCACCGTCGAACGGTTACGAGCCGGCAAGTTCGACGCGGCGGTGATCTTCACCGTCTACAGCCAGAGCGCGCTGCCCGCGGCCTTGCTGTGCTGGCTCGCCGGCATTCCGCTGCGGCTCGCGCACAGCCGCGAGAACCCGTATCACCTGCTGAGCGACTGGCTGTCCGACCCCGAACCGCACGAAGTGCTGCGCCACGAGGCGCGCCGGCAGCTCGACCTCGTCGCCGCGGTCGGCGCGACGACCGTCGACGCGCGGCTGTCGTTCCGCGTGCCGCCGCAGGACGTCGTGTCGGCGCGCCGGCTGCTGCGCGCCGCCGGCATCGACCCGGAGCGTCGCTTCATCGTCATCCATCCCGGCGCGAGCGCGCCGTCGCGGCGCTACCCGGAGGATCTCTTCGCCGCGGCGATCGGGCATGTGCTCGACATCCGGCCGGACCTCGGCGACCTGCAGCTCGTCTTCACCGGCGACGCCTCCGAAACGCCGGCGGTCGAGCGCATCCGTGCGGGCATCGCCCACCCGACGAGATCGCTGGCCGGGCAGCTCGGCCTCGGCGAGCTCGGCGCGGTCCTCGACGACGCCGCGCTGTTGATCGCGAACAACACCGGCCCGGTACATCTCGCCGCGGCGCTCGGGACGCCGGTCGTCGACCTGTACGCGCTGACGAACCCGCAGCACGCGCCGTGGCAGGTGCCGCACCGCGTGCTGTACGAGGATGTGCCGTGCCGCTTCTGCTACAAGAGCGTCTGCCCGCAAGGCCACCACCACTGCCTGCGCCTGCTTGACCCGGCGCGCGTCGCGGCGGCGGCGCACGAACTGCTCGCGCTCGGCGCCGAACGTTCGTCCGCGCCGCTGCCGGCGACGCCGGTCGGCGCGTCGCGAGCCGCATGAATGGAACCGATCGACGCATACCGACGAACACCGAGCCGACACCGGGAGGAACGATGTCCCCACCCCGCAAGCTGCGCATCCTGACCTGGCACGTGCACGGCAACTATCTCTACTACCTGAGCCAGGTCCCCCACACTTTCCTGCTGCCCGTCGACGCGGCGCGCTCGCCCGGCTTCAACGGCCGCGCCGGGACGCTGCCTTGGGGCGACAACCTCGTCGAGGTGCCGGTCGAGGCGCTGCGCACGACCGAGTTCGACTGCATCCTGTTCCAGTGCCGCAGCAACTACCTCGAAGACCAGTTCCGGCTGCTCTCGGGCGCGCAGCAGCAGCTGCCGCGCATCTACCTCGAACACGACCCGCCGCAGGTGCATCCGACGAACACGCCGCATCCGGTCGACGACCCGTCGATGCTGCTCGTCCATGTGACGCCATTCAACGCGCTGATGTGGGACAACGGCCGCACGCCGGTGCGCATCGTCGAGCACGGCGTCATCGTGCCGCCCGACGCGCGCTACGACGGCCGCGTGCCGCGCGGCATCGCGATCGTCAATCACCTCGCGCGGCGCGGCCGGCGGCTCGGCGCGGACGTGTTCGAAGCCGCGCGCGCCGAGGTGCCGCTCGATCTCATCGGCATGGCGGCGGAAGAAAGCGGCGGCATTGGCGAAGTCGCGAACACCGACCTGCCGGCCTACATCGCGCGCTATCGCTTCTACTTCCACCCGATCCGCTGGACGAGCCTCGGCCTCGCGGCGATCGAGGCGATGATGATCGGCCTGCCGGTCGTCGGCCTCGCGACGACCGAGCTCGTCACGGTGATCCGAAACGGCGAATCGGGCTGGCTCGACACCGACCCCGCGCGCCTCGTCGCGCACATGCAAAGGCTGATCGACGACCCCGAGGAAGCGCGCCGGCTCGGCGACGGCGCGCGCGCGGTCGCGCTGGGACGCTTCAACATCGAGCGCTTCGTGCGCGACTGGCTGGACGTGTTCCGCGACGCGACCGCGTGATGGGCCGCGGGGCGGGCTCCGGCCCACCCCGCGCGCGCTGCCTTACGGCAACACCCTCACCTTCCCTTCCCGGTCCCACTGCCGCGTCTTTGCGGCGGCGATGAAGTCGGCGACGTTCGTCGCCGCGACGACGCCGGCGTCCGGCTGAACCCCGGCCGCCTGCAACAGCGCTTGCCCGCCCTGGTCGACCGCGATCGCCTTCAGGTGCGCAAACGCATCGCGGACGAAGTCGAGCGCCTTCGCGTCGCGCGCGAGCTCGGCGGCGCCGTCGTCGGACAGCAGCACCGCGACCGCGTCGAACATCACCGACGGCGTCCCTTCGAGCTGGCCGTCGGCGGGTTCCTTCGCGCCGCCACCGAGCTTCGCGCCGCCGACTTTTGGCGCGACGATCTTGACCATCGCCCCGGCCTTGGTCGCCGCGTTGCGCAGCGCCGACACCGCTGCGCCGTCCGAACCATCGTTGACCAGGATCCCGACCACGCGGCCTTCGAGCGTGTCCTTCATCTTGCCGATCAGCGCGACCGCCGGCGACGGATCGAAGTCCTGCACCGGCTGGAACGGCAGCGGCGCCGCGGGCAGCGGGTCGATCGCGAGCCCGGCCGCAACGCGCGACGCGAGCGATTCGTCGATGTTGCGCAGGTGGCCGACGATCGCTTCACGGATCCGCAGCGTCTCGACTTTCGACAGCTCGAACACCAGCGCGGCGACGAGGTGCGTCTGCTCGGGCGCGCTCTGGCTGCGGTAGAACTGCCGCGCCTGGCTGTAGTGGTCACCGAAGCTCTGCGCGCGGATGCGGCCCTTGACGCCGCTTTCCGGCGTCGTCGCGGAGCGGAAGCCCGCCTGCTCGGATTCGCGCGGGCCGTCGGGGTCGAGCGTGTTCGGCTCGTACGAGACGCGACCCTTCGGCCGGTCCCTCTGCATGTGGCCGTCGCGCTGGTAGCTCGCGAACGGGCACTGCGGCGCGTTGACCGGGATCTGGTGGAAATTCGGCGAGCCGAGGCGCGACAGCTGCGTGTCGAGGTAGGAGAAGAGCCGCCCCTGCAGCAGCGGGTCGTTCGAGAAGTCGATCCCCGGCACGACGTTCGCCGGGCAGAACGCGACCTGTTCGGTCTCGGCGAAGAAGTTGTCCGGCCAGCGGTCGAGCACCATGCGCCCTATGATGCGCAGCGGCACGAGCTCCTCGGGGATCAGCTTGGTCGCGTCGAGGTGGTCGAACGGGAAGGCCTCCGCGTCCTGCTCGCTGAAGAGCTGCACGCCAAACTCCCACTCCGGAAACGCACCGTTGCCGATCGCCTCGAAGAGGTCGCGGCGGTGGAAGTCCGGGTCGGCGCCGGCGATCTTCACCGCCTCGTCCCACAGCGTGGATTGCAGGCCGAGCTTCGGCCGCCAGTGAAACTTCACGAAGGTCGATTCGCCATCCGCGTTGATGAGCCGGAAGCTATGCACGCCAAAGCCTTCGATCATCCGCAGCGAGCGCGGCAGCGTGCGGTCGGACATCTGCCACATGATCATGTGCATCGACTCGGGCATCAGCGAGATGAAGTCCCAGAACGTGTCATGCGCGCTCGCCGCCTGCGGAAATCCGCGGTCCGGCTCCATCTTCACCGCGTGGACGAGGTCCGGGAACTTCATCGCGTCCTGGATGAAGAACACCGGGATGTTGTTCGACACGAGATCCCAGTTGCCTTCCTTCGTATAGAACTTCACCGCGAAGCCGCGCACGTCCCGTGGCGTGTCGACCGAGCCTGCGCCGCCGGCCACCGTCGAGATGCGCGTGAACAGCGGCGTCCGTTGCCCGACTTCGGTCAGGATCTTCGCCGTCGTAAATTGCGCCAGCGAATCGGTGAGCTCGAAGTAGCCGTGCGCGGCGCTGCCGCGCGCGTGCACGATGCGCTCCGGGATGCGCTCGTGATCGAAATGCATGATCTTTTCGCGCAGCACGAAATCTTCGAGCAGCGTGGGGCCGCGCGGATTCGCGCGCAGCGAGTTCTGGTCGTCCGAGATTGCCGTGCCCTGATTCGTCGTCATCAGCGGACAGTCGCCGGTGGCCTGCTGATGCAGTTCGCCGCCCGAACCGAGGGGCGCGTCGTCGCCGCCGCCCTTCGCCCCCGCCCCGGAATCTTTCGCATCGCTCATATCGGTACTCCTCTGTTTTCGCTGGATGTCGCCGCGCCACCAGCGCGGTGGCCGGTGGTCGACTCGGATTGCCGACCCGCTGCTATTTCGCTTTCGCCTTGGCCCTCGATTTCCGCTTCGGGCGTTTGGCTGCCGGCGGTTTTGCGCGGGTCGGCGCCGCCAGCTCGCGCAGCTGCTTCGCCGCCGCGGCGCTCGATGCAGCAATCGCCTTGGCCGTCTCGCGCCGGACCGCGGCGGTGGCGTGACCGCGTGCGCTGCCGAGCACGCTGTTCGCGGCGCTCAACCACAGGCTCAAAATCGGGTTCTTCTTCGTCCACGGGTTTTTCATCGATCGGTTCTCCAAAGTGGCGAGACGCGTCACCGCGCGGCGAGCATCGCGCGATAGACCTCGCGATACGCGCCGGCGCTCGCACCCCAACTGAAGTCGCGTGCCATGCCGTTGCGGCAGATCGCGCGCCATGCGTCGCGGTCGGCGAATACCGCGAGCGCGCGGTCGACCGCCTCGACGAGCGCCGCCGACGTCGCGTCGGCGAACGCGAAACCGGTCGCCTCATCGCCGCCCGTCGCGTGATCGACGACCGAATCGGCGAGACCGCCCGTCGCGCGCACGATCGGCGGCGTGCCGTAACGCTGGCTGTACATCTGGTTCAGGCCGCAGGGTTCGAAGCGCGACGGCATCAGGAAGGCGTCGACGCCGGCCTCGATCTGATGCGCGAGCACTTCGTCGAAGCCGACGACCACCGCGACGCGGTCGGGCGCGTTCGCGGCGGCGTCGCGCAGCGCCTGTTCGAAGCGGCTCTCGCCGGCGCCGAGCACGATGAGCTGCAGCGGTCGCTCGAGCAGCGCCGGCAGCGCGTCGAGCACGAGATCGATGCCTTTCTGGTCCGTCAGCCGGGTAATCATGCCGACGACCAGCGCGCCCTCGTCGGCCGCGAGGCCCATTTCCGCCTGCAGCGTGACGCGATTCGCGGCCTTGTCGTCGAGCGAATCGGCGCCGTAATTACGCCGCAGCGCGACGTCGGTGCCCGGGTCCCAGACGCGAGTGTCGATGCCGTTGAGGATGCCGACGAGGCGGTCGGCGCGCGCGTCGAGAAGCCCTTCGAGGCCGCAGCCAAACGCCTTGCTGCGGATCTCGCGCGCGTAGGTCGGGCTCACGGTCGCGATGCGGTCGGCGTAGAAGAGCCCGGCCTTCAGGAACGACAGCCGCCCCCAGAACTCGACCCCGTCGGGCTTCAGGCTGTCGGGCGGAAGTCCGAGCGCGTCCGCGACTCCGAGGTCGAAGATCCCCTGGAACGCGAGGTTATGCACCGTGACGAGGCTCGGCGCCGGCGCCGGCAGGCCGTGCGCAAGATAGGCCGGCGCGAGCGCGGTGTGCCAGTCGTTGCAGTGCAGGAGATCGGCGCGCCAGCCGAGCGGCGAATCGTTGCTCGCGAGGCGCGCGGCGACCCGCGACAGCAGGCCGAACCGCAGCGCGTTGTCGGCGTAGTCCTTGCCGTCGACGTCGAGATAGGGTCCGCCCTTGCGCGCATAGAGCGACGGGCAATCGAGGATCAGCGCCGCGACGCCGCTCGGCAGCCGCGCGCGCAACAGGGTCGCGGCCGGCAGTCCGAACTCCGCGCGCAGGTTCGCGACCCGCCGCGCCCCTTTGGCTGCGGCTCGCACCGACGGATAGCCCGGCAACAGCACGCGCAGGTCGAGATCGAGCGCCGACAGCGCTTCGGGCAGGCCGGCGCTGACGTCGCCGAGCCCGCCTGTCTTCGCCCATGGCGTGCATTCGGGCGTCGCGAAGACGACGCGCGGCTTCGCGAGCCTTTTCACGACGCGACGTCCGGCACGAGCAACGCGAACGGCAGCGATTCGAACAGCGCGACGACATCGAGATAGCAGTGCTTTCCTGCCCGCTCGGCCTGCACGCGGCGGCCCGAAAGCACGTCGCGCCAGAGCCGGCCCTCCCACGCGCGCGACAGCTCGACGCGCGTCCGTCGCCACAGGCCCGGGTCGAGCGTCAAGCCGTCGTCGCTCGCCGTGAGGCTCAGCAGCAGCCGCGAGCCGACGAAGATCACCGCTTCGTCGTCGCAGACGCGCGCGAAGGCGACGACGTGCTGCGCGGCCGGGCCGTTCGTCCTCAGCGCGATGTAGCGCCCGTCGCGCATCGTGCGCTCGAACTCGCGCCGCACCGCGAGGCCGCGCCACAGCAGGTAGAGCTTCAGCCGGCCGTCGGTGAGGTCGGTTGCCATCGCCGCTAGCCGCGCCTGCAGGTGATCGGGCGCGGCGTCGGGCGGGACGTCGCGCTGCAGCGCGAGGAGCTGCTCGCGGCGCATCGCGAAGTCGACCGGCCGGCGGTTGTCCGGGTCCACCAGCGTGAACGTCCAGGTCTCGCAGCCCTGGTAGATGTCGGGCACGCCGGGCGCGCCGAGCTTCAGCAGCAGCATGTTGAGGCTGTTCCATGCGCCGAAGCGCGACAGCGTCGCCTGGAACGGGACGAAGTCGGTGAAGAACGCGTTGTCGAGCCCACCCGCGAAAAGGCGCCGCACGAAGCGCGACAGCGCCTTTTCGTACGCCGGCTCGGGGTTGATCCAGCTCGTGTGCAGCTTCGCTTCGCGCACCGCCTTCAGCATGTAGTCGTCGACGCGACGCATCAGTTCGGCGAATTCGTCGGGGTCGGGCGGGAGCATCGGCCAGATGCCGAGCAGCGTCTGGTACAGCAGGTATTCGTCGTTCGCCGACGGCACGAGCTCGTCATTGACGCGCGACTTCAGCCGCTCGTTGATCCGCCGCCAGCGACGCAGCGCGAGCCGCCACGCGCCGGGGATTTCGGACAGCACGTCGATGCGCGCGCGCACGTCCTCCGAGCGCTTGCTGTCATGCGTCGACGAGCCGAGCAGCCCGTATGGATGGCTCGCCGCGATGCGTTCGTTCGCGCCGTGGAAGTCCTCGGTCGACAGGCCGAAGGTATGCGGATCGGAGCCGACGTCGTTCAGCGACAGCAGCCGGTTGTAGCGGTAGAACGCGGTGTCTTCGAGCGATTTCGCCATCACCGGCGCGGTGAATTGCTGGAAGCGCCGCGCGAACGTGAGCTTCATCCGGCGCAGCTCCGCGTCCGGCTCGGACGGCGCCGAGGCGAGGACGTTGCGGACGAAATGCAGCACCGACGCGTCGCCGGCGCGCGTGCGCGACACCGCGTACGCAAGCGCGCGGTCGAGATAGCGGCGGTCGGTGTCGGAGACGCCGTTCGGGCCGATGTAGCTGCGATACACCGGGAAGCCCGCGACGAAGTCCGTCAGTGCGCCGCGCAGCCGAGTGCGCGTGAAGTCGCGCGTGCGCCGGTTGCGCTGCGCGATGTCGTGCAGCATGAAGGTCAGCCCGCCGAGCTCGCCGGGCAGCGAGTGCGTCATGATCAGCCGCTTCGCCTCGCGCATCACCTGGCTGAAGTTGCGCGCCTCGTGCGTGAAGGAGCGGTAGACGCGCGTGAAGCGCGACTCCTGCGCCGCGTCGACGAACAGCCCGTTGCACAGGTTCGCGAAGCGGTAACCGGTCTCGCCGTGCACGCGCCAGTCCGAAGGCAGCACCTCGAATTCATCGAGGATCTTCTCGACGACGACGTACAGCGCCGGCGCGGGCCCGTCGTTCCCGCCGGCGTCGCGCTGCACTTCGGCGTAACGCGACTGCAAGCGGTCGAAATACGCGGCCGGGTCCGACAGACCGTCGGGATGGTCGACGCGCAGCCCCGACACGCAGCCCGCGGCAATCCAGCGGAAGATCTGCGCGTGCGTCGCCTCGAATACCTTTTCCGACTCCATCCGCAGCGCGGCCAGATCGTTGACGTCGAAAAAGCGTCGGTAGTTGATGTCGTCGGCGGCGACACGCCACGACGCGAGGCGGTAGGCCTGACGCGACAGCAGCGCATCGAGCGCGTCGAAACTGACCGCCTCGCCGACTCGGCCGTTGAAATCCGCGATCCGTTGCGCGACCCGATCGCGCACCGCCGGCACGCGCTCGTGCAGCGCGGCAAGCTGCTGCTTGAACAGCTCCTTGTTGCGCCGCCGTTCGGCGATCAGCGCAGCGTCGGTCGCGTCGCGCGGCGGCAGATGGCGCAGCGCCGCGAGCAGGGTTTCGAGTTCCATCAGGTCCGGGTCGGACAGGATCTCGGACTCGCTCGCGACCGGCGCCTGCTCGACGAGGATCGTCGGGTAATCGATCGGATCGATCGGGAAGCGGTGCTCGAAATAGCGCACGCAGAATTCCCCGCTCGCGGGCGAGAACTCGAGCTTCAATTCGCCCGCCTCGAGCACCGCGCCGTACTGGTCGCCGAGCACCGGCAACAGCACCTTGCCGCGCAACTCCCCGAAAGGCGGCTCCCAGTCGATGTCGAAGTGCTCGGCGTGCTCGGACCCCGCGCCGTTCTCGAGCACGTCGAGCCACCACTCGTTGTCGGCGCCGAGCACGCCGACGTGGTTCGGCACGATGTCGAGCACCTGCCCGAGCCCGAGCTCGCGCAGCCGCGCGCAATAGCGGTCGAAATCCTCCTCGCTGCCGATCTCCGGGTTCACCGACTGGTGGTCGATGATGTCGTAGCCGTGGCGGCTGCCCGGACGCGCCTTCAGGAACGGCGCGGCGTAGACGTGGCTGATGCCGAGCTGCGCGAGGTAGGGCAGCATCGCTTCGGCGGCGGCAAAACCGAAATCGGCGTGGAACTGCAACCGATAGGTCGCGCGCGGGACGTCGGCGGTCTCGGGGTGGAAGTCGGGCGGGCCGCCGCTGACATGCCGCAGCGGGCACGGACGCTCGGCATTCATCGCGGTCGTCACCGCGCGCCACGCCGGGTCCACTTCGAGGTCGGTGAGCCCGACGGGGAGCTTGCGCCGCCAGTTCGGGTACTGGGCCTCGCTGGTGCCGGGCAGGTTCACCGCTTCGGGCTGCCCGAGCACGTCTTCGAGCTGCACCGCCGCCATCTGCGCGGGGCTTCGCGCGATGAAGCGGTGCACCGCGACCGTGAGCCGCAGGTCGGGGTCGGTGACGGTCGCCGGGTCGCTGCCGAGCCCGTCCGCGAGCAGCCCCTCGCGATCGAGCGCCGCGAGCAGCTCCCGCCGCTCCGCGTCCCGCCGGCGGTACTGCCGCTCGCGCAGCTCGGGGTCGCGGTACATGCCGTGCTCGTCGCGCAGTTTCAGGTCGTGCGCCGCCCAGTAGCCGCGCAGCGTCGGCAGGTCGTGCGTGCCGACGGTCGCGAGCGCCTCCGCGGGCCATTCGGCCGGCGCACGGAAGCGCACGTCCTCCCATTGCTGTTCGAAATACAGCGGCCGATACGACAGCAGCCCGTGGTGCGCCATCGCCGCGCGGATTTCCGGCGGCACGATGCCGAGGTCCTCGCCGATGACGGTGCAATGCAGGCGGCGACTTTCGAGGCAGACGAGGCCGAGCAGCTCTTCGAACGGATACGCGACGTAAGTGCCGATGCGCGGCTCGCCGTCGGGCGGCAGCCAGAACAGGCGCATCAGGCTCATCACGTGATCGATGCGCAGCGCGCCCGCGTGGCGCATGTTCGCGCGCAGCACCGCGAGGAAGGACGCGTAGGCCTCCGCCGCGAGGCGCTGCGGGATCGCGGGCGGAAAACCCCAGTCCTGCCCGTTCGGATTCAGCTCGTCGGGTGGCGCTCCGGCGTGGATGTCGAGCGCGTGCAGGCTGGCCCTCGCCCACGTCTCCGAGCCGCCCTCGTTCACGCCGACCGCGAGATCGCGGTACAGCCCGACCGCCATCCCCCGCGCGTGCCCGCGCGCCGCGACCCGCCGCAGCTGGGCTTCGGCTTGCCACTGCAGGTACTCGAAGAACTCGACGCGCTCCTCGTTCGCGAGCGCGAAGGCTTCGACCGCGGCGCCGTCGATGTCGCGGTAGGTCTCGGGCCACACGGTCCAGCCCCAGACGCTGCGGTCCGCGTTGTGGAAGTGCTCCTGCAGCGCATCGAACAGCGCGTGCGCGCGCAGGCTGCGCCCGCCTTCGCGCTGGAAATCGCGGAAAAGGCCCGCGCGCTGCGTGTTCCGGTCGAGGTGGAAGTCGCGGAAATGGCAGTACAGCAGTTCGAGCACCGCGAACTTCGCGGCGGCGACGCCCGCGTAGTCGACGAGCGGCGCGGCGCGCAGCGCTTCGAGCCGCTGCTGGAAGTCCTCGTCGGCGACGTGCTGGCGCGCCTCGGCGCACTCGCCGAAATCGCGCATCGTCTCGACCTCGATGTACAGCACGTTCAGCCATTCCCGGCTCGACGGGCTGTACGGGCTTGCGCGCTCCGGGTCGTGCGGGAACAGCGCGTGCAGCGGATTCACGCCGACGAAGTGCGCGCCGGCGTCGGCCGCGAGATCGACGAGGCGCAAAAGGTCGCCGAAATCGCCCATGCCCCAGTTGCGCGACGAGCGCAGTGCGTACAGCTGCACCGCCGGGCCCCACAGCCGGTCGCGACTGCAGCCCGCGCCGCCGGGCGGTAGCGCGAAGCATTTGCGCGGGCAGACCGCGAGGCTCGCGTCGGCGAACGCGCGCTGCGGCTGCCCCGGCTCGTACAGCACGAGGCGGTGGATACCGATCGGCACGTCGACGCAGAGGTCGAGCACTGCGCGCACCGGCGCGTCCTTCGGCGTGCACCGACGATCCCCGCCGTCTCCGGTCTGTTCGCCCTCACCCGAGAATTGCTCCTCCTGCCGCGAAGCGCTGCCGCGCACCGGCCGCGGCAGCACGACGCCGGTGCGCAGTCCGCCGTCCTCGAGCACGATGCGCCACGGCAGCACGCGGCCGGCGAGCCGCGGCGGCAACATCACGCGCACGGCCAGCGGCTCGGCGTCGAAGTCTGCGACGACGAGCGACGGCATCACGCGCTCGTTCTCCTCGGCGCGCAGCCGCGCGAGGCAGTCCGCGGCCGCTTCATCGTCGGCGACCTTGCAGCCGAGCGCCGCGAGCACCGCGCGCTTGCAGTCGTCGGTCACGACGGTGCGCGTGCCCCAGGCGTCGTGGTAGTCGAGCCCGATGCCGAGGTGTGCGCACAGCGCGTCGAGCGCGCTCCCGTTCATCGCAGCGCCCTCCCTTCCCGGAAGGTCGGAGCGGCCATGCGCGGGCAGCGAGTCATTCGCCGGACTGCTCTCATCGGCGCACCTCCGGAGCCGACAGCACGTAGGCGCGGACCGACCACGGACCGAGCTGGGTGGCACCCTCGCCTTCGCCGACGCTCGCAAACGGCGCGACACCCGCGGCGGGGAACGGCAGCGACATCTCGTCCGCAAGGTTCGCACGCATCATCAGCACCTCGCCGCCCACGGTGGGCCAGCGGACCTCGAACGCGCTGTCGCCGACGAGGGTACGCGCGGCGCGACCGGGCACCAGCAGCGCGACGCGCGGCACGACTTCGGCGCGGCGCAGCGCGAGCAACTCGCGGTAGAACCCCAGCCATTCGCGTTGCCTGTCTCCGCGGCGCGCGTCCCAGTCGAGCCTGCTATCGTCGAAAGTCGCAGGCGCGCAGGGGTCCGGGATGTCGTCGACGCTGTCGCCGCCGCCGCTGAAGCGCTCGAACGCGGAGAACTCGCGCTTGCGCCCGTCCCGCACCGCGCTCGCGAGCGGTTCGCCGTAATCGCAGAAGTACAGGAACGGCGTCTCGGCGCCGGCCTCCTCGCCCATGAACAGCATCGGCGTCGCCGGCGCGAGCAGCTGGATCGCAACGAGCGCGCGCAGCTTGTGCGTGTCGGTCAAGGTCACGAGCCGTTCGCCGAACGCGCGGTTGCCGATCTGGTCGTGGTTCTGCAGGAAGTTCACGAACGCGGTCGGCGGCAGCGTCGCGCTCGGCTCGCCGCGCGGCGCGTCATGGAACTTCGAATGCTCGCCCTGGTACGCGAAGCCTTCGGCAAGGCAGCGCACGAGATGATGCGCCGGCCGGTCCGCGAAGTCGGCGTAATAGCCGTCGCGCTCGCCCGTCAGCAGCACGTGCGCGGCGTGGTGGAAGTCGTCGTTCCACTGCGCGTCGTAGCGTCCCGGCGTGCCGGGCGCCGCGAGCCGGCAGGCGCGATTGTCGAGGTTCTCGAGGACGAGGTGCACATGGCGCTTCGCGGCGCGCGCCCGCACCCACATCGAGATCTCTTCGAGGATGTGCCGCGGCGACGCGTCGAAGATCGTCTGCACCGCGTCCAGGCGTAGGCCGTCGAAGCGATATTCGTCGAGCCAGTACAGCGCGTTGTGGATGTAGAAGTCGCGCACCGTCGCGCTCGCGGACCCCTCGAAGTCGATCGCGCCGCCCCACGGCGTCACGTGCGCGGCGGTGAAGAACTGCGGCGTATAGACGTGCAGGTAGTTCCCGTCCGGGCCGAAGTGGTTATAGACGACGTCGAGCATCACCATCATCCCGAGCCGGTGCGCGGCCTGGATGAAATGCTTGAGTTCGTCCGGCGTGCCGTAGGCGGCGTCGGGCGCGTAGAGCAGCACGCCGTCGTAGCCCCAGCCGCGTCCACCGGGGAAATCCGCGAGCGGCATCAGCTCGATCGCGGTGATGCCGAGCTCGGCCAGCTCGGGCAGCCGTCGCTCGGCGGCGTCGTAGCGGCCTTCGGGCGTGAAGGTGCCGACGTGCAGTTCGTAGATCACGGCCTCTTCCCACGGGCGGCCGCGCCAGCCGGCGTCCCATTCGAAGCTCGTCGGGTCGACGAGCAGGCTCGGGCCATGCACATCGCGCGGATTGAAGCGCGATGCCGGATCGGGGACTTCGAGCTGGCCGTCGAGCCGGAACGCGTACAGGTCGCCCGGCTTCGCATCGCGGATCTCGCAGCAGTGCCAGCCTTCGGACTTCGCGCACGGGTGGTAATGCTTGACGCCGTCGGCGCCGATCAGGCACACCTCGACCCGCTTTTCGACCGGCGCCCACAGGCGGAAGCGATAGCCTTCCGCCGGGTCGCGCTCGCTGACCCGCTGCGGGCCGAACGGCATGCGGTGGAGATGGCGGTGGCCGCGGCTGGCCTCGCCGCGCTGGATGCCGGGCGCGCGCGCGAGAACGCCCTGGGCGGCGAGGTGTTCGTGGAACGGACTGTTCATGGCTGGAGCTGCCCCTTGCCGACGACGACGATGCCGTTTTCACTGACATGGAAGCCCCGCTCGCGATCCTCATCGAGGTCGTAGCCGATGCGCATGCCGGGCGGAACGTGGTTGTACTGGTCGATGATCGCGCGACGGATCTGCGCGCCGCGGCCGATGACGCTGCGATCCATGATGATCGACTGGCTCACCTCGGCGCCCTCGTCAACGGAGACGTCGCGGCGCAGCAGGCAGCGCTCGATGACCGCGCGCCGGATCACGACGCCGGCGCCGAGCGACGCCGTCCGGATATGTCCGTCATGCACCTGCGCTGCCTCCGTGTGGTCGGGCGCCGCGAAAATCGGCCACTGCCCGTTCAGCATGCAGAACCTCGGCCGCTCGCCGAGCGTGTCGAAGTTCGCCTCGTAGTACGCGTCGATCGTGCCGACGTCGCGCCAGTACGCGTCCTCCTCGAACTCGCGCATACCCTTCACGCGGTTCGTCGCGAAGTCGTACGCCATCACGCGGTTCGTCTCCGCCATCGCCGGCAGCAGGTCCTTGCCGAAGTCGTGCCCTTCCTTCTTGTGCGCACGCCGCAGCGCCTCGACGAGCAGGTCGGCACTGAAAATATAGTTGCCCATCGACGCGAGCGCATGGCCCGGACGCCCCGGCATCGGCTCGGCGGTCTCGGGCTTCTCGCGAAAGTCGCGAATGCGGCCCGCCGCATCGGTGCGGATGATGCCGAAGGAGCGCGTCTGGTCGAGCGGTACCGGCAGCGCGGCGACGGTCGCGTCGGCGCGCGTATCGACGTGAAACTGCACCATCTGCCGGATATCCATCCGATAGACGTGGTCGGCGCCGAACACGACGACGAGATCCGGCTTCACCAGATCGATCAGGTGGAGGTTCTGGTACACCGAGTCCGCGGTGCCCTGGAACCATTCCGGGCCGTGCTGCATCTGCGGCGGCACGACGGTGATGAAATGGTGCGGGATCAGCGGGCTCAGGACCCAGGTGCGCCGGATGTGCTCGATCAGCGACTGCGACTTGTACTGCACCAGCAGGTAGATCGAGAAGATCTCGGAATTGACGAGGTTCGACAGCACGAAGTCGACGATCCGGTGGCGGCCGTTGAAGGGCACCGACGGCTTCGATCGCTCCGCCGTCAGCGGATGCAGTCGGCTGCCTTCACCGCCCGCCATGACGAACGCGAGTACGGATTTGCCGGCGATCATGTTTCACCTCCAGGTTGCATGTCCGGCGGCATCGGCCGCGCGGACCGCGAAGTTGCGGCGGATGCGCGGCTTGCGCGCCGCAGTCGTCGAGTCGCTTGAAATGGGTCCGTCGCCGCCGCGCGCGCCGGGCACCGCGGTCCGCGGCCGCCGCCCGCGGCTGCGCAACATCCGGCACAGCGCCTGCTCGCTCGGCGACAGGCCGTCGCCGTCGCCGTCGTTATCGTTTTCGTCCCGCGGCGCGAAATCGTCGAGCACGCGCCCCTCCAGATAGCGGTCGAAAATCACCGGGCAGATGTAGCTGCCGCGCGTCACCGCGGCCGTGTTGCCGAGCTCGGCCGCGACCGCCTTCACGCACTGCACGAGTACGCGCGCCGCGGCGCGCTCGCCTTCGACCGGGCCGACCCCGGCGAGATATTCGGCGGCCTTCAGCGTGCCGCCCCAGGTGCGGAAATCCTTCGCGGTGAAGGGGCCGATCGAGTCGCGGATGTAGGCGTTGAGGTCGATCGCGCGGATCGGGTGCGCGACGCCTTCGTCGTCCTCGTACTGGAACAGCGCCGCTCCGCGCAGCGCCAGCAGGCGCTCGACGTTCGCGACGACGGCGCGGTCGCGCAAGACCTTCTGCTGCGCGACGCCGTGCTTGCCGCGGTACGAGAACACGACCCGCGTGCCTTCGAGCTTCACGTGGCGCTTGCACAGCGTCGTCAGCCCGTAGCTGCGGTACTGACGTACGTAACTCGTGCTGCCGACGCGGAAATGGACGCGATCGAGGAGCCGCGTCAGCAGCGCGAGCACCTTGCGGCGCGGCAGCCCGGCGAGCCGCAGGTCGGCGGCGGTCGTGTCGCGCATCGCCGGCAGCGATTCGGCGAACTTCGCGAGCCGCCGCCACTTGCGCACCGCGTTCGACTGCACGAAGTCCGGGTGGTAGCGGTATTGCAGCCTGCCGCGCGCATCGCGGCCGAACGCCTGCAGCTCCTCGTCCGCGTCGGGGCTGACGAACACGTCGGTCCACGCCGGCGGCACCGCGAGCGACGCGATGCGCGCGAGGCCGATGTGCTCGTCGTACGGCTTGCCGTCCGGCCAGACATAGCGGAAACCGCCGCCGTCGAGCGGGATGCGGCGCAAGTAGTAGGCCTGCAGCTCTTCAGTCCGGTTGCTCATCGCCTTCGGACTCCCCGTGTATTTCAGATGGCGGTGGCGCCGCGGGCTCGTGCACACCATGCATCGCCAGACGTGCGACGAGGCCGTCGAGAAACGCCGCCGCGTCGCGCCCGGGCGCCGCGCTGAACAGCGCCAGCGATCGTCCACCGACCATGTAGGGCCGGCCGGCCGAGAGCGTCGGGAACGCGTCGCCGGGCGGCAGCGCGGTGTCGACGAGCCGCGTCCACGGGCCGCAGCCCGACACCCGCGGCAGCGTCCAGCGCGCCCCCTCATGGCACGCGTTGAGAATCAGCAGCACGACGAGGTCGCTGCCGCGATGCGGCACGACGGAGTGCTGGGCGCGGCCGTCGGCGAGCATCCCGAAGCAGCGCAACTCGGGGTCGGTCCATTGCTCCGGCTGCAGCTCGGGGCCGTCCGGGGTCAGCCACGCGACGTCGCGCGTCTCGAACTCCGCGTTCATCTCGCCGGTCGAGAAGCGCCCCGGACGCAGCACCGGCAGCGCCTCGCACAGTTCGACCAGATGACGAACGAAGGCAGTCAGGCGCTCGCCGTCGGCGTCGATCGCGGACCAGTCGATCCAGCTGATCTCGTTGTCCTGGCAGTAGGCGTTATTGTTGCCTCGCTGCGTGCGGCCGAACTCGTCGCCGGCGAGCAGCATCGGGGTGCCGTGCGCGAACAGCAGCGTCGCGAGGAGATTGCGCTTTTGCAGCTCGCGCAGCGCGATCACCTCCGGGTCGTCCGTCGGCCCCTCGGCGCCGCAGTTCCACGAGCGGTTGTCGTCGTGGCCGTCGCGGTTGTCCTCGCCGTTGGCCTCGTTGTGCTTGTCGTTGTACGAGACGAGGTCGTGCAGCGTGAAGCCGTCGTGCGCGGTGACGAAGTTCACGCTCGCCGACGGCCGGCGGCCGCAGTAGTTGAAGCGGTCGGCCGACGCGGTGAGCCGCGTCGCGAGCTCGGGCGCCTGACCTTCGTCGCCTTTCCAGAAGCCGCGCACCGTGTCGCGGAAGCGGTCGTTCCATTCCGCCCAGCCGGGCGGGAAGCCGCCGAGCCGGTAGCCGCCGGGCCCGCAGTCCCACGGCTCGGCGATCATCTTCGCGCGGCACAGCACCGGGTCCTGCCGGCACGCGTAGAAGAACCCGGAGTTGTGGTCGAAGCCGGCGGCTTCGCGGCCGAGGATGGTCGCGAGGTCGAAGCGGAAGCCGTCGACGCCCATCTGCAGCACCCAGTAGCGCAGGCTGTCCATCACGAGCTGCAGCACGCGCGGGTGCGTCAGGTCGAAGGTGTTGCCGGTGCCGGTGTCGTTGATGTAGTAGCGCTTGTCGTCGGGGTTGAGCCGGTAATAGGACTTGTTGTCGATGCCCTTGAACGACAGCGTCGGGCCGCACTCGTTGCCTTCGGCGGTGTGGTTGTAGACGACGTCGAGGATCACTTCGAGCCCGGCGTCGTGCAGCCGCGCGACCATGTCGCGGAATTCGGCACGGCCGCCTTCGGCGAAATAGCGCGGGTCGGCGGCGAAGAACGCGATCGAGTTGTAGCCCCAGTAGTTGCGCATCCCCTTGTCGGTGAGGTGCGTGTCGTCGACGAACACGTGCGTCGGCAGCAGCTCGACCGAGGTGACGCCGAGCGAGCGGATGTGCTCGACGACCGCGTCGTCGGCGAGGCCGGCGAAGGTGCCGCGCAACCGCGGCGGCACTGCCGGGTGCAGGCGCGTCATCCCACGCACGTGCGCCTCGTAGATGATCGTGCGATCCCAGGGCACGCGCGGCCCGCGCGGCAGCGGCAGGTCCGGCAGCGGCTCGACGACGCGCGCCTTGAACACGAAGGGCGCGCTGTCGCGCTTGTCGAAGCCCTGGCCCGGCTTCTTGCCGCGCAGTTCGTAGCCGAAGATCGGCGCGCCCCACTTCAGCTTGCCGACGAGCTCGCGCGCGTACGGGTCGAGCAGCAGCTTGTTCGGGTTGAAACGGTAGCCCGCTTCGGGCTCGTACGGACCATGGACGCGGTAACCGTAGACGAGGCCCGGCTTCGCGCCCGGCAGGAAGCCATGCCACACCTCGTCGGTGAATTCGGGCAACTCGAGTCGCGCGATCTCGCTACGCCCGGCCTCGTCGAACAGGCACAGCTCGACGCGGCTCGCGTGCGCCGAGAACAGCGCGAAGTTGATCCCGCCGTGCATGCAGGTCGCACCGAGCGGATACGCCAGCCCTTCTTCGAGCG
This sequence comes from Aromatoleum sp., assembly GCF_032027225.1. Taxonomy (GTDB): domain Bacteria; phylum Pseudomonadota; class Gammaproteobacteria; order Burkholderiales; family Rhodocyclaceae; genus Aromatoleum. Next base: position 64,538 of record NZ_JAVSMM010000010.1, on the reverse strand, counting down.
GCTTGATCAGCGCCGACAGGCCCGAGGATCCCGAGATCATCCGGCCACCCCCTTGTCTCGCCCCTTCTCGCTGCCCTTGTCTCTGCCCTTCTCCCTGTCCACTGCACTGCCTTCCGCGCGGTCCGCGGCGCGGGACATTTCGTCGGTCGTCGGCGGCGCGCCGGGAATGGCGCTGCCGGCGTCCACCGCGGTCGGCGACTCCGGCCCCGGCAGCGCACGCTTCGCCACTTCGGCCGCTGCGGGGCCTTCGGCGTCGACGCCGTTTTCGCTGCCGTAGCCGCAGGTGCCACCCACCCGCGACGCGGCGACGACGTCATTGACGAAGCACAGCTTGTCGAGCACCGCCGGCGCGATCACGAACGGATAGATGTCGCCCTCGCCGAAGCTGCGCCCCATGCTGTCGAGGAACTGCGACAGCGGCAGCCACTGCTCGATCAGCACTTCGCGGAACGGCAGGTCGGTGCCGCCCAGGCCCGGCAGGTCGGCCGGGCCGCCGTCGTCCTGGTCCGAATGCAGCGCAAAGCCCCAGTGCGCGGCGGTGTCGAGCGCGTCGATCACGTGCAGGTAGTGCCCCAGGGTCTCGGCCCAGTCCTCGAGCGGGTGCATCGCCGCGTACGCGCTGATCCGCCGCTCCGCCCAATCGGCCGGCGGGCCGTCGCGCTCGTACGCGGCGGCGGCCTCGGCGTAGTCGCGCCGCTCGTCGCCAAATTTCGCGCGGAAGGCGTCGAGCCGTGGGCTGTCGGCGATCAGCAGATCCCAATAGAAATGGCCGACCGCGTGGCGCAGGTGGCCGAGCACGGTGCGGTACGACTCGGGCCGGTGGGCGACGCTCCCGGCGGGACGCGCGCCGTCGGCCTCGGCGAGATTCAGCGTAATCACGCCGGACCCGCGTTCCGCTCCGACGTGCGGCGGCCACGCATCGTCCTCGACGAAGCGGAAGCTCAGGCCGACCTCGTCGCCCCCGCCGCCGCCCCGTGGCACCGGCAGGCCGAGCTGGTACAGCGAATAGAAGAGGCGCCGCTTCGCGCCTTCGAGCCGGCGCCAGCGCTCGCGGTTTTCGGGCGCGCGCAGCGCCGGCGTGATTTCGGTGTGCCGGCACGAGCAGCACAGCTGCTCGGCCGCGCCCTGGACCATCCAGTTGCACACGCGCTCGACCGCGTAGTTGCGGCACGGCCGCCATGCATGGGTGTCGCCGCGCGGCTCGCCGAGCCGGCGCCAGCGGCCGTCGGTTTCGATCGCGAACGCACCGAAGTCCATCTCCTCGGGCACGAAGCCGAGCGTGCTGCCGCAGTTGCCGCAGACCGTGTTCTCGAAGAACGCGAGATAGCCGCAATGCCCGCAGTAGAAGGTCTTCATGGCGTGATCGACTCCGTGCGGACGACCGCGCCGCGTGTCGCGTGCCGCGGCGCCGCCGCCTCTTCGCGCCGCTCGCCGTCGTGCATCAGCGTCGTGCGGACCTGCGGCAGATACTGCGGGAATTCGTTCTGCATGAACGCGATCAGCTGCTCGCGCACCTTGCAACGCAGATCCCAGCCGAGGCCCGCGTCCTGCGTGCTGACGAGAATGCGCAGCTGGATCGCGCGATCGGTGACGTCCGTCACCTGCAGCACGCACACCCGCTTGTCCCACTCGGACGCGCCGTCGACGACGCGCTTCAGCTCGTCGCGCAGCGGCTCGATCGGCATCCGGTAATCGACCCACAGGAACACCGATCCGATCAGCTCGGACTTCGTGCGCGTCCAGTTCTGGAACGGGTTCTGGATGAAATATTCGAGCGGCACGATCAGGCGCCGGTCGTCCCAGATCCGCACGACGACGTAGGTCTCGGTGATCTCCTCGACGCGGCCCCATTCGTTCTCGACGATTAGCACGTCGTCGATGCGGATCGGCTGCGTCAGCGCGATCTGCAGGCCGGCGATCAGGTTGCCGAGCACCGGCCGGGCCGCGAAGCCGACGACGATGCCGGCGAGACCGGCCGATGCGAGCAGGCTCGCGCCGATCTGGCGCACGTTCGGGAAGGTCATCAGCACCGAGCCGACCCCGAGCAGGCCGACGACGAACATCGCGGTGCGCGCGAGCACGCGCACCTGCGTCTGCACGGTGCGGGCGCGCAGGTTGTCCGCGACCGTCACCGGATGGCGCATCGTCACGAAGTCGGCCGCCGCCGCGATCAGCCGCACGACGAGCCAGGTGAAGAGCAGGATGATCACGATCGACAACACCTGACGCAGCCCCGCGAGCACGCCGGCCGGCAGCGCGCCCTCGCCCCCATCGGAGAGCGCCAGATGCACGAGCAGCAGCGGGATCAGCCACTGCGCCGGCTGGCGCGTGTGCGCGACGATGCGGTCGGCGAGCGCGAAGCGGCGCGCAGCCCGCTTCGCGACGGCATGGAGTACCGCATGCAAGGCGACGCCGATCGCGGCGGCCACCGCGCACTGCAGCACCACGCTCAGCCACGGAAATCTTTCGAGTAACTCGGTCATGTCGCCGTGGTCCCCCGGGAGGGACGGCCGGTCGCCCTCCTTCCCGCAGCGTTTTCCCCTGTGCGTCGCCCCGACCGCCGCCCCGAAGGCTGCCGACGCGGCCGGAAAGTCGATGTCATTCGCACCTCATGTATCGGACGGCATGATTCGGCCGCTTCATTCGGCAAGCTCACCCGCGCTCGACTCGGCAACCGGTTACCGTCCGTGCCGAGTCCTTCGGCAAACTCGGGACGGGCTTGTCGAAGCGCTTCCACCGCCCTTCGACAGGCTCGGCGCGAACGCTTCCGACAGGTCCAGGGCGAGTGGTTGCAACGGATTGCCGGTTCAACAGCCTCCCCCTCATTTGGCGCCCTGTGCGAGCTGCTGTGCGGACTCGAGATGCGTGCGCAGCGTCGGAAGCGCCTGCTCGGCAAACGCGCGGATGTCGGGGTCTTGTCCTTCCTTCGCCTCGCGCTCGAACAGCGCGATCGTTTTCTCGTGCGCGGAGACGCCAAAGCGCTCCATGAACGCGCGGTCGAACTCGGGGCCGGACAGTTTGGCAAGCTCGTCGAGCTGCGTGCGCGCGTCTCCCTCGAGCGTCGAGGACACGGTGATGCCCTTCGTGCTCGCGAGTTGCGCGAGCTTCATGTTCGCCTCGGCGTGATCCTTCTGCAGGTGATCGCCGTACGCCTTCAATTGCGGATCGCTGGCCTTTTCCGCCGCCATCTTTCCGGCTTCGGATTCGGCGAGGCCGCTCGTCATCGCTTCGGCAACGAAGGCGCGGTCGGCCCCCGCAACCGGCCCGGCGGTCGCGTCCGTCGGCGGGGGTGCCGGGATCGTGCCGCCCGGCTCGCTCGTGGCGCCCGGCGGGGGCACGGTTTCGGGGACCGCGGGCGTAGGCACCGTCGGAGTTTCGGTCGGCTGCGGAGGGGGCGTTTCTTTGTCGCGACCACAACCGGCAATACCGATGAGGATTGCGAAGGTCGCAGTCAAGACGGGAATCGGGCTTGTTCGCATGGGTGCTCCTTTTTCCAGTTCGCGCGCTCGGGGTCCGCTTGCACTCCGAAGGCAAAGGATCGCCGCGGCGCCCCGCTGCGCGGGCGGGACCTGCCGTGCGGGGAAGTGCACGCGCTTGCCGGAGCAGCAGCGGGTGCCGCGGCTTCGCCCGCTGGCCGTGTCGGCTTCCCGGCACGGCCAGCAGAACACCGACAAGCAGTCGACGTGCCCGCGCGGCTTTCCAACGCCTCCCGCGCACGCCGCAAGATTGCGCCCAGAGCGGGCGGCCGCTCCGGTGCGCCGGCTTCATATGTCTCTTTTCGCGGCCGTACGCCGCGCATTCGAGGGCTTTTCGACCGCCATTCGAAGGGGCGCCCCCGCGGTGCCGCCGGGCGCAATTCTTACTGACGTCATGTAAAACGTTCCGGCAAAACTAATGCCGTGCGGACGTCTAAACCCTTGAGCAACAGGCGACCGCCCGTTGGCACGGCTCTTGCGCGACAGATCGACGGTACTGCAACCGACCGCGACGCCGGCCTCGCCGCTCCGCGCGTGCCGGCTTCGCGCCAAAGGAGATCAGATGACCGTCGGAATGGAGCTAAGACTTCGCCAGCACCTGGCGATCACGCCGCAAATCCAGCAAGCGTTGCGCCTGCTGCAACTGTCTTCCCTGGAATTCGCGCAGGAAGTCGAAGAAGCGGTCTCGAAGAACCCGTTCCTAGAGGAAAACGCCGACCCGGCCCCCATCCGTTCGGGCCCGCCGGAGTCGGAACCGGCCGCCGTGGAAGCGCCCGAGCCCCAGTCCGCGGGCAACGACGAACCCGGGCCGAGCCACATCTACGAGGAAGCGCGCAGCAGCGCGCCGCGCGACGGCGAGAGCGACTGGACCGAATGGACCGAAGCGCCGACCAGCCTGCGCGAGAACCTGCGCGCGCAGCTGCGGCTGTCGCCGATGAGCGATCGAGACCGCACGCTCGCGCACATGATCGTCGACGAGCTCACAGACGCCGGCTATCTCGAAACACCGCTGTCCGAACTCGCGGCGCTGATCCTGCCGGAGGAAGGCGTCGAGGAGCGCGAACTGAGCGCCGCGCTGAAACTCGTGCAGCAACTCGACCCGCCCGGCATCGGCGCCCGCAGCCTGCAGGAGTGCCTGATGCTGCAGCTCGCGGCGCTGCCCGACGAAACCGAGGGGCGGACGGTCGCGCTCGCGATCGTGTCCGAGCATCTCGACGTGCTCGCACGCCGCGAGTTCACGCGCCTGCAGCAACTCGTCGGCTGCGACGAGCGCGGCCTGCATACCGCACGCGCGTTGATCCGCACCCTCGACCCGCGCCCGGGGCGCTGCTTCGCGCCCGACAACACGCGCTACGTCGTCCCCGACATCATCGTGTCGTCCTCGCGCGGCAAATGGATCGCGACGCTGAACCCGGCGGTGCAGCCGCAGGTGCGCCTGAACCGCGCGTATGCCGACATCGCCGCCGGCCGGCACGGCTGCGACGCGTCGTTCACGCGCCTGCTGCAGGAAGCGCGCTGGTTGCTGCGCAACGTCGAGCAACGCTTCTCGACGATCCAGCGCGTCGCCGACGCCATCGTCAATCACCAACGCGTGTTCTTCAGCTATGGCGAGGTCGCGATGAAGCCGCTCGCGCTGAAGGACATCGCGCGCGAACTCGGCCTGCACGAATCGACCGTGTGCCGCGTGACGAACGGCAAGTACATGTCGACGCCGCGCGGGCTTTTCGAATTCAAGTATTTCTTCTCGCGCCAGCTCGCGACCGACGACGGCGGCACGTGCTCCGCGATGGCGATCCGGGCGCTGCTGAAGGAGCTGATCGGCGCCGAAGACCCGAAGAACCCGCTGTCCGATGCCGAACTCGCGCGCCTGCTCGCGGACCAGGGGCTGCGGCTCGCGCGGCGCACGGTGACGAAGTACCGGACCCTGATGCGCGTGCCGAGCGTCGAGCTGCGCCGGGTCGCAACCCGCCCGCTCGCCCCGAGGGCGACCGTCGGGCACGCCTGAGCAAGGAGAACCGCCATGTCCACGATCATCGTCGGCCACTTCGAGCACGTCGAGCAACGCGACAGCGCCGTCGCCGCGCTGGCGCGCGAGGGCTTTGCGGCCGATGAAGTGAGCGCCTTCTACCTCAACCCGCCGGGCCAGCACGGCCTGCGCCGCTTCGGCGGCGACGCGTCGAGCGACGAGGGCTCGAGCACCGCCGGCAAGGGCGCAACCGCCGCGGCCGCGGTCGGCGGCGCCGCGGGGCTCGCGATCGGCAGCATTGCCGGACCGATCGGCGCGCTGGCCGGCGCGGGCGTCGGCGCCTACGTCGGATCGCTCGCCGGTGCGCTCGGCAAGACCCACGAGCCGCGCGTCGAGGACGCGACGGCCGAACATCCTGTCGTGCCGCCCGGCGGACCGGCGATCGCCGTCTGCGTCGACCGCAGCGGCTCCGAGCCGGGCGCGGTCGATGTGCTGAAGGATCACAACGCGCGCCAGATCGAGCGCGAACAGGGCACCTGGGCGGACGGCGAGTGCATCGACTGCGAGGCGCGCACGCCCGCCGAAATCCTGTTCTCGCGCGCGCCGGAGACGATTCCGCAACCGCGCGCCGAACCGTAGCGCCGCCGCGCAGTCGCAGTCGTAATAGCGGGGCGGGCAATCAGTTACAGCCGTTCGCCCCGCACCTGTCGCAAAGTACGCGCTGAACCCCTGTCGCGACGCTCGCCACTGAATATGAAACTAGCGTTCGCCCCCAGCATCCAAAGGGCGACGGCAGCGCTTCGACAGGCCATCCGGAGGGTCTTGATGCACGTATCGGATGTGACGATGTTCTACGCTTCGCAGAGCGGCGGCATCCGCCGCTACCTGCAGGAAAAACGCCGCTGGCTCGAGGCGCGCCCGCCGTTCCGTCATACGCTCGTGCTGCCGCGGCTCGCGGTCGAGCGCGGCGAATCCGCGGTCGAGCTGCCGAGCGTGCCGCTGCCGTTCTCCCAGGGCTACCGGCTGCCGCTCGCGCGCGGTCCGGCGGTGCGCGCGCTGGCCGGCCTCGCGCCCGACATCATCGAGGCAGGCGACCCTTACCACCTCGCGTGGGCCGCGCTCGACGCCGGCCAGGCGCTCGGCGTGCCGGTCGTCGGCTTCTATCACTCCGATCTGCCGCGCGTCGTGCGCAAGCTCTGCGGTCCGCGCGGCGAACGGCTCGCGGAATCCTACGTGCGCCGCCTGTATTCGCAGTTCGACCTCGTCCTCGCGCCCAGCCAGTGCATGGCGGACCGCCTGCGCGGACTCGGCGTTGCGCGCGTCGCGCGGCAGGCGCTCGGCGTCGACACGCGGACTTTCCATCCCGAGCGCCGCAGCCCGACGTGGCGCCTGAGACTCGGCGCGAAGCGCGAAGACCGGCTGCTGGTGTTCGTCGGCCGTTTCGCGCCGGAGAAGAACCTGCCCGACCTTTACGACGCGATGGACCGTCTCGGCCCCGGCCACCTGCTGGTCCTCGTCGGCGCCGGCAAGGCGCTGCCCCGCCGCAGTGACGTGCGCGTCGTGCCGTTCATCTCGGACGCCGAGCGGCTTGCGAGCCTGATCGCAAGCTGCGACTGCTTCGTTCACGCCGGCGACCAGGAGACGTTCGGGTTGGCCGCGCTCGAAGCGATGGCCTGCGGCGTGCCGGTCATCGCCGCGCAGGCGGGCGGGCTCGCGGAGCTCGTCGATGAGGAGGTCGGTGCGGCGGTGGCCGCCGAACCCGGCCGGGGCTTCGGCGCCGCGCTCGCCGCCGCCGTGACCGAACTCTTCGCCCGTAACCCCGGACCGGTCCGCGCCGCGGCACGACGCCGCGCGCGGCAGTACGACTGGGAACGGGTGCTGCCCGAGATCGTCGCGCGCTATGCGGCGCTGCGCGGCGGCGCGATGCCGACGCGTCCGAGCGGACCGGCGGTCGCGATGCCGGCCTCGTCCGCGCAATTCCGAAGTTGAAGCCCGCCGCTTTCCCGCCGCCGGCCGTGTGCGTCGCGATGCACGACGTCGCGCCGGAGACGTGGCCGCGCTGCGAACGCCTGCTCGAAGCCGTCGCGCGCGTCGCGCCGGTGCCGGTGACGCTGCTCGTCGTGCCGAACCATCACCGCCGCAACCCCGGCGTGCCGACGTGGTACCGCGACGCGCTCGCCGCCCGCATTGCCGCCGGGGACGAGTTGGCGCTACACGGCTTCTTCCACGTCGATGAAGGCCCGCGGGCAACGACGCTCGCCGACTGGTGCCGCCGCCGCATCCTGACCGCGAGCGAAGGCGAGTTTTCCGCGCTGCCCGCGCCGATCGCGCGGCGGCGGCTGTACGGCGGACGCCGGTGGTTCGAACGCCAGGCCTGGCCGGTCGACGGCTTCGTCGCCCCGGCGTGGCTGCTCGGGCGCGGCGCATGGCACGCGCTGTCGAACTCGCCCTTCCTCTACACGACGACCTCGACCCACTTCCACCTGCTGCATCCGTGGCAGGGCATTCCGGCGCCGGCGATTGCGTGGAGCACGCGCAGCCGTCTGCGCCGCGCGCTGTCGCTGGCATGGCATGGCCTGCGCCCTGTCCCGTACGATCCGCCGCTCGTCCGGATCGCGCTCCACCCGGACGACGCGCTGTACCCGGACGTCGTCCGCCAGGCGCTGCACCTGCTCGAACTGCTGCTGCGCGAGCGCAAGGCGATGACGAAGCTCGCATTCGCGACGGCGCTGCGGCCGCCCGCGATCCTCGCGCGACCCACGGGCACGCGCGCGACTTCGCCGCCCTCCCCGCCACCCGCGTCGCTGCAGACCGCGGCGCTATCGACGCGGCAGCCAAATACCGTTCGGGACGAGGTTTGTCGAAGGCCGCCAACGCCCTTCGACAAGCTCAGGGCGAACGGTTGTATCAATTTGGCGGATTAATAGCGGGACGCTCCGGCCGCTCGCATCATCGGCGCGATGCAACGCCGAGGTCGTTCAGGGCACCGGCAGCGCGATGAGCGACAGGCCGGCGACGCCGCTTCCGATCACGACGCCGGCGAGCACATCGCTCGGATAGTGAAGCCCGAGCACGACGCGCACGACACCGGTCAGCACCGCGAACGGCACGAGCAGCAGCGCGAGCGCCGGGAAATACGCCGAGACGATGATCGCGAACGCCACCGCGTGCTGCGTGTGGCCCGACGGAAAACTGAATTCGTCGAGCGGCCGCGCGCACAGCTGCAATTCCTTCAGGTGCACGTACGGCCGGTGCCGGCCAGCCCGCCGCTTCGCCGCGAGATAGACGAGCAGGCCGCCGCCCGCCGCGGCCGCGAGATGCAGCGCGCAGCGCGCGCCGGCGCCGTCATGCAGCAGCGCGAGCACGAGGATCAGCCCCACCCACAGTTCGCCGTCGCCGAGCCGGCTGATCGCACGCGCGAGCAGCAGGCAGGGCCGATGCGCGAGCGCGCGGTTGAGCGTGACGACGCACGCGCGGTCGTACGCGAGCAGCCGCTCGACGCAGTCAGGCCGCCGTGGCGACATCGGCGGTCGCGAGCGGATGGTGGACGTGCAGCGCAAGCCGCGCTTCGAACTGCGCGAGGATCACCGGCCACGCGAGCCGTTCGGCTTCTTCCCGCGCAGCGTGCCCGAACGATCGCCGCAGCGCTTCGTTGCCGGCGAGCGCGTGCGCGGCGTCGATGAAGGTGCGAGGTTCCGGCGGCCTCACGACGCTCGCGCTGACGCCGTCGATGAGATGCTGGCGCGCCGCACCGGCGTCGAACGCGACGATCGGCAGCCCGCTCGCCATCGCTTCGACGACGACGTTGCCGAAGGTGTCGCTCAAGCTCGGGAACAGGAAAAGATCCGCCGACGCGTAATGCGCGGCAAGCGCTTCGCCGCGCTGCACGCCGGTGAACACCTGCCCGTCCGCGTCGCGAGCGAGCGCGCTGCGCAGCGGGCCGTCGCCGACCCAGACGAGCTTGGCCGTCGGAAAGTCTTCGCGTAGCGCGCGGAACGCGTCGAGTACGACGGCCGGGCTCTTCTCGGGTGCGAGCCGGCCGACGTAGAGCACAGCGAGGTCGCTCTCGCCGACGCCCCAGCTCGCACGCAGCGCCTGGCTGCGCCGGGCCGGGGAGAACAGCTCCGCATCGACGCCCCGACCAACGCAGGCGAGATTCCGGTAGCCGAGCGCGCTCATCTCGGCTGCGAGCGCGGGGGTCGCGACGAAGGTCGTGTCGGTGCGATTGTGAAAACGCCGCAGCGCGCCGTTGATGACGTCCGCGAACAGCCCGAGCCGGTAGAAGCCGCTGTACTTCTGGAAATGCGTGCGGTAGTCGCTCGTGACCGGCAGGCCGAGATGGCGCGCCGCGACGAGCGCCGACCATCCGAGCGGGCCTTCGGTGACGATATGCACGACGTCCGGCCGAACACGCCGCCACTGCCGCACGAGCCGCAGCGGCGCCGGCAGCCCGAACTGAAGCCCGGGATAGCGCGGCAGCGGCAGGCCGCGTGTCAGCAGCAGGTCGCGCCGGTCGATAGCGTCCGTGCCGTCGCCCACGTCGTCCGCCTGCCGCGGCCGCACCAGCGACACACGGTGCCCGCGCTCGCGCAGGAAGCGCACGGCGCGTTCGACGGTCAGCGACACGCCGTTCAGCTCCGGCGGATAGGTTTCGGTAACCACGGCGACGGACAGCGGCAATGTCATTCGAAGGCTCCTTCACCGCGCTCCCGGCCCGCGCAACGCGCACGAAACCGGCCCGGCAGCGACGCGACGGGGCAAGCCGCGTGCCCGGATGGGATAGTGTCGGGAACAGATGGAACTATCCGTGTTGTAGCAAATGAATCGTCCGATGGCTTCCGGCCGTGTCGGTCCGGCCGTCCATCAGGTCGTCTCCCGTCCTCCGCCGCCCGCCTCCTCCCGCCTCAGTCCCCGTCCCCCGTCCGTCCCCCGTCCGTCCCCGTCCGTCCCCGTCCGGCCTTACCGTTCCTTACGTCCCTTTACGTCGCCTTCCGCCTTCCGCCTTCCGCCTTCCGCCTTCCGCCTTCCGCCTTCCGCCTTCCGCCTTCCGCCTTCCGCGTCCTTCCGGCCGTCCGCCACCATCCCCCCTTCCGACGCTCTCCGGCCCCGCCCTCTTGCCGCCACCTCCGCCCTTATCCCCCGCCGCTTCCCGCGCGCGTCGCGCTCCGCGGCACGAGGCAGGCACGCCGTTCGCACGTAGGTCGGCGAGGGCTCCGAAAGGAAGAGGATGGCCCGGCACCGAGGCATGCCGCATCTGCTCTGCGGACGCGGTACGAGCCCGGCCGTCCTCCCGCCGTTCGGTCGCCCTTGCATTCTTGTCTCCGTGTATCTCCCCCTTTGCGCCGGCCCCCCGCCGGCGCTTTTTTATCCCTCGCCCTAAGAGGGCGTCGGCGGACGAAACCGCGCCGACAAGGCCGATGAGCGTTCGGGGCGCCACGGCTGCTGCGGTCCGGCATCCCGCGCCCGGTCGCACGGCGTTCGACGGCGCGGAACCCTCGAGATGCGCGGACCGGCTCATCGGGAGCCCGTAATGGCGTTCCTCCGGGCAGCGCCGCAGACCTCCACCGGAAGCCGCGGCGCTCGCGGCCTCCGGCGGAAGAACTTACACGCAAATGTCAAAACTGCAGCCGTATCGGATGCCGCAAGGGAAGCCCCGGTGCGGTCGCGAGCGGCACAGCGCTTGCTGTTGTCCGGGAACCCTATCGTCGGCAAGGAGCCGCTCATGACCATCCAGCCACAGCCGCCACAACCTCCCGTCACGCCGGGTCTGTCCGACGTCCGCACGCTGCGCGAACGGGCGCGGCGCCACATCGAGGAAGGCGCGCTGACGGAGAACTATTCGGCCGACCGCGAGACGATCCTGCGCCTGCTCAATGAAGCGCTCGCGACCGAGATCGTCTGCACGCTGCGCTACAAGCGCCACTACTTCACCGCCAAGGGCCTTGCATCCGCCGGCATCGCCGACGAATTCCTCGAGCACGCGCATGAGGAGGAGGAACACGCGGATCTCTTCGCCGAGCGCATCTCGCAACTCGGCGGCGAGCCGGATTTTTCGCCCGACACGCTGACGACGCGCAGCCACGCCGAGTACATCCCCGGCGAATCGCTGATCGAGATGATCAAGGAAGACCTCGTTGCCGAACGGATCGCGATCGAGAGCTATCGCGAGTCGATCCAGTACATCGGCACGTCGGACCCGACGACGCGGCGGCTGTTCGAGAGCGTGCTCGCGGTCGAGGAAGAACACGCCGACGAGCTGCTGAGCCTGATCCAGCAGATCGGGGACCGCGGCCGGGGAGTCTGATGGGTTCGTCGCTGCAACCGACCGTAACGATCGACCTCGACGAGGGCCACACCGAGGAATGGGTCGGCCGTCCCAGCCTCTTCGAGCCGGGGCGCAACTGCTGCACCGTCGCGAACGCGGGCCGGGTCGCGCTCCTCGTCGACGGCGAAGCGTATTTCCGCGCGTTCATGGATGCGGCCCAGCGCGCGACGCGTTCGATCGTCGTGCTGGCCTGGGACTACAACAGCAACGCGCGGCTGCGTTTCGACGAGGGCCCGGCGAACGGGACGCCGAATCGTCTCGGCGATTTCCTGAACTGGCTCGTAAAGCGCCGCCGCGGCCTCGAGATCCATATCCTGGACTGGGACTATCCGCTGGTGTTCGGCGCCGACCGCGAGCTGCCGCACAGCCTCGGCTTCGGCTGGAAGCCGCATCACCGGGTGCACATCGCATACGACAACACGCACCCGGTCAGCGGATCGCACCACCAGAAGATCGTCGTCATCGACGATGCGATGGCCTTTATCGGCGGCTTCGATCTCACCGAGCGGCGCTGGGACACCTGCGCGCATCGGCCCGACGACGAGCGGCGGATGTGCGGCGAGACCCCCTACCCGCCGTTCCACGACCTGATGATGGCCGTCGACGGCGAAGCCGCGCAGGCGCTGTCCGGCATCGCACGCGCCCGGTGGGAGGCGGCGACCGGCCGCAAGTTGCCACCGATCCCCGCGCTCGCCGGCGATCCGTGGCCGCCGCATCTGCACTGCGACCTCACCGACGTGGACGTCGCGTTCGCGCGCACCCTGCCGGAGTCGACGACCCGCCCCGGTATTCACGAAGTCGAGGCGCTGTACCTCGACATGATCCGGGCGGCAAAACACCGCATCTACGCCGAAAACCAGTATTTCACCGCGTACGGCATCGGCGAGGCGCTCGCGCAGCGGCTCGCCGAACCGGACGGCCCGGAGATCGTCGTCGTCGTCCGGCTGTTCAGCCACGGCTGGCTCGAAGAGCACACGATGCACGTGCTGCGTACGCGCCTGATCCAGCGCCTGCGCGAGGCCGATCGCTACGGCCGTTTCCACATCTACTACCCGCACATCGACGGCCTCGCGGAGAACATCTGCATCGACCTGCATTCGAAGCTGATGATTGTCGACGACGAAATCCTGCGCATCGGTTCGGCGAACCTGTGCAACCGCTCGATGGGCTTCGACAGCGAGTGCGACGCGGCGATCGAGGCGGGCGGCAATCGGCGCGTGGCGGCGGCGATGCGGCACTTCCGCAATCGCCTGCTCGCCGAGCACCTCGACGCCGAGCCGCAGGAGGTCGAAGCGGCGGTGCAGCGCAACGGCACGCTGCACGGCGCGATCGACGAGCTCGCCGGCAAGTGCCGCACGCTGAAGCGGATCGAGCAGCTGCCCGACTGGCCGCAGGCCGTCATCGAGCTCGCGAGCGTCGGCGACCCGAGCGGGCCGGTGCTCGTCGACCAGCTGATCGAGGACTTCAGTCCGGAACTCGAGCACGAGGAAACCGACTACCGCGAGCGGAAAGCCGGCCGGATGGCCCTCGTGCGCCGGGTCGCGGCGAAGATCGGCCTCTTCTTCCTGGTCGTCGGCGCGCTGACCGCGCTGTGGCGCTACACGCCGCTCGCCGAATGGGTCGACGGCGAGGTCGTCACCGCGTGGGCGCGCGAGTTTGCGAACCGCTGGTGGGCGCCGCTCGTGATCCTGCTCGCCTACACGCCCGCGTGCATCGTGATGTTCCCGCGCCCGCTGATCACGCTCGCCGCCGTCGTCGCGTTCGGCCCGTATCTCGGCTTCGCGTACGGGATCTCGGGCATCCTGCTGGCAGCCTTCCTGTCCTACGTCGCCGGCTTGCGGCTGCCGCGCCACCGGGTGCACAGCCTCGCCGGCCACAGCCTGCACCGCGTGATCGACACCTTACGGCGCCGCGGGCTGATCGCGGTCACCGCGCTGCGGCTCGTGCCGCTCGCGCCGTTCGCGATCGAAGGCTTGGTCGCCGCGGCAATCGGCATCCGGCTGTGGCACTTCATGTTCGGCACCTTCCTCGGCATGCTGCCCGGCACGCTCGCGACGACGATCTTCGGCGACCAGCTCGAAGCGGCGCTGCACGACCCCGAGCGGATCGACTACAAGCTGCTCGCCGCGGCGGTGCTGTCGGTGACGCTGCTGACGCTCGCGGTGCGGCGCTGGCTCGTGAAACAGCAAAAGCAACACGTCCCCCATGGCCACACAGACCACCGGGCTCGCTAGCTGGCGCAACCTCGACCAGGTGCTCGGCGCCGATTGCCTGCGAATCGCGTCGTACAACATCCATCGCTGCGTGGGCAGCGACGGACTGATGGACGCCTCACGGGTCGCGCGCGTGATCGCCGAACTGAACTGCGACACTGTCGGACTGCAGGAAGTCGACAACCGGCCCGAAGGCGGACACGACTCGATGCAGCTCGACTTCATCGCCGCGGTGACCGGAATGACCCCGATCGCGGGCCACACGATCATCCGGCACGAAGGGCACTACGGCAACGCGCTGCTCACCCGCCGGCCCATTCTGTCGGTGCAGCAGCACGACCTCAGCTATCGCAGCCGTGAACCCCGCGGGGCGCTCGACGTCGCGCTCGACGTCGAAGACGAGATCGTGCGCGTGATCGTGATGCACCTCGGCCTGATGCCCGCCGAACGCCGCTACCAGGTGCAGAAGATGCTCACGCTGCTGCGGGATCTCCCAGTCGAGCAGACGGTCGTCGTCCTCGGCGACATCAACGAATGGCTGCCGCTCGGCCGGCCGCTGCGATGGCTGCACGGCATCTTCGGACACGCTCCGGCCGAGCGCTCGTTCCCGGCGCGGCTGCCGCTGTTCGCGCTCGACCGCGTCTGGGTCCGGCCGCGCCACAACCTGCTCGCGTTCGAAACGCACCGCAGCGCCGACTCGCGCATCGCCTCCGACCACCTGCCGGTGAAGGCGATCATCGCCGCCGGACCGCACCCGACGCCGCATCAGCGCGCCGTGCACGACGTGATTGCGCACCCCGCCGCGCAACGCCGCGCCGCCGAACAACCTGCGGAAATCTGAGGCCGCCACCACCATGCCCAGACGCCAGCAAGACAATCTGCCCGGAACCCTGAAGCGCTCGCCGACGAAGGCGCAGCGCACCTACGCGAAAGTGCTCGAAAGCGCCGAAAAGGAATACGGCCCCGGCGAGCGCGCGAGTCGCACGGCGATCGCCGCGCTCAAGCACAGCTTCGAAAAGGTCGGCGACCACTGGGAAGCGAAAGCCCACCCGGGCCCGTCCGACCCCCGCGCGCTGCAATCGACCGCCGACAAGCGCCGCGGCAAGGGCGAAACCTTCGGCGGCGTCGACGTCCTCGGCCACACCCGCCAGGAACTCTACGAGCGCGCGAAGCAACTCGGCATCCGCGGCCGCTCGACGATGAGCAAGGAAGACCTCGCGCGGGCGATCAGCAAGAAGCAGGACTGAACCGACCACCGCGTGGGCGCCCACCTCGGTCGCGTGCGCACCGACCGCCGATGCCGCTTTTGCCCGCGCCTCGTCGATCGCTGCCCTCGCCTGCCGGCCGTATTCGTGACGGCTCATGCGTTGCCGAACCGGCTGTGGAGCCAGGCTGCGCGCCGGCCTTCGCCTGCGGCACGCGCCGCCCGACGGCCGCCCCGCCAACGCAGGGCTGACCCGTAGAGTGAGTGGACCGAGCGCCGCCACGTCCAACGTTCACGGTTTCCGGAAGCTCCAGTGCCGGCCTTTCCCGGGGGTACACGTCGATCCACACACGATCCGCCGCCCGGCCAATCCAGGGCTGCGCTCCCCGTCCGAAAAGGGGCCGCGCGAGGCGGAATCGGGAGAACGCGTACTTTTTTCGGCAGCGTGCAAATCTTTCCCCACCGCCCTGCGCGGACCGGAAGATTCAAGCGTCCCCCCCTTCTCTCGATCCCGCGGCCCTCGCGGGATGCGGCCAGACACATCCGTCCCGCCGCTCCGCTGGCCCCGATGTTGCTATGCAACAGTGCCCCACGAGGGCTTTCCGAGGGCGCAACAAGAGACTTGCGACGAAACCCGGATCGGCCGGGAAGCAGTCTTTTTTGCTTTTTCAAATCTCGACAGGAGTAGAACGATGGCACAAGGACGACAACCCGTGGAACGCACGACCGAACACGACACGCGCGGGACGGAACGGGCAGCGGACGAAGTTCGCAACCGGACCCAGGGCGAAGTCCAGGAACGTCCCGAGCAAGGGCGCCAAGCTGCACCACGGACACAGAGCAATCAGGGTGCTCAAGCAAATCAGGGCAACCAGCGCCAATCCGGTCCGAACCAGGGCCGGCAGACGCTGGGCATCAACCTGACGGCAACGGCGTTACGCAATCTCGGCCAGCTGTATGACATGCAGGCGGCCACCGCCCGCGTCGTGATGCGAGCGCAGGCGCGGGCGTACTCGGCCTGGGGCCTGCCGGATTACTCGCGCATGTTCGAAATTGCCGACGACCGCACGATGCGGATCTTCTCGACCGCGACGGAAACGATGCTGCAGTCGGCCGATCACGCGGGTCGGACCAACGGCGAGATCCAGCAACACCTTGGACGCCTTTGGGAGCAGCAGGCGATGGACATCACCGAAACCTGGCGCCAGGGCCTCGAGGAGCTGCAGGCGCAAGGGTCCGAGAGCCTCAACGAGCTCAAGGAGCTGGTGCGCCAGCAGGCCGACGAAATGGCGATGGCGACCGAGTCCCTAACCGACGTCACGCGCGAAACCCTGCGCGAAGGCGGCGAGCAGTTCCGCGCGACGGTCCGCCAGGGCTTCGAGCGCAGCCGCGAGGTCATCGACCGCCAGACCGAAGCAGCCCGTCGTGAGGCGGAACGCGTCGGCGAGGCGACGCGGCAAGCCGGCGAGGAAATGCGCGGCGCGGTAGCGGAAGGCGCGGATCGTGCCCATTCGAACCGGGCGGCGTAAGGTCCCCCCGGACCGCGGCTCCGCGGAAAATCGCGGACTCGGCGGTCCGGTGCACAAAAGCCCGATCACACCGGAGCCGAGAGCACTGGCTCCGCTGTGATCGGGCAGGCGCTTCCGCTATCCCGGCGTTTGGTACGTCTTGCGGTCGGGTTGTAGCGCCCGACAACGCGGACCAGGTTCCCGGAGGCGTAGGCCGACGCCCGCGACGTCGAGCCGCGGCACTTTGAGGAGGATTCGAATCTCGGGTGTCGGCTCGGACGATCAGCTCGCCGGCCGCCGCAGGCGTCGGGCTTCGAAGACCGCGGAAGGGACGACGACGCTCTGGCGTCGTTTTTTTTGCTGCGCCGCCGCTGTCGGCGCGCCGAATCCGACGGACGCAAGCGCCCACCATAGTGACAGCGACGTGAATGGGCCGGACCAGACGGACGCGGATGCGAGGAAGGAGACTTCGGGGGCGTCGCGCGCAAGCCACGATTCGCCGGCGCGGAAGATCACGGTCACTTCCTCGTTCGGCACACCCGCCGACGCGAGCCTCTCCATCGCGGGCTGCACTTCCTCGGCATGGCTGACGAGACAGTAAACAGAACAGGGCATGACAGTCCTCGAGGCTCTCGCCCGGAGCATCCGGGCCGCAGTGTCGACGCGTGGGCGGCTGGGCGCCTCCCGCTCTCCGCCGGGCGCCTTTCGGCGATCCGCCACGATTCGCGACTTTTTCACAGTGGAATGAAAGCAGGAATCGAGCCGCGTCGCTCCCCAACGTGCAGCGCGAGGATGACGATTCCCTCCAAAAGATCACAACCATCAGGCACCGCAAGGGTTTGAGCCCGATCGGGGGCGGTGCCCGGTTGCAGGCTCGACCTCGGCAGGACTTACGCCACACTTGTCGCATTTCCGTCACACTGCGTGGCACTTTGAAAAATTTTCCCGCGCCGGAGGCAGGAATGGTGTTTGCCCCGTCACCGCAATGCACTGCGACGATGGGGGTAACAACGGTGACGATGACTGTCGGAGACTTCCTGCTCGACCGACTCGCCAGCTGGGGCGTACAGCGCATCTACGGCTTTCCGGGCGACGGCATCAACGGGACCATGGGCGCGTTCGGGCGCCTGAATGGGCGCATTGACTTCGTCCAGGCGCGGCACGAGGAGCTCGCGGCCTTCATGGCCTGCGCGCACGCGAAGTTCACCGGCGAAGTCGGCGTCTGTCTCGCGACCTCCGGTCCCGGTGCGATCCATCTGCTCAACGGGCTGTACGACGCGAAGCTCGACCACCAGCCGGTCGTCGCGATCGTCGGTCAGCAGGCGCGCACGGCGCTCGGCGGCGATTACCAGCAGGAAGTCGATCTGCTGTCGCTGTTCAAGGACGTCGCGCACGAGTACGTCCATATGGCGACGACGCCCGAGCAGGTGCGACACCTCGTCGACCGCGCGATGCGCATCGCGCGCGACCGTCGCACCGTCACCTGCATCATCTTCCCGAACGACATCCAGGACATGCCGGCCGCCGAACCGCCGCGCCAGCACGGCACCGTACATACCAGCATCGGCTACCCGTCGCTGCGCAGCGTGCCGCCGCCCGACGAGCTCGGCCGCGCGGCGCAGATCCTGAACCGCGGCGAGCGCATCGCGATGCTGGTCGGCGCCGGCGCGCTGAAGGCGACCGACGAGGTTATCGAAGTGGCCGAGCTGCTCGGCGCCGGCATCGCGAAGGCGCTGCTCGGCAAGGCGGCGGTGCCCGACGATCTGCCCTTCGTGACCGGCTCGATCGGGCTGCTCGGCACGAAGCCGAGCTGGGACCTGATGGAGCGCTGCGACACGCTGCTGATCGTCGGCTCGGGCTTCCCGTACTCCGAATTCCTGCCGCGCGAAGGCCAGGCGCACGCGGTGCAGATCGACATCGACGGCCGCATGCTCGGCCTGCGCTACCCGGTCGAGCTCGGGCTGATCGGCGACAGCAAGGCGACGCTCGCGGCGCTGATCCCGCTGCTGGTGCGCAAGGAGCAGCGCGGCTGGCGCGAGGTCATCGAGAGCGGCGTCGATCGCTGGTGGCGCGTGCTCGAGAGCCGCGCGATGAACCGCGCCGATCCGATCAACCCGCAGCAGGTGTTCTGGGAGCTGTCGCCGCGGCTGCCGGCCGATTGCATCCTGACCTGCGACTCGGGCTCGGCGGCGAACTGGTATGCGCGCGACCTGAAGATCCGCCGCGGGATGATGGCGTCGCTGTCTGGCGGGCTCGCGACGATGGGTCCGGCGATGCCTTACGCGGTCGCGGCGAAGTTCGCACACCCGGGCCGCCCGGTGATAGCGCTGCTCGGCGACGGTGCGATGCAGATGATCGGCATCAACTCGCTGATCACGGTCGCGCGCGAATGGCAGCGCTGGCGCGACCCGCGGCTCGTAGTCATGGTGCTGAACAACGGCGACCTGAACCAGGTGACCTGGGAGCAGCGCGCGATGGAAGGCGACCCGAAGTTCTCGACCGCGCAGGACGTTCCGGACTTCCCGTACGCCGAGTACGCCCGGATGCTCGGCCTGGGGGGAATCCGCGTCGCCGATCCGGCCGAAGTCGGGCGCGCGTGGGACGCTGCGCTCGCCGCCGACCGGCCGACGGTGCTGGAAATGGTCACCGACCCGAACGTGCCGCCGCTGCCGCCGCACATCACCACGAAGCAGGCGCGCGCGTACCTGTCGGCGATGCTTCACGGCGACCCCGACGCGGCGAAAGTGGTCATCGCGTCGGTGAAGGAAAGCTGGGACAGCCTGTTCCCGGTCGGGAACGGGTAAGCGCGGAACCGGTTCAGACGTTAACGGCCGCCTGCGGCGCTGCCGGGCCGCGCGAGCCCGGCACGGGAACACCGAAGCCGCGGGCTCGCGCGCGGCCCCGCCAGGACTTGCGAAAGGGAGCATTTTCGATGCAAACGGAATTCATGAACTGCGGCACGATCCCCCTGCTCCGCGAGCCGCGCCAGCCGTCGGCGCCGCTGATGCACTTTCTCGGCACCCCCGGCGACCACAACCTGCCGGAGGACGAGGAGCGCGACGGCAAGGCGACGTCAGACCTCGCACCCGCCGGCGCGACCGCGAGCGAGACGCTGCCCCGCATCCTGATCGTCGGCGGCGGCGCCGGCGGGCTCGAGCTGGCCGCGCGCCTCGGCAACACCGCCGGGCGCCGCCGCGAAGCCGAGATCGTGCTCGTCGACGTCGTCGCGACCCACCTTTGGAAGCCGCTGCTGCACGAAGTCGCCGCCGGCACGCTCGCGCCGCGCGACAACGAGCTCGACTTCCTGCAACAGGCGCGGCAGCACCATTTCCGCTTTCATCTGGGCCGGCTGCAGGATGTCGACCGGCGCGCGAAGCAGATCTGGCTCGCGCCGCTCGTCGATGACGACGGCCTCGAAATCGCGCCGCGGCGACCGCTGTCGTACGACACGCTGGTCATCGCGATCGGCGGCACCGACAACGACTTCGGCACGCCGGGCGTGCGCGAACATGCGATCTCGCTGAACAGCCCCGCGGAAGCCGAGCATTTCCACCGCCGCCTGCTGTCGCTGTGCACCCGCGCCGAGCTGACGACCGGGGCGCCGGTGAACATCGTCATCGTCGGCGGCGGCGCAACCGGCGTCGAACTCGCTGCCGAACTGACCGAGGCCGTCGAGGAGATCGCGTCCTACGGCTCGCAGCTGCAGCAAATGAAGCGGCCGGTGCGGATCTGCGTCGTCGAAGCCGGCAAGCGGCTGCTCGGCGGACTGCCGCAGGAGCTCGCGGAGCGCGTCCACGACGACCTCGTCGGCCGCGGCGTGGACCTGCGTGTCAATCACAGCGTCGCGAAAGTCGAACGCGGCCGCGTCATCCTGCGCAACGGCGACGTGATCGGCGCGGACGTGACGGTGTGGGCCGCCGGGGTGCAGGGGCCGGAAGTGCTGAACGGCCTCGGCGGGCTCGAGACCAACCGGCAGCGCCAGCTCGTCGTGCGCCCCACGCTGCAGACGACGCGCGACGCCGACATCTTCGCGATCGGCGACTGCGCGAGCTTCACGCCCGAAGGCGGCAAACCCGTCCCGCCGAAAGCCCAGGTCGCGCAGCAGGAAGCGAAGCTCCTCGCCCGCTCGCTGCGCCGCCGCCTGGCCGGCAAGCCGCCGATCGAATTCAGCTACAAGGAGCGCGGCGCGCTGATTCCGCTCGGCCAGGATGAGGCCGTCGGCAGCCTGAACACCCCCGGGAGCGGCAAGCGCCTGCGGGTTGGCGGCAACCTCGCGCGCTTCAGCTACTGGGCGCTGTACCACCGCCACCTCGCAGTCCTGCTCGGAGGCCTGCGCACGGTGCTGATCACCGTCGGCCAGTGGCTGACCCATCGCTCGCAGCCGCGTGTGAAGCTGCATTGACCCGGAGCTCGCGCCGGGCGGCCGAGGCGTGGGTCGGCGCCGCCGAAGCGATGTCCGACCCACCGCGACTGCCGCTCACCACCGCATCGGCTGTCGCCTTTGACGCACGCCCGCCTGCACCGAGTCTGTCGATGACAACAAACCTCTGCACAGGAGCAGACTGAGCGCATCGACCTCCGACACCCGCGGCTTGCCGCCGCCGTGTCGGCCTTCTCCGGCGGCTGACGCCGGCCCGCGCCGGACACTCCCGACCGAGCAGCGGAACTCATTCACGGGACAAGCAGCAAGCCCGGTAGCAGCCCGAAGACGACGATGAACAGCGCGAGTCCGACGAAGAACAGGAAGTCGGACATCGCCGCTAGAACACCAGCACGCCGAGCATCACGCCGAACACGAGGACGATCAGGAAGATCGCGAGCGCGATGAAGAACAGCACCTTCGCGATGCCGCGCGCGCCGGACGCGACGCCTGTAAAACCGAAAATTCCGGCGATCACGGAAATGACGAAAAAGATGATTGCCCACTTGAGCATAGTTTCGACTCCTGTTGCGTGAACGACCGGTGAAATCGGGAGGAATTACCTCAGGGTGGAAGTTTTTCAATGCGCGCCGGCCGACCCTGCATCATCAACGCGCGGCTCCCGGCACAAACGCGGAGCCCTGCCCGTCCCTCGGCGGCCGTGCATTCCGAACTGCCGCGTAAGCGATTTTCGGTGACTCCACTTGCGCAAGCATCACTTCCATGACCGCCACTTCGTCACTTCCGTAGCACGTGCGTGACGTCACTTTCGTAACACTTCGGTGACCGTCACCTCCGTACCCGCCATTTCCGTGACCACCTCGGTCACTTCCGCGGCGGCCGGACCTTCATGTCGTTCTTGACGTCGCGCACGCCGTCGATCTGTCGGACCGCGATCATCGCCTCCTCGTTCGCCGACTGCGTCGCGACGAAGCCGGTGATGTGGACCATGCCGTTCTGCGTTTCGACCTTGATGTCGGCCGGTTCGATCCCGTTCACGTTCGCGAGCGCCGTCGTCACGCGCGCGTTGATGATCGTATCGTTGATGTACTCGCCGGACCGTCCGGCGTCGCGATGCACCTGGCCCTGGGGCTGCCCCTCGCTCGGACCGCCACCTTCCGCAGCATTCAGTTGGAATGGAAGAACCAGCGCCGTCGCGCCTGTCACCAGCGTCGCGAGCAGGAATCGCCGTGTGTTCATGCTGCACCTCCTGTCGATCGTCGAAGAATGCCGCCTGCGCGCCTCGCGAGGCGTCCCCACGGCATAAGTGCGGCCCGTCCCTGCCGGACTCGCGGCATTCCGCGAGCAAGACACGTTCCCGTGGACGCCCTAGAGCCTGGGCACGGCGCTTGCAGCGCGGATACCCGATCGGGGTCGAATGGGAGACGTTGTCATGAACGCATTGTCCGCTACGAGCGTCGCCGGTGCGACGGCAGCCGCCGCGTTCGCGGGCGCCATCGCCGTCGCCATGTTGTCCCGCTCCGCGGCACTGCCCGCGTCGCATCTGCTGCCGATCGCACCGTCGGCCGAGGCTGTCGTCCGCGTGGCGCCGATGCTGCACGACTGCGCGCCGTTTGCGCCTGTCAGTCCCGACGGCGGCGCCGGCAGCGGAGTCGTGCTGCTTGCAGGCAACGACGCGTCGCCGCCGCCGAATAACGCAGCGCCGAACAACGCGGCGCCGGACGAGCCGACCGACGGGATCGATCGGCACGACGGCGGCTGCGATCTCGATGGCGAACTCGGCCCGGGCTCCCCCCGAGACATCGGCGGCCTCGGCTCGGGCTGGATCATCAGCGCGGACGGCGTGATGCGCATGAACCCCTACAGTCTCTCCGACACGCATTCGATCACGGTGCGTCCCGCCGAGCCGCTGCGGGAATTCAAGGGCCGGGTGATCGGCCTCGGTCGCGGCGGCGCGGTGCCGCAGGCCGCGCAGCCTTCGCCGGAAACAAAAGAGCGCCGGCCGCTGCTCGTCGTCCGCATCGAGCGTGCGGCCGACCAGGGCACGAGTTCTGTCGCCGGCCCGGCGGACACGGGCGGGCGCCCAGCCGGTTCGGCGGCTTTCACCGCCGCGCTGGTCGATCCCTCCCTCACGCGACGAGATCGGGCTTGATCGCGCGCCCTGCTCCCCAGCCCCGCCCGCGGCGGTCCGCCCGCGGGCGCGACGCCCGTTCTCAAGCCGGCAAACGGAAGTCCGACGACGACGCGCAACGCCACCGGCGCTCCCTCGCCACGATGGCGACGGTATTCCTGCTGATCGCGATCGGCCTCCTCGTCTGGGCGTTCGCGAACGTGCTGCTCGTGATCTTCGCCGGCGGCCTCTTCGCCGCGTTCCTGACCGGCCTGTCGGGCAGCGTCCAGCGTCACCTCGGTCTCGGTGAAAAGACCTCGTATGCGGTCGTCGTCGCGACGGTCGCGGCGATCCTCGGGTTCGGCGGCTACTTCCTCGGCTCCGAGCTCGCGACGCAGTTCGACGCACTCGGTCCGCGGATGCACCAGGCATGGGAAAAGATGCTCGACGAGGTATACCGCTACGAGTGGGGCCGCATCGTGTTCTCGGAGACCAACCTGCGCGCGCTGCTCCCGGAGGACAACAAGTGGGTCGAGCGCGTCACCGGCGCGTTCTCGATGACGATCGGCGCGATCGCCGGCCTCCTGATCGCGATCTTCATCGGCCTGTACGGCGCGGCGACGCCGCACGTCTATCGTCGCGGCTTCCTGCTGCTGCTGCCGCCCGAAGAGCGGCCCCGTACGGGCGCGGTGCTCAACGCGATCGGCACGACGATGCGCTGGTGGCTGATCGGCACGTTCGCGCGGATGAGCGTCGTCGGCCTGCTCGTCACCTTCGGTCTGTGGCTGATGGATATCCCGCTCGCGCTCGCACTCGGCCTGATCGCGTTCGTGCTGGACTTCGTCCCGTACTTCGGCCCGGTCCTCGCGTTCCTCCCGGCGCTGCTCGTCGGGATGACCGGCGGGACGAGCGAAGTGTTTTCGGTGCTGCTGCTGTACCTAGCGGTTCAATCCGCGGAGAACTACGTCGTGACGCCGCTGATCGACCAGTACAGCGTGAGCCTGCCGCCCGCGCTGACGATCAGCGCGCAGGTGCTCCTCGGCGCGATGCTCGGCGCGCTCGGCGTGATCTTCGCGACGCCGCTGACCGCTATCGCCCTGGTGATGGTGCAGACGCTGCGCGCGGACGAGGAGACGCTGCCAGCAATCGCCACACGACCCATACCCCCGCTGCCAGATAAAAACCGCCCCCCGGCACCCACATGACGAGGCCCGCGAGCTGCTGGTTCTGCAGCCCCGCTTCCCCGTAGAGCGGCACCCGCGCGAAGCTGAGCAGCGCGCCGAGAAGTCCCGTGTGCATCAGCGTCAGCAGCAACGCGAGCAGCGCTTGCGGCAGGCGCTCGCGTCCGGCGTGCAGCACCGCCCACCAGAACAGCCAGCCGCTCGCGACGAAGCTCGCATGCTCCAGCCAGTGCCACCACCCGTTGTCGAGCGCGAACCGGTACGGCCCCGGCGCATGCCACAGCCAGATCGCAACGCCATGCACGACCGCCATCGCGAGCGGCCGCTGCCCGCAGGCGGCGAGCGCGTTCCACCCCCATCGCCAGCGGTCAGACAGCGCCGCGCGGAACTGCGGCAGCGCACCGGCGAGCGCGCCGAGCGGCGCGACGACGACGATCAGCAGCATGTGCTGCACCATGTGCAGTCCGCTGTTCGTCTCCGCCCAGCGGTCGAGCGGGCCGAACACCGCGGCGAGCGTCAGCAGCATCGCCGCGTGGAAGGCCGCCTGCGCCGCGCGCGGCGCGGAGACGCGACGCAGGCCGCGCAGGTACGACGCCCACCCGAACGCGAGCACGAGCGCGCCGAACAGCGCCGGCGCCAGCGCCGCGAAACTCGCATCGGCGAGAGCCCCGGCTTCGTGCGCGGACGCGGCGCCGGCGACCGCCAAGAGCGCGGCCGCCAAAAGTCGGCGCGGCATGAGCCGCTTCGCACCGAGAGACTTCACATCGCGCAACATGCACATGGTCCGACCCCTCAAACGCACGGCGGCAGCCCCAGCAGCGGCACGCCGATGAACAGCGTCGCCGCGAGCGCGATCAGATGGACGGCCGCGCCGACGCGCGCGACGAAGCGATCGCGCGGCGGACGCTCCGGTTCGCGGCGCAGCGCCCGCAGGCAGGCGGACGCGGACAGCGCGAGCAGCCCCGCGGTCGCGAGCGTGAAGACGCCGAAGCCGACGTTGAGCAGCGGTGCGCCCTCGCCCGGCGCGGGTCGCGCGACCTCGCATGCGACCGCGAGGCCGGCGTAGAGCGCGACGAACCAGACGCTCCAGACGACGAGGCCGAGCGGAATCTGCAGCGGATGGAACGGCGACGGCTTCATGCGGCACCCCACGCCGCCGGAAACAGCACCAGCGCCGCGTAACTGCTCCAGCCGACCGCGGCGGCGTAATACCAGAGCCGCGCGACGACAAGCAGTTCATATGGCATCCCCGCACCGACATAGCCCGCGCGCAGGCGCCCCACCTGCAGCGCGGTCGCGAGGGCGGCGAGCGCGCAGTGGAACAGGCTGTAGCCGAGGATGAACACGACCAGCGCGTCGTGCGCGGTAGCCGTCGGCGCAAGCCGCGGGTCGAGCAAGGCGTAGCCCAGCAGTCCGGCCGAGGCCAGACCGAGCGCCGTGATGGCGACAAAGCCTCCGACGGCTCCAGCGCCTATCCCGCGGGCGAGGCGCAGCACGATTTGTCGCAGCGCGAACGACGCAACGGTCAGCAGCACGGTGCTCGCGAGCAGCAGCCCGCCCCCGCGCGCCGCCCCGCTCGCGGGGATCTGCCACGCCGGCGCAACCGTCCACAGGTAGAACCAGCTGAACAGCAGCGACAGGTAGAGCGCGCCGTTGGCGAGCAGCGTCAGGTTCATGCCCCACAGGCCCGGGCCGTCGCGGGTCCGCGAATGCAGCGGCGGATGGTCGGGCGGGGTCGTCGCATCGGGGGCCGCGCAAGGATGGGCGCCGTTCTCCCACGACCAGCGCAGCACGCCGGCCGTCGCCGCGAGCGCGAACGCCACGGCGAGGAGGTAAATCTTCGCGAGCAGGCCGATGCAGACCACGGCGAGCAGCACCGCGACGACGAACGGCAGCAAGGTGTTGCCGGGCAGGTGGATGATCTCGCGCACCCGCCCTGAGAGCGGCTCGACGCCCCAGGTCTCGCGCCGCCCGTGCGCTATTCCGGGCAAGCCGTGACGGCCATGCGCGATCTCGTCGGCGAGGCCGTCGCGCTCCCACAGCGGATGGCGCGAATCGATCTGCGGCAGGCTCGCGAAGTTGTACGGACCCGGCGGCAGCGAGGTCGCCCATTCGAGCGTGTCGGCGTGCCACGGATTCGCGGTCGCGCGGCGGCCGAAGCGGAAATGCAGCGCGATGTCGATAAGCACCGTCGCGACGCCGATCGCCATCACGAAGCTTCCGATCGACGACACGAGGTTCGGCAGGTCCCAGCCCAGCCCTTCCTCGTACGTATAGACGCGGCGCGGCATCCCGAGGAGCCCGGTCCAGTGCATCACCAGGAAGGTCAGGTTGAAGCCGACGAACACCAGCCAGAACCCGTAGCGGCCGAGCCGCGCCGACGGCATCCGCCCGGAGAAATGGGGCAGCCAGTAATACACGCCGGCGACGAGCGGGAAGAACATGCCGCCGACGAGCACGTAATGCAGATGCGCGACGACGAACTGCGTGTCGTGCACCTGCCAGTTGAACGGCACCAGCGCGAGCATCACGCCGGTGAGGCCGCCGGCGACGAACACGAACAGGAAGCCCGCGAGCCACAGCATCGGCACTTTCCACAGCGGCCGCCCGAGCCACAGCGTCGCGAGCCACGCGAACACCTGCACGCCGGTCGGCACCGCGACGAGCATGCTCGCCGCGGAGAAGAACGCCTGCGCGAGCTGCGGGATACCGACCGTGAACATGTGGTGCACCCACAGCGCGAAGCTGATGAAGCCGGTCGCGAGCACCGCGAGCACGACCGGCGTGTAGGCGACGAGCGGCCGCTGCGCGAACACCGGCAGCAGCGTCGACACGATTCCCGCCGCGGGCAGGAAGATGATGTAGACCTCGGGGTGGCCGAACAGCCAGAAGAGGTGCTGCCACAGCACCGGATCGCCGCCGCGGGCGACGTCGAAGAACGCGAAGTCCGCGGCGCGCTCGAGTTCGAGCAGGATGCTGCCGAGGATCAGCGGCGGAAAGCCGACGACGATCATCATCGCCATCACGAGGATGTACCACGCGTAGAGCGGCATGCGGTCGAGCGACATCCCGGGCGCGCGCGTGCGCAGAATCGCGACGACGAGCTCGACGCCCGCCGACACCGCCGAGATCTCCGCGAAGGTGATCCCGATCAGCCAGAAATCGGGGTTCGGACCGGGCGAATGCGGCACCGACGACAGCGGCGTGTACATGAACCAACCGGTGTCCGGCGCGACGCCGAGCACGACGCTCGACATCAGGATCAGCCCGCCGAAGAGATAGCACCAGTAGCCGAACGCCGACAGCCGCGGATAGACGAGGTCGCGCGCACCGAGCATTTTCGGCAGCAGGTACACCGCGAGCCCTTCCATGATCGGCACCGCGAACAGGAACATCATCACCGTGCCATGCATCGTGAAGGCCTGGTTGTAGAGCTCCGGCGTCAGCACGTCGAGCCCGGGCAGCGCGAGCTGCGCGCGCACGAGCATCGCGAAGAGGCCGCCGACGAGGAAGAACGCGATCCCGGTCAGCATGAAACGCAGGCCGATCGTCGTGTGGTTGACGACCGTCAGCGCGCGCCAGCCCGGCGGCGTCCCCCACACCTCGTCGAAGTCGGCGTGGATGCGGTCGGCCTCGGGCGTACGCGGGCGCGTCATCGGGAAGCCGCCTCCAGCCAGCCGGCGAACTCGCCCGCTTCCATCGCGGTGACGCGCAGCACCATCAGCGCATGGCGCGTGCCGCAGAACTCCGCACACTGGCCGCGATACTCGCCCGCCGCGTCGGCCTGCAGGCGCACGACGTTGGTCCGGCCGGGAATCGCGTCGATCTTGCCGCCGAGCCGCGGCACCCAGAACGAATGGATCACGTCGAGGCTCTGCACATGCACGTCCACCGGCCGTCCGGCCGGCAGCCGCAGCTCGTTGATCAGCGCCGCGCCGCCGCCGTAACGGACTTCCCAGCGCCACTGGCGCGCGGTCACGTCGATGCGCAGCGGCGCCTCGCCCGCGCGCGGAAGCGGCAGCATCCGGCGTCCCGCGGCGATGCCGAACACGAGCAGCACGACGATGCACGAGGACGGCAGCAGCACGCCGCCGAGCACGATCCAGCGGCGCACGACCCGCTTCTCGCGCGCGTCCTCCAGCGTCGGCGGCCGCCGCCCCATCCCGACGATCCACGTCGCGGTGACGCCGAGCAGCACGACGACGGCGACGGCGAACATCCCCCACCACAGGCCGGCCGCGTCGCACGCCGCCGGCCCCGCCGGGTCGAGGATCGACTGCGGCCCGGCACACGCGCCGAGCGCGGGAACTGCGACCACGAGGGCGGTCCACACCGAGACGAACGATCGCGACGGGCGCGCCCCGCGTCCCGACCTGTGCTGGAGGAACTCTCGATGCAGCCAGCCGTCTCCGAACCAATCGCGAGCCGTGCGTCGATCGGCGGCCACCCGATCCACCCGATGATCATCCACTTCCCGGTCGCGGCGCTGCTCGGCCTCGTCGCGACCGATGCGGCGTACTGGGTCACGGCGGACCCGTTCTGGGCGCGCGCCGGGCTGTGGCTCGCGGGCGTCGGCTCGATCGGCGGCTGGGTCGCGAGCATCGCGGGCCTCGTCGACCTGCTGACGGTCGCGCGCATCCGGCAGAAGATCACCGCGTGGTGCCACAGCATCCTCGCGGTGATGATGCTGTCGATCGCGACGCTGAACTGGCTGGTGCGCTATGCCGACCATGTCACCGAATTCTCCGCCGGCGGCCCGCTGCTGTCGGTGCTGACCGCGGTGCTGATCGCGCTGACCGCGCTGATCGGCGGGCAGCTGGTGTACGAGCACGCGGTCGGCGTGCGCGCGACGAAGTGAGCCCGTTTCCCAGCTAAACCCCCGGTTTCGCGAGCACGAGCCATAGCGTTGCCCCGATGAAGACGGCCGAGAGGATTCCGGTGGTGACGCTGAGCCAGATGCCCGCCGGCGGCTGGTCGAGTTCGAGGTGGCGTTCGATGCGCAGGATCAGCCCGCCGCAGCCGATGTGGCAGATCGTCATCCCGGCGACCGCGACCAGCTTGAGCACCAGCCACGGCGCGACGATGCCATCGCGCAGGAACAGCGCCGTGCCGGTGCCGATCGCGACCAACGCAGCCGGCGTCGCGAACACGATGAAGAGTTGGCGCGCCATCCACGCGCGATCGACTCGGTACTGCGAGTTCTCGTCGCCGGCGGCCGCGACCAGCGCGGGCAGATAGAGCAGCGCTCCGCACCAGCAGAGCAGCGCCGCGAAGTGGAGAAGTTTCAGCAGCGGCATCGCGGGCCCGCGCGTCGGCTCACAGCAGATATTCCCAGCGACGCGCGAACCATTCGAGCACGCGCGCTTTCAGGCCGCGGTTCTTCCACTCGACCATCTTCACCTCGTGCGACGCTTTTTCGTCCATGCTGAAGAGCGCCTCCATCTCGCCGGCGAAGTCGCGGTCGAGCACCAGGAGATCGGCTTCGTAGTTATGCACGAAGCTGCGCCAGTCGAGGTTCGTCGACCCGACGCTCGACCAGACGCTGTCTATGACCGCGGTCTTCGCATGCAGCAGCGCGTCGCGCCGCTCGAACACACGCACGCCGGCGCGTAGCAGCGCGGTGTAATGCGAGCGCCCGGCGTGGAACGGCGCCCAGAAATCGCTGAAGCCGGGCAGCACGAGGCGCACGTCGACGCCCCGCTTCGCGGCGTCCTGCAACGCATCCAGCACGCGGTGGTCCGGGACGAAGTAGCCGTAGGTGAGCCAGATCCGCTCCTTCGCGTGCTCGACCGCGGACAGCAGCGCGACATAGAGTTCGCTGCGCTGCGACGCCGGGTCGGCGACGACGACGCGCATCGCCATGTCGCCGGCCGGACCGGGGCGCGCCGAAGCCGGCAGCGCCACGTCGTCGTCGCACGCCTGCCCGTTCCAGGAGTTCGCAAAGAGCCCTTCGAACTGAGCGACGATCGGCCCGCGCATCATCACGTGAGTGTCGCGCCAGCCCTCCTCGCGTGTCGGCGCCTTGCGGCGGCTGCCGAAGGATCCGGCGCTATAGACGCCGCTGATGTTGATCCCGCCGGTGAAGGCGACGCGGCCGTCGACGACGAGGACCTTGCGGTGGTCGCGATTGTTGATGCCGAGATCGGCGTCGCCCGCGAGCTTCAGTGGATTGATCGGGTTGAACTCGCATACCGCGATGCCGGCCCCGCGCAGCCGATCGAAATACTCGGCCGGCGTCGGACGCGAGCCGACGCTGTCGTAGAGCACCCGCACCTCGACGCCACGCGCACGCTTCTTCGCGAGAAGCTCGGCGAGGTCACCGCCGACCTTGCCGGCTTCGATGATGTAGGTCTCGACAAAGACGCGGCTTTTCGCGTGCTCGATGGCCTCGAACATCGCGCTGTACGTCTGCGGTCCGTCGATCAGCAGGTGCGCGTCGTTGCCGAGCACGAGCGGCGACTCGATCACCCCTTCGACCTCGCGGAGATGATGCGCGAGCAGATCGGTCGGCCCTTCCTGCTCGATCCGCCGCGCGGCTTGGGGAGACACCGCGCCGCGCTCGTTGACGACACGCACCTGCCCCCCGGACGCGGAGTTCTCGGTGGCCGGCACATGAACGACGCCACCGGTCGCGCACGCGGCGAGCAGCATCGCTAGCCCTGGCAACGCGAGGACGGAAAAATGATGGGAATAAAGCGGGCCCGTCGAAAGGCGCGGGAACCTTGGCACGACCCGCGCAAGCTCGGCGCGGCCGCGGTCAGACGTCCGCTTGCGCGGCGCCTCTCCGCTGTTCGCGCGGCTCGGTGTCGACGGCGAAATCATCATGCACCCGTCCGACTCCGGACAGCCCCGCACGATCGCGCGGGGGAATTCTGGGACGGCGCTGCACGCGGACGCATGGCGCGGAAAAGCCGGCGCCGCTCCCATCCCGGGGGCGCCGCCGGCCGTCGTGGCCAATCCTCCGCGTGCCGCACCGACCGGGACGCGAGCCGTCGCGGAATCATGACGGCGGTTTGTTCAGCGGCTCGGCCGGCGTCAGCGAGTTGATCACCTCGGTGACGCCTTCGACGCGTCGCGCGATTGCATCGGCCTTCGTGATCTGCTCGGCCGGCACGGTGCCGCTCAGCGTGACTTCGCCGGCAGATGACCTGACCGAGATGTCGCCGCCGTTGACGCTCGCGTCGCCGACGAGGGCCGATTTCACCTTCGTCGACAGCGCGGCATCGTCGACGGCGCGCGCGACCTTGCTCGGCGGCCGGTGCTGCGCGGTCGGATCGGTCGTCGCCGCCGTGTCGGCGGCGGGACCTTGCGCGCGCTCCGGCGTCGTCCCCGCTGTCGGCTCCGGAGAGCAGGCCGCGAGGGCGGCGCCGATCGCGATCGGAACCAGTAGCCGCGGGAAATCCATCACGGGACCTCCCACCGCTACCTCTGTATCAGCCCGAGGACCAGCGACACGAGCGCAACGACGATGAAAATGTAGAACAGGATCTTCGCGATACCGACGGCACCGCTGGCAATCCCGCCAAAACCGAACAGCGCGGCGACCAGTGCGATCACCAGGAATATTGCGGCGTAATACAACATGGCACACCTCCAGGCGCGATTGAATGGAACAGCCCTTCGTAGCGATTGACTCGCTGCAAACGCCGTGCCGCGCTGAATTGCTGGGGTTTTGCGGGATGCACGCGGCCGCGCCTGCCGGCAGCGCGATGAAAAGCGGGCGGAAGCGGTAAATATTTCACACCATCCTCCCGTCAGGCGTCCCGGGTCCGGGCACGAAAGCTGCCGATAACCCGGTACCGCGGCACTGCCGCATCCCAAGGACCACCATCATGGCGCTATCGACGATCCTCATCATCCTGCTGGTGCTGCTGCTGATCGGCGCGCTCCCCTCGTGGCCGTACAGTTCCTCGTGGGGTTACCGCCCGAGCGGCCTGCTGGGCCTCGTGCTGGTCATCGTTCTCGTGCTGCTATTGATCGGATACCTGTAGCGCCTCGACGACCGCCGCTTCTCTCGAACCCGTCCCGGAGCGTGCCGTCACGTTGCCGGGACGAAGAAACGAAAAACCGGGCCAGAGCCCGGTTTTTTTGTAGCGGCCGTTGGTGCAGGTCGCTTGTTGGATGCGTGGAGCCGATTGCGCCGACCACGCACATCGCCGCCGGCAATTGTCGGCGGCTCCGCCTCGCGGCGCGGCGCTTCCGGCCGCTCGACCGCGTCGGTCAATGAGTATGCGAACCGGTCGGCTCGGAAATGCCGCAGACCGCTTCGCCCGCGGGGTCGGCACCCTCGGTGTTCGCGATGTCGGCCAGTGCGACGATGCCGACGAGCTGCTTGTTGCGGTCGAGGACCACGAGGCGGTGCACCTGGATGTCGCCCATGTTGCGCGCGACGTGCGCGATGTCCTCATCCTCGAAGCAGTACTTCACGTCCTTCGTCATGATGTCGCGCACGTGCGTGTCCAGGGCCTTGCCTTGCGCGACCGCGCGGATCGTGATGTCTCGGTCGGTCACCATGCCGACGAGGCGCCCGCCTTCGTCGATCGGCAGCGAGCCGACGTCGCATTCGGCCATCAGTCGGGCGGCTTCCTGCAGCGTCTGGTCCGGGTCGAGCGTTCGTACGTCGGTCGTCATTGCTTCGCGTACTTGCATGATTTCACCTCCTTCGAATCACAGGGTTCACCTGTGTCACGGGTCGCTGCAAAACCCATACCTGCGTGCGCCCGCGTCGCGGGGGCAGCGCACCGCCACTGCTATAGGCGGGCCAGCTGCGTCTGGGCTCTTCGGCCGGCTCGCAAACGCCTCGTAAAGATTTCAGATGCCGGTAAGAACTGCCCGCCGCGGGCAGCCGCGCGGGAGCGCCGCGGTCCCGATCTCCGCTGTGCCAAGCGGCACGCGCTTTGCTAACACCGAGGTCGGGTCAACACGCCAAAGCGGAGGTCAGAATGAAATCGGCATTGTTCGCGCTCGGTGCGCTCGCCCTCGGGGCAAGCGCCTACTACTACCTCGATCCGAAGCGCGCCCGCGCGACCGACGGCGGTCGTCGCGGGTCGTGGCGCTCGTCGACGCTCGGCTACAGTGACGCGAGCGCCGAACCGGGCGAGATCGAGGAAATCGCCGGTACTTCGTCCGTCGCGCCGATCGCGCGGGCGGCATCGAGCGAGATGGCCCCGGGCACGTCGGGCATCAGCACGCCGGGCGCGCCGACCTCCGGCACCGGCGCCTACGGCGTTGCCGCGGGCGGATCGGGCACCGCCGCGTCGGGCGGCGGCTTCTCCACCGCGCCGCAATCGCGCTGACCGGCCGACAGGACGCCGCCGATGCTGCCGGCTTCGCTGCGACTGAACGTCGACATGCTCCCGCAGCCGACCGAGACGACGTGCGGGCCGACCTGCCTGCACGCCGTCTATCGCTACTGGTCGGAAGACATCTCGCTCGATGGCGTCATCGCCCGCACGCGCGCGATGGCGCACGGCGGCACGATCGCGGTGTTCCTCGCATGCGATGCGCTCGCGAACGGCTACGAGGCGACCATCTACACATACAACCTCACGATGTTCGACCCGACGTGGTTTCGGCGCCGGATGGACATCGCCGAGCGGCTGCAGGCGCAGCGCGAGCTCAAGGACGACCCGCGGCTGCATCACGCGACCGAGGGCTACCTCGACTTCCTGCGTCTCGGCGGACGCCTGCGCTTCAGCGACCTGTCGCCGCCGCTGCTGCGCGGACTGCTGCGTCGGCGCTACCCGATCCTCACCGGCCTCAGCTCGACTTTCCTGTACCGCGCTGCGCGCGAATACGGCCCGTCGGACATCCCGGACGACGTGCGCGGCACACCGTCGGGGCATTTCGTGATCATCTCCGGCTACGACCGCAAGGCGCGCCGGCTTCTCGTCGTCGACCCGTACGAACCGCATCCCTACGGCGGCACGCGCGAGTACTGGATCCGCATGGACCGCGTCGTCAACGCGATCCTGCTCGGCATCGTCACGCACGACGCGAACCTGCTGATCGTCTCGCCCCGCAAGGGGTCGCGGCCGACCGAGGCGCCATGAACACGATGATCGTCGTCGAAGACCCGGGGGACTGGCCGTTGGGCGGGCTCGGCCTTCCCGTCGTGCCCGCCCGGACCTATCTCACCGACTCGACTTACGGCGAAGACCGCGCCGCCCGCGTGCTGAACCTCTGCCGCTCGTTCGAATACCAGAGCCTCGGCTACTACGTCTCGCTGCTCGCCGAGGCGCGCGGCCATTCCCCGCGTCCGCGCGCCGGCACGATCGAGGACCTGCAATCGCGTACGCTCGTGCAGGTGCTCACGAGCGAACTGTCGCAGCTGGTCGAGCAAACGCTTGCGCCGTTGAAGTCGAAGCACTTCGAGCTCTCGGTGTATTTCGGCCTCAACGTCGCGCAGCGCTACAACGTGCTCGCCGGACAGCTATTCAAGCTGCTCGAAGCGCCGCTGCTGCGCGTGCAGTTCGAGCGCGAGCAGGGTCAGTGGCAGATGCGCGCGATCGACCTGATCGGCCTGCGCGAAGTCCCGGAAGAGCACCGCGACTTCGCGTTCGACGCCGCGAACCGCTACCTCGCGGGCCGCGCGCGGCCGAAGAGCGGCGACCGCCACTACGACATCGCGATCCTGCACAACCCGGACGACGAGGATCAGCCGTCGAACCCCGGCGCACTCGAGAAGTTCGCCGCCGCCGCAACGGCGCTCGGGATGCGGCCGCATTTCATCCGGCCGTCCGATTACGAACGCCTGCCCGAATTCGACGCGCTGTTCATCCGCGACACGACTTTCGTGCACCACTACACCTACCGCTTCGCGCGGCGGGCGAAGGCCGAGGGCCTCGTCGTCATCGACGACCCGGACTCGATCCTGAAGTGCAACAACAAGGTCTATCTCGCGGAGCTCCTCGCGCACCACAACCTTCCGGCGCCGCGCACGCTGCTGATCCACCGCGACAACATCGACCAGATCGTCCCGCTGCTCGCGCTGCCCTGCGTGCTGAAGCAGCCCGACAGCTCGTTCTCGATCGGGGTCGACAAGGTCGAGGACGAGCGGGAGCTGCGCACCAAAGTCG
Organism: Aromatoleum sp.; assembly: GCF_032027225.1. Lineage (GTDB taxonomy): Bacteria > Pseudomonadota > Gammaproteobacteria > Burkholderiales > Rhodocyclaceae > Aromatoleum. Next base: position 29,096 of record NZ_JAVSMM010000010.1, on the reverse strand, counting down.
CCGAGCTGCTGCAGAAATCCGACCTGATCATCGCGCAGGAGTGGCTGCCGACCGAGTTCGACTGGCGTGTCGGCATCCTCGACGGGCGCGTGATCTTCGTCTGCAAGTACTTCATGGCGACGGGGCACTGGCAGGTCATCGACCACCACGGCGAGCACGGCCGCAGCGAAGGGCCGACCGAGGCGCTCACGGTCGGCGAAGCGCCGGAGGAAGTCGTCACCGTCGCGCTCGAAGCGGCGAAGCTGATCGGCGACGGCTTCTACGGCGTCGACATCAAGCAGACGGGCAACCGCTACTGCATCATCGAAATCAACGACAACCCCAACGTCGACGCCGGCAACGAGGACGGCGTGCTGAAGGACGCTCTGTACCGCGAGGTCATGGGCGTGTTCCTTCGCCGACTCGAACAGCGCCGGGGAGGAGGCAATCCCGCATGACCGATACTGTCGTCCTGCCGGCATTCGCAGGTTACGGGGTGGAAATCGAATACATGATCGTCGACCGCGAGACGCTCGACGTGCGCCCCCTCGCCGACCAGGTGCTGTGCCAGGCCGCGGGCCGCCCGGCGAACGACGTCGAGCGCGGGCGCATGGGCTGGTCGAACGAGCTCGCGCTGCATCTGCTGGAGGTCAAGAACCGCGCGCCGGACGCGTCGCTCGACGACCTGCCGCAGGCGTTCCGCGACGAGATCGCCGCGATCGACGCGCTGCTCGAACCGATGGGCGCGCGGCTGATGCCCGCCGGGATGCACCCGTGGATGGACCCGACGACGGAGACGCGGCTGTGGACGCATGAAAACAGCCAGATCTACCGCACCTACGACCGCATCTTCGATTGCCGCCGCCACGGCTGGGGCAACCTGCAGAGCATCCACCTGAATCTGCCGTTCGGCGACGACGCCGAGTTCGCGCGGCTGCACGCCGCGGTCCGGCTCGTGTTGCCGCTGCTGCCGGCGCTCGCGGCGAGTTCGCCGTTCGCCGAAGGCCGCGCGACCGGCTTCATGGACTACCGCCTCGAAGTCTATCGCGAGCACCAGAACCTGCTGCCGTCGTCGGCCGGCGAGTGCATCCCGCGGCCGAGTGCGTCGCCCGCCGAATATCGCGCGCAGATCCTCGCGCCGATGTACCGCGAGATCGCGGAGTACGGCGACGGCGGCGTGCTGCAGCACGAATGGCTCAACGTGCGCGCGGCGATCCCGCGCTTCGAGCGCAACGCGATCGAAATCCGCGTTCTCGACGTGCAGGAATGCCCGACCGCGGACATCGCGATCGCCGCGGCGGTGGTCGCGCTGGTGCGGCGGCTGTACGACGAGATGCCGGACGAGCCGGACGTCGACGCGACGAACCACACCGCGACGCTCGCGCGCATCTTCCGCGACTGCATCCGCGACGCGGAGCGCGCGATCATCGACGACGACCACTACCTGTCGCAGCTCGGGCTCGACGGCGGACGCTGGCGCGCGGACGAGGTGTGGACGAACCTGATCGACCCGCTCGCGGCGACCGGCGCGCTCGCGGCGACCTGGGAAGCGCCGCTGCGCCTTATCCTCGACCGCGGCCCGCTCGCGCGACGCCTGGTCGCCGCGGTCGGCGACGCACCGGACGCGCACCGGCTGCGCGACGTCTACCGGGAGCTCGCCGAATGCCTGCACGACGACCGGCTGTTCCGGGGAACGGACTGACGCGGCCGGCGCCGCCCCCCTCTGCCGCTGGCCGCGCGCTCGATGTCGTCATCACCTGCGAACACGGCGGCAACGAGGTCCCCGAGCGCTACCGGAACCTCTTCGCCGGCCGCGAAGACGTGCTGCAGACGCACCGCGGCCACGACGCCGGCGCGCTGCAACTCGGCCGCGAACTCGCCGACGCCCTCGGCGCGCCGTTCTTCTCCAGCACGACGACGCGGCTGCTGATCGACCTGAACCGCTCGCTCGGCAACCGCGACCTGTTTTCGGAATTCACCGCGGACGCGCCGCGGGAGCTTCGCGAGGAACTGCTCGCCGACCACTATCAGCCTTACCGCGAGCCAGTCGAAGCCCTTGTCGATCGCTCGCTCGCGGCCGGCCGCAAAGTTTTCCATCTTTCCAGCCACAGCTTCACGCCGGTCTTCGAAGGTCAGGTACGCAACGCCGACATCGGCTTGCTGTACGACCCGCGGCGGCCGGGCGAAGTGGAACTGGCGATGCGCTGGTACGCCGCGCTGCGGCTCGCCGCACCCGAACTCAAGGTGCGGCGCAACTACCCCTACACCGGGCGCTCGGACGGTTTCTGCGCCGGGATGCGCCGGCGCGTGCGCACGCACAACTACATCGGGCTCGAACTGGAAGTGAACCAGCGCCACGTCCAGCAAGGCGGAGCGCCGTGGCACGCACTGCGCGCCGCCGTCGTCGCCTCGCTGCAACAGGCGCTGACGGACGACTATTGAGCCGGTAGCCAACTACCGTTCGGGCTGAGCCAGTCGAAACACAGCCCGAATACCGCCCTTCGACAAGCTCCGGGCGAACGGCGGTATTCCTTGCCGCGTTAATAGCCGGCGGCCGGGAAATCAGCCCGCGGTCGGAATCTGACGCCGCACGACGCGCGTCGTGTCGCCGGTGTGACGGCGCTGCAGATGCGGGATCGAACGCCGCTGCGCACCGTGCGCGCCCATCAGCCCGCCGCCGGCGGCCGCGAGGAGCGACAGCAGGATTGCGGCGGCGAGCCACACGCTCGCGGCGGTCGCGGCCTGCGCGGTGTCGGTGACGGCCGGCGACTCGGTGCCTTGAGGCGCCGTGCTGCGTCCGATCATCGTCGCCGCCTGGTCGGCTGCTCGATTGGCCTGCTCGGCCGTCATGCCGAAGCGTTCCTGCAGCATGCGCACCGTCGCGGCGCGGTCACCCCGCTGGATGCTCGACAACAGCTCGGGAATGCTCGCCTCCGGGCCGCCCGGCGTGACCGCCGCCTGCGTCGCCGCGGTCGTCGTGACGCCGAACAGGCTGCCGAGCGCGTTGCCGGTGACCGAGCCGGTGATGAAGGCGAACGCCATCACCGTCGCGCCCCACGACACGACGCCATGCAGCATGCCGTCGGAAGTACGCCGCAGCCCCGATGCGCGCGACGCGACGTAGCCGCCGATCAGCGCCGACACGAGCATGCTCAACGTGTTCCACACCGCCGCGGCGATCGACAGCGTGCCGCCGCCTGGCCGCTCGCCGGCACCGAACACCGCGAACCCCGCCGCGACACCGATCAGCATCAGCAGCAGATGGATGCCGAGGCCGACCGCGAGGCCGGCGAAGATCGCGCTCCAGCGGATGCTGTACAGCGGGTTGCTCTCCATTTCGATCTCCGGTGAGTGGGTGACGCGTGTTTCCGATACGGTTTCCATGATTCATACCCTCCTGCAAAGGTGACGAGCCGATGCAAATTGTGTTCCGCGCCCCAATCCGGGCAGCGCGGGGCTCGCAGCCCGCCCGGACCGGAATTTGTTACGACCGGCTGTAATTCCTGCCGCATGTGTCGGCGTGCGGCTGCCGGCCGCCAAGCCGGTGCATGCGTCGCCATCGACGATCGCCCGTCGCCTGCGTCCTGGGCGGCACGTCGAACCGGCGCCGTCGGGCGAGTGAAGCAAGAGAAATCGGGAATGCAGCGCGTGGGCCAGGCCTTCGTGGGCGCATTGCCGCGTCACACCGTCGTCATCGCTTCGCAACTGTTCTTGCAGCGCTCGCACGCGAAGACGCATTCCTCGATCTCGTCGAGGTCGCGGCAGCTTGCGATGCAGGCGTCGCAGACGTCGGCGCACACCGCGCACATCTGACGATGCAATCCGGAGCCGGTGATCATCACGTTCGCGGCCGTTTGGCAAATCTCGGCGCAGACGAGCATCGTCTTCAGGTGTTCGGGCTCGACGTGCCGCCCGCCCTTCTCGAGGCAATGTCCCGTCGCCATGTTCAGGCACACGAGATGGCATCGCCGGCATAGCTCGATGCATTCGAGCATTTCATGCGACAGCGCAACCTGGGTCATCCTGGAAACCTCCGTGAACGCGGCCCGAACGCGGCCCGCGACGAACTGGCGCTGCAAGCGCCGTTCCGCGGGTCAGGGCTCAGGCGGCCTTCACTCCCGTTGCGAGGATTTCCTCGAAGCGCGCGATCACGCCGCGCAGCACCGGACGGTCGAGGACATCCTGCGGCAGCACCGAGCAGAGGATCTGCAACGCTTCGCTGCGTTGCTCTGCGGTCGGGAGCAGCTTCTCCAGCGTCTGCAGCGCCGCCTCCGGCTCGTAGGCGACGATGACGCTCTGCGTCGCGACGATCGCGTGCAGCGCGTGCGCGTCGCTGTCCTCGAACGCGTCCGACTCGCTGAGCTGCGCCTGCACCGAATCGAGCGTCGCGCGCCGCACCGATCCGCTCGCCTTCATCAGCAACAGCAGCATGCGGATCACGGCCTCGCGCACCCCGCCTTCGGCGATCGCCGCGAGCGCGCGCGCCGCCGGTTCTTCCTTCGCCACGGCGACCTCGCGCGCCGGCTGCGCGAGCCTTTCGCCGATCTGCACCGCGTCGAGCAGCCCGTACACGAAGTGAAAGGCGTTCTCGAGCGTGGCGTCGCGCATGTCGCGCGCGCTGTCGAACAGCCCTTCGATGGATTCGGAGAACAGCTCCTGCAGCCAGCGCATCGGATTGTCGGCGGGGACCGGCCGCGTGACCTCGGCGATCTGCTTCGCGACGACCGGCAGCGCCCACGTGAGCGGATTAAGGTCGCTCCACAGGTAGCGCTGCAAGCGCAGCGGGTTGAACTGCCGCATCAGGCTCGCAGACCAGTCGTGCGACACCGCGCGCACCCACGGCGACACGAAGCTCTCGTACATCCGCGCGTTGAACTGCGACACGGCGGCGACGATGCGGAACGGCCGCTCGTCCTCGCGTTCGTCGTCGTGCGCGAGGATGTCCTCGATCTCGCGCTCGTGCAGGCTCACCGCGTATTGCGGCAGCCCGCGCCGGTCGACCTTCGTGTCCTCGATCGTCAGCTCGTACAGCCCGGGCGGCAGCGCCTCGATCGACGCGAGCGTACCGGCGATCTGCGAGAACTCGCGCCGCGCGACCGCGCCCGACACGAAAATCCCGAGATGGCCCGCGTCGGCGTGGATGACATAGACGATGGTCTGCCCGTACGCCTTGATCTCGCGCGCCGACAGGTAGGTGTCCGCGATCCAGTTCAGCGCCTGCTGCGGCGGCGTGATGTCGTCGCCGTGCGAGCAGAACATGACGATCGGCGAGCGCACGCGGCGCAGATCGAGCGTCGTGCCGCGGCTCGTCGCGAAGCCGCCGTTCGCGAGCTTGTTGCCGACGAAAAGGTCGTCGACGATCGCGCGCATCTCCTCGCCGCTCATCTGCACGAAGCCGCCCCACCACTTTTCGAACTCGAGGAAGCGCTCGGCTTCGGTGTCGATGTTCGCGAACAGCCGGTAGTACTTCGTCCAGTACGTGTTCGCCGGGTTGAGGCTCTCGAAGTTCCTCACGAGCCATGCGCCGTCGAAGCGCCCATTGCCGAGATCGCTGAGGAAATACGCCGGCCAGCTTCCGCCGGCGAGCCCGGCGAGGTAGCGCATCGGGTTCTTGCCGTGCACGCCCGCCCAGTACGACAGCGGCGCGCCGTTGAGCACTAGCGGCCCGGTGATCTCGGGGTCGATCGCGGCGAGGCCCATCACCGCCCAGCCGCCCTGGCAATTACCGACCAGCGCGGGTTTCGGGCTCTTCGGGTGCCGTCCGACCACTTCGCGTACGAAGCGCAGCTCGGCCGCGATCACCGCGGCGAGCGTCTGCCCGGGTTCGGGCTTCGGATAGAAGACCGTGAAATAAACGGGGTTGCCTTCGCGCAGCGCGACACCGACCTGCGATTCCTGCTTGAAGCCGCCGATGCCCGCGCCGTGCCCCGCGCGCGGATCGACGATCAGGTAGGGCCGTTTCGTCGGATCGACGGTCACGCCGGCGGGCGGAATGATGCGCACGAGACAGTAATTGACCGGTTCGGGCAGATCGCGCCCGTCGATCAGCACTTCGTAGTCGAACGCGAGCAGCGGCGGCTGGCCGCTGCGCTCGTATTCGATGAATTCGTTGCCGCGCCGCCTCAGCACGTCGAGCGTCAGCGCCCAGCGCCGCAGCGAGTCGCGCAGGTAGTCGCGGATCTCGTTGACCAGCGGCGGACGCCTCGGCGCCGCGCGCGACAACGCGTTGAACCGCTCCTGCCAGCGCCGGCGCTGCAGCCGGTGCAGCATTTCCATGCGGCGGCGGTAGTTGTCGCCGAGTGCGCCGAGCCGCTCGCGGATCGCATCGGCGCTCGCCGCTTCGGGCGCGAGGTTCGGGTCGACGGGCAGGAACATTCTCGACTCCTCCTTCCGGGCCGGACCCGCGGGTCCGCGTCGCGGGTATGGCCGGCGGCCGTCAGCCGTTGACGATCTCGCCGCCGTTCGGATGCAGCACCTGCCCCGTGATGTAGCTCGAATCGCTGCTCGCGAGAAAGATGTAGGACGGCGCGATCTCGTCGGGCTGGCCGGCGCGCCCGAGCGGCTGTTTCTCGCCGAATTTGCCGACGTGCTCGGCATCGAAGGTTGACGGGATCAGCGGTGTCCAGATCGGGCCCGGCGCAACCGCATTGACGCGGATCCGCTTCGGCGCGAGCGCCGACGACAGCGAGCGGGTGAACGAGACGATCGCGCCCTTCGTCGCCGAATAGTCGATCAGGTGTGCGCTGCCGCGATACGCGGTGACGGAAGTCGAATTGACGATGCGCGCACCCTCCTTCAGGTGCGGCAGCGCATGGCGCGTCAGGTCGAACATCGCGAACAGGTTCGTGCGGAAAGTGCGTTCGAGCTGCTCGCGCGTGACGGCCGAAAAATCGTCCTGCGGGTGCTGCTCGGCGGCGTTGTTCACGAGGACGTCGATCCGGCCGAACGCTTCCATCGTCCGCGCGACGACGCTCTTCGTGAAACTCTCGTCGCCGACGTCGCCGGCGAGGAGCAGGCACTTGCGCCCCTGCTTCTCGATCTCCTCGCGGGTGCGGCGCGCGTCGTCGTGCTCTTCGAGGTAGACGACGACGATGTCGGCGCCCTCCTTCGCGAAGCCGATCGCGACGGCACGGCCGATGCCGCTGTCGCCGCCGGTGACGATCGCGACCTCGCCGTCGAGCTTGCCGGTGCCGCGATAGCCGCTCATGAAGTCCTCGGGCTGCGGCTCCATCGGCGCCACGCGCCCGGGCTGCGTGTCCTGGTGCTGGGGCGGGATCTGCTCGACGTGGCGCGGGTCAGCCATGCTCGGTCTCCTTGCAGTCGTCCGGTGCCTCCGGGCTGCAAGCCGCGGGCCCGGCTCGTCGACGGGCTTAAGCCCCTTCTCCGAGCACGACGCTGCGCAGCCAGCCGCGCACTTTCAGCAGATGCGCGTTCTCGTTCTGCATCGCGCGGCGGAAGTCCGGCAGCAGCGTGTCCTGCCCCGCCTGCTCGGTCAGGGCCACGAGCAGGTTCCAGCTGTCGCTGTCGGTGAGCTCGGCCATCAGGATCGCTTCGAGGCCGTGCGCGATCGTCGTCCGCGGATCGGTCAGCACCTGCATCACGCCCATCGACGCGACCGCCGAGACGTCGGCCGACGGTGTCTGCGCGGTCGGATCGGCGCCAAGCGAATCGAGCGCGGATGCGACGATATGCATGTGTTCGAGCTCCTCGCCGCGGATCTTTTGCAGGTCGGCGATCGTGAACGGCAAGGTCTCGAGCCCGCCGAGCACCGTCGCCTTGTCGATCAGCGCCTGGTAAAGGCGCACGCCGGTGCGCTCGAACGCGAGGCGCTCGCCGAGCTTGTCGACGAGCACTTCGGGGTTGCGGCCGCGCAGGTGCGACAGCACCGTGTTGAACGCGCCGGTCACGGTCCCCGGCATCGGCACGGAGCCGACCCGTTCGGCCTCGGCGACGTAAAGCGAGCGCACCGACGCGATCGCCTTGCCGTCCGGCATTCCATCGGACGTCGGCGCGGCATGCGGTGACTGCTCGTCGGCATAGATCTGCATGCTGTGCACCGACAGCGGGGACGACTGCGCGCCGGTGCGGTTGAAGCCGAGTTCGGTCGTGTTTTCCATGAACGGATCCTGTTCGATTCGTGTCGGTGGGGTCGCGGCCTCAGGCGACGCGGCGGATCGAACGGTTGAGTTCGGTCCCCGACGTCCAGTGGTACGCCGTCGCGACCTGCGTCGAGGGTGAGCCGTCGGCGTTCACGCGGAGGCGATATGCGAGCGTCGCGTCGCTTTCGCGCTCGCGCGGCACGAAGTCGTAACCGTTCGCGCGCAGGTTCACCTCGGCTTCGAGCACCTCGCGGACGAAGTCGCGCTGGCTCTTGAATTCGAGCGGCGCCGGCAGCACGCCGTCGAGGACCTCGGCCGGATCACGCCGCTCGTACTTGCGAATCAGGTCGCCGACGAGGTGCAGATGGCCGAGCTCGTAGTCGCAGAACCGCTCCCAAAGCGCGCGCAGCCGCGGATTGCTCTCCGTCTGCGCGCAGCTGTAATAGCCGTAAACCTCGGTCGCCTCGTGCAGCAGCATCAGTTCGAGGAAGCTCAGGCGGGGATTCAGCAGCGAGCTGTACTGCGTCACGTGCTGCTCCTCGATCGACGCGATCTCGGCGTACAACTGGCGCGCGATCGGGTCGGCGAAGGTCGGCCCGATCGTCATGTAGTAGTCGTGCGTCTGGTATTCCGCCGCGGTGATCAGCGTCGCGAAGAGCTTCGACGCGAGCGGCGCGTCGGCGTCGAACGGCCGCCGCACGTCGTCGAACGGCGCACGGTGTTCGTCTACGGCCGGCCGGCCGGGAACGATGTCGGTGTGCCCCTGCAGAATGTTGTTCGAATCCTTGCCTTCGAGCCTGTCGAGCAGCGCGGAGTAACGGTAGAGATGGTCGAGGTCTTCAAGCAGCCCGAAACGGTACACCTGGGCGAGATATGCGTCCGGTTCGCGCTGCGCGACTTCGGCAGTCACCTCGACGGCCACCTGCTCGTGCGCGATCGTCGTTTCGAGCGGCGAATGGTCGGCCGAAAGGAGCGAGTTCACGGTCGTCGCCTGATGCTGCTCGGCGCGCCGAAGCTCGGCCAGCGGGCGGCGCAGCTCGCCGTTCATTCGCGCGCCGATGTGGGACAGCCGCAGCGCGTCGCGTTCGAGGCCGTTCATCAGGATGACGCGCACGCGCGTGAAGGCCTCGTCGTCGAGCTTGCTGATCGGCTTGCCGACCATCTCTTTCCACGTGAACGCCTGCTTCTCGAGCGGCACTCCCCTGTTCGCGAAAAGATCCATTACTGCTGTCCCCAGTGGAAAAAATTCTCGTCGAGGACTCGCAAGTCCCTGTCGCGCGCCCCTCCCCTGCGGTCCGATGCAATTCCCGGGCCCACGCGAGCTTCACCGCACTGCAACAAGGCTCGCTGCGCCGCAGCGCCCGGCGTTGTGGGAAAAAACGCCACAGCGCCGAACCCCCGTTACGCCCGCAGCCCGCGCGGAGCCCGGGGAAAACTCGCCGATCGGCGGTAGGAATTACAGCCAGTCGTAAGAAGTACTTCCGTGAGGCAGCCCCAAGCGCCGGGAACCGAAAGGCCGGCGGGATGCGCTGCGGCAATCCGATTGCTAGAGTGAATCTGCGCTTTTCGCTTTCGCCGCAGCATCGACAAAAAACAGCCTCAAACAGGAGACCCTGCCCATGAAAGCTCATCGAACGTCCGCCCGCCCGATCGGCCGCACTTTTGCGGTCGCACTGCGTCGTCCTTTCGTCGCCGGCGGGGGTTCGAGTCCCGGCGCCGATCACGTCGACACCCTTCCGCCCGTTCCCGACCCGAAACGCGGGCCGCGCAGTGCCGGCCGCCCCCTCTCGGGCGCCCGGGCGCTCGGCGGCGTGGTCCTCGCGGGCGCCGCACTGGGCTGCGCCGCTGAGCCCGGGGTCGTGCTCCAGGGGGGGAGATACGACAGCGTGGAAACGGTCGGCCTGCAAGTCGTGCTCGACGACTGGTTTCGCGCCGAACGGGGCGGCTGGCGGGTCGTCGGCTATCCGGAGCTGCAGGTCAACCGGCATGAACTGAACGGGGACAAGCTCTGGCAAGGCGGCGTGTTCGCGACTTTCCGCGTCGACCCGGCGCACGCGCGGATGCGCCCCTACCTCGAAGCCGGCCTCGGCGCGAACGTGTTTTCGCGCGGCGACCTCGGCTCGAAGGACTTCAGCACGCGCTTCCAGTTCGGCGAGCACATCGGAATCGGGGTCGCGTGGGGCGGCAACACCGGCGGCACCAACGAAACCTGGGTCGGCTTGCGCTTCACGCATTACTCGAACGCGGGCATCAAGAAACCGAACCCGGGTCTCGAAGCGCTGCAGCTGGTGCTGGGGCACCGCTTCTGAGCCGGCGACGGAGAGCGGGATCGCTGTCGTTCCCGCGACTCCGTTCAGCTGAACCGCTCGGGCCGAGCCTGTCGAAGCACCACCGCCGCGATCGCTCTGCGCGCGAATGGCTTGCGGCAGGTATCACTCGGGCAAGGCGACGGGCAGCGCCGGTTGCGCGAACTCGAGCAGCGCCGCGAGCGGCACGCGCGCCCAGTCGGGGCGGTTGTCGAGTTCGTAGCGCAGCTCGTAGAGCAGCTTTTCGAGCACGAAGAGCGTCAGGAAGTCGCCGGCGATCACGCCGTCGGCGGGCACCGACCGCAGTCCGGCGGCCGCCGCGCCGTATGCGTTCATGAAGGCGGCGACGACGCGCTCCTTCCATTCGGCAAGCGCCGCAGCCGCAGCCGCCCCGTGCTCGGGATGCGCGACGGCGTGGCGATTCGCGACCATGCGCGCGGCGTAGTCGAAGGAACGCAGCATCCCGGCGACGTCGCGCAGCGGCGAGTGCTTGGCGCGGCGCTCGTCGATCGGACGCGCGGGCTCGCCTTCGAAATCGACGATCACGACATCGTTCGGCACGATCAGCACCTGCCCGAGATGCAGATCCCCGTGCAGTCGCGTCTTCACGACGCCGCGCGGGTCGAGGTTCAGCGCCTCGATCGCGCCGACGATCGCTTCGCGCGCCGCGAGCACCAGCCCCGCCTCTTCGCGGAAGCGCGCATCGAGGCGCGGCTCGTCGGTTCGCGCGGCCGCGGTCTCGAGCCTGCCGAACGTCAGATCGATGTCGGCAATGACGCGCGCGCGCCAGCGTGCGACCTCGTGCTCTTCAAGCGGATCGGGCTTGAACGCCGGATTCTCGCCGCCGTCGGCGAAAGCGGCGTGCATCTCGCCGACACGCCGGCCGAGCGTCTCCATCTGCGTCAGATAGACCCGGTCCATGCTGTCGGCGTCCGCGTCGTCGGCGACCGCCGGCTGGATGTCCTGCGGGAACAGGCGGTTCAGGTGATCGAGCGTGTATTCCCAGCCGTTGCCCTGGTTATCGACGTATTCCTGCAGCAGCGCGAGCGCCGCCGGCGTGCCGTCGGGGCCGACGTACTCGATCGCACCGGCCATCGCGGCGACGTGCGCCGAATGCCCGCGCGCGGCGAAGAAGTAGCCGATCTCGAGTTCCGGATTGATGCCGTACTGCAGCCGGCGGTAGCCCTTGAGGTAGAGCCGCGAACCGAAGAACACGCCGGTGTTGGTCTGCTCCAGCGACGGTTGGCGCACGTCCTCGTCGAGCGCGTCGGCGAGCCGGTCGTAGTCGGGCGCCGACGAGAAGCGCAGGCTGCCGTTGCCGAGCGGATAGGTCCGGTTCTCGCGCATCGCGCGGCCGAGCGCGCGACAGAACGCGGGGTCGATGAACGCGTCGTAGAGGATGCCCATCCGCGCCTTCTCGCGCACGCGGGCGAGCGCGGCCGCGCCGAAGCGGTCAGCCGGATCATCCCCGGGACCTTCCCACGCGATCGCGAGCGGCAGGAAATACGTCTGCGAGGCCGGCGCCTCGGCGCTCGTGGCGTCGGTCAATGGCTGATGCGCATCACCGCGCGCAAGGCCGACTTCGAGCAGCGCCAGCAGCCAGGTGCCGCCGCCGGCCGCCCATTCCTGCTCGTCCACCACCTCGACGCGCGTGATCGTCTCGCCCTTCGCAGCGAACCAGCGCCTTGCCTGCAGGTACGGCACCAGCACCTCGCTCTGCAACTGTTCGCGGCTGCGTGTCGCGATCGCGCGCCGCACCGCGCTGCCGCCCTGGTTGCCGCGGAAGAAGGTGCGCCAGCCTTCGGTCAGCACGAGGATCGGCAGCTCCGACTGCGGCAGCCGTTCCTCGTGCCAGTTGGGCGGCGACGCCGTCGTCGACAGCTCGAACCCGAAGAAGCCGTGCCCGGGGAGCGTCAACAGGTAGGGCAGCTTGCCGATCGGCGGGAACGACACCTGGCCGACCATCTCGACCGGGACGCGGCCTTCGAAACGCGACAGATCGAGCTCGACCGCCTGCGGTGTGCGCGCGAGGTTCGCGACGCACAGCACGCTCTGGCCGCGGTACTCGCGCAGATAAGCGAGCACCTTGCGGTTGCCCGGTTCGAGGAATCGCAGCGTGCCGCGACCGAATGCCTTCGAGCCGTTTCGCATCGTGATCAGCCGCCGCGTGAAGTTCAGCAGCGAATGCGGGTTGCGCGCCTGCGCCTCGACGTTGATCGCCTGGAAGCCGTACACCGGGTCCATGATCGGCGGCAGGTAGAGCTGCTGCGGGTCGGCGCGCGAAAAGCCGGCGTTGCGGTCCCAGCTCCATTGCATCGGCGTCCTCACGCCGTCGCGGTCGCCGAGGAACACGTTGTCGCCCATGCCGAGTTCGTCGCCGTAATAGACGATCGGCGAGCCGGGCATCGTCAGCAGCAGAAAGCTCATCAGCTCGATGCGGTCGCGGCTGTTCTCGAGCAGCGGCGCGAGCCGGCGGCGGATGCCGACGTTGATGCGCATCCGCGGGTCGCGCGCGAAGAACTGCCACATGTAGTCGCGCTCGCGGTCGGTGACCATCTCGAGCGTCAGCTCGTCGTGGTTGCGCAGGAAGATCGCCCACTGGCTGTTCTCGGGGATGTCCGGCGTCTGCCGCATGATGTCGACGACCGGGAAGCGGTCCTCCTGCGCGACCGCCATGAAAAGCCGCGGCATCAGCGGGAAGTGGTAGCACATGTGGCATTCGTCGCCGTCGCCGAAGTACTCGCGCACGTCCTCGGGCCACTGGTTCGCCTCGGCGAGCAGCACGCGGCCGCGGTAATTCGCGTCGATGACCTTGCGGATCTCGCGGATCACTTCGTGCGTCTCGGGCAGGTTCTCGTTGTTCGTGCCTTCGCGCTCGCGCAGATACGGGATTGCGTCGAGCCGGAAGCCGTCGACGCCCATGTCGAGCCAGAAACGCATCGTCCGCAGCACCGCGCGCAGCACCCGCGGGTTCTCGAAGTTCAGGTCCGGCTGATGGCTGAAGAAGCGGTGCCAGAAGTACGCGCCGGCGACCGGGTCCCAGGTCCAGTTCGACGTCTCGGTGTCGGTGAAGATGATGCGCGTGCCGCTGTAGCGCGTCGGGTCGTCGCTCCAGACGTAGTAGTCGCGCTTGGCCGACCCCGGCGGCGCGCGGCGCGCGGCTTGGAACCACGCGTGCTGGTCCGACGTGTGGTTCATGACGAGCTCGGTGATCACGCGCAAGCCGCGGCGGTGCGCCTCCCGCACGAAATGCCGGAAGTCGGCGCGCGTGCCGTAGGCCGGCAGCACGCCGTGGTAGTCGGCGACGTCGTAGCCGTCGTCCTTCAGCGGCGACGGGTAGAACGGCAGCAGCCAGATCGTGTTGACGCCCAGGTCGCGGATGTAGTCGAGCTTGCGCGTCAGGCCGTTGAAGTCGCCGATGCCGTCGTTGTTGCCGTCGAAGAAGGCCTTGACGTGCAGCTCGTAGATCACCGCGTCCTTGTACCAGAGCTCGTCGTCGGTCTCCTTGTCCGGCGCGGCGGAAGCGGGAAGGAGGTCCATGGTCGGCAGCCTCAGAGGAAGTAGTCGAAGTCGCGCTCGGTTCGCACGCGGCGGCGCACGCGGAAGATGTGCGCCGGCATGCGCTGCGGGTCGAGCATCACGTAGTTGCGCGCCGCGCTCCACAGGTAGCGCGCATCCGAGAGCAGGTCGTGCATCTGGAAGCTCGTGCCGGGCTCGACGCCGAGCGCGTCGAGGTCGAGCTCGAGCCAGCCTGAATGCGGGTTGTGCGGATCGAGGTTCACGACGACGACGATCTGGTTGTCGCGCGACGGCGTCGTCTTCGTGTAGGCGATCAGGTTGTCGTTGTCGGTTGGCAGGAAGCGCAGCGACACGTTGTCGTGCAGCGCGGGATTTTCGCGGCGGATCCGGTTCACGCGACCGATCAGCCGCGCGAGGCTGTCGGCGCGGGCGCGGTCCCAGTGGCGCAGCTGGTATTTCTCGGAGTCGAGGTATTCCTCGCTGCCGGGCTCGCGCGGCACGTGTTCCATCAGCTCGAACGCAGGTCCGTAGATGCCGTAGCTCGCCGCGAGCGTCGCGGCGAGCACGAGCCGCGCGACGAACGCCGGCCGGCCGCCGACCTGCAGGTATTCGGGCAGGATGTCGGGCGTGTTCGGCCACACGTTGGGCCGGAAGTAGTCGACGCCGGGGCCGTGCGCCAACTCCATGAAGTATTCGGTCAGCTCCTGGCGCGTGTTGCGCCACGTGAAGTACGTGTAGGACTGCGTGTAGCCGAGCTTCGCGAGCCGGTGCATCACGCGCGGCCGCGTGAAGGCTTCGGCGAGGAAGATCACATCGGGATGGTCGCGGCGGATGTCGGCGATCGCCCACTCCCAGAACGGAAACGCCTTCGTGTGCGGGTTATCGACGCGGAAGATACGCACGCCCTCGCCGATCCAGTAGCGGAAGATGCCGGCGAGCGCGGCCCACATCGCCTGCCAGTCGCTGGTCTCGAAGTCGAACGGGTAGATGTCCTGGTACTTCTTCGGCGGATTCTCGGCGTACTGCACCGAGCCGTCGGGCCGCCGCCGGAACCACTCGGGGTGCTCCTCGACCCACGGATGGTCGGGCGCGCACTGCAGCGCGACGTCGAGCGCGAGCTCGAGCCCGGCGTCCTTCGCGCGCCCGATCAGCTCGCGCAGGTCGTCCGCGTCGCCGAGCAGCGGATGGATCGCGGTATGGCCGCCTTCGGCCGCGCCGATCGCCCACGGGCTGCCGACGTCGTCGGGCCCGGCGACGAGCGCGTTGTTCGGCCCCTTGCGGCGCTTGCGCCCGACCGGGTGGATCGGCGGCAGGTACAGCACGTCGAAGCCCATCCCTGCGATTTCCGGCAGGCGGTCGATGAGGTTGCGGAACGTGCCGTGCGCGCCCTGCACCGGGCCGGCCGAGCGCGGGAACAGCTCGTACCACGCGCCGAAGCGCGCGAGCGGCCGGTCGACGTCGAGCGGCAGCGCGGCGTGCGTCGTCGCGAAGCGCCGGTCCGGGCGGCGCGCGGCAATCTCGCCGAGGGCCGCGTCGAGGCCGTTTGCCTTCAGCGCCTCCGGATCCCCGTCGGCTTGCGCGGCGTCGTCGCGCAGGCGCTGTGCCCACGCGACGAGCGCCTCGCGGTCGGCGCCGTCGGAGCGCGCCGCAATTTCATCGATCAGCTGCGCGCCGACGAGCGCCGCGATGCGGATGTCCTCGGGGTCGACGCGCCGCGCGAGATCGCGCCGCCACGACTGGAAGTTGTCGACCCAGGCGCTGACCGTGTACCACCAGCGACCGATCTCGCCCACCTTGAACTGCCCGCGCCAGCGGTCGTTGCCGAGCGGCACCATCGCCGTCGCGTGCCAGTTCTCGGCGCCGTCGCGCCGCCAGCAGACGACCGCGACGACCGCGTCGTGGCCGTCCGAGAAGCAGTCCGCTTCGACGACGACCTCGTCGCCGACCACGCGCTTCGCGGCGAAGCGGCCGCCGTCGACCTGGGGCGTCACCGACTCGATGACCGCGCGCACCCGCCCTTCCGGCGGCAGTTCAGCGGTCCGCATCGCCGTCCTCCGGGACCAGGAACAGCACGCCGAGGGGCGGCAGCGTCAGCGTCAGCGAATGGAAATGGCCGTGCGCGGACACCGGCGTCGCCTCGACGACGCCGAGATTGCCGGCGCCGCTGCCGCCGTAGACCGTCGCGTCGCTGTTGAGCACTTCGTGCCATGCGCCCGGCCGCGGCACGCCGAGGATGTAGTTCGGGCGCAGCACCGGCGTGAAGTTGCAGACGACGAGCACCGTCCTGCCGTCGCGCGCCTTGCGCAGGAAGGACAGCACGCTGCCCTGGCTGTCGTCGGCGTCAACCCACTGGAAGCCGCCGCCGTCGAAGTCGAGCTCGTGCAGCGCGGGTTCCTGGCGGTAGAGACGGTTCAGATCCACGACCCAACGGCGCAGCCCTTCGTGCTCCGGCTGCGACGCGACCCACCATTCGAGTTCGCCTTCGTGCGTCCATTCGCGCCGCTGGCCGAACTCCCCGCCCATGAACAGCAGCTTCTTGCCCGGATGCGCCCACATGTAGCCGAACAGGCTGCGCATCCCGGCGAACTGCACCCAGTTGTCGCCGGGCATCTTGCCGATCAGCGAGCCCTTGCCGTAGACGACCTCGTCATGCGACAGCGGCAGCACGAAATTCTCGTGGAACGCGTAGACCAGCGAGAACGTGATGCGCCCGTGGTGGAAGCGGCGGTACAGCGGATCGTGGCGCAGGTAGTCGAGCGTGTCGTGCATCCAGCCCATGTTCCACTTCATGCCGAAGCCGAGGCCGCCGAGCCAGGTCGGCCGCGACACCATCGGCCATGCGGTCGACTCCTCGGCGATCGTCTGCACGTCGGGGTGGTCGCGGTACACCGCCTCATTCAGTTGCCGCAGGAACGCGACCGCTTCGAGGTTCTCGCGGCCACCGTGCGAGTTCGGGATCCACTCGCCGTGCTTGCGGCCGTAGTCGAGGTACAGCATCGACGCCACGGCATCGACGCGCAGGCCGTCGACGTGGTAACGGTCGAGCCAGAACAGCGCCGACGACAGCAGGAACGCGCAGACCTCGTGCCGTCCGTAGTTGAAGATGCACGAGTGCCACTCCGGGTGGTAACCCTGGCGCGGGTCGGCGTGCTCGTAGAGAGAGGTACCGTCGAACTCGGCGAGGCCATGCGCGTCGCTCGGGAAATGCGACGGCACCCAGTCGAGGATCACACCGATGCCGGCCTGGTGCAGCGTATCGACGAGGAACATGAAATCCTCGGGCGTGCCGTAGCGCGAGGTCGGGGCGAAGTAACCGGTCGTCTGGTAGCCCCACGAACCGTAGAACGGGTGCTCAGTGACCGGCATGAATTCGACGTGGGTGAAGCCGCAGTCGGCGACGTATTGCGCGAGCAGCGGCGCAATCTGCCGGTAGCCGGGCAGCCTGCCGTCCGGCCGGCGCCACGACCCGAGATGCACTTCATAGATGCTCGTCGGCGCATCGAGCGCGTTCGCCCGCGCGCGCCGCTTCATCCACTCGGCATCGTTCCAGCGGTATTCCATCCGCCACGCGCGCGACCCGGTCGACGGCGGCACTTCGGCGAACGCCGCGAACGGATCCGCCTTGTCGACCACCGAGCCGTCACGGCGGACGACGCGGTATTTGTAGATGTCGCCGTGCGCGACGCCTTCGACATCGCCTTCCCAGATGCCCGAGTGATCGTCCCGCGGCCGCAGCGCGTCGGCATCGCCACGCCACGCGTTGAACTCGCCGACCACCGACACCGCGCGCGCGTTCGGCGCCCACACCGCGAAATGCGCGCCGTCCGCGTCGAGCAGGGAGCCGAGCTTGTCGTACAGCCGCCCGTGCGTGCCTTCACGAAACAGGTAGATATCGTGGTCGGTCAGCGGACTGCGCGTCGCGTTCTTCGTGTTCGGCATCGTCCCGGACACCCCGCCGGCTCAACTCGGACGCACCGCCGCGCCGCGCTCGACCGGCCGGAGGTGGAAAGTCGCGAGCTGCGCCTGCATCGCCTTCAGCGCGCGGCGCTCTTCCTCGATCTCGGCCGCCGTGCGGATGCCGAGGCGGCGCATGATCGGCAGCGGCGGACACCAGCCCTGCAGCGCGTGCTGCAACAGGAAGGCGCCGACGAAGGCCGGCAGCGCGAAGAATCGTCGGTCCGCGACGAAGCCGAGCGCGGAGCCGATCAGCACGACGGACGCCGCGTTCGCTTCGAGCGCGCGCTCGACGTCCCACTCCTTGTCGAGTTCTTGCAGGCGCCGCTCGATCTGTTCCGCCCCACCGAGCGCGGCGCGGTCGATGTTCTCGCGCGTCTGCTGCTGGATGCGCTGATTGACATGCGCCGCGGTGTGCTGCGGTACCCGGTCTACCGTGGATGACAACATGACTGACCCTCCATGAGCTTTCCGTCGCGGTCGTCCGCCGCAGGCTCCGGCGTTCCCGCCCGGCTCGGGCCAGCAATCGGCATGCCCTGGCGCGAAGCGGAAAAATGCCTGCCGTGGGACGGAGAGGCTCCGCCCGCCCGACAATCCATCCCTACCGACCCGGCAACCCGATCCAACCCTCCGCCCCTAGTCCGTCGAAGGGCGTTGCTCCGACAAGCTCGACTCGACCGGTTTGGACTCCCGCCCGCCTCGCCCTTACAGCGATTCGAGCCAGTGCAGGCTGAACCGCTGCTGCGGATCGCTCCATACCGCGGCGGGCACGAAACCCGCGCGCACCGCGAGCGCGCGAAAACCGTCCACGGTGTACTTGTACGAGTCTTCGGTGTGCAGTGCTTCGCCCGCGGCGAAGACGAATCGCTCGCCCGCCACGTGAATGTGCTGACGGTCGAGACTGACGAGATGCATTTCGATGCGCTGCGCGAGCGGGTGGTAGAACGCGTAATGCGCGAAGCGGTCGAGGTCGAAATCCGCGTCGAGCTCGCGGTTCGCGCGGTCGAGCACGTTGCGGTTGAACGCCGCGGTGACGCCCGCCGCATCGTTGTAGGCCGCGTGCAGCACCGCCGGATCCTTGACGAGATCGACACCGACCAGCAGCCCGCCGCCTTTCAGCACGCGAGACGCCATCAGCAGGAAGCGGACCGCTTCGTCGGGCGCGAAATTGCCGATCGTCGAGCCCGGAAAGAATCCGACGCGCCGTCTGGCCTCGCCCGCAACCGCGGGCAGCTGCAACGGCCGCGTGTAGTCGGCGACGACCGGACGCACCGCGAGCCCCGGGTAATCGGCCGCGAGTCGGCCCGCCGCCGCGCGAACGTGCGGCCCCGAGATGTCGATCGGCACGTAGGCGCGCGGCCGGGCGAGCGCATCGAGCAGCAGACGGACCTTGACGCCCGAGCCGGCGCCGAATTCGACCAGCTCCGCGTCGTCGCCGATGTGGCGCGCGATCTCGCCGGCATGATGTTCGAGCAGCCCGAGTTCGGTCCGCGTCGGGTAGTACTCCGGCAGGTCGCAGATGCGCTCGAACAGCGCGGACCCTGCGGCGTCGTACAGATATTTGCACGGCACGCGTTTCGGCACGGCGCGCAGGCCGCACACCAGGGCGCGCGCGAAATCGGCGGCGTCGGACTCGAAGGGCGGCTCGCTCGCGGCGACCGACAGGATGCTTGCGGGATCGAGATTCAAGGGGCGTCCTCCACCAGGCGGGGTTCATCGACCAGCGGGGCGAGCGCCTCGCTGAGCGCGTCTTCGACGGTTTCGAGCCACACGAATCGCAGTTTTCGCCTGGCGTCCTCGGGAATTTCCTCCAGCGCGCGACGGTTGCGCGCGGGCAGCATCACCGTCGTGATCCCCGCCTGCAGCGCCGCGAGCACTTTCTCGCGGATCCCTCCGACCGGCAGCACCAGGCCGCGGAGGCTGATTTCCCCGGTCATCGCGCGGTCGGCGCGCACCGGCGTTTCGCGCACCAGCGACACCAGCGCGACGAACATCGCGACGCCGGCGCTGGGACCGTCTTTCGGGATCGAACCGGCCGGGACGTGGACATGGACGTCGCTCCTGTCGAAGTTCGCGCAGCCGGCCGGGATCTTCGCCGCCTCGGCCTTCACCAACGTCAGCGCGGCCTGAGCGCTTTCCTTCATCACTTCGCCGAGCTGACCGGTGAGGATCAGCTTGCCACTTCCCGGCGTCATGCTCGCTTCGATGAACAGGATGTCGCCGCCGGTCGGCGTCCACGCGAGACCGGTCGCGACCCCGGGCAGGTTGTCGCGCATCGCGATCTCGCTCTCGTATTCGGCGGCGCCGAGGATGCCTTCGAGATCGCCGGTGCCGATGTCGACCCGCGTCGCGCTGCCTTCGGCGACCTGCATCGCCGCATGGCGGAAAACCCGCCCGATCTCGCGTTCGAGGTTGCGCACGCCCGCTTCGCGCGTGTAGCCGTGGATCAGCGCCCGCACCGTGCCTTCACCGAGCGCGCATTGCGCGTCGGTCAACCCGTTCGCCGCGAGCTCGCGCGGCACGAGGAAGCGACTGGCGATCCGGTCCTTTTCGTCCTCAGTGTAGCCGGGCAACTGGATGACCTCCACCCGATCGCGCAGCGCTGCGGGCACGCTGTCGATGAGGTTCACGGTCGCGAGGAACATCACTTCGGACAGGTCGAACGGCACGCCGAGGTAGTTGTCGGTGAAGCTCCCGTTCTGCTCCGGGTCGAGCACTTCGAGCAGCGCCGCGGCCGGATCGCCCTGGATGCCGCTGCCGAGCTTGTCGAGCTCGTCGAGCATCAGCACGCAGTTGCGCGCACCCGCCTTGTGGATCGCGTGGATGACGTTCCCGGGCAGCGCGCCGACGTAAGTCCTACGGTGGCCGCGGATTTCCGCCTCGCTGTGCACGCCGCCTAGACTCACGCGCGCGAACTTGCGTCCGGTCGCGCACGCGATGCTCTGACCCAGCGACGTCTTGCCGACGCCCGGAGGACCGGCGAAACACAGAATCGGGCTCTTCCCGGACGGCTTGAGCTTGCGCACCGCGAGATATTCGAGGATGCGCCGCTTCACCTTGTCGAGACCGTAGTGGTCCTCGTCGAGAATCCGCCGCGCCTCGGCAATGTCGATGCGTTCCTCGGTCCTGACCGACCACGGCAGCTCGGTTAGCCACTCGACATAGGTGCGCAGCATCGAATAGTCCGCCGCCGCTTCGCTCATCCGCGCGAGGCGACGCAGTTCCTTGCGTGCGTGGCGTTCGACGTCCTCGGGCATCCGCGCGCGGGTGATCGCGTCTTCAAGCGCCTTCACGCCGTCGACATCGTCGTCGGCCTCGCCGAGCTCGTTCTGGATCGTCTTCAGCTGCTCGCGCAGCAGCAACTCGCGCTGCTGGTCGTCGATGCGGTCGCGGGTCTGACGGTTGAGCTCCTCGGACAGACGCACCACTTCGACGCGCCGCGCGAGCGCATCGACGACCTTGTCGAGCCGCGGCTCGACCTCGAGGGTCGCGAGGATGTCCTGCTTTTCCTGCAGGTCGAGGTCCATCAGCGCCGCGACGAAATCCGCGAGCAAGGACGGCGACGCCATCGTCTCGACGACGGACGCGAGCTCGGGGAGCGTTTGCGGAAGGAGCTCGAGGATCTCGCCGGCGAGCGCCTTCAGCCGTGCGACCCGCGCCTCAATCGCGGGCGACGAGACGTCGGGCTCGGTGAGGCGCTCGACCCGCGCCGCATAGAAAGGGTAGCCGTCGAGCAATTCGAGCAGCCGGAAGCGCTGTCGCCCCTCGCACACGACGTGGTGGGCGCCGTCCGGTGTCGTCAGGTAGCGCACGACGGCGGCGACGGTGCCGACCGGTTCGAGCTCGGACAGCGACGGCGCTTCGCACTTCTCGTCGCGCTGCAGGACCACGCCGACCAGGCGCTCGGAGCGGACGGCGACCTGCGCGCCGAGAACCGAGAATTGACGCCGCACGACGATCGGCGTCACGAGCCCGGGAAAGAGCACGAGGTCCCGGACGGGCAGAAGGATGAGCGCGTCCTCGGGAAGATCCGTTTCGAGCCACGACGCGTCGAAGTGCGCCTCGCGGTCCTTCTGCCCGGCCGGCTCCTGGCCGGTTTCGGCACGCTTCTCCGCACCGCCTCCGGCCGGCTGCCGGGACGCGGTGCGCACCGTGGGCGAAACCGAGAGGAGGCTGAAGCGTTCATCGACTTTCCGTGCCGAAGCCATATCCTTGCACCCGCAATCCGATTTTCGATAGACGGGCGACCAAGCCTTGTCCGGTCGGGAGCGACGGCGCCGCCCTCGTTCCGCCGACCGGACTGCAGAAGCTCAATCCGCGCCTCGCACTCGACCGGAGTCGCGATACAGCGATTCGTGCTCCCGCTGATACGTCAGGTCGTTGAAATCCGGCCACTTCTTCTCGTCGAAGCCGTACTTCATCTCGAGCTTGTCGCGTGACGTCGCGATCAGCGCCTTGTCCTTGTCCGTCGCCGGGAAGGTCAGCGAAGACGGGGAAACCGGCAGCAGCTTGTCGTCCGGGCTCCATGCCTTGTCGAAGTCGATCACGATGAACGGCACCCGCCCGTCGCTGAGACTCACGATGACGTCCTTGATCTCGCCGACGTTGCGTTTCTCGTTGTCCTCGACATCCATACCGATCAGTTTCGATGCACGGATCAGCGCCGGCTGCGCTCCGGCCTTATCGCCGCGGTCCACGCCGAAGTACTTGTCGACGCCCCGGCGATACGAATCGGTGCCCCAATCCGGCCAGTTGTTCCGTTCGAAACCGGGCGCCTTCTCGAGGCGCGCCTTGTCGATGTCGAGCAGCAACTCGTCCTTGTCCGAGGTGCGTCGCAACATTTCGACCGGATACGCGAACAGCTTGCTGCCGATGCCGGCGATGCCGCCGAAGGAAAGGATCGCGTAGTGCGCGGTGTGGCCCTTCGTGTCGACGATCAGGTCTTCGATCTTGCCGAGCTTTTCGTTCTGCGGATTGCGGACTTCGGTGCCGATCAACTTGCTCGCTCGCGCGAAGTAATGCGCCTTCTCGGCAGTACTCTTCGCGGCCGCCGCGGGCGGGGCCTTGCCCGATTCACCGGTCGGGGTGCTAGCGGCGTACGCGACATAGCCCGGGAGGCCGACGACGGAAACCGCGATCGCGGCGATCAGTTTGCGTTTGGTCTTGATATTCATGGCGATCTCCTGTTGCTGCGGGTACGACGGATTCGTCGCCCTTGTCGCTTTGCCAGCAAATGAAAGACCTGCCCCCGGCGATCCCGCGCACGGGTCAGGACGTCGCAGGCATGAAACGGATACAAGAACCGTGTAAGAAGCGCGCATATGCACCGTCGCGGCAGCCCTCTGTCCCGGCGAGGTGCGCGCATGGGCTCCCGGTCCCGCGTTTGCTGCGGTCACGGCCGTCTTCCCTGCCGGTGACGCCCATGGAAAAACCCCTGCTCCCGACCCTGCAGCCCAAAAGCATCGCGATTTTCCGCGCGCTGCAATTGGGCGACATGCTGTGCGCGACCCCTGCCTTGCGCGCCTTGCGCGCCGCATGTCCCCATGCCCGAGTCACGCTGATCGGGCTGCCGTGGGCGAAAGTGCTCGTTGCCCGCTTCCCTCGTTATCTCGACGACTTCATCGCTTTCCCGGGCTTTCCCGGGATGCCGGAGCAGCTTGCGGACACCGCGGCGTATCCCGGCTTCCTCGCCGATGTGCGCGGACGCGGCTTCGATCTCGCGATCCAGATGCACGGCGACGGGCGGATCACGAACGGTCTGGCGCGGGAGTTCGGCGCCGGATGGACCGCGGGCTTCGAGGCGGCGCCGGGCAGCGGCGCAGACGGCTTCCTGCCTTATCCGGAGCACGGCGCCGAGATCCATCGCCTGCTCACACTGACCGACTTCCTCGGCGCGCCGGCACAAGGCGATCACCTGGAATTTCCGCTGACCACGTCCGACGATGCCGAGCTGCTCGACAGCGGGATTGCCAACGGCCTCGCGCCGGGTCGCTACATCTGTCTGCACGCGGGCGCGCGCTCCGAAGCCCGACGCTGGCCGCCGGAGCACTTCGCCGCGGTCGGCGACCGGCTGTACGAAGCGCACGGACTGCCGCTGGTGCTGACCGGCTCGCAGTTCGAAACCGACTTGACCGCGGCGGTGCGGAAGGTAATGCGCGCGCCGGCGATCGACGCGGCGGCGCCGATCTCGGCCGGCGCGCTCGCCGCGCTGCTGGGCGACGCCCGGCTCCTCGTCTGCAACGACACCGGCGTCGCGCACATCGCGGCGGCCCTGAAACTGCCGTCGGTGATCGTTTTCCGTGCATCCGAAATGTCGCGCTGGGCGCCGCTCGACCGGACGCTACACCGGCCGGTCTGGGCGCCGGGTGACTGCGGGCTCAGCGAAGTATTGCGGGAAGCTCGGACGCTGATGAAGCGCTCTCCTCCTGCCTCCACAGGTCGAGCGCGAGCTCGGTCACCTCTTCCGTGCTGACGTCCGCGACGAAGGACGGGTCGTGTTCGCAGCGCGACTTCAGGTTGTCGCGCCCGCAGACCGGGCACGCGCGCATCAGCGACGCGGCGCAGCGGTTGCGGTGCGAGGTCAGCGGCCCGGAGATCAGCAGGTTGACGAACCAGAAAATGCCGACCGTCGGCGTCCCGAGCGCCTGTGCGAGCTGCAGCGGCCCGCTGTCGCTCGCGATGACGAGGCGCGCGCGCTGAAGCAGCGCCGCGAGGCCGTCGAGCGACAGCAGTCCGCCGGAATCGATCGCCGGTTCGCGCATCGCCGCGACGACGTTTGCGCTGAGTTCGAGCTCATCCGTCCCGCCGCCCTGCACGACCACACACGCCCCTTCGCGAGCGAACACGTCCGCGACGACGGCAAACTTCTCGACCGGCCAACGCCTGCGCGGGTCGCTCGCACCCGGACTCAGCACGACGAGCGGCCGGTCGCCCGGGAGCTGCAGCTTCGCGGCGAGTTCGTCGCGGTCGCGCGGCAGGACCGGGAGCAGTGGCTGAAGCTCCGCTGTGCGCGCCCCGACCAGTCCGACCGCTTCGAGCAGCCGCAGCCGCTCGTTGTGCCACGGCACGTACGGCAGCCAGCGGTCGAGGGGTTCGGCGTCGGCCGCGCGCACGCCCACCGTCATCCGCGCGCCGAGCCGCCGGATGAACGGGTTCGAATGGCGCCCGCCACCATAGAACTGGCACGCGATGTCGAAGCGCCGTTCGCGCAGCGCCGCGCACGCGGACTCGATCAGCTCCGCGTCGACGGCGACGTCGGGCGGCGCGCCGACTCCCGGGACCGGCGGCAACACGACGACTTCGTCGACCAGCGGCGTGCGCCGGTCGAGAAACGCCTTGTGCCACTCGCGCCCG
Organism: Aromatoleum sp.; assembly: GCF_032027225.1. Taxonomy (GTDB): domain Bacteria; phylum Pseudomonadota; class Gammaproteobacteria; order Burkholderiales; family Rhodocyclaceae; genus Aromatoleum. Next base: position 3,886 of record NZ_JAVSMM010000010.1, on the reverse strand, counting down.
AGATAAACGATGCGCGCGGCCGGATAGGTTTCGCGCAGCGCCGCGAGCGCCGGCAACGCGAACATGAAATCGCCGATCTGGTTCGGGCGCAGCACCGCGATCGATGCGACCTCCGGAACCGGATCACGGGCGCCGTTGCCTGCACGTGCGGTCACGTCGCCGCCCCTCCCCGACACAGCGCGAACGGAGCGTCGACCTCGCGGTGCGGAATCGTGGTCGGCAGCTCCTGGTGATACGCGCCCGACGGAATCACGCCGCAGCCGCCGTATCGCGCCATCACCTGCAACTGCGCGTACACGTCCTCGCCACAATGCTCGGCGGGAAGCTCATCCCAGAAGTCGAAGCCGCCCGCGGCACGCAGCTTCTCGGTGTCGAACAGCACGCAGCCGCCGACCCACGCGACGCGGTAGAGGCGCTGGTCCTCGGGCCGCAAGCCGAGCCGGTTCTGCACGTGATAGAGATTCGCGGCGCTGTGCAGGTGGTGGCGCTCCCACGCCGCGCTGCCGGGTGCGATCTCCTCGGGCTCGACCGGGCCGTCCCAGAACTCGATGCGCTGCTGCTGCGGCCGGTTGTCGCCCGCATGGCTCATGCCGATCAGCGCGCTGCCGACGAAACCGCAGTCCTGCTCGCGGATCGCCTTCAGCAGGCGCGCGACGAGATCCGGCTCCAGCACGACATCGTCATCGAGGAAAAGCACATGCGGCGCGCGCGCCTGGGCGAGCAGGAAATGCCTTTGCTCTGCGAGCCCGCGCCGCGGCAGGTGACGGTGCACCTCGACGTCGCAACCCTTCGCGACGAGGAGGCGTCGCACCGCGGTGACCTCAGCGGCCTCGTCGACGCGGCGGACTTCACCCTGGTCCGAGATCACGATCCGCAGGTCGGGGTGGCTCTGCGCGAACAGCGACGTGAGCGTCACCGCGAGCGCCGCCGGACGGTCGCAGGTCGGGATCAGCACGTCGACTGCGCCCGCAGCGGCGTTCCCGGACGTGCGATCGCGGCGACCGTAAAGCTCGGGGTTCGTCGATGGATCGTTGTACATCTTGAACTGCCGGTAGGTCTTGAAATGCGCGGCGCCGCAGCGAGCCTCCCACAGCAGCCGGTCGAAGCACGCGGCCAGATCGTTGCGCTGCGTGATCAGCGTCGCGAGCTTGTCGGCACAACGCTGCACGTGCGCTTCGTCCACATCCTGCCGCTGCGTCTGCAAACGCATGTGATGGATCTTCAGCGCAAGGATCGAGAGCCGGTCGACCATCGCGCCCGCGGTCTCGCTCGACTGGCGGCCGTTAGCCTCGCCGTCGAGCTGGCCAAGCGCGAGCAGGATGCAGTTGTCGAGCGCCTCGACGGCATCGTTCCGCCGCTGATTCAGCGCGTCGATGCTGCGCTTGCAGCCGACGATCTGCGCGTCCGGCAAATCGGTGCGGCGAGCCTTGTCCTCCTCTCGCCACAGCGCCGAATTGCTGCGGTGATTTGCCTCGATCCATTGCCAGACGTCGGGCGAGCCAGTCTGAGGAACGCACGCCTCACCGGCGAGAAAACGGTCGTGGAACCCGACGATCAGGCGGGCCTCGACGTCGAACACCGGGCGCGCGATCGCGATGCCCGAGCCGAGCATTCCGGTCATGTCAGTCAAGTCTGCCCACCTCCGGCGACCCGGCCGTCAGGCTGTCGCACACGTGATCGGGAACACATACGAGCCCCACGTTCTCGTCGGCGTCTTCGTCTTCTTCGCGGGCGCGGTCGAGAAGCGCCTGCTTGCCGGCGGGATAATCAGGCCCGCCGAGAAACTTCCTCACCTGCACCGGGTTCGGCACCGTACGCTCCGAATCCTCGCGCTTCTGCTGGCTTGCCATGACTGCCTCCTGAAGTCGTGCGAGGCCGACAGGTGCAAACCCGATGCCCGCCGACCGGGCCAAGGCGCGGCAAAGCACCCGGTCGGGCGCGGCTGGAAAACCTACGCGTGGCCGCAACTTTTACAAGCAGAATCGGGGAAGGCGGAAGGAAGCTGCGGAACTGCCGCGACGGCTACCCGCGCGGCAAGCCCACCCCGGTAGTTCGCGAGACTTCGCCCGCAGCTACGGTTCGTCGCAGGAATTTTTCACCGAGCGGAACTTGCTGCCGGCCGACAGCCATCGTTACGTACGAAGTGGTCGTCGCCAGGATTTTCGGTCGCGCGCCCGGTTGTCCCGGCGCAGTGGAAGACGCTGCGGATCGTCCCCGTCAGGGCGAAGCATCGGCAGCGAGCAGAAAAACAAAAGGCCCACACGAGGCGGGCCTTCAAGATTGCTGCGTACTGCGCTTTTTGTTCGTATTACTGGTGGGTGCTGACGGGCTCGAACCGCCGACATTCGCCTTGTAAGGGCGACGCTCTACCAACTGAGCTAAGCACCCCGGGCCGCGGCGCGGGCACGAAAGTCGGGCAGTATACTGGATCACGCGCGGCTTTTCCAGTGCGGCATTAATCGAAGGCCGGGCCCTCAGCGCAGATCCGCCACCTCGCGCGAGACCGCCGTGGGACTGTCGTATTCGCGATCCGGAATCCGTTCGAGCGCATCCATCACGTTGTCGTCGGCGCCGTTGCTGCGCGCGCGATCGAGCAGATCCTGCTTAGCGACCGGATAGTCGAGGCCGCCGAGAAACTTCTGGATCTGGATCGGATTCGGTACCGTGCGTTCGCCGCCTCCGCGGCCCGCGTCGTCGTCTCCACCGCGTCCCCGCCCCGCCCCGGCCCGCTCGTCATCACGATTCCGCGCGCCGCGCTCGTCACCGCGATCGCGGGATGACCGCTCGTCGTCGCTATCGCGCTCCCGGCCCTTGCGCTCGCGTTCATCGTCATCTCGGTCCCGGCTCTTGCGCTCGCGGTCGTCGTCCTTGTGGTCGTGCTCGCTGCGCGTCTCGTCCTTGCGATCGTGCGCCTTCCGATCCTTGTCGTCGCGGTCCTTGCGCTCCTTCTCGTCCTTCCTTTCCTTTTCCGCGCGCTCCTTCTCGTCCTTCCTTTCCTTTTCCGCGCGCTCCTTCTCCTGCTTGCGCTCCTTGTCCTCCTTCTCCTTGCGGTCCTTCTCTTCCCTACGTTCCTTCTCTTCCTTGTCCTTGCGATCCTTGTCGTCGTCCTTCCGCTGCGTCGTCATAACCGTCGCCAAGTGTGGTTCATGCAGGACATGGCGGTGCAAACCGAATGCCCGCCCGGCTGCGGCCTAGCGGGGATGCCGCGGGGATTACAAGGAGTTCGGGACGGGAAAACGGGACGGGAAAACTTTCGGGCGGAAGTCGCTCATTCCGCGATGGGACCGGGCGCGCGTGCCTGGGGTGGCGTCCATGCGCACTGAATCGTCGAAAAAAGAGGGTCATTGCGCCTTTGCGGGGAAAGCCGCTTTGCGCTTCAGAAAGAAATCGGCTGAGTCGCGGAAGCCGCGGCCTGCGCTTGATCACCTTGTGGGGGTTGTTGACGCCTTAGGGGACGCTGGCGTTGAGCGGGTATGTGCCGAGGCAAGGATGCCGCACAGGTACTTTCGCACTCGTTGGGCAAAGGCGATCGCCGGTCCGAGCCCGCGAAACGACGGAAAAGCCCGGAGGTCCGGGCTTCGTAACTCATTGCTTGTTTGACTTTTTTGCGGTGGCGGAGAGAGGCCGAATCGTCCGGACTCGTCTTGCAAGGGCCGCGCCCAATGAACGAAGTGAAGCGTCGGCGTCCGGCAAGCCATCTTTCGCAAGTCGGAAAGGCCAGCGCCTTTTAATGCATTTTCTGCGCTCTAGCAGGGTGTTGAAAATTCCGCCTTCACCTTCGGTTTCCGGCCGCCTGGAAAAAAATCGATGCTGAAAAGATCCGACCTGAGCCGCCCTGATGACGATTCCAGCTGCTTTTTCAGCCGATTGTGCAACGGCAATTGGG
>NZ_JAVSMM010000009.1:0-168412 GCF_032027225.1 Aromatoleum sp. | reverse complement strand
GTCGGGTGCGATCCAGCACCTCGCGGGCATGAAGGATTCGAAGGTCATCGTCGCGATCAACAAGGACCCCGAAGCGCCGATCTTCCAGGTCGCCGACTACGGCCTCGTGGGCGATCTGTTCGAGGTCGTGCCGGAACTGACCGGCGCGGTAGGCTGACGCCGGGCGAAGCCGGGCGGGTCCGGGGACGACGAGCTTGGACATCCCTGCCTCGTTGATCCCTGTGTCTTGGCAATGGGCTTCGCTCGTCATCGCGGCGGCCGTTCTCTACAGGCTTTTCCGCGAGGTTCCGTGGACGCGTCTCGCGGTTTCGACGCAACTGCACCTGCTGCTGGGATTCGTCGTCTGTCTGACCTTGTTGTGGAGCCTGAAGGCCGGCGTGAAACCCGGGCTGAATCTCCACTTTCTCGGCGCGATGGCCGCGACGCTGATGTTCGGCCCCGCGCTGGCGACCGTCGCGCTGGGGCTTGCGCTCGTCGGGATCACGGTTAACGGCGCGCTCGACTGGCAAGCGTGGCCGCTCGATTTCCTGCTGATGGCGGTCGTGCCGGTCCAGATCGCGCGACTATGGCTGTCGGGCATCGAACGCCACCTGCCGGCACACTTTTTCATATTCATTTTCGTCATCGCATTTGTCGGCTCGGCAGTGACCGTGATGCTGCAGGGCCTTGTTGCGGCGGCGGCGCTTGCGGCGATGGGAGCCTATCCAGCTGCCTTTCTCGTGAGCGACTACCTTCCGTACCTCCTGTTACTCGGGTTTTCGGAGGCGTGGTTGAGCGGGGCCGCGATCACGCTGATGGTGGTGTATCGGCCCGACTGGGTATCGGCGTTCGACGATCGCCGATACCTGATCGACAAGTAATCAGAGCGGCTGCTAGAGCCGCAAACTACAACAAGCATTGGAGCAATTCGAAGATGAGCCAATACGCTGCACCGATTCGCGACATGCAGTTCGTCATGCGTGAACTGGCCGGCCTGGAAGAAGTCGGGAGACTTCCGGGCTGTGAAGAGGTTTCCACCGATCTCGTCGATGCGATTCTCGACGAGGCGAACAAGTTCGCGAGCGGAGTGCTCGCGCCGCTCAACCGGATCGGCGACCAGGAAGGTGCGAAGTGGGATCACGGCAAGGTCACTACCGCGCCGGGCTGGAAGGATGCCTACCGGCAGTTCGCGGAGTCGGGGTGGACATCGCTCGCATGCGATCCGGACTTCGGTGGACAAGGCCTGCCGAAGCTCGTCGCGACCGCGGTCATGGAAATGTGGAAATCCGCGAACATGGCCTTTTCGCTGTGCCCGATGCTCACCAACGGCGCGATCGAGGCGGTGACGCTGCGCGGCAGCGACGAACAGAAGGCGGCATACCTGCCCAAGATGATCAGCGGCGAATGGACCGGGACGATGAATCTGACCGAGCCCCAGGCCGGCTCCGATCTCGCCGCCGTCCGCACCCGCGCCGAACCGCAGGGGGACGGGACGTACCGCATCTTCGGCCAGAAGATCTTCATCACCTACGGCGAACACGACATGACGGACAACATCGTCCATCTCGTGCTCGCGCGGCTCCCCGATGCGCCGGAAGGCGTGAAGGGCATCTCGCTGTTCGTCGTGCCGAAGTTCCTCCTCAAGGCGGATGGCACACCCGGCGCGCGCAACGACGTCCATTGCGTGTCGATCGAGCACAAGCTCGGGATCCACGCCAGCCCGACGTGCGTGCTCGCGTTCGGCGATAACGGCGGCGCGATCGGGACCTTGATCGGTGAAGAGAACCGCGGTCTCGAGTACATGTTCATCATGATGAACGAGGCCCGTTTTGCGGTCGGAATGGAAGGCCTTGCTCTGTCCGAGCGGGCCTACCAGCACGCGCTGACATATGCGAAGGACCGCGTCCAGGGCACCGAAGCGGGCGTCCGCGGTGGGCCGAAGGTTTCGATCATTCATCACCCCGACGTGCGCCGCATGCTGATGTCGATGAAGGCGACGACCGAGGCGATGCGGGCGCTGGCCTACGTTGTCGGCGCCGCGACCGACGCCGCGCACTTGCATGCCGATCCGGCGGTGCGGGCGCAGAAGCAGGCTTTTGTCGATCTGATGATTCCGGTCGTCAAGGGCTGGTTCACCGAGAACTCGATCGAGGTGGCGTCGACCGGCGTGCAGGTGCATGGCGGAATGGGCTTTATCGAGGAAACCGGGGCCGCCCAGCACTTCCGCGACGCGCGCATCACGACGATCTACGAGGGCACGACGGCGATCCAGGCGAACGACCTGATCGGACGGAAGATTGCGCGCGAGAGCGGTGTGACGGTGAAGGCGGTGATCGCGGAGATGCGCGCCGTGGAAGCTCAGCTCGCGGATCAGCAGGGCGAGACCTTCGCCGCAATTCGCGAGTCGCTGAAGTCGGGCATTTCGGCGCTCGAGTCCGCGGTCGAGTACATCCTCGCGACCTACAACCACGACATCAAGGCGGCGTCGGTCGGCTCGGTACCGTTCCTCAAGCTCTTCGGCATCGTTGCCGGCGGATGGCAGATGGCGCGTGCGGCGCTCGTGTCGCAGGCGCAGATCGCGCAAGGCTCCGACGACGGGTTCTATCGCACCAAGCTCGTCACGGCGCGCTTTTATGCCGACCACGTGCTGCCGCTCGCATCGGCCCTCGGCTACGCCGTCGTCCACGGCGCGTCGGGAGCGCTCGAACTCGACGAGGCGCAGTTCTAAGAAGCCGGATTTTCGGGCGGGCACCCGCCCGATTTTCCATAAGAAAAGGCCGACCTGCGCGAGCAGATCGGCCTTTTTCTCACCTCGGGGCGCTTACTGGACTTTCGCCTTCGCGCGCAGGTCGGCGACGTGCTTCTCGACTTTCTGCTGCTGCAGGCGTTGCTCGAGTTGCGGCTTCACTTCCTCGAATGCGGGCGCCTTCATGTCGCGAACGTCGTCGAGCTGGATCACATGGTAGCCGAAGTCGCTCTTGACCGGCGTGGTCGTGTATTGACCCTTTTCGAGCTTGACCATCGCGTCCGAGAACGGCTTGACGAACATCCCGGGGTTGCTCCAGCCGAGTTCGCCGCCCTGGTCCTTCGAGCCGGGGTCCTTCGACTGCTTGGCCAGCGTTTCGAACTTCTCGCCACCGCGCAGTTTCGCGATGATCGCCTTCGCCTCGTCCTCGGTCTCCACGAGCACATGGCGGGGCTTGTATTCCTTCGAGCCCATCTGGCTCTTGATGCCTTCATATTCCTTGCGCAGATCGGCTTCACTGATCGGGTTGGCTTTCACGTAGTCCTGGATGTACGCGCGAATCAGCACCGCCTGGCGCGCGAGATCCATTTGCGCCTGGGTTTCGGCCTTTTTGTCGAGACCCTTCTTCACGGCCTCCTGCGCGAGCACTTCGCGTCGCACGAGCTCTTCGCGCACCGCGTCGCGCAGTTGCGGGCTGTCGGGAGCACCCTGCGCTCGCTGCTCGTTCATCATCACGTCGACGCGGTTTGCGGGAATCGCGGTGCCATTGACCGTCGCAGCGGGGGCGGCAGCGCCGGCTGCGTGGGCGATCAGGCCGGCCATCAGACCGAGGGCGAGGCGGCTGGGAAAACGTTTCATCAAGAATCCTTCCTGGTTGGTTGAGTTTTTGCCTCATCGGCCGTCAGGGCGCGAATCGCGAGGGCGTGGACGCGCGTCCGCATCATCTCACCAAGCGCGCCATAAATAATTCGATGGCGAGCCACCGTATTCTTTCCTTCGAAGCAGTCGGCGACGATCGTCAGCCGGTAATGCCCGCCGCCTCCCCGTGCTCCGGCGTGTCCGGCATGGAGCGCACTTTCGTCCTCGATTTCGAGGGACTGGGGAAGAAGCGCGAGGAGGCGCTGGCGGATATCCTCGACAGTCGTCATGGCAGCACCTTCTTGTAGGGCCGGACGCTGACGCGGGCGAAGACGCCGGCCTTCACATAGGGATCCTCGGCGAGCCAGCGCTCGGCGTCACCCTGGGACGCGAATTCTCCGATGACGAGGCTGCCGAAGAAGCCGGCCGGTCCCGGATCGGGAGAGTCGATCGCCGGCATCGGCCCGGCGACGATCAGGCGTCCCTCGTCGCGCAGGGCTTCCAGGCGTGCGAGGTGCGCCGGCCGCGCGTTCATTCGCGCGTCGAGCGAGCCGGGGGCGTCCTCGCAGATCAGGGCGTAAAGCATCAAGTGGTTTCCTCTTCGATATGGCGCGACAGGTAAAACCCCTGCGCGAGAACGAACGCGAGCATCAGGCCCATGCCGCCGAACAGTTTGAAGTCGACCCAGATTTCTTCGGAGAAGTTGTATGCGACGTAAAGATTGAGGGCGCCCATTGCGATGAAGAACGCGGCCCACGCGAAGTTCAGGCGGGTCCACACGGGGTCGGGAAGCTTGACCTGGGCTTCGAGCATCCTGCGGATCAGATTGCGCCGGAAGAGTAGCGCGGAAAGTAACAGCACGCCGCCGAAAAGCCAGTAAAGCGCGGTCGGCTTCCACTTGATGAACGTGGGATTCTGGAACACCAGCGTCGCGCCTCCGAAGACGAGGATGATCACCAGGCTGATCCACAGCATCGTGTCGACCTTGCGATGACGCGTCCAAACCCAGGCGATCTGGCCGACGGTTGCAAGAATCGCGACGACGGTCGCAAGCAGAATGGGCGCTTGGGCGGGCGCGACGCCCGCGCCAAGCCACGCTGCGGCGAGTTCCCGGGCGGCATCGGGATTTCCGCCCGCGAGCTTGTATGCGGCGAAGAAGAGGATGACGGGAAGCAGGTCGAATAGGATCTTCATGCGACGGGATTATACCGAGTTGTTTCGGCGGGGCCGCCGTCAGCGGACGGGCGCGTCAGCCGAGACCTTCCCTTTGGAGTGGACGCTGGAATCGATTGCAGATGAAGCCCTGCAGCATACGCATCTCCGCGGCGAGGTGTCGCTCACGTTGCGATTCCGATCTCTTTCGCACCGGATGTGCGGGCGGCGGCGCTGCGGGATTTGTCGATCGGCAGATGCAGCACGGTGCGCAGACCGCCTCCCGCTCTCGCCAGCAGATCGAGCCGGCCTTCGTGCGAGCGGATGATGCGCTCGACGATCGCAAGTCCGAGCCCGGCGCCTTTCGTGTTCGAGCGCGCATTTTCGAGACGAGTGAAGGGGTGTCGCATCCGGTCCATCTCGCTCTCGGGAATTCCGGGGCCGCGATCGGCCACTTCGATCAGCACCTCGTCGTTATGGACGGTCAGCGTGAGATCGATCGGCTTGCTGTCGCCCGCGTAGCGGATCGCGTTGTCGATGAGATTGGCAAGCGCGCGGCGCAGCGACAGGCCGCGTACCGCGAGGATCAGTCGATCGGGGAGATCGGTGCGCAGATCGATGCCGCGGAGCCGGTAAGGTTCGACGAGATCGGTCACGAGCGACACCAGGTTGAGCGACTGCATCGGCTCCTGCGGCTCGCCGCGCCCGAAATCGAGGAACTGGCCGATGATGCGATCCATCTCCTCGACGTCCGTGACCATCGCGGTGATATCCGTTTCCGGCGCTCCCGACATTTCCACGCCGAGTCGCAGCCGGGCCAGCGGCGTGCGCAGGTCGTGGGAGACGCCGGCGAGGATCAGCGCGCGGTCCGCTTCCGTCCGCGCGAGATCGCCCGCCATCTGATTGAATGCCTTCGCCACGGTCGCGATTTCCTGCGGGCCGGTCTCGGGCAGCTGGGGTGGCGTGCGTCCGCTGCCGACGACACGCGCGGCGCGGGCCAGGTTGCGCAGCGGCACGCTGATCCGGGAGACGATCAGATAGGCGCCGAGCAATGCGGCGAGCAGCGCTCCCCCGCCCCAGGTCAGCCACTCGATCGCGCGAGTCTGCTTCAGGCGCTCGGAGGGCAGCATGACCCAGTAATCTTCGGTGTCTTCAGGATCGAGACGAAAGCTGATCCAGAAGCCGTCGAGCGTCTTCCAGCGCGCCGCAAAGCGCGTGTGCGCGCCGAGCTGGCGACGGATTTCGTCGGTCAGCAATCGCATTTCGCGCGTGTCGGCGAGCGGCAGGATTTCATCCGAAGCCTCGGCGGGATAGATGCGGATGCCCTCGAGTGCCGCCAGGTCGATCAGCAGCTCGGTACGCCGCTCGGAGTCGGCATTGATCAGCGCGGTGCGCGTGAGGTTGACGACGCTCGTCGCCATCTGCGCGAGGTCGCGCGCGCGCACCGGATCTTCGAAATGGCGGAAGATCTGCGACCAGGCCGTGAGCGCGAGGGTCAGCAGCAGCGCGATCAGCAGGAAGGTCTGCCCGATCAGCGTGCGGGGCAGCATCCGCTCTGCGAGACGGCGCGGCGCTGAACCTCGTTCCGACAAGCCCGCCGGGGAGGGCTGAAAATCAGCTCTCGGTGGTGGCTTTTGCGTCATCAGGTACGAAGACGTATCCGAACCCCCACACAGTCTGGATGTACCGCGGCTTGGCCGGATCGTCCTCGACCAGCTTGCGCAGGCGGCTCACCTGGACGTCGATCGCACGGTCGAAAACCCCGTACTCGCGTCCGCGGGCGAGTTCCATCAGCTTGTCGCGCGACAACGGCTGCCGCGGATGCTGCAACAGCACCTTGAGCAGCGAGAACTCGCCGGTGGTCAATGAGATTTCTTCTTCGTCCCGCGTAAGGGACCGCACGCCGAGATTCACTCGCACGCGTCCGAAGCTGACGATTTCGTCCTCGGCGGTCGGTGCGCCGGGAAGGGTAGGGGGTTGGCGGCGCATGACGGCGTGGATGCGCGCGACCAGTTCGCGGGGGTTGAACGGCTTTGCAAGATAGTCGTCGGCGCCCATTTCGAGGCCGATGATGCGGTCGACGTCGTCCCCTTTGGCCGTGAGCATGATGACCGGCATTGCGTTGTTGTCCGCGCGGAGGCGGCGGCAGATCGCGAGCCCGTCCTCTCCCGGGAGCATCAGGTCGAGCACCATGAGGTCGAAATGCTCGCGATGCAATGCGCGGTCCATCGACGGTGCGTCGATCACGGCCTTGACGGTAAATCCCTGCTCCTGCAGGTATCTCGACAACAGATCGCGCAAGCGAGCGTCGTCATCCACCAGTAACACTCTATATCGGATTTTTGTATTCATGAGCCGCATCCTATCTCAGTGGTGATTTGACAAGCTAGCGGTTCGGGTACCGGTTCGAGGGCACGGAGTAACGCTTCGTAAGTCGCTGTGAAATATGCAACATTTCCTTACGGCCGCACCAACAAACCTTATCCTCGACTCCCCTGTCCTCGGTATTTCCTAGTATTTTTACGGTATTTACAGTTTCTGCTGCGAAGAGGTGCAAGACCATCATGAAACATCGCCGACAAGTCCGGAGCGTTTCGGTGCCAGCCGGCCCGGTTTTTTCCTGTTCGGGCAGGACGAAAGCGTCGTCGCGCGGGCTACGGATGGGGTTGCTGCTCGCAGCGCTGTCTCCGACGCTTCCCGCATTCGCCGAGACGGCGGTTCTTGTCGCCGACGAAGCGGTGCTCGTCTACCCGTCCGCGATGGACCAGCGTCGCGCCGAACTTCGTCGGGCGCTGACGAGCGGGGCCGAAATTCCGATGGTAAAGCGAGAACGACAGAGATTGTCGCCGGAAGAACGCGACGCGTTGAACCGCGAACTGCGTCAGGCGCTACGCGGTGCCTACGACGCGACTCATCCCGCGGAAAAGTAATCCGGCGCGCTAGCACTCTTCCCGTATCCGCTGTTCCTCCTGTACCGGTCACTTCCATGAGCGCGGTCCGTCCCGGACCTGCGCTCTTTTTCATTTCGCGCTCTTTTTCATTTCGATATCCGTGCCGGTAAAATACAGCGCTTATGAAAATTCTTGCAATCGAGACCTCGTGCGAACATGCGAGCGTCGCCCTGCTGCTCGATGACAGCGTCGTGGAGCGCCGGCTCGTCGGGCATGCGAACCATTCCGAGCATCTGCTGCCGACGCTGCGGTCGCTTCTCGCCGACGCCGGGCTGAGTCTGACCAATCTGGACGCGATCGGCTTCGGCGCTGGGCCCGGCGCGTTCACGGGACTTCGGCTCGCGTGCGGGACGGTGCAGGGCATTGCGATCGGAGCCGACCTCGGTGTCGTCCCGGTGTCGAGCCTCGCCGCGCTCGCGCTCCAGGGCGAGGGCGAAGCCGTTTTCGTTGCGACCGATGCGCGGATGGGGGAAATCTATTCGGCCGCCTACAGCGTTAACGGCACCGAGGTCATGGAATGCCGCGGGCCGATGTGCACGCCGCCCGCGCAGCTCGCATTGCCGCCTGAAGGTGCGTGGTTCGGAATCGGCGCGGCGCTCCAGGTCTACGCTGCCGACCTGCCTGCGCTGCTCCTTGCCCGCCTCAGCGGGCAAAACTCCGCGGCGGTGCCTCGTGCAGCCGACGTCGCCCGCCTTGCGGCAGTTCGGTACCTCGCGGGCGACGTCGTCGCACCGGAAGCGGCGGTCCCGCTCTATGTTCGCGACAAGGTCGCACTGACCACCGCTGAGCGCCTCGCGCGCGGAGGCCGGGCCTGATGGCAGGCTCGGCAGTCCTGACTCCGATGACCGAACTCGACCTCGACTGGGTCGTCGAGAACGAGGCAGAACTGCACGCGTTTCCCTGGACGCGCGGCAACTTCGTCGATTCGCTCGTCGCCGGTTATGGCGCCTGGATACTTCGCGACACCGCCCAACCGCTCGCGTACGCGGTGATGCTGACGGTCGTCGATGAAGCGCATCTGCTCAATATCAGCGTCGCGCGGCCTGCCCAGCGTGCGGGCATCGGCGGGCGCCTGCTGCGGCAGCTCTTCGATGAAGCGCGGGAGCGCGGCGCCTCCCAATTCTTTCTGGAGGTGCGCCCGTCCAACGAGGCGGCGATCGCCCTGTACGACCGCCACGGATTCGAGTCGATCGGGCGGCGCAGGGGCTACTATCCGGCTCGTGACGGGGGGCGCGAGGATGCGATCGTGATGAGGCGGGAGTTGTGAGCGTTCGCCGCGCCGCCGTGCTGCGGGAAATGGGACTCGCCCCGCTGTGGCGCCTGCGTTCGGTGGATGACGTCGGCTGTGACGACGAATCGCCCGATCTCGCTAACGTCGAGTCCGCTGCGCCTTCCTTTTCTGCAGAGGACGCGTCGGCACGGATCGGGTCGACGCTGGACGGGCGCGGCGCGCGCGCGGTTTTCCCCGGGGGAGTTCCCGCTGCCGCCCCGCGGCCGACGCCGCGCGCTGGCACCGGAATCGCTTCCGGTGCCGAACGCATTTCACGGTTCATTTCGGATGCTCCGGTCCCATCGCCGGAGGTGACCTCGGACGCGGTTGTCGGTTCGTCCGCCAGGGCTGAACGCATTTCGAAACTGGACTGGGAAGCGCTCGAAGCGGACATCGGTGCGTGCACGGCCTGTCGCCTGTGCGAGCGGCGCAAGCAGGCGGTGCCGGGGGTGGGCGACCGGCAGGCGGACTGGATGCTCGTCGGGGAGGGGCCCGGCGCGGAGGAAGATCAGCGCGGCGAACCTTTCGTCGGCGCTGCCGGAAGACTGCTCGATGCGATGCTCGCCGCAATCGGACTTGCGCGTGGCGAAAACGTGTATATCGCGAACGCGGTCAAGTGTCGGCCGCCGCACAACCGCACGCCCGAAGGCGACGAGATTTCGACGTGTTCTCCGTACCTCGCGCGGCAGATCGAACTCGTGCGACCGCGGCTGCTCGTCGCACTCGGGCGACCCGCGGCGCTGGCGCTGCTGGACGCCGAAGTGAGCATCGGCGCGTCGCGCGGGAAGATCTTCCATCGCGGCGAAACGCCGGTCGTCGTCACTTACCATCCGGCGTATCTGCTGCGCAATCAGGCGGACAAGGCGAAAGTCTGGGAAGACCTGTGTTTCGCCCGCCGCCTCATGCGGGATCTCGGGTCGGCCGACCGGTAACGGTTCAAGTTTGATCTCGGCCGGAGCGCCATCGACGCGACGAGCTTGCGTGCGCCGGACGCAAGCGTTGCACCCGCCGTCGCGCGCCCGAACGACGCGTCCGGAGGCCTGCTGCAGGCAGGATTGGCGCACGCGCATCCGCTGACGCGCCACCAAAATCCCGCGATGACGTTCTTCAGGCGGGAGCCAGCCTGGAGGCGAGACCCGAGCGGCGGATCACCAGTTTCTCCAGCTCCGCCACGCAGAACACCAGCAGGCCGGCCCCGATGACTTTGCCCCACTCGAGGGCCGACAGTCCGGCCGATCCGAATAGCGCCTGCATGCCGGGTACGTGCGTGAAGGCGATCTGAAGCGGGATGCAGGTCGCGATCGCGAGCAGGACGTAGCGGTTGCCAGTCAGTCCGTCGCGGCTGCAGACCGATCCGAGGATGGAGCGGCTGTTGATCAGGTAGAACATTTCCGCGACGACGACAGCGTTGACCGCCATCGTCCGGGCCGTCTCGACGCTCTTGCCGGCGTTCAGTTCCCACAGGAAAAGTCCGAGCGCGCCGCTCATCATCAGTACCGACACCATCAGCACGCGCCAGACGAAAAATCCGGACAACAAGGCTTGGCCGGGTGGCCGGGGATTGCGCTCCATGATCCCGCGCTCGGCCGGCTCGAACGCGAGCGCGAGGCCGAGCGTGCTGGACGTGACCATGTTGATCCACAGCACCTGGGCCGGCGTCAGCGGCAGGGTCAGCTCGAAGAGGATCGCTGCGATCACGACCAGGGCTTCGCCGCCGTTGGTCGGTAGCATGAAAAGCACGAACTTCTTCAGGTTGTCATAGACCGCGCGTCCTTCGCGCACTGCCGACGCGATGGTGGCGAAATTGTCGTCTGCGAGCACCATGTCGGCGGCTTCCTTCGCCGCCTCGGTGCCTTTCATGCCCATCGCGACGCCGACGTCGGCGCGCTTCAGAGCCGGAGCGTCATTCACGCCGTCGCCGGTCATCGCGACGACCTGTCCGTCTTCCTGCAGCGCCTGCACCAGCCGCAGCTTGTGCTCCGGGCTCGCCCGGGCGAAGACGTCGACTTCCATGGCGACGCGGCGCAGTGCGGCGTCGTCCATGATCGCTATCTCGGCGCCGGTGACCGCCGGTTTGCCGAGGCCGATTGCGAGTTGGGCGCCGATGGCGCGCGCGGTCTCAGCGTGGTCGCCGGTGATCATCTTCACGCGGATGCCGGCATGATGACAGTCGCCGACCGCGTCGATGGCCTCCTCGCGTGGCGGGTCGATGATGCCGACCAGGGCCAGCAGCGTGTATCCCGTTTCGGCGTCGGCAAAGGCGAGGCGTTCGCGGTCGGGTGCGACGCGCTTGCACGCGAGCGCGAGCAGTCTCAGCCCTTGGGCGGCGGTGTCGGTCGACATCCGGCGCCAGTAATCGACGTCGAGGGCATGCTCGCCGTCACGGCTCAATTGCGCGACGCTCATGTCGAGAATTCGCTCGGGCGCCCCCTTGACGAAAATCCACGGTTCCCCGTCGCCGTCGCGGTGGTAGGTCGCCATGAAACGGTGCTGCGACTCGAACGGGATGGAGTCGAGTCGCGGCCACGCCGCCTCTCCCGCGTGTTGCGTGAAGCCGACCTTGTTGCCCAGCACGAGCAAGGCGCCCTCGGTCGGGTCGCCTTCCACGCGCCATAAGCCGTCGTCTTCGCGCAGCCGGGCGTCGTTGCAGAGCACGCCGGCGCGGATCGCCATCGAGAGTGCGGGGAAATGCTCGGGATCGATAATCCGTCCGTCGACGCTCAAGTCGCCCACCGGCGCGTAGCCGACACCGCCGACGTCGAAGACGTGCCCCGCGCAGACGACGCGCTGCACCGTCATCTCGTTGCGCGTCAGTGTGCCGGTCTTGTCCGAACAGATCACGGTGACCGACCCCAGCGTTTCCACGGCCGGCAGGCGTCGGATGATCGCATTTCGACGCGCCATCCGCTGCACGCCCAGTGCGAGGGTCACCGTCATGATCGCCGGCAGTCCTTCGGGAATCACGGAGGCGGTCAGCGCGACGACCATCAGGAACATTTCCGCGGGCGGATGATTGCGCCACAGCGTGCCGAGCACGAAGGTCGCGGCCGACATGGCGATCGTGGCGAGGGCGAGTACCCGGCCGAAACGGTCGATCTGCCGCAACAGAGGTGTCGTCAGGCTCTGGACGTCGGCGAGCATCTGGTTGATCTTGCCCAGTTCCGTCGCGGCTCCGGTTCCAACGACGACGCCGGTGGCCTGGCCGTGAACGACGAGGGTGCCCGAGTAGGCCATGCCGTAGCGGTCCCCGAGCGGTGCGTCGGCGGCGACGGGGTCGCTGCTTTTCTCTACCGGTTGGGATTCGCCCGTCAGTGCGGCTTCTTCCACGCGAAACGCCTTGACTGAAACGAGGCGCAGGTCCGCCGGCACACGGTTGCCGGAAGCGAGCAGCACGCGGTCGCCCGGTACGAGTTCGGCCGCGTCGATCTCGCGGCGCTCGCCGTCGCGAATCACCGTCGCGTGCGGTGAAAGCATCGCGCGTATCGCATCGAGCGCGGCTTCGGCCTTGCCTTCCTGGATGAAGCCGATGATCGCGTTGATCACTACGGCGGCGATGAGTACGCCGGTGTCGACCCAGTGACCGAGAGAGGCCGTGATCACCGCGGCAATCAGCATCACGTAAAGCAGGATGTTGTGGAACTGCATCAACAGCCGCAAAAACGGACCGCGCCGCTTCGGCGGAGCCAGCTGATTCGGTCCGTAGCGGGTGATGCGACGCTCGACTTCGCTTGCCTGCAAGCCGTCGGGCCCGCTCTGCAGCGCGCGCTCGACCTCTGCGGGGGACAGGGTATGCCAACGGGTCGATGAGGCCGTTTCCGAACCTTCGATGGTCGAGCGATCGGTCATGGTTGGCTTGATCCTTGTCCTGGAAATATGAGGGTTTCAAACGCCTTGGCGAAGGAAGTCCTTGAAAAGTTTAACAAACCCCGACTGGGTGGTTCAACCGCGGCGGTTCTCGCGGAGCGCTGCGTGATCCCCGAAGATGACACCGGGCGGCGAGACAGAGTCGGATGCAGCGCGGGAAATTGTGCCGGCTCCGTGGCGAGCCGTGCCCGGCGGCGGGGCGAATTCAAGCTGCGACAGCGGACTGGCGGCTGGTCGAGCATGGCGGACGTCGGGGAGGGGAGGGCGCGGCGGGAGGAGCCCCGGAGCCGCGATCAAGGTGCGTGGCGGAGCAAGGGTGGGGGCGATCACGGGGCGGGGATGCGCCGGACGTGAGACTGGCGCGGGGCGGAGCGGGGGGCCCCTCAGCGGGGCTACCGTGCGCGATTCCGAGCGTACGCTTTACCGCCGCAAGGGGGACGACTCGAGGCAGAAGGCGCGGCCGGCGTTCAGTGCGAGTGATCTTCGAGAAGCGTGACGGAGTCGAATTCGCGCTGATTCTGTTCGTGCCGGAGCTTCACGAGGTACATCGTACCGGCAACGAAGAAGCCGAACAGGACGATCACCGTGTGGATCGACAGGCCGGACATGATCAGGACCGCGTAGAGCCCGGTCATCACGAGAATCGAGAGGTTTTCGTTGAAGTTCTGCACCGCGATTGAATGGCCGGCGCCCATCAGGATGTGCCCGCGGTGCTGCAGCAGCGCGTTCATCGGCACGACGAAGAAACCGGCCAGCACGCCGACGAGCACCATCAGGCCCATTGCGATCGGGGCGTGGGTCACGCCGACCATGACCATCACGACGAGGCCCATCGCGATGCCGAGCGGAATGACGCTGAGGGACTTGCGCAGACTGATCATCCGTGCAGCCATCATCGCCCCGAGCGCGATCCCGATCGCGACGACGCCCTGCATCATCGACGCCTCGGAGAGGTTGAAGCCCAGATTGTGTTCGGCCCACTTGATCACGATGAATTGCAGGGTCGCGCCGGCACCCCAGAAAAGTGTCGTCACCGCAAGCGAGATCTGCCCCAGCTTGTCGCGCCACAGCAGCTTCAGGCAGTGGTTGAAGTCGTGGATGAGGTAAAGCGGGCTGTTCTTCAGGGGTTTGTGGTCGACGCCGGTGTCGGGGATGTACAGATTGATGATGCCGCCAATGAGGTAGAACAGGAGAACGATGCCGACCGCCGCCTGAATCGCGCCGTTGATCAGCGGCAGGTCGAGGCGGGTGAGCCACACCGTCACGTCAGGACGGATAAGAACGCCGCCGAGAACGGTGCCGAGAATGATCGCACCGACCGTCAATCCCTCGATCCAGCCATTGGCCACGACCAGAAGGCGGTGCGGAAGGTATTCGGTGAGGATGCCGTACTTCGCCGGCGAATACGCCGAGGCGCCGAACCCGATCACCGCATAGGCGAACAGCGGATGCGCGCCGAGGAACAACATCAGACAGCCGCCGATCTTGATCGTGTTGGCGATCAGCATCACGCGCCACTTCGGCATCGAATCGGCGAACGCGCCGACGAAGGCAGCCATTGCGACGTAGGAGACGGTGAAGAACAGCTTCAGCAGCGGTTCGAATTGTTCGGGCGCCGCCATGTCGCGGAGGAGCGCGATCGCGATGATCAGCAGGGCGTTGTCGGCGAGCGCAGAGAAGAACTGCGACGCCATGATGATGTAGAAGCCGAGCGGCATCGGAAAGAGAGGCGCCGTCACATGGACCAAAGGGCGGTTTATATCACGAAGGCCGTACTTTGTTCCGATTACGCTCGCCGCCCGTCGGATAGAGGCGAACCGCCGGCGTGCCGGGGCACTCCGGCGCCCCCACCTGTGGTCTAATCGCCCCGGAATAAACGACATTTATGGAGCGAAGATGGCGGAGCGCAGACTGCAGGTCTTTCACGCGGTGGCCAAGCACGGCTCTTTCACGCGCGCGGCGGAGCATCTCTTCATGACCCAGCCGGCCGTGACCTTCCAGATCAAGCAGCTCGAGGAGCATTTCAACACACGGCTGCTCGACCGTGGCCACGGTCATGTCGGTTTGACGCCGGCCGGCGAGGTCGTGCTCGCGTATGCCGAGCGGATTCTCGACCTGTCGGACGAGCTGGAATCGCGTATCTCCGAGCTGACTGACGACCTCGGCGGCGTGCTGTCGATCGGGACCAGCACGACGATTGCGGCGTACTGGCTTCCGCGCCTGCTCGAGCGCTTCAAGCAGAAGTATCCGCGTGTGGTTCCGCGGGTCGTGGTCGGCAATTCGCAGCTCACCGAGAGCCGGGTCGTCGCGCGGGAACTTGACATCGGCTTGATCGAGATCGTGTCCGAGCAGCCCGCGATCGAACGCTTCACCGCGGCGCGCGATGAATTGCTCGTGATCTGCCGGCCGGGGCATCCGCTGACGAAGAAGAAGAAACTTGCCGCGCAGGATCTCGTCGCGCATCCGTTCCTCAATCGCGACCCCGGCAACGCGATCCGCGAACTCACCGAAGAATTCTTCGAGGCAGCCGGCATCGGGATCGAGGAACTCAATGTCGCCGCCGAACTCGGCAGCCTCGCGACCGTCAAGCACCTTGCGGCCGAGACCGACGGTTATGCGATCGCGTCGCGCGCGGCGATCCAGCGGGATCTCCGGGAGGAGAGGCTCGCCGCGATCCCGCTGGAGCCGAGGCAATACACGCCGCTCGAAGTCATCATTCCAAAGGACAAGTTCCGCTCCCGCCTGATCACGACTTTCGCGGAGCATGCGGTGGCGGAACTGGTGGCGATGGCGACGATCCCCTTGGCGGAAGAGGCGTAATGGCGAAAGTCAGGACGGTGCATAGCTGCACCGAATGCGGCGCCGAGTCGCCGCGGTGGCAGGGGCAATGTCCGCAGTGCAAGGCGTGGAACACGCTCGTCGAGGCGGTCGTGGAGCCGGCGGGAGCGAACGCTGCACGCTTTGCCGCGCTCGCGGGCAGCACCGGCAAGCTGCGGACGCTCGCGGAACTCGAGCCGCGCGAGGAGCCGCGCACGCCGACCGGGATCGAGGAATTCGACCGCGTTCTCGGCGGCGGGCTGGTCGCCGGCGGTGTGGTCCTGATCGGCGGCGACCCCGGGATCGGAAAATCGACGCTGTTGCTGCAGGCGCTTTCGCTGCTAGCGCTTCATCACAAGGCGATCTACGTCAGCGGCGAGGAGTCGGGCGAGCAGGTCGCGTTGCGCGCGCAACGGCTTCAGCTCGATCCCGGTGGCCTGCAACTGCTGCCCGAAATCAACCTCGAACGCATCCTCGCGGCGCTGAAGAACGAACGTCCGCGCATCGCCGTCATCGATTCGATCCAGACCGTTTACTCCGAGGTGCTGCAGTCGGCGCCCGGATCCGTCGCGCAGGTGCGCGAGTGCGCCGCGCAGCTCACCCGCTTCGCCAAGCAGAGCGGGACGAGCCTCATCATGGTCGGGCACGTGACGAAGGACGGCACCCTCGCGGGACCGCGCGTGCTCGAGCACATGGTCGACACCGTGCTGTATTTCGAAGGCGACACGCACTCGAGCTTCCGGCTGGTGCGCGCGTTCAAGAACCGCTTCGGTGCAGTGAATGAACTGGGCGTGTTCGCGATGACCGAGCGCGGGTTGCGCGGCGTCAGCAATCCGTCCGCGATCTTCCTGTCGCAGCATGCCCAGCAGGTCGCCGGCAGCTGCGTGCTGGTGACGCAGGAAGGCACGCGTCCGCTGCTGGTCGAGATCCAGGCGCTGGTCGACGGCGCGCAGAACCCGAACCCGCGGCGCCTTTCGGTCGGCCTCGAACAGAACCGCCTCGCGATGCTGTTGGCGGTGCTGCATCGGCACGCGGGCGTCGGGTGCTTCGACCAGGACGTGTTCGTCAATGCCGTCGGTGGCTTGAAGATCACCGAGCCCGCCGCCGACCTCGCGGTGGTGCTCGCGATCGTGTCGTCACTGCGCAATCGGCCGCTGCCCCCGCAACTGGTCGTGTTCGGCGAAATAGGCCTCGCCGGCGAAATCCGCCCGGCTCCACGTGGGCAGGAGCGGCTGAAGGAGGCGGCGAAGCTCGGCTTCACCGCGGCGGTGATTCCGAAGGCGAATGCGCCGCGCCATGCAGTCGGCGAGATGCGCGTGATTGCCGTCGATCGAATCGAGGAAGCGTTAGAGCGGGCGCGCGAGCTCGAAGCATAGCCCGAGCACGCGCCCGCGACGGCTCGCGATCGCCCCCGTCGGAAATGACTGCCCATTTTGGGTTACGTTACGCTAAAGTATGCATTCGTTACTCGCCTGCGTCCGGCTTAGCTCCCTCTCTCAATCGAGAGTAAAAGAGCCGGAGGCTTGCGACGGAGACCACAGATGCCTGACGAGGTCGATTACCGCTGGATCGCGGACGCTCCGGATGCGATCGCAATGGTCGATGAAGCCGGAATCGTGCACGGCTGGAATGCCGGAGCCGTGGAGATGTTCGGCTACGCGGACGATGAGGCGATCGGCGCCGAGCTGGGACAACTCATCGCCGTCGATGAAGGGGCGGACGAGCAGCGCCGCTTCATCGCCGAGACGCTTGCCGAGCGCCACGCGACCTTCGAAGCCTTGCGCCGCAGGAAAGACGGCACGCTGATCTACGTCACGATTTCCGGAAAGCTCGCCTCGGGCACGCCGGCTGACGGCGTGCGCGTGCTTTTCTCCGAGAAGGACGTCACCGAACTCAAGGTCCGGCGCGACAGCAAGCTTCTCGAAGCCAGGTTTGGCGAGCTGCTCGACTCGATGCCGGACGGCATCGTCTTCGTCAATCCAACCGGCCACATTGTCGTTGCCAACACGCAGGCCGAGCAGCTCTTCGGCTATCGACCGGGGGAGCTCCGGGCGCGCCCGGTCGACGATCTGTTGCCCGAGCGCTTTCGCAGGGCGCACAAAGGCCATCGCGGCCACTATTTTTCGGCTCCTCGCGCGCGCGCGATGGGCGCCGGGCTCGAACTTTTCGGACTGCGGAAGGACGGCACGGAATTTCCGGTGGAGATCAGCCTGAGCCCGCTGAAAACCGAAGAGACCCCGATCGTCATGAGCGCGATCCGCGACGTCAGCGAGCGCAAGCGCTTCGAAAAGGCGCTGCAGGAAAAGAATCTCGAACTGGAGCTGGCGAGCCGCGCGAAGGACCGCTTCCTCGCGAGCATGAGCCACGAACTGCGCACGCCGTTGAACGCGGTCATCGGCTTCACCGGCACCTTGCTGATGAAGCTGCCCGGCGAGCTCAACGACGACCAGGTTCATCAGCTCGAAATCGTGCGCAACAACGCGAGACATCTGCTCGCGTTGATCAACGACCTGCTCAACCTCGCGAAGATCGAGGCCGGCAAGATCGATCTGAACCCCGAGCGATTCGACTGCCGCGGCGTCGTCTCGGAGATCGCCGCGTCGCTACGACCGCAGGCGGTCGCGAAAGGGCTGGAGTTCGGACTCTCGCTGCCCGACCAGCCCGTGCCGTTCGAAACCGATCGTCGCGCGCTCAGTCAGATCATCATCAATTTGGCGGGCAACGCGATCAAATTCACCCAGACCGGCGGCGTCCGCCTGACGCTGAACGTGGACGAATCCACGCAGCCGAAGCGCCTCGTGTTCGCGGTCAGAGACAGCGGGCCGGGGATTCCGGAGGAGGAATTGGCGACGCTGTTCGAGCCGTTCGTCCAGGGGCAGGCGGCGCGCACGTCCGCCGCCGAAGGCACCGGGCTCGGCCTGCACCTGAGCCGCAAGCTTGCCGGATTGCTCGGCGGCGAACTCGCATGTCAAAGCACTTTCGGCGCCGGTGCGACCTTCACCGTCGTTCTGCCGGAGATGAACTGATGCCTGCAAGAATACTCATCGCCGAGGACCATCCGCCGAGTCTCGAATTGATGCGTTACCTGCTCGGGGCCCACGGCTATGCGACGCGGAGCGCGACCAACGGCCGGGAAGCGATCGACCTCGCGCGGCAGGAACGGCCGGACCTCGTAATCTGCGATTTGCAGATGCCGGACGTCGATGGTTTCGCCGTCGTCCGCGAACTGAAGCAGGACCGCGACTTGCGCAGCGTCCCCTTGCTCGCGGTCACGGCGTTTTCGATGCTCGGAGACCGCGAAGACGTGCTCCGGGCCGGATTCGACGGCTATTTCTCGAAGCCGATCGAACCCGAAAATTTCGTCGCAGCCATAGAACAATTTCTCCCGGCGGAATTGCTCTCGAGACCGAATCGCGGGGGATGACAACAAGGATCGCGTATGGCCGTCATTGCGGTAGTCGACGATATTCCTGCGAACCGGGAGCTGCTCGCGACGATTCTGAAATCGCTTGGGCACCGAGTGATCGAAGCGGCCGACGGGGCTGCCGCTCTCGAAATCGTCCGAAGCGAAGCGCCCGACCTCGTGATCTGCGACATCCTGATGCCGACGCTAGACGGCTACGAGTTCGTGCGTCAGTTGCGGGCGGAGCCGGCGATCGCCGACACGCGGGTGATCTTCTACACCGCCTATTACCTCGAAGAGGAAGCGCTACAACTCGCGAAGGCGTGCGGTGTGATCGACATCCTCGGCAAGCCATCCGATCCGGAAGATGTGATCCGCGTCGTCGACAAGGCGCTCGCGGTGCGCAACGAGAGGCCCGGCGACGGCTTGCCGCAGCCCGAGTTCGACCGGCAGCACCTGCAGTTGATGACCGCCAAGCTCGCCGAGCAGGTTGCCGAGCTGCACGTCGCGCGCGGCAAGCTCGAAGCGCTGATCGAACTGAACCTGCAACTCGCGTCCCAGACGGACCTGGAACAGCTCCTGTCGCACGTCTGCAGCAGCGCGCGGCTGCTGCTCGCGGCGCAGACGGGAACGGTGGTGGCACGGGCGACCAATAGGGAAGACATCGCGTACACCGCACATTGCGGACTTCCGCCCGAGGTCGAATCCGCGCTCGGGCCGCTCCACCTCCATGCCGGGGTGCTCGGAGAGGTCTATCGCATGAAGCGCGTGGTGCGGGGGACCTCCGCAATGGAGGCGCGGGCGCTCGGCCTTCCGGAGGCCTACCCGCGACTGCGTTCCTTCCTCGCGGCGCCGATGACTTCGCTGACGAAGGTGTACGGCTGGATTTGCCTCGGAAACAAGGAGGGGGAAGGCGGCTTCAGCGACGAGGACGAGAAGCTGCTGCGGATACTCGCCGCGCAGGTCGGACGCATCTACGAGAACGGCTCGCTGTACCGCCAGGCGACCGGGCATGCGCGCCTGCTCGAGGCGGAAATCGCCGAGCGGGAACGCGCTCAGCGTCACTTGCGGGCGCAATACGCGGTGGCCCGCATCCTCGGCGACGCCGTGAGTTTCAACGAGGTCGCGTCGGAGGTGCTGCAGGCGATCGGTGCGGAACTCGATTTCTCGGCCGGGGCGCTGTGGACCGTGGACGAGACCGGGCAGGCGCTGCGGTGCCTGGATGCGTGGTGCCGTCCGCCGATCCAATGTGGCGCATGGACGGTGAATGTTCGACGTATGGTCCTCGAGCGCGGGCGCGGGCTGTCGGGGAGGGCGTGGGCGAGCCGGCAGCCGGTGTGGTGCGAAGACATCCGGCCCGAGCCGGAATGCCCGTGGTCCGAAGACACGGTCCGGGCAGCGCTGAGATCGGGGGGCGCGTTTCCCATCGTCGTGCGCGGTGAGGTTGCGGGCGTGATCGAGGTCTTCGGCCGCGAGAACACAGGTTTCGAACGCCCGTTGATCGACACGCTCGCGTCGCTCGGCCGCCAGATCGGCCAATTTCTCGAGCGAAATGCGCAGCAGCAGAGGATCCGCCGCCTCACGCGCGTCTATGCGGTGCTCAGCGGCATCAATTCGACGATCGTCCGCGTCCACGGCCGCGCGGCATTGCTCGAGGAGGCGTGCCGCATTGCCGTCGAAGCGGGCGAATTCGGGATCGCCTGGATTGGTGAAGTCGACGCGGAAAACGGGCAGATCCATCCGGCTGCGTGGGCGGGAATCGACGACCGGCTCGCGAGACAGGTCCGCCTGACGGAGAAAGGCGATGGGCCCGCCGGCCGGACCCTCGTCGCGGAGGCGGTTTCGACGCGCAACCCCGTGTTCATCAACGACATCGCGACGTCGGACGACGCGGTCGTTCACCTGCCGGGCGCCGTCGAGCGCGGCTATCGGTCGAAGATCGTGCTGCCGCTCTTTACCGAAAACGAGGTCGTCGCGGTGCTTGTCCTGTACGCGCGCGAGCCCGGTTTCTTCGCCGGCGAAGAGCTGCAGTTGCTGCGCGAGCTCGCCGGCGACGTGTCGTTCGCGCTCGAATACATCGCGAAGAAGGACCGTCTCGCATTTCTCGCCTATCACGATCTGCTCACGGGGCTGCCGAACCGCGCTCACCTGCACGAGCATCTGACGCAGGCGATCGCGCGTGCGCGCCAGCATCCGGGCGAACTGGTGGGCGTCGTGGTCTGGAACCTGCACCGTTTCCGCAACATTAACGAGACCTTCGGGCGTCAGACGGGCGACGCGGTACTGCGCGAGATCGGCCAGCGCTTCCAGGAGTACTGGCCGAACGCGATGGATGTCGCGCGGATCGGCGTCGACCATTTCGCGGGCATCATCCACGATCGGCGCGAGGCGATTGATCTCGCACACCTCATCGAACAGGTCATCGCAGACGTCTTCGGCAACCCGATCGCAGTCGGGCAGCAGGAACTGCGGATCGCGGCGTCCGCCGGCGTCGCGGTGTTCACCAATTCGGGTGAGGACGCCGAGACGCTGCTGCGCAACGCCGAGGCCGCGTTGCGCAAGGCGAGGCGCTCGGGGTTGAACTATCTTTTCTACGGGCCGGAGATGAACGCCCGCGTCGCCGAAACGCTGATGCTGGAGAACCGGCTGCGGCAGGCGATGGAACGGGACGAATTCGTGCTGCATTACCAGCCGAAGGTTTCGGGAGTCAACGGACATGTGACCGGCCTCGAGGCGCTGATGCGCTGGAACGATCCGGAGTTCGGGCTCGTACAGCCCGACAGGTTCATCCCGGTGCTCGAGGAAACCGGGATGATTCTGCAGGTCGGGCTGTGGGCGATCCGCCAGGCGCTCGCGGATTCCCGCCGCTGGCAAGAGGCCGGCATCGAGGCGCCGCGCGTCGCCGTGAATGTGTCGGCGATCCAGTTGCAGCAGGAGAACTTCGTCGACTCGGTGCGCGGCGCACTGCAAGCCGACGGCGGTTCGGCCCTCGTCGATCTCGAGATCACCGAGAGCATGATCATGACGGAGCTCGAGGAGAACATCGTGCGGCTCGACGAGATCCGCCGCCTCGGCGGCGACATCGCGATCGACGACTTCGGCACCGGCTATTCGTCGCTCGGCTACCTTGCCAAACTGCCGGTAAGCGCGCTGAAGATCGACAAGTCGTTTATCGAAACGATGAACGAGAGCCCGGAAAGCATGACCATCGTGTCGACGATCATCTCGCTCGCGCACTCGCTCGATCTCAAAGTGATCGCCGAAGGCGTCGAAGAGGAGGAGCAGGCGAAGTTTCTCCGGCTCTTCAAATGCAACGAACTGCAAGGCTATCTGATCAGCCGGCCGCTTCCGCCCGATCAGGTCGTCGATTTTCTGCGCGAAAGGGCGCACGGGAGCGGGGCGCTTAATTGACGCCGGCGCGAGCGCCGGATTTCGAACTTCAGAGAGGGGAAGGAAAGACATGATCGATCTCTACACGGCCGCCACCCCCAACGGACACAAGATCTCGATCGCGCTCGAAGAGTTGTCGCTCGACTACACGATGCGCGTTCTCGATCTCGCCCAGCGCGAGCAAAAGGAGTCCTGGTTCCTGCAGATCAACCCGAACGGCCGCATCCCGGCGATCATCGATCGGGCCGAAGACAATTTCGCGGTGTTCGAGTCGGGCGCGATCCTGATCTACCTCGCCGAGAAGACCGGCCGCCTGATGCCGTCGGATGCGAAAGGCCGATCGCGGGTGCTGCAATGGCTGATGTTCCAGATGGGCGGCATCGGCCCGATGATGGGGCAGGCAAACGTGTTCTACCGTTACTTTCCGGAAAAGATCCGGCCCGCGATCGACCGCTATCAGGGCGAGTCCCGGCGGCTGTTTCGCGTGCTCGACGGGCACCTCGCGCACAACGAGTTTCTCGCCGGCGAGTATTCGATCGCGGACATCGCGAACTGGGCGTGGGTGCGCACGCACAACTGGTCGGGCATCGAGACCGACGACCTGCCGCACCTGACGCGCTGGATCGAACAGATCCGCGAGCGGCCGGCGGTGCAGCGCGGGATTCTCAAGCCGCCGTCGTCGATGGACGAGAGCGCGGGCGACAGCGAAAAGGAGAAGCGGATCGCCGAGGGGGTTCGCGGCATGGTCGAAACCGGCCAGTCGCGCGACAGCGGCAGCTAGCGGTCTTCTTCAGCTGGCGCCGGGCACTCCGACCGCACTTTTTCCTCTGAAGACGGGAGTCACTTTACCGCAGACGCGGTATCGGCAGACGCCATCCACCGGGACGATAATTTCGTGTCTCGGTAGTCGTTCTACGGCTACCGGTCGATGTCGAACATCGGCCGCGCGCGTCATGGCGTGGCGACGGAATTCAATCAGCAGGAGAGGGATCAATGCAAAACGCGTCAGGGCAACTGGCTGTTCACAAGCTGGAGTGCGAGTTCATTCCGCCGCTCGACTTGCCGGAAACCTGGGGGCTCGCGTGGGACCGGCAGGTCGAGGCCGTCCTCGCATGGCAGACGGCCGGCGGCAACGTCGATACCGGCTTCGGGCAATCGTACGGGAACAACGTGCGGCAGTTCATCGATCGCAGAACCCGCAGCATGATCATCGACTTTCCGGACCGCCGGAAGGCTGCCTGATCGCCGGCAGCTGAAATCACAAGGGGCCGCAAAGCCCCTGGAAAACCGGAAGCGGCGCCATGCCCGAGGAGGGCCGGCGCCGCTTCGCTTATCCGGCGGCAAGACGATCGGTCTTCGCTGCCATCACGTAGTCGTTCTCGTGCAGACCGCCGATCTCCTTCGTCTGCCACGAGATTTTCGCCCAGCCCCAGCTGAACGCGACATCGGGATGGTGGCCCTGCGCTTCAGCGAGTTCGCCGACCGCGACGACGAAATCCAGCGCGTCGCGAAAGTTTCCGAACGTGAAACGCCGCTCGATGCGCGTGCCGTTGTCGGCTAGCGTCCAATCGGGCAGTTGCGCAAGATGACTCGCGGCTTCGGCCTGCGTCAGCGGCGGGATGCCGCCGCGGCAGGGGGTGCAGGAACGGGTCGAAAGCTCATCGGCCATGTCCGGGTCTCCGAAGAAACGCGCAGCGCGCGCTGGTTGATACCTTTATTCGCCAGGGCGAGGCGGATTCGGACGGGTGAAAACCGCTTCTCGCGTACCTTTACTCGTCCGCGGTGGACGACGGTTCTCGACGTGACGGTCCTCATCGAGTGTTCGCTTATCCGGCCTCTTTACGGTTCGGCGCGAAGGCCGCGGGTCGAGTTCGGTGCGCGGCGCGATGCGCCGTGTGCCGTCGATCCCGCAGGGTTCAGAGGGGCCGTCAGGACGGCATGCGGACTTCGAGCTCGTTGTGCACGCGTTTGATGCCGTGCAGGTACCACGCGTCGAGTTCGGCGCGCTTGCGCTCTTCCTCGGTCGCGACGACGCCGCTCAGGGTGACGACGAAATCGCGGCTGTCGATCGCGATCTGGGCCGCCGGCACGTGCGGATCGGTCTCGAGGACGAGTCTCAGCGCCTCGATCACTTCCTCGTCGTTGTCGTCTTCCGGTGGCCGCACTTCGAGCTGATTCACCACGTCGCGGCACCCGCGCGCCCACCATGCGAGCACGCCCGCGAGCCGCTTGTGCGACAGGCTGATCACGTGACCGTTGAGGGTGATCACGCCGTCGGCTACCGACAGGTCGATTTCGCCGCAGGAGTCGCCGCTCGCGATGCGAAGGACCTCCATGCGTCCCGAATTCAGCGCGCGCAGCGAGCAATTGAGGAAGTCGACGTCGCGCGTCAGGGAGTCGCAGGCTGCGTCACGGACCGCGCCGTCGCCGATGTCGAGGGTCGAAGTAAGCCGTAGCCGGTCGACCGTCTTGTCGACCCCGTCGAGGTCGCTGACGGCGCTGACCGCGACCCGCTTTGATGCGATGCTCGGGACTTCGCCGCTCAGGGTCAGCGCGTTGCCTTCCACGAGGATGTCGACCGGAAAGTTCGCGGGATCGATGCGCGCGTCGCGCTCGAGCGCCGCACGAACCTGGTTCACGATGATGTCTCTCGGCTGCATGGGCGATTCTCCTCGAACGAAGTTGGACTGCCACTCGTCTGATCATAGACAACGCAACCGCCTCGGCGCTTCCCGTTCGCGCGCCGGTGCGAGCCGGCGCGACCCGGCGCTAGCCCGTCGCGTGCGGATCGAAGTCGGACGGCATGGTCTAGACTGAGGCAAAAAAGAAGGAGATCGTCATGGCTACCGTTGCACGGTTCCAGGTCGACTACACGCGGTTTCTCGATCCGCAAGGGGAGGTCGTAACACCTTTGCCCGAGTTCGCGCACGATCCGGAGGTTTTGCTACCGCTTTATCGCGCCATGCAGTTGACGCGGACTTTCGACACGAAGGCGATCGCGCTGCAGCGCACCGGCAAGATCGGGACGTTCGCGTCCGCGCTCGGCCAGGAGGCGATCGGCGTCGGTGTCGCGAGCGCGATGCGCAAGGAAGACCTGCTCGTCCCTTCGTACCGCGATCACGCCGCTCAGTTCGTGCGCGGTGTTGCGATGACAGAGAGCCTGTTATACTGGGGCGGCGACGAGCGCGGCAGCGACTTCGCGGGTCCGCGCGAAGACCTGCCGGTATGCGTGCCGATCGCGACGCAGATCTGCCACGCCGCCGGCGCCGCCTACGCGTTCAAGCTGCGCGGCGAAGCGCGCGTCGCGGTGTGTTTTATCGGCG
This sequence comes from Aromatoleum sp., assembly GCF_032027225.1. GTDB lineage: Bacteria > Pseudomonadota > Gammaproteobacteria > Burkholderiales > Rhodocyclaceae > Aromatoleum. Next base: position 142,659 of record NZ_JAVSMM010000009.1, on the reverse strand, counting down.
ACGGCGGCACGTCGAAAGGCGACTTCTACGAAGCGATGAACTTCGGCGCGGTGTGGCAGGCGCCGCTCGTGATCGTCGTGAACAACAACCAGTGGGCGATCTCGGTGCCCCGCCCGATGCAGTCGGCGACCAGCACGCTGGCGCAGAAAGCCATCGCCGCAGGCATCGAGGGCGTGCAGGTCGACGGTAACGACGTCGTCGCCGTGCACGACGCCGCGCGACGCGCGATCGAGAAGGGTCGCGGCGGCGGCGGGCCGACGCTGATCGAAGCGATCAGCTATCGCCTGGGCGACCACACCACCGCCGACGACGCGACCCGCTATCGCGATCCGGCCGTCGTCCAGGAGCAGTGGACGTTCGAGCCGATTCGCCGGCTGCGCGCTCATCTGGTGCGGCTTGGCGCGTGGGATCCGGGCAAGGAAGAGTTGCTCGCGAAGGAATGCGCCGACGCGGTCGAGCAGGCGGTGGAGGGCTACCTCGCGGTGCCGCCGCCGACGCCGGCCGCGATGTTCGAGCACCTGTACCGGACGCTGCCGCCCGCGCTGGAGCAGCAACGGGACACCCTACTCGCGTTCGCGCCCGACGGAGGCGGACATGCCTGAGCTCAATCTCGTCGAAGCAGTCAATCGCGCGCTCGCCTGGGAGATGGCGCAGGACCCGTCGGTGGTGCTCCTCGGCGAGGACATCGGCGTCAATGGCGGCGTGTTCCGCGCGACGGTCGGCCTGCAACAGCGCTTCGGCGCGGGACGCGTGATCGATACGCCGCTCGCTGAAACCGCGATCGCCGGCACCGCGGTCGGCATGGCCGCCGCGGGTCTGAAACCGGTCGCAGAGATCCAGTTCTCCGGCTTCATCTATCCGACGATCGACCACATCATCAACCACGCCGCGCGCCTGAGATACCGCACGCGCGGGCGCCTGTCGTGTCCGCTGGTGCTGCGCTCGCCGTCGGGCGGCGGCATCCACGCGCCGGAGCATCACTCGGAAAGTCCGGAAGCGCTGTTCGCGCACATGCCGGGTCTGCGCGTCGTTGTGCCGTCTTCGCCGTCGCGCGCGTACGGCCTGCTGCTCGCCGCGATCCGGGATCCGGACCCGGTCATCTTCCTCGAGCCGACGCGGCTCTATCGGCTCTTCAAGCAGGAGGTCGCCGACGACGGCGAGGCGCTGCCGCTCGACGTCTGCTTCACGCTCCGCAGCGGCACCGACGTGACGCTCGTCAGCTGGGGCGCGGCGCTGCACGAAACGCAGGCGGCGGCCGACGCGCTCGCGCAGGAAGGCGTGGCCGCCGAGATCATCGATGTCGCGACGCTGAAGCCGCTCGACATGGCGACGATCCTCGAATCGGTCGCGAGGACGGGGCGCTGCGTCATCGTGCACGAAGCCGCGCGGACGAGCGGTTTCGGCGCGGAGATCGCGGCGAATCTCGCCGAGCAGGGGCTTTACTCGTTGCTGGCGCCGGTGCAGAGAGTGACGGGATACGACACGGTGATGCCGCTGTCGCGACTCGAATACCAGTACCTGCCGAGCGTGCAGTGCATCGTGGCGGCAGTCCGCAAGACGCTGGAGGGAGCATGAAAATATTCAAATTGCCCGATCTGGGCGAAGGCCTGCAGGAAGCGGAAATTGTCGAGTGGCACGTGAAAGCGGGCGACGAGGTCCAGGTGGACCAGCCCGTCGTGTCGGTCGAGACCGCGAAAGCCATCGTCGAGATCCCGTCCCCGCAGGCCGGCCGCATCGAGAAGCTCTTCGGCCAGCCGGGGCAGATCGTGCAGGTCGGTGCGCCGCTTATCGGTTTCGCCGGTGCCGCCGACGAGGGCGATTCGGGCACCGTGGTCGGGGAAATGCAGGTCGGCAACCAGTTGAAGCAGGAGCCGCCGGCGGCGGTGGGACACGGCGGTGCGGCGATCAAGGCGACGCCGGCGGTGCGTGCGCTCGCGCGCCAACTGAACGTCGAACTCGAGATGGTGACGCCGTCGGGTCCGGACGGCGTGATCCTCGGGTCCGACGTGCAGCGGGTCGCGAAGATCCTCGCCGAAGTCGGGCCTCCCGAGATCCTTCGCGGCGTCCGCCGCGCGATGGCGCAGAACATGGCGCTCGCGCAGAGCGAAGTGGCTCCCGCGACGGTGATCGACGACGCGGACGTCCACGCCTGGGCGCCGGACAGCGACGTGACGATCCGCTTGATTCGCGCGCTCGTCGCCGGATGCCGCGCGTCGCCAGGGCTCAACGCATGGTACGAAAGCCACACGATGGGACGCCGCGTGCTCGAAAAGATCCATGTCGGCATCGCGGTCGATCTGCCCGACGGGCTCTTCGTGCCGGTGCTGCGCGACGTCGCGAGCCGGGATCCGGCGGACCTGCGTGCGGGCCTCGACCGCATGCGCGCCGACGTCGTCGCACGCCGGATTCCGGCGGACGAGCTGCGCGGCAACACGATCACGCTATCGAACTTCGGCATGATCGGGGGCAAGTACGCGAGCCCAGTCGTGATGCCCCCGACCGTCGCGATTCTCGGCGCCGGGCGCGTGCATGAGCAGGTCGTCCCGGTCGGCGGCGCACCGGTCGTGCATAAGATCCTGCCGCTGAGCCTGACCTTCGATCACCGCGTCGTCACTGGCGGCGAGGCGGCACGCTTCCTCGCCGCGGTGATCACCGACCTCGAATCGTCGGAGTAGGGAGGGCTGGCCGGGACGCGCACGTCGCGGGAGGGGATGGGCGCGGATCGGGCGCCGTCCGCCAGTGGGCGGAGCAGCGGCCGTCCTGCCTGAGCTGCGTTACGGCAGAGGCGCACTGTTCCCCGGCGCGCTTGCCACTTTCTCCGCGATCCGCGGCGCGGCGAGCCACAGCATCTCGCGCCCGGCCCGGGCGATCGGCGTTGCCGTGATGCCGGGCAGCGCCCCGATGGCGGCAGCATCCTGCTGGCGCGCCGCCACGCAGCCGGCATTGGCGCCGAGCAGCGTGGGCACCTGCGCGAGGTCGCCAGCGCGCCGAACACGTCCGCCGGAGTAGAAGGCCGCCGAATGCGGCCGCGCGCCGAGGTAGATCAGCGGGCCGCCGATGGGGCATTGCGCCGCAGCGTCCCGCATCAGGTGTTTCGCGCTCTTGTACTCCGGGGCGCCCGACTCGACCAGCTGGAAATCGAAGACCATCACCCCGACGAGCGACACCATCAGTCCACCGCACACGAGACGCCGCCCCCCCGCTCCGGGCCAGCGCGCGAGCCAGCCGCCCGCGAGCAGCGCCAAGGCCGGCAGCGCGGGCAGCGCATAGGTCCAGATGATGTTGCGCGCGACGGTGAACAGCAGCAGCGGCGTCAGCGCCCACAATAGCAGGTACAGGCGCCACGCCTGGTCGGCCCGTTGCGTTGCCGGCTCTCCTTTCCAGCGGCGCCATGCCGCGGCGGCGGGTACGAGCGCCGACCACGGCAGTGCGGCGGCGAAGGCGAAGACCCAGACCGTGCCGATCGGGAAGCGATGGGCGTGTCCGTACAGATCGCCCGACCAACCCGGCGTCATGAAGCGATGCCAGTGTTCGCCGACGATGAAATACTGCAGGAATCCCGGCGTGCGCAGCTCCGCCGCGATGTACCAGGGCAAGACCAGGGCCGCGACCAGCGCAGTCCCCGTTGCCCACGGAAAGGCCCGCCAGACGGCGCGAGGCTCGCGGCGAAGCGCCGTCCACCCCGCCAGCGGCGTACCGATCAGCACCAGCGCGAGCGGGCCTTTCGCGAGCAAGCCGATCGCGATCCCGATGAACAGCAGCCAGCGGCCGGGCTGGCGCGGCGCCTGCGGACCATGGAGACCGCGCCAGAAGCCCAGCATTGCCAGTGTCGTACCCAGCACCAGCGCGCCATCGGTCATCACTGCGCCGGCGGACACGAAGAACAGCGTCGAGCCGGCGAGCAACGCGACCGTCAGCAGCGCTTCCCAACGCGAACGCTGCACCGCCAGCTGCCATGCAGACCACGCTATACCGAGCGCGCACAAGAAGTGCGGAAGGCGGGCGGTGAATTCGCCGATCCCGAAGCTGCGGAAGCTCAGTGCCGTCAGCCAGAACGAGAGCGGCGGCTTGCCCCAGAACGGTACGCCGTAGTCATGCCACGGCGTCACCCAGTCGCCGAGGGCGGCCATCTTGCGGCCGATTTCGGCGTAGCGTGCCTCGGTCGTGTCCATCAGCGGCAGTATTTCCATGCCAAGCAGGCGCAGCAGCAGCAGAACGGCGAGCAGGGCGAGGATCAGCGTCGTGCCGCGCGCGGCACCGCTTGTGCCGGCGCGGCTCGCCGCAGCTGCCGGACGCGACCGCGGCCCAGCGGCCAGCGCGGCGTAGGACGTTTCGGAGGCCGCGCTGCTGGCGTCGACGGAGCGGAGGAATTCGCGAGATTCGTGCATAGGCTCGAACCATAGCCAGCGACCGATGAAGATCGCGTTCGGCGCGGGTAAAGAAAACGTCAAGGCGCGTCGAACGGGCGTGCACCAAGGTGTTTGCGTGCCGATCGAGTATAGGCAGCCGGGTGGCAAGAGCCAGTGTGAAGACTTTGTGTTACTTAACGAGGAAGGGCAGGTTTGCGGTTGCCCCCTTGCCGTTCCGGTCGCGGATCGTCATGAAGAGGCGGTACGCGCCTGGCCGCTCGGGGGCGACGAAACGCACGGTGGCGGCGTCGGCGTGCTTCACGTGCACCGGGATTCGCGCCGGCTCGGCTTCCGCGTCGCCACCGACGCGCAGGTCGGTCGCTTCGGAGACGACTTTCCATTCGGTGGCGAGCGGCGAGCCGTCGAACGAGGCCGCGTCGACGCCGGCCGAGATCTCCTGGCTCGGCGCGAACACGTCGGCGGCGATGCCGATTCCGCGGATCAGCGGCGCCGGCGCGACGACGGAAGCGCCCCAGGCCTCCGTCACCGCATCCGTCATCGCGGTCGCAGTGCCGTCGGCGAGCAGGATGCCGTGCCAGGTCTCGGTCTGCTCCTGCTTCGAACCCCACAGGAACGGGAACACACCCGCGATCTGCGGCTGCGTGCGCAGGAAGGCGAGCGCATCGCGGTAGAACTTCGCCTTCTCGCTGCTCGTGAGTTCCACCGGCGCGCCCCACGGCTTGCGCCCGGCCTGCCATTGCCCCAGCGGTCCGAGCTCGGCGACGACGACCGGCTTCTTGATACCCATCGCCGCGAGCCGCCGCGGCAGATCGAACGCCGCGCCGGCGTAGATGTTGATGCCCAGAAGGTCGACGTTGGCACAGCAGGTCGCGAGGGGCGCGAGGCGCTCGACGCCGGCATCCGCAACGACCATCAACGTCGGGTGTGCGGGATCGATCGCCTTGACGACGGCGGCAAGCCGGTCGATCTCGCGCCAGACGGGGAGCGGGTCGGCGAGCGCGGTTTCGACCTCGTTGCCGACTCCCCACGCGAGAAGGGCGGGGTGATCCTTGTGACGCCGGACGAATGTGGCGATCGCTGCTTCCTGCGCGCGTCGCGCCGTCTCCTTTTCAAAGTCGAGCCGTCCGTGGCGCGGATGATCGATCCACAGGCCCATGACGACCTTCAAACCGAGCCGCTCGGCCTCGTCGAGCACCCACGCGTCTTCCTCGCCATAGACCCGCACCGTTTTCGCACCGGCCGCGGCGAGCTTTCCCAGAGTCGCGCGATCGCCCTTGAAGGCCGCGCCCTGCCATTGCGCGGCGGCCGTCGAGTGGCCCGGCGACAGCGCCAGCAGCAAGGTCGCAAAGAGCAACGTTGCGGAGAAAGTCGGGAGCAGCGGCATCGTTTCCGGTTCCGGGAGTGAGGTTGGAGCGGGGGTGATCAAGGCGACAAATCGACACGTTCGTCGAGCTTTCGAAGAGAGCTCGAGGCGCTTCGACAGGCTGAGCGGGAGCGGTATCCGTTGGCTGGTGGAATAGGGCCGGCCGTTTCGTCATCGCATCGCTTCGAGACGCGGATCGGGCCGACAGCACAGCAATTCGAGCCTTGTTGCTTAACATTGAACAAAACTATTAATCAAATGCCTAAGTTCAATTGGAGCTATTGTCACCACCCCGTTAAAGTAGAACCCGTCGAGAGCGATCTCACACATGTTTTCCAACACGACAAGGAGCAAGCAATGTCCCGAATCAATAGCCAGATCAAGCCTTTCAAAGCGACCGCGTTCCATCAGGGAAAGTTCGTTCCGGTGACCGACGAGACGCTGAAGGGTAAATGGTCGGTCGTGTTCTTCTACCCGGCGGACTTCACGTTCGTCTGCCCGACCGAGCTGGGCGACCTCGCCGACAACTACGCGGAGTTCCAGAAGCTGGGCGTCGAGATCTACAGCGTGTCGACCGACACCCACTTCACGCACAAGGCGTGGCACGACAGCTCGGAGACGATCGGCAAGATCCAGTACCCGATGATCGGCGACCCGACGATGGCGATCTCGCGCAACTTCGACGTGCTGATCGAGGAAGACGGCCTGGCCGACCGCGGCACCTTCGTGATCGACCCCGAAGGCCGCATCCAGATCATCGAGGTCAACGCGGGCGGTGTGGGCCGTGACGCCTCGGAGCTGCTGCGCAAGGTCAAGGCCGCGCAGTACGTGGCCTCGCACCCGGGCGAAGTATGCCCGGCGAAGTGGAAGGAAGGCGACGCGACCCTCGCGCCGTCGCTGGATCTCGTCGGCAAGATCTAAGTCCTCCGGGCCCGGGTTTCCCGGGCCGCGCCTGAGCGGCGGCCGGCAGTGTCCGGTCGCCGGGCGAGCACCCATCCACCACCCTCGACCCCTTTTTTATGGAGGAATCGCCATGCTCGACGCGAATATCAAGAACCAGTTGAAAACCTACCTCGAACGCATCACGCAACCGATCGAGATCGTCGCGTCAGTCGACGACGGCGAAAAGTCGCGTGAAATGAAGGCGCTGCTCGGCGACGTCGCGGAGCAGTCGAACATGATTACCGTCACCGACGGGTCGGATGAAGCGGTTCGGAAACCCTCGTTCGCGCTGAAGCGCAAGGGCGAGGATGCGCGCGTGCGCTTCGCCGGGCTGCCGATGGGACACGAGTTCCCGTCGCTGATCCTCGCGCTGCTCCAGGTCGGCGGCCATCCGCCGAAGGCGGATCAGGACTTGATCGAGCAGATCCGCGCGATCGAAGGCACGTTCGAGTTCGAGACCTACATCTCGCTGTCGTGCCACAACTGCCCGGACGTCGTGCAGGCGTTGAACCTGATGTCGGTGATCAACCCGAACATCCGCCACACGATGATCGACGGCGCGCTGTTCCAGGACGAGGTCAACGAGCGCCAGGTGATGGCGGTGCCAACCGTGTTCCTCAATGGCGAGCACTTCGGCCAGGGGCGGATGGAGCTCGCCGAGATCGTCGCGAAGATCGACTCGCGGGCCGGCGCCCGCGCGGCCGAAAAAATCGCCGCGAAGGACGAGTTCGACGTGCTCGTCGTCGGCGGCGGACCTGCAGGCGCGGCGGCGGCGATCTACGCCGCGCGCAAGGGCATCCGGACCGGCATCGTCGCCGAACGCTTCGGCGGTCAGGTGATGGATACGCTCGCGATCGAGAACTTCATCTCGGTGAAGGCGACCGAGGGCCCGCAGCTCGCGATGGCGCTCGAGGAGCACGTCAAGGAGTACGGCGTCGACATCATGAACCTGCAGCGTGCCGCGGCCGTGATCCCGGGCGATCGCATCGAGGTCAGACTCGAGAACGGCGCGTCGCTGAAGGCGCGGTCGGTGATCATCGCGACCGGCGCGCGCTGGCGCGAGATGAACGTTCCGGGCGAGAAGGAATACCGCGGCAAGGGCGTCGCGTACTGCCCGCACTGCGATGGCCCGCTCTTCAAGGGCAAGCGCGTTGCGGTCGTCGGCGGGGGCAACTCCGGCGTCGAAGCGGCAATCGACCTTGCCGGCGTGGTTGCGCACGTGACGCTGCTCGAATTCGCGGATTCGCTACGGGCGGACGCGGTGCTGCAGAAGAAGCTCTTCAGCCTTCCGAATGTCACGGTCGTCACGAATGCGCAGACGACCGAAGTCACGGGCGATGCGAAGGTGAACGGGCTGATCTACAAGGACCGCCAGTCGGGTGAGTCGCATCGCGTGGAGCTGGAAGGCATCTTCGTGCAGATCGGTTTGCTGCCGAACACCGATTTCGTGAAGGACACGATCGAGCGCACGAAATTCGGCGAGATCGCCGTCGATGCGCACGGCCGCACCTCGGTGCCGGGCATCTTTGCCGCCGGCGACTGCACGACGGTGCCGTACAAGCAGATCGTCATCGCGATGGGCGAGGGCGCGAAGGCTTCGTTGTCGGCCTTCGATCACCTGATCCGCGAGTCGGTCGAGGCGTAAGCCTTCCCTCGCGAGGCGGTCGAATTCGTGCCCGGTTCATGCCGAATTCGCCGCCTCGCTGTCTCATCTCCTGCAAGGCTGCTTGGAAAAGGGCGATGAGACGTTCGGGAATGTTGGGCTTGATGGTGGTCGGTCTGCTTGCGGGCTGCGCAGGCGCCGATTGGAAAAGCACGGAAGAGGCCGGCGGCGGGAGCGTCGCGGTTCGGCTGAGCGCAACGCGGGTGAACACCGGCGAGATCGGTCTCGCGATGCTCACTCCGCTGCGCGACGGGACCGGCGTAACCGTGGAGGTGAGCGGTGTCCCGAGCCCTTCGACGCGTCCGGTCCACCTCTACACCTACATTCACGAAGGTACGTGCGACGCCTTGAATCCGACGCCGGCCTACACCTTGACCGACCGCGTGCTGGCCGAATCCTTGAATACATTTCCAATGGCCGCGAGCGCCGGCCCGCCGCTCAAAGTGTCGAATACGGCTCCGGTGCCGCTCGCGACGCTCCGGTCCCGCCCGAACGCGATCGTGGTCCGATCGGCGCCGGCGGACGGAAATCGCGCGATCTTCTGTGGCGACATCGACTCGCGCGGAACGACGGCCTCGCCGTGATCCGTCAAGAGGTGCCGCTCTCGGGCAGGGACCGGCAGTCCGGAGGCCCCGGACTGCGATGGCCCCCGGAGGTATGCTCATGCGCTATTTAGCCTGAATCACTCCGCACGCGACGCGGCCGCCGGAGTTGCCGGTCGGTTGCGTCTTGTAGTCGTCGGGGGCGGCATGCACGATCACCGCGCGCCCGACGATGCCGTTCTCTCCTTCGCCGATCGAAACCCCCTTCACGACGGTCGTCAGGGTGGCTTCGCCTTTGGCGTCGGCTTCGAGCATCGGCAGGTCGCCCAAGTGGTGTTCGCCCTTGTCGGGATGCCCGTGCGCCTTCTTCGTCGGATTGAAGTGTCCACCGGCGCTGGTGGCGTCCGGCGCGGAGCAGTCCCCTTTCTCGTGCAGGTGGAAGCCATGTCCGCCCGGCGTCAGCCCGGTGACGTGTGCTTCGATGCGTACGCCGCCGTCGGCTTGCGTGAAACTGACTTTTCCGGCGGTCTTGTTCCCTTGCGTCGGCGCGAGCGACGCCTCCGCGGTGCCGGGGGTCTGAGCGATGGCGTTACCGGTGGCGGCGAACAGGGCCGACGCAAGGAGAGTCGAGATACGGAGCCGAGTATTCATCGAATGCGTTCCTTCTTCCATTGGGGAGTTCTGCGGCCGGACAGGTCCGGGGGCGACGCGTGAATCGCACCCGAATCCCGCGCGTCCGCAGCGGTACTCATCATGGTTGAACGTCGACCCGAATGAAACTCGGAGCGGTAAGCAAAATTTTGTGCCGGCGACATGCGGCGAGTGCGAAATCCCATCAACGCGCCGACACGATGGCAGACACAGCCAAGGGGTCGCGGAGCAGGGGGGCGCCGACACCTGCGTGACGATGTCGGTGATGCAGACTGTGCGCCCGAATCTTGCTGTCGGGGGCGTCGCGCCCCGTGAGGTTCGCGTACGGTGCTTCCCGTGCCACAACCTGCGGCTTCCGTCGCGCAGCCCGCGCCCGCAGCGTCAGGATGGGGTCACTGGCTCGAAGAGGCGGGCGAGTGCCGTGTGGAGGGCCGAAGCGGCTTGCCGGGAGCCTGGCTCGGCGCTGCGGATCAATAGTCCGCGCCACAACGCGAGGACGACTTCGACTGCGGCGACGCGATGCACGTCAGTGGTGGAGAGCTCCTGCTGTTCGTTTGGAAGGAGCGCGAGAAGGTGCCGGCGGCATTTTTCTTCGGTCTCCGCGACGAGGTCGGCGACGAGAGGGTTACGGCCCGCCTCCGCCATGATGTCCGCCCGGAGTGCGGCGCTGAGCGATTCGTCGCCGCACGATGCCTGCTCGCCCCGGCGGACCGCGGTCAACATCGCAGCGACGAATTGCGCCGGGCTCCCCGCGTGGCACAAGGTGGCAAGGCAGGCTTCGAGATCGTCGCGGATCACCTCCGCAACAATGCAGTCCTTGCCTTCGAAGTAATGGTAGATGTGGCCGACGCTCATCCCGGCCTTGGCCGCGACGCTTGCCATGCTGGCGCCCCGGAAGCCTTCCACTTCGAAGCACCCGCGCGCGGCCCGAAGAATCTGCTCGCGGCGTTCCCGCCGGCGCATATCGGCGGCAGTCGAATCGGCGACGCGTCTCATGCTGACATGTGCTCCGTGCCGAGCAGGCGTTCGACCACGGTGCGGGTGTTCGCGAGCGCGTGCCGGAAGTCTTCCAGGTTCGCGTGCAGGCGTGCGGTCGGCGCGATGACGGTGATCGCGTAGGCGCCGCGGTAGGTGCCGATCGAAACCGACACGGCGCTCACCCCTTCCGTATGTTCCTCGTTGTCGTAGGCGAAGCCGCTGCGACGAATTTCTTCCAGCTCGTCCAGCAGCGCGGCGAGTCCCTTGCTGCGGCCGGTGCGCGGCGGCAGGTCTTCCCCGAGCCAGTCCTTCACTTCCTCCGGCGTCATGCGCGCGAGCAAGGCCTTGCCGTCCGCGGTGAGGTGCACCGGCGCGGTCGAGCCGACCGGGGGCACGATGCGGAGCACTTGTTCGCCGACGAAGACTTCGAGCAGATGCGTCTGACGCGCGTTGATGCGCGATAGGCAGACCGTCTCATGCAGCGCCTGCGACAGCCGCTCGAGATGCGGACGGGCCACCGGAACGATGTCGGCTTCGGTCTGGTAGATCAGCTGCCCCAGCGCCGGACCGAGCCGGAAGCCGCCGGCGGCGCCAGCCGGCTCGGCGAGGTTCTCGGTGGCGAGCGCCGTGACGATGCGTTGCACCGTGGAGCGGGGCAGGTCCACTTCCGCGGCGATTCCGGCAAGGCTGAGTCCATGCGGGTGGGCGCCCAGCGCTCGCATGATGCGGCTTGCGCGGGCGATGACCTGAATTCCGCCCTGCTGGCGGTCGTCGACGTCGTCGCCTGCTTCGCCGCTACCCCGCTTGTTTTCGTCCGTTGTCTTCATCCGTCTGCTCCACCTCTTCGGAACGGAGTTCTAAAAGTACCCCCATCCGACATTCGCTTGATTTTGGCGTTAAGTGATACACTGTACCACAACATGATATATGCGGAGCGCTGCCCGACTCCCTCCAACGCCCGCCACGCTGTTCGGCGGCGGGTGGGCAGCGTCTTGCCGACAACAGTCCTCCAGGAGAACAAAATCAAATGAATCTGCCCCGCTCACTCTTTCTGCGCGTCGCGCCGCTCGCGATCGTCACCGCGCTCGCCGCCTGCGGCAAGGCGCCCGAGGCTCCGCCTCCCGGCGGCCCGGTCCAGGTCGGCACCTACAGCCTGGAAACGCAGGCGCTGCCGCTGACTACCGAATTGCCCGGCCGCACGAGCGCGTTCCGTGTAGCCGAAGTGCGTCCCCAGGTGAGCGGAATCCTGCAAAAGCGCCTTTTCGAGGAAGGGGCGACGGTCAAGGCCGGCCAGCCGCTGTACCAGATCGACGCGGCGACCTATAGCGCACGACAGAAGAAGGCCGAGGCGAACCTGCGCGCGGCCGAGAGCCTGGCCAAACGGTACGAAGGGCTGCGCGCGACCAACGCGATCAGCCAGCAGCAATACGACGACGCGATGGCCGCATGGCACCAGGCGCAGGCCGACGTGGACATGACGCGCATCGATGTCGTCTATACGAAGGTGCTCGCGCCGATCTCCGGGCGCATCGGCCGTTCGCTGGTGACCGAAGGCGGTCTGGTGTCGAACGGCCAGCCGCAGGCGCTCGCGACGATCCAGCAGATCGACCCGATCCACGTCGATCTCACTCAGTCGACCGGCGAGATCCTGCGCCTGCAGCGCGCGCTCGCCGACGGGACGCAGGCGATCGAGCAGAACGCCGCGACCAGGGTCCGGCTCAAGCTCGAGGACGGCAGCATCTATCCACTCGAAGGCAAGCTGAAGTTCGCCGAGATCGGCGTCGATCAGGGCACGGGTTCGGTGGTGCTGCGCGCGACTTTCCCGAATCCAGACGGCAAGCTGCTGCCCGGCATGTTCGTGCATGCGGAACTGCAAAGCGGCATCCGCCCCGACGCAATCCTGGTTCCGCAGCAGGCGGTGAGCCGCGACGCGAGCGGGCGGGCCTCGGTGTGGGTGGTCGGCGCCGATGGCGTCGCCAATCCGCGCGAAGTCACGACCCTGCGCACGGTCGGTAACACCTGGCTCGTCGGCGACGGGCTGCAGGCGGGTGAGCAGGTCGTCACCGAAGGGCTGCAGCGCCTGCGCCCCGGTCTGCAGGTCGAGGCCGTACCCGCCCGCAACGTCGAGATCGTGACGCGCTTCCGCGCCGGTCGCGAAGGCTGAGGAGCGCCCATGTCCCGATTTTTCATCGAACGCCCGATCTTCGCGTGGGTGCTGGCGATCGTCGTGATGCTCGCCGGCACGCTGTCGATCCTCAAGCTGCCGGTCAACCAGTATCCCGACGTCGCGCCGCCGGCCGTCTTGATCACTGTCGTGTACCCCGGCGCATCCGCGCAGACGGTGCAGGACACGGTCGTGCAGGTCATCGAGCAGCAGTTGAACGGGCTCGACGGTCTGCGCTACATCTCGTCGGCGAGCAACTCCGACGGCAGCATGGAGATCGTCGTCACTTTCGAGCAGGGCACCGATCCGGACATCGCCCAGGTCCAGGTGCAGAACAAGCTGCAGCTGGCGACGCCGATGCTGCCGCAGGAAGTCCAGCAGCAGGGCATCCGCGTCGCGAAATACCAGATGAACTTCATGCTGGTGGTCGGCCTGGTGTCGGAAGACGGTTCGATGAGCAACTTCGACCTGTCCGACTACATCGTCTCCAACATCCAGGACCCGATCTCGCGCACCCCCGGCGTCGGTGACTTCCTGGTGTTCGGCGCGCCCAACGCGATGCGCATCTGGCTCGACCCGGCCAAGCTCAACAGCTACCAGCTCACGCCGTCCGACGTCATTGCCGCGATCCGCGCGCAGAACGTGCAGGTCTCGGCGGGCCAGTTGGGCGGCCTGCCGACGCGCGACAACGTGCAGCTGAGCGCGACCGTGCTCGGCAAGACGCGCATGACCACGCCGGCCGAGTTCGAGAACATCCTGCTCAAGGTCGAACCCAACGGCGCGCAGGTGCGGGTGAAGCACGTCGCCGAGGTCCGCCTCGGGGCGCAGAACTTCTCGATCGCCGGCACCCACAACGGCAAGCCGGCTTCCGGCATCGCGCTGCGCCTTGCGACCGGCGCGAACGTGCTGGAAACCATCGAGAACGTGCGCGACACCATCGCCACGCTCGAACCTTACTTCCCCGCCGGCATGAAGGTCGTCTATCCGTACGACACCTCGCCGGTCGTGAGCGCGTCGATCGACTCGGTCGTGAAGACGCTGATCGAAGCGATCGTGCTCGTGTTCCTGGTGATGTATCTCTTCCTGCAGAACCTGCGCGCGACGCTGGTACCGACGCTCGCGGTGCCGGTCGTGCTGCTGGGCACTTTCGCGGTGCTGCTCGCGGCCGGCTTCACGATCAACATCCTGACCATGTTCGCGATGGTGCTGGCGATCGGCCTGCTCGTCGATGACGCGATCGTCGTCGTCGAGAACGTCGAACGCATCATGCACGAGGAGGGGCTGTCGGCGAAGGAGGCGACGAAGAAGTCGATGCAGCAGATCACCGGCGCGCTCGTCGGCATCGGCCTGGTGATCTCGGCGGTGTTCGTGCCGATGGCCTTCCTCGGCGGCTCGACTGGCATCATCTATCGCCAGTTTTCGATCACGATCGCGACCGCGATGACGCTGTCGGTGCTGGTCGCGATCATGTTCACTCCGGCCCTGTGCGCGACGATCTTGCGCGCGAAGGACGTGGAACATGGCGAGCAGAACCGCTTCTTCCGCTGGTTCAACCGTCGCTTCAACGCGAGTTCGGAAAGCTACGGACGCGGCGTCGCCGGCATCCTCGGTCGCAAGAAGCGCTTCCTCGCGATCTACGTCGTCCTGCTGGCGGTGCTCGGCGCCTTGTTCATGCGGTTGCCGACGGCCTTCCTGCCCGAGGAGGACCAGGGCATCCTGCTCGTGCAGGTGCAGCTGCCGTCGAACGCCAGCATGCAGCGGACGGAAACGGTGCTCGCCGAAGTGAGCGACTACCTGCTGAAAGACGAGGGCGAACACGTGGCGTCGGTGATGACCGTGAGCGGCTTCAACTTCGCCGGTCGCGGGCAGAACTCGGGCATCGCTTTCGTCGAGTTGAAGCCCTTCGCCGAGCGCACGAGCCCGGCCGCGACGGTCCAGGCATTGGCGGGCCGCGCTTTCGGCCGCTTCATGGCGATCAAGGACGCGACGGTGATCCCGATCGTGCCGCCGTCCATCCTGGAACTGGGCAACGCGACCGGCTTCGACCTCTACCTGCAGGACAACGCCGGCGTCGGTCACGAGGCCCTGATGGCGGCGCGCAACCAGCTGCTCGGGATGGCTTCGCAGGAACCCGGCCTGCGCCTGGTGCGCCCGAACGGCCTGTCCGACGAGCCGCAGTACCAGATCGTCATCGACGACGAGAAGGCGAGGGCGCACCAGGTGAGCCTCAGCGCGATCAACGAGACGCTGTCGGTCGCGTGGGGCTCGGCCTATGTGAACGACTTCATCGATCGCGGCCGCGTGAAGAAGGTGTTCGTGCAGGGCGACATTGATGCGCGCATCGCGCCGGAGGACTTCGACAAGTGGTACGTGCGCAACGCCCAAGGTGCGATGGTGCCGTTCTCCGCCTTTGCCAGTGGGCACTGGACCTTCGGCTCGCCCAAGCTCGAACGCTACAACGGCCTGCCGGCAGTACAGATCCTCGGCCAGGCGGCGCCGGGCTTCAGCAGCGGCGATGCGATGGCGACCGTCGAGCTCCTCGCGGAGCAGTTGCCGCCGGGCATCGGCCTGAGTTTCAGCGGCCTGTCGTATGAGGAACGCCTCGCGGGCTCGCAAAGCACTTTCACGCTGGTGCTGTCGCTGGTCGTCGTGTTCCTGTGCCTCGCGGCGCTGTACGAGAGCTGGTCGATTCCGTTCTCGGTGATCCTCGTCGTGCCGGTCGGCATCCTCGGTGCGGTGCTCGCAACGCTGGGCCGCGGACTGTCGAACGACGTGTTCTTCCAGATCGGCATGATCACGACGATGGGCCTCGCCGCGAAGAACGCGATCCTGATCGTCGAGTTCGCGCGCGAACTGCACGAGCGCGAAGGTCGCAACCTGTTCGACGCGGCGGTGCTCGCGGCGCGCATGAGGCTGCGGCCGATCATCATGACCTCGCTGGCCTTCGTGATGGGCGTGATCCCGCTCGCGGTCGCGACCGGCGCGAGCAGCGGCAGCCAGCACTCGATTGGCACCAGCGTGGTCGGCGGCACGCTCGCAGGGACCTTCCTCGCGATCTTTTTCGTGCCGCTGTTCTACTACGTGGTCGGCAGTGTGTTCCGAAAGAAGGCGCCGGCCGATGACGTCGCCGCGCTTCCGGCGCCGGAGGTGAAATGATGTTGAGTACGTCTCTCAAGAAACTCGGCACGGCGCTGGCCCTGAGCGGTGCGCTCGGCGCGTGCTCGATGATTCCCGCCTACGAGCGCCCGGCGGCACCGACCCCGGCCGCGTGGCCGACTGGCGACGCGTACGGCGCCGCTGCGACAGACATGGACGCCCGGCCGCTGGGCTGGGAGGCGTTTTTCCGCGCGCCCGAACTGCAGGAGCTGATCCGCGTCGCGCTCGACAACAACCGCGACTTGCGCGCCGCGGCATTGCGTGTCGAGGCGTATCGCGCGCAGTACCGCATCCAGCGGTCCGATCGCTTCCCGTCGGTGAATGTCGACGGCAGCGGCACGCGCCAGCGTCTGCCGGCCGATTTGTCGATGAATGGCGAAACGAGCACCAGCAGCCAGTATTCGGTCGGGCTCGGTGTCGCTGCGTACGAGCTGGACTTTTTCGGCCGTGTGCGCAGCCTCGAGCAGACCGCGCTGGAGGCGTATCTGGCGCAGGAGGCCAGCCAGCGCGCGCTGCGCTTGAGCCTGACGGCCGATGTGGCGACGGCGTGGCTCAACCTGCGGACCGATCAGGCGCAGCTCGGGCTCGTGCGTGACACGCTGAAAGCCTATGAAGGCTCGCTGTACTTGATCCAGCGGCGCTTCGACGCCGGTGCCGCGTCGGAGCTGGAGGTGCGCCAGGCGCGCAGCGCGGTGGACGCCGCCCGAGCGCAGGAAGCGCAGTTCCTGCGCCGCGTCGCGCAGGATGCCAACGGGCTGCAGGTCCTGCTCGGGGCGCCGGTCCCGCGAACCGAAGCGGGCGAAGGCGTGCCTGGCACCGATCTGCTGGCGGATCTCCCCGTCGGACTGCCCGCCGAAGTGCTGCAGCGCCGGCCCGACATCCTTGCCGCCGAACACCGCCTGCGCAGCGCGAATGCCAATATCGGCGCCGCGCGAGCCGCGTTCTTCCCGAGCATCTCGCTCACCGCGGCGGCGGGGACGGCGAGCAGCGAGCTGTCGGGTCTCTTCGACGGCGGCTCGGGCTTCTGGACGTTCATGCCGCAGATCCGCCTGCCGATCTTCAACGCCGGGCGGCTCGCGGCGAGCCTGGACTACGCGGAGCTGCAAAAGGACATCGCAGTCGCCGACTACGAGAAGGCGATCCAGGTGGCGTTCCGGGAGGTGTCCGACGGTCTGGCGGCGCGGCAAACCTTCACCTCGCAGCTGAAGGCCGAGCAGGATCTGGTCGACACCAACCGGCGCTACCTCGAGCTCGCCGACCAGCGCTACCGCGCCGGCGTCGAGAGCTACCTCACGGTGCTCGACGCCCAGCGGACGCTGCTCGGTGCACGGCAGCAGCAGCTCGGCAGCCGGCTAGCACAGCTATCGAGCGAGATCGCGCTGTACAAGGCGCTCGGGGGTGGAGACTGGCGCTGACCCCGGGGGACGAGGCGGGCGCGCGGATCGTTATGAGCCCGGTTTGTGCCGGGCCGTCCGCTCGCCTTGTTGTCCGCATTGTTGCGATCTCGCCGCCAGTCGCCGCCAATCCGCAGAGGCTTCCGATGTTCAAGCACATTCTCGTTCCGACCGACGGTTCGCCGTTGTCCGAGGCGGCCGTTCGACAGGCCGTCGAGTTCGCCGCGGCGCTCGGCGCCCGGCTCACCGCCTTTTACGCGAAGCCCCCGTACCCGGATGCGCGCTTCGGCGAAAGCGGCTTCATCGCGCCGGTGACGCCGGAAAAATTCCAGCAGTTCGAAGACAGGTTGGCGGAGCGCTATCTCGGCTACGCGCGCGAACTGTGCGAGCAGTCGTGCGTGCCCTACGCCGGGCTCGTCGCCGTGAGCGACATGCCTGCGGAGGCGATCCTCGACGCGGCGCGCGGCTGCGGTGCCGACCTCATCTGCATGGGATCACACGGCCGCAAGGGTTTGCGCAGCCTGCTGGTCGGCAGCGAGGCACGCAAGGTCCTCACCTATGGCCGCATCCCGGTCCTGATACTGCGGCCTTCGCTCGAGGAGTGATGCCAATATTCAGTGAGATGAGCCGCCGCGGCCGCTGCCGGCAATGGCGGCTGTCGCCCGTCAGCCGGCATTGAAGCGTCGTCGGTATTCGCCCGGAGTGAGTCCGACGATTCGCGCGAAGACCTTGCGGAACGCCCCCGCGTCGCCGTAGCCGACTTCCCACGCGACCCGCTCGACCGGCAGGCGGCTCGCCTGCAGCATTTCGCGCGCGAGGCCCACGCGCAGGCGCTGGCAGTACTCGGTGGTCGTCATGCCGGTGGCCTTCTGGAAGCGGCGCAGGAAGGTGCGCTCCTCCATGCGGGCGCGCTCGGCGAGGTCGGCGAGGGTCACGTCCCGCGCACCCGTCTCGTGTAGCCAGTGCTGTACCGCGAGGACGGCGGCGTCGCCATGCGCGAGTCGCGGCGAGAACGCGCTGTAATAGCGCTGCTGGCGCCCGGGCGGATCGACGAGCAGCATTTGCGCGGTGCCGATCATGATCGCCGCACCGAGGTAGCGGTCCACCAGCCGCAGTCCGAGGTCGGTCCACGCCATGACGCCGCCGGCGGTGATGATGTCGTCGCTGTCGATGATGAGCTGGTCGACATCCAGGCTGACGTCCGGAAATCGCGCGCCGAAGCGTTCGGCGTAGTGCCAGTGGGTCGTGATCGTGCGGCCGTCGAGCAGGCCGGTTTCGCCGAGCAGGAAGGCGCCGGCGCAGATGGACGCGAGCGTGACGCCAGCCCGGTGCTGCGCGCGCAACCAGTCGCGGTAGGGAGCTACCGTGTCCGGCGAGATCGGCTCGTCGAGGCTGGGCGGCAGCATGAGCACTTTCGGCACACTGTCCGGTCCGAGCATGGAATCCTGGATGCGCACCATCGCGCCGCCCGGTTCCTGCAGCTGCCACTGGGTGACGCGCAGTTGCGGCGCAGCGGCGGCGTGTTCGCCGGCGATGCGCTGCGCGACCGCGAACAGGTCGGTCAGGCCGAGCACCGCCGCCATCTGCGCCCCCGGGTAGAGCAGGATCCCGATCTCGATGATGTCTCTGTCCCGCATATGTCCGTTTTGCCCCCGAAGATGTCGATCGCGCCACTTCGCAGCATGCCGCCGATCGCGAAAGATATCGAGGCCGTTTTCCAGCAGCACTTCCACAGGAGTCCACCATGAGCAAGCGTGCAGTGGTCGTCATCGACCTTCAAAACGAGTATCTGCCGACCGGCAAGCTTCCGCTGACCGGAATCGAGGCCGCCGTCGCGAATGCGGCGAAGGTGATCGCCGACGCCCGCGCGAGCGGCGTGCCGGTGATCCATGTCCGTCACGAATTCGCGAAGGCGGACGCACAGTTCTTCGTGCCCGGTTCGGACGGGGTGAAGATCCAGGCCGCCGTCGCACCGCGTGAAGGCGAGGCCGTGATCGTCAAGAATTACCCGAACTCGTTCCGTGAAACGAATCTCAAGCATCTGCTCGACGAGCGGCGTGTCGAGGAAGTGGTCGTCGTCGGCGCGATGAGCCACATGTGCGTCGATGCGGGCGTTCGCGCAGCAGCCGACCTCGGTTACTCGGTCACCGTGCTGCACGACGCCTGCGCGACCCTCGACCTGGAGTTCGGCGACGTGAAAGTGCCGGCCCGGCAGGTGCACGCCGCAATGATGGCGGCGTTCGCATTCGCGTATGCGACGGTCAAGTCGACCGAGGAGTATCTCGCTGGCTGACACGCGGTCGGCGTAGTTGCCCGCGGACCGCGCATTGGGCACGGTCCGCGGGCAGTTCCGAAGTCGGAGAAGGCTATGGCGGGGCGAAGGGTTCTAGCCGGGCAATCCGATGCCGCTCGGGCCGAGCCCGCCGAAGCCTTCGCAGGCCCATCGACGGACTCAGGGAGAACGGCTGGATTGACCGGCCGGTTTAAGCAATCCCGCGTTCGACCGCCGCGGCGATGGCTGCGCCGAGATCGACGGTTTTCGCGCTGCCGCCCATGTCCGGCGTCCGCGGCCCGGCAACCAGCACGTGCTCGATCGCCTGCATGATCGCGTCGTGCGCGGCCTGGTAGCGCGCGTCACCTTTGCCGAGGAAGTCGAGCATCATCGCGCCCGACCAGATCATCGCCACGGGGTTGGCGATGCCGTGGCCGTAGATGTCCGGCGCGGAGCCGTGCACCGGCTCGAACAGCGACGGAAAGGTCCGATCGGGATTCAGGTTTGCGGACGGCGCGATGCCGATCGTTCCGGTGCAGGCCGGTCCGAGATCGGACAGGATGTCGCCGAACAGGTTGGACGCGACTACGACGTCGAAGCGCTCCGGGCTCAGCACGAAGCGCGCGGTCAGGATGTCGATGTGGTACTTGTCCCAGCGCACGTCGGGGTAGCTGCCGGCCATCGCTTGGACGCGCTCGTCCCAGTACGGCATGCTGATCGCGATGCCGTTCGACTTGGTGGCCGAAGTCAGGTGCTTCTTCGGGCGCTTCTGCGCGAGGTCGAACGCGAATTTCAGGATGCGGTCGGTGCCCTGGCGCGTGAAGATCGACTCCTGGATCACGGTTTCGCGATCGGTGCCCTCGAAGATGCGGCCACCGATCGACGAGTATTCGCCTTCGGTGTTCTCGCGCACGACCAGGAAATCGATGTCGCCGACTTCCTTGCCCGCCAGCGGACACGGGATGCCGGGCATCAGGCGCACCGGGCGGACGTTGGCGTACTGGTCGAAATGGCGGCGGAACTTGAGCAGCGAGCCCCACAGCGACACGTGGTCCGGGACCGTCTCCGGCCAGCCGACGGCGCCGAAATAGATGGCGTCGAAGGTCCGGAGCTGCTCGAACCAGTCGTCGGGCATCATCTTGCCGTGTTCGAGGTAGTAGTCGCAGTGGGCCCAGTCGAACGCGGTGAATTCGAGGTCGAGCCCGAACTTGCGCGCCGCCGCGTCGAGCACCCGGAGCCCTTCGGGCATGACTTCCTTGCCGATGCCGTCGCCGGCGATCACCGCGATCCGGTGCTTCATGTCGATCTCCTTCGCTTCGGAAATTAAGGTCCGGCTAGCTTAGGGGTCACACGGATATCTACAATCCGTTCGATTGTGAATCTCGTGAACACGAACCGTGAACATCAAACCTCAGCTCGACGACCTGCGACTCTTCTGCATCGTCGCCCGCCATCGTAGCTTCGCGGCGACCGCGCGCGAGCTCGGCATCTCGAAAGCGGTCGTGAGCAAGCGCATCGCGCTGCTGGAAGCGGCGGTACAGGAAAAGCTCTTCCACCGCACGACGCGCAACGTGTCGCTGACCGCACAGGGCGAGATCGTCCATCAGTGGGCGCAGCGCATCGTCGAAGACGTCGAGCTGATGGGCGAGGCGATTTCGCGGGAGAAGGCGGCGCCGCGCGGCCTGCTGCGCTTGTGCTGCAGCACGGGCTTCGGCCGTAACCGCCTCGCGCCGGCGCTGTCTGAACTCGCCCGGCGCTTTCCGCTGCTGGAGATCCAGGTGGAACTGCTCGACCGTCCGGTCGACCTCGTCGAGGAGGGTTTCCAGCTCGACATCCGCGTCGGCCAGGTGCGCGAGGGCAACGTCATCAAGCGCCGCGTCGCCCGCAATCGACGGGTGCTGTGTGCATCGCCCGGCTATCTGGAGCGGTTCGGCACCCCGCGTTCGCTCGATGAGCTGCAAGCGCATCGCTGCATCCCGATCCGCGAGCGCGATCAGAATTTCGGCCGCTGGGAACTGGAAGGCCCCGACGGACCCGCCGCGATCAAGGTGAGCGGGCCGCTATCCGCCAACAACGGTGAAATCGTCCGCCAGTGGGCGATCGACGGCCACGGCATCATCCTGCGCTCGACCTGGGACGTCCGCCGCGAGATCGAAGCCGGCCTGCTGCGTCCGGTGTTGCCGGACTACTTCCAGCAGGCGGACGTGTGGGCGGTCTATCCGTCCCGACTGTCGGTGTCGGCGAGGGTCAGGGTCTGCGTCGAGTTCCTCGAAGAGTGGTTCGCGCAGACGGGGCTGGACGCCGCGCCAAGCTGATTGCCGGCGCGGCGTGGTCTGAAGCAGGGTTGCGTCGGCGACGGAAGTGGCTCCGAGTCCTCGCTCCCGCTGCCGCTCGGGCGGCGCCCCGAACCGCCGCCGCCCGCCGCCTAACGGTGCCGGAATTCCGGCTTGCGCTTCTCGACGAACGCGGCCATGCCTTCCTTCTGGTCCTCGAGCGCGAAGGTCGCGTGCAGCATGCGGCGCTCGAACAGCAGGCCTTCGTTGAGCGGCGCCTCGTACGCCCGGTTCACCGATTCCTTGAGCATCAGCAGCACCGGCAGCGAGTATTCGGCGAGCGTCGCGGCGGTCGCGAGGGCCTCTTCGAGCACGCGCTCGGGCGGGAAGATGCGCGCGACGAGGCCGCTGCGCTCGGCTTCCTGCGCGTCCATCAGGCGGCCGGTCAGGACCATGTCCATCGCCTTCGTCCTGCCGACGAGGCGCGGCAGGCGCTGGGTGCCGCCAGCGCCGGGGATCGTCGCGAGCTTGACTTCTGGCTGGCCGAAGCGGGCGTTGTCGGCAGCGAAGATGATGTCGCACATCATCGCGATCTCGCAGCCGCCGCCGAGCGCGACGCCATTGACCGCCGCGATGACCGGCTTGCGGAAGGTCTTCAGCCGGTCCCAGTTGCGGGTCACGAAGTTCGTCGTGTACGCGTCGACGAATTCCAGACTCTGCATCGCGGCGATATCGGCGCCGGCCGCGAAGACTTTCTCCGACCCGGTGAGCACGACGCAGGCGATGTTCGCGTCGATTTCGAACGCGTCGAGCGCCTGGCTCAGCGCGTTCATCACGTCTTCGTTGATCGCGTTATGCACTTCGGGACGGTTGAAGCGGATCAGACCGACTTTCCCTCGGGTCTCGACGAGAAGCACGGGGTTCATGAGGTTTTGCTCTCCATTGGAGTTCGGTTCTTTCTCGGGGCGGGGTGGTAGCGCTGAACGCGGAGCCGGCGGCTCAGCTGCCGGTGAAGACCGGCCGGCGCTTTTCGAGAAACGCGGAGACGGCCTCGCCGAAGTCCTTCGTCGCCGCGCACTTCGCGAACGCGAGCTGCTCGGCGACGAGCTGGTCGGGCAGGTCGCGCGAGAAGGACTCGCGCATCAGCTGCTTCAGCATCGCCTGCCCGGAGGGGGCCAGGGATGCGAGGCGCCGGGCGAGCGCAAGCGTTTCGTCCGCGAGCGCATCGGTTGCGACGACCTTGTTGACCAGACCGAGACGCAACGCCTCGGCGGCGTCGATCGGGTCGGACAGCAGCGCGATCTCGAGCGCACGGCGCAGGCCGACGAGACGCGGCAGCGACCACGACGCGCCGAGGTCGCAGCTCGTGCCGAGATTGACGTACGCGAAGTTGAAGCGCGTGTTGTCGGCCGCGACGGCGAGATCGCACGCGAGTGCGAGGCTCATCCCGGCGCCGGCGACCGCGCCGTGGAGGCTCGCGACGACCGGCACCGGAAGCGTCGTCAGGATGCGGACGGCCTGATGCAGCGGACCGATCAGGGTTTCCGGGATGGACGCCGGGTCGTCGCGGAATTGCGCGATGTCGCCGCCCGCCATGAAGGCGCGGCCCTCTCCGGAAATCACGACGACCCGCACGCTGGGGTCGGCGGCGATGCTCTGGCACGCGTCGAGGAAGGCGGCGGCGGTCGAGCTGTCCGCGGCGTTCAACGCCTGCGGCCGGTTGAAGCGCAGGTGCGCGATCGCGCCGTCGCGCAAGTGGAGCAGGGGAGATTCGAGCTTGTTCGATTCGGGGTGGTTCATGGAAGTCTCCGTGATCGTTGTTCTTTCGGTCTCGTCTTCGCCGGGCGCGCCGGGGACTGCGCCTGGCGGAGCCGCTGGCGATTCGTCAGCGGCGTCGGAGTCGGTGCGTCATGCCGTCCGGGTCCGACTCGCGATGGTACTTCCGTTCGCAGGGTTCGCGACGCGCGCGGGCTCGGTCGGCACGTCGGAAACCGATGCGGAATGGTCGTAAGGCGATGAAAGGCAGCGAATCGTTCGCGTGTGTGCCCCGACTGCGCCTTTCGGCTGCGTCCGAACGTTGCTGCCTGTCACGCCTCATTCCGGAACCGCGTCCGGCACATCCGCTTCCTGAACCGACCGCGCCTGGACCGTCCGGCCCGCCGCGTAGTTGCGGTGAATCTTCTCCATCACCATCAGATGCTGGCCGTCGCGGACGAGGTCGTAGGCGGCGATGTTCACGGCGCGCAGATAGGCCCGCTCGACCTCACCGTTGCGGATGTCCAGTTCGATGATGTTCACGCAGGCGGGATCCTGCTCGAACGCTTTCAGCCCTGCGAGGCCGATGCCGACGACCTGCGACATCAGGACGCGATTGACGCCGTCGTGCGCGACGACGAGCAGGTTCAGCCAGTCGTCGCGGGCGACGAGGTCGTGCCACGCGTCGCCGATGCGCGCGCCGAAGTCCGTCCAGCGTTCGCCGCCGATGAAGCCGCCATCGGGGTCGGCCGCGCCGTCGTAGGCGAACGCGACCGTCCGCTCGAGCGCGTCGGTCGGAACCTCCGCGAGCCGGCCGCCGCGGACTTCGCGCAATCGCCGCTCTTCGATGAGCGGCAGGTCGCGCTCGCCAAGCACGAGGCGGGCGGTTTCGACGGTACGCGTCAACCCGGAGCAGATCGCGAGGTCGAACGGCACTTTCGCCAGCATTCCCGCGGCCGCCTGCGCCTGGCTTCGGCCTTCGGCGGTCAGCGGGACGGTGCGCGGGTCGAGCGGGCGTCCGTCGGCGTCGAAGTAGCTGACGTCTGCATGGCGCATCAGGTAGATGCGACGCCGACAGCGGGTGCCCGGCAGGGCCGGAGGGCAGGCGACTCCCTCGGTCATGCCTTCGCTCCGAGGTATTTCGGGTTGCTTTCGGCGACCTTGCGCCGGATCACGTCGTCGAGGTGCGCACGGACGCTGTCGCGCAGGGCTCCGTGATCGGCCCGGCCCGCGCGGATCCATTGGGAAAGCTTGCGGTTCGCCGCGGCGAGCGCGTCGCGCAACGACGGTCCATCGTCGGTGTGCGTGGCGAACGGCTCGGACAGCAGCCCTTCGAGCGCCGCCAGTTCCGCCCGCTCGCCGGCGTCGCCGGCCTTCAGCTGACGCGCCGCGATCGACAGTGCATTCGCGATCATCAGCGCCGCGTGCCGCTTGTCGGCAGGCAGCGCCGGGATCAGGTCGTCGCGCAGCACCGCACGCGCGGTGTCGAGGAGTTCTTCGCCTGTCGGTTGGTCGCGCATTTCAGTTCTCCGTCATCGTCAGGATTTCGTATTCCAGCTCCGGCACGATGTGGCCGGTCAGCGCGAGCAGCAGCGAGGTTTCCTCGCCCGACACGTGGCGCTCGGCCTGCTGGATCGCGATGACCGCCCAGTTCATGTGCGCCATCACTTCCCAGTAGCGGGCCTGCTCGCGGTCGAGCGGTTTGCCGGAGACGCTCTCGTAGCCGCGGTAGAAATCGTCGCGCGCGCCGATGCCGCCGGCTTCGCGCGCGACCGCGCCGAAACGCCAGCAGCGCGCGCAGAACCAGCCGATGTCCTCCATCGGGTCGCCCCAGTGCGCGAACTCCCAATCGAGCACACCGGTGAGGCCGTGCTCGTCGACCATGTAGTTGCCGGTGCGGAAGTCGCCGTGGACCAGCGCGTAATCGCCGCGCGCGGGCGCGTGGCGCTCCAGCCAGCGCAGGCCCCATTCGAGCGCCGGGTGCGGTGTGTGGTGCGCGTCGAGATAGGCGCGAAAGCGCACGACCGAATGCAGCGCTGGCGACTCGTCGTGCGTCGGCATAAAGCCGAGGTCGGCGCGCGGCGGGCGGATCGAGTGAATGCGCGCGAGCTCGGCGCCGAGGCGCTCGGCGAGCTTCGCACGGTCGCCGCCGAGCCGCTCGTCCTTGACGAGCACGTGGCCGGCCGCGGTGCCGGCGATGCGGCGCATCACGAAAAACGGGCGGCCGATGACTTCGCGGTCCTCGCACAGCCACAGCGGTTCGGGCACGGTGACGCCGGCACCGAACGCCGCCTTCAGCAGCGCGAACTCCTGTGCGCGCCCGTGGCTCACCGCGACGCCGGACGGCGAGTCGGTGCGCACGACCGCGTCGAGCACGCCCGCGTGCGGGCCGCCGGAAATTTCGGCGCGGACGAGCCAGTTCTCCTGGATCGCCCCGCCGGAGAGCAGCTTCGCCTCCGCGATCGCGACCGCATTCGCGCGGGCGGCGGTCGCGACGAAGCGTTCGAGCGCGCTGCGCATCGTGTCGTTCATGACGGATCTCCTTGTCGATGCGCGCGCGTCATTTCGCCGCCTGCGGGCCGGCGAGGCCCTTGATGACGCGCTTCGCGATGCTCCAGCGATGCACTTCCGACGGGCCGTCGTAGATGCGGAACGCGCGCATGTCGGCGAAGATCCGCGCGACGACGGTCTCGCCGGTCACGCCCTGGCCTCCGAGGATCTGCACGCAGCGGTCGACGACGCGCCACGCGGCTTCCGACGCGATGACTTTCGCCATGCTCGATTCGTGGATGCCGAGCTCGCCCTGGTCGAGCACCCACGCGGTGTGCCAGATCGCCAGCCGCGCCGCGTGCAGGTCCATCTCGTTGTCCGCGAGCATGAAGCCGACCCCCTCGTGGCTGCCGAGCGGCTTGCCGAACGCGTGGCGGCGGCGCGCGTAGTCGGTCGCGATGTCGTGCGCGCGTCGAGTGGCGCCGAGCCAGCGCATGCAGTGCGTGAGTCGGGCGGGGGAGAGACGCACCTGCGCATACTTGAAGCCCTCGCCGAGCGCGCCGAGGATGTCGGTCGCCGGCACGCGCAGATCGTCGAAGCGCACGACGCCGTGGCCGCCGGGGAAGCAGTGGTCCAGCGTGTCCATCGAACGCTCGACGGTGATGCCGGGGCGGTCCATGTCCGACAGGAACATCGTCGCGCGGCCGTCCTCGAGCTTGGCCATGATGATCGCGAAGGCCGCGCCCTCGGCGCCGGTGATGAACCACTTGCGGCCGTTGATGACGAAGTCGTCGCCGTCGCGCACGGCGGTGGTGGCGAGCATCGACGGGTCGGAGCCCGCGCCCGGGTCGGGCTCGGTCATGCAGAAGCACGAGCGCGTCTCGCCCGCCGCGAGCGGGCGCAGCCAGCGCTCCTTCTGCGCGTGCGTCGCGACGACTTCCATCAGGTGCATGTTCCCTTCGTCGGGCGCGAAGATGTTCAGCGCGACGGGCCCGAGCAGCGAGTAGCCGGCTTCCTCGAAGAATACCGCCTTGCTGCGGTGGTCGAGGCCGAGCCCGCCGTATTCCGGCGACACGTGCGCGGACAGCAGCTCGGCCTTCTTCGCCTTCGCGATCAGCTCGCGGCGCAGCGCCTCGGTCGGACCGTGCGCGGTCTGGCGCGCGTCCTTTTCCATCGGGATGATTTCGTCGGCGACGAACGCGCGCACGCGGTCGCGCAGCGCGGCGAGCTGGGGGGAGAGGGAGAAATCCATGACGGCTTCCTCAGCGGTAGTCGAAGAAGCCGCGGCCGCTCTTGCGACCGAGGAAGCCGGCGTCGACCATCTCGCGCAGGAGCGGCGCGGGGCGGTACTTCGGATCGTTGAATCCGGCGTAGAACATCTCCATGACCGCGAGCATCGTGTCGAGCCCGATCAGGTCGGCGAGCGCGAGTGGGCCGATCGGGTGGTTGCAGCCGAGCTTCATGCCTTCGTCGATGTCGGCCGCGGACGCGAGCCCTTCCTGCAGCGCGAAGACGGCCTCGTTGATCATCGGGCACAGGATGCGGTTCACCGCGAAGCCCGGGCTGTTCTTCGCGACGATCGTCGTCTTGCCGATCCGCTTCGCGAACGCCTCGACCGCGGCGAGCGTGTCGTCGGTCGTCTGCAGGCCGCGGATCAGTTCGAGCAGCGCCATCATCGGCACCGGGTTGAAGAAGTGCGTGCCGATGAAGCGCTCGGGACGCTTGGTCGCGGCGGCGAGCTTCGTGATCGACAGCGACGACGTGTTCGTCGCGATGATCGCTTCGGGTTTGAGCAGTGCGTCGATGTCGGCGAGGATCTTCAGCTTCAGCCCTTCGTTCTCGGTCGCGGCCTCGATGACGAGGTCGACGCCGGCGAGGTCGGCCTGCTTTGTCGTGCCGCGGACGCGCGCGAGGGCAGCGTCGCGGTCGCCCGCAGCGAGCTTCTCCTTCTTCACGAGCCGATCGAGGCTCGCCGCGATCGTCGTGACGCCGCGGTCGACCGCTTCGGCCGAAATATCCACCATCACCACGTCGTAACCGGCGACCGCGCAGACCTGCGCGATGCCGTTGCCCATCGTTCCGGCGCCGATGACGCCGATCGTCCTGATCTCCATCTCTTGTTCCTC
This sequence comes from Aromatoleum sp., assembly GCF_032027225.1. Classification (GTDB taxonomy): domain Bacteria; phylum Pseudomonadota; class Gammaproteobacteria; order Burkholderiales; family Rhodocyclaceae; genus Aromatoleum. The sequence goes on along the minus strand of NZ_JAVSMM010000009.1, from coordinate 114,520 downwards.
CTCTCTGTTGTTTTGACCGATGTTCAGACGCGTTCGAAAATCGCCGCGATGCCCTGGCCGCCGCCGATGCACATCGTCACCAGCGCGTAGCGCCCGCCGATGCGGTGCAGTTCGTGGATCGCCTTCGTCGTGATGATCGCGCCGGTCGCGCCGACCGGATGACCGAGCGAGATGCCCGAACCGTTCGGGTTCACGCGCGCCGGGTCGAGCCCGAGCTCGCGCGTCACCGCGCAGGCCTGCGCCGCGAACGCCTCGTTCGCTTCGATGACATCGATCTGCTCGGCCTTCAGCCCCGTGCGTTCGAGCACCGCGCGAACCGCGGGGATCGGGCCGATGCCCATGTATTCCGGTTCGACGCCCGCGTGCGCGTAGCCGACGAGGCGGGCGAGGGGCTTCAGACCGAGCGCCGCGGCGCGCTTCGCTTCGGCCAGCACGACGGCGGCGGCGCCGTCGTTGAGACCGGACGCGTTGCCCGCGGTTACGGTGCCGCCGTCCTTGCGGAAGACTGGTTTCATCTGCGCGAGCGCGTCGAACGTGACGTCGCCGCGGACGTGCTCGTCGGTGTCGAACAGCACCGTGCCCTTGCGCGTCTTGATCTCGACCGGGACGATCTGCGCCTTGAAGCGGCCCTCGGCGATTGCGCGGGCCGCGCGCTGCTGGCTTTCCAGTGCGAGCTCGTCCTGCATCGCGCGCGTGATGCCGTAGCGCTCGGCGACGTTCTCGGCGGTGATGCCCATGTGAATCTTCTTCCACGGGTCGTGCAGGATGCCGTTCATGTAGTCGACCGCGCCGGCGTCGCCCATCCGCGCGCCCCAGCGCAGCGCGGGCATGACGTACGGCCCGCGGCTCATCGCTTCGCCGCCGCCGCCGATCGCGACTTCGGCGTCGCCGAGGAGGATCGTCTGCGCCGCGCAGACGATCGCTTGCAGGCCTGATCCGCACAGGCGGTTCACGTTGAAGGTCGGCGTCTCTTTCGGGATGCCCGCGTCCATCGATGCGACGCGGCTGAGATAGGCGTCGCGCGGTTCGGTCGGAATCACGTTGCCGATGATGACTTGCCCGACTTCGGCGGGCGCGACGCCGGAGCGCTCGAGCGCGGCGCGCACAGCGACCGTCGTGATGTCGGAAAGGGGCACATCCTTCAGCGTGCCGCCATACGTGCCGATTGCCGTGCGTGCGCATCCCACTACCAGTACTTCGCGTTGAGTCATCGTGGTCCCCTTTCAAGTTTTGGTTTTCGAGTTCGTGCCGCGCGGGGCGGGCGAGGAAGTGCCGCTTCGTCGGGTCGGTCGGGCAACCCGGCGAGGGATCGTCGACCGACGATCACGCCAGCGAGTGAATTCACTATATCAAAAAAACAAAAGTGTTGGTTTTTTCTAAAAAGCTGCGTTAGGATGAATTCACGGTCTCCGGAGTCCCCTCCCCTCCGGGCGGCCACGGCGCTGCGGGGCGCCTTCTCCTCCACCCCGCCCCGAAGGTCGCACCCTCCTCAACTGCGACTTCCGGGCTTGTGCAGTTCGTCGGCCCGACGCCGACGAACTGTTTTTTTTGACCGGACGCCGTCGCCTCCCACGGGTCGCGTTCCATAAGAATGAAAGGAGTTGCGGATGTCTCTCTTGATAGGAGTGCCCGCCGAGACGACACCGGGCGAGCGGCGTCTCGCGCTGGTGCCGGACGTCGCTAAGCGATTTGCCGCGCTCGGCGCGAAAGTTCAGTTGCAGACCGGGGCGGGCGTGCCGGCCCATTTTGCGGACCAATCGTTTGCCGACGTCCGATTCGCGGCAAGCGCCTCGGAAATCTTCAGTTCCTCGGATGTCGTGCTGTGCGTGCAGCCGCCGTCGGCCGAACGCATTGCGGCGATGCGGGAAGGCGCGGTGCTGATCGGCCTGCTGCAGCCGTGGTCCGATGTGGAACGCGTGAAGCTGCTTCAGGAAAAGCGCATCACCTCGTTCGCGATGGAACTGCTGCCGCGGATCTCGCGTGCGCAGAGCATGGACGTGCTGTCGTCGCAAGGCGCGGTGTCGGGCTACGAATGCGCGCTGATTGCCGCCGATCACAGCCCGAAGTTCTTCCCGATGCTGACTTACGCCGCCGGCACGATCCGCCCGGCGAAAGTGCTCGTCATCGGCGCGGGCGTCGCGGGCCTGCAGGCGATCGCGACCGCGCGACGGATCGGCGCGATGGTCGAAGCCTACGATGTGCGCCCCGAGACGCGCGAACAGATCGAGTCGCTCGGCGCGAAGTTCGTCGACACCGGCGTCTCGGCGGCGGGCACGGGCGGCTACGCGCGCGAACTCACCGATGAGGAAAAGGCGAAGCAGGCCGAGCGCCTCGCGAAGGCGGTCGCGCAGTGCGACGCGCTGATCACGACCGCGGCGATTCCGGGCAAGCGCGCGCCGAAGATCATCACCGCCGACATGGTCGCGCGGATGAAGCCGGGTGCGGTCGTCGTCGACATGGCGGCCGAGACCGGGGGCAACGTCGAGGGCACGGTCGCCGGCGAGAAGACCTGGATCAACGACGTGCTCGTGATCGGTCCCACGCACATCCCGAGCCGCATGCCCGTCCATGCCTCCGAAATGATCGCGAAGAACCTGTTCAACTTTCTGTCGCCCTTCATCAAGGACGGCGCGCTCGCGCTCGACTGGGAAGACGAAGTGCTCGCGGGAGCCTGCCTCACCCACCAGGGCGAAGTCAGGCACGCGGGCGTCAAGCAGGTACTCGGACTTTAATCGGAGCTCGCAATCATGGATGGCATAACGGCGCTTTACGTTTTCATGCTGGCCGCGTTCACCGGTTACGAGGTGATCTCGCGCGTGCCGGTGATTCTTCACACCCCGCTGATGTCGGGGTCCAACTTTGTACATGGCGTCGTGCTCGTCGGCGCGATGGTCGTGCTCGGACATGCGGATCCGGAGGATCCGGTCCAGCTCGCGATCGGCTTTGTCGCGGTGTTCCTCGGCGCGGCGAACGCGGCGGGCGGCTACGTCGTCACCGAGCGGATGCTTGCGATGTTCAAGTCCGATCGCAAGACCGGAGGTGCGCAATGAACGCACTGATTCAGCTGGTGTACTTCGGTGTCGCGGTGGTCTTCATCCTCGGCCTGAAGGCGATGAGCTCGCCCGTTACTGCGCGGCGCGGCATCGTCTGGGCGGGTTACGCGATGATCGCGGCGACCCTCGTGACCTTCTACACGCCCGGCATGCAGAACTTCGGGCTGATGATCACCGCGATCGTGCTCGGTGGTGGCGTCGCGTGGTGGTCCGGCAGAGCCGTCAAGATGACCGACATGCCGCAAATGGTCGCGATCTACAACGGCATGGGCGGCGGTGCGGCGGCGGCGATCGCGGCGCTCGAGTTCGCCCGCGGTGGCATGCATAGTCCCGGGGTCGCGACGCTCGCGGTGCTCGGCGCGCTGATCGGTGCGGTCGCGTTCTCGGGCTCGTGCATCGCGTTCGCGAAGCTGCAGGGCATCATGACGAAGGCGTGGCGGCTGCCGCAGCAGAACATCGTGAACATCGTGCTCGCGGCTCTGACCGCGCTGCTGGGCCTCGCGATCATCGTCAGCGAGACGCCGGCTCCCGCGCTCATCATCGCGTTCTTCATCGCTGCGCTCGCGCTCGGCGTGATCCTGACGAGCCCGATCGGCGGCGCCGACATGCCGGTCGTGATCTCGCTGCTGAACGCCTTCACCGGTCTCGCGGTCGGCTTCGAGGGCTTTGTGCTCGGCAACCCGGCGCTGATCGTCGCCGGCATCGTCGTCGGCGCGTCCGGCACGCTCCTCACGCAGCTGATGGCGAAAGCGATGAACCGGCCGATCCGCAACGTCATCTTCACGCCGATCACCGGTGAAGCGGCCGGCGGCGGCGAAGCGATCGAAGGCACGATGAAGGAATTCTCGGCTCTCGATGCGGCGTCGGTGATGCGCTACGCGAGCAAGGTCATCATCGTGCCGGGTTACGGCATGGCGGTTGCCGGCGCGCAGCACAAGGTATGGGAGATGGCGCAGTTGCTCGAAGAAGGCGGCGTCGAGGTCGTGTTCGCAATCCATCCGGTCGCGGGCCGGATGCCGGGCCACATGAACGTGCTGCTCGCCGAAGCGGGCGTGCCGTACGACAAGATCTTCGACCTGGAGGAGATCAATGCCGACTTCCCGCAGGCGGACGTCGCGCTCGTGATCGGCGCGAACGACGTCGTGAACCCGGTCGCGCGCACCGACAAGTCGAGCCCGATCTACGGCATGCCGATCCTCAACGTCGACATGGCGCAGAACGTCATCGTCGTCAAACGCGGCAAGGGTGCAGGCTACTCGGGCATCGAGAACGCGCTGTTCTACAAGGACAACTGCCGCATGTTGTACGGCAGTGCCCAAGCTGCGATCGCCGAGGCGATCGGGCATGTGAAGGCGCTGGAGGCGTAAACGGGAGGTCGGGAAAGGGGTGTTCATCCGAACGGGCGAGGCAAGCGAATCTGCCACTTCGCGCAGCCTCGCCCGGATGCTCCGAAGACCCTTGGCAGTCCGCAGTTTTGCAGGTAGTCTAAGAAAAACGAACAGGATGGTTTTTAATGGTGGCTGGAACTCTCCTGCTGAGCGGAGATCCGCCACTCGCCGCGGCGGCGCTGCACGATGCCGCAGCACGAAAGAAGCGGCAGGCGATTATTTGAAGCGGCGGACCAAAACGCCGCGGAATGCGGCGACGACGAGGGGCCGGGTCGAAACAGCGGCAAGTGCCCGATAGTCGATCGCCGATCTTCCATCACCGACGGAGACACGAGGACATGAGCAGGAAACTCGAAGGCAAGGTCGCAATCGTTCTGGGCGCCGCCGGGCGCGACAACATGGGGCAGGTGATCGCGAAGCGCTTCGCCGACGAGGGCGCGCGCGTCGTCGTCGCCGGGCGCCACCTGGAAGAACTGAGCCGCTTCGCGGCGACCATCGGCGGGGCGGCGCGCAGCTGCGACATCACGAAGAAGTCGGAGGTCGCCGCGCTTTTCGCGTTCGCGAAGGACTGGGGCGGACGCGTCGACGTCGCGTTGAACGCGACCGGCTGGGGGCTGCTGAAACCTTTCACCGAGACGACCGAGGACGAGATCGACCGGATCACGGACCTGCAGTTCAAGGGCCCGTTCTACTTCTGCCAGGCGGCGGTCGACACGCTGTCGCGCGGCGGTTCGATCATCCAGATCAGCTCGGCGACGGCGACGATCATGCTGAACGATCACGCGGCCTACATGGGCACGAAGGCGGGTACCGACCACGTGATCCGCTGCGTCGCCCACGAATTCGGCGAGCGCGGCATTCGCGCGAACTCGATCTCCCCGGGGCTCACCGACACGCCGATGACGGCCGAGGCCAAAGACGTGCCGGGCCTCTTCGACAGCTTCCTGTCGGGCTATCCGCTCGGCCGCATCGGCACGAAGGACGACATCGCGGCGGCCGCCGTCTGGCTCGCGAGCGACGAGTGCTTCATGACCGGCCAGAACCTGCAGGTGAACGGCGGTCTGACGTTGCGTCGCAACCCCACGCGCGAAGAGATTCAGGGCGCAATCGCCGCGGCGTCCGCGCCGGCTGCAGCCTGAGGAGCGCGGCGATGAGCGTAGCCCGAAACCTGATCTCCCGCCTCGGCACGATCATCCAGCTCGCTTATGTGCCGGGCGACCTCGCCGGCGCGCTGCGCTACTGGACGGAAACGATGGGCGTCGGCCCGTTCTTCAAGATCCCGAACATTCAGTACGAGTCCGCGAAGTACCGCGGCGAGCCGGCCGACATCGATTTCACGGTGTACATCGCGTACTGGGGCGAGCTGCAGGTCGAGCTGATCGAGCAGCACAACGATGCGCCGTCGATCTACAGCAGCTGGCGGCGCGAAGGCCGCGAGGGGCTGCACCACGTCTGCATCAAGGTCGAGGACATGACGAAGGCGCGGGCGATCTGCGCCGACGCGGGCGCGACGGTGATGCAGGAGATCGCGCTGCCCGGCGGGGGTGAGGCGATCTACGTCGACGCCGGCGGCGGCCCGGGCAGCCTGATCGAGATGATCTGCTTCCCGCCCGAGAACTACGCGTTCTTCGACGGTATGCGCGACGCCGCGCGCGACTGGGACGGCACGGAGCCGGTCCGGCTCGTCGCGTGAGGAGGGCGAAATGACGACCAACGAAAAGCCCGGCGGCCGCATCGACTGCGTGCTGGTCGCATCCGGCAAGTACCACGACATCGACTTCGCGCGCCTCGAATTGCTGAAGCTCCTCGCCGAGGACGAGCGCATCCGCGTGCGGGTGTTCGAGGATTACTCGAATCTCGACGCGATCCGCAACGCGGACTTCCTCGTCACCTACACCTGCGACGTGATCCCGAGCCTCGACGAGCAGGAGGCGTTGCGCGCGTGGGTCGCCGGTGGCGGCCGGTGGATCGCGCTGCACGGCACCGCATCGATCCTGCGCTTCCTCGACAACGGTCTCGTCGACTCGCCCGCGCTCGCGCCGCACTTCATGGAGACGCTCGGCTCGCAGTTCATCGCGCATCCGCCGATCGCGCCGCACCGCGTCGAAGTCCGGGACCCGACGCACCCGCTGGTCGAAGGGATCGAGCCCTTCGAAGTCACCGACGAGCTGTACCTGTCCGACATCCACGCGGACCTGCATGTGCTGCTCGACACCGAGTTCGAAGGCGACGCGACCGGCTTCGCGCGGACCAAGTGGCGGCATGCGCGGCATCCGGTGCTGTACCTGCGGCCGATCGGTGACGGCTCGGTGCTCTATCTCACGCTCGGCCATTGCCGCGGCCACTACGACATGCAGCCGCTGCTGGACTTCTGGCCCGAGAAGCAGCGTTGCGCGTGGGAGCTGCCGGTGTTCTACGACCTGCTCCGACGCGGCATTGCGTGGGGCACGGCGAGCGCATAACAGAACTATCAATCCGGCATATAACCGTTCGCCCTGAGCTTGTCGAAGGGCGCTGGCAGGGCTTCGACAAGCTCAGGGCGAACGGTATTTAGCTGCCGGGCTTAATAACATGACCCGCGGGCTGGGCCCGCAAAGCACGACCAAGGAGAGACAAAATGGATCTGGGACTGCGCGGCAAGAAAGTCATCATCAACGGCGGCAGCCGCGGCATCGGCAAGGCGGCGCTCGAAATCTTCGCCGCCGAAGGCTGCGACATCGCGTTCTTCTCGCGCGACAAGGCGCGCGTCGATGCGACCGTCGCCGAGCTGAAAAAGCACGGCGGCAAGGTCATCGGCGACGCGTTCGACATGAACGACGGGGCGGCTTATCAGGCGTGGCTGCTCGCGGCGGCGGACAAGCTCGGCGGCTGCGACGTGTTTATCCACAACGCGAGCTCGTCGGGCGCGGCCGGCACGATGGACTGGGACATGAGCTTCCGGCTCGACATGATGGGTGCGGTGACCGGCTGCCAGACGCTGGAACCCTTCCTCGAGAAATCCGGCGCCGGCAGCGTGATCCTGATGTCGAGCACCGCGGCAGTCGAGACCTTCATCTACCCGCAGGCGTTCAACGCGATCAAGGCGGCGATCATCACCTACGCGAAGCAGCTGTCGCAGCTGTGGGCGCCGAAGCAGATCCGCGTGAACACCGTGTGCCCCGGCCCGATCGCGTATCCCGGCGGCAACTGGGCGACGATCAAGGACGCGATGCCCGAGCTGTACGACAAGACGCTGTCGGAAATGCCGATGGGCCGCTTCGGCGCGCCCGAGGACGTCGCGCGCGCGATGGTGTTCCTGTCGAGCCCGGCCGCGTCGTACATTACCGGCACCAACCTCGTCATCGACGGCGGCTACACGAAGCGCGTGCAGTTCTGACGCGGGGTGCGCACGCGCAACAGGAGACGGTCATGAAGCTCTACCACTCGATCGGGCCGAATCCGCGGTTCGTCAGAATGTTCGCTGCCGAAAAGGGGCTCACGCCCGAGCTCGTCGAGGTCGACATCGTCGCCGGCGACAACCGGCGCGCGCCGTTTCTCCAAATCAATCCGACGGGGACGACGCCGGTGCTCGTGCTCGACGACGGTACGACCATCGCCGAGACGACGGCGATCTGCGAGTACCTCGAAGAGCTCGTGCCGCAGCCGGCGCTGATCGGGGCCAGCGCGCGCGAGCGGGCGATTGCGCGGATGTGGTGGCGACGGGGCGACCTGATGGTCGTGCAGCCGATGACCGCCGGTTTTCGCGCGGCCGAGGGCCTGTCGATGTTCCAGGATCGGGTGCGCTGCCTGCCGCAGGCGGCCGAGGACCTGAAGCGCACCGCGCAGGAGGGCCTCGCGTGGTTCGACGCGCAACTGGGCGAAAGGCCGTATGTCGCCGGCGACGCGCTGTCGGTCGCCGACCTGCTGCTGTACTGCTTCGTCGAGTTCGGCGAGCTGGTCGGGCAGGGACTCGACCCGAGCCAGCGCCGTCTTGCAGCGTGGCGCGACCGCGTCGGGAGCCGGCCGAGCGCGTCGGTTCGCTGAAGGCGTCATTCGCGGCAGCGGCGGCAGTGCGTCGATCGAACTGGCCGAAGCGGGGGCCGACGCCCGGTTTCCTGGCCGCGGTGTCGGACTTCGCCTGCGGCTCGTTCCGATCCACGAGTAGGTGCTTTTCCGCCGCGGTACATGGGCGGCAGTGCGTAGGTCGGGTTGGGCGAAGGGATGTGCGATGTCCGTGTTTCGGGGCGGCGGTGTCGAATTCCGCTGCGGGTCACGCGGACTACGAGTACGGGCCTTCCGGCCGACGCTGAGCGATTCAAACATTTAATGGCTACATCTCTTGTTTACCCGCTCACAGCGGATAATAATAAAAACCGACAGGACTGTTTGTGAAGGTGGCTCGATCTTCTGCCACAAGGGTTGGCGGGGAGATTGGAAACTACCGGGTTCGTGGGATTTCCGTACCCGGTGCCTCGGGCAACAATAAAAACGAGCCGGTCGGTTTTAAACGGGAAAGGAGGATCGGATTGAGCAAGCGGGCGTTCGCTTTCGGAAGGTCCGCACGATCAGGGAGGAAAGCTCGACAGAAGCGCCTGTGACCGACAAAGAAATCGACGTGAATGAGTGCCGCGGAAAGAGCGGCCAACGAGAAGGCGGCAGACCGCCGACCCATCCCCAGGAGGAGCATCAATGAAGACCAATAAAGGGGCCCGCACGAGCCCGCGCCCGCGTACCGCAGGACTGATCGGCAGCGCCGTCGTCGCGCTCTTCGCGACGCCGGCCGGCGCGATCGAGATCGACACCGGCAACCCCGACCTCGCGATCCGTTGGGACAACACGATCAAGTACAACGCCGGCTGGCGCGCGGAAGGCCGCAACAACACGCTCGGCGACAACTGGATCTCGCAGGCGACGAACCACGGCTGGGACAAGGGCGACATGGTCACGAACCGGCTCGACATCCTCACCGAGTTCGACTTCGTCTTCAAGCAGGATCACGGTTTCCGCGTGTCGGCGACGGCGTGGAAGGATTTCGCGTTCGACCGTCACGTCGACGGCCATCCGGCCTATCAGGCGGCCGGCCTCGGCACCGCGTATCCGAACAATCGCTTCACCGACAACGTCGAGCGCTGGTACGACCAGAGCGGCGAAATCCTCGACGCGTTCGTCTTCACGAAGCTCGATCTCGGCCCCGTGCCGGTCAACATCCGCGCCGGCCGTCACAACGTGTATTGGGGCGAGTCGCTGTTCACGTTCTCGGACAGCATCGCGTACGGTCAAGGCCCGCTCGACCTGCGCAAGGCGACGTCGACGCCCGGCATCGAGGCGAAGGAGCTCTTCCTGCCGCAGAACCAGATCTCGGTCGGTGCGCAGATCACCGACGACATCAGCGTCGCGGCGAACTACTACCTCGAATGGGACCCGCACCGCCTGCCCGAAGGCGGCACCTACCTCGGTGGCGCGGACCTGAGCTTTCTCGGCGGCACGAGCGCCGCGCCGCATAATGGTTTTCCGGCGGTCGGCGATCTGGATCACGGCCCGAACAAGAAGCCCGACGACCGCGGCAGCTTCGGCGTGATGGCGAAGGTGAAGTCCGACTTGCTGGGCGGTGACGTCGGCTTCTACTACCGCAAGTTCGACGACCGCTATCCGATGATGATCGCGGGCAACGGCTTCCTGCATAACGCCTACGCCGAAGACGTGAAACTTTATGGCGTGAGTCTTTCGCGGCTGATCGGCGCGGTGTCGGTCGGTGCCGAAATCTCGCGGCGCGAAAACACCGCGCTGAAGAGCACGGCGGCTGGCGTCGCACGCGGCGACACGTGGCATGCGCTGGCGAACGCCGTTGCGTATTTCGGCAAGACCGCGGTGTTCGATTCGGCCCCGCTCACCGTCGAGCTCAGCTACGCGAAGCTCGACGACGTCAAGCGCGGCAGCCGCTCGTTCTTCAATCACGAGAACTACGGTTGCGTCGGCGGCACCGACGCCGGCTGCGCGACCGACGAGTCGGTCGGTTTCAACCTGGCCTTCACGCCGACGTGGTTCCAGGTCTTCCCCGGGATTGACCTGACGATGCCGATCAACTACAGCCGCGGCCTGTACGGCAACTCCCCGACGGTCCTCGGCCCGGGCAAGGACTCCGGCGCGTGGAGCGTGGGTCTCAGCGCCGACGTGCATGCGAAATACGTCGTGACCCTCGCATACAACGACTACTACGGCCCGTACAGCAAGGGACCGAACGCATTCGCGGTGCCGGGCGTATCCCCGGTGGTCTGGCAGGGGACGAACGGCAGCGGCGTGCTGAGCGACCGCGGCTGGGTGTCCCTGACCTTGAAGACGACATTCTGACCATAACGACATTCCCCCTGGAGGCGACAACCATGAACTTCCCCACGAGAACCCTTACCCTCGCCATCGCCCTCGCATCGGGTGCCGCGTCGGCCGCGCTGACGCCGGAAGAGATCAAGCAGCTCGGCACGACGCTGACCCCGTGGGGTGCGACGAAGGCCGGCAACGCCGACGGCAGCATTCCCGAGTACAAGGGCGGCATCGAGCCGCCCGCGAGCTACGACCCGAAGAAGCCGAACTTCCGCCCCGACCCGTTCGCGAACGAGAAGCCGCTGTTCTCGATCACCGCGCAGAACATGTCGAAGTACGAGGACAAGCTGTCGGCCGGCACGAAGGAGATGCTGAAAAAGTACCCGGGCTACCGCATCGACGTGTATCCGACGCACCGGACCGCGAAGTATCCGAAGTACGTGCTCGACAACACGGCGAAGAACGCCGCGTCGTGCAAGCTCGCGGACAACCTGCTGCAGCTGTCGGGCACGTGTTTCGGCGGCGTGCCGTTCCCGATCCCGAAGACCGGTTCGGAAGTGATGTGGAACCGCACGATGAAGTACGACCAGTTCGCGTACTACTCGCCGAATCAGACCTCGACGCTGGTGGACCGCAGCGGCCGCCGCGTCGAGACCGGCGCGTTCGCGTACTGGCAGACCTTCCCGGCGATGAACCCGGCGCGCACCGAGCCGATCAAGGCCGACGAGATGCTCGAATACGGCCGCATCGACTGGACCGGACCGGCGCGCAAGGCGGGCGAAAAGCTCGTGATGCACGATTCGGTGGACATGGTGAACGTCGGCCGGCGCTCGTGGAGCTACCTGCCCGGGCAACGCCGCGTGAAACTGTCGCCGGACGTCGCGTACGACACGCCGAGCCCGGCCGGTGGGGGCGTCGGCACCGTCGATGACACGCAGGTGTTCTACGGCTCGCAGGACCGCTACGACTACAAGCTCGTCGGCAAGAAGGAGATGTACATCCCGTACAACACCTTCAAGCTGCACGACGAGAAGCAGTGCGGCACCGATCAGGTATTCACGCCGAACCACCTGAACTCGGACTGCGTGCGCTGGGAGCTGCATCGCGTGTGGGTCGTCGAGGCGACGCTGAAGCCGGGCATGCGCCACGTCTATCCGAAGCGCACGTTCTACTGGGACGAGGACATCCCGGCGGTCGGCATGGCGGACAACTACGACGACGCGGGCAAGATCTATCGCGTCACGCAGACCCACTACTACCCGTTCTACGAGACCACCGGCCACAACACGCACGAGTTCGTCGTGCATGACCTGACGAACGGCTCGTATGTGCGCCAGGCCTACACGCCGGCGGGCGGCGGGATGATGGAAGTCACGCCTGCGGCCGAAGCGAAGCCGGCGAGCTACTACGAATCCTCCGCGCTGAGCCGCGCGGGCGTTCGCTGAGCGGGGCGCAGACCCCTGTTCGTATCGCAGCACCGGCCGGGTTTGCGCCCGGCCGGCGAGGTTCGGAGCGAGACATGAAAGCAATCAAGAAAGCGGGCGCGCTCGTGGCGCTGCTCGCACTGGGGCTCGGCAACCTGCCGGCCTGGGGTGGATTCGAGGATCCGTTGGCCGCCGCGGCGCTGCCGAACGTCGCGGCGAGCCGGGGCCCGCTGATCGGCGTCGCTTCGGTCGGTAACCGGGTTGTCGCGGTCGGCCAACGCGGCGTCGTCGTCGTCAGCGAAGACGGCGGCAAGACGTGGAAGCAGGCGAAAGTGCCGGTCAGAAGCGATCTGCTCGCGGTGAACTTTCCGACCGAGCGCGACGGTTGGGCCGTCGGCCACGGTGGCGCGGTGATCCATACGAGCGACGGCGGGCTGACCTGGACCAAGCAGCTCGACGGCCACGACGTTTCGCGCCTGATCCTCGAGTACTACGGCAAGGCCGACGCCGCCGACGGCAGCCAGTTCGTGGAACGCGAGAAGAGCCTCTCCGAGTTCGGCGGCACGCAGCCCTTCATGGCGGTGCATTTCGAGGACGCGCAGCGCGGTTACGTCGTCGGCACCTTCAACCGCATCCTGCGCACCGAGGACGGCGGCAAGACCTGGACGCCGCTCAGCCATCGCGTCGAGAACCCCGACGAGCTGCACTTCTACGGCATCTCGGCGGGCAAGTCCGGGCTCTTCCTCGTCGGCGAGCAGGGCATGGTCTGGATGCACGACAAGACGGCCGACCGCTTCGTCGCCCGTCCGACCGGCTACGAGGGCACGCTGTTCGGCGTCGTCGTCGGTGACCGTGCGCTGATTGCGCACGGCATGCGCGGCAGCATCTATCGCAGCGGCGATCTCGGCGCGACGTGGACACGGGTCCAGATTCCCGGACACGCCGGCGTGTCGGGCGGACTGCAGCTCGCCGACGGCCGCATCGTGCTCACGAACCTCGCGGGCGGACTGCTGCTCGGCGACAGCACGGGCGAAAACTTCGAGACCTACCGCGCCAGCGGCGCCATGTCCTACTTCGGCGTCGCTCCGCTCGACGACAAGGGGATCGTGCTGGTTGGCGCCGAGGGCGTGCGGCTGCAGGGCAATGCCGAACTCGCCGCCGCCGGACCGCAGGCGAAGCTCGCGTCGAACCGCGTCACTCGATAAAGCGGAGCAAGAAAAATGGCCGTCTCACCCAACAAGCTGCAAATGCCCGTGATCCGCGACCCGAAGGACTTCGACTCGAAGTCCGGCGGACTGCTCGAACAGATCATCTTCAACAACCGCATCGCGCTGATCGTCGTCTGCGCGCTGCTGACGGCGTTCCTCGGATTCCAGATGAAGGATCTGAAGGTCGGCGCGAGCTACGACAAGATGCTCCCGCAGAGCCACCCGTACATCCAGAACTACCTGGAGAACCGCGTCGAGCTGCGCGGCCTGGGCGACTCGGTGCGGATCGTCGTCGAATCGAAGGACGGCGACATCTTCAACGCGAACTACCTCGAAACACTCGCGAAGATCAACGACGAGGTCTTCCTGCTGCCCGGCGTCGACCGGCCGTGGATGAAGTCGATCTTCACGCCGGTGGTGCGCTGGACCGAAGTGACGGAGCAGGGCTTCGACGGCGGTCCGGTGCTGCCGAACGACTACAACGGCTCGGCGAAATCGATCGACGACCTGCGGGTCAACATCGCGCGGGCGAACGTCGTCGGCAGCCTGGTCGCCAACGACTACCGTTCGAGCATGATCGTCGTGCCGCTGCTGCCGCTCGATGCCGACGGCAACGCGGTCGACTACCACGAGCTGTCGAAGAAGATCGACGACATCCGCGCGCGCTACGCCGGCGCCGAGGACTCGGGCGTCAACGTGTATGTGATCGGCTTCGCGAAGCTCATCGGCGACCTGATCTCCGGGCTCGAGAAGGTCGCGCTGTTCTTCCTCATCGCCGTCGTCATCGCGGTCGCGATCATCTACACCTACACGCGCTGCATCCGCAGCACGGTGCTGGTGCTGACGTGCTCGATCATCGCGGTCGTGTGGCAGCTCGGGCTGGTGTCGATGTTCGGCTACGGGCTCGATCCGTTCTCGATGCTCGTGCCCTTCCTCGTCGTCGCGATCGGGGTCAGTCACGGCGCGCAGAAGATGAACGGCATCATGCAGGACATCGGACGCGGCACGCACAGGCTCGTCGCCGCGCGCTACACGTTCCGCCGCCTCTTCCTCGCCGGCATGACGGCGCTGCTCGCCGACGTCGTCGGTTTCGCGGTGCTGATGATCATCGACATCCCGGTGATCCGCGAGCTCGCGCTGACGGCGAGCATCGGCGTCGGCGTGCTGATCTTCACGAACCTGATCCTGATCCCGGTGATGCTGTCCTTCATCGGCGTCAGCCCGAAAGCGGCGGCGCGCAGCCTCGCGGCCGAGCAGGCGGAGCTGTCCGCCCCGGTCGGCTTCGGCCGCGTGTGGCGCGCGCTCGAAAAATTCACCGAGCGGCGCTGGGCGGTGCCGACGCTCGCAATCGCGCTGGTGATGGGCGTGTGGGGTTTCGTGACGTCGCTGCAATTGCAGATCGGCGACCTCGATGCCGGAGCGCCGGAGTTGCGGGCCGACTCGCGTTACAACCGCGACAACGCGTTTATCACCGCGAACTACGGCATCTCGAGCGACGTCTTCGCGGTGATGGTGAAGACGCCCGACGACGGCTGCCGCAGCTACCAGACGCTCACCGAGATCGATCTCCTCGACTCGAAGCTCGCGCAGGTGCCGGGCGTGCAGCAGACCGCGTCGCTCGGCCAGACGGTGCGCACCTACACCGCGGGCATGTTCGAGGGCAACCCGAAGTGGGCGACGGTGAGCGACAACCAGAGCCTGATCGACCCGCAGATCGGCAACGCGGTGTCATGGAACTCGGAGTTCCTAAACGCGAACTGCTCGATGAGCCCGGTGCTCGCGTACCTGTCCGACCACAAGGCGGAGACCCTCGAACGTGTCGTCGCGACGGCCAGCGAGTTTGCCGAGCAGTACAGCACCGACGAGCGCCAGTACCTGCTCGCCGCGGGCAACGCCGGGGTCGACGCGACGACCAACATCGTCGTCAAGGAAGCCAACCGCAAGATGCTGCTGTACGTCTATGCCGCGGTCGCGCTGCTGTGCCTGATCACGTTCCGCAACTGGCGGGCCGTCATCGTCGCACTGCTGCCGCTCGTGCTGACGTCGGTCCTCGCCGAGGCGCTGATGGTGCATCTGGGGATCGGCGTGAAGGTCGCGACGCTGCCGGTGGTCGCGCTCGGCGTGGGCATCGGCGTCGATTACGCGATCTACCTGTTGAGCATCCAGCTCGTGTTCCAGCGCTCGGGCATGTCGGTCAGCGAGGCCTACCAGCGCGCCGTCGCGACGACGGGCAAGGTCGTCGCGCTGGTCGGCGTGACGCTCGCCGCGGGCGTCGTCACCTGGGTCTGGTCGCCGATCAAGTTCCAGGCCGACATGGGCATCCTGCTGACCTTCATGTTCGCGTGGAACATGCTGGGAGCGCTGATCCTCGTGCCTGCGCTGTCCCACTTCCTGCTGCAAGGTGAATCGAAGCGGGCCCGCCCCTACGGCAACGGGATCCCGGCCGGCGCGGTGGGGCAGGGCGCCTGACAGGGACGCAGCGACGACGACAACTCCGACGGCGTCCTGCGGGGCGCCGTCGGAACCGAATACCGACAGGAGGACGACATGGGCAGACTCGAAGGCAAGGTGGCGATCGTCACCGGCGCCGCATCCGGACTCGGCGCCGCCGATGCGCGGCTGATGGCGGCCGAAGGCGCGAAGATCGTGCTGACCGACGTCAACGCCGAACTCGGCGAGCGCACGGCCGCCGAGATCGACGGCGCGATCTTCGTGAAGCACGACGTGCGCAGCGAAGCCGACTGGCGCAACGTCCTCGACAAGACGCTGACGCATTTCGGCCGCCTCGACGTGCTGGTGAACAACGCCGGGCTGGTGCAGTTCGGGACGGTCGAGGACACGACGCTCGAACAGTTCCGGCTGCACAACGCGGTGATGTCGGAGGGGACCTTCCTCGGCTGCAAGTACGCGATCCCCGTGATGGCGAAAACCGGCGGCGGCTCGATCATCAACGTGTCGTCGATCGCCGCGATCCGCGGCAACAGCCCGGTGCTGGCGTACACCGCGGCGAAGGGCGCGATCCTGTCGATGACGCGCAGCATCGCACTGCACTGTCAGGAAAAGAATTACCGCATCCGCTGCAACTGCATTTTGCCGGGCGCGCATGCGACGCCGATGACGGCGGCCGCGATCGCTGCGCTCGGTGGCGCCGCCGCGGGCATCGAGCAGATCCAGCAGCACGGCCAGGGCAGGCCCGAGGACGTCGGCAATCTCGTCGTCTTCCTCGCGTCGGACGAGTCGCGCTACATCACCGGCGCCGAGATCGTCATCGACAACGGAGAAACCAGCCGATGAACGCGCCCGAAGCGATCGACCTCGTCGCCGAACTTTCCAAACTGCGCGCGGAAGTGACGGATCTCGCCGCGCGGCGCGACATCCACAAGGCGCTGAACGCGTACATGCGCGGGCAGGACCGACTGCTGCCGGAAGTGCAACGCAGCGCGTTCCACGACGACGCGTGGGTCGACTGCGGCCTCTTCGCCGGCCGCGCGTCGGACTTCATCGACTTCGCGCAGGGTTTTCTCGCCGCGTGCGACGCGAGTCAGCATCTGATCGGGCAAGTCGACATCGCGCCCGATGGCGACAAGGCGACCGGCGAGGTGTATTTCATCGCGCACCACCGCATCACCGAGGACGGCGAGAAGAAGGATCTCTTCGTCGCCGGCCGCTACCACGACGAATACGAGAACCGCGGCGACGGCTGGAAGATCGCGCGACGCAAGGAGATCGTCGACTGGGCTCGAACGGACGCGGCCGCCGACAGCTTCTTGAAGGACCAGGTCGGGCTCCATCTGGCAGGACGCGGCGAGCAGGGTTGAGCGAGGAATAGTGGTTTCTGGTAGTTGAAAAAAGACAGGAAATCCTGTTTTATATATCTCGCCCCGCAAAGACGGGAACTCGCCGACCGGCAGCGCCGGCGGCGGAGCAAGGAAACGTGAGGAGACAAGAATGAACAAACCGTTCGAACCGCTGGAGCCCGGTGTCGCGCGTTGCCCCGGGCCCAGCACGGCCGACATCATCCGTCGCGACGGCGATCACGCGCCGGCGCACCTGACGCAGGAAAATTACCGCTTCCTCGGCGACGCCGACATCGCGTACAGCCGCTACACGTCGCGCGAGTTCTTCGAGCTCGAGAAGAAAAAGCTGTGGACGAAGGTGTGGCAGTGGGCCTGCCGCGTCGAGGACATTCCGGAGCCGGGCGACTACTTCGTCTATGAAATCACCGACAGGTCCGTGATCGTCGTCCGCACCGAGAGCGGCGAGATCAAGGCTTACCCGAACGCCTGCCTGCATCGCGGCACCGAGCTGAAGCCGGCCGGGTCGTCGGGCCGGTCGAAAAATCTTCGCTGCCCGTTCCACGGCTTCACCTGGTCGCTCGAAGGCGCGCTCACTGACGTGCCGTGCCGCTGGGACTTCCCGCATATCTCCGACGACGCGTTCCGGCTGCCGGAGCTGAAGGTCGAGCTGTGGGGTGGTTTCGTGTTCATCAACTTCGATCGCGACGCCGCGTCGCTCGCCGAACACCTCGGCGTGATCCCCGAGCACTTCGCGAACTGGGACCTGTCGGAGAAATTCGTCGCGCGCCACGTGCGCAAGATGCTGCCGGCGAACTGGAAGGCCTGCCTCGAAGCCTTCCTCGAGTCCTACCACGTCCTCGAGACGCACCCGCAGGGCGTGATGACGGTCGGTGACGCGAACAGCCAGTACGACGTCTACGGCGACAACGTGTCGCGCTTCGTGCATCTCGTCGGCTACCCGAGCCCGCACCTGGGCAAGTCGTTCGCCGAGCAGGAGATCCTCGACGCGCTGATGGCCGAGGCCGTCGTCGAAGGCGTGCATGACGAGGCGGGCAAGCTGCGCGTACCCGAAGGCGGCACCGCGCGTGCGACCTTCGCGCAGCACATCCAGCAGACCTTCGGCGCGGCGTACCGCAAGGACTTGTCGCACCTGAGCGTCACCGAGACGATCGACGCGATCGAGTACCACCTGTTCCCGAACACCTGTCTCTTCCCGTCGCTGCTGTTTCCGATGGTGTATCGCTTCCGGCCGAACGGCAACGACCCGGACACTTCGATCTTCGACCTCTTCTTCCTGCAGCCGCTGCCGGATTCGGGCGAGCGTCCGGAGCCGGCCGAAATGGTCGAGCTCGATTTCGAGCAGTCCTTCCACGAAGTGCCGGGCTTCGATCCCGGTCTCGCGACGATCTACGACCAGGACACCGGCAACCTGCAGGGTCAGCAGCGCGGCTTCAAGTCGAGCACGAAGCCGGGGCAGACGCTCGGCAACTATCAGGAAATCCGCGCCCGCCTGCTGCACCGGACGATCGACAAATACCTCGCCGGCTGAGCGCGGGAACCCACGGAGAGACGACATGCAAAGACTGGACGGAAAGGTCGCACTGGTGACCGGTGCGGCGCAGGGCATCGGCGCCGGCATCGCGCGCCGCTTCATCAAGGAAGGCGCGAAGGTGCTCGTCACCGACATCAATCACGCGGCGGGCGAGAAGCTCGCCGACGAACTCGACCCGAACGCGGCTTACCAGCCGCTCGACGTCGGCGACGATGCGCAGTGGCGCGACGCGATTGCTGCCGCCGAGCGGCGCTGGGGCCGGCTCGACATCCTCGTCAATAACGCCGGCACCTCGTTCCCGGCGCACATCGAAGCGGCGACGCTCGAGGACTGGGACCGCCACATGCGCGTGCATGGCGTCGGCACCTTCCTCGGCTGCAAGCACGCGGTCGCGAGCATGAAGGCGCGTGAAGGCGGCACGCGCGGCGGCGCGATCGTCAATATCTCGTCGGTCGAGAGCATCCGCCCCGGACCGCTTTTCGTCGCGTACGGCGCCGCGAAGGCCGCGCAGGACGCCGTCACCAAGACCGTCGCGCTGCATTGCGGCGAGCAGGGCTACGACATCCGCGTGAATTCGGTGCACCCGGCCGCGACGCGCACGCCGAACCTGCAGCAATATCTCGACGCGTCCGACGACGGAGCGCGCCTCGAGAAGATCTACGCCGGCATGCAGCCGCTGAATCGCATCGCCGACGTCGACGAGATCGCCGCGGCGGTCGCGTTCCTCGCCAGCGACGAAGCGAGCTTCATGACCGGGCACCAGATGTACGTCGACGGCGGCGTGCTCGCGAAGCCGTATCCGGCCGGCGAGGGGGCGTGAGATGGGTGCGTCGAATCAGGAGTCACTGGGCATCGCCGGCGAACTCGAACGGCTGCAGCGCGCGTTCGCCGAGATCGAAGCGAAGCAGGCGCTGCATGACCTGAACGCGCGCTACTGCAACGGCATCGACCGCCGCGACCAGGAGTTGCTCGCGTCGGTGTGGTGGCCGGAGTCGGAGATCGATTTCGGGCTCTTCAAGGGCGCTGGCGCTGCGTTCGCCGAGCTGATCTGCACGCCGAACCAGGCCGTCGAGACGATGTTCCACTTCACGTCGAATGAGCTGTTCGAGATCGACGGCGAGACGGCGACCGGCCGCAGCTACGTGATCGCCATGACGGTGGTCGACGGCCCGGACGGCAAGGCCGATCAGATGGTCGGCGGACGCTACCTCGACAAGTACCGGCGCAAGGAGGGCGTGTGGAAGTTCACGAACCGCCTGTTCGTCCTCGACTGGAACGTCAATCAGCCGGGCTCGGCGATCTGGAACGAAGGCATCGGCGCGCTCGCGAGCCGGGGCAGATCGGATCTCGACGACGTGTCGTATTCCTACTTTCGATCCTGACGGGCGAGCGCCCGGGAGTCTTGAGATGAGCACCGAATTTCGCCATGTAATGGATTGCGCCGACCTGCCGGCCGGCGCGAACAAGGCGGTCGAGATCGACGGCCAAAGCATCCTGATCTGCAACGCGAACAACGAGTTCTTCGCGGTGCAAAATCGCTGCACGCACCAGAACTCGCCGCTCGAAGGCGGCCGCATCCGCAACGGGCTGATCTCGTGCCCGCTGCACGGCGTAATGTTCGATGTGCGCACCGGCTGCGGGCGCGGGCAGATGGGCCGCGTGCCGCTGAAGACGTATGCGCTGCGCGTCGTCGACGGGCGCATCGAGGTATCGCTCGAAGCGCCGGTCGCGGCCTGAGTACCCTAGCCGGCGCCGCGCCGAGGTACGGCGCCCGGTCCAACCGCGACGGAATATTCAACCCAAGCTGCTTCACCCCAATCAGAGAGAACGGAGACAAAGATGAGCGACAAGAACGAAGGGCAATTGTTGCAGGAACTCGAAGACAAGCAGGCGCTGCGCGAGCTCGTCACGCGCTACGCCCGCGCGGTCGACCGCGCCGACTGCGAGCTGCTGTCGGGCGTGTTCGCCCAAGGCGCCCAGGTCGAGAACGGCGCCTTCGCCGGGCCGGCCAACGAGTTCGTCGCCGCCTGCCTGAACCGGCCGGAGCTCGAACGCAGCTTCCATTCGGTGTCGAACGAATACTTCGCGGTCGACGGCGACGGCGCGCGCGGCGAGGTGTACGTGATCGCGGTGGCGACGTGGAACAAGGGCGGCGAGAAGACCGACACGCTGGTCGGCGGCCGCTACGTCGACGAGTACCGCAAGGAAGGCGGCCAGTGGAAGATCGCCCGCCGCACCTTCGTGCACGAGTGGAACATGAGCTTCCCGACGACCGCGGTGTGGGACGAGGGTCTCTTCGGCATGATCAAGCTGCGCGGCCAGCGCTCGAAGGACGACCCGATGTACACGATCCTCGGGGGCCAGGCATGAGCACCGCCGCCCGCATCCGCGCCCTCGCGGACAAGCAGGCCATCTACGACCAGATGTGCCGCTACATCCAGGCGGTCGACCGCTGCGACCTCGAACTGCTGAAGGCGACCTTCCACCACGACGGCGAAGTGATCTTCGGCATCTTCGACGGCAACGCGCATGCGTTCTGCGACTACGACATTCCGTTCATCAAGGACAACCTGATCTGGGCGTTCCACCGCATCGCGAACGTCACGATCGAGCTCGATGAGGACGGCGTGCACGCGCGCGCCGAGTCCTACATGCTCGGCAACGCCTCGGCCCGTCTGCCCGACGGCACGCAGATCAACTGCCCCGATGGCATGCGTTACCGCGACGTGTGGGAGAAGCGCGACGGCGTGTGGCGGATGTGGTCGCGCGACCTCGTGATGGACTGGAACGCGTGCTGGCCGTATGCCGGGCGCACCGACGGCCAGTTCGCCGCGTACCGCATCCAGGGCACGCGCAGCCGCGAGGACCTGACCTACCGCGCCGGGCTGATAGCCTGACATTCGCACGGGCCGGGCGCGTCGCACCCGGTCCCGTTTCGCTCTCCGATTCGAGGACTGAACATGATCCGCGCCGTCCATCACGTGGCCCTGTCCACGCCGAACCTCGAACGCATGCGTTCGTTCTATTGCGACCTGCTCGGCTTCGAGGAGATCTCGCGCGTGAGCTGGAAGGCGGGCGAGCCGAAGATCGACGCCGTCATGGCGCTCGCCGGCACCGGCGCGACGACGGTGATGCTGCAGCTCGGGTCGCTGTGCGTCGAGCTCTTCGAGTTCGAATCCCCGTCCCCCGCGCCGCAGCGCACCGACGACCGCCCGGTGAACAACTACGGCATCACGCACCTGTGCTTCGACGTGGACGACGTCGACGCGGTCTACCGGCGCATGGTCGAAGCCGGCGTGCGCTTCCATTGCCCGCCGCAGGATTTCGGTGCCGCGAAGGCGACGTATGGGCGCGACCCCGACGGCAACGTCTTCGAACTGCAGGAACTCGTCGCCGCCTGAGACGCGCGCCGCGGGCTTCCCCGCCGCGAGCGATCTCCCGTTTTCCCTTTACGCGTTCCGCAAGGCGGGAAACAGCGAGGTATCGACGCGGTGGTCGGCTGCGAACCCTCCGGCGAGGAGGGGGTCGGCACACGTCCGGACGGCGGGCGAAACGAACGGCACAACGACAACAAACCGATCAGGAGACACCCAATGAACGACCGCATCCCGTTGTCCGTCATCCCCGGCGACTACGCAGGTCTGCAGCCCGGCGAAGCGCGCTGCCCCGGCCCGAGCGTGCAGGACATCGTCGAGCGCGATGTGAAACCGGCGCCTCCGGTTCTGCGCGAAATGAACTACCGCTTCCTCGGTGACGAGGACGTGAATTACTCGCGCTACTACTCACGCGAGTATTTCGACCGTGAAATGCAGGAAATTTGGCCGAAGGTCTGGCAGTGGGCGTGCCGCGAGGAGCATCTCCCGCAGGTCGGCGACTACTACGTGTATGAGGTCGGCCCGTACTCCGCGCTGATCGTTCGCACCGAGGACGGCATCAAGGCGTACTACAACTCCTGTCTACACCGCGGCACGAAGCTGCGCCCCGAGGAGGGCGTCGGCTCGGCCCAGGACCTGCGCTGCCCGTACCACGGCTGGACGTGGAAGCTCGACGGCAGCCTGAAGAGCGTGCCGTCGGCGTGGGACTTCCCACACGTGAAGCCCGCCGAATACAAGCTGCCGGAAGTGCGCGTCGGCCTGTGGGGCGGATTCGTCTTCATCAACTTCGACGAGAACGCCGAGCCGCTCGAAACCTATCTCGACGTGCTGCCCGAGCACTTCCGCACCTGGGACATGGGCAAGCGCTTCATCGAGCTGCACATCGCGAAGGTGCTGCCGTGCAACTGGAAGACCGGGATGGAAGCCTTCCTCGAGTCCTACCACGTGCTCGAAACGCACCCGCAACTGTTGTCCGGCACGAGCGACGCGAACGTGCAGTACGACCTCTATGGCGACCACGTGACGCGCTTCTATGCGGTCGGCGGCATCAGCAGCCCGCACCTCGAAAAGCCGCTCACCGAGCAGCAACTGGTCGATTCGATGCTGATCGGCGACCGTTCGGTGGTCGGCGACGACCTGACGGTCGGTGAGGGCGAGACCGCGCGGACGGTGATGGCGCGTTATCTGCGCAAGACGCTCGGCGAGAAGTATCGCGCGTCGCTCGATCATTTTTCCGATGCCGAGATGATCGACACCATCGAGTATCACGTCTTCCCGAACATGGTGCTGTTCCCGGGCGTGTCGCTGCCGATGGTCTACCGCTTCCGCCCGCTCGGCCTGGATGCGGAACGCTGCCTGTTCGAGATCCTGTTCCTGCGCCCGGTGCCCGATTCGGGTGAGCACCGGGAACCGCCGGAAGTTGCGTTCGTCGGCGAGGACGAGTCGTACGGCGTCGTCGCCGGCCTCGACCCGGTGCTCGCGAATGTCTATGACCAGGACACCGGCAACCTGCGCTCCCAGCAGCTCGGCTTCAAGGCGTCGAAGAAGCGCGGCCAGACGCTCGGCAACTATCAGGAAGCGCGGATCCGCCACTTCGAGCAGGTGGTGGACCGCTACGTTGCGCGCGCGAACAAGCGCTGAGGGGAGCCCGTCGCGATGCTCAAGGTATTGAGTTTTCTGACGCGACGGGACGACTTCACGCTGCCCGCCTTCAGCGAATACTGGCGCACGACGCACAAGGCGCACGCGCTGAAGCTCGTCGACGCAGGCTTCATCCGCGGCTACATCCAGAACCACCGGATCGGCGACGACCCGGGGTCCGGCCTGCCGGGGCTGCCGCTGCTGGCGGATGGTTCGCCGGAGCTGTGGGTGGATGATGCCGACGCCCTCGCACGTCTGGTGTCGAGCCGTGAGTACCTTGACGGCGCCGGGCCGGACGAGGCGAACTTCGTCGCGCCGCCGGTGCTCGCCTTCGTCGCGCGCGAAGAGGTCGTCGTCGACAGCCCACTGCCGCCCGGCGCCGTGAAGCTGATCGTCGTCGCGCGCCGCGGGCCGGCGCTCGCGGCGGCAGAGTTCGCGCGGCGCTGGTTGGGCTCGTGCCGTCCGCTGCCGATGCCCGATGCCGTTCCGCTCCGTCTCACGCGCCACATCGCGATCGCGGACGACGTACCGTTCGACGGCGCCGAGTGCAGCTGGTGGCCGAGCCTCGACGCGCTGCACGCGGCCTGGGCGGACGCGGACCTCGCCACGCTCGAAGCGCTCGTCGCCGAAGGATCGCTGCGGGGCATGGTCGTGCGCGAGGAAACCGTCGTCGCCGCCCCGACGCTCCAGCCGGCGCTGGCCTGATCATTCGAGAAAGGAACCGAGATGAATACGAAGATCCTGCAGGACAAGGTCGCGATCGTCACCGGCGCCGGAATGGGAATGGGCGCGGCAACGGCACGCCTCTTCGCCGAAGCCGGCGCGCGCGTCGTCGTCGCCGACGTCAACGAGAGCGCGGGTCGGCAGATCGTCGAGGAAATCGTCGCCGCCGGCGGCGAAGCCTTCTTCCAGCGCGCCAACGTATCGGTCGCAGCGGATGTCGAGGCGCTCGTCGCCGCAGCGGTCTCGCGCTACGGCCGGCTCGACGTCGCGGTCAACAATGCCGCCGTGACGCCCGACGCGAAGCCGCTCGCGGAGATGGACGAGGCCGACTTCGACCGCGTGATCGCGGTGGATCTCAAGGGCGTCGCGCTGTGCCTGAAGTACGAGCTCGCGCAGATGATCCGCCAGGGGCAGGGCGGTTCGATCATCAACATCGGCTCCGTCAGCTCCTTCCGCCCGCAGCCGACCAACGGCGCCTATGTCGCCGCGAAGCACGGCGTCATCGGGCTGACGAAGGTGGCCGCGCTCGAGAACGGCGGCCACAACATCCGCGTCAACGCCGTCGCCCCGGGCGCGATCGACACGCCGATGCTGCGCGGCGCCCTCGACGCGATGAAGGTATCCGAAGCCGAATACGCGCCCACGCGGAGTCTGCTGAACCGCTTCGGCGCGCCGACCGAAGTCGCCCAGGCAAGCCTGTGGCTCGCGTCCGACCTGTCGTCTTACGTGACCGGCAGCACCATCCACGTGGACGCCGGGTACGCGAATCGGTGAGCGGTGCTCCCGGGCGGGGTGACGAGCATCGGGCCAGTCGCGCGCTCCGCCTCCTTCGCCGTAGTTGCGCTGCCGAACGGCCATGAGCGCTCCGCAGCCGCTGACCCGCTAGCCGCTTTGTAGTAGCCTTGCCGCTTTTTCAGGTATGGCGCAACGGGCTCCGCGCACGCGTTTCAACAGTTCCGCGCTGGTTCGTGTTCTGAGCGAGCTCGTGGAAACGGATCTGCCTGCGTCGAAACAATCGTTCGCCGAAAGACTCGGCCAATGGGTGGACATCGGCGATGCGCTGGCGCTGTTTTCGGCGCTCGACGCCGGGCCGCGCACGTCGGAAATTCCGCGCCCCGCGGCTCCGGCGGACACGGGCGAACTGCGCGAGCGTTTCACCCGTGTGTGGGCAACCCTCGTGAGTTCGATCACCGGGGAAGCGCGAGCCGAGGCCGGCAAGGGTCGGATCGAACTGCCGGCTCCCGCGCCTAATGAGCCAATCGAACGGGCCGCCGACTTCGCGTCCTACCATCGGTACTATCTCGCGCATCAGCGGGAGATGGTCGCGAGCATCGGTCCGTTGCGGGCTGCGGCGCGGACGGCGGTGGGACGACGTTCTGCCGGGCACGAGCGGCTTGCCGGCCTCGATGCCGTGCTCGAGAAGGCCTTGTCCGGCCGGGAGCGCGACCTGCTCGCGACGGTTCCGACGCTGCTCGCGCGGCGCTTCGGGAATCTTTACGCGGCGCACCAGGCGACACAGGCCGCAGCGCAGACCGCGGACGACCCCGCGCAGTGGATGCAGGCCGGCGGGTGGCTGGCGGTCTTCTGTGCCGACCTGCGGGCGGTGCTGCTGGCGGAGCTGGAGCTTAGGTTGCAGCCGGTCGCCGGGCTGCTCGCGGCCCTCGACAACGAGGTAACAGGGAAGCAATGAATCGAATTATCTGCGCCGCGGCCTTTGTCGTCGGCCTGGTCGCGGTTTCGTGGGTCGGCGTCGGCTACGTCGGCGCGAGCCCGCTGGCACTGACGATGACCGCGCTGATCGGCGCCGTTTATCTGGCTGGCGGCATCGAGCTGCTGCGTTTTCACCGCGCAACCGGGGCACTGGATGCGGCCCTCGCCGCGATTCCGGAGAACCTGACGGATCTCGGCGGTTGGCTCCGCGGGCTGCCGCCGACGCTGCAGAACGCGGTGCGGCTGCGCGTCGAAGGCGAGCGCGTCGGCCTGCCCGGGCCGGCGGTGACGCCCTACCTCGTCGGGCTGCTGGTGCTGCTGGGAATGCTCGGGACTTTCCTCGGCATGGTCGTGACGCTCAACGGCGCCGTCCTCGCGCTGGAAAGCAGCAGCGATCTGCAGACGATCCGCGCCGCGCTCGCGGCGCCGGTCAAGGGCCTGGGGGTCGCGTTCGGGACCTCGGTCGCGGGCGTCGCGGCGTCGGCGATGCTCGGCCTCGTCTCGGCGCTGTGCCGGCGCGCGCGCCTGCAGACGTCGCAAGCGCTCGACTTCCGAGTCGCGACGACGCTGCGCGGTTTCTCGCACGCACAGCAGCGCCAGGAAACCTACAAGGCGCTGCGGGTGCAGGCCGCGGCGCTGCCCGAAGTGGTGCAGACGCTGCAGGCGATGATGGCGCAGATGGACCGGCAGGGCAGGGAGCTGAACGAGCGCCTCGCGGGCGAGCAGGAGCGCTTTTACCGCGACGCGCGGGGGATGTATTCGGAGCTGGCCGCGTCGGTCGGCCACTCGCTGGAGACGAGCCTCACCGAAAGCGCGCGCGTCGCCGGCGAGACGATCCGGCCGACGGTCGAGGCGACGATGACCGGCATTGCGCGCGAAACCAGTGCCTTGCACGAACGCGTCGCCGCCACGGTGACGACGCAGCTCGACGGCCTCTCCGAGCGCTTCGACCGCAGCGTCGCGACGGTCGCCGATACCTGGACCGTGGCGCTTGCGAACCACGAGCGTACGAGCGAAAGCCTCGCCGCCCATTTGCAGGAGGCGCTGGCCGCCTACACCGAGACCTTCGGGCAGCGTTCATCCGCGCTGGTGGCTTCGGTGGAAGCGGCGCATGCGGCGCTGCGGTCGGATCTCGCCAAGACGACGACGAGTGTCGCGCGCGAATCGGCAGCGTTGCATGCGAAGCTCGCCGGTTCGGTCGAAACGCAGCTCGACGGTCTCGTCACCCGATTGGGGACGGCCCTCGACGGCGCGTCCGACACCTGGACTGCGGCGCTCGCGCGGCACGAACGCGCCGGCGAGCACCTGACCGAGGACATGCACCGCTCGCTGGAAGCCTTCGCCGAGACCGTCGCGCAGCGCTCGGCGGCGCTGCTGACGACGGTCGATGAGACCGTCGCTGCAATGCAGGCGGAATCGGCGGTACGGGACGAGGCGCGGCAGGCCGCGCTCAGCGCGGCGCTCGAAGCGATGGCGGCGTCGCTGCAGCAGGAATGGCAGCAAGCGGGCGCGCAGACGTTCGCGCAGCAGGAGCAGCTCTGCCGCACGCTGAGCGCAGCCGCGTCCGAAATTGCGGCCGAGGCGAGGGCGCAGGCTACGAGCACGATCGACGAGGTCGCCCGGCTGATGCACGTCGCGGCGCAGGCCCCGCAGGCCGCGGCGGAAGTCATCGGCGAGCTGCGGCGGGAACTCTCTGCGAGCATCGCCCGCGACAACGAGCTTCTAGCCGAACGCAGCCGCATCATGGAGACGTCGGGCGCGCTGCTCACGGCGATCAACCACGCCTCGACCGAGCAGCGGGCTGCGATCGACGGACTCGTGGCGTCGTCGGCGGCGATGCTCGAAACCGCCGGCACCCGCTTCACTGAACGCATCGACGCGGAGTCGGCCAGGATGACCGACGTCGCGAGCCAGATCGGCAGCGGTGCGGTCGAGGTGGCGAGCCTGAGCGAAGCGTTCGGCCTCGCGGTGCAGCTCTTCAGCGAATCGAGCGACAAGCTGATGGTGACCCTGGCGCGGATCGAAGGGGCGCTCGACAAATCCATGGCGCGCAGCGACGAGCAGCTCGCCTATTACGTCGCGCAGGCGCGGGAAATCATCGACTTGAGCATCATGTCGCAGCAGCGGATCGTCGAGGACCTGCAGCAAGTTTCCGGCAGACAGGCGTCGATCGCCGGCGAGGGCTGAGGATGGACGAGATCGACGGCGGCATCGAGCACTCCGCACCGGCCTTCGCCGTGTTCGGCGACCTGATGTCCGGCCTGCTGGGCGCGTTCGTGCTCATCCTCGTGGGCGTGCTCGGCGTGCAGCTCGAACTGGTGACCACGCTCGAAACCGAAGTGCAGAAACGGCGCATCGAAGAGCAGCGGCGCGAGGCGCTGGAAAAGGCGCTGGCGGTGCCGCTCGCGGCGGGACGCGTGACGCTCGACAACGGCCGCATCGGCATCAGCGGCAGCGTGCTGTTCGCGCTGAACTCCGACCAATTGCAGCCGGAAGGACGGCAGCTCCTCGAGAGCCTCGCGCCGCCGCTGGCCGCATATCTCTCGGTCAACGACGAAATGCTGATGGTGAGCGGCTTCACCGACGATCGGCCGGTCCGCGACAGCAACCGACAATTCGCCGACAACCTGGAGCTTTCCGCGCAGCGGGCGCTGACCGTCACGCGCGCGTTGATCGACGAAGGCATCCCGTCCTCGTCGGTGTTTGCCGCGGCGTTCGGGGCTGAGCAGCCGGTCGCGTCGAACGCGGACGACGACGGGCGGTCGCGGAACCGGCGCGTCGAAATGGCGCCGGTGCCGAAGTCCCGCGGCGCGGAGGCGGGGGCCCGGTGAGCTCTCCCGGAAGAACCGCCACCCGCTCGCACGCTCCGAATTTCGACGCGGACGGGCAGGTCGACGCGCTGCGCGCACGCGGGGCGCAATGTTTCGATCCCGTCCGCTTTCGTTTCATCGAGGGCTTGGCCCGGCGTGCGGCCGAACAGCGGGACGCGGTCCGGGACCGGCTCGACGCCCGACTGGCCGAGGCGCTGGGCGACTACCGCGAACGCGCCGAGCGAGCCGAGCGGGACGCGCGGGATCGGCTCGCATCCGGCCTGTCGCGATTCCCGGAGGCGGCGGACGCGCTGCGGCAGCATTTCGACGGCGGCGATTTCCCCGGCTTGCAGCGCCTGCTCGCACGCCTCGAAGCGCGGCGCGACAGCGGCTTATTCACCGATCTGCTCGCCGGGATCGCGCTGCGCTCGCCGGACGGCGCGAACGCGGACGACACCGCGACCGCCCGACCAGCGGCCGAGCGCCGGGTCGAACTGAAATCCCTGAAATATTTCCGCCACACCTGGTCGAAGCTCAGCGTCGAACAGCAGCTCGCCCATGCCTTCGCGCAAGCGCCCGACAACGCCGGCCCGCTCAATTCGCATTTCCTCGTGCTCCGGGCGCTCGGGCTGATGCGCGACGTCGCTCCCGAATACCTGGAGCACTTCGTCCCCTATATCGAGGCGCTGCTGTGGCTCGACGAGGCGGACGCCGCCCGCGCTCAGGCGCAGAAGAGTTCTGCCCGGACGGAAGCCGGCAAGAAGCGACGGAAGCCGGGTCGCGGCGGCGCCGGCTGAACCGACGGGCGGCGGCTTCGGCGGCCGGCTTGGGAGCGGGCGCGACTGCCGCGCAGACTCCTAGCCCGAGTGGCGGGTTGCGGCGTTGCGTTCACTGCCGGCGATCTTCGCCGACGCGAGGTCAGTAAGCCGACCGCGCGCACCACCACCCCCCGCGCCGCTACCTCTTCGGGCAACAGTGCGCGCGTGGGGCAGCGTGCACGCGTGGGGCAGGGTGCGGCACCGCCGCGGACGGCGGCCGCCCGGGGAGCGGGCGCTTCCCGCCTTTTCAGCGGCGCCCTTCGATGTGGTCGTTGATCACTTCGTGCAGCCGCCGCACGCGGTCTTCCTGCCCGGTCAGGTAGGAATCCTTGTAGCCGCGCGAATGCAGGCCGCGCTGCTGTGCAATCGCGACGCTGAGATCCTGGTCGGCGACGAAGCCCATCGACGCGTCGCCGTGCAGGAAGGTCTCGTGCGGTGCCGGCTCGATCTTGCGCGTGCCCCGCGGCGTTTCCACTTCGGCGACGCCGTCGACGACCGGAACCATGAACCAGTGGTCGAACAGGCACTGCTCCGGGTCGGTCGGGTGCGGCTGCGGACGCAGGACCTGATAGCCGTCGGCCGACATCGTCAGCGAGATGTTGGGGAAGACCGTGATGTGGTGATAGTCGGTCAGCTGGTCGTCGGACAGCTTTTCGTAGTGATGGTAGCCGCGCTCGGCGCCGAGCTTGCGCTTTTGCTGCTGCACCGCAGCGCGCGCCTCGCGCACGCGGCCGTTGAAGTCGGCGGGATCGAGGTCCCACTGACGCAGGATCGCGTCGAGCGGGGCCTGCACTTCGCCGACCCGGCTGCTGCTCGACGGCAGGCAGCCTTTCATGCGCATGCGGTTGTGGCCGGTTTCGTAGATGTCGTAGTCCGTGTTCTGGTACGCGTCGTCGATGAAGGTGCCGAGTTCGCGATGCAGGCTGAGGACGTGGTACGCCTCGTTGAAGTTGTCGTGGATGATCTTCCAGTTGCAGTCGACCTTGCCGGTGAGCCACATCACGCGGACCCACTTGTCGGTCTGGTACGCGTCGAGATGATCGGCAACGACGCCGAGCGACTCGCGCAGCGGCCGCGCGTTCGGATCCATGTTGAACCACACCAGCCCGCCGAGCACGTCGCAGCTGATCTCCTCGAGCTTGAGCTTGCCGATCGGGCTGCCCTGCGGGTAATCCTCGGCATCGCGGACGTGGCGCACGACGCCGTCGAGGCTGAAAGTCCAGCTGTGGTAGGCGCACACCATGCGCTTCGTGCCGCAGCGCTCTTCCTCGGCGACGAGCCGGTTGCCGCGGTGCGGACAGACGTTAAAGAAGGCGCGGATCTTTCCGTCCTCGGCGTGCGTCATCAGGATCGACTCGTTGCCGATCTCGTACGTGATCACCGAGCCCGGCTTCGCCAGCTGCGCGGCCATGCCGCCGATCTGCCACGTCCGCGTGAAGACGTGATCCCATTCCTTCTGCGCGAATTCGCGGGAGTAGTAGCGGTCGCCGGTGATCGGATCGCCGCGCAGGAAACCGCCCTTGACCAGCTCCCGTTCGAATTTTTCCTGAATGCTCAAGTTGCCCATGTCTCGCTCCTGTCAGGCCCGACAGCGTCGGTTGTGTTTTGGGTTGAACGCTTTCTCTCTGTCGTCGATCAAGCTGCCGGACCGTCTGAGCAGTCCTGGCGCAGCCCCCTTTCGGGGGCAATTCCGGAGGTCGGGCAGCGCGGGCGGGTATTTCTTAAACAGGCTCGCCTGTTTTCGATCCGCCGTACCCGATGCCCGATTTTTCTTGTCATTTGCTTGCCCTTCCGAAGGGCACCGGTGTCAGTCGTTTTTCGCGCCGGCCGAGATCCACGCGCGCACGGTCTGCCGCGTCGCCTCGTCGAGCGCAGCCGCGCCGAACGGCATCTGTTCGCCGCTTCCGCCCGCGTCCAGATGCGTGCCGTCGAGCTTGTGCATCAGGTAACTGCGCTCGGGGGCGCCGGGCTCGACGCGTTTGAGCTGGCTCTCGACCGAGGGCACGCCGACCAGCGACGCGTAGGCAGCGCCGGGGTGCAGCTTCATGTTGCCCGCCTCCTGGCCCGTCAGATGGCAGGCCGCACAGGCTCGCGTTGTGCGCATAGCCGCCGGTGCCGAACACGACGCCCTTGCGGGCCTTGATGCGGACGAGCTTGTCGCCGTAAAGCGCTTCGACGCCGACGACGCGGTCGCCGTCCTTGACGACGTTCGTCACGCGATGTTCGAGCAGGATCGGCGTGCCTTTTGCCGCAAGCCATTTCTCCATCTGCGCTGCGAGGCTCGCGCCACCGCCCGCGGAGCTCGCGCCGACCGCCGGTTCCAGCGCGCGGCCGCGCGGCGTCTTGTTCTCGGGCAGATGGTCGGCGTAATCGGGCGCGTACTTGTCGACGAACCACATCTTGAACTCGCGGAAGCGCACCGCGCCGAGCTTGTCCATGTTCTCGATCATCGGCGAGCCGTTGTCGTAGAACGCTTCGAGCAGCCGGTACGAGCCGTCGGGCAGACCGAGCGTCGCGCTGTTCGGCGTGTACTGGCGCGGATACGCATAGCGCGCGAGAAAGCGCAGGCAGTCGGTCCGTTCGTCATTGATGCCGCGCGCGCGCAGCAGCGGATTGTTCGGAATCCAGGTCACGCCGCCCGATTTTCCGGTCGTGCCGCCGGGCAAGGGCATCTTCTCGACGAGGATGACCTTTGCGCCCAGGCCGGCTGCGGTTACCGCCGCGGAGCAGGCCGCGGCACCGGAGCCGATGCAGACGACGTCGGCTTCATGGTCCCACTGCTGTTTGCCCGCGGACTTCGCGGCTTGTGCGGCGGGCGCAACGCTTGCCGCGACCAGGCCGCCGGCGGCGAGACCGCCACGGATCAGCGCCTGACGGCGGCCGAGGTTCTTCGGGAGCTTATCCTGGGTCATCCTTGTCTCTCCTTTGGGCTCTTGTCTGGAAATCTTCGAGACTTCCTTCTTGCGTAAATCGACCTCTTCGTCGCCGAACATGTCGCGAAAACGCGTGAAAATGCGCTTCAACGAAAAGGCTTTATTTTTTTATAACGCTTGTTGTAAATTAGATTAAACGTACTTCTTGAGCCAAGTCAATGCCTGCTGTCGTAGATCATGAACACCGTCGTCTGCACGTCGCCCGGATTGCGGCCGACATCATTGCGCGCGTCGGAATCGATGCCCTGACGATGCGCCAGATCGCCGCGGAAGCCGGCTTCAGCACGGCGATCGTCACCCATTACTTTTCGAGCAAGCAGGAACTGCTGCTGCATACCTACCGAACTGCCGCGGCCAACGCCCAGCAGCGCCTCGCCGCCGCGCTCGACCGGGATCCGTGCGATCTCCTCGGCTGCATCGAGGCGCTTCTGCCGCGGGACGACCCGAGCATCCAGGACTGGAAGGTCTATCTCGCGTTCTGGCACATCGCGGTGCTCGACCCGGACTTCGCCGCCGAGCAGGCCTCGCAGGCGCTCAACGCGCGGCGACTGTTTCGCAGCGTGCTCGAGGCGCGCGCAGGGCAGGGGCTCCCACCCGCTCCGGCGGAGTTCGACGCCGTGGCGCGGCGCCTGCTGGTGATCGTCATCGGCGTCGCCGTGCAGTCGGTTTTCGATCCGGTAAGCTGGTCGCCGGAAGTGCAGCGGGAGTACCTTATGGCCGAACTCGGGCCGCTATGCCACCCTGCAATCGAGACAATCAATCCATAAACAGAGGGGACAAAAAATGGACACGCAGAAGGGAATGCCCTGGACCGATGCCTACCTGCTCGGGCACGCGCGCATGGACGATACGCACCGCGAGTTCGTGAGCGCGGTCGACCGAATGCTGACGTGCGCGGACGCTGAGTTCCCCGCGGCAATGCGCGCCTTCATCGAGCACGTCGAAGCGCATTTCGCCGAGGAGAAGGCGTTGATGGAGGCGACCGATTTCCCGTCGACGTCGTGTCACGTCGACGACCACGATGCGGTCTACAAGTCCGCGCTCGAAGTCGAGCCGCTCGTCGTCGCGGGCAATATCGAGATCGGCCGAAAGTTTGCCGAGGCGCTGTCGTCGTGGTTCCCGTCCCACGCGGACTACCTCGATTCGGCGCTGTCGCACTGGGTCGTCAAGCGCAGCACCGGCGGCAAGCCGGTCGTGCTGCGCCGGAACCTGGTCGTCGAGCGCTGAGCGAGGCGGGTCCGGGCTTTGTTCGGTGGGGACGGAAGTCGTCCATCGCTTGCTGCCCGGAACAGGGTGCACCGCGCTCGTGCTCTCGTCGGATTTTCGGCGGCGCGCGGAACACGGCATCGATCGGCGATCGACGGGTGAGCGCGAGTTGAAAGGGAAGGGGCCGCGCGGACCGCGGCCCGTCGTTCCGCGTGTCACGCGACGCGTCCCCGTCGGATGGCGTCCGATCGGGACGCGCACCGCCTTCGTCAACTGACGAGCCAATCCCCGCGCTCGATCACGCCCACCCTCGCGCTCCTCAAGCGCGCGCCGTTGCAAAACCTCGCCATCATCGACCGCTCCACAAATATCCCGGCAGCGGAAGAAAGAGAAATCCACTGAAGCGTTCTGATGCTTGTCATTGCAAAAGGCCGTCGATATACTGCAAAAAAACAAACGGGATTGTTGGTTTTAAATCGACCTGAAGCGGGCCGATGAGGAAACCGAGTCCGGTTTGGAACAAGCAAGACTTCATGAACCCGAATCGAGAGGTAGGGAATGAGTGAGACAAACAAACCCGGCAAGCAGGTCCTGCTGGAGATCTACCGGATCGCATCGCTGATCAAGCAGGCCGACGATCGCTTCATCGAATTGATCAAGGCCGGCCAGATCGCGTCGCCGTACTACTCGCCGCGCGGACAGGAGCTGATCCCTGCCGCGATCTCGGTGAACCTGCGGGCGGACGACACTGTCGTGACGACCTACCGCGGCATCCATGACCAGCTCGCGAAAGGCATTCCACTGAAGCCCTTCGTCGCCGAGCTGTTCGGTCGCGCGACCGGCACCTGCAAGGGCAAGGGCGGGCCGATGCACGTCACGCACGTGGCTTCCGGCTTGCCCGTGACGACCGGTATCGTCGGCGCAGGTCTGCCGATCGCGAACGGCCTCGCGTGGGCGGCGCAGCTCAAGGGCGCGGACCAGGTCACGGTCGTGAACTTCGGCGACGGCGCGAGCAACATCGGCGCGTTCCACGAGGCGCTGAACCTCGCCGCAGTGTGGAAGTTGCCGGTGATCTTCGTCTGTCAGAACAACGGCTACGCCGAGCACACGCGCTACGACCTCGGCACTGGCGCGGCGACGATCGCGGACCGCGCGATCGGCTACGGAATTCCCGGGGTGGAAGTCGACGGCAACGATGCGGTCGCGATGTGGAAGGCGGCGAATGCTGCCGTTGCCCGCGCGCGTGCGGGCGAAGGTCCGACGCTGATCGAGGCGAACACGTTCCGTTTCCGCGGGCATCTGATCGGCGACGACAGCCATTACATCCCGAAGGACGAGATGGCCGCGGCGGTTGCCGCCGACCCGCTGCCGCGCTTCCGCGCGTGGCTGATCGAGCAGGGCTTCGCGACCGACGGCCAGCTCGTCGACATCGAGGGGACCAACGCCGCCGCGTTCGAGGAGGCCGTCCAGTTCGGCCTCGCGAGTCCCTATCCCGACATTTCCGAACTCGACCGTGACGTCGTCGCCGAGGGAGCGCAAGCATGAGCACCGTAGCCCAGAAGAAGATCAACACCGCGCAGGCGATCAACCTAGCGCTTCATGACGCGATGGCCTTCGATTCGTCGGTCGTCGTGCTCGGCGAGGACATCGCCGACGCGCAGGGCGGCGGCGTCTTCAAGTGCACCGCCGGCCTGTCGCAGAAGTTCGGCACCGGCCGCGTGAAATCGACCCCGATCTCCGAGCAGGCGATCGTCGGCGCCGCGGTCGGCGGCGCGCTCGCCGGCCTGCGTCCGGTGGCCGAGATCATGCTGATGAACTTCATGACGGTCGCGATGGATCAGATCGTCAACCACGCGGCGAAGCTGCGCTTCATGACCGGCGGCCAGACGCACGTGCCGCTCGTGATCCGCACGACGACCGGGGCGGGCTTCGGCACCGGGGGCCAGCACGCGGACTACCTCGAGGCGTGGTTCGCGCACACCGCGGGCATCAAGGTCGTCGCACCGGCGACGCCGGCCGACGCGTATGGCCTGCTGCTGTCGTGCATCTTCGACGACGACCCGTGCATCTTCATCGAGAACCTGCCGCTGTACTTCGTGCCGGGCGATGCGCCGGTGCCGGGGGAGCGCGTGCCGATCGGCAAGGCGAAGGTCGTGCAGGAAGGCAGCGACATCACGCTCGTGAGCTACAGCCGCACGCTGCACGACGTCATCGCCGTGGCGAAGAAGCTCGCGAAGGAAGGTGTATCGGCTGAAGTGATCGACCTGCGCACGATCGCGCCGCTCGACATGCAAACCGTCACGGCGTCGGCGCGCAAGACCGGCCGCGTCGTCGTCGCGCACGAGGCGCAGGTGGACTTCGGCGTCGGCGCCGAAATCGCCGCGCGGCTGCACAAGGACCTCTTCGGCACGCTGAAGGCCCCGGTCGCGCGCGTCGGCGCGGCGCGGTCGCCGGTGCCGTTCTCGAAGCCGCTCGAAACCGAGTTCGTACCGACGCAGAACCGCATTCTCGCGGCGATCCGCGAAACCCTGAACTGAACCTGACAGAAACCCAAAGGAGGACAACAACATGGCAACCGAAATCATTCTTCCCAAGCTCGGCTTCTCGGTGAACGAGGCGATCCTCACCGAGTGGATGGTGCCGGACGGCGCGAGCGTCACGAAGGGGCAACTGCTCTACACGATGGAGAGCGAGAAGTCGGTGCAGGAAGTCGAAGCGCCGGCCGACGGCGTGCTCAAGATCCACAAGGACGCCGGCGAGACCTATGAGGTCGGCACCGTGATCGGCGAGCTTGCGTGATGTCGGCCAACGAAAAGATTCCGCCGCCTGCGTGGCCGGCGACGCTGCCGCCGATGCCCGCCGTCGACTTCGCGATGTTCGGCGAAGTCGAGACGGTGCCGCTGCCGCGCCACCAGAAGCTCGTTGCGTCCTTCCTCGCGCGCAACTGGGCGCAGATTCCGCACGTGACGCACCACGACGAGGCCGACGTGCCGACGCTGGACGCGGTGCGCCGGCAGATGTCGGAGGCGCTCGGCACGAAGCTCACGCCGGTGCCGTTCATCATCAAGGCGGTCGTCGCCGCGCTGAAGGCCTTTCCGCGCTTCAACGCGTCGCTCGCCGCCGACGGCAACGGCCTCGTGCTGAAGCATTACTTCCACATAGGCGTCGCGGTCGAGACGCCGAACGGCCTCGTCGTACCGGTGATCCGCGATTGCGACAAGAAGTCGATCGCCGAGATCGCCGCCGAACTCGTCGACAAGGCGGAGCGTGCGCGTACGAAGGGGCTCCCGATCACCGAAATGTCGGGCGGCTGCTTCTCGGTGAGCTCGCTCGGCAACCTCGGCGGCACCGGCTTCACGCCGATCATCAACGCGCCGGAAATCGCGATCCTCGGCGTGACGCGCGCGACCGAGCGGCTGAAGCTCGTCGACGGCGAAGTTCGCCAGGTGCCGGTACTGCCGCTGTCGCTCAGCTACGACCATCGCGTCATCAACGGGGCAGACGCGGCGCGCTTCACCCGGGCGATCGCCGACGCGCTCGCCGACCCGCTCGCCGACCCGGCGACACTCGCCTGAGAGCAAAGGGGAAAGAACATGACTACAGACAACCGTTTGGATCGCATCGGCAAGCGCTTCTCGCTCGAAGGCCGCGTCGCGCTCGTGACGGGCGCGGGATCGGGCATCGGCCTGCACGTCGCGCAGGTCCTCGCCGAGGCGGGCGCGAAAGTGGCGTGCGTCGCGCGTCGTACGGAACGCGTCGAGCAGGTCGCGGCGGAAATCCGCGACGCGGGGGGACGGGCGTTCGGGTGCCGCATGGATGTCGCGGACGGCGACTCGATCCGCGCCGCACTCGACCGCATCGAGGCCGAACTTGGCACCGTGGACATCCTGGTCAATAACGCCGGGCTGTCGAACCCGACCGCGTTCCAGGAGATGTCGAACGAGCAGTGGACCTCCCTCCTCGACGTGAATCTGTCGGGCCCGTTCTACGTCGCCCGGGAAACCGCTCGCCGGCTGATCGCGGCCGGCAAGCCGGGCTCGATCATCAACATCGCGTCGATCCTCGGCCACCTCGCGTATCCAGCGTTCATCAACTACGGCACGACGAAGGGCGCGCTGCTGCACATGACGCGCTATATGGCGCTCGACCTGCTGCAGCACGGGATCCGCGTCAACGCGATCGCCCCGGGCTACTTCCCGAGCGAGATGACGAACCCGTTCTACGAGACCGAAGCCGGCAAGAAGGAAATCCAGAACCTGCCTGCGAAGCGACTCGGCAGTCTCGAAGAGCTCGACGGGCCGCTGCTGCTGCTCGCGAGCAACGCGTCGTCATATATGAATGGTTCGGTCGTCACCGTCGACTATGGGCATTCGATTCGTTTGTCGTAGAATGTTTGATACCGACCCGTCTGTTTTTTGAACGCAGCCGTTCCCCCGCGGTCGTACCGGGGCGGGTAATGCGGGACGACCAAGGTGGCGTCCGTGCGACGCCCACCGGCGGCGCGGCGGAACGGCTAAGGCCGCGCCGAATTTTGGAATCACAAAGGTAGCGAAAGATCATGGATAACAGCACGCCCGAATCCCTGCTCGCATCGGCCGACGCGCCGGTGCGTCGCGTCGAACGGCCCCGCCGTGATCCCTCGCGCTCGCGTGCGAGCGGCGTCACGTGGCAGGCCGAAAAGAGCCTCGCGACGCGTAACCAGATCCTCGAAGCGACTCTGCAGTGCCTCGTCGAGCTCGGTTACACCCAGACCACGACCGAGAAGATCGCGCAGAAGGCGGGCGTCTCTCGCGGCGCGATGACGCATCACTTCAAGTCGCGCGCGGAAGTTTTCAACGCGGCGGCGGAGTACATCATCGATCTGCGGGCGGCCGAGTACGAGGACGCGGTCAAGCGCATCAAGCTGCCGCCGGGCGAGACGCCGACGTACGAAGCGATGCTCGAAACGCTCGAAGTGCTGCAGAAGTATTACTACGGCCGCCCGACCTTCATCGCGCTGCAGGAGCTGCAGCGCGGCGCGCGTACGGACGCGGAGCTGCAGGCGGTGCTGACGCCGCTCGAAGCGGCGCTCGACGAACGCAAGTCGGCGACGCTGCTGAAGCGCTTCCCGTACTGGATCGAATACCAGGAAACCAGCGAGGTGCTGCGCGACCTGATGTTCCATGCGCTCAAAGGTGTCGCGACGAATCCGGCGCCGTACATGAAGGGCGACCGGCTGCGAAAGCTGCATCAGCTGCTGGCGCGCGTCGGCATGATGGAAATGGAGAAGGCTTACCAGGCGACGCATGGCGGTGAAATGCCGAAACCGGCTGCGGAAGCCGATCTCGAGCCCGTCAAGAAGCCGCGCAAGTCGCGCAAGGTCGAGGCCTGAGCGGCAAGGACGTTCGGGCCGGCGGACGGGTCGGTCCGAGAGGGCGAGTGAGCTTTCGTCCTGCGGGGATCGCAACAGCGGCAACCGGGAAGAAAAACTCGACCGCGGCTTTACGTCGCGGTTTATTCGGGTACTATAACAAACAAGCACGCTTGTTTTACAAAAGCGAGGAGACCTTGCAATGAAGTGGAATCCGCTTCCGCGGCTCGCCTGTCCGGATGTCGTTCGCCTCGACGGCGATGTTCCGGTTCTGATCGGCAGCCGCTGCCGCCACTGCGGCGAAATCTATTTCCCCGCGAGCAAGGGCTGCACGCGTTGCTGCGCGACGGAAATGGAGTCACACCCGATCGGCAGCGAAGGGACGCTGTGGTCGTGGACGATCCAGGGTTTCCAGCCGAAGGCGCCGTACAACGGCGGCGAATCCGAGCAGGACTTCGAGCCGTACGGCGTCGGCTACGTCGAGATGCCGGGCGGCGTGAAGGTCGAAAGCCGGCTCACGATCGCCGATCCCGAGCGCCTCGTCATCGGCATGCCGCTCACGCTGACGCTGCTGCCGTACCGCAAGGTGGCGGGCGAAGAGCCGGTCTTCACTTACGCCTTCGCCCCCGTCGAGCCCGATGCCGACGTGGCGCCCACCGCCTGAACCGGAGAACTTCATGGACAACGACGTCGCAATCATCGGCATCGGCCTGCATCCGTTCGGGCGCACCGACGCGCTTTCGGGCCAGCAGCAGGGCGCCCACGCGGTGCGCGAGGCGCTCAAGGATGCGGGCATCGAATGGTCCGGAGTCGGCGTGGCCTACGGTGGCAGCCAGGACGCGGGCAATGCCGACGCGCTCGGCAATCTGCTCGGCCTGACCGGCATTCCGTTCGTCAACGTCGCCAACGGCTGCGCGACCGGCGGCAGCGCGCTCGCGAGCGTGATCGCGTCGATCCAGGCCGGCGTCGCCGAGATCGGCGTCGCGGTCGGTTTCGACAAGCATCCGCGCGGCGCCTTCAATCCGCGACCGCGCGACTGGGGTCTCGAGGACTGGTACGGCGAGACCGGGATGATGCTGACCACGCAGTTCTTCGCCCTGAAGACGCGCCGCTACATGCACGAGCACGACATCACCGAGGATGCGCTGGTGTGCGTTGCGCAACGCGCGTTCCGCAACGGGGCACTGACGCCGCACGCGTGGCGACGCCGGGAGCTCGGCTACGACGAGATCGCGCAGTCGATGCCGGTGAACCTGCCGCTGCGTAAGTACATGTTCTGCAACCCTGCCGAAGGCGGGGCCGCGCTCGTGCTGTGCAGCGCGAAGCACGCGCGCAAATACACCGACCGGCCAGTCATCGTGAAGGCGGCCGTGATGCGCACGCGCCACCATGGCTCGTTCGAAGTCTTCAATCCTGGCCTTGCCGCGGCGCAGGCGCCGGCGCCCACCGTAACCGCGTCGCGCGCCGCGTTCGAGCAGGCCGGCGTCGGGCCGAAGGACATCGACGTGATCCAGCTCCAGGACACCGACAGCGGCAGCGAGCTGATCCACATCGCCGAAAACGGCTTCTGCGAGCACGGCGAGCAGGAGCATCTGTTGCGCAGCGGGGAGACGGCGATCGACGGGCGCCTGCCGATCAACACCGACGGCGGCTGCCTCGCGAACGGCGAACCGGTGGGCGCGTCCGGTCTGCGGCAGGTGATCGAGATCTGCACGCAACTGCGCGGGGAGGCCGGCGCGCGGCAGGTGCCGGGCAAGCCGCGGCTCGGATACACCCATGTTTATGGCGCACCTGGCGTGAGCGCGGTGACCATCCTGCAGGCCGGCTGAACGGCCATCCCGACGACAAGAAGAGGACGGAGACGACGATGAACAAGCCCGAAGACAAATTTGTGCTGATGCCGCAAGGCCAGGCCGGGGACCCCGGTCTGTTCCAGGAGCTGCTCAAGCAGGAAACCGTGCCGGTGCCGGACTACCTGGCGCCGAACCACCCCGGCTTCCGCGACGAGGACCTGTCGGTCGGTCGCTATGCCTCGGCCGACTTCCACCGGCTCGAAGCCGAAAAGATGTGGACGCGCACCTGGCAGTTCGTCGGCCGCGAGGAGCAGATCCCGAAGGCCGGCGACCACCTCGTCTATGACATCGTCGGCCACTCGATCATCGTGATGCGCGGCGACGACGGCGTGATTCGCGGCTTTCACAACTCCTGCCTGCATCGCGGCCGCGCGCTGCGAATGAACGGCGGCGTCGTTCGCGAACTCAAGTGTCCGTACCACGGTTTCACCTGGGACCTGCGCGGCAAGCTCGCCAGCATTCCGTGCGAGTGGGACTTCAAGTTCCTCGACAAGGCCGGCAGCAACCTGCCCGAGGTGCGCGTCGAGAGCTGGCTGGGCTTCGTCTTCATCAACATGGACGACAACGCGCCGCCGCTGATCGACTACCTCGGCGCGCTGCCGCAGCATTTCCGCGACTACGCCTTCGAGCGCTCGGTGATCGTCGCGCACGTGCAGCGTCGCGTGCCGTCGAACTGGAAGGTCGCGCAGGAAGCCTTCATGGAGTCGATGCACGCCCACGTCACGCACCCGCAGATCCTCACCTTCACCGGTGACTGCGACAGCCAGTACGACATGTACGGCGACAACATCAGCCGCAGCGTCACGCCGATGGCGGTGCCGAGCAGCCACACGAAAGGGGTCGTCGAGCCGCTCGTGCTGCACGACATTCTCGAAGAGTCCGGACGCATGGCCGACTCCGACGGCGCCGCGCACCAGCTGCCCGAAGGGCAGACGACGCGCCAGTACATCGGCGAACTCAACCGCAAGATCTTCGGGGACGTGTCGGGCCGTGACCTCTCGCATGCGACGCTCGCCGAGCTGCAGGACGCGATCCTGTATTCGATCTTCCCCAACACCCAGATCTGGGCAGGCTACTGCGGCAACATCCTCTACCGCGTGATCCCGGATGGCGACGACCACGAGAGCTGCCTCTTCGACGTGATGCTGCTGTGGCGCCACAAGGAAGGCGAAGTGCCGCCGCCGCCCGCGAAGCTCAATCGCCTGCGGGACGATCAGCCGTTCTCGGCCGCGCCCGAGCTCGGCGCGCTCGGCCCGGTGTTCGACCAGGACATGAACAATCTCGGCGCGATGACGAAGGGGCTGCGCGCGTCGAAGAAGGGCGCGGTGAGCCTCGCGAGCTACCAGGAAAGCCGCATCCGCCATCACCACGAGACCCTCGACAAGTACCTGGGGATCGGAGGCGAAAAGTGAGGATTTCTGTCTCCACGGCCGCCGCGGGGCGCGGCCTTTTCGAAGGGAGGGCGAGATGACCCAAGCACGCGCAATCGAGGTGCTGCGCGACCGGGCCGAGCGCTTGCGGCAGGACGTGCGCCGCTTCCATGCCGAGGTGATGCCGGCGGACCTGCGCGACAAGTCGCACCGCCATCAGGTGCTCGACAAGAACGACTACGTCCGCTGGATGCGCCTCCTCGACAAGCAGGGCTGGGCGGTCGCGCACTGGCCGG
Organism: Aromatoleum sp.; assembly: GCF_032027225.1. Taxonomy (GTDB): domain Bacteria; phylum Pseudomonadota; class Gammaproteobacteria; order Burkholderiales; family Rhodocyclaceae; genus Aromatoleum. The sequence continues at coordinate 71,717 of NZ_JAVSMM010000009.1, read as the reverse complement.
CCGAGTACGGCGGCAAGGGCTGGTCGCCGCTGGAGCGCTTCGCGTTCGAGGACGAGCTCGCGCGTCTCAGCTGCCCGTGGGTGATCCCGTTCGGCGTCAAGTACGTCGGCCCGGTGATCTACGCGTTCGGTTCGGACGCGCAGAAGCAGCGTTTCCTCCCGGGCATCCAGACGACCGAGGAGTTCTGGGCGCAGGGTTACTCCGAGCCGGGCGCGGGCTCCGACCTCGCCGGACTGCGCACGCTGGCGATCCGGGAGGGCGACCACTACGTCGTCAACGGCCAGAAAGTGTGGACGACCTATGCGCAGTGGGCCGACTGGCTGTTCTGCCTCGTGCGCACCGACCGCGACGACAAGCCGCAGTCCGGCATCTCGTTCCTGCTGATCGACATGAAGAGCCCCGGCGTGACGGTGAAGCCGATCCGCACGATGGACGGCTACGCGCATGTCAACGAAGTCTGGCTCGAGGACGTGAAGGTGCCGGCCGAAAACCTGGTCGGCGAAGAAGGCAAGGGCTGGACGTACGCGAAGTTCCTGCTGAAGAACGAGCGCACCGCCGGCGCGATCGTCGGCTGGGCGTGGCACGTGCTGGACCGGCTGAAGCGCCATGCGCGCGAGACGGTCGTCGGCGGCGTCGCGCTGATCGACCAGCCGCTGATGCGCCAGCGTATCGGAGAGTTCGAGTTGCGCTTCTTGGCGCTCGAGCTCGCCGCGTACCGGGCGGTCGAGGCGATGTGCGACGGCACCGAGAACGGCGGCGAGGCCTCGCTGATCAAGATCCGCGGCACCGAGCTGTACCAGGATGTCATGGAGACGCTCGTCGAGTCGCTCGGTGCCGCCGGCGTCGCGTATGACGTCGCCGCGCTGCACTCGGCGGAATTGCCGCCGCTCGGCCCGGACGACGCCGGGGGCATCCTGAAAGACCATTTCTATAACCGCGCCGCGACGATCTTCGGCGGCTCGTCCGAGATCCAGCGGAACATCGTCGCGAAAGGGGTGCTGGGACTATGAGTACCGATCTCGAAACGATCGCGATGCTGCGCGACAGCGCCGCGCGCTACGCGGACGACAATTACAGCTTCCACGACCGCTGGGCGGTGCTCGATGCACCCGAAGGCTACAGCCGCAAGGCTTGGGGCGACTTGGCCGAACTCGGGCTCCTCGCGCTGCGGCTGCCGGAGGACGACGGTGGGCTCGACGGCGACGCGGTCGCAGTCGGCGCGGTGATGGAAATTGCCGGTTCCCGCCTGCTGATGGAGCCATTGTTCGCCAGTGCGGTCGTCGCGACCGGCCTGCTGCTGAAGCAGGGTTCCTCCGCGCAGAAGGCGGCGCTGCTGCCGCAACTCGCGGACGGCTCGCTGATCCTCGCGTTCGCGGACGAGGATGCCGCGTCGGACCCCTGCGTGCTCGAGGGCGAGCGGCTCACCGGCACCAAGGTCGGCGTGCTGCAAGGCGACGTCGCGGGGAAGCTTCTCGTCTCCGCGCGTGACGCGACGAGTGGCGAGCCTGCTGTCGTGATGGTCGACGCCGACGAGATCGGCGTGATGCGACGCGAATACCGGCTCGTCGATGGCCGCGGCGCCGCACTCGTCTCGTTCGACGGCGTACGGGTCGAGCGCCTGCAGCCCGAGTCCGGTGAGTCGGCCGCCGCGGCGCTCGCTGACATCCGCGATGAAGCCGCGGTCGCGCTGTGCGCCGAGAGCCTCGGCATCGTCAATAGCGTGATGACGGTGACGACCGAATACCTCAAGGTGCGCAAGCAGTTCGGGCGGCCGATCGGCGCGAATCAGGCGCTGCAGCATCGCCTCGTCGACTGCTTCCTGCTGCAGGAGGAAGTGCGGGCGCTGACCGCGGCGGCCCAGCAGGCGCTCGCGGGACCGGCCGAGGAGCGGGCGCGCGTCGTCAGCGGCGCGCGGGCCTACGTGATTCAGGCGGCGCGCAAGGTCTGCAACGAAGCGGTGCAGATGCACGGCGGCGTCGGCGTCACCGACGAGCTGGATGTGAGTCACTATTTTCGGCGCCTGATGACCAACGCCGCACTCTTCGGCAATCGCGACGCGCAGTTCGTGCGCTTCGTCGATGCCGCGCTCGCGGCCTGAGGGCCGTCGCTCAAACGGGGGAAGGAGAACAAAATGCGCAAAGACGCAAGCGGATGGAAGGTGCGCCTCGATGACGCCCTGATCGCGCGCTACACCGCCAGCGGCGACTGGCCCGACAAGACGCTGGCCGATTTCGCACGCGAACTCGCGGCGCGCGATCCCGAGCGGGTCACGCACGTGTTCGAGAACCAGCAGTGCACGGTCAGCGAGCTGCTCGCCGAGGCCGAGGCGCTCGCTGCGGGACTTCAGCGGCGCGGCCTCGTAGCCGGTGACGTCGTCAGCTTTCAGCTGCCGAACTGGCGCGAGGCGGTCGTGATCGACCTGGCGACGACGATGCTCGGCCTCGTCGTCGCGCCGATCGTCCCGATCTACCGTGACGCCGAGGTCGCGTTCATGCTCGGCGACGCCGGCGTGAAGGCGGCGTTCTTCCCGTCGCACTACCGCGGGTTCGACTACGGCGCGATGATGAAGCGGCTGGCGCTGCGGTTGCCGAAGCTCGAGCACCTCTTCACGGTGTGCGCCGGGGACGGCGACGGCCACAGTTACGAGGGGCTGGTCGGGGAGGGCGGCCGACTTGCCGACGCGCCGAAGGTGGACGCGAACGCGGTGAAGATGATCCTTTACACGTCCGGCACGACCGGCCGGCCGAAAGGCGTCCTACACAGCCACAACACCGGGCCGCTGCGGCTGAAGCGCGCGTTCGAGCACTGGTCGCGCGGCTCGCAGGTCGACGGTTTCGACAATGTCCTGCTGATGGCCTCGCCGGTCACGCACGTCACCGGCCAGAGCGGCATGGAGATCCCCTTCTGCAGCGACACGCGCACCGTGTTCATGGAGCGCTGGAATGCCGACGAGGCGCTGGAACTGATCGACCGCGAAAAGGTCACCGCGAGCGTCGGCGCGACCCCCTTCCTGCACGAGCTGCTGACCGCGGCCGAGAAGGACGGCCGCCGCCTGCCGACGCTGCAGGTGTTCGCCTGCGGCGGCGCGGAAGTCCCGCCGGCGCTGATCGCGAAGGCCTACTCCGTGCTCGACCAGTGCCGCGCGTTCCGCGTGTATGGATCGAGCGAGGTCCCGCTGACGACGCTCGGCTTCGTCGGCGAAGGCGAAATGGAGCTTGCGGCGACGACCGACGGCAAGGTCGCGGATTACGACGTGCGGATCGCCGACGACGATGGCCGCTCGGTGCCCGCGGGCGAGGAGGGAGAGATTTGCGTGCGCGGCCCGGCTATGCTGCTCGCGTACAGCAGCCCCGAAGCGACGGCGGAGAGCTTCGACGCCGACGGGTATTTCGCGACCGGCGACCTCGGCCGGCTGACCGCGGAAGGCGCGATCGTCGTCACCGGGCGCAAGAAGGACCTGATCAACCGCGGCGGCGAGAAGGTCAGCGCGAAGGAGATCGAGGACATCCTGCATCGCATGCCCGCCGTGCGCGAGGCGGCGGTCGTCTCGATGCCGCACGAGCGGCTCGGCGAGACGCTGTGCGCCTACGTGATCGCTGAGGACGGCGTGGAAATCGCGCTTGGCGACGTGCTCGCGTTCATCGAAGGCGCGGGCGTCGCGAAGCAGAAATATCCCGAGCACCTCGTCGTCGTCGACGATTTTCCGCGCACCGCTTCGGGCAAGATCCGCAAGGACCGGCTGCGCGCCGACATCCGCGAGCGTCTGCAGGCCGCCGCCGTGACCCCGGCATGATTTTTTCGAGACCGACATCATGGAAACCCAACTGAAAGTCCGCATCGCCCGCAAGTCCGTCGAAGCGCTCGACATCATTTCGCTCGAACTTGCGCCGATCGACGGTGAACATCTGCCTGCGTTCAGCGCCGGCTCCCATATCGACGTCGAGATCCGGCCGGGTCTCGTCCGCCAGTATTCGCTGTGCAACGACCCCACCGAGACGCACCGCTACCAGATCGGCGTGCTGCGCGACCCCGCGTCCCGAGGCGGCTCGGTCGCGTTGCATGACGAACTCGCCGAAGGTCAGGTGATCACGATCAGCGCCCCGCGCAACCACTTTCCGCTCGTCCACGCCAAGCGCTCGCTGCTGCTTGCCGGCGGTATCGGCGTCACGCCGATCCTGTGCATGGCCGAGCGTCTCGCGCAGAGCGAGGCCGATTTCGAGATGCACTACTGCGCGCGTTCGCAGGATCGCGCGGCGTTCGTCGATCGCGTCCGGCAGTCGGGCTTCGCCGAGCACGTCCGGATGCACTACGACGACGGCGAAGCGGGGCAGAAGCTCGATCTCCCGGCGGTGCTCGACGCGGCTGGCGCGGACGCGCATCTCTACGTCTGCGGGCCCGGCGGCTTCATCGAATTCGTCACGCAGACTGCACAGGCGCGTGGCTGGGAGGGCGACCGGATTCACTTCGAGTACTTCGCCGGGCAGAAGGTCGATACCTCGTGCGACCAGGCGTTCGACGTCAAGCTCGCGAGCAGCGGGCGCATCGTCAACGTGCCCGCGACGAAGACCGTCGTTGGCGCGCTGCGCGACGCCGGCGTCGAGGTCGAGGTGTCGTGCGAGCAGGGCATCTGCGGCACCTGCCTGACTCGCGTGCTCGACGGCGAACCCGATCACCGCGACAACTTCTTCACCGACGAGGAAAAGGCCGCGAACGACCAGTTCCTGCCTTGCTGCTCGCGGGCAAAGAGCAAGCTGCTGGTTCTCGATCTCTGACGATGGCGCGTCTCGCCCCGAGCGCGGCCGGCGGTGTCCCGGCCGCGTATCTCGCGGTCGCGCTGCTGTGGTCGACGACGCCGCTCGCGATCAATTGGAGCCTCGACGGTGGCGGGATCGCCTTCGCACTGTTCGCGCGCATGGTCGTCGGCGTCGTCTGCGCGGCGTTACTGCTGCTCGTGACCGGCGTCGGCTTTCCGCTCACGCGGGCGGCCTGGCCCGCTTACCTCGTCGGCGGGACCGGCCTGTTCGGCACCCTGCTGTGCGTCTACTGGGGCGCGCAGTTCATCCACTCCGGGCTGATCTCCGTGGTGTTCGGGCTGTCGCCGTTCGTCACCAGCGTGCTCGCGGCGTTCTGGCTGGGCGAACGCTCGCTGACTCCCGCCAAACTCGGCGGCATGGCGCTCGCACTCGGCGGTCTCGCGATCGTTTTCGGAGCAGGCGGCGACCTCGGTGGCGCAAAGGCCGGGGCTGGGCTGGCGGTCGTACTGCTCGCGGTGCTGATCAACGCTGCCGGCCTCGTCGGCATGAAGCGCGTCAGCGGCAACACGCCGCCGCTCGCGATCACCGCCGGAATCATGCTCGTTTCGCTGCCGCTTTTCGGTCTGGCCTGGCTGCTCGGCGATGGCCGCGTGCCGACCGCACTCCCGCTGCGCAGCGTGTTCGCGATCGTCTACCTCGGCCTTTTCGGGTCCGTAGTCGGCTTCGCGCTTTACTACTACCTGATGAAGCATCTGTCCGCCGGGTCGCTCGCGATGATCACGGTGTTTACGCCGCTGCTCGCGCTTCTCCTCGGCCACCTGCTCAATAACGAAGCGCTGCCCGCACAGATCTGGTCCGGCTCCGCGGCGATCACGGCCGGCCTGTACCTCAATTTGCGCGCCGAAAACGCGTTGTAGAAGACAAGGACGCGCAAAACCAGGAGCAGGGTCGCGGGCCGCGAGATCCCCGATCGAGGCCCGCGAAGAGCAGGGCGCGACGCTGCGCGCTGAAAATCCCGGGCTCGTGATCGCGCTCCTCCCCGCAGGGCGGGGCCGCAGTCTCGGTTCCGATCGAACCTCGCACGAGCGTCGATGTCATGATCGAACGACCGCGTACGATCCGGACCGCGGCGGATTGCAAGGCGGCCCTGAATTTTTCAGCGCGCCGGCCCATCCATCCTGGGGGAAGCGATGACACGTCAGAGCCGAACGCTCGCCGGATCCGCTGCGATCTTTGTGGCGATGGGACTCATCACGATGGGTGGCGCACCCGCCGCAGCCGAGGATTTCGACGTCACGGCGCGGTCAATCGTAGGAGTGAGACTGGAGCGCTCACCCGACGACGTGACCGAAGGCATGGGCGTTTACGTCGGCGAAGGCCGCGTCCTGACCGCCGCCCACCTGTTTGCCGACGCCGAACCCGACGCGCGCGTGATCCTCGTCGCTGCCGACGCTAACAGCTATTACACGGTTCAGCTCGACGCCGCCATCGAGTTGCTGGCGCCCGAGTCCGATGCCGCGGTCCTGCGGGTTGCCGAGCCCGGCGGCCTCTTGGCGATGCCGGCGTGCGACGAGCCAAAACCGGGCGACCAGGTCAGCGTGACGCGGCTGAACAAACTCGAAATGTTCGCGCCGAGCAGCAGCCCTCTATACAAGCTAGAAATCGACGACCGCGCGTTCTCGATGCTTCGCGACGGCAGGCAGGCGGTGATCCCCGGCACCGTCGAGAGCGGTTTTTCCGGCAGTCCCGCCATTGACGCCGAAGGGCGCTGCTTCTACGGCATTGTGTCCGGCAGCCTCACGATGACCTCGACGCGCAAGGACACGGTCCGACGACTCGACCACGTCGTCCTGATTCCTTCGGCGGTTTTTGCCCGTATTCGTTCTGCCAGCCGTTGAGGGGGCAAGCAGGAGCGCCGCGTTCGAGACTGCCCGCGGCGAGCGGATGGCGCCGAGTTTCATCGAGATCGAAATCGACGACTTCTTTATTTTACAAGTTTACATAATACCGATTATCGCGATTTGAACTACACGGGTCGAAAGTATCGGAAGCCATGACCCCGGCCGACGTCGTGACATTCCGGATGGACGCCGAGCCGGAGATCCGCAGCGTTCGTTCTCGAAGCCCCGACCGAGAGCACCGTCTTACTTCGGAATTTCATGCGCGCCCGTCGGATTCAATAAATATCCGACGTCTTGAGCGCCCACAGGTGGGCGCCGATTAGCGCGCGCCACGGCGAAAATTGCGCGAGCCAGCGCTTCGCGTTGTCCTCGGTGATCTTTTCCGGTTCGCCGAGCAGTGTTTGCAGGTTGCGGCGGACTGCGACGTCGCCGTGCAGCGACCCGTCGAGCCAGCCGAAACCGCGCAGCAGCGTGTAGTCGATGGTCCACGGTCCGATGCCGCGCACACTGAGCAAGCGCTTGCGGATTTCGTCGACGGGCAGATCGTCGATCCAGGCGTCGAGCGGGATTTCGCCGCTACGGACTGTGGCGGCGAGGCCGATCAGGGTCAGCGCCTTGGTGCGAGAGAAGCCGGCCGCGCGGAAGTCTGCCTCCTCGAGTGTCGCGAGGCGCTGGGCGTCCGGATAGCAGACAAGACCTCCCGAATGCGTGAGCCCGGCCGCCTGGATCATCTTTCGTCGAAGGGAAAGTGCAGCTTTCACGGTAATTTGTTGGCCGGTGATCGCCCAGGTCAAGGCCTCGAACGGCGTCGGCGACACCGGAACGCGCAGTCCGGGTCGGGCCGCGATGAGCCGGCCGATCACGGGGTGCGAGCGGTAGGTGCGCTCGAATTCGGCGACCGGCTGCGTGAGGCCGAGCATCCGCCGCAGCATGCGGTCGAAGGTGTTCGTCGGGTCGTCGACCGGCTCGCCATCGACTGCGAGCAGTGCTTCGGCATGGTCGGGGTGGAAGCGGATCGTAACGCATGCTGCCCTTCCCTCCCACGCGAGGCCCTTGTGCAAGGTTCGCGCGTCGACCCGTTCGGCGACGCCGGACGCGTCCCGACCGTGGAACGCGAGGATCGCATCGGGGCTGAAATCTGCCGGCAATTCGACGGAACTGGTCAGCAAGAAAGGCGCATCGGCAGCGAAAGACATGCTCCGTATTATCCCGCCTTGCGGAAGGTCAGGTTGATGCGGCGCGTGCCGACAAGCGGGTGCTCACCGGACTTGAGCGGCATCACGCCGTGATAGCGTTGCCGCGCCGGACCTCCCCAGACGACGACGTCACCGTGCGTCAGCAAGATCCGGCGTGGCGTTTCGGCGCGTTTTTCGCCGCCGAACAGGAAAATTGCCGGGATGCCGAGTGACACCGACACAATTGGTTGGGTGAAGTCGCGCTCGTCCTTGTCCTGATGCAGCGACAGCTTCGCGCCCGGCTCGTAGCGATTGACAAGGCAGGCGTCGGGAACGAAGCCGGGAAATCCGGCCTGCAGCGCCGCGGCTTGCGCGAGACGCAGGAACGAAGTCGGCATCCGCGGCCAGCGTCGACCGGTATCCGGGTCGAGCGCGGTGTAGCGATAGCCGCTCGCGTCGCTCGTCCAGCCGAGTTCGCCGCAGTTGGTCATCGCGACCGACATCCGGAAGCCGCCTGGCGTGCTCATGTGGCGGAACGGTGCTTCGGCGCTGACCTCGCGCAGCGCCGCGACGAGCGCAGCCGAGTCGCCCCGGGCGAACCCGCGCAGGACGACGGCCCCCGGAGCCAGGGTCTCCGGACGAAGATCGGATTCTTCGGCGAGCCCGAACAAATCATCAGTCATCTTCGTCATCTCGTTCCAGGCGGCCTGACGGATCGATCGTGGCGGGATGTCGATGCCAGCCGGCGCCCTGCTCTCGCTATCGTCGGGCTCACCTCTTCGCTTCCCGGTCGAGCAACGCCCGCTTGCGCTCGGTGCCCCAGCGGTAGCCGGATAGCGAGCCGTCGCTGCGCACCGCACGGTGACAGGGAATCGCGACGGCGATCGCGTTCGCCGCGCAGGCGCTCCCGACCGCGCGAATCGCCTTCGGCGCGCCGATGCGGCGTGCGATTTCGCTGTAACTCGCCGTCTGGCCGACCGGAATGTTGCGCAGTGCCTCCCAAACCCGTTGCTGGAACGCGGTGCCCTGCGGGTCGAGCGGCAGGTCGAGACCGGATTGCGACGCTTCCACGAAGGCAACGACGCGAGCCACGATCCGATCGAATCCGGCGCCGCCGTGGATCAGTTGCGCGCGCGGGAAGCGGTCGCGGAGATCGCGGGGCAGCGCGTCCGGGTCGTCGCCGATAAGAATCGCGCGGATGCCGTGCTCGCTCTGTGCAACGAGCACGGTGCCGAGCGAGCTCTCGCCGCTTCCGAAGCGGATTTGGGTGTCGGTGGCGGCGACGGTGCGACGGTGGGTCGGGAGCATGTCGTCCGGGCGGCTGACATCTTCGCCGAAGCGCCCGTCGAAGCTGCCGCCTGTCTTGTCGATCTTGCGCGTTGTCGCGGACTTTTCGAACCGATGCGGGCGGCCGGCGCGCGGCCGACCGGCGCTAGTCGTTGAAAGCCTTTCGCTTTTTGTCGCCGTGCTCATGATCGCCTCTCCGGTTAGGGGTCGCTGGTCAAATCTCCAATGTAGACAGCAAGTACCGGAAAGATACTCCGCGGCCGGTTTCGGGCGGGACCCGCACCGGGAGAAGCGGAGGGGCGGCTGTCTAAAGTGTGAGCGGAAGTTGCGGTTTCGAAGCCGCTCGCGCCCGACTCTCCGGCTTGCCGCCGCCGTGCGGATCGTTCTCTCGCCGCGCGCCGGGTTTGTCCCAATCGCTGTCGCACGAATCCTGCCAGCCGTCGCACGGCGAACGCGAGCGGTCTGGCGCGGTCAAGACGACAACCCGGGGCGCCGATCCCACTCCGCATGTGGAAAGTCTTTTGCCCCGGCGTTGCCTGACAAGGAGCACGCATGGCTTTCAAGCTGACTTCCGAAGCCTTCGGCCACAACGGTTCGATCCCCGCCGCTTACACCTGCGACGATCGCGACGCATCCCCGCCGCTAGGCTGGACCGGTCTGCCAGCCGGAACGCGCAGCCTCGCGCTGATCGTCGATGATCCCGACGCGCCCGATCCCGCCGCGCCACAGCGAACCTGGGTGCATTGGGTGCTGTACAACCTGCCTCCGACCACGCCCGGTCTGCTGGCGGCGATCAGCGACACCGAACTGCCGCCGGGGACGCGGCAAGGCAAGAACGACTGGGACCGGACCGGTTATGGAGGGCCCTGCCCGCCGATCGGTCGGCATCGTTATTTTCACAAACTGTACGCGCTCGACGTCGTCCTGCCCGACCTCGGCGAGCCGACGAAGGCGGTGCTCGAAGCAGCGATGAAGGGGCACGTCCTCGCGGAGGCGCAACTTGTCGGAACCTACGAGCGTCGCAACAAATAGTGGAGCATGGGATGAAAAAGCATATCCTCGTTGCCGCCCTCGTCGCCGTCATGGCATCGCAGGTGGGCAATATCGCCGTCGCGCAAACCGCCGCGCCCCCGTCTAGCGACGTTGCCGCACCGGATGTACGGGAATTCGAAGGCGTGCGCTACGTGACTGGCGGAGTCGGCGAAGGCGAACGCACGGCCATTCTCGCCATCGCGCGGGACTTCAATCTCAAACTGACGTTCGCGGAAAAATCGGGCGATTACCTGTCGGGCGTGAAGACCGTCATCACCGGAGGCAATGGCCGGAAGGTGCTCGAACTCGACTCCGAGGGGCCGCTCGTGCTCGCGAAATTGCCTCCCGGCAAATACCGCGTCTCTGCGACCGCGAACGGCCGCGAACAGACGCGCGACGCGAACGTGGCCGGAACCGGCCAGCAGTCGCTGAATTTTTACTGGTGATTCGGGCGGTCCGACGTGGACCTTGGGAGGGGAGCCGCGCCCTATTCCGGTGCGGCCTCCTTGCCCCGAGCCGTCGCTGATTCCGCTCGTCGCGAGTGGGCTATTGCAGCCTGCGTCGCCCCCTTACGCCTTGCAGACTTCCTCGAGCACGCGGCGCACGCGGATCATTGCTTCGTGCAGCACGGCTTCGATATGGTCGAAGTGGATGCCGGCTTCGCTCGACGCGCGGCCGGCGGCGTAATTGGCGACCACGTTGATCGCCGCGTAAGGCAGGCCGAGTTCGCGGGCGAGCGCGGCTTCCGGCATCCCGGTCATCCCGACGAGGTCGGCACCGTCGCCCTCCATGCGGTTGATCTCGGCCGCGGTTTCGAGCCTCGGGCCTTGCGTCGCCGCGTAGACCCCGCCGTTGAACATTGCTTCGCCCGCCACCGCCGCCGCCTTGAGGATGCGCTGGCGCAGCGGTTCGTCGTACGGATGGGTGAAGTCGATGTGGCGCACCGCCTCTTCGCCGCCCTCGAAATATGTGCTCTTGCGGCCCCAGGTGTAGTCGATAATCTGGGTCGGCGCGACGAGCGTGCCGGGCGCGAAATCCGCGCGGATGCCCCCGACCGATGCGACCGACACGACGGCCGTGGCCTTGACGTGCTTCAGTGCCCAGATGTTCGCGCGGTAATTGACCTGGTGCGGCGGGATCGTGTGGCCGTAACCGTGGCGCGCGAGAAACATGACTTCGCGATCGGCCAAGGTGCCGAACGTGACGGCGCCGGACGGCTCGCCGTATGGCGTGCGGACGACTTCCCGCCGGGTGATTTCGAGCGTCGAAAGCTGCGTGAGTCCGCTGCCGCCGATGATTGCGAGCATGAAACCTGTCTCCGGATGAAAAGCGGCGGCGATTCTAGCATGCGGCTAAAACGCCCTGCTCCCGCCTCTCGCAGCCGGATCCGATCGATCGGAGGCTGCTGATTTAACGAAAAGCGCCTGCTGCGATGCGTCATCCGCGTGCTAAAATCAAAAACTTTTTCAAGACGTCTGGACCCACATGTCCCGCTCCATCCGCAACATCGCCATCATCGCGCACGTCGACCACGGCAAGACGACCCTCGTCGACCAGCTCCTGCGTCAATCCGGCACCTTCCGCGAGAACCAGCAGGTCTCCGAACGGGTCATGGACTCCGGCGACCTGGAGAAGGAGCGCGGCATTACGATCCTCGCAAAGAATTGCGCGGTCGAATACGGCGACACCCACATCAACATCATCGACACGCCGGGACATGCCGACTTCGGCGGTGAGGTCGAGCGCGTGCTGTCGATGGTCGACGGCGTACTGCTGCTCGTCGACGCGGTCGAAGGTCCGATGCCGCAGACGCGATTCGTCACGCGCAAGGCGCTCGCGCTGGGCCTGAAGCCGATCGTCGTCATCAACAAGATCGACCGCCCGGGTGCCCGTCCCGACTGGGTCATCAACCATACTTTCGATCTGTTCGACAAACTCGGCGCGACCGACGAGCAGCTCGATTTTCCGGTCGTCTACGCTTCCGCGCTGAATGGTTTCGCGATGCTCGACGCGAGCAAGCCCGGCACCGACATGAAGCCGTTGTACGAGGCGATCCTCGAGCACGTGCCGCAGCCGGAAGTCGACGCGAATGGGCCGCTGCAGCTGCAGGTCTGCTCGCTCGACTACTCGACCTACATCGGACAGCTCGGCATCGGCCGCATCAAGCGCGGCAGCGTTCGCCCGAACCAGGAAGTCGTCGTGATGTACGGAGACGAGAACCGCGGCAAGGCGAAGATCGGTCAGATCCTCACCTTCAAGGGCCTCGAGCGCAGCCAGGCCGATTATGCCGAAGCGGGCGACATCGTTCTCGTGTCGGGCGTCGACCAGGTCAACATCGGCGTCACGATCTGCCACCCCGACAATCCGGAAGGCATGAAGCCGATCGCGGTTGATGAGCCGACGCTGACGATGAACTTCATGGTCAACTCTTCGCCGCTCGCCGGCCGCGAAGGGAAGTTCGTCACGAGCCGCCAGATCCGCGAGCGGCTCGAGAAGGAACTGCTGAAGAACGTCGCGCTGCGCGTCGAATACACCAACGACTCGGACGTGTTCCTCGTCTCGGGGCGCGGCGAACTGCACCTGACGATCCTGCTCGAAAACATGCGGCGCGAGGGCTTCGAACTCGCCGTCGGCCGACCGCGCGTCGTCTTCCGCGAGATCGACGGCGTCAAGTGCGAGCCGTACGAAATGCTTACCGTCGACGTCGAGGAGGATCACCAGGGCGGCGTGATGGAAGAACTCGGCCGCCGGCGCGGCGAGCTGCAGGATATGCAGTCCGACAGCAAAGGCCGCACGCGGCTCGAATACCGTATCCCGGCGCGCGGACTGATCGGCTTCCAGGGCGAGTTTCTGACGCTGACGCGCGGCACCGGCCTCGCGAGCCACGTGTTCGACGACTACGCCCCGGTCGCCGGCGCGATGAGCGAGCGGCGCAACGGCGTGCTGATTTCTCAGGACGACGGCCAGGCCGTGGCGTACGCGCTGTGGAAGCTGCAGGACCGCGGCCGGATGTTCGTCACGCACAACGATCCGGTGTACGAAGGCATGATCATCGGCATCCACTCGCGCGACAACGACCTCGTCGTCAACCCGATCAAGGGCAAACAGCTGACGAACGTGCGCGCCTCGGGCACCGATGAAGCCGTGCGCCTGGTCCCGCCGATCGCGCTGACGCTCGAATCCGCGATCGAATTCATCGCCGACGACGAACTCGTCGAGATCACGCCGAAGTCGATCCGCCTGCGCAAGCGCTACTTGACCGAAAACGAGCGCAAGCGCGCCGCGAAGGCCGAGAACGCCTGACCGCGAGCCGCTTCAACGAAAAAGGGCGTCCATCGGCGGACGCCCTTTTTGTTTTTCGCAGCCGACTGTTCTTCGAGGGCTCGGCGCCGTGGAATGTTTTCGACGGCAGCCGGCGAGGGCTCGGCCGTTTTCCGACGGCTTGGTGCTTCCGACCCTGCCGTCTGTCGAAAGGGGCGCCGCTCCCCTCCTCCGCCGTCCTGCGTCCTGCCGCACTCAGTACGCCTGCGCATCCCGCGCGACCAGGCGGACGGTCGCCAGGACGATCTTCAGGTCGAGCGAGAGCGACCAGTGGCGCAGATAGTCGAGGTCGTATTCGATCCGGCGCGCCATCTTGTCGACGGTTTCGGTCTCCCCGCGATAGCCGTTCACCTGCGCCCAGCCGGTGATTCCCGGCTTCACCTTGTGCCGAACCATGTAACCCTTGATGAGCTGGCGGTACGTCTCGTTGTGCGCGACCGCGTGCGGCCGCGGGCCGACGATGCTCATGCGCCCCTGCAGCACGTTGACGAACTGCGGCAGCTCGTCGAGCGAGGTGCGGCGGAGAAACGCCCCGAAGCGCGTCACACGTGAGTCTGCACGCGTCGCCTGGACGACTTGATCGCCGTCCTCGCAAACCGTCATCGAGCGGAACTTGTAGACCAGGATCCGCCGCCCGTCGAGGCCGTAGCGGTTCTGCTTGAAGATCACCGGCCCCGGGGAACTGAGCTTCACGCCGAGCGCGACGATCAGCAGCACCGGGGCGATCAACACGAGGATCGTGGTGGCGAGGACGATGTCGGAGACGCGCTTGATCAGGCTGTTCAGACCGGTAAACGGCGTCTCGCAGACGGCGACCACCGGCATGCCCGCAACATGGTCGACTCGGCCCTGGATCAGGTCGGTCACGAACATGTCCGGCACGAAAAAGATCGACGCCGTGGTGTCCTTGAGGTCGTCGAGGATCTGCAGGATCCGGGGTTGGCTCACCATCGGGAGCGCGATGTAGATGTGATCGACCCCCTCCCTTCGCACGTACTCGCCGAGGTCGCGCATCGCGCCGAGGCGCTCGCCCGGCACTTCGTCGGAGAGCTCGTTCGCGATGCGGTCGCCCCCTCGATCGTCGAAAAAACCGAGCAAGCGCACACCGAGGAAGGAATTTTCGTCGATCCGGCGCGCGAGTTGCGCCGCAATATCGTTTGCGCCGACGATCACCGCGCGACGCTGGGTGGCCGACATCGACATCAGATGCGGCAGCGCGATGCGCGAAATCGCATGCGCCGCGACGAGCGCGACCGGCGTTCCGGCAAGCCAAACCAGCAGCACCGGCGCGGAGAAGTAATGGACGTAGCCTGTTACATAGCCGACCGCGAGTAATGCGAACGCGATCAGGGTCCAGTTCAATATTGTCCTGCGCGTCATCGTCGCGACATTTTCGCGGAGATGGCTGTCGCCCGGAAAAGTCAGCGAGAAGGTCAGCAGCGCGAGGATCACGTAGTGGCCGTCGGCGACTACGCGAAACGAATGTGCGACAGCAAACAGCATTCCGATGGCAACAACCGGATCGAGCACCGATTCGACTATGCTTGCCATCGAAAAGCTGCCGTAGAAAAAACCGTTGCTTTTCGTTGCTGCGTGAATCGGTACGTGGGAGGAAGACAGAGTCGTCGAATTCGGCACGGGGCACTCCTGCGGCAGAATTATGGGCGTCGGCGGGTCGAGGCGCAGCGAGCGGCCTATTCATAGCACGAGCTCGAACGAAGGGGGTTTTGAATTTATGTCAGATGTAACAGCGGTTGTCGGCGATCCCGCACCAGAAAACGCGCTGTCCGACGCGCCGGAAAACCTGCGGCGCCCTGTCGTGTCCTTGCTGGCCGTCGCGCTTGCACTTGGTTCGCTGCCCGCGGTTGCGGCGGAACTGCTGACCGAGCGGGAGGAAGGCTTCGGCGTGCGCCTTTCGCATTCCATTCGCTGGGACGACAACGTGTTCCGCGTGCCGGACGGAGAGCGTCCGACCGACGGGCGCTCGAAGAGCGACCGCATCAACCGCAGCGCGGTCGGCCTCACTTTCGATCACATGTACAGCCTGCAGCGGGTGGTCGCATCGCTCGACGTCGTACGCCGCACTTATGACGAACACGACGAACTCGACAGCACGACGAAGAGCGGCCTCATGCGCTGGGACTGGGCGGCTGGAAAGCAATGGACCGGGACGGCGCAATTGCAGCAGCGTGAGGCGCCGCGAAGTTTCGACGACGTGGATCGGCGCGTGCGCAGCATCAATACGCTGCGGCGCGCGGTCTTCGACGCGGACTATTGGCTGCACCCGGACTGGTCCATCGTCGCGGGAGCGGAACACACCCGCAGCCGCTACTCCGATGCCCGCTCCGCGGCGTCCGAGTATGACGAGACGGCGTTCGAAGCGGGCGTCGGATTCCGCCCGAAGTCCGGCAACCGCCTGTCGCTCGTCCTGCGGCGCGCCGACGGCGAATACCCGAATCGCGCCGCGACC
Organism: Aromatoleum sp.; assembly: GCF_032027225.1. Lineage (GTDB taxonomy): Bacteria > Pseudomonadota > Gammaproteobacteria > Burkholderiales > Rhodocyclaceae > Aromatoleum. The sequence continues at coordinate 55,777 of NZ_JAVSMM010000009.1, read as the reverse complement.
GCGACACGGGATCCGGAGTACACCCAGCGGGACTTGCGGCTGCGCGGCGACTGGGTCCTCTCGGGTATCAGCAAGCTGTCCGGTTACGTCGGCTACACGGATCGGGAGTATTCGACGATCCGCAACCTGGATTTTTCGGGGCCGAGCGGACGCATCGCGTTCGACTGGCAGCCGACGGGAAAACTGGCGTTCCAGGTCGTTGCACGTCGGGAGATCGGTTCGGAATACGAAGTGCTCGACAACTACGTGCTGACCCGGGGCGTCGGTGTGGAAGCCGCATGGTCGGCGACGTCGAAGGTCACCCTGATCGCGCGGGCCGAGCGTCTTCGGCGCGATCACGGCGACATCACGCTGTCGTCGCTGGGCGAGGACCGGCGGCGTACGTACGGGCTGAGCCTCGACTATCGGCCGCTCGACACCGTCACGGTGAGCGCATCCGCGGTGCGCATCAAACGTGAGGCCGACGCCGCCTCGAGTTCCGATTACGACGCGAACATCTACGGCCTGGATCTGAAACTGGAGTTCTAGCCGCAGCGCGGGGATTGCCGTACCGGGCATCCCCGCCCAGCCCCCGGCCCCCGGGGCTTCGCATGGCTCGATCCGGGCGCGCCACGGCGCGGCGCCCCTCCGACAAGCCGCGGCGCGCGATAAATGAACCTCCGCACCGGCGCCGCGATCCTTTGCGTCCCCCTCCCCTTCATGCGAATGGATTTACCGTGCGAACTCCTCGCAGCGGCCTGATTGCGGCGTGCCGGACGGGGAGCCGGCACCGCGTCGACGCGTGCCCGACTCCGCTGCTGCATCGCTTCCGTGAGTTCATACCCATCGCGGTTCGCGCTTACTAGAGACAGCAAACCCCGTTCCCGTAGCTGAATGACATTTCGCTGAAGGCGTTATGTCGCAGTGCCGCATGGGTGCTTCCTGGGCAATTCATACGGTATCTGCAAGTTATTGATTCTTACTGATCTTACTTTTTTTCACGATCTGGGGGTAGGTGATCTGCATTGCATCAATCTACTCTAATCCGGTGAGGTAACGCAGATGATAAAGCCTTGTTCCCTTCTTCCGATGCTAATTGGAGCGGGTGTATTCCCGCTCTTCGCACATGCGCTCGACACGGTCGAGTTGAACTTGCCGGACGGTCGCCCGATGCTCGTTGCGGAAGCTTCCGCCCTGCGTTCGCAGTCCGGAGTTCCGACATTCACTTATGGCGCGGCCGCGGTCGACGTCACCTTCAACCGGCCCAAGTCGAGGTCGATTTTTCAGTTCCCGCTCGCGGAGCCCGCGGGCGACTTCCTCGGGTTCGCCGCGTCCGAGGTGACCAGCGTGCTCGAAGAGATCCGGCTCGCGACACCGCGTCCGACCGCTCCTGCGTCCGCATCGGCTGCCCAATTCGCTGCCGCGCTCGCGCTTGCGGGCTTGGTCGCGAGACGGCGTCTCGCTGGCCATTGAGGTGCGAGGAGCAGGCGCCGGCGGTCGAATTCGCCGTTGGAGCGTGGCGATCATGAAGGCCCTGATGTGGCGCCGCCCGGCCGGACGACTCATCGTGGTTGCAGCGATTGCTGCGTGTTCGCCGCTGGATCAGGACAAAGTCGCCGCGCGTGTAAACGGCGAGAAGATCCTCGCCGAGGAAGTCGATCTCGCGCTGCAATACAAGGGGGTTGCGAAACACGATCCGACCGCCCGCCAACGCCTGGTCGAAAAGCTGGTGATCGAGGAATTGCTTGCGCAGCAGTTCCTGCGAGGGACGCCCGGCAGCGCGTTGGTCGAGAAGTCCGCGGTCAGCGCTGCGCGTCGCGAGATTCTTGCGCGCAGCTACATCGAGACGCTCGTCGGCCGCGTGCCGCGCCCGACCGCCGAGCAGATGAGTGCGTACTACCGGGACAACCCGAACATGTTCGCGCGCCGACGGATCTTCACGTTGCGCCAGCTCGACGTTTCGGCGGCGCCGTCGCGGCACGCGGAACTGCGCCGGCGCGTCGGGGGGGCCGAATCGCTCGACGCGCTGGCCGATTGGCTGCGGCGGGAAAACATCCGCTTCGTCAGGACCGATCTCGAACGCGGTTCGGACGAGCTCGAAGGGAATCTCGTCGCACAGCTGGACGGGCTGAAGAAGGCGGAAGTGGGCGTGCTCGACACGAGTTCCGGTCTGCGCGTGATCCAGCTCGTGCGGACGCGCCCCGCGCCGATCGACGAAAAAACCGCATCGCCGAGCATCGAGCAGCGGCTGTGGCGGGAAATGCGTGTGGCCGCGGTCGAGGCGGAAGTCAGTCGCCTGAGCGGTATGGCAGCGATCTCGATTCCCGAAGGCGCGCCGCGCGGGGCCATGCAGGCATTGGTGCCGGACCCCGACCCGCCGCTGGCCCGCCGAATCACCGGCGTTGCGCCGCCAAGCGTGAAGGCACCAGGCGGATAAATCGAACCACGAGACGGAGAGGAGAGAAAAATGAAGCACTTGGGAATAACGATCGCCGTCTGCGCAGCGGCCTTCTCGGCAACCGGCAACGTCGCTGCGCAAGGGGAATACCTGCTCGCCCCGGGTGATGTGATACGCATCACCGTGTTCGAAAACCCGGATCTCACGACCGAGGCGCGGGTGTCGGAGACCGGCCAGGTGACCTTCCCGCTCGTCGGCGGTGCGGCGGTGGGCGGCAAGAGCCTGTCGGCCGCGGAAAAGCTGATCGCGAAAGGGCTCAAGGACGGCGGCTACGTCAACGCCCCGCAGGTGCTGATCTTCCCGATGGAAATCCGCGGCAATCAGGTTTCGGTTCTCGGGCGCGTCAATCGCGCCGGCCGTTACCCGCTGGAAACGGCGAACATGCGCGTCGCCGACCTCCTCGCGATGGCGGGCGGTGTCGCGCCCGACGGCGCCGATACGCTGGTTCTCACGGGAGTGCGCAATGGCGAGTCGATCCGGCAGGAAATTCCGCTGAGCGATCTTTTTGCGCGCTCGCCCGACGCGAACGTCGAGCTCTCCGGCGGCGACATCCTGTTCATCGATCGTGCGCCGATCTTCTACGTTTACGGCGAAGTGCAGAAACCCGGCGCCTACCGCGTCGAACCCGGGATGACGCTGATGCAGGGCCTCGCCACCGGGGGCGGCCTGACCAACCGCGGCACCGAGCGCGGCATGCAGGTCCATCGCCGCAGCGGCTCCGGCGCGGTCGAGGTCCTCGCCCTCGACCGCAACGAAAGCCTGAAGGCGGACGACGTCATCTACGTGAAGCAAAGCCTTTTCTGAGGAGCAGCCGATGACGATCCAGCAAGTCTTCCGCATCCTGCGCGCCCGCGTGCGGCTGATCCTCGCGCTGTTTGCGGCGATCGCAGCGCTGGGAGTCCTTGCCGCTCTCGTCATTCCGCGCAGCTATACTGCGAGCACGGCGCTGGTCATCGACGCGAAGTCGGCCAATGCCCTGCTCGGCGGGCTGCTGCCGCCGCAGATGCTCAACAGTTACATGGCGACGCAGGTCGATGTGATCACGAGCCGCCGCGTGCTCGAGCGCGCGGCGAACGATCCGTCGATTTCGAATGACGCGGCGCTGCGCGAGAAGTGGCGCGCCGATACCGGCGAGCAGCTCGCCTTTCCGGTCTGGCTTGCGAACCGGATCGAACGCGGTCTGGAAGTCGATCCGGCGCGGGACAGCAACGTCGTCACGATTTCGTACGGCTGCGCGGTCGCCGAACAATGTGCGCGGATCGCAAACGCGGTGGCCAATGCGTACATCGCCACCAATCTGGAAATGAAAGTCGAGCCCGCGCGGCAGTACGCGCAGTGGTTCGATGAGCGCAACCAGGGCATTCGCGGAAAGCTCGAGGCCGCACGCCACAAGCTGTCGGAGTACCAACGCCAGCACGGGATCGTCGCGTCCGACGAGCGGCTCGACGTCGAAACCGCGCGCCTCGACGAGCTGTCGCGCCAGCTCGTCACGGTGCAGGCCGAGCGCAACGCGACCCGTTCGCGCAGCGGGCAATCGGGCAATGCCCAGACCTTGCCGGAGGTCATCCAGAGTCCGCTTCTGGGCGGCCTGAAGAGCGAGATCGCGCGGCTCGAAGCGCAGCGCGAGCAGGCGATGGCGCGCCTCGGCCGAAACCACCCGGAAATCGTCCGCACCGGGCGCGAGATCGACTCGCTGCAGCGCAGGCTGAACACGGAAACCGCGCGCATCGTCGGTTCGCTCGAAACCGCCGACCGCGTCAATGTCGCGCGCGAGGAGGACATGCGCGCGGCGGTCGACCGGCAGAAGGAGAAAGTGCTGGAACTGAAGGCTCGGCGCGACGAGATGGCGGGCCTCGAACAGGAGGTGCGCACCGCGCAGCAGGCCTACGACCTCGTCACGGGCCGTTTTGCCGAAACCAATCTCGAGAGCCAGGCGCAGCAGACGAACGTGTTCGTGCTGTCGGCCGCGACCGCGCCGCTCGAACCGTCCGCGCCCCGCCGCCTCGTGATCGTCGCGATGTCGGCGTTGCTGGGGCTGCTCGTCGGCGTCGGCGTCGCGATCGCGCTCGAAATGGTGCGGCGGCGGGTCCGCTCCGAATCCGACATCATCGAAGTCCTCGGCATCCCCGTCCTCGGGGCGCTGCCGGGAACACGCCTTGCACCGCCGGCGCGCTGAGCCCGGCGCCCTTGTCCCCGAGCTGATACGGGAGTTGCGATGGATGCGATACAACACGACTTGATTGGAATGCTGCCCGGCAACGAGGAGCAGTCGATCGGCGCGATCCTCGTCGAGACCGGGCGGCTGACGGCGGCCGACGCGCACGTCGTCGCGCGCGAACAGAAGGCCAAGGGCGTTCCGTTCGGCGCTGCGGCGGTGCAATTGGGGCTGGTCTCACAGGCCGACATCGATTTCGCGCTCGCGCGGCAGTACGACTACCCGTACGTCCCCGCCCGCAGCGGCATCGTCGCGCCGCCGGTCGTCGCCGCGTACCAGCCGTTCGGCACGACCGCGGAGCATCTTCGGCTGTTGCGCAGCCAGGTGACCTTGCGCTGGAGCAATACGCGCATTGGCGCCAAAGCGCTGGCGGTCGCTGGCGTGGGCCGCGGCGAGGGCCGCAGCTTCGTCGCAGCGAACCTCGCGGTCGTCTTCGCGCAGACCGGTGCGCGCACGCTGCTGATCGACGCAGACCTGCGCAACCCGTCGCAGCATGCGCTGTTCCACGTCGACAACCGCTACGGGCTGTCGAGCGTGCTCGCCGGCCGCGTCGGCAGCGAAGCCATCGTGCGCATCGCCGCGCTGCGCAATCTCTACGTGCTGCCGGCGGGCCCGCTGCCGCCGAATCCGCAGGAGCTCCTCGCGCGGCCGACCTTCGGCATGCGTCTGCGCTCGCTCGAAGAGCTGTTCGAAGTGATCATCGTCGACACGTCGGCTGCGGAGAACGCGGCCGACAGTCAGATCGTCGCCGCGGTCAGCGGCGCGACGCTGCTCGTCGTGCGCAAGGACAGCACGCCGATGAAGGAACTGCGCGCGTTCCAATCGGCGCTCGAGTCCGCCGGCAGTCGCATCCTCGGGGCTGTCGTCAATGAGCAATGATCGGACGGGAATCCGATTCGGTGTCGCTGCGCCGGCGGTCCGGAGGCGCTGCCGGTGCTGACTGCACTCTATCCGGGCAAGGGGTTCGCGGATCGGACTTCGAGCGACCAAGCCGTTGCGACGGCCGACCCGGGTCTCTATCTCACGGCGCTGGTCCTGCTCGCGATCAGCCATCCACTCTGGCTCGTCCTGCTCCACACGCAGGCCGGTATCGGCGGATCCGGCGCGGTGGTCGTCACCGAAGCGCTGCTGCTCGCGGCCTGCGTGCCGCTGCTGCTCAAGCGTCTGCCGCTCGGGTTCTATCTCGCCGGGGTGCTGCTCCTGATCAATGCGGTCGCGCTGGGATTGCTGCGCGATTCGACCGATCCGAAGCCGCTGCGCGACCTGCTCGTGCCGCTCGTGTTTCTCGGGGTCGGCGCGTCGATCGCGAACGAAGCCGTCGCCGACCGCGTGCTGAAAACCGCCGTGTGGCTGGTGCTGGCGGTGGGGTTTTTCGAGTTTCTCGCGCTCGATGCGTTCATGCGGGTGTTCGACATCCAGTCGTACTTTCTCGCGCGCGGGGTCGGTGACCCGAACATCGGCCTTTACCGTCAGGACAAGCTCGTCGCCAGCGCGCTGCGGCCGGACGGCATCGGCCGCACGATTCTGCCGTTTCTCGGCCCGCACCGCGCTTCGTCGGTGTTCGTCGAGCCGGTTTCGTTCGGCAATTTCGCCGTCATCTGCGCTGCCTGGGGGCTCGCGAAAGGGCGCGAAGCGTGGCGCAGCGGCGCGTTTTTCGTCGCCGCCGCGCTCGTGATGCTGGTGCTGTGCGACTCGCGTTTCGGCCTGCTGTCGATCGCCGTGCTGGCGCTGCTGAGACTGGTCGTCGTGCGCGGCGGCGAGCCGATCGGCATCGCGTTCCCGTTCGCCTGCGTCGGAATTCTGATCGGCATGGCCGCGGTCCTCGGCGTCGAGTACACCGACTCGGTGCTCGGGCGGCTCACGCTGACCGGCGACACACTGAGATCGATGCCCGGCGGCGGACTGTTCGGCGTCGCAGCATCCGCGCGGCGCTACTACGACATGGGTTATCCGTATGCGCTGGCGAACTTCGGGCTGGTCGCGTGCCTCGCGATTTGGGCCGCGTTCTGGCTGCTGCCGCGGCAGTTTCCGGTTGCGCAGCGATTCCACCTGTATGTCGCGCTGTATCTCGCGCTGCTGTTGTGCGTCAGCGGGGATTCGGCATTCGCGTTCAAGACCTCGGCAGTGCTGTGGTTCCTGCTCGGGATGCTCACCGGGGACAGGACGTCCGCAGTGAGTGCGCCCGAGTGACGGCGACCGCGCGGGCCGGGGCGACTCACGCCGCGGACGGACAGTCCCCCATTTGCAATGCGCCCGCCGGGCGCGCCCGCGATCGCGCGGAGAAGATTGACAAGGAGCCAACACCGATGCGGATTGCCCACGTCGTACGCCAGTACCACCCGTCGGTCGGGGGGATGGAGGACGTCGTCCGCAACATCGCGCGCCACCAGCGGGACTCGGGACATTCTCCGGTCGTCGTCACGCTCGACCGCGTTTTTCGCGACGGCGACAAACCGTTGCCGGCGGACGAGGAAGTCGACGGCACTCCGGTGCGCCGCCTGTCGTTCCGCGGCTCGTCCCGCTATCCGCTCTGCCCTCAAGTGCTGGGCGCGCTCGACGGCACCGACCTGATCCACGTCCACGGCGTCGATTTCTTCTTCGACTACCTCGCGGCCACCCGCTGGCTCCATCGCCGGCCGATGGTCGCGTCCACGCATGGCGGCTTCTTCCACACGCGCTACGCGGAGCAGCTCAAGCGCGTCTTCTTCAATACCGTCACGCGCAGCAGCGTCCGCGCCTACGACCGGATCATCGCGACCAGCGACAACGACGGCCGCATGTTCCGACCGATCGTCGGGCGCGGGCGGCTCGAAGTGATCGAAAACGGCGTCAACGTGCGCAAGTTCCGCGGGCGGGCGGCGGAACGGCCGGCGCCGGTGCTGATCTATTTCGGCCGCTGGTCGGAGAACAAGGAGATCCCGCGCGCCATCGAGCTGCTCGGGCGGCTTCGTGTGCGCGAGCCCGATTGGCGCCTGATCGTCGCCGGACGCGAATTCGACCTCGATCTCGCGGAGCTTCGCGCGATCGTCGCCGCGCACGGGCTGGACGGCGCGGTCGACCTCGTCCCGAATCCGGGCGAAGCGGAACTCGCCGAATGGATCGGACGGGCGAGCTACTTCGTGTGCCTGTCGCGTCACGAGGGGTTCGGCCTCGCCGCGATCGAGGCGCTGAGCGCAGGCTTGATCCCGATCCTGAGCGACATTCCGCCGTTCCGTTCGCTTGTCGTGCGCTCGGGCCTGGGCGTGCTCGCCCCCCCGGGCGCGGAGGATGCCGTCACGACGTGGCTTCTCGCGTCCCGGAAGGACGACGCGGCGGCGTGGTCCGCGCAGCGCGCGCGGGCGATCGATTTCGCCGACGCCTACGACTGGCAGCAGGTCGCAGGGCGTTACCTGCAGGTGTACGACGAACTGGAGAAACGGTCATGACGAACCGGTGGATTCTCGGCTGCGTGCTGGTGTGCAGTCTGGTAACGGCCGGTAGCGCTGCTGCGGCGGGATGCCTGGACGGCCCGCTCGTCGGGGTCAACCTGGCGGGCGCCGAGTTCAATTCGAAGAAGCTGCCCGGGGTCATGAACAAGGATTACGTCTATCCCGCGGCCGACGACGTCGCTTATTTCGCGCAGAAGGGCGCGACTGCGATCCGCCTGCCCTTCCGCTGGGAACGCGCGCAGCCCACCTTGATGGGCGAGCTCGATACGGCCGAAATGACCGCGATCGACAAAACGATCGCGGCCGCGTCGGTGCATGGTCTGTGCGTGATCCTCGACGCGCACAACTACGCGACCTACCGCGGGTTGGCGATCGGTTCCGAGGACGTGCCGAATGCAGCGTTCGTCGATTTCTGGACCCGGATGGGAAAACGTTTTCCGGACGCCGACCGGGTCGCATTCGGGCTCATGAACGAGCCGAAACAGTTGCTGATCGCGCAATGGGCCGAGCTCGCGCAGACGACGGTGCAAAATCTGCGCAGCGCCGGCGTGCAGAACCTGCTGATGGTGTCGGGCGGACGCTGGAGCGGCGTGCATGAGTGGAGCAAGGTTTTTTCCGGAACCTCGAATGCGGTGGCGTTCGCCGGATTCACCGACCCGCTCGACCGCTCGCTGATCGAGGTCCACCAGTACGCGGACGCCAATTTTTCCGGCACCGGCACCGAATGCCAGCCCCCGGAGCGATTCGACAACATGTTCGCGCTGATCGCCGACTGGGCGCGAGCCAACAACAAGAAGCTCTTCCTCGGCGAGTTCGGCACGCCCGCAAACGAGCCCTGCCTCGCGACGCTCGACCACCTCCTGTCGCTGTCGTCCGATCGCAACGTGTGGCGCGGCTGGACCTACTGGGCGGCCGGGCGCTGGTGGGGCAGTTACCCGCTGAGCATCCATCCGAAGTCCGGCGTCGATGCGCCGCAGATGGGTGTCGTTTCGAAGTACCTCGGCCGATGACGGCGACCGGTGCGACCCCTACGCTGCGCGCTCGCGACTTGCAGAGTGCCCCCGATTCGGCGGCGGCGCCCCACGAGGCGTCGGAAGCCCTGCGTCGCCCGTTGCGCATCGGCTACATGCCGTATGGCGGGACCACGAACAAGTACGTTGAGCGCGTCATCGAGATTCTCGGCGCCTTCGGCAGCGTGTCCGACCTGCCCCGCCCGAAAAGCCTGCTGCGGCGCCCGTCGCACGTGCGGCGCAAGTTCGACGCCGCCATCCTCAACTGGGTCGAATTCGATCTGGTGCGCCAGCGCGACCAGGGCTTCTCGGTTTTCGGCTTTGCGAAAGTGCTCGCACGCGTGTTGGCGGTGCGCTGCGTCGCGCGGCGGGTGATTTACGTCAGGCACAACCTCTACCCGCACGGCACCCGCGAACGTGATATCGAACGGGCACGGCGCGCGCTCGATCTTCTCGAACGACTGTTCGACGTCGTGCTGGTCCATTCGGGCCACGATCTCGGCGCCCATCGCGACTACGTTCCGCACCCGCTTTACCGAGTCGACGACACGCCGCTGACCGCGGACGAGGAGCGAGTGCTTTCTGCACTGCCCGACGACTGCTACGCCGTGTTCGGTCGGATCGAGCGCTACAAGCGGATCGAGAAGCTGCTCGCCGCATTTCCCGCGTCGCGCAATCTCCTGGTGTTCGGCGCCGCCGAAGATCCGGCGTACGTCGAGGAACTGCGCGCACTTGCCGGACCCAACGTCCGCCTCATGCCGGGCTACGTATCGGACGCTTTCGCGCAGGCGGTGATCCGACGCTCCCGCGGACTCGTGCTGGCGCACGCCGAACGCGACATGATCGTCAGCGGCAGCTTGTTCTATGGCCTGTCGATCGGGGCGCGCGTGTTCGCGCTCGAATCTCCGGCGCTGTCATGGATACGCCAGAGGATCGGCGGCGAGCCGATCCACGTCGCGCGCGACCTCCCGACCTTGTGCGCAGCGATCGCCGCGGACCACGCCCCTGCCCCGCCGATCGCCGAGCGACAGTCCCTCATCGACGCCGAGTTCGGTGACCGCCGGATCGAAGCGGTGTTCCGGAGAGTGCTGCAATCGTGAAAAGCGCAGTCCTGAAGAACCTCGTCTGGCTTTTCGGCGAACGGGTCGCGCTGACGCTGCTCGTGTTCCTGTCCAACGTCTACGTGATCCGCTATCTCGGCGCGGAGCGGTTCGGCGAGTTGGCACTGTTCCAGGTCTATCTGGCGCTGACGCTGGTCTCGACCGAGTTCGGGCTGCGCCGAGTGTTTCTCGCGCTCGGGCGAGCTCGGGCAATCCGCCTGGTGCTGTCGGCGACGGTGAGAATCAAGGCCTTCCTCGGAGTCGGCCTCGCGGTCGTCCTGCTGATCGCGATCGTGTTTCTGCGCGCCCGCGCCGAATACTACCTGCTGGTCGGCGTCGTGCTGTTCGCACCGCTCGAAGCCTATGTCTACCACTTCGAGGCCCGCCTGCAGAACGATCTTCTCGCGCGCATCCGGATCAGCCTCGCGATCGTTTTCGCGGCCGTGCGGGTCGGGCTTTGCCTCGCCGGCGCCGGCGTCCCCGTGATCGCCGCGACCTACGTCCTGCCCGCGATGTTGCTCGGGCTCAGCTGCCGCGTCCTCGTGCGCCGCCACGCGCTGCCCGCCCTCCCGGCCGCGGCGTCCGGTCGCGGCGCGACGATCCGGGCACACGTGCTGCGACGGTCGTCCTACCTCTTCGCTTCGGCGCTGCTGGTGCAGTTGCACGGGCGTGCCGACCAGTTGCTGCTCAACGCGTTCGCCGGCACCGGCGAGCTCGGTCTGTACGCGGGTGCGTACAAGTTTCTCGAACAAATGTTGATGATTCCGGTGATCCTCAATGGCGTGCTGCTGCCGGCGATGAGCCGCTGGAACGAGGGCCGAACGTCCGAAGGGCTGGAGCAGGCCTATTTCGTGACCTTCCTGATCGCGCTCGGCCTCGCCGTCGTCGTCGGGCTCGGCGCGAAGCCGATCGTCGGGGTCGTGCTCGGCCCGGGCTTCGAGGCATCGGCCGGCATTCTCGAGATCCTCGCGCTGGGCATCCCGGGCCTCTTCCTCGCGAGCGTCAGCGGTCTCTATTACAGCCTGCACGGACTGGAACACCTCGGGTTCATCCGCAATCTCGCCGGCGTTGTCACGGGCGTCCTGCTCGGCCTGATCCTGATTCCGCGCTACGGCGCCATCGGCGCGGCCTGGTCGATGGTCGGGAGCTACACCTTCACGGCGTTCGGCGTCGAATGGGTGTCGAGCCGGTTCCGTCGCAACGTGCAGCTGAAGGCGCGTGCCTTCGCTTCGATATTTTCGCTTCGCAGTTACTGGGCATTGATCGCATTGGTAGGACGACAAAGTGGACCTCGATAGACTCATGACGAACTGGCAGGAACGGCGCTGCCTCTACTGGTGGGAACCGAAAGACGGCGAGCCGAATGTCGGCGACTATCTCGCGCGCGTCCTCGTCGGCGCGATCCTGCGACTCGCCGACCGCGAGATCGTCGACAAGCGCAACAAGCGCAAGCGGCTGTTTTCGATCGGGTCGGTGCTGCATTTCGCGCGAGACGGCGAAACCGTTTGGGGAACGGGCGTGAACGGCAAGATCCCGGCCGATGCGCATCGCTTTCGCGCGCTGGACGTGCGCGCGGTACGCGGACCGCTGACTCGCGAGTTCCTGGTGAAGCACGGAATCGACTGCCCCGCGGTGTACGGCGACCCGGCGCTGCTCGCGCCGCGATTCTTCCCCGCGGCCCTCGTCGCCGAGCGTTTCGCGAGCACCGATTTCCTCGTCGTGCCGCATCTCAACGATCCGCCCGAACCCTATCAGCGCTACCGCGACCGGATGTGCAGTCCGCGTCAGTTCCCGGCAGCCTTCATCCGCCGACTGGTGCAGGGACGGCGGATCGTCGCCGCCTCGCTGCACGGCGTGATCCTCGCCGAAGCCTACGGAATTCCCGCGGTACTGCTCGACGCGGGCGGCACCGAGGCGCGCTTCAAGTACGACGACTACTACGCGGGCACGGGGCGTACCGACTACCCGGTGGCTCGCTCGGTCGAGGAAGCGCTCGCGATCGAACCGGTCGAACTACCCGACGTCGATGCGATCGCCAGCCGTTTGCTGCGCGCCTTCCCGTTCGATCTGTGGAACGCGAGCGCGCCGAGCCAGAACCCGCGCGAGCGGGTCAGCAATGAAACGGCACGAGCCTGAAGGAGCGAACATGGGTGAACCGATGGACCACACGCGCCTGCGCGAACCGGGGCGGAACTTCCTCGTCATTTCCGCGCACGATTACCGATCCCCGCGCAAGGCGAATATCCACTTCATCTGCGAAGAACTCGCGCAGCGCGGGACCGCGCGCTTCTTTTCGCTGCGCTACAGCCATTTGTCGCGCTACACGGCGGACCCCCGTCTGCCGATCGACGAACGGGCGAACCGCATCGAGCAGCACCGCGGCGTCGAGTGTTTCCTTTGGAAGACACCGCTGCACCCGTTCAACACCCGCCGTCCGCTGCTGCGACCGGTGGAGACGCTGATGTTCCGCTGGTACGTGCGCGCAGCGAGCCCCGTGCTGCTGCGCTGGATCAAGGACGCCGACGTGATCCTGTTCGAGAGCGGCACCGCTCCGGTGTTCTTCGAACTCGCGCGCGCACTCAATCCGGCGGCGAAGACGGTGTACATCGCCTCCGACGACCTCGACACGATCAATTCGGCCGAGTACGTCAAGCACACCTTCCGTCGCATTGCGCCGTCGATCGACGTGATCCGGCTGCCGTCGCGTGCCCTCGCAGCGAAAATTCCGAGCACCGACAACCTCTACTTCATCCCGCACGGCATCGACCACGGGTTGGCCGAGCTCGGCGAGCCGTCGCCGTATGGGTCCGGCACGCACGCCGTGGCCGTCGGCTCGATGCTGTTCGATCCGGATTTCTTCATCAGCGCCGCCGGGCATTTTCCGGCGATCACTTTCCACGTGATCGGTTCCGGCCATCCCAGGCATCCGGATTACCCGGAAAACGTCGTCGTCCACGACGAGATGCCGCATGCCGAGACCGTGCGTTACCTCAAGCACGCCGCGTTCGGGATCGCGCCCTACCGCGCGGCAGAACTGCCCGACTACCTGGCGGACACCTCAATGAAGCTGATCCAGTACGACTTCCTCGGCCTGCCGGCCGTCTGCCCGTGGACGGTCGTCGGTGATTACGATTCGCGCTTCGGCTATTCCCCGAACGACGAAAGCTCGATCGTCGCCGCGATCGTCGCCGCGCTTCACGCGCCGCGCCGGCCGTCGCGGCGTCATCCCACTTGGGCCGAGGTCGCCGATCGGGTGCTGGCTCCGACCCGCTTCGCCGACACCCGGATGTGAGCGGCCACGCCATGACCAGCGAGGTGGAGATGCTGCCGATCGCCGGCTTTCCGGTGCTTCGGACCACGGCCGGCGCGCTTTCGCAGCGCTTGCTCGAGGCGTTGGAACGCGGCGAGCAAGCCGTGATGTTCTTCGCGAACACCAATTTCATCGTCCAGTGCACGCCGCTGCGCGAACGCATCGTCGCCGCGCCGAACGTCGTGATCGCGAACGACGGCATCGGGCTCGACATCGGCGCCTGGCTCGTCCACCGCCGGCGCTTCGTCGAAAACCTCAACGGCACAGATTTCATCCCGGCGTTGCTCGCGCAGGCGAAGCGACGGGTATTCCTCGTCGGCGCCCGTCCCGGTGTCGCGGCGAGAGCGGCGGACGCGCTGCGCGGCTTGCCGGGCCTGACGGTCGCCGGCAGCTGCGACGGTTTCGAAGGCATGTCGGACCCGCACCGGCTCGTCGCGCAGATCAACGCCTCCGGGGCGGAAGTCGTGCTCGTCGCGCTCGGCAATCCGGGACAGGAACGATGGATCCTGGATCACGCCGACCGTCTCGACGCGAAACTGCTGATCGGCGTCGGCGCACTGTTCGACTTTCTCGCCGGCGACAAGCCGCGCGCGCCGGCTTTGGTCCGCCGGCTGCATCTCGAATGGCTGTATCGACTCGGGCTGGAACCCAAGCGGCTCGCCCGCCGCTACACGGTCGATATCGCGCGCTTTCTTCTGCTGTGCGTCGTCGACGGCAGGAAGTCCGCCGCTTCGTCGGCGAACGCCTGAGCCTTCATCCGCCGGACCGCTGCGCCTCCGACTCGACCCGAATCGGGGGACACTAACGCTTCACGTCCCCCTCCGGCCCGGTGCCGTTGCGGCACCGGAACAGCCGGGCTTCAGCCGCGGCTGGCGAGGTAAGCGGCGAAATCCTCGCCGACTTCCGGGTGCCGCAGCGCCAGCTCGACGCTCGCCTTCAGGTAGCCGAGCTTCGACCCGCAGTCGTAACGCACGCCCTTGAACTGGTAGGACAGCACGGCTTCGTCCTTGAGCAGCGCCGCGATCGCGTCGGTCAGCTGGTATTCGCCGCCCGCGCCCGGCTTCACCGCGCGGATGTGCTCGAAGATGCGGGGCGTCAGGATGTAGCGGCCCACGACCGCCTGCGTCGTCGGCGCTTCCTCGGGCTTCGGCTTCTCGATGATGCCGGTCACGCGCTGCACGTCGCCGTTCTGGTTCTCGGTGCTGACGATGCCGTACTGGCGCGTTTCCTCGCGCGGCACGTTCATCGTGCCGAGCACCGAGCAGCGGTTGTAGTTATAGACGCCCACCATCTGCTCCATGATCGGTGTCGCGCCGGGGTTGTCGAGGAGGTCGTCGGCGAGCAGCACCGCGAATGCCTCGTCACCGACCACCGGCGCCGCGCACAGCACTGCGTGCCCGAGGCCCATCGCTTCCGACTGGCGGATGTAGATGCAGTTGACACCTTTCGGCACCGTGCGCTGCACCAACGCGAGCAACTCCTTCTTGCCGCGCGCTTCGAGTTCGGTCTCGAGTTCGTAGGCCTTGTCGAAATGGTCCTCGATCGAGCGCTTCGTGCGGCCGGTGATGAAGATCATCTCCGTGATTCCCGCGGCGACCGCTTCCTCGACGGCGTACTGGATCAGCGGCTTGTCGACGATCGGGAGCATCTCCTTCGGGCTCGCCTTCGTGGCCGGCAGGAACCGCGTGCCCATGCCAGCGACCGGGAACACCGCTTTCGTGACCTTCTTCATGTGCTGCCTCTCCTTGCTTTGCAGAGTTCGTTTTGAACGCATCACGCGCCGTTTTGGAGGACGCGCCGGAGCCCGTCCTCGTCGAGAATCGTCAGCCCGAGCGCTTCGGCCTTCGCGAGCTTCGAGCCCGCCTCGGCACCGGCGACGACGTAATCGGTCTTCTTCGACACCGAGCCGCTGACCTTGCCGCCGTGGGACTCGATCAGCTCCTTCGCGTCGTCGCGGCTGAGCGTCGGCAGCGTGCCGGTGAGCACGAAGGTCTTTCCGCTCGCCGCACCCGACGTCGGGACCGCGGGCGCGCCCTCTTCCCACGCGACGCCGCCCGCACGCAACTGCTCGATGACTTCGCGGTTGTGCGCCTCGGCGAAAAATCCGGCGATGCTCTGCGCAACGATCGGTCCGACATCGGGCACCTGCTGCAGGCGCTCGACGTCGGCGTCCATCAGCGCGTCGAGCGAGCCGAAATAACGCGCGAGATCCTTCGCAGTCGCTTCGCCGACGTTGCGGATGCCGAGCGCGAAAACGAAGCGCGCGAGCGTCGTGTGGCGGCTCTTCTCGATCGCCGCGAGCAGGTTTGCCGCCGATTTGTCGGCCATCCGCGGCAGGTTCGCGAGCTTCACCAGGCCGAGCCTGTAGACGTCGGCCGGCGTGTGGACGATGCCGCCCTCGACGAGCTGGTCGACGAGCTTGTCGCCGAGCCCCTCGATGTCCATCGCGCGGCGCCCGGCGAAATGGAGCAGCGCCTGCTTGCGCTGGGCCGGGCAGAAGAGACCGCCGGTACAACGCGTGATCGCTTCGTCCGGCTGCTTTTGCGCATGCGAGCCGCAAATCGGGCAGGTGTCCGGCATCACGAACGGACGCTCGCGGCCGGTGCGCCGCTCGACGACCGGCCCGACGACTTCGGGAATCACGTCACCGGCGCGCCGCACGATGACCTGATCGCCGATCAGTACGCCTTTGCGCGTGACCTCATCCTCGTTGTGCAGCGTGGCGTTCGTCACCGTGACGCCACCGACGAACACCGGCTTCAGGCGGGCCATCGGCGTCAGCGCGCCGGTGCGCCCGACCGACACCCAGATGTCCTCGAGCTCGGTGATTTCCTCCTGCGCCGGGTACTTGTGCGCCACCGCCCAGCGTGGCTCGCGCGTGACGAAGCCGAGCCGGCGCTGCAGGTCGAAGCGGTTGACTTTGTAGACGACGCCGTCGATGTCGTACGGCAGGCTGTCGCGGATTTCCGCGATGTGGTCATGGAACGCGATCAGCGTATCCGGGCCTAGCGCGACGACGCGGTGTTCGCACACCGGAATGCCGAAGCGCGCGAGCGCATCGAGCATTTCGCCCTGCGTCGACGGGAGATCCCAGCCTGCGGTCTCGCCGAAGCCATAGGCAAAAAACGACAGCGGGCGCTTCGCCGCGATGCGCGGGTTGAGCTGGCGCACGGCGCCGGCTGCGGCATTGCGCGGATTCACGAACACCTTCTCGCCGGCGTCGAGCTGGCGGGCATTGAGCTGCTCGAACGCGTCGCGGCGCATGTAGATTTCGCCGCGCACCTCGATCAGCGGCGGAGCTTCGCCGCGCAGCTTGAGCGGAATGTGGCGGATCGTGCGGACATTGTGGGTGACGTCTTCGCCGGTCTCGCCGTCGCCCCGCGTCGCCGCGCGCACAAGGACGCCGTTTTCGTAGCGCAGGTTGATCGCAAGCCCGTCGAATTTCAGTTCGCCGAGATACTCGATCGGGGCCGCGTCCGGGCCGAGTTCCAGCGCGTTGCGCACGCGCGTGTCGAACGCGATCACGCCGCCGCCGGTCGTGTCGGTCTCGGTGCGGATCGACAGCATCGGGATCGCATGCCGGACCGGGACGAGGCCCGGCATCGCTTTTCCGCCGACACGCTGCGTCGGCGAGTCGGCGCTCAGCAGTTCCGGGTGCGCGCGTTCGAGCGCTTCGAGCTCACGGAACAGGCGGTCGTATTCCGCGTCCGGAACCGTGGGCGCATCCAGAACGTAGTACGCGTGGTCGTGGCATTCGAGCTCGCGGCGCAGTTGCGCGGCGCGCTCGACTTCGACGGGTGAAGCAGCCATCAGACGGAGAACAGTCGCATCGCGAGCGGGCTGCCCGCGGGAACGTCCAGTCCAGCCATCTGCGCCTGGAAGTGCTGGATCTGCGAGCGGATCACCGCGGCGGCGTCGGGGCCGAAGGGTGCGCGGTTGTCGTCGACGACCGTGCCATGCAGCGCTTCGGCGATCTGCGTGGCCTGATGCATCATCCGCTCGAACACCGGGACGCCATTCGCGACCCGCGGAACGTCGATGACGAGCGTCAGGCCGCTGGTATGCAGTTGGCGCATCTCGTCGGGCGCGAACAGCCCCGGCTCCATGTTGCTCAGCGAATACAGCGTGTGGCCGGCTTCGTCGCGCGCGTGGAACGCGCCGTCGTCACCGATCGTCATGCCGTGCGCTTCGGCGAGCGCGCGCACCTTCGTACCGGCGAACGGCTGGTTCGTGGCGACGACGTTGATCCCGATCTGCACGTCGACGCTGGCGCAGAATTCGTCGAGGTCGGTCGCCTTGCGCAGTGTCTCGACGCGCGTCGGCAGGTCGGCCGGCACGGCGAAGAACTGGTCGGCGATGCGCTGGACGCCGCCCGAGAAATGCATGAAGTCGTTCTCGCCGATCGCGCCCCGCCGATCGACGAGCTGCATCGCAACGCAGTACCAGTGGAACGCGCCCGCGCTGTTCGGCGTCAGCATTCGCCACACATTCGCGGCGTCGTCGAACGCGAACCAGCGCACCGGCTTGGAGATGCCTTCGAGCTCCTGGTGCTGCGCGGCCCACAACCGCGGCGCGTCGAGCGTTTCGATCGATTCGATGCGGATCACGCAGTCGATGCGCGGGTCGACGACGTCGGGCACGCCGGGCGTGACGCGGCGAATCGGATTGTCCTTCGTGTGCCACTGCGTCGCGGCGGGAGCGGCGACCGGCTCCGGATTCTCGGCCGCCGGGTCATCCCACGACGGCTCGATGCGCTCATCGGCGGGCTGCGCGCCGTCCTGCGGCTCGAGCAGCACATCGCGGTGGTCGGACCGGAACGCCTGCTCCGCCTGCCGGCGGTGCTTGCGTTCCTGCCACTTGTTGTACGCGATGATGCCTGCGACTACGGCCACGCCGAGCGCGGCCAATCCGATCTGCAATTCGCTATCCATCTTCCTTCCTGTTGCGGGTCGCGCCGCCGGGGCGCACTCGTCACCAATTTCGATATGAATACAAAAAACTGCTCCGCATCCCGGGCGGGATACGGTCGGACTTCGTTTCTCAGGCTGCTGCCGGCTCCGCGAGTCGCAGAGCCGCTTCCATATCCACCTCCACCACGCGGGACACACCCTGCTCCTGCATGGTCACGCCGACCAGCTGCTGGGCGATCTCCATCGTGATCTTGCTGTGGCTGATGAAAACGAACTGCGTCTGCGACGACATGCGCTTGACCATCTGGCAGTAGCGTTCGGTGTTCGTGTCGTCGAGCGGAGCATCGACCTCGTCGAGCATGCAGAACGGCGCTGGGTTGAGCTGGAACATCGAGAAAACCAGCGCGATCGCGGTAAGCGCCTTCTCGCCCCCCGACAACAGGTGGATCGAGCTGTTCTTCTTGCCCGGCGGCTGCGCGACGATCTGGATCCCTGCATCGAGAATTTCGTCCCCGGTCAAAACCAGCCTCGCCTGCCCGCCGCCGAATAGCTGCGGGAACAGCGTGCTGAAGTGTTGCGTGACCGTATTGTAGGTTTCCTGCAACTGCTCGCGGGTTTCACGATCGATGCGGCGGATCGCGTCTTCGAGCGTGCCGATCGCTTCATTCAGATCCTCGGACTGTGCGTCGAGATAGCCCTTGCGCTCCTGCGCGCTGCGCAGTTCGTCGAGCGCGGCGAGGTTCACGTGGCCGAGTTCGGCGATCTCGCGGGCGAGCCGCGCGACTTCGCGGACGAGCGAGGTTTCGCGCAGCTCGGGGCCGAGCAGCGGCGCGAGCGCGGCTTCGTCGGCCTGCGCTTCGGCAAGCCGCTCGTGGAATTGCGCGACGGCGAGCTCCGCCGCCTGGACCGCGAGGCGCAGTTCGGCGACCCGGCCGCGGGCCGGACCCGCTTCGTGCTCGGCGCGCAGCCGCATCTCGTCGGTCTGCTTCAGCGCCGCCGCGGCCTGCTCCAGCGCGTCGCGCCGTCCCGCGAGCGCGGATTCGCGGCTTTGGCGCAGGCTCAGCGCTTCCTGCAGCGCGTCGCGGCTGCGGGCGCTGTCGGTCGCGTCGAGCTCCTGGCGGCGCGCATCGATTTCGGCGCTCACGCGCGCGAGCTGTTCGGTCGCGAGCTGGAGGTTGCGTGCGATGTCGTCGAGCTTGCCGGCGCATTCGCGCTCGGAAAAGCGCGCTTCCTGCAGCTCGCGCGCGGTCGCCTGTTCGAGCGCGCGCGTCTCGCGCAGCACGTTGTCGCGCTCCGCGAGGACTTCCATCGCGGCGTCGAGCCGCTCGCGCTGGAGTTCTGCGAGTTCGGCGCAGCGGGCCTGTTCCATGTCGACGCGCGCGAGATGCTCGCGCTCGGTCGCTTCGAGACGCACGAGGTCGTCGAGGTCCCGCGTGAGCTGGGTGCGCCTTTCGTCCGCACGCTGGCGGGCCTGCGTGAGCTTCAGGAGTTCGACCTGTTCGCCATGAATCTGCTGCTGCATCGTCTGCACGTCCCGCCGCAGCGCGCCGATGCGCTCCTGCAGGTCGGCGGCGACCGCTTCCGCTTCGAGCAGCGCGTCGTGCGCGGCCTGGGCGTCGCTTTCGAGTTCCTGCTGCGCGAGCGCGAGCGCATCGATTTCGCGCTGGCGCTCCATGACGCCGTGGGTGCGGCTGTCCGGCGCGTAATGCACGAGCGCGTGGCGGGTCAGGATCTGCCCGCGCGGCCCGACGAGGCTCACTCCGGGCGCGAGTTCGTGCCGGCGATCGATCCACGGTTCGAGCGCATCGACGGTGAAGCAGCCGTGCAGCCAGTCGGCGAGCACCGGACGCAGCGACGGGGTAGCGACGCCGATCCGTTCGATCAGCGGAATGCTGCCTGCAGGCGCCGGCGGCAGGTCTGCGCTGTCGCTGCCGTCGACGAACGCGACCGCGAGCGAGCCGGGCGGCGCGTCGTCGAACATCGCCTGAGCGGCGGTAGCGACGTCGCCGGTCAGCGCAGCCAGGCGTTCGCGCAAGACTGCTTCGACCGCGACCTCCCAACCCGGCTCGACGCGAAGCTCGCGCCAAACGGGTGGCAGCTCGGCGAGCTTGTGACGTTTCAGCCAGTCGCCGAGCTGGCCCTGCGACTGGACTTTCGCCTGCAACTGCACCAGCGCGTCGCGCCGAGCGCGCAATTCGGTCAGCCGCCGCTGCACCTGGCGTTCGTGGTCGAGCGCGGCCTTCAGTGCCGCCTGCGCTTCCGGGGCTCTAGCCTGCAGGGTGCTCGTTTCCTGCTGGCGTGCGTCGTGTTCGTCGCGGAGCGCATCGAGGCGGGCTTCCTGGCGCGCGATCATCGATTCGTCGGGCCCTTCGATCGTCTCGCCGTCGCCGGCGAGCCGAGTGCGCCGCTGCTCGAGTGCGTCGAGCGCTCGCAGCGCGCTCGCGCGATTCGCCTCCTCGACCCGCAGTTGCTGCTCGGTCTGCGCGAGTTCGCGCCGCGCGGCGGCGGCCGTAGTGTCGGCGGCCTGGCGCGCCGACTCCGCTTCGGGCAATCGATCGGCAATCTCGAAATGGCGCGCTTCGGCCTGCTCGGCGCGCATCGCGGCGTTGTCGAGCAAGCCGGTCCAGCGTTCGCGCTCGGCGCCGAGCGTTTCCTGGCGCTCGCGCCAGTGCGCCTCGTCGGTCGCGAGCTGCACGAGGCGCGCTTCGAGCCGCTTGCGCGCGTCGTCCAGATGGCGCAGTTCGGCTTCGAGCCGTGTGACCTCGGCGGACGCGGTGAAGAGGTCGGCCTGCGCCGCGTGCGCGGACTCGGACGCGGAGAAATGCGCGTCGCGTGCCGATTCGACCGCCGCTTCGAGTTCCTGCAGCCGCGCGCTGTCGGACTCCATCTTCGCCGACAGCTGGTTGAGTTCGGTTTCGAGCCGCGTCTGCTCGGCGCGCGCCTCGTTGCGCTTGAAGAGCCACAGCAGCTGCTGGCGCTGGGTGTGGGCGGTAGTGAGCTCGCGGTAGCGCGCGGCGACGGCTGCCTGGCCTTCGAGGTGGCCGATGCGCTCGCCGAGTTCCATCCGGATGTCTTCCAGGCGCGCGAGGTTGTCGCGCGCGTCCGACAAGCGACCTTCGGTCTCGCGGCGCCGTTCGCGGTACTTCGTGACGCCCGCCGCTTCTTCGAGAAAGCCGCGCACCTCTTCCGGCCGCGCCTCGATGATGCGCGAGATCATCCCCTGCTCGATGATCGCGTACGCGCGCGGGCCGAGTCCGGTGCCGAGGAAGAGATCGATGACGTCCTTGCGCCGGACCTGGACGTTGTTGATGTAGTACGTCGAGTCGCCACTGCGGTCGAGCACCCGCTTGACCGCGACTTCGGCGTAGCGCGACCACTGGCCGGCGGCGCGCCCTTCGGCGTTGTCGAACACGAGTTCGACGCTCGCGCGCGATACCGCTTTGCGCGTCGTCGAGCCGTTGAAGATCACGTCCTGCATCGACTCGCCGCGCAGTGCGCTCGCACGCGTCTCCCCGAGCACCCAGCGCACCGCGTCGATGATGTTCGATTTGCCGCAGCCGTTGGGCCCGACCACGCCGACGAGACTGCCCGGCGTCAGCACCGTGGTCGGGTCGACGAAGGTCTTGAAACCGGCAAGTTTGAGCTTGGACAGACGCACGTCGGAACGGGGAGCCGTTAGGGCCGGGGCTGGCGAAAGCCCATCATGATACCATCGCCGCCGTATGGGCCTCGCGGCCCGCGCCACGAAATATGCCGACACAATCAAAGTGAATCCGAACCTCGACCGACTGCAGCCCTACCCGTTCGAAAAATTGCGCGCGCTGTTCCAGGGCGTCACGCAAACTGCCGATCCGAGACCGATCCGTCTGTCGATCGGCGAGCCGCAGCACGCAACGCCGCCGTTCATCCGGGAGGCGCTGATCGAAAATCTCGACGGGCTCGCCAACTACCCGAGCACGCAGGGCAGCGACGCATTGCGCGGCGCGATCTCGGCGTGGCTCGAACGCCGCTTCGGGCTGCCGGCGGTCGATGCGGCGACCCAGGTGCTGCCGGTCAACGGTTCGCGCGAAGCCTTGTTCGCATTCGCGCAGGCGGTGATCGACCCGCGGCGCCCGAATCCGAAGGTCGTCTGCCCGAACCCGTTCTATCAGATCTACGAGGGCGCGGCGTTGCTGGCCGGGGCCGAGCCGGTCTTCCTCAACAACCTGCCCGAAAACCGCTTCGGCTCGGACTTCGATTCGTTGCCCGAGTCGGTCTGGCGGGACGTGCAACTCGTCTATGTCTGCTCACCGGGCAACCCGACCGGCCGGATGCTGAACCAGGACGAATGGGCGCGGCTATTCGAATTGTCGGACCGATTCGGTTTCGTCATCGCGGCCGACGAGTGCTACTCGGAGATCTACTTCGACGAAGACGCGCCGCCCGTCGGCGCGATGCAGGCGGCGCACCGCCTCGGCCGCAGCGACTTCCGCAATCTGGTGATGTTCTCGAGCCTGTCGAAGCGCTCGAACGTCCCGGGGATGCGCTCGGGTTTCGTCGCCGGCGACGCGAACGTTCTCAAGGACTTCTTGCGCTACCGCACCTACCACGGCTGCGCGATGAACCCGGCCGTGCAGGCTGCATCCGTCTCGGCCTGGAACGACGAGCAGCACGTGATCGAGAACCGCCGCCTGTACCGCGAGAAGTTCGACCTCGTCACCCCGGTCCTCGCGCGCCATCTCGACGTCGGGCTGCCCGACGCAGGGTTCTACCTGTGGGCGCGGACGCCGATCTCCGACACCGACTTCGCCCGCCGTCTGCACGCTGAATATAATGTCACAGTTCTGCCGGGCAGCTTTCTTGCCCGCGAAGCGAACGGCGTCAATCCGGGCGCCGGTTTCGTGCGTATCGCCCTCGTCGCCGGCACCGCCGAGTGCGTCGAGGCCGCCGAGCGCATCGCCGAATTCTGCCAAACCCTCAAATAACGGAAATCCCCATGCAAGAACTGCAAAAGATCATCGACGACGCGTTCGAGAACCGCGCCAGCCTGTCCCCGTCATCGGCGCCCGCGAGCGTCCGCGACGCCGTCGCCGCGGTCATCGACGGCCTCGACGCGGGACGTCTGCGCGTCGCGGAGAAGATCGACGGCACCTGGACCGTCAACCAGTGGATCAAGAAGGCGGTGCTGATCTCGTTCCGCCTCGCCGACAACGAAGTGATGCCTGCCGGCGCGACGCAATATTTCGACAAGGTACCGACGAAGTTCGGCGACTACACGCCCGAGCAGTTCCGCGAAGGCGGCTTCCGCGTGGTGCCGCCGGCGGTCGCGCGCAAGGGCAGCTTCATCGGCCGCAACGTCGTGCTGATGCCGTCCTACGTCAATATCGGCGCCTACGTCGATGAGGGCTCGATGGTCGACACCTGGGCGACGGTCGGTTCGTGCGCGCAGATCGGCAAGAACGTGCACCTGTCGGGCGGCGTCGGCATCGGCGGCGTGCTCGAACCGGTGCAGGCCGGTCCGGTGATCATCGAGGACAACGTGTTCGTCGGCGCGCGTTCGGAAGTCGTCGAAGGCGTGATCATCGAGGAGAACGCGGTGCTGTCGATGGGCGTGTACATCGGCCAGAGCACGAAGATCTACGACCGCGAGACCGGCGAAGTTTTCTACGGCCGCGTGCCGTCCGGCGCCGTCGTCGTGCCGGGCAGCCTGCCCTCGGCCGACGGCAAGTACAGCCTGTACTGCGCGGTCATCGTCAAGCGCGTCGATGCGCAGACGCGCGCGAAGACGGGCATCAACGAACTGCTGCGCGGCGCCTGATTCCCGTTCCGCGCGCCCCGCTCGGCGGGCGCGCGGGAGCGCTTCGACACTTTTTTTCCCATCGAGACCGTCGCGATGATTTTCGACAAGCTGTTCCAGTTGATGGCCGAGAAGAGCGCCTCGGACATCTTCATCTCGGCGGGCGCTCCGATCAACATCAAGATCCAGGGCATCACGATGCCGATCAATCAGCAGGTCATGGAGCCGTCCATGATCAAGCGGATGATCTACGAGATGATGACGCCGGAGCAGATCGAAACCTTCGAGCACGACAAGGAGCTGAACCTCTCGTTCGGCCGGCGTGAGCTCGGCAATTTCCGCGTGAACGTGTTCTGGCAACGACACAGCATCGCCGTCGTCGTCCGTTACATCCAGGGCGAGATTCCGACGCTCGACTCGCTCGGGCTGCCGCCGGTGCTGGCCGAGGTCGTCACCGAGAAGCGCGGTCTCGTGCTCGTCGTCGGCGCGACGGGTTCGGGCAAGTCGACCACGCTCGCGTCGATGATCGACCACCGCAACAGGAACCGCTCGGGGCATATCCTCACGGTCGAGGATCCGATCGAATATCTCTTCAAGCACTGCAAGTCGATCATCAACCAGCGCGAAGTCGGGATCGACACGCACAGCTGGCACGATGCCTTGCGCAACGCGATGCGGCAGGCGCCCGACTGCATCCTGATCGGCGAGATCCGCGACCGCGAGACGATGCAGGCGGCGCTCGCATATTCGCAGACCGGCCACCTGTGCCTCGCGACGCTGCATGCGAACAACGCGTACCACGCGCTGAACCGCATCGTTAACTTCTTCCCGCTCGAAAACCGCTCGCTGCTGTATCTCGACCTCGCGGTCGCGCTGAAGTGCATCATCTCGCAGCGCCTCATCCGCAAGCCGGACGGCATGCGCCTCCCGGCGGTCGAGATCCTGATGAACACGCGCCACGTCGCCGAGCTCGTCGAGCGCGGCGAACTCAGCGAAGTCAAGGAAGCGATGCAGCAGAGCCTCGCACCGGGATCGCAGACCTTCGAGCAGGATCTTCACCGCCTGCACCGCGACGGCGTCATCACCTTCGAAGAAGCGTTGGCGAACGCCGATTCGCCGACGAACCTGGCGTGGCTGATCAACAACGCTCAGTCCGACGCGCCGGTCGCCGACGACGCGAACGACAACCCGCCGACCCTCGACCTTCCTCCGACGAAGCCGGCCGTCGCGTCGTTCAGCGACTTTGCGCTGCACCTCGACGACACGGCGACGCAGTAACCAGCCAGAAAAACCCGGATCAGCATGAATCAGGAAACATCAAGGGCCACGTTCGAACTGGCCTGCGAGCTCATCGCCCGCCCGTCCGTGACCCCTGACGATCGGGGCTGCCTCGATCTCATCGCGGCGCGGCTCGCCCCGCTCGGCTTCCGCTTCGAGCGGATCGACGCCGCGGGGGTCTGCAACCTCTGGGCGCGTCGTGGCGACGCAGGACCGGTGCTCACTTTCGCCGGCCACACCGATGTCGTCCCGACCGGCCCGCTCGACGCGTGGGAGTCGTCGCCGTTCGAGCCGACGGTGCGCGGCGACCAGCTTTTCGGACGTGGTGCCGCCGACATGAAGACCTCGCTCGCGGCCTTCGTTACCTCGATCGAACGTTTCGTCGCTGCGCATCCGGACCACGCCGGCTCGATCGCGCTACTGCTCACGTCGGACGAGGAAGGCGTCGCCACGCACGGCACGGTCAAGGTCGTCGAGGCGCTCGCAGCGCGCGGTGAGCGCTTCGATTACTGCGTCGTTGGCGAGCCGACTTCGGTCGCCACGCTCGGCGACACGATCAAGAATGGTCGTCGCGGCTCCTTGTCCGGCACGCTGCGCGTCAAGGGCATCCAGGGGCACGTCGCTTATCCGCAGCTCGCGCGCAATCCGATTCACGAGCTCGCCCCGGCGCTCGCCGAACTCACCGCGATCCGCTGGGATGATGGCAACGAGTTCTTTCCGCCAACGACCTGGCAAGTGTCGAACATCCACGCGGGCGCCGGCGCGAACAACGTCATTCCCGGACTGTGCGAAGTGCTGTTCAACTTCCGCTTCGCGTCCGTGAGCAGCGCGGACGACCTGAAGCGGCGCACGCACGAGGTGCTCGATCGTCACGGGCTCGATTACGAGCTCGACTGGCACCTGTCGGGCAAGCCTTTCCTCACCAGTCGGGGCAAGCTCGTCGCCGCGTTGTCGGACGCGATCCGCGACACCGTCGGCGTCGACACCGAGCTGTCGACGTCCGGCGGCACCTCGGATGGGCGCTTCATCGCCGACATCTGCACCGAGGTCGTCGAGTTCGGCCCGGTGAATGCGACGATCCACAAGGTCAACGAATGCGTCGCGCTCGACGCGATCGAACCGCTCTCCGTCATTTTCGAGCGCACGCTTGCCGCGCTGCTGTCCCCCACCCGAGATTGAACATGTCCGACCTCCAGCATCACCACGAAGATGAACACGAGCATGAGCATGGGCCGCTCGGCGAGCTCGTCACCCTACGCGACTGGCTGCGCTACGCGGTGACCCGCTTCAACCGCGGCGGGCTGTTCTTCGGCCATGGCTGCAGCGACGCTTACGATGAAGCGGTGTGGCTGCTGCTGCACACCTTGTCGCTGCCGCTCGATCGGCTCGAGCCTTTCCTCGATGCGTGCATCACCGGCGAAGAGCGCGAAGCGCTCCTGGCCGTCATCGAGCGCCGTACCGAAGAGCGCGTGCCGGCTGCGTACATCACCGGCGAGGCGTGGCTCGGGGACTTCCGCTTTCACGTCGACGAGCGTGTCATCGTGCCGCGCTCGTTCTTCGCCGAACTGCTCGAAGACGGCTTCGCACCGTGGATCGAGGAGCCGGACACGGTCGGCGACGTCCTCGACCTGTGCACCGGCTCGGGCTGCCTCGCGATCCTGATGGCCCACGCATTTCCGAATGCTCAGGTCGTTGGCGCGGATTTGTCCGACGACGCCCTGGACGTCGCCCGCGGGAACGTCGCCGACTACGGTCTCGAAGACCGCGTCGACCTGGTGAAGAGCGACGTGTTCAGCGGGCTCGGCGGCCGGACGTTCGACCTGATCATCAGCAACCCGCCCTACGTCACCGACCAAGCGATGGCGGCGCTCCCCGCCGAATACCTCCACGAACCGCGAATGGCCCTCGCTGCCGGCGAAGACGGGCTCGACGTCGTGCGGCGGCTCATCGCCGAGGCGAAGCGCTTTCTCAACCCGGGCGGTCTTCTGGCTGTTGAAGTGGGGCATAATCGTTCGCTCGTGGAGCTGGCTTTCCCCGATCTTCCGATGGTGTGGCTATCCGCCCGCGGCGGCGACGACATGGTCTTCGTGCTCCGCGCCGAAGAACTGCCGGGGGCGGACTGAGCGAAGGAGCACCGCGAGCCGGGCCGCGGTCATCGTGTCGCGTCCGCGCGTCCACGGTCCCGTTTCGGCTACTCACAGGAAGCAAGTCGATGTCCCTCGAACGTCCCATCCTGCTCGTGGAGGACAACCCGGACGACGAGGCGCTCACCTTGCGCGCCTTCGCCAAGAACAACATCCGGAACCCGGTCGTCGTCGCTCGGGACGGCGTCGAGGCGATCGAATATCTGCTCGGAACGGGGCCGCATGCGGGGTGCGACAAGTCGGTGATGCCCGCGCTCGTGCTGCTCGATCTGAAACTGCCGCGCATGGACGGCCTGGAAGTGCTGCGGCGCGTCCGGGCGGACGAACACACGGCCCTGCTTCCGGTCGTCGTGCTGACCACGTCGCGCGAAACCCAGGACATCCACGAAGCGTACCGCCTCGGCGCGAACAGCTACATCCGCAAACCGGTGAATTTCGACGCGTTCATCAAGGCAGTCGAGCAGATCGGGGCCTACTGGCTGTCGCTGAACGAGCCCTCGGACGGCCACGGCATCCCATCGTACTGAGGGTGCGTTCGCCGATTCCCGTCGGAAGCGGAATCGCTGCCGCGTCGCCGTACCGAGCGCGTCGCGGCAGCGTTCAAAGCAGCGCTTCGATGTCCTTCGCGATGCTTTCGGGCTTGGTCGCGGGGGCGTAGCGCCCGACCACCTGCCCTTCCCGGTCGATCAGGAACTTGGTGAAATTCCACTTGATCGCTTCCGTGCCGAGGATCCCCGGCGCGGTCGAGGTCAGGTGGCGATAGAGCGGGTGCGCCTGCTCGCCCTTCACGTCGATCTTCTCGCCGAGCGGAAAGCTCACGCCGAAATTGCGCTCGCAGAAAGTCGCGATCGCAGTCGCGTCGCCCGGCTCCTGCCCGCCGAACTGGTTGCAGGGGAAGCCGATCACCGAGAAGCCGCGATCGGCGTAGCTGTCGTGGAGCTTTTGAAGCGCCGCGTATTGCGGCGTGAAACCGCATTCGCTCGCGGTATTGACGATCAGCAGCACTTTGCCGCGGAAGTCCGCGAGCGGCATTGCGCTGCCGTCGAGCCGTCGCGTTTCGAAATCGAACACGCTCGCGGCGGTCATCTCACTCGACCTCGTCGATCCAGGTCTGCTGGATCGCCTCGAGCACGCGCTCGCCGCAATGCTTCGGATCGTCGTCGAATTCGGGCAGCGCCATCACCCAGTTCATCAGGTCCACGAAATTGACCTTCGTCGGGTCGACATCGGGATGGCGTTCGGAGAGCTGAATCGCGATCTCCTGGACCTCGGTCCATTTCATCAGTGCTTGCCCTCCCGGGCCATGTTGATCGTGTAACGCGGAATCTCGACGACGAGCGGGGTGTCGCCGACGATCGCCTGACAGGACAGCCGGGACTGCGACTCGAGCCCCCAGGCCATGTCGAGCAGGTCCTCCTCGGTCTCCTCGGCCTCGGGAAGGCTGTCGAAGCCCTCGCGGACGATGACGTGGCACGTCGTGCACGCGCATGATTTTTCACAGGCATGCTCGATCTCGACGCCGTTCTCGAGGAGGCTGTCACAGATCGACTTGCCGGGCTCCGCTTCGATCACGGTGCCGTCCGGGCAGAGTTCGACATGGGGCAAAACGATGATCTGGGTCATACCTGGATCTCATCAACCTTGTGGCCGGCCAGCGCCGAGCGGACGCTGAGGTCCATGCGACGGGCCGCAAATTCGTCGGTGGCGCGGGCGAGCGCGTCGATGCCCTGCTTGATCGCGCGGGGATCGTCCCCGCCGGAGAGACGTTTGAGTTCGGCGACCGCCGCGTCGATCGTCGCGCGCTCGTCGGCCGAGAGCAGTGCGCTGTCCTGCTCGAGCGCATGCACCGTCGCTTCGATGACACGTTCGGCTTCGACCTGCTGCTCGCGCAGGGAGCGTGCGTTCTTGTCGTCGCCGGCGTGATCGACGCCTTCCCGCAGCATGCCGGCGATCTCGTCGTCGGTGAGGCCGTACGAGGGCTTCACGAGAACGCTGGCTTCGACGCCGGAGGACATTTCGCGCGCCGACACCGAAAGCAGGCCGTCGGCATCCACTTGGAACGCGACGCGGATCCGCGCCGCACCGGCCGCCATCGGCGGAATGCCGCGCAGCTCGAAGCGGGCGAGCGACCGGCAGTCCGTGACGAGCTCGCGCTCGCCTTGGACCACGTGGAATGCCATCGCGGTCTGGCCATCCTTGAACGTCGTGAATTCCTGTGCGCGCGCGATCGGCAGCGTCGAGTTGCGCGGCACGACCTTCTCGGTCAGTCCGCCCATCGTCTCGAGGCCGAGCGACAGCGGGATCACATCGAGCAGTAGCCAGTCGTCGTCCGACTGCCGGTTGCCCGCGAGCACGTTCGCCTGAACGGCGGCGCCGAGCGCGACGACTTTGTCGGGGTCGAGGTTCGTCAGCGGCTCCTGGCCGAAAAAGTCGGCGACCGCGCGCTGGATGTGCGGCATCCGGGTGGCGCCGCCGACCATCACGACGCCCTTGACGTCTTCGGGCACGAGGCCCGCGTCGCGCAGCGCTTTTCGCATCGGCGCGACGGTCTTCAGCACCAGATGCTGAGTGATCTTCCCGAACTCTTCGCGCGTGATGACGAGGTTTACTTCCTCGCCGGTCGACAGCCGCACCTTGATCGGGGCCTCGTCGCTCGCGGTGAGCAATTCCTTCGCCTCACGCGCTTTCATCAGCAGTCGGCGTGCGTCCTCGCTCGAGGGCGGCTCGATCGAGGCCTGGTCGAGCACCCAGCAGAACAGCCGGTGATCGAAGTCGTCACCGCCGAGGGCCGCGTCGCCGTTCGTCGACAGCACTTCGAAGATCCCGCGCGAGAGCTTCAGGATCGAGAGGTCGAAGGTGCCGCCGCCGAGATCGTAGATCGCGTAAACGCCCTCGGCCGCGTTGTCGAGTCCGTACGCGACGGCCGCTGCGGTCGGCTCGTTGAGCAGGCGCAGCACGTTGAGGCCCGCGAGCTTCGCCGCGTCCTTCGTCGCCTGGCGCTGCGCGTCGTCGAAGTACGCGGGCACCGTGATCACGACGCCGGTGAGCGGGCCGCCGAGGCTCGCTTCCGCGCGGGCGCCCAGCACCTTCAGGACTTCGGCCGAGATTTCGACCGGCGTCTTGACGCCCTGCACCGTGCGCAGACGTACCATCCCGTCGCTGTCGAGGAAGTCGTACGGCGAGGATTCGACATGGGAAACGTCCTTGAGCCCGCGGCCCATGAAGCGTTTCGCCGACATGATCGTGTTCTTCGGGTCGGTCGCGTGCGCGGCCACGACGGTGTGTCCGACTTCGATGCGGCCGTCGGCGTGATAGCGGACCACCGAGGGCAGCATCGAGCGCCCCGCTTCGTCGGCGAGACACACCGCGATGCCGTTGCGGACGGTCGCGACGAGCGAGTTGGTCGTACCCAGATCGATCCCGGCCGCCAGTCGGTGCTTGTGCGGCTCGGTCGACTGGCCGGGTTCAGCGATGTGCAGAAGGGCCATTCAGGTTTCCAGTGCCTCGAGGGCGTCGTCGATCTCGTGTTGGATCTTTTCCATGAACATCAGGCGGCGCACGATTTCGGCCCCCGCGCTGAAGTCCTGGCGTTCGTCGATCGCGTGTTCGAGTTCATCGAACACCTCGCGCGAATGGTGACGCAGGCGTTGATGCAGTTGCGTCAGCTCCTCGCTCTCGCCCGCCGCGCGTGCCTCCTCGACCGCTTCGCGCCATTCCATCTGTTCCATCAGGAACGCGGACGACATCGCGGTGTTGGTGTGCAGGCCGACGTCGATGCCGGCGAGTTCGAGAAGATATTGCGCGCGTGGTAGCGGCTTGCGCAGCGTCCGAAACCCTTCGTTGACGCGCGTCGCCCACTGCATCGAAAGGCGCTTCTCGACATCCGGAAGACTCGCGTAGCGGTCCGGGTGCACCTGCCCCTGCAGGTCGTGGTAGGCCAGTTCCAGCGCCGCTTCGTCGATGCTGAAGCGGCGCGGAAGACCGAAAAGTGCGAAGAAGTCCTGCTGAAGATCGATGCTCATCGGGAAACGCGCCGTTTTCAGACGTTGAAGCTTTCGCCGCAGCCGCAGGAATCCTTCACGTTCGGGTTGTTGAACTTGAACCCTTCGTTCAGCCCCTCACGGACGAAATCCAGTTCGGTGCCATCGAGGTAGGCGAGGCTCTTCGGGTCGACGACGACTTTCACCCCGTGGCTTTCGAAGACCATGTCTTCGTCGTGCGTTTCATCGACGAACTCGAGCCGGTAGGCCATGCCCGAACAGCCCGACGTCTTCACGCCGAGGCGGATGCCGACGCCCTTGCCGCGCTTGGCGATGAAGTCCGAAACATGCTTCGCCGCGTTGGTGCTCAATGTGACTGTCATGACTCGGTCCCCCTCGAACTCAGCCGACCTGCTTCTTCTTGTAGTCCGCCACTGCAGCCTTGATCGCGTCTTCGGCGAGGATCGAGCAGTGGATCTTGACCGGCGGCAGCGCGAGCTCCTCGGCGATCTGCGTGTTCTTGATCTCCAGCGCCTGATCGACCGTCTTGCCCTTGACCCACTCGGTCACCAGCGAGCTCGACGCGATCGCGGAGCCGCAGCCATAGGTCTTGAACTTCGCGTCCTCGATCACGCCGTCCTTGCCGACCTTGATCTGCAGCTTCATCACGTCGCCGCACGCGGGCGCGCCGACCATCCCGGTCCCGACGCCTTCGTCTTCCTTGCCGAACGCGCCGACGTTACGGGGATTCTCGTAGTGATCCAACACTTTTTCGCTGTATGCCATGATTTTCTCCTCTTCTCTTCTCTGTTAGTGGGCCGCCCACTGCACCGTATCGAGATCCACGCCGTCCTGGTACATCTCCCACAACGGAGACAACTCGCGCAGCTTGCCGATCTTCTTGTGCAGCAGGTCGACCGTGTAATCGACTTCCTCTTCGGTCGTGAAGCGGCCGATCGTGAAGCGGATCGAGCTGTGTGCGAGCTCGTCGTTGCGGCCGAGCGCGCGCAGCACGTAGGACGGCTCGAGGCTCGCCGACGTACAGGCCGAACCGCTCGACACCGCGATGTCCTTGATCGCCATGATCAGCGACTCGCCCTCCACGTACGCGAACGAGATGTTGAGGTTGTGCGGGACGCGATGCTCGAGGTCTCCGTTCACATAGGTCGCCTCGATGTCCTGCAAGCCCTTCAGCAGCCGATCGCGCAGCGCTCGGATGCGCTCGTTCTCGGTCGCCATCTCCTCGCGCGCGATGCGGAAGGCTTCGCCCATGCCGACGATCTGGTGCGTCGCGAGCGTGCCCGAACGCAGGCCGCGCTCGTGGCCGCCGCCGTGCATCTGCGCTTCGAGGCGCGCGCGGGGCTTGCGGCGGACGTACAGCGCGCCGATGCCCTTCGGACCGTAAGTCTTGTGCGCCGAGAAGCACATCAGGTCGACCTTCAGCTTCGCGAGGTCGATCTCGACCTTCCCGGTCGCCTGCGCCGCGTCGACGTGGAACACGATGCCCTTCTCGCGGCAGATCTCGCCGATCTCGGCAATCGGCTGGACCACGCCGATTTCGTTATTCACGAACATCACCGAGACGAGGACGGTGTCCGGACGGATCGCATCCCGCAGGCGCGCCAGATCGACGAGGCCGTTCTCCTGCACGTCGAGATAGGTCGCCTCGAAGCCTTGGCGCTCGAGTTCGCGGAAGGTGTCGAGGACCGCCTTGTGCTCGGTCTTGAGCGTGATGACGTGCTTGCCCTTGCCCTTGTGGAACTGCGCCGCGCCCTTGATCGCGAGGTTGTTCGACTCGGTCGCGCCCGACGTCCAGACGATTTCCTTCGGGTCGGCGTTCACCAGCGCGGCGACTTGCGCGCGCGCATCCTCCACCGCCTTCTCCGCTTCCCAACCGTACGCATGCGAGCGGCTCGCGGGGTTGCCGAAGTGTTCGGTGAGCCACGGGATCATCGCCTCGGCGACGCGAGGATCGACCGGCGTCGTCGCCGAGTAGTCCAGGTAAATCGGAAACTTGAGCATCGGGTTCCTCCGGGGATCTGCTTTAGTGTTGGACCGACACAGCGGTCAGGTTATTCAGTTCTTGCATCAATCGCGAGAAGGTCGCGAGGAATCCTTCGACGTCGCCCTGCTGCGTGCCCCGGCCGAGGCTGACCCGGACCGCGCCGCGTGCGACATCCCGCTCGACGCCCATTGCCAGCAGCGTATGCGACGGCTCCGGGTTCGCGCTGGAACACGCCGAGCCGCTAGCGCACGCATACCCCGCGCGGTCGAGCTTCGCAACCAGTGTCTCGCCGTCGAAACCTTCGGCGGCAAAAAATACCGTATTCGGCAGGCGCGGCGCACCCGACGAAAAAATCTTCATGCCGTGCGCGACGAGGCCCGTTTCGAGCCGCTCGCGCAGCTCGACCAGCCGTCGCGCTTCCGTCTCGACCCGCCCCGCGGCCTGCTCGCACGCGACGCCGAAACCGACGATCGCCGCGACGTTCTCCGTGCCGGACCGCAGCCCGCGCTCCTGTCCACCGCCGGCCACGAGCGGCGCGAGTTCGACGCGCTTGTCGAGCACCAGCGCACCCGCGCCGAGCGGGCCGCCGATCTTGTGCGCCGACAGCGTCATCGCGTGCACCCCGAGCGAGCGGAAATCGACCGGCAGCTTGCCGCACGCCTGCACCGCGTCCGTGTGGAACCAGGTCCCGGCCGCCTTCGCGTCCGACGCGAGCGCCGTGATGTCCTGCAAGACGCCGGTCTCGTTGTTCGCGGCCATTACCGAAACCAGTGCCGGCCGCTCGGCGAGCGCTGCTTTCCAGTCGTCGGGGCGAATGCGTCCCTGCGCATCGACCGCGATTTCCCGTACCGTCCAGCCGCTGCGCCGGAGTTGGCGGGCAGGTTCGCGCACACAGGGATGCTCGATCGCGCTGATCGCCACGACTCCCGGCTTCATCAGCGCTGCGGCGCCCTTGATGAACAAATTGTTCGCTTCCGAGCCGCAACTCGTGAAGATCACCTCGGTCGCGTGCGCACCGACCGCCGATGCCACTTTTGCCCGCGCCTCGTCGATCGCCGCCCTCGCCTGCCGGCCGTATTCATGACGGCTCGATGCGTTACCGAACCGGCCGTCGAGCCAGGGCAGTATCGCCTCCCGCACCGCCGGATCGAGCGGGGCGGTCGCGTTCCAGTCGAGATAGACGGGTGCGAACATCGTCTTGTTTGTCTTACGCAGCGGCGACTTCGCGCACCGAAATCATCGCGCGCCGGCGCAGGTCCTTCAGCACGCTCATGTCGGGGTCGGCCTTGACCTCGCGCATCACCAGCGCGCCGAGCGTGACGGAGTCGAGATACTCGTACATCCGCTTGTTCAGGTTCGCCCACAGATCGTGGGTCATGCAGCGCTGCTCGTCGTGACAGTTCTGCTTGCCGCCGCACTGCGTCGCATCGAGCGGCTCGTCGACTGCGACGATGATGTCCGCGACGGTGATCCGGCCCATGTCCCGCGCGAGCCGATAGCCGCCGCCGGGGCCACGGACGCTCGACACCAGCTTGTGGCGCCGCAGTTTTCCGAACAGTTGTTCCAGGTAGGACAGCGAAATGCTCTGCCGCTCCGCGATGCCGGCCAGTGTCACCGGGCCTTCAGCCTGGCGGGACGCCAGATCGATCATCGCCGTAACCGCAAATCTTCCTTTGGTGGTCAGTCTCATTTTGGCTCCTCGTATCTCGGAGGTTTATCGCCCAGGACAATACCCGAACGTTTCACTCGACTATACGGATCCCGACCAAATCAGTCAACTACTCGGGAGCCCTTGAACCCCGCTCAATCCACCATTTTGGATAGCCGTTGCGCATCGAATTCGTCGCTCTTCTCGACCGTCGAATCGACCCTGACGCCGGCCTTTTCGAGTTGCTCGACGAGGATCTGGATGCGGCGATCGGTCTCCACCGCGTGATCGAGCAGTCCGTGCATCGCCTTCGCGATCGGGTCGTCCATCTGCTTGGTCACGCCGTAGGCCGAAAATCCCATCTGCTCGGCCTTCTGCTGCCGCGCCTTGTCGCGCGCGTCAGTGCGTTCCGGGTCGATGATCCGCGCGGGGTTGCCGACCGCGGTGGTCCCGGTCGGCACCGGCTTGACGACGACCGCGTTCGAACCGATCCGTGCTCCGTCTCCGACCGTGAAGCCGCCGAGCACTTTCGCGCCGGCGCCGACGACGACGCCCTTGCCGAGCGTCGGGTGGCGCTTCGTGCCGCGATACAGCGACGTGCCGCCCAGCGTTACTCCCTGGTAGATCGTGCAGTCGTCGCCGATCTCCGCGGTCTCGCCGATCACGACGCCCATGCCGTGGTCGATGAAGACGCGCCGGCCGAGCGTCGCGCCAGGATGGATCTCGATGCCGGTCAGGAAGCGCGACAGATGGCTCACGAAGCGGCCGATCCAGTGCAATTCCTTCTTCCACGCGGCGTGTGCAAGACGGTGGAACAACAGTGCATGCACGCCGGGATAACACGTCAGCACCTCCCAGGTCGAGCGTGCGGCGGGGTCGCGTTCGCGAACGCTGGCAAGATCTTCGCGCAGGCGGCTGAACATGGATCTTCTACTCCCGGAAGCTTTTGTTACCGATGAACTTTAATGCCTGACCAGTTTAGTCGGGTTTGCGCTCGAGTGCAGCAACGATGCCGCGCAGGATGTTTACTTCCTCTTTCTCGAGACGGATCCGGCCGAACAGTCGCCTGAGGCGCTGCAGCAGCCGCTTGGGATTGGCCGGATCGTAGAACCCGCTCGCCGTCATCGCCCGTTCGAGGTGGCGATGGAAGCCTTCGACTTCCTCGAAAGTGGCGAGGTCGGGCAAGGGCTCGGCCGGCGGGGTCGGCGACAGTGCCGCCATCCGCAGCTCGTAACACAGCAATTGCACCGCCGAACCCAGGTTCAGCGACGAGAACGCAGGATTCGCGGGGATCGACACCGGCATCGAACAGCGCTCGACCTCCTCGTTCGTGAGTCCGCTGGTCTCGGTGCCGAACACGAGCGCGACGTCGCCCGTTCCGGCGAAGGCGACGAGCTCGGGGGCGGCGTCGCGCGCCGTGCGTATCGGCACCGAACGCTCCCGCCGTCGTGCGGTGATCGCGGCCGACAGCACCGTCCCGTCGAGCGCCTCTTCGAGCGATGCGACGACGCGGGCGTTTTCGAGGATGTCGTTCGCGCCGGACGCGCGCGCCTCGGCGACGGGGTCGGGAAACGACGCGGGTTCGATGAGTACCAGGCGGCTCAGGCCCATCGTCTTCATCGCACGCGCGGCGGCGCCGATGTTGCCGGGATGGCTGGTACGGGAAAGTACGATGCGGATGCGGTCGAGCGCGATGTCGCCGTTCATATTAAAATCTTGTGTTTTTTTCGAATTTTCTTAAGCGGAGACCCTTAGCGGGCCCCCTCCGCAAGCGAGACCGATGCGCATGCACCCCACCCTGACCATCGCAGTGAAAGCCGCCCGCCGTGCGGGTTCCGTCATCAACCGCGCTTCGGTGCAACTGGACGCCCTGACGGTCCAGACCAAGTCTCCGAACGATTTCGTCACCGAGGTGGACCAGGCCGCCGAGGCGGCGATCATCGAAGTCCTGCGCGAGGCCTACCCGGAGCACGGCATTCTAGCAGAGGAGTCCGGCGAGTCCGCGGAGTCCGCAGACAGCGAATATCAGTGGATCATCGACCCGCTCGACGGCACGACGAACTTCATTCACGGCTTTCCGCAGTATGCGATCTCCATCGCGCTGGCGAAGAACAAGGTCATCGAACAGGCGGTGATCTACGATCCGACCCGAAACGAGCTCTTCACCGCCTCGAAAGGCCGCGGGGCCTTCCTCA
The DNA here is from genome assembly GCF_032027225.1 of Aromatoleum sp. Lineage (GTDB taxonomy): Bacteria > Pseudomonadota > Gammaproteobacteria > Burkholderiales > Rhodocyclaceae > Aromatoleum. The sequence goes on along the minus strand of NZ_JAVSMM010000009.1, from coordinate 18,341 downwards.
ACGACCGCCGCATCCGGGTCTCGAAAAGGACGCGGCTGAACGAGGCGCTGATCGGCACCGGCTTCCCGTACCGCGAATTCGACAACATCGACGCGTATCTCGGGATGTTCAAGGACCTCACGCAAAAGGTCGCCGGCATTCGCCGCCCGGGCGCCGCCGCGCTCGACCTCGCGTACGTCGCCTGCGGCCGGCTCGACGGTTTCTGGGAAATCGGCCTGCAGCCGTGGGACATGGCAGCCGGCGTGCTGATGATCCAGGAGGCCGGCGGACTCGTTAGCGATCTCGCGGGCGAAGGCGCGTATCTCGAGACCGGCAACGTCGTTGCGGGCACGCCCAAGGTTTTCGGCCAGCTGCTGCCGACCATCCAGTCGCACCGTACTTCGGCGCTGCGCGCCTGACGACGCGCCCGCGCGCCGGGGTGGCCGCCCGAGACGCGCGCTACGCGGCGCGCGGCGCGGCGCACAGCCCGCTCTCGTACCAGCCCCGCGTCCCATTCACGACGCGGACGAGCCATAGCATCACTGGCACCTCGATCAGCACGCCGACGACGGTCGCGAGCGCGGCCCCGGAGTCGAAGCCGTAGAGGACGATCGCGACTGCGACCGCGAGCTCGAAGAAGTTCGACGCGCCGATCATTGTTGAAGGCCCGGCGACGTCGTGCCGCACGCCGAAGCGGCGGTTCAGCCAATAGCCGAGCGCGGCGATGAACAGCCCCTGCAGCAGGATCGGCACCGCGAGCATCGCGATGATCAGCGGCTGCTCGATGATTGCCTGCCCCTGGAACGAGAACAGCAGTACGAGCGTCGCGAGCAGCGCGAGGATCGTCACCGGCGCGATCCGCTCCATCGCGTGGAGGAACGCCGCCTCGCCGTTCGCGAGCAGTCGCCGCCGCAAGTACTGCGCGATCGCGAGCGGGATCACGATGTACATCACGACCGACAGGAACAGCGTGTCCCACGGCACCGGGATCGACGACACGCCGAGCAGCAGCGCGACGATCGGCGCGAACGCGAACACCATCACGAGGTCATTCAGAGCGACCTGCGAGATCGTGAAGTGCGCGTCGCCGCCGCACAGGTTGCTCCATACGAACACCATCGCAGTGCAGGGCGCCGCACCGAGCAGGATCAGTCCGGCGACATAGCTGTCGAGTTCGCCCGCGGGCAGCCACGGCGCGAACACGTGGCGGATGAAAAGCCAGCCAAGCAGCGCCATCGAGAAGGGCTTGACTGCCCAGTTCACGAACAGCGTGATGCCGATGCTGCGCTTCTGCGCGCCCACCTCGTGCAGCGACGCGAAATCGATCTTCATCAGCATCGGAACGATCATGATCCAGATCAGGATCCCGACCGGAATATTGACGTGCGCTACCTCGAGCCGCCCGACGGCATGCGCGGCCGCGGGGAGCGCCTGGCCGAGCACCGTTCCGGCGACGATGCACAGCAACACCCAAAGCGACAGGTAGCGTTCGAACCGCCCGAGCGGCGCCCCGGCAGCCTTCCGGCCCGCGACTTCACATGGTGCGGACATCAGATGCGCTCTCCACTATTTCAGACGTTCGTCGGATTTTTTGCGGCGGCGACGAGCGTCCGCAGCCGTTCGATCCCGACCGGCTCGTCGGCCTGCATCGCGACCAGCGCGACGCGTTTTGCGTGGTGTTCGCGGACGGCTTCGATCTGCGGCCATTCCTGCTGCGCGCGGCGGCGCAAGATCGGCGAGGTCGTCGGTGTCGCCGCGAGGCTGTTGTTGATGATCCACGCCCACGGCTCGATCCCTGCGCGACGCAGGTCGGCCTGCAGGCTCGCCGCTTCGAGGACCGGCGTCGTCTCGGCGAGCGTCACGAGCAGCACCTTCGTCTGCGCCGGGTCCTGCAACTGCATCATCGGCGTCGTGAAGTGCGCGACGCCGCTTTTGTCCATGTGACGCGCGATCTCCTTGTGATACGCGCCGGTCGCGTCGAGCAGCAGCAGCGTGTGGCCGGTCGGTGCGGTGTCCATGACGACGAACTTGCGCCCGGCCTCGCGGATGATCCGCGAGAACGCCTGGAACACCGCGATTTCCTCGGTGCAGGGCGAGCGCAAGTCCTCTTCGAGCAGCGCGCGGCCCTGTGCGTCGAGGTCCTTGCCTTTCGTGTCGAGCACGTGCTGACGGTAACGCTCGGTTTCCGCGTGCGGGTCGATGCGGCTGACGGTCAGATTCCCGAGCGAGCCTTCGAGCGTTTCGGCCAGATGCGCCGCCGGGTCGGAGGTCGTCAGATGCACCGGGAAACCCCGCGCCGCAAGTTCCGTCGCGACCGCGGCGGCGAGCGTCGTCTTGCCGACGCCGCCCTTCCCCATCAGCATCACGAGGCCGTGGCCATTGGCGGCCAACTCGTCGATGAGGCCGCCGAGCGTCGGCAGGCTCGGGCGGGACGGCTCCGGTTCGAACGCCGCGTCGCCGGCTGCTTCGACGTCGCCGAGCAGCGCGCGGAGCGCCGGAAGACCCACGAGATTGAACGGCATCAGCGGCACGAGATCGATCGGCAAATCGCGCAGCACCTCGGGCGATGCGTCGAGCGCGGCGCGTTCGCGGCGGCGCACCGCTGCCGCGAGCGCGTCTTCATCGCCCTCGGCGGCCGGCAGAATGCCGTTGATGACGAGGAACTGCCGCGTCAGACCGATCGCGGCGAGTTCGTGGTGGGTGCGCGCGACTTCACGCAGCGTCGACGCCTGAGCGCGGGCGACGAGCACGAGCCGGGTCCGCTCCGGGTCGGCGAGCGCCGAGACTGCGGCGCGATACTGCTCGCGCTGCTTCTCGAGTCCGGCGAGTGGCCCGAGGCAGGACGCGCCGTCGGGTTTGTCGTCGAGAAAGCCGGACCACGCGCCCGGCAGCTGCAGCAGTCGGATCGTATGGCCGGTCGGCGCGGTGTCGAAGACGACGTGGTCGAAGCCTTCGGTCAGCTTCGCGTCGGTCAGCAGACCGGTGAACTCATCGAACGCGGCGATTTCGGTTGTGCAGGCGCCCGACAGCTGTTCCTCGATGCCGCGGACCACGTCATCCGGCAGCAGGCCGCGGACCGGGCCGACGATCCGGTCGCGGTACGCCTGTGCGGCGGCCTGCGGGTCGATTTCGAGCGCGGACAAACCCTCGACGGCGGAGATTCGCGTCACCCGGTTGCCGATCGTCTCTCCGAACACCTGGCCCACGTTGGAGGCCGGGTCGGTGCTGACGAGAAGCACGCTGCGATCCGCGGCGGCAAGCCTGACCGCGGTCGCGCATGCGAGCGACGTCTTGCCGACGCCGCCCTTGCCGGTGAAGAACAGGTAACGCGGTGCGTCGTCGAGGAAGACCATCGCCGGTCTTCCGCTCAGCAGCAGTGACCGCAGCACTGGCTCGCCGCCGGGCGCGGCGACAGCGTCTTCGCACCCCAGCGGGAGAATTCGTCGCGGGTCGGGTAGCGCCCGGCGAGCGCGACTTCGCCGTCGATCAGCACCAGCGGCAACGCTTCGGCGCCCGAGCGTTCGAGGAAGGCCTTCACGGCGGGCGTCTCGGCGAAGACGGTCGGCTGTTGCGCGAGATTGAAGCGCTCGACGGCGATGCCCTCCTTCTTCGCCCACTCGATGTCGGCCGATGCGTCGACGAGTTTCTGGTCGACGTCCACGCCACAGACGCCGGAGCTGCAGCACAGGGCGGGATCGAAGATCTGGATCGTTTTCATGGTGGTTTCCTCAGGTTGAATTGCGGGTCACGCGGAGAGACGGCCGATGCGTTCGAGTTCCGCCTGGAAGGCGGCCGGATCGTGTCGGACCAGGTTTTCGGGTAATGCCAGAAACGCTTCGATACGCGTGCGCAGCACGCGATAAGCGTGTTCGAACGCGGCATCGATCTCGGCCTCGCTGCCGGTCGCCTGCGCCGGATCGGCCACCCCCCAGTGCACCCGGCGCGCCGAGCCGAGATAGACCGGACAGGTTTCGCCCGCGGCGCTGGCGCAGACGGTGATGACGAGATCGGGGACGGTCGGGAACGCGCCCCACGACTTGCTGTGCAGCCCTGCCGTCGGAATGCCTTCGCGCTGGAGCAGCGCCAGCGAGCGCGGATGCACGTAGCCGGCCGGATGGCTGCCGGCGCTCATCGCCCGCATGTCTTCCGGCGCGAGCGCATTGAAAGTCGCCTCGGCGAGAATCGAGCGGCACGAGTTGCCGGTGCAGAGGAAGAGCACGTTCATCGTTCGGTCGTCGCCGCGGCGTGGGCCGGTTCTTTGCAGCCGGGGAGTCGCGCGGCGACGCCTCGACTGCCGGAGCAACCTTCGGGCAGACCGCTGCAGCAGTTCTCGGTCAGGAAGCCGATCACTTCCGCCATCAGCCCGAGGCTCGCGCGATAGCGCTGAAAGCGCCCTTCCTGCTCGACGTCGAGGAGCCCGGACTGCGTCAGCGTGCGCAGGTGAAACGACAGGCTGCTGGGCGCGATGTCGAGCGCGGCCGCGATCTCCCCCGCGACGAGTCCCGGGGGCCCCGCCTTCACGAGCAGCCGGAACACGTCGAGACGCACGCCCGACGACAGGCTCTCGAACACGGCAAGCGCGGCTTTCTGATTCATTCTTCCACTCTTCGACAATTGTGGAAGGATTGTAGGGTCGGGTCGTCGAGACGGTCAATAAAATTACCGAAAGCCGGCCTAAACTTTCGGGCGCAGCACCAGCCGCACGAGGACGATGGACAAGACCGGGAGTTGGCGATGGAAATGAAACGCATCAGTTCGGGCAAGCTCCGCGCGATCGGGTACGACGCGGGCCAGCGCACGCTGAGGGTCGAGCTCGACGACGGAAGCCGGATCGACTACAGCGGCGTCGGGGAAGAAATCTGGCGCCGGCTGTCGAGTTCCGGCTCGGCGTGGAGCTACTACCGCGACAACGTCGAGGAGGAATTCTCCGGCCGCAGGGCCTCGGCGAGTCAGGAGAAGAGGGCGAACCCGCTCGACGAGCTGTTCAAGAAGTAAGGGGCGGCGGACGGTCACGGGAAGGGGGAAAAGCTGGCGATCGTGCGCCCTGCCCGCCTCCCGTCGGTCGCGGAGGCGACCTGTACGCACTCACGTTCCGCCCGCTTGCCCGGTCGGTTCCGTGTCGACCGCGTCGCGCTCGGATGATGAGCTCTGCAACGAGGCCGGGTTGCCTTTTCCGCCGACGAACAGCGAGCCGAGCCAGCCGACGAACATCAGCACCGCGATCCAGACCATCAGCCAGCCGGTGCTCTCCTGCTGATCGACGAGATAGCTGTTGCACACCCGCACCGGCGCGGCGATGTAGAGCCAGCCGAGGACGGCGAGCATGCTGAAGAAGTTCGTCCACACGAAGCCGCGGCCGAGCGTGCCGAGCCGTCGCCACGCGAGCGCGAGCGGCAGGCCGACGAGGACCGGCAGGCTGACGAACTTCGCCGCTTCGACGGCTCCGCGCGCGAGCGCCTCGTCGAGCGCGCGCGGCAGCATCCAGTAGCTCGACGCGAAAGTCGCGAGCAGCACGCACGGGACGATGCCGCCGGCGCGGTCGAGCAGCGCGTCCTGCGTGCGTTCGGGCAGCAGGCGGCACGCGACGAAACCGAGCGCGGCGAGGAGCGGGATCTGCGCCAGCATGTGGGCGCTCATCGTCGCTTCGAGCCACGCACGCGCGGGTGGCGTCGCGAGCAGCAGATACAGCACGCCGGCTGCCCACGCCAGGTGCCGGCGACAGCCGCGCGCCGGCATCACAGCTTCTCCCGCACCTTGCCCGCGAAGGCGAGCGGCTCGTCGAGATCGCTGATTTCCACGAGTCGCCCGTCGCGGCCGACGAGATGGATCGCCGCGTTGTGCTCGAAGCCGCCGAAGCGGTCGGATATCACGACGACGCCGAAGGCGGCGAGCAGCGCCGCGAGTTCGCCCGCGTCGCGCACGCGCGCGAGCCGCCAGTGCTCGCCGTCGGCGCCGAAGTTGCGGCCATACGCCTTGAGGCTCGCCGGGTCGTCGCGCTCCGGGTCGAAGCTGATGCTGAGCAACGCGAAGTCGCGTTCCAGCGCCTCGGGCGGGACGGCTTCGCGGATCTGTCGGAACGCGAGGCCCAGGCTGCGGCAGACCGTCATGCAGCGGGTGTAGATGAACTCGACCGCGAGCAGCCGTCCGCGGTAATCCTCCAGGCTGAAGCGCCGCCCGTCCTGATCTTCGAGCACGACCGTCGGCACGGGTCGCGGCGAGCGCAGGATATCTGCCCGCCGCGCGGCTTCGGCGGTGTACGCGCTGAAGCCGTCGGTGCCCCACCAGAACGCCGCGGTCCCGCACGCGACGACGAGTGCCGTCGAGACGAGGCCGCGGACGAGCGTGCTCATTGCGGGCTTCAGACGAGCGCGCTGCCCGCGACGGGTGCGCGCTGATAGTCGCGCCGCGCGAGCCCGATGCGCGAGAAGAAGCGCACGACGAAGAGCAGCGACGACGCGATGACCAGCGCCGCGAACACCGACGCGATGCGGTCGTACGGCACCCATTCGGGCAGATGCACCGCGTAGCGGCGCGCGACGCTTTCCTTGCCGGAATACAGGAAGCTCATCGTGAAGCCGAGCACCGACGACGTGAAGAGCCAGAACGCGATGCGGTCGATCAGGCGATCGTCGGCCTCGTGGTCCGGCTTGCCGAGGTAATACATGAAGCCGAACACCATCGTCACCATGCCGAGCAGCAGGTAGGTGTGGAAGTGCCCGGGCACCCACAGCGTGTTGTGCATGACGTAATTGACGGTGATCGTCCCGTCGATGAAGGCCGGCATCGCCCCCGCCGCCCAGCCGAACAGCGACAGGAAGAGCAGCTTCGATGCCATGTCCCAGCGGATGCCCGAGCGATAGACGATCATCAGCGCACCGTAGCCGGTGACGATGAGGATCGGCACGGTGTTGAGATAACCGATGATGTGGCCCATCACCAGCATCCAGGTCGGAAACGCGAAGTCCATCAGCAGGTGGTGCGGGAAGATGAACATCACCATCAGCGTCGACGCGGTCCAGGACGCGAGGAACACCTTGTTCGACTTCCACGGCCGCTGCGTGTAACGCGGCAGGATCTCGTAGACCGCGATCACCGCCATGTAGATCGTCGCGTTGATGAAGACGTGGCCGAAGAAGTAAATCATCCCCTTGGCGAGCAGCGGATCGATGTCGAAGCTGGGCACGTAGAGGTTCACCAGCATCATCGTCAGGATGCTCGCGCCGACGACGAGGCCGACGAGGTTGACGATCGTGACCATCGTGCTCGCGACCACGGTCGGCGGCGGCGCCTTGCCGTCGTCGTGGCCGAAGAGCTGCGGCCAGCCGAGTGCGCGCGCGAAGTTGCCGTAGCGGGCGACGATCGCGCGCGCGATGTCGAGGTGAAGCAGCACGAAGCCGACGCCGATCACGAGCATCCCGCCCATGAAGAGCGCGGCTGCCCCGGGCGTCCACGTTCCCATCGACTTTCCGGGCAGCGGATACAGGAAAGTCCAGCCGCCATGGAAATGCCCGAGCAGCACGCTGGCGAGGACCATCCCGACCCCAGCCAGAAACAGCACCAGGTTCGCGACGAAGATGCGCGGTGACAGGTCGACGTACTGGCGCAGGAAGTGCCACATGATCGCCGCGCCGGCGATCGCCGCGATGCCGACCATGCCGGCGCCGTGCAGCGTCAGCAGTTCGTAGAAGCGCAGCGCGCCGATCGAGATCCACTGCGCCTGTTCGAGCCGCATCAGCAGGCCGAAGGTCATCATCAGCAGCAGCACGACCGCGGATGTCACCAGATAGGCCAGCACGCCAGCCTTCGCCCCGTGATCGGGGCTGTGTTCGTAAGTGTAGGTCGCCACGTTCGTCTCCTCCCTCATTCGCCGCCGACGTGGATCTCGGCCAGCATGTTGTGGTGTGCGAGGCCGCAGTACTCCATGCAGAGGATCCGGTACGTCCCCTCTTCGCCGAACGTGTGGCGCAGCGTGTTGGTGTAGCCGGGCATCGCCTGCGTCTGCGCGACCAGGCGGAGGTCAGCGTCGTAGATGCCGAAGCTGTGATTGACGTCGGCGCTGGTGACGCGGAATTCGACCGGCTGCCCGGCCGCGACGCGGTCCCGGCTCAGCTCCCAGCGCCACTGGTGGCCGGTGGCCTCGACGACCTGCGCCGGGCCGGACCCCGGCGAGGCGCGGCTTGCGCCGTACGGAAGCTCGAACAGCGTGTAGATCATCGCCGGCCCGAAGGCCAGCACCACGACCCAGAACAGTCGCGTACGCAGGCGATAGGCCCGCTTTTGCAGCGGTGCGTAGTCGTCCTCGCGGCGCCCGGAGCGGATCGCGACGAACGCGAATCCGAACGCCACGAACGCCATGAGCACCAGCGATATTTGCCAGGCGATTGCTTGCACGGTGAAGTCTCCTGTCCATGCGGTTTTCGTCGGGACGGTGCGTCCCCCCACCTTCACACAGCGAGCCCCATGCCATCTTCTCTAACCGCTTGATGCTCTTCGCTTTTGGATCCGCTCGGGGCTGTTGAATCAAGTTTCGAATTGCCACTGAACGTTCATCGTGGACGTTCAATCTGAACGGGGGGTGGAACAGGCAGTTGTGTCACCAGCAGCCATCTGCGAAGCGGAACCGATCGTGATCCGACGCCTCGATGGTCGGCAGGCGTGCAGGCGTGCAGGCGTGCAGGCGGCGATGTTGTCGTAGATGACCATGTTGCCGTCCAGGCCGGGCATCAAATAGTCACCCTCAGGATAGTCGGCTACATCGGATATCACAGGAATATGACCATGACCCAACGCGTCCTCATCACCGCCGGCGCGAGCGGAATCGGTCTCGCGATCGCCGCGTTGGCCGTCTTCCTTGCCGGTTCGCATGCCCGCACCATCTCCGGCCAGATGTTCCCGATCGACGGCGATTCGAAATCGTCTCGACGACTACGCGCTCGTTGAACGGCTGAAGGAGCATGTGGCCGCCGGGTCGGCTTGCTACGCGCGACTGCTGGACCTCGTGATGTTTCCGAGCGCATCCCCGGGGGCGGAACAGCGTTCACCATCCAGCAGACACGCCGCGGTGAGTCGAGAAAGCGGCCATGCCATGCGGGCAAGCCGCCCCGTTCACGATGCCAACGGGCTCTGTTTTCCAAGGCTCGGCGCGCTGCCTCTGCCTTCAATCGCTTGATGTCCATCATTTTTGGATCGGCTCGCGGCTGTTCAAATAAGTTTCGAATGGTCACTGAACGTTCACTGCGGACGTTCCATCTGAATGCTAGGGGGAGTGTGGATGCCGTCTTTGACGACGCTAAGGGTGTTTCTCGACAGTCTCGAGGAAGGCGTGATGTTTCTCGACGCCGCCCGCCGCGTGCTCGAAATCAACAGTGCGGCGGCGCGGATGATCGGGGTCGATTCCCAGCGCGTCGCCGACGAGCTGTGCCCGACGCTCTTTTCCGGAACACCCTGCGCGCGCGCGTGCGTGGCGCGCGGGTCCTGCTCGCTGACGCCGGAAAAGGGCGAAGCCGGCAAGATCCAGGACATCGTGCTGAAGTCCCCGGAGGGCCGGGACGTGCCGCTGCGCATGTGGGCGATGCTGCTGCCCGAAAATGACGCCGGCCTTTACTGCGCGATCATCCTGCGCGACCGCTCGCGTGAGGTCGAACTCGAAGCCGAAGTGCGCGACCGCTGGCAGCTCGGCGGACTGACGGGCCGCAGCCGTGCGATGCAGGATTTCTACCAGAAGGTGCTGCGCGTCGCCGCGAGCGAGGCGAACGTGCTCGTCACCGGCGAGAGCGGCGTCGGCAAGGAACTCGTCGCCCGCGCGGTGCACGACAACTCCACGCGTGCGAAAGGTCCGTACATCGCGGTGCACTGCGCGTCGCTGCCTGAGAACCTGCTGGAAACCGAGCTGTTCGGTCACGCGAAAGGCGCGTTTTCGGGCGCGACCGCGGCACGGCCAGGGCGCTTCGAGGCGGCCAACGGGGGCACGCTGCTGCTCGACGAGATCGGCGAAATTTCGCCCGCGACGCAGACGAAGCTGCTGCGCGTGCTGCAGGAACGCGAGATCGTGCGCGTCGGCGAAAACCTGCCGCGCAAGGTCGACGTGCGCGTCGTCGCGGCCACGCACCGCGACCTCGCCGGCATGGTCGCCCGCGGCGAGTTCCGCGAGGATCTGTATTACCGCCTCCACGTGCTGCCGCTGCACGTGCCGGCCTTGCGCGAGCGTCGCGAGGACATCGCGCTGCTCGCGAGCACGCTGCTGCACGAGCTGGCCGAACGCTACCGCCGCCCGGACCTGCGCCTGTCGCCCCAGACGATCTCCGAAATGGAGTCGTTCTCGTGGCCGGGCAACGTGCGCCAGCTCTTCAACTCGCTCGAATACGCGGTCGTGAACTCCGACGGCCCGTTGATCCTGCCGGAACATCTGCCTCCGGAGGCAACGATCGCGACGCCGGACCGCAGGACGGCGCCGCGTCCGGTGACGCGCTACTACACGCCGCCCGCGACCGAGGGAGACGAGCGCAGGGAAATCCTGCGCGTACTCGCCGAGTCGGGCGGAAACCGTGCGGAAGCGGCGCGCCGCCTCGGGATGTCGCGCACGACCTTGTGGAAGCGGCTCAATCAGATGTGAGCGTTCGAGGACGGCGCGCGGCAGCCGCCGGATTCCGTCCATCCCGCGGGACTCATCGGCTCATCGCATGTCGAACAGCTCCTGATGGAAGTTGTCCGGTGAGAAACTCCTGGCGGTGAAGCCCTCCCGCAAGGCCTGGCCGAAGCGTGCCGGCCCGCAGAACCAGATGTCCGCCTCCGACCATTGCGGCACCGTATTGCAGATGCGCTTCACGTCCAGCCGCCCGTCGCGGCTCGACACCAGCACATGCAGGTTGACGCCCGCGGCCTCGGCGTCGCGCGTCAGGCGGCCGATGAACTCCTCGTCGGGTTCCGCGGTGCTGTAGAAGAGATCCACGTTGCGGCCGTCCGCTTTGGCGGCCAGCGCCTTCATCCGCGCGATGAAGGGCGTGATGCCGATCCCGCCGCCGACCCAGATCTGCCGTGTCTTGCCGCTTGTGAAATCGAACCGCCCATACGGGCCTTCGACGACGACGAGATCGCCGATCTGCAGCAGGTCCGGGAGACGCGCCGTGTAGTCGCCGATGCCCTTGATCAGGAAGAACAGCCGGCCGTCGTCGGCCCATCCCGACGAGATCGTGAAGGGATGTGCGCCCTCGGCCGAATCGAAGGTGACGAAAGCGAACTGGCCCGCCTGATGCCCGGCCCAACGGTCCTCGAAGCGGATGCCGACCTTCAGCACCCGGTTGTCCGGGAAACGCACCAGCTCGTCGATCTCGCCGACTGCCCGGCGGCGACGGCCGAGACGGCCTGACAAGGACACCGCCGCTCCGACCGTGCCGCCGACCATCAGCAAGACCATGACCGGCCCGACCGCATGCCCCCAGAAGTCGAAGGGCATCAGCATCACCGAGTGGACGACGAGGAACAGATAGACGATCGCCAGCAGCCGATGGGTTTTGAAGAAGAGCCGGTAGGGGAAGCGCTTTGTGAGCGCGAGCACGATCAGCACGACGGCAGCGTAGAAGGCCCACTCCCCGATCGACTCCGCCAGCCCGCGCTGCTGCTCGAAGAAGCTCAGGATGGGATCGGTTTGGGCCGGGGCGGGCACGCGTTTGGGCTTCACCAGCCAGCCCCAGCCCACGGCCCACTTCGTGCCCTGTGCCCACAGCCAGTGGATGACGGACATCACCAGTCCCGTGATTCCGAGCCACTTGTGCAGCCGATAAGTCTTGTCCAGCCCGCCGAGCGCTGGCTCCACCAGCACTGGCCGCAGCGCGAGCATCATGCCAACGCTCATCACGCCGATGCCGATGATGCCGGTGTAGTTGATCGCCAGCTTGCGCAAAGCGAAATATTCGTAGCCGTTCGGCAACAGCGGGTCGGCGACCCACCATAGCAAGCTGAGCAGCACGATGAGCCCGAGGTACGCGAGCTTAATCTTCTTCATCGCCTCAATCCTCCGCCGGTTTTCGAATTCCGTTCACCGCGAATCGGATTCTCCCTACTCGCGACTACGGAATCATTGTCGGCGGACCGACATCGGGCTGCCTTGCTCTAAAACAAGTGGATCGGGAAGGCGGTGGTGGACGTCGCGAGTGCGACGGTTCGGCCTCGATGCGGCCGGAGGTGAAGGCGTCGCCGCGACTTCCATCGCGGCGACGCGAGCCCGGCCACCATCGCTCGGCTGCCGGGCTCGATTGCCGTCGACCTTCCGGCCGACGGTCCGGCTCAGAGCAGCGCCGGCAGTTGCTGCAGCAGCGCCATCCCCTTGCCGACGTGCTGCCCGGTCACGACGTATCCGACCAGCCGGCCGTCGTCGTCGTGCGCCTTGCCGGTGAGGCCCGTTTCGTCGGCATCGACCGCCCACTGCAGGCCGTCCGCGACCGTGACGCCCGCAAGCTGGATCGGGAGCGCGGGAGTCTTCACCAGCGTCGGCATCGCGGGCAGACGAAGCGCCGTAGTGTCGCCGGCGAGAGTCTTGGCCAACGCCTGCGCCGACAGCGACAAGGGATGCATGAATGGCAGCACCATGCCTTCGATCTCGGCGCAGTCGCCGAGCGCGTAGATATGCGGGTCGCTCGTCCGCAGCTGCGGATTCACCTTGATGCCGCGGTTCACGTCCAGGCCGGCGTCGCGCGCGAGTTCGATCCGCGGCCGCAATCCGGCTGTCGCGACCACCGTATCCACTTCGAAGCTTTCTCCATTGGAAAGCTGCACGACGATGCCGCCATCGCTCGAGTCGATCCGCGCGATGCTGTCGCCGAGGTGTAGCTGGCATCCCTTCTGCGCGAGCCGGGTTTCGAGCTCGCGGCTGACGAAGTCGGGCAGCAGCTTCGCGAGGGTGCGCGGCGCGACGTCGGTGAGGCGCACCTGCAGCCCGCTTTCGGCGAGGTCGAGTGCGACTTCGGTGCCGGTGAGGCCCGCGCCGATCACGAGTACGCGCTCGCCCTGCGCGAGCTGTTCCAGATACCGTTCGTAATCCGCGAGGTTGTTCAGCGTGATCACCCGCCCCGCCGCGCTCCCCTGCAGCGGTGGAATCCACGGATCGGCGCCGAGCGCGAGGACGAGATCGCGGTATGGCCGCACTTCATCGTCGAAGCTGATTGTCTTGTTGTCCGGATCGATCGCGTCGACTTGGGTGTGCGCGAGGATCGTGATGTTGAACTCGCGCGCGATCTGCTCGGGCGTGCGCTGCACGAGATCCGACGGGCCGAGCTTGCGGCTGAAACCGTGGACCAGCTGCGGCTTCGGATAGTCCGAGCCCGCGTCGGCGGTGATCACGAGCACCGGCGTGTCCGCATCCTGGGCACGGAACGCGCGGACCAGCTGGTACGCCGCGCTGCCGCCACCGACGATCACGACCGGCGCGGGTTGCAGGTCGCGGTCCGCGGACACTTGGCTGGCGACGCTCCCATGCGTGTTCAACGGGTCGAATTCCGACTTGCCGAGCAGGCACTCGGGGCACAGGAAAGTCTCCGGCACTTCCGACCACGGCGTGCCGGCGTGCACGCCCTGCCCCGCTTCGCCCTTCGCCGGATCGTAGATCCAGCCGCAGGTCCTGCAACGCATCGATCCTTCTTCGACGGCTGCGGCGAGCGGGGTCTTTGCGGGTGCCGCAGTGGGTTTCGCGTCCTTGCGCTTCGGCGCCGAAGACCGCTTGATCGACGACGCTTGTTCCGGTGCCGCGGCTTCCGCCGGCTCCCACTCGCCGCGCCACTGCCGCGCAATGTCGCGGCCGAATGCGAGGCATTCTTCCAGCGCGCCGTCGGTCGGTTTCCACAGTGCCTCGATTCCGCCGCTGACGGCGAAGCCTGCTTCCTCGAGCCGCTGTCCGATCCGATCCACCGCGCCGCCGGCCCAGCCGTGTGCGCCGAACGGTGCTGCATGTTTACCGCGGAAGCGCAGACCGCGCAGTTCCTCCAGCAGCGCCGCAACCTGCGGCAGCATGCCGTTGTTGACCGTCGGCGATCCGACCAGAATGCCCTTCGACTTGAACACCTGCGTCAGCACGTCGTTCTTGTCGGTGTTCGCGAGGTTGAACATCTTCACCTCGACAGCCGGGTCCTCCTGGCGGATGCCCTTCGTGATCGCCTCGGCCATATGGCGCGTGCCGTTCCACATCGAGTCGTAGACCAGCGTGATCTGGTTTTCCTGGTAGTCGTCCGCCCACGCGAGATATTGCTCGACGATCTGCGCCGGGTTGTCGCGCCAGATGATTCCGTGCGCGGTGCAGATCATCTCGAGCGGCAGATTGAACGACAGGACTTCGTGAATCTTCGCGGTCACGCGGGAGCTGAACGGCGTGAGGATGTTCGCGTAGTACTTGAGGCACTCGGCGCGCAATTCCTCTTGATCGACGAGATCGTTGAACATCTGTTCGCTGGCGTAGTGTTGACCGAACGCGTCATTGCTGAACAGCACCGCTTCGCCGGCGAGGTAAGTCATCATGCTGTCCGGCCAGTGCAGCATCGGTGCTTCGACAAAGACCAGCTGCTTGCCGTTGCCGAGATCGAGCGTGTCCCCGGTCTTGACGATCTGGAAATTCCAGTTCTTGTGATAGTGCCCCTTCAGGGATTTGACTCCGTTTTCCGTGCAGTAGATTGGCGTGCCCGGAATTCTCGCGAGCAATGCCGGCAGCGCCCCGCTGTGATCGCTTTCGGCGTGGTTCGCGATGATGTAATCGATCTTGTGGAGGTCGATTTCCTTCTCGAGATTGTCGACGAATTCCTGCGCATACGGGGTCCAGACGGTGTCGATCAGCGCGACCTTTTCCTCGCGGACGAGATAGCTGTTATAGCTCGAGCCTTTGTGCGTCGAATATTCCGAGCCGTGGAATTCGCGCAGTTCCCAATCCTGCTTGCCGACCCAGGTGATGTTGCCTTTTACCGCAAACGACATTTGATGCTCCTGATTCAATGACGGTGAACGCGCCTCGAACAGGAGGCGCATCTAAAAAAAGCGCGATCGATTCAGTCGATCACCCGCGGATGTAAAGGCTCAGATGACGCAATTGCGCGCCCGGATTGTTTCGATATTCAACGAGTTCCTTTTGCACTTCGGCCCGGGTCTTTCCGCTCCGGCTGCCAGCCTGCCCGACCTCGTGAATCCATCCCGGCTCGCCGCCGACATAGCGCCAGTCCGCCGTGGAAAGGCCTTGCTGCGCGGTGCTTGAAGCGGACGCGGCGTGGGTGCTCCTGGCGCCATTTGCAGTATTCGGCGCGGAGTCGGCGACGGCGAGCGAGGTCCCGAGAGCGGCGACCAGACCGATAACGATGTTCCGGATTTGTTTCTGCATTTTCATCTCCTGAATTAGTGGGTAATTGCCATGCTTCAAATGTGCCGGATGCGTTTCAATTGCATCGAGATTCAGTCTAGGCATCGAGATGAATGCAAAACTTGATTTATGTTAGTTTGCGCAAATTTAAATATTCCCATCATATCGACGAGGAATTACGGGCGAGTTCTTATTTTCAGGCAAAAAAAATTGATCGAGAACGCGCCAGACAAGGCGAACTCTCGATCAAAAACGATGCTCAATCCGATCGAATTTCGGAATTGGCTCTTTCAGCGATATGGGAAAAATGGGATTCTGTTTCTGATTTTGATTGCTATTTTCGAAGATGATTATCGCGGCACTCTAATTATCTGAACGTCGGCGCGGCGCTGATTGCGCGACATGCCCGCTGGACCGAAGAACGAATAATCGTTCAGCGCTCAGGACTGCGTCGTCTGGGCAAACTGGCGTTCCTTCGTCTCCAGTGACTTGATCAGACCGTCTATTCCCCCGAGACTGATTTCGCGCGCGAAAGTCCCGCGGTAGTTCGTCACCAGACTGACGCCGGCGACGACGATGTCGAAAATCTTCCAGCCGTCGGGGCGCAGTTCGAGAACGTAATCGACGGATACCGGCTGACCGCCCGGCTGGTGAATTTCCGTCTGAACTCGTGCGCTCTTCTCGGCGGGATCAAGGCGCAGCGGACGCACCGAAACCGTCTGATCCCGATACTGCGTCAGCGCGTTCGAATACGTCCGCGTCAGCATTCCGTAGAAAGCATCGGTCAGCCGCTTCTGCTGTTCGGGCGTCGCTGCGCGCCAATCGCGCCCGACCGCAAGCATCGTCATCCGCCGGAAATTGAAATGCGGCAGGACCGCCTCCTGCACCAAACGCACCGTGCCGGCCGTATCACCACCGCGCGCCGGCTTATTGCTCCGAAGAATGTCCACGACCTCGTCACACAGCTTGGTGATCAATTGATCAGGAGCCGGCCCATTCGCGGAAACGCCGAAAGGCAATAATGTCAGCACGGAGAAGCACAGGGTGAAGAAAGCGGATTTCATGATTTTCCTAATCAGCAACGCATCGTAAGCGGTCTCATGATGCGTCTAAGCGAGATGCGTGCCAGTTCGCGCAAGTTACTGAGTTGAAAAGATATCAGTGTGAAAATGCGGGTGAATCCGCAATGGCGCTTGCAGGAGTTGAACGTTCAGTTTGAACGTTCAGCTGAACGCGCTGCGTCGATTGACGCTTACTGAAAGGCGTCGCCGCTGAGGTTTGGAACGCGAGACTGAATCGCCCCGGGTTTCCTAGACGGTCCCGTTCTTCAAAAAACACTGCCGCTCGAACTCTACCGGCGAGAGCTGGTTGGTGAAACCGTGGCGTCGTCGTGGGTTGTAGAAGAGCTCGATGTAATCGAACACATCCGAGCGCGCCTGCGCCCGATCCGTGTAGATCTTTCGCTTGATCCGCTCGCGCTTGAGTAGCTGAAAGAAGCTTTCCGCCACCGCGTTGTCGTGGCAGTTGCCGCGTCGGCTCATGCTTGGCACCAGCCGGTGCGCCTTCAGGAAGTCTTGCCAGTCGTGGCTGCTGAATTGGCTGCCCTGATCCGAATGCACCACCACCTCCTCGGTGGGTTTGCGACGCCACACTGCCATCAGCAAGGCGTTCAACGCCAACTCCTTGGTCATCCGCTCACCCATCGACCAACCGACAACCTGACGGGAGAACAGATCGAGCACCGCGCACAGGTACAGCCAGCCCTCGTGGGTCCGGATGTACTAATGCGTAAGTTGGTTACCGGATATGTTATTCGGCCGCATAGCGGGTGCTAGGGTGCCTGAAGAACGCGCGAACGAGGTCCGGCATTTTCTGCAGAGAGCGCAGAAACCGGATTGCGAGTTTTTTCATTTGGTCAGGTCCATTGATGATGCTGCGGCCCATTTTGTGTCCCTTCAGATGCGCCCAGACGTGCTCGTCGGGATTCAGATCGGGCGAATAGGCCGGCAGACGGAACAAGCGCAGCTTGCCCTCAAGTCCCTCAACGAATTTCCTGACCTTGGCGCTGCGATGCACCGGATGACCATCGACGATCAGGAAAATCGGCTTGGTGCTGCCCTGGACGAGCCGTTTCAGGAATTCAATGAACACGTCGGCGGTGACGTTGCCTTTATTGCACATGAAGCGCAGCTGCCCCTTGGGACTGATCGCCGAGATCAGGTTCACCTTGAACCGTGCGCCCGTTGTCTTGATGACCGGGGTGGCCCCCACCGGCGCCCAGGTCGTGCCGCTGTGGTAGTCCGAGCGTACCGCGGCTTCGTCGCCAAAAAAGATCTCCGCGCCGGCCGCCTTCGCTTCTGCGCGAATGCGCGGAAACTCGTTCTTGATCCAATCGGCGACGAGTTCCGGATCGCGTTGGTAGGCACGCATCAAGGGACGCTGCGGCGACAAGCCCAGCTTGCGCAGCAATCGACCGACGCTGACCTCCGAGAGCGCCACCTTGAACTGCTTGCGGATGAGCTCACGCACCATCGCGCGCGTCCACAGGGCGAATTCGAATTTGAACTGCTGGGGGTTGGACAGCGTAATCGTGCGGTACAGCCAATCCAGCGCCTTGCCGTCCAGTTTGGGCGCCGCACCAGGCACTGGCTTCGCCCTCAAGGCATCGAGCCCACCTTCCCGGTACAACGCCAACCATTCGTAAATACGGGCGCGAGAAAACCCCAGCGCCTTAATTACGACTTCCGGCGACTCACCGGCCTCGACACGTTGCACTGCTCGAATCCGCATCTCCTCGAGCGTGGCATGCGACAGCGAACGACCGTCTCTCTTTTCCATGCTGAATTATCGCATGTCACCAATAATCAATGTCCGGTAACCAACTTACGCCTTAGTAAGTGATGTCGGTCACCCAGCTCTTGTTCGGAGCTGTCGGGGCAAACTGACGCTCGAGCAGATTCGGCGCGACCACCGCCGGCCGGCCACCGTAGCGACCAGGGCGGCGTCCATAGCCGGTGTGTGAGCGCAACCCCGC